>NZ_JBCEBT010000009.1:0-112388 GCF_049472435.1 Sphingomonas sp. 4RDLI-65 | reverse complement strand
AGGGGTCGGGGGAGGGAAGTGCCGCAAACGAGACGGTCGGTTTGGGCCACGCCCTCCCCCGACCCCTCCCGCAAGCGGGAGGGGAGTTACGCCGCGGCGACCTTTGTCGCAGGCTTCGCGCGGACACCGAGCATGTGGCAGATCGCGTAGGCCAGTTCCGCACGGTTAAGCGTGTAGAAATGGAAATCCTTCACCCCGCCCGCATAGAGCCGCCGGCACATCTCGGCCGCGATCGTCGCTGCAACGAGCTGCCGTGCGGCGGGGTGATCGTCGAGCCCCTCGAACAGCCGGTCCATCCACGCCGGGATCTCCGCGCCGCACAGTCCCGCGAACTTCCGCGTCTGCGCGACGTTCGACACCGGCAGGATTCCCGGCAGGATCTGCGCGGTGATCCCGGCCGCGGCGACCCGGTCGCGAAACCGGAAATAGGCTTCTGGCGAGAAGAAGAACTGCGTGATCGCGCGGGTCGCGCCGGCATCGATCTTGCGCTTCAGATTATCGATGTCGGCGTCATGTCCGCTCGATTCCGGATGGCATTCGGGATACGCCGCGACCGATATCTCGAACGGGTGCAGCTTCCGCAACCCAGCGACCAGCGCCGCCGCATTCTCATACCCGCCCGGATGCGCCTGATACGGCTGGCCGAGCGTCGGCATGTCGCCACGCAGCGCGACGATATGGCGCACGCCCGCCGCCCAATATTCCTCGGCGACCTGGTCGATCTCGGCCTTGGTCGCCTCGACGCAGGTCAGGTGCGCGGCGGCGTTCATCGACGTCTCGCGCTGGATCCGCGCCACCGTCGCATGCGTCCGCTCGCGCGTGGAGCCGCCTGCGCCGTAGGTGACCGACACGAAATCGGGGCCGAGCGGCTCCAGCGTGCGGATCGCTTCCCAGAGCTGCGCCTCCATCTTCTCGCTCTTGGGCGGGAAGAATTCGAAGCTCAGACCGACATCACCCGCAAGATCCGCGAACAGCGGTTCTTCGAGCGCGCGGCGCGCTTCTGCCAGTTGGGGGATCGAAATGCTCATGCCGCCTTTACCTCATACACGCTCGCACCGATCTTTCGACCGAGCCACAATTTCACCGTCAACTCACCACCCTCGAGCGTTTCCACGCGCGCCGTCTGCAAGCCCGCCGCCTCGAACCACGTGGCGATCTGCTCGTCCGCGAAGCCGAGCCGGGTATGCGCATCGCGCAACCGCAGCTCCTCGCGGTCGTGGCTCGCAAAGTCCGCGATCAGCAATCGGCCGCCGGGGGCCAGCACACGCACCGCTTCAAGGATCGCCGCGCCCGGCTGTTGCGCGAAATGGAGCACGTGATGCAGGATCGCGACATCCGCCGCACCATCGGCCAGCGGCAGCGCGTACAGGTCTGCCTGGCGCAATTCGGCGTGCGTCATGTCGTGCAGCTTGGCGCGGGCCAGTCGCAGCATCTCCGAACTGCGATCGATCCCGAGCGCGACCGCAGCCCGCCCGCCGAACAGTTCGAGCATACGACCGGTGCCGGTGCCGATGTCGATCAGCGTGCCCATCGGCGCTTCGCCCAGCACAAGCGCCATCGCCGCCTCGACCTCGCTGTCGGCGACATGCAGCGAGCGGATCGCGTCCCACTCGTCGGCATGCCCCTCGAACCATGCCGCGGCAGACGCCGCCCGGTCCGCGCGTACCGCTGCAAGCCGTGCGGCATCTGCCACCGCCCAGTGATCGGGTTCGGCCTTCGCCCAGACATCGAGCGCACCGGCGACGGGCTCGACCACGTCCGGCGCGCCGAGTGCCACGAACACCCAGCTGCCCTCCTTGCGACGTTCCGCGAGCCCGGCATCGCACAAGATCTTCACATGCCGGGATACGCGCGGCTGGCTCTGACCGAGCACCTGCGCGAGTTCGCCGACCGACAGCTCCATGCGCCGCAGCAGCGCAAGGATCCGCAACCGGGTCGCGTCCGCCAGAGCACGGAAGATTTCGAGCGCCATTGCCATGCAGAGACATATAAAGAATTCTTTATATGAGGTCAACGCAGGGATGATCCGACACCGCTTGTCGCATCGTCACCGATCATGACGGATCGGAAACGGCTTGGCCGCGTTCGAATGCGCTATGGACTGGGCCGTCTCCGGTCCACAAGGCCACATCCGACCCGGATCGACGCCGTGTTCATCAACGGGAGTAGTACAGTATGAAGAAGTTCCTGATCCCCGCCCTGGCGCTCACCGCCGGTCTCGCCGCCTGCAGCAACAACGCGCAGGACCAGACCGCACAGGCCGCCAACGCGATCGCCGCCGATGCCAGCGCCACCACCGAGAATGCCGTCAGCGACGTCGGTGCCGCCAGCGACCGCGCACTCGGCTCGGCCGAGCGTTCGCTCGACAATGCCGGTGCCAAGCTCGACAACGCGACCGACAATCTCGACGTGAAGGCCGACCGTGCCGGTGACCGCATCGAAGCCGGTGCAGACCGTGCAGGCGCCTCGATCAGCAACGGTGCCGACCGCGCCGCCGACGCCACCGGCAACGCGCTGACCCGCGCCGGCAACGCGATCAAGGACTAACCTCTGAATGGACCGCCGCCCGCCCACTCACGTCATCCCAGCGAAAGCTGGGATCTCCCGGTTCCTGTCGCAACGACCCAAGCGGGGAGATGCCAGCGTTCGCTGGCATGACGGACTGGGGCTGGCGGCGGTCCTGTTTCCTGCTTTGCTCGCGGCCTGCTCGCCGGTCAGCGAACCCGGCGCCGTTACCGCCGACGAAGCACACCAGTTGAACGAAGCCGCCGCGATGCTCGATGCGAACAGCGTCGATCTGAACGCGGTCGCGTCCGACGAGCAAGACATTTCCTCGAATCAAAGCGACCAGCCTCGATGACCAAGCGCCGCCTCGGCTCGACCGATCTCCAGATCGCCCCGCTCGTCCTGGGTGGCAACGTGTTCGGCTGGACTGCCGACCGTGCCGCCAGCTTCGCCGTGCTCGACGCATTCGTCGCAGGGGGCGGGACGATGATCGACACCGCCGATGTGTATTCGGCGTGGGTCGACGGCCATATTGGTGGCGAATCCGAAGCCATGATCGGCGAATGGCTTAAGACCAGTGGTAAGCGCGACGACGTGCTGATCGCCACCAAGGTCGGCATGCTGCCCGGCGAAGGCGGCGAGAAGCTCGCCCCCGCGCGCATCGCTGCCGCTGCCGAAGCGTCGCTTAAGCGGCTCGGCACCGACCGGATCGACCTCTATTATGCGCATCAGGATGACGAGGACGTGCCGCAGGACGCCGTCCTCGAAGCGTTCGGCAAGCTCGTCGACGCGGGCAAGGTCCGCGTCATCGGCGCGTCCAACTTCCACGCCGCGCGCCTGAAATCGGCGGTCGAGGCGGCCAAGACGTCGGACCTGCCACGCTATCATGTGCTCCAGCCCGAATATAACCTGGTCAGCCGCACCAAGTTCGAGGGCGAGCTGCAGGATTACTGCGTCGTCGAGAATATCGGTGTGCTGCCGTATTACGGGCTCGCGTCGGGCTTCCTGACGGGCAAATACCGCACCAAGGACGATCTTGCGCAGAGCGTTCGCGGTGGTCGCATGGGCGAACTGCTCGAGGGCAAGGGCAAGGCCGTGCTCGATGCGATGGACTCGGTGGTCGAGGCCACCGGCGCGACGCACGCGCAGGTCGCGCTTGCGTGGTTGATGGCCCAGCCCGGGGTGACTGCTCCGATCGCTAGCGCAACCAGCGTGAAGCAGATCGAGGACCTTCTTCCCGCGATGACGCTCGAACTGAGCAAGGACCAGCTCGACGCGTTGACGGACGCAGGCGCCTGACCCATCGCCCCTCCCCCTGGCGGGGAGGGGCGATCAGTCTCCTGCGAACGTCAGCGCGGAGGTTCGCCGTTCGCGTTCATTGATCAGCAGCGCACGGCCCGCCGGGGCGATCGAGCGTTGCGGGCAATCGGTGCGGAAGCAGGCTCGGCATCCCAGGCCGATCGGCATCGCCCTCCCCGCCAGGTCGAAGCCGCTCGCCGCGGCCAGCACCCCCGCCTGCGATGCCGCCACGCCGAGGCCGATCGCGAACTCGGCGTGGACCGCGCCGAAGCGACTACCCTGCGGCGTCACCGTCCGCGCCATCGTCAGCCAGCGCGCGCCGTCTTCCAGCTCGACCAGTTGCACCATCAGGCTGCCCGGCCGGTCGAACGCATGGTGGAGGTGCCATAACGGACACCGCCCGTCCGCCTCGACCAGTGCCGCACCGCTCGCACCGGGATAGCGCTTCGATGCCTGCCCCGCGCGGTCGATCCGGATCATGAAGAACGGCAGTCCACGTGCGCCGACCCGCTGCAACGTCGTCAGCCGGTGTGCGACCTGTTCGAAACCCGCGCCGAACCGGCGCTGGAGCAGCTCGATATCGTACCCGGTCGTCTCGCACCCGCGCAGGAACCGTGCGTACGGCATCATCAGCGCGGCGGCGAAATAGCCAAGCAGGTGGCGACGATAGAGCCGCTCAGCAGCACGATCGGTGAAGCCTGCGCCTTTCGCGAGCGCATCGATCTCCGCCTTCGCCTCGATCTGGCCAAGCTGGAAAGCGACCGCGAACGTCCGCGAGGCGGGGTCGAGCATCTCGCTCAGCTGCAACTGGCGCGCGTGGAGATCGAGCCGGCGCAGCATGTCCGGCAGCACATCGGCGGGCAGAACGCGGATCGTCAGGCCGTGTTTCGACCGCAGCCGCTCGGCAATCGCGCCGTAAAGGTCGCCCGCACCGAGCCTCAGCTCGTCCGCCAGCGCCTCAGCCGCCGCGTCGAGATCGGCGAAATGATTGCGCCAGCGCTCGATCTCGCGACGGACCAGCGTCACCGGATCGTCGCTCGCCTCGACTACCGCGCCGCCGCCGATCCGGTCGAACACGCGCGCGAACGCGGCCGCGCCGCCGGGGGCGCTGGCAAGCCACTCCTCGACTTCGTTGCGGTCGATCTCGAGGTCGGCGAACATCGGGTCCGCCAGCCGCCGCCGGATCGCTTCGGCACCGCCGCCGGGCTCGGCGGCGGTGAGCGAGCGCGGATCGAAGTCGAAGCTCTCCGCCAGCTTGATCAGCAGGGTGGCCGAGATCGGCCGCTGGTTGCGCTCGACGAGGTTCAGGTAGCTCGGGCTGATCGCGAGCATGTCGGCCATCGCCGCCTGCGTCAGCCCCGCCCCGCGCCGCAGGCGGCGGATCGCATGCCCCGCCAGCAATTTCCGTTCCGCCATCGCAAACCCTCCTGTCACGATCTTTACAGGCCGACAGCCTGGAAGCAAGAACGACGGACATCGCGACGCTGCTGCAAACCGACTTCCCATTCCAACCGGCCGGTATCGCCCGCTATTAGGTGTGCATCGCTTCTCTCGATATGCAGCCGCTGTAAAGAGAGAGACAAGACGCACCATCGAAGGAGGCAAGCCATGCAGACCACCACCGAACAACCCCGCGCCCGCGCCGTCTTCTCGACCAACGATTTCGCGCTGATGAAGGAAGTGCTCGGCGAGATGATCAGCAAGACTTCGATCGACGACACGCGACTGATGCGGATGAGTGCGCTGTACCACCGCCTCGGCCGGCTCGGCTGACACGCTTTCAGGCAGTTTCCTGGGGAGGAAAGGTGCCCGCCGGTGGTTCGTCCACCGGCGGGCATTCCTGCGAGTCACGATGCTCCCCCCGCGAGGTCTCCGCCAGATCTTCGCCAACCTCTTGCGAAGCGGCCCCTTTCCAACCCCGCCCCCTGGTGTAGGACGGCGGCATGGCCAAGACACTGACCGCTCGCATCAAGGACGACATCGTCCTCTACGGCGCCCTCGCCGCCAATCTCGGGATCGGGGTGGCCAAATTCGTCGCCGCCGGGCTGACCGGATCGTCGTCGATGCTGACCGAAGGCTTCCATTCGGTGGTCGACAGCGGCAACCAGGTGCTGCTGCTCTACGGCCAGCGCAAGGCCAAGCGCCCCGCCGACGAGGCACACCCGTTCGGCTATGGTCGCGAGCTGTATTTCTGGGCGTTCGTCGTCGCGATCCTGATCTTCGCGATCGGCGCGGGGGTATCGATCTACGAGGGATGGCGCCACATCCAGTCGCCCGAGCCGCTGACCAGCCCGACGATCAACTATGTCGTGCTGGCGATCTCGTTCGCGCTGGAGGGCAGCAGCTGGACGATCGCGGTGCGCGAATTCTCGAAGACCAAGGGCGATATGGGCTGGTGGTCGGCGATCCACCGGTCGAAGGATCCCGCGGGCTTCATCGTGCTGTTCGAGGATTCGGCAGCGCTGGCGGGCCTCGTAATCGCCGGGATCGGCATCTGGGCGAGCCACGCCTTCAACGATCCGCGGATCGACGGCGCTGCTTCGATCGCGATCGGGCTGATCCTCGCCTTGGTCGCCGTGCTGCTCGCGCGCGAATCGAAGGGCCTGTTGATCGGCGAGCGCGCCGACCCGGCGGTGATCGCGACGATCCGCAAGATCGTCACCGGGTATCCCGGGATCACGGCGGTCAACCATGTCCGCACGATCCACACCGCACCCGACAGCATCTTTGCCGCGATCAGCGCCGATTTCGACGATGCGATGACGATGGGCGCCGGCGAAACGATGATCGAGGCGATCGAGACCGAGCTGCGAACCGCGGTGCCGACCTTGTCGTCGATCTATATCCGCCCCGAAAAGCGCGAGGAAGCGGTACCAACCACCCGGATCATGGATCAAAAGCCAGCGCCGCAAAGCTGATCTGTGTTCGCGTTATCCCACTGGTAAGGCACGTAATTCCGCGATAGCTTGCCGGCATGAGACGCTGTGTTCGACTGCTCGCCCTGCTGGTGTTCTGGATCGGTTTCGCGCTGCCGGCGAACGCCGCGGTGACGATCACGTTCTGGAGCCACGAACTCGGCAACAGCTTTCCGCATGCGTTCTTCACGTTGCGCGGCGTGGCCGATGCGGGCGGCGATCCGGTCGACGCCAATTTCGGGTTCACCGCGAAATCGCTGACCCCCGCATTGCTGTTCGGCCCGGTCGCCGGCAAGCTCGACATCGCGACGCCCTTTTACATCAAGGGCAGCGATGCGCAGTTCTCGGTGGTCATGACCGATGCGCAATACACCGCCATCCTCGCGCTGGTCGACGCGTGGAGCGAAGGCAAGCCCGACAGCATCTATCGTGTCGGCGACCATAATTGCGTGACCTTCGTGAAGGAGGCTGCGCGGCTGGTCGGGCTGACCGACCTCGATCAGCCTGAGCTGATGAAAAAGCCGCGCTCCTATCTGAAGGCGGTCCTCGCCAGGAACGCGACGCGGGCGATACCGGTCGGGCTGCACGGCAAGGAGTATCTCGCGACGCTCGGCCCGCTGGTCCCGGCGCCCGCGACACCGCGCGCCGACGTTCCGGTTATCGCGACCGCGACCGTTTCATCGCTGCCGCAGCCGCAGCTCCCGCTGGCTACGGCGCGCTAGGGCGCCGGTACCAGTTCGACGACGTCCAGCACCGATTCGAACCGCGGATAGGGCAGTACGACCCGCCAGCGGCGTGTGCCGATACGCTCGATCAACCCGGCCATGTCGCGGTTCGCGTCGCGACCATAGCGCATCGGCCGCTTTTCGTCGCCAAGCTCCATCGTCCCGAGAAAGACCGCACGCGCGTTCGTGTCCGCGAAGATCCTGCCGACGGGGCGTTGCGATCCGTCGAGCTTGACCAGGCTGACGACGCTGTCGCCACTTGAGTTGGGGTCCGCGCCGCCGATCCGGCACGCGAACCAGCCCGAACTGGCAAAGGTCGGCCCGATCCCGCCGCGTGCGCCGAGCTTGAACGTGCGGCATCGATAGCTGCCGCTCGGGGGCAATGGGGTCTCCAGCGCGTGATCGGGATCGAACAGCACGGGTTCGCGAGCGATTTCGCGCGGATCGGCCTGTGCGAGCGCGTTGATCCAGGCGCCGCGCCAACCCCTCAGGCGCGCACGATCGGCCGACGTGGCGACCCGGCGCCAGTCGCGATCGGCGGCGTCCCCGTCACGCGAATCATCTAGCGGGTCGGCCGGGGCCACGATGTCCCCCGCGGACATGACGCGCCGGTCGTTCGAGCCACAGGCCGCGATCATGACGCAGGCGGTTGCCGCCCACCAGGCGCGTGTCGGCAGCGGTATCGGGCCAGCCGGGACCCTCATGCCGCGGTCCACCCGCCATCCATCGACAGGTTCGCGCCGGTGATCGCCCTGGCCTCGTCGCGACACAGGAACAGCGCGAACGCCGCGACCTGTTCGGGCGTGACGAATTCCTTGGTCGGTTGCGCCGCGAGCAGCACGTCGTTCATCACCTGGTCGCGCGTCAGCCCGCGCGCCGCCATCGTGTCGGGAATCTGGTTCTCGACCAGCGGCGTCCAGACATAGCCCGGCGAGATGCAATTGACGGTGATGCCGTCGGTCGCGGTCTCCAGCGCGATCGTCTTGGTCAGGCCGGCGATCGCGTGCTTGGCCATGACGTAAGCGGACTTGTTGGGGCTCGCGACCAGCGAATGCGCCGACGCGGTCGAGATGATCCGCCCCCAGCCCTTCGCGCGCATGTGCGGCACCGCGGCGCGCATCATGTGCCAGGCAGAGGACAGGTTGATCGCGATGATCGCGTCGAACTTGTCGATCGGGAAATCGGCGATTCCCGCGACATGCTGGATACCCGCGTTGTTGACGACGATGTCGACGCTGCCGGTCTCGCGCGCCGCCCGTTCGACCATCGCGGCGATCTCGTCGGGCCTCGTCATGTCGGCCGCGTCGTACAGGGCGGCCGCGCCGCTGACCTGCGCCAAATCCGCGCGCTCCCGTTCGATCGCGTCCGCATCGCCAAAGCCGTTCAGGACGATCGCCGCGCCTTCGGCAGCAAACGCCTTGGCGTAGGCGAGCCCGATGCCGGAGGTTGATCCGGTAATGACTGCCGTCTTGCCCTTCAGGAACATGCGCACTCCCCCTATCGCTGTCGGCCCATCACTATCGAACCGCCGAGATCGAACCGCCGAACGTACAGCCTTGCAACTCTACCGCCACCTTGCGCATTTCGTTCCCAAGCAGAAACGAAAAGGGGCATATCATGCGGCTCGACGACTTCGATCCGAACATCAACGTGGAGGACCAGCGCGGTTCGGGCGGCGGAGGCGGCGGCTTTGGCGGCGGCGGCGGCCTGCTGATGGGACTGTTGCCAATGATCGGCAGCCGCTTCGGCTGCGGCGGGATCGTCGTCGTGCTGATCCTGATGGCGGTGTTCGGCGGCATGGGCGGTCTCGGCGGGCTGCTGGGTGGCGGGCAATCCTCCGCCCCGACCACTCAGAACGGCGCACCACGCGCAGGCACGAACACCACGACGAGCTGCACCCTGACGCCCGAGAGCAAGGCCGCTTGCAACGCGTTCAGTTCGGCCGACAATACCTGGGAAGCGATTTTCCAGAAGAACGGCCAGCGGTTCGAGGCGCCCAAGCTCGTCTTCTTCGACGGTAACGGCAAATCCGGCTGCGGCGCGGCGCAGTCGGCGATGGGGCCGTTCTATTGCCCGACCGACCAGGGAATCTATCTCGACACGAGCTTCTTCTCGGAACTGTCGAACCGCTTCAAGGCGGAGGGCGACTTCGCGCAGGATTACGTGATCGCGCACGAGTTCGGCCATCATATCCAGAAGTTGCTCGGCACCAATGCGCAGGTCCAGCAGGCGCAGCGCCAGGCGAGCGAGACCGAGGGCAACGCGCTGTCGGTGCGGCTGGAACTGCAAGCGGATTGCTATGCCGGCGTATGGGCGGCGGCGAACCGGTCGCGGCTCGAGGCGGGCGATATCCAGGAGGGCATGACCGCGGCGCAGGCGATCGGCGACGACACGTTGCAAAAGGAATCGCAGGGGCGTGTGGTACCGGACAGCTTCACGCACGGGACGTCGGCGCAGCGTCAGACGTGGCTGAAGCGCGGGCTCGACAGCGGCGATCCGGCGCAGTGCGACACGTTCTCGGGCGCGATCTGAGCGGAACTTCTAGATCCTCCCCCCAGCGGGGGAGGATTGCGGGCGGCGATTCGAGTTGGATAACCGTCACCCCAGCGAAAGCTGGGGTCTCCCTCGTGGTTCGCGACGCCCGCCTGACCGGGAGATCCCAGCTTTCGCTGGGATGACGGGGATACTTGGCGATGGCGGCGAGACGCGGAGATGACGGCGACAGCAATTGCGGCCGTGCCGCCTTACCCGACGGTCACGCCCTTCCAGAATGCGTACCGGCCCTTGATCTCGGCGGCGGCGGATTTCGGATCGGGATAATACCAGACGGCATCGACGTTGCGTTTGCCGTCGACGACCAGCGTCTTGTAGCTGGCCACGCCCTTCCACGGGCAGTTCGAGTGCGTGGCGCTATCCTCCAGCAGCGCCGGATCGACGCTGTTCGCGGGAAAATAGTGATTGCCCTCGACGACGACGGTGTCGTCCGATCGTGCGATCTCGTGGCCATTCCAGGTTGCAACAGGCATGCCGATCTCCTTCAGACGCTCCCCAGCCCCGCCGCCTCATACCGCTCGGGCTTGAACCCGACCAGCAGCGTCTCGCCAGCCTCCAGCACAGGCCGCTTGATCATCGACGGTTGCGCCAGCATCAGCGCCACGGCCTTGCCCGCATCGAGATCGGCGCGGTCCGCCTCGGGCAGTTTTCGGAACGTGGTGCCGGCGCGGTTGAGCAGCGCCTCCCAGCCGACCCGGTCGATCCAGCCTTCCAGGCGCGCCGCATCGATCCCGGCGGCCTTGTAGTCATGGAACGCGTAGTCGACGCTGTGCGTGTCGAGCCAGGCCCGCGCCTTCTTCATCGTGTCGCAGTTTTTGATGCCGAACAGCGTAATCGTCAAAGCCGCCTCCTGTCGGCCCCTCGCCCACGCGATGCCCGGTGCCCTGCGCGTCCTATCGCCGCCCGGCGTGCAAGGACATGGCTTTCCCACGATGATCGCCCCACGCCGCCCAGTCCGACACGAAGGATCTCGGACAGTAACCATCCCGTAAACCTGGTAACGCGATACGTCTTCATCGTCATGGATGGCGATATTGAGACACAATCCGACACATACCGGATCTCACATACAACACCCGCCTAGCAAAACGGTACATCACGACGGCTTACGCCAAACTGTCATCTATGACTCATAGCGAAACTACGAGAAAACGACGGCGATCTCCGCGTCGTATTTCGACGGGTCTTCAAAAGGGGCATACATGCGTAAGACATTATTCTGCAGCGCTGCACTCGCGGCGCTGGTTCTTCCCGCCACGGCGCACGCGCAATCGACCGGCACGGTCGACGCGGAGACCGATATCGTCGTCAGCGGCCAGCGCTCGACGGGCGTGAACGGTATCCAGACGCCCGACAGCCCCAAGGCGAAGGCGGTCCTGACGCAGGAGTTGATCGAGCGCCGCACACCCGGCCAGACGATCCTCGACACGATCAACCTCGTCCCCGGCGTGAACTTCACGAACAGCGATCCGTACGGCGGCTCGGGCGGGCAGCTGCGCATCCGCGGGTTCGACGGCAACCGTATCTCGCTGACGTTCGACGGCATTCCGCTGAACGATTCGGGCAATTACGCGATCTATTCGAACCAGCAGCTCGACCCCGAGCTGATCGAGCAGGTCAACGTCAATTTCGGCGCGACCGACGTCGATTCGCCGACCGCCAGCGCGTCGGGCGGCACGGTCAATTACCGGTCGGTGATGCCGAAGGACAAACTCGGCGCAACGATGGCCTATTCGCACGGCACCAACGACATGAACCGCTTCTTCGCCAAGCTCGATACCGGCGTCTTCACCTCGTTCGGCACCAAGGCGTGGATCTCGGCCAGCGAACAGCGCTACGACCAGTTCCGCGGTTCGGGAGAGATCAACAAGCAGCAATATAACGCCAAGATCTATCAGCCGATCGGCAGCAAGGGCGATTTCATCGCGTTCGGCGCGAACTACAACCAGAACCGCAACAGCTCGTACAGCAACCCGACGCTCGCCAATATCCGCACGACGCTCGGCACCGCGGTCGTGCCGACGACAGGGATCACGTCGGACACGCCGTACACGCTCGACCTGAGCAACTCGCAATACGACACCGTGTTCGACGACAAGACCAACGCCTATCTCTACGACAGCACCTGCTCGCTGCCCTCGGCGAGTGGCGGGGCCGGCAGTCAGAGCGACAAGACCGCGTGCAGCAACGTCGCATCGACCGCGATCAACCCGTCGAACACAGGCAATTTCCGCGTCAATTCGCGCTACACGCTGACCGACAAGCTGATCTTCACCTTCGACGGTGCGTACAGCTTCACCCGCGCCAATGGCGGCGGCTCGGCCGTGCTCGCCGAGAGCGACGCCAACGCGACCAACGCAGCGGGTACGGCGGCGGCGACCAGCGTCTACACCTACCAGCTCCAGCGGCTCGGTGCAGGCGTCGCGTCGACAGTCGATATCAACGGTGATGGCGATACGCTCGATTACGTGCGCGTCTATCTCCCGTCGAACACGCGCACGCAGCGCTTCACCGCGATCGCAGGCTTGCGCTACGATCTCGACGCCGACAACACCGTCCGCTTCGCCTATACCTGGGATCGCGCGCGTCATCGCCAGACCGGCGAGGCGAGCCTGCTCGATGCCGCCGGCAATCCGTACAGCGTCTTCAGTGCGCTCGACGGCGAGGGCGAAGGTGCAGTGCTCGATGCGGCGGGCAATGTCGTCAACAAGCGCAACCACCTGTCGTACGCGATCCTGCACCAGGTGTCGGGCGAGTATCGCGGGTCGTATTTCGACGATGCGTTGAAGCTCGCGGTTGGCCTGCGCGCGCCGTTCTTCCGCCGCAACCTGACCAATTACTGCTACACGATCCCGGGCAATTCGAGCGACGGATACTGCACCTCACAGACCGCCGCACAGGTCGCCGCGAACGCCACCACGGCCGCCTATGGCGCACCGTACAAAAACCGCATCAAGTCGTACAACGCGGTCCTGCCGAACGTCGGAGCAACCTACAGCTTCACCCCGAATGCGAGCATCTTCGCCAGCTATGCCAAGGGCTTCTCGGCACCGCGCACCGACAATCTCTATGCGTTCGACGACGTCACGATCGCGCCGGTCGCCGAGGTGAAGCCCGAAAAGACCGACTCGTTCGATCTCGGCCTGCGCTATTCATCGCGGCTGATCCAGGCGCAGCTGGCCGGCTGGTACATCCATTACGACAACCGGATCATCTCGATGCTGACCACGCTCGAGGGTGGCGGCACGCTGACCACCGATCGCAACGTCGGCACGGTCAAGAGCAAGGGCGTCGACGCGAGTCTCGGGATCACGCCGATCCGCAACATCTCGCTCTACGGGTTCGTGTCGTACATCGACGCCAAGCTGCAGGACAACGCGGTCGACCCGACCACCGGCGCGATCACCGCGGCGACCGCAGGCAAGTTCGTCGTCGAGACGCCCAAATGGCAATATGGCGGCCGGGTGCAGGCATCGTTCGATCCGGTCTCGATCGGCGCGCAGGTCAAGCATGTCGGCCAGCGCTACGTCACCGACGTCAACGACCTGATCGCGGCGGGCTACACCACGGTCGATCTCGACGCGCGGTTCGACCTGGCGTTCGCCGGGCTCGACAAGACGTTCTTCCAGCTGAACGTGTCGAACCTGTTCAACGAACGCTATTTCGGCAACCTCAGCACCGGGACGACGGCGGCGAGCACGACGCGCTACACGTTCGGCGCACCGCGGACCTTCATCGGCTCGGTCCACTTCGAGTTCTGATCGACGGCGAACAGAGCGGGCGGGATGGGCAACCCTCCCGCCCTTTTTTTATGGAACCGGCAGCATCCCCAAGCCGGTAGCGTGGCGCGCCGCACGCGGGTATCTGTGCGGCATGAAGCATCCGTTCTACGCGATCCACACGCACGGCCTGATCCGCGTCGCCGCCGCCACGCCCAGGGCCTCGGTCGGCGATACCGCCGCCAATGCCGCCGCGACGATCGCGCTGGCGCGGGATGCCGACGCGCAGGGCGTCGACCTGATCGTGTTCCCCGAATTGAACCTGACCTCCTATGCGATCGACGACCTACACCTGCAGACTGCACAGCAGCGTGCGACGCTGGCGGCGATCGCGGCGGTCGTCGAGGCCAGTGCGGACCTGCGACCGGTGCTGCTCGTGGGCGCGGCGCTGGTGCGGAACGGGCGGCTGTATAATTGCGCGCTGGCGATCGCCCACGGCCGCGTGCTCGGCGTGGTGCCCAAGACGTTCCTGCCCAATTATCGCGAATTCTATGAAAAGCGCTGGTTCGCGAGCGGCGCGGGCATGACCGGACTGACGATCGACCTCGGCGGCGAGGAGGTGCCGTTCGGGACCGACCTGATCTTTGCCGCGCACGACCTGCCCGGGTTCGTGTTCCATGCCGAGATCTGCGAGGATTATTGGGCCCCTACCCCGCCCTCGACCGCCGGCGCGCTCGCCGGCGCGCTGATCTGCTGCAATTTGTCGGCGTCGAACATCGTCATCGGCAAGGCGCGCGAGCGGGCGATGCTGGCGGCGGCGCAGTCGGCGCGCGCGGTGTGTGCGTACGTCTATTCCGCGGCGGGCCCCGGCGAGAGCACCACCGAAGTCGCGTGGGACGGCCAGGGGCTGATCCACGAACTCGGCGAGCAACTGGCGGAATCGAAGCGGTTCGCGACCGAACCAGAGCTGGTCGTCGCCGACGTCGATTGCGAGCGGATCACGCAAGAGCGGCTGCGGTTCGGGACGTTCAACGATGCCGCCGTGTTTGCGGGCAACCCGGAGACGCGCTTCCGGCGGATCGGGTTCGATCATGCGCCGGTCTGCGACGATGCCGGTCTGGAGCGTGCGATCCGCCGCTTCCCGTTCGTCCCGAACGATCCGGCGCGACGCGACGACGATTGCTACGAAGCGTTCAACATCCAGGTGGAGGCGTTGTCGAAGCGGCTCGTCTCCGCAAACGCCGAGACGATCGTGATCGGCGTCTCCGGTGGCCTCGACTCGACGCATGCGCTGATCGTCGCAGCCAAGGCGATGGACCGGCTCGGCCGCCCGCGGACCAACATCCTCGGCTTCACGATGCCCGGCTTCGCGACCGGAGACGGCACCAAGGCGAACGCCTGGGCGCTCATGCGCGCGCTCGGCATCACCGCCGAAGAGATCGATATCAAACCCGCCGCCCGCCGCATGCTGGAAGACATCGGCCACCCCTTCAGCGAGGGCGAACCGGTGTACGACATCACGTTCGAGAACGTGCAGGCGGGCTTGCGCACCGATTACCTCTTCCGCCTCGCCAACCAGCGGCGCGGGATCGTGCTCGGCACCGGCGATCTCAGCGAGATGGCGCTTGGCTGGTGCACCTACGGCGTCGGCGACCAGATGAGCCATTATGCGGTCAACAGCGGCGTGCCGAAAACGTTGATCCAGTTCCTGATCCGCTGGTGTATCCGCACCGACCAGTATGACGCGGCGACCGACGCCATTCTGTCGACGATCCTCGCGCAGGAAATTTCGCCCGAGCTCGTCCCCGCGGGTGCGGACGGCGCATTGCAGAGCACGGAGTCGATGATCGGGCCGTACGCGCTGAACGACTTCTTCGCGCATTACGTCATCCGCCATGGCCTTGCGCCTTCGAAGATCGCGTTCCTCGCCTGGCACGCCTGGCGCGATGCGAGCGTTGGCGCGTGGCCGGAGGATCTGCCCGCCGATGCGCGCGTCGCTTACGACCTGCCGACGATCCGCCACTGGCTGGAGAAATTCCTGTTCCGGTTTTTCACGACCAGCCAGTTCAAGCGGTCGGCGATGCCCAACGGACCGAAGGTGTCGGCAGGGGGCGCGCTGTCGCCGCGCGGCGATTGGCGGGCCCCTTCGGACGGAATTGCAACCGCTTGGATCGAAGAATTGCGGTCAAGCGTTCCGTGTGGTTAGCCGCGCCGTCTTGCATAATCCACGGGTCGGGCGCATTGTGAAAATCCTATGACAGTGGCTCCACCGGATGGATCGCGCGATCGCCGGATCGAGATCCCATCTAATCTTTGGCTGATTCACCCGGCGGGCCGTGCGCTTTTGCCGCTCGCCTTGGCGCGTGGAATTTCCGCGAATTCGGTGTCGGTGGCGGGCCTTTGCCTCGGTGGGGCGGCTGCGCTCGCCTATACGCAATGGGGTAATTGGGCGCTGGCGCTGGTCGGTCTGGTGCTGTCGATGGGGTGGCTGATCGCCGACGGGCTCGACGGCATGGTCGCCCGCGCGACCAAGACCGCGAGCCCGCTCGGGCGCATGCTCGACGGGTTGTGCGATCACGGCGTGTTCGCGCTGATCTATATCTCCCTCGCGTTGACGATCGATACGCCCGCGGGCTGGATCCTCGCCATTGCCGCCGGTGGCGCGCATGCGGTGCAGTCGAACATGTACGAAGGCGAGCGTTCACGCTTCCATCGCCGGATCAAGGGCGTGGCGCTCGCAGCGCCCCCCGTACCGACCGGTAACGCGCTCGTGCGCTTCTATGATGGGGTCGCCAGCAGCATCGATCGGATCGCCATGCCGTTCGAACGGACGCTCGGCCAATCGAGCGATCCGGTCGCGCTCGGCGCCAGTTATGGGGCTCGCGCCGTCGCGCCGTTGCGCTTGATGGCCTTGCTTACCGCGAATGTGCGAGTATGGGCGATCTTCGTCGCCTGCTTCGCGGGCAACCCACGCATCTTCTGGTGGTTCGAGATCGTCCCTTTGACGCTCGTGGCCATCGTCGGGCTCGTCTGGCACCGTCGTGTCGAACGCGCCTTCGTTCGTAGTACAACGCCGCCGCGACCAAAGACCGCGTCGCGCATGCATCTTTCGTAAGGAACAGGGTCAGTAATGAATAGCATTCGGATCGCCGTGGTCGGCATCGGCAACTGCGCGAGCTCGCTCGTGCAAGGCCTCGAGCACTACCGTGAGGGCGCCAACGACCAGGTCGGCCTGATGCATTTCGACATGGGTGGCTACAAGCCGAGCGACATCAAGGTCGTCGCGGCGTGGGACGTCGATCGGCGGAAAGTCGGCAAGGACGTCGCCGAGGCGATCTTCGCCAAGCCGAACTGCACCGCGGTGTTCGCGCCGAACGTGAGCAACACCGGCACGATCGTGAAGATGGGCAAGAAGCTGGACGGCGTCGCCGACCACATGGCTGACTTCAAGGACGACCGTACGTTCCTGGTTTCCGACGCCGCCGAACCGACGCGTGAAGAGGTCATCGCCGAGCTGAAGGCATCGGGCGCCGACGTGCTGATGAACTACCTCCCGGTCGGTTCGCAGGAAGCGACCGAATTCTACGCCGAGTGCGCGATCGAAGCGGGCGTGGCGTTCGTCAACAACATCCCCGTGTTTATCGCGTCGAACCCGGTATGGGCGAAGAAGTTCGAGGACGCCGGCGTCGCGATCATCGGCGACGACATCAAGGCGCAGCTCGGCGCGACGATCGTCCACCGTGTGCTGACCGACCTGTTCGCCAAGCGCGGCGTGAAGCTGGATCGCACCTACCAGCTCAACACCGGCGGCAACACCGACTTCCTCAACATGTCGAACCATCGCCGTCTCGAGTCGAAGAAGATCTCGAAGACCGAAGCCGTCCAGTCGGTCGCGGCCGAGCGGATGGACGACGACAACGTCCATATCGGCCCGTCGGATTACGTGCCTTGGCAGAACGACAACAAGGTCTGCTTCCTGCGCATGGAAGGCCAGCTGTTCGGCGGCGTGCCGATGAACATCGAGCTGCGTCTTTCGGTCGAGGACAGCCCCAACTCGGCGGGTGTCGCGATCGACATGATCCGCTGCGCCAAGATCGCCAAGGATCGCGGCATCGCCGGCGTGATCGACCCTGCCTCGGCCTATTTCTGCAAGCACCCGCGCACGCAGATGACCGACGATCTCGCGCAGATCGAAGTCGAGCGGTTCATCAAGGCCGCCTGACATGATCGAGACGCCCCGGATTCAAACGGCGATCATCCTCGCCGCCGGGGAAGGCAGCCGCCTTCGCACCTCCGCCCCGTATAAGCCGCTCTGCGCGGTCGCGGGGCGGCCGTTGATCGCGCATGCTTTGGAAGGGCTGGCTGAGGCCGGCTTTGCTCGCGCGATCGTGACGGTGAGTTATGGTCGCGAGGCGATCGAAGCGTATCTTGGCAGCCGGCGCTGGCCGCTGGCGGTCGAGACAGTGCTCGCCGATCACCGCGAGCCGAACGGCGTCTCGGTGCTGGCTGCGCGCGAGGCGCTGGCCGGTGGCGAGGCGGTGCTGGCGATGTGCGACCACCTCGTCAGTCCCGAACTCTACGCGCGTATGGCGAAGGCTGGCGCTGGCGGTGGTCTCCGCCTCGGCATCGACCGCCGCCTCGGCCATGACTGGGTCGACCCCGAGGACGTCACCTGCGTCGCGACCGAAGGCGACCGCATCGTCGCGATCGGCAAGGGCCTCGAACCGCACGACTGCTACGACACCGGCGTCTTCGCGATCGGCCCTGCGCTGTCGGATGCGCTGGCAACGCTTGCCAGCCCCTCGCTCACCGAAGGCGTCCGCCTGCTTGCCGCGCAAGGCCTGGCCCGGATCGTCGATTGCAGCGACATCGACTGGATCGACGTCGACGACGCGCCCGCGCTGGCGAAGGCCGAAGCGTGGATGGCAACCAGAGCGGACGCCGTGGCGGCTTAGCTTTTCCGTGATCCTCCCCCGCCAGGGGGAGGATCGCACACTCAACGTCTAGCCAACGACCTCGACCCGCGGATCGGGCACGTCCAGCGTTGCGCACGTCCCGACCTGTGCGTTCTCGATCGTCACCGCCCCGCGCAACTGCCGCGCGAGGCTGCCGATCATCCGCATCCCCAGGCTTTTGCGCGACGCCGTCTTCAGGTCGAAGTCCGCCGGCAGCCCGCCGCCCTCGTCCGACACCGTCAGGACGATCCGCCCGTCCGCGCTGCGCACCCTGACCAGGATCACGCCGCCGTCCTCGCCATAGGCATATTTGATCGCGTTGGTGACGAGTTCGGTGACCAGCAACCCCATCGGGATCGCCACGTCGGCGCTGATCAGGATCGCCTCGATATCGCAGTCGATCCGGTGGTTGAGCGACTGCTCGCCAAGCCCCGTCGCGATCCCGCAGACCAGATCGTCGAGCGCGACGATGCCGACCTGGTCGCCCCGCCAGAGCTGGTCGTGCGTCTGCGCGATCGCGGTGATCCGCGCCTGCGCGTCGCCGAGCAGCCGCCGGATCCGCGGATCGTCGTCTTCCTGCATCTGGAGGTTGAGCATCGCCGAAACCAGCGCGAGGCTGTTCTTGACGCGGTGGCTGGCCTCGCGCGTGAGCAGCTCCTGATGCTCCATCGCCTCGCTCAGCCGTTGTTCGGCCTGCTGTCGCTCGATCGCTACGCCGATGAGGTTGGCGAAACCCTGCATGAACGCGAAGTCGGCGGGCTCGAACTGTCCTTCGTCGGGGCTGTCGACCTCGAGCACGCCGAAGCGCTTGCCCGACGTCTCGACGAGCACGTTGATCGCGCGCCGGATATTGTGCCGCGCCATGAACTCGGGCGTCCGAAACCGCTGTTCGTTTTCGAGATGGTTCGAGATTACCGGCAGGCCGGTTTCCAGCGCAAACCCCGCGGGCGAACCGAGATCGGTGCGCATCTCGGTCGACCCTACCACGCCCGGCTCCCAGCCGATGCCGGCGCGCACCAGCAGCGTATCCTGCTCCGGGCGATATTCGAGGAACTTGCAGTATTTCGACCGCATCCCCTCGCCGCACAGCTCGGTCGCACGCTGCAACATCGGCTGGAGATCGCGCGCGCGCAGTGCCTCGATCCCAAAATCGGCCAGGATCGACTGCTGGCGAAGGCGATACTGAAGCTCGCCCGCAGCCGGAGGAGTATTCCCGCCGGGGGAAGTTTCGATGACAGCCAAGATGCACTCCGCTCTGTTTCACGCGTCTTGGGGACGCTCGCCGATCATGCTAGGCTGGTGCAATGACCGAGATGGTGCCTCTTACCACCGTGCCGCTCCCCGTAAAGCTTCGGGTCGAGGACTATCTGATGCTCGACGCCGCCGGGGCGTTCGAGGCGTATGGCAAAACCGAGCTGCTGGACGGGGAAATCGTCTACATGAATTCGCAGCACAGGCCGCACGCGCGGATCAAGTCACGGCTGTTTCGCCTGATCGCCGATACGCTCGATACGTTGCCGGGCAATCTCGAAGCGCTTGTCGAAGGGTCGGTTTCGATGCCGCCCTACAACGTGCCAGAACCTGATATCGCTGTAACCGCAGAACCGGAGGGCGAAGGGCTAATCCCGCTCGCATCGCTCGCACTGGTGATCGAGGTTGCGGATACGACGCTGCGCAACGATCTCGGCCGAAAGCGCAAGATCTATGCGCGCGAAGGCATTGCCGAATATTGGGTCGTGAACGTACGCGCGAGGGTGATCCACCAATTTTGGGCGCCGCTGGGTGATCGCTTCACCCAGTCGCGTGATGTGTCCTTCGACACAGGGATCGAGTCGACGACGATTCCGAACCTGAGCGTAGCCACGTCCGCGCTTTAGGCGAAACCAACGGTCAACATATTGCCGAGGTCGGACCGGCACTCCGGATATCTTCGAAATAGAGGCATTCGACCGCGTGCATCACCCGGGCGAAGGCGGGGGCACAGTTGGGGGATCCCGCTTGCGACGGCTGCGCTACGTTACCACAAACTTTCCAACTGGGCCTCGGCCTCCGCCGGGGTGGCACCTGCTCTGTCAGCAGTAAGTACCGACAGGTTCCGAGGACGACCATTCCGCAAACCAGAATTGTATCGGATTTGCGGGAGCCAAGCTTTCTCGAGCGTAGGCGAAGGGCCCGGCAGAACGGGAAAGGGACGGATCGATATCCCCCGATGATGCCGAACGATCCTCCCCCTTGCGGGGGGAGGATTTTCGAGTCGTCGCGCTTCAGGCGATCAGCGGGTCAGCTTCTTGTACGCCAGACGCGTGGGCCGATCGGCGGCGTCACCCATGCGGCGACGCTTGTCCTCCTCGTACGACGCGTAGTTGCCCTCGAACCACTCGACGTGGCTATCGCCCTCGAATGCGAGGATATGCGTCGCCAGGCGATCGAGGAAGAAGCGGTCATGGCTGATGACCACCGCGCAGCCCGCGAACGTCTCCAGTGCCTCTTCGAGCGCACGCAGCGTCTCGACGTCGAGATCGTTGGTCGGCTCATCGAGCAGGAGGACGTTGCCACCCTCCTTCAGCATCTTGGCCATGTGGACGCGGTTGCGCTCGCCGCCCGACAGCTGGCCGACCTTCTTCTGCTGGTCCGCCCCACGGAAGTTGAACGCGCCGACATATGCCCGCGTGCCCATCTCCTGCTTGCCGAAACGGAAGATCTCCAATTCGTCGGAGATTTCCTGCCAGACGTTCTTGTTCGGATCGAGATCGTCGCGGCTCTGGTCGACATAGCCGAGCTTGACGGTCGAGCCGACCTCGATCGTGCCCTCGTCGGGTGTTTCCTGGCCGGTGATCAGCTTGAACAAGGTCGACTTGCCCGCGCCGTTCGGGCCGATCACGCCGACGATGCCGCCCGGGGGCAGCGTGAAGTCGAGGCCGTCGAACAACAGCTTGTCGCCATACGACTTGGTCAGGCCCTTCGCCTCGATCACCTTGCCGCCGAGACGCGCGGGCAGCTGGATCAGGATCGCGGCCTTGCCGGCGACGCGGTTCTCCTGCTTCTCCATCAGCTCGTCGAACGCGCGGATACGCGCCTTCGACTTGGTCTGGCGCGCCTTGGGGGTCTGGCGCATCCACGCCAGCTCGTCGGCGATCGCCTTCTGCTTGCCCGCCTCTTCGCGCTCTTCCTGGCTGAGGCGCTGCGCCTTCTTCTCCAGATAGCCCGAATAGTTGCTCTCGTAGGTGTAGTAGCGCCCGCGATCGAGCTCGAGCACCCAGTTGACGACGTTGTCGAGGAAGTAGCGGTCATGCGTCACGAGGATGACGTTGCCGGTATATTCCTTGAGGTAGTTCTCCAGCCACGACACGCTTTCGGCGTCGAGATGGTTGGTCGGCTCATCGAGCAGCAGGATCTGCGGCTTCTCCAGCAGCAGCTTGCAGAGCGCGACACGGCGCTTCTCGCCGCCCGACAGGTTGGTGACGTCGGCGTCGCCCGGCGGGCAGCGCAGTGCCTCCATCGCCTGTTCGAGCTGGCTGTCGAGCGCCCAGCCATCGACCGCGTCAATCTTGGCCTGGAGCTCGCCCATCTCCTCCATCAGCGCGTCGAAATCGGTGTCGTCCTGCGGATCGCCCATTTCGGCCGATATCGCATTGAACCGGTCGACCAGGTCCGCGACCGGCCGCACGCCGTCCTTGACGTTGCCCATCACGTCCTTGGTGGGATCGAGCTGAGGCTCCTGCGCCAGATAGCCGACGTTGACGCCTTCCGCCGCCCAGGCCTCGCCGGTGAAATCGGGATCCATGCCGGCCATGATCTTCATCAAGGTCGACTTGCCCGAGCCGTTGGGGCCGATGATCGCGATCTTCGCCGACGGGATGAACTGCAGGTGGATGTTGTTGAGAACGGGCTTGTTGGCACCGGGGAAGGTCTTCGACAGACCCTTCATGACGTAGGTATACTGGACGGCCATGTGGGTGCCGAGCTCCATGCTAGAAATATGGCGGGATTTGACGTGCGCAGATAGCGATGCGGCGGGCCGTTGGCAAACGGGGAGCGCCGACATACGCTGCCCCGATGATGAAACGCACCCTGCTCGCGGCGCTGGCCGCTTCCGCCCTCACCTCTCCCCTGTTAGCGCAGCGTACCGCCGCCCCGGCGACCGCGGTCGACGCGGAGGTTGCGGCGCTCCGCGACAAGGCGCTGACCGACGATACCGCGTACAAGATCGTCGAGGGCATCACGACCGAGGTCGGCCCGCGGATGACGGGCACCGAGGCGGCACCGCGGGCCCGCGCCTGGTCGGTCGCTAAGCTGAAGGCGCTCGGGTTCAAGAACGTGCGGATCGAGAAATACCAGCTACCGGTCTGGTCGCGCGGCACGGAGAGCGGTGAGCTGGTCGCACCCTATGCGCAGAAGCTGCATCTGGTCGGCCTCGGCAATTCGGGCGCGACGCCGCCGGGCGGACTGACGCTGCCGATCGTGTATTTCCCGACGTACAACGACCTGGCGCTCGCCGCCGACGGCAGCCTGAAGGGCAAGATCGCGTTCGTCTCCAACGCGATGCAGCCGACCCAGGATGGGTCGAGCTATGGATCGCAGGGCACCGCGCGCTTCGTCGGACCGAACGTCGCCGCCAAGAAGGGCGCGGCAGCGATCGTGATCCGGTCGATCGGCACCGATCACGGCCGCGGGCCGCACGCGGGCAACACCAATTTCGACGCGGGCGTGACTCCGATCCCCGCGGCGGCGCTGTCGGTCGCGGATGCCGAGCATGTCGAGCGGCTGGTGAAGCTCGGCAAGCCGGTGACGCTGAAGCTGGTGCTCGAGGACAAGCAGGCTGGGATGCAGGAATCGGGCAACGTCGTCGCCGAGGTTCCGGGCACCGATCCCAAGGCAGGCATCGTGCTGGTCGGTGGCCATCTCGACAGCTGGGATCTGGGCACCGGCGCGATCGACGACGGCGCGGGCATCGCGATCACCGCGGCTGCCGCCAAGCTCGTCATGGACAGCGGGCAGCGCCCACGCCGCACGATCCGCGTCGTCTGGTTCGGTGACGAGGAGAGCGGCGGGTTCGGCGGAACCGCCTACGCCAAGGCGCATGCCGGCGAGCGTCACGCGACCGCCGCCGAATCGGATTTCGGTGCCGACCGCGTCTGGCGCTTCGAAAGCAGCCTGCCCGATGCCGCCAAGCCGGTCGTCGATCGCCTAGCCGTCGCGCTCGCGCCGCTCGGGATCATCCGCGGCAACGACGCCCCGCACGGTGGCACCGATGTCGGCCCGACGATCGCCACCGGGGTAGCCGGAATCGACCTCAACCAATCGGGCCTGCGCTACTTCGACTACCATCACACGCCCGAGGACACGCTGGGTTTGATCGACCCCGAACAGCTTCGTCAGAACGTCGCCGCCTGGACCGCGATGATCGCCACGGTCGCCAATGCGCCTGAGGAAATCGGTCCGATCGTGCCCGGAAAGTGACCAGTCGCTGCAACCGAAACGTCATCGTTCTGCCGCAAACCTTGCGGACAGATGAATTTAGCGGATTGACCGCCCGCCGGGGTCCGCTATTTGACGTGACTTCGCGACGGCAATCGGGTCGGCCGCGAGTGAAACTATGCTTGGGAGCATTCGAATGAAGAAGATCGTTCTGATCGCTGCTGCCGCCGGCCTGATGTCCGTCGCAGCCTGCAGCAAGTCGCCAGAAGCCGCCGCCGTTGAGAACAACGCGGACATGCTGGCTGACAACATGGAAATGCAGGCTGACAACATGGACGCCATGGCGGACAATACCTCGAACGCAGTCGCTACCGACGTGCTCGAGAACGCTGCTGACAACATGAACGCAGCTGCCGACAACGTCCGTGACGCTGCCGACGAGAAGACCGACAACATGAACTAAAATCTGTCGGGCGTTTCTACGCTCGATAGGATTTAGTGTCGGAAAGGGCGTTCCTTCGGGAGCGCCCTTTTTCTTTGCGCATCTGCTTTGCGCCCTTTTGCCCGATGATCGCTTGCGCTAACGCAGGCGCCGGTGGGGCCTGTAGCTCAACGGTTAGAGCTGGCCGCTCATAACGGCTAGGTTGCGGGTTCGATTCCTGCCGGGCCCACCAACCTCCTGCGGCGAGCCCGGCAGGATAGCGTCACCGCCCTGCTTTGGCCGCGACCTTCTGCGCCTTGGCCTGCTTGGCATAGTGGTGATGCGCCACCACGCAGCCAGCTGCCGCGCCGAGCACCGCATGGCCTTTGCCGACGAAATGACCGCCCACGCCTCCAGCAGCGGCGCCGCGCAGACAGCCTTCGGCCAGCACCGGCGACGCCGAGACGATGAGGAGCGGCAGGACGATAAGTTGGGCAATGCGCATGGCGAAATCCTCGAACGGAGTGACGGGCCAATTACCCGTGGCACCGACCCGATGTTCCATGAGATTTCGTTCATGTCCGGAACGCCGCGCAGTCGCCTCAATCGGGGATTGGCCCTGGCGTGGCGCGAACGAGACCAGCCACTGCCTGCTCTGGCAGTCAGCAGCGATCAGCACGCTCGATATCCGGAATTGGCTGGGGCGGCAGGGTTCGAACCTGCGCATGGCGGCATCAAAAGCCGCTGCCTTACCACTTGGCGACGCCCCAGCAGAGGCGGCCTTATAGCGGGGCCGCGCCGCGTGAAAAGCCCTTGCGCGCCTCAATCGGCGAGATGATGCAGCCAGTTGTTGTCGTCGGGCGCAGTACCACGCTGGATCGACACGAGCGCGTCGCGCATCCGCATCGTCAGCGCGCCCGGACCGCCGCTGCCGATCGTGAAGCGCCCCTCCGGGCTCGCCACCGTGCCGATCGGCGTGACGACCGCCGCGGTGCCGCAGGCGAACGCCTCGACCAGCCGGCCGCTCGCCGCGTCGGCGCGCCACTGGTCGATCGTATAGCCCTCCTCACGGACCTCGATACCGTTCGCGCGTGCGAGCGTCAGGATCGAATCGCGCGTGATGCCGGGGAGGATCGTGCCGGTCAGCGCGGGTGTCGCCATGCTGCCGTCGTCGAACACGAAGAAGATGTTCATGCCGCCGAGTTCCTCGACCCAGCGGCGCTCGGCCGCATCGAGGAACACCACCTGGTCGCAGCCGTTGCGGATCGCCTCGGACTGCGCGAGCAGGCTGGCGGCGTAATTGCCGCCGCACTTGGCCGCGCCGGTGCCGCCCTGCGCGGCGCGGGTGTATTGCTGACTCACCCAGATCGACACGGTCGGGGCGCCGCCCTTGAAATAGGCGCCGACCGACGAGGCGAGCACCATGTACAGATATTCGGCGGATGGCTTCACGCCGAGGAACACTTCGGACGCGAACATGAACGGGCGCAGGTACAGCGCGCCGCCGTCGCTCTCAGGGATCCAATCGGCATCGACCTTCACGAGGCGCTCGATCGATTCGAGGAACAGGTCCTCGGGCAGTTCGGGCATGGCGAGGCGCCGCGCCGAATCCTGAAAGCGGCGTGCGTTCGCCTCGGGGCGGAACAGCGCGGTGCCGCCGTCGGCGAGTCGATACGCCTTCATGCCCTCGAAGATCTCCTGCGCATAATGCAGCACCGACGACGCCGGATCGATCGACAGCGGCGCGCGCGCGGTGATCTGCGCGTCGTGCCAGCCCTTGGTCTCGCTGTAGCGGATCATCGCCATGTGATCGGTGAAGACGCGTCCGAAACCGGGGTCGATCAGCCGCTTCGCGCGCTCGTTCGCCTCGACCGGAGTCGCGTTCGGTTCATGCCGAAAGGCGGAGGTCGGCGTAAAAGCTGGAGCGGACATCGAAATTCTCTCTCAAGGCGGGTTGCCGACGACTACGGGCGATGTCTAAACCGGTCAACATGTCTGCCCCAGCGTCGTCCGCTTCACCCCTGTTCCTTCGCGAACCCGAACTCCGCCGCGGCATGGAGCTGCTGTACTTCGGCTACAGCCACCTGACGCGGTCGATCGACGAGGGGCTGGCGCAGGAAGGCCTGGGGCGCGCGCATCACCGGGCGCTGTATTTCATCGCCCGCAAACCCGACATGACGGTCAGCGAATTGCTGTCGTTGCTGGCGATCACCAAGCAATCGCTCGGCCGTGTGCTGAACGAACTCGCGGACCGGAAGCTGGTCGAGACGCGGCCGGGCGAGCGCGACCGGCGGCAGCGGTTGCTGCGACTGACAGCGGAAGGGTCGATCATGGAGCGCGAGCTGTTCGAGGCGGCGCGCATCCAGATGGCGGCGGCCTATGCGAGCGCGGGGCAGAGCGCGGTGTCGGGTTTCTGGGCGGTGCTGGAGGGCCTGGTGCCGGAGAGCGAGCGGTCGCAGGTGATCGGGCTGCGGGGGTAGGCGCACGAGCGGCGCTGTCTGCCTGTCTGCTGCTTCGCGCCCCGCCTGCGCATATTCCGTTCCTGCTCGCCCCCAACCGTCATCCTTGCCCCCTCGCCGTCAGCTACACTCCCTCCACCATCATCCCAGCGAAAGCTGGGATCTCATGGTTTGGCAGATGTCGTGAGCCACACCGGGATACCCCAGCTTTCGCTGGGGTGACGGACTAGGGGGCGGCGTGACGGGTAAGGTTGGCGTGACGGCGTAAGGTTGGACGGCTAAATAGAAGGTCCGGATAACGGCCGAAGCTGGAGTGACCCCACGTCCGCCCTGGCCTAACGCGCGGCGGCGGCCATTTCGGCGTTTCGGCGTTCGGAGGCGGCTAGCGTTTCCGTGAGCAAGGCGACCAGCGCGTCGTCACGGTCGAGCACGTTTAGGCCCTCGCGCGTCGATCCGCCGGGGCTTGCGACGCGGTCGGCCAGCACGGCGGGCGAAACATCCGCATCCGCTGCCATGATCGCCGAGCCCTCCAGTGTGGCGATGGCAAGGCGCGCGGCTTGGTCAGCCGGCAAGCCGAGCGCGGCACCGGCCTTGGCGAGCGCGTCGGCGAAGCGGAACACGAACCCCGGTCCGCAACCGGCGAGCGCGGTCACGGCGTCGAAATGCGCTTCGTTGGCGATCCATTCGTAATGGCCGAGGGGGCCCGCGAACGCTTCCGCCCCCGTAATCGCCGCATCCGACGCGCCGACCGTGTAGAGCGACGTCACGCCCTTGCCGATCGCCACCGGGAGATTGGGCATCGCGCGGACGATCGCCTCGGCCGCAAACCGCTGCGCCAAGGCAGCGTGGTCGACACCGGCGAGGATCGACAGCAGCAACTTCGGCGCGCCCCGCATCGGCGCGAGCAAAGATTGCGCGGCGTCGATCTGCTGTGGCTTGAGCGCGAGCATCAGCGTCGCGGGTGCATCCTCGTCAGGCAGCGCGGTCAGCGAGCGGACGCCGTCGGGCGCCCCCTTCCCGCTCCGCGTGATCACCGTCACCGTCGCGGGATCGAGCCCCGCCTTGAGCCAGCGGTGCAGCATCGCGCCACCCATGTTGCCGCAGCCGATCAGCCACAGCGGGCCCGTCGGAAAGCCGGTGGCCGGAGCCCCCCCGCTCATGCCTCGCCGTGCGTTTCGATCAGCGCGGCCGCCAGCGCGTCCTTGGGGCTCTTGCCGCCCCACAGCACGAACTGGAACACGGGGTAGAAACGCTCGCATTCCTCGATCGCCGATTCGACCAGCAGTTCGGCCGCTTCCAACGACATCGTCCCGTCATCGCCGCCATCGACCATCGCCGCATGCCGGAACAGCAATATGCCGCTCGACGACCAGAGTTCGAAATGGCCGATCCAGAGCTGTTCGTTGACCAGCCCGATCGTCTCGTACACCGCCTGACGTCGCTCGTCGGGCACCTTGATGTCGGGAAAAGCGAGGAATTGCAGGACGCTATCGTCTTCGCGCCACAGGGCACGCAGCTCGTACGTCGTCCAGCTGCCCTTCACGGTCGCGACGATCTCGTCCTCGTGACGCTCATGCTCCCAGCCATGCGCAGCATAATAGCTCTCGAGCATGTCGATCGGGGCAGCGTCTTCGTGGTCGTGGTCTACTTGGTCGAGCATCATTAGGTCCTGGCGGTCCTTATCGCACGACAAAGGGTGCCGAGGCAAAAACGCCACGGCAACCCCATCGAACCCGTTTCTGCGGAAAACTGTGGAAAAGTCAGTCGACCGACGCCCCGGTCGGCGCATTGACTGTGGATTGTGCCGTGAATTTGGCTTCCAGCGCATCGAGACGTGCCTTCAACACGTCGTTCTCGTCGCGCGCGGCAGCGGCCATAGCCTTGACCGCATCGAACTCTTCGCGACTGACGAAATCGAGCCCGCCGAGCCATTCGCGGGCGCGTTCCCGCGCGCCAGACCCGGCTTCGCGACCGACGCCCGCAAGCGTACCGGCCGCACCGTTCAAGACCTTGACGATATCGTCGAACACGCGGTTTTCGGACTGCATTGCTTCAAATTCCCGTAAGATCAGTTCGTCACAGCATTTGGGACGTATGGCTTGCGGGTGCAAGTGTCTCGGCGCCGGGGTTCATCTGCCCGATGCTGAACGCGAGCACGCCAGCAAAACTGATCCACACCATATAGGGCAGCATCAGCCATGCCGCGGCGGGGCGGATACGCGCGAACACGAACGTCGCGGCGATCGACAGCGCCAGCATCGCGACGATCACGAGTACCGACAGGCCGATCCTGTGCGCGCCGAAGAAGATCGGCGTCCAGGCGAGGTTGAGCGCGAACTGGCCGACGAACAGCGCGACGGCCAGTCCCCGCAACCGTGCACCGCGTGCGTTGAGGATCATCGCGAGCGCGAGCCCGATCAGGATGTAGAGCGTCGTCCAGACAACGGGGAAGACCCAGCCCGGCGGGTTCAGCGCGGGCTTGGCGAGCGCCATGTACCAGGTATTGTCGCTCCCGACGCTGACCGACTGGCCGGAGGCGAAACCGAGCAGCAGGATCAGGGGCACGGTCACGACCGCCCAGCGGAGGAACGACATCCTCAACTGGCCCTTCGAAGCGATACCGCCCACACAAATCCTTCCGTCTCTACGCAGGCTCGTCCTGCCGCGCATCTTGCGATCGGTAAACCGTGCGTCGGCAAGAATCGTTCCGCTAGTGGTTCATTCCGGCACGGTGGGTGGCGGTTAGGCACGCACCAACACCGCCCTCCGTCATCCTGACGAAAGTCAGGACCCAGAGCCAAGCAGGATCGCCCTCGGTATCCTGGGTCCTGACTTTCGTCAGGATGACGGGAGAGTTTGGGTCTGCTCTGGAGATCCACCGCCGTGCAAGGCGGCAATCAGGAATTCGACATTGCCTTCGGGGCCGGTGATCGGGCTCTCGACCACACCGACCACGCTCCATCCCTGCCCGGTCAGCCATGCCGCGACCTGGTCGCAGACGCGCTGGTGGATCGCGGAGTTGCGAACGACACCACCCTTCCCCACCTCCTCGCGCCCCGCCTCGAACTGCGGCTTCACCAGCGCCATCAGCCTTGCATCGGGCTTGGCGAAGGACATCGGTCGTTCGAGGACCTTGGCGAGCCCAATGAAGCTTGCGTCGCATACGATCAGGTCGATCGGTTCGGGAATATGCGCGGGCGTGAGAATGCGGGCGCTGGTCTGCTCGTGGACGATCACGCGGTCGTCCTGGCGGAGCGACCAGGCGAGCTGGTTGGTGCCGCTGTCGACCGCGTACACGCGTGCCACGCCATTCTTCAGCATGACGTCGGTGAAGCCCCCCGTCGAAGACCCGACATCGATCGCGACCGCGTCGGTCACGTCCCAGCCGAAATGCGCGAGGCCGTGTGCGAGCTTGATTCCGCCGCGCGAGACCCAGGGATGATCGCGCCCGCGAACGTCGAGCAGCACGTCATCGGGGAGCGTCTGGCCGGGTTTGTCGACCTTCTTGGTCCCCGCGAACACGAGGCCCGCCATGATCAGCGCCTGCGCGCGCGTCCGCGACTCGACGAGGCCTCTGTCGACCAGCATCTGGTCTGCGCGCAACTTTCCCATACCCCGCCTATCGCCCCCCGATCCGATCGCCGCAAGCTGCCTTCCTTTCGCCGCAATGCCATTGCCTACCGATCAAGTAGGATTACGTTGAGGCTTGGGAAGCGTGATCAGCCGGCGTCCCCTAGAGCGTCCCCCCGGTCACGCTTTCCACCCCGAAACGGGGCCTTGGAGAAGGAGAAGCGCTGTGGGTAGTTTCGCACCGTATGATTCCGTCCAGCCGACCATCCTGACCGTGCCGGGTCTCGGCGGTTCCGGCCCCTCGCATTGGCAAACGCTATGGGAGGACGCGCGGCCGGACACGGTGCGCGTCGAGCTCGGCATGTGGAACACGCCGCACCGCAACGCCTGGGTGACGCGGCTCGACGAGGCGATCCGCCGCGCCGACGCGCCGGTGATCCTCGCGGCGCACAGCCTCGGATGCTTGGCGGTGGCGTGGTGGGCAGAACTCAGCCCGCAGCCTTATGGCTGGCCGGTGGCGGGCGCGTTGCTGGTGGCGCCGGCGGATGTCGATCGTGGCGGTGCGCAGGCGGAACTGAAAGGCTTTTCGCCGACGCCGCGCACGCCCTTGCCGTTCCCGTCGATCGTGGTGGCGAGCAGCGACGACCCTTGGGTCACGCCGCAGCGCGCGCACAGCATGGCGGCGGACTGGGGCAGCCACTTCGTCGACGCCGGCCCGCAGGGGCATCTGAATGCTGCGAGCGGGATCGGCTGGTGGTGCGAGGGGCAGGATCTGCTCGAACGGGTGATCGCGGCGAGCGGCGATGGCCGGGGGCAGGCTCTGCCGCCGAGCAAGGCGCGATCGATCCTGGCGGTAAGCGCGACCGATGCCGCGCAGACGCATTATCTGGGTGGTTGAGCGCCCCCCCCAAACGATACACCACCCCGGCGAAGGCCGGGGCCCAATTGGTGAGGTCGTAGTAACGGGGGACCGCGCTTCGTTATCAACGCTTCCTAATTGGGCCCCGGCCTTCGCCGGGGTGGTGCCTGCCTACAAAGGCAGCTTACGAAATCCGCGAACCGTCCTCATCGAACAGCTCGGGATTCGCCGCCTGCTCAGCCTTCGCCGCTGCTAGACCACCCCGCATCCGCCGCCACATCGTGATGTTCAACGTCACCATCACGACCACCGCGAGTGCTATGATCAGGAGACCCTTGGTCGGCCCGGTCATGCGCGCGCTTCGGCAACCCCGCGCGAATTGTGGCGGAGCGCCTTGAGGACGGTGTCGACCAGCGCGGTCGCGTCGAGGCCGGCTTCGGCGTACTGAACTTCGGGCTTGTCCTGATCCTGGTAGACGTCGGGCAAACGCAGCGTGCGAAGCTTAAGCCCGCCGTCGATCAGCCCTTCGTCCGACGCCATCGTCAACACATGCGCGCCGAAACCACCGACCGAGTTCTCCTCGATCGTTACCGCGACCTCGTGCGTGGTGAGCAGCTTGCGGATCAGGTCGACGTCGAGCGGTTTGGCGAAGCGGAGATCGGCGACCGTCGTGCTGAGCCCCTTGGCTTCGAGGATCTCGGCGGCCTTCAAAGCCTCCTCGAGACGCGTGCCGAGCGACAGGATCGCGACGGTCTTGCCCTCGCGCACGACGCGGCCCTTGCCGATCTCCAGCAATTGCGGGGTCTCGGGCAGCGCGACGCCGGTACCGTTGCCGCGCGGATAGCGGAGCGCGATCGGGCCGGTGTCGTACTGCGCGGCGGTGTGCGTCATGTGGACGAGTTCGGCCTCGTCCGCCGCCGCCATCACGACGAAGTTCGGGAGCGTCGCGAGGTAGGTGACGTCGAACGACCCTGCGTGAGTCGCACCGTCCGCGCCGACCAGGCCCGCGCGGTCGATTGCGAAACGGACGGGCAAGTTCTGGATCGCCACATCGTGGACGACCTGGTCGTACGCACGCTGGAGGAAGGTCGAATAGATCGCGCAGAACGGGCGCAGGCCTTGCGCCGCGAGGCCGGCGGCAAAGGTGACGCCGTGCTGCTCGGCGATGCCGACGTCGAAGAACCGGTCGGGATAGGCCTTGGCGAACGCGTCGAGCCCGGTGCCCGACGGCATCGCCGCGGTGATCGCGCAGATCCGAGGGTCCTTGGCCGCCTCGGCGACGAGCTGCGCACCGAACACGTTCTGGTATTGCGGCGGCCCGGGGGGCGCCTTGGTCTGGATGCCCGAGATCACGTCGAACTTCTGTACGCCGTGATACTTGTCCGCGGCGGCCTCGGCGGGGGCGTAGCCCTTGCCCTTCTTGGTGACGACGTGGACGAGGATCGGGCCCTCTTCGGCATCGCGCACGTTCTCGAGCACCGGGATAAGGTGGTCGAGGTTATGGCCGTCGATCGGGCCGACATAATAGAAGCCCAATTCCTCGAACAGCGTGCCGCCCATCGTCATGCCGCGCGCGAACTCGTCGGTCTTGCGCATCCCGCTGGCGATCGGCCGTGGCAGCCGCTTGGCGAGTTTCCGGGCCAGGTCGCGGAAGCCGAGGAACTCGCGACTCGATACGATACGGCTCAGATACGCCGACAATCCACCGACGGGCGGTGCGATCGACATGTCGTTGTCGTTGAGGATCACGACGAGGCGGTTGCCCGCCTGCGCGGCGTTGTTCATCGCCTCGTACGCCATGCCCGCGGACATCGCGCCGTCGCCGATTACCGCGATGCCCTTGCCCGGCGTGCCCGCGATCTTGTTGGCGACGGCAAAGCCGAGCGCCGCCGAGATCGAGGTCGACGAATGCGCCGCGCCGAACGGGTCGTATTCGCTTTCGCTGCGCTTGGTGAAGCCGCTGAGCCCGCCGCCCTGGCGGAGTGTGCGGATGCGGTCGCGGCGTCCGGTGAGGATCTTGTGCGGGTAGCATTGGTGGCCGACGTCCCACACGAGGCGGTCGCGCGGGGTGTCGAAGACGTAGTGGATCGCGGTAGTCAGTTCGACCACGCCAAGCCCGGAACCGAGGTGGCCACCGGTGGTGCCGACCGCGGAAATCGTCTCGGTACGCAGTTCGTCGGCGAGCTGGCGAAGCTGGTCGGGGCGCAGCTTGCGGAGGTCGTCGGGCGTCGAAACGGTGTCGAGCAGCGGTGTCGAAGGAAGGTCGGCCATCCCAATCGCTTAATGCAGCGCGCGTATCGTGTCGATTGTTACCGTGTCATGGCGTAGCATTCGCACTGGAATCGCTCGGAAAGTGCACAATTATGAACTTTACGCACCGTGTTGCCGTCGCGGCGGATATCCCGGCGATCGCGGCGCTGATGGCGCGGGCGATCGGCGCGTTGCAGGGGGATTTTCTCACGCCGGCGCAGATCGAGGCGAGCCATGCGGTGATGGGGCTCGATACGCAGTTGATCGCGGACGGGACGTATTTGCTCGTCGAGGGGGACGGACGACTAGCCGGGTGTGGCGGGTGGAGTCGGCGGGCGACGCTGTACGGTGGCGATCACAGTACGGCGTTGCGGGATGCGGCACTGCTGGACCCGGCGCGCGATGCGGCGCGAATCCGAGCAATGTATACCGATCCGGATTTCGTGCGGCGGGGTGTCGGAAGGTTGGTGCTGTCAGTTTGCGAGGCCGCTGCGCGCGAGGCGGGGTTTTCTCGGGCGGAGATGATGGCGACGCTCGCTGGGGAGCCGCTGTACCGGGCTTGCGGGTATCTGCCGATCGAGCGGATCGAGACGCCAGGGGACGTGCCGGTGCCGATGATCCGGATGGGGAAGGCGCTGGGGTAACACCTTACCAAGCATATCCCGTCACCCCGGACTTGTTCCGGGGTCCACTGTGCCGCGAAATTACGTCTATCGAGGGTGCGGAAAGGTGGATGCCGGAACGAGCCCGGCATGACGGAGAAGGCTACTTCGCCTCGCACTCCGCGCAGCGACCGCGGACTTCGATGACCGGGCGTACGGGCGAGAAACCTGCCGCTTCCGCTGCGTTGCGGACACCCTTGGTGATCGTGTCGTTATCGAGATGCGTGGTCTGGCCGCACGAGTCGCAGACCAGGAAGATGCAGTCGTGCAGGCAATCGGGGTGCGCGTTGGCGACATAGGCGTTGGCGCTCTCGACTCGCCGCGCGAGATTGGCGCCGACGAACAGGTCGAGGATGCGGTACACGCTGTTCGCGGCGACACGGCGGCCTTCGGATTTCGAGACGGCTTCGGCGATGTCGTACGCCGAGGCCGGTTTTTCGAAGCTGGCCAGCGCGGCGAACACGCTGGCACGCATCGTGGTCCACTGTTCGCCGGCCTTTTCGAGCGTCGATTGTGCTGCGACGGTGAGATCGGCGCCTTGCGGTTCGGTGTGGGTGTGAGCGTGCGCCATGGTGGATGAAGTAGGATGCCGGAAGGGTTCCAGCAACCCGGTCAGCTTTCGGCGCGGCGGTTGAGATCGTGGCCGAATGCGAGCAGGCCGACGCCGACGATCGTCCACAACGTCTCGCCGCCGCCGCTATCGTGCGGCAGCGTCATCGCGCCCGCCATGATGCCGAGCCCGAGCGCGCCCATCGCGGCGGGCATCATATAGCCGTGGTGGAGGACGCCGCGGCCTAGCGCCAATGCACCGAGGCCGATCGCGATCGTCAGGCCGACTTCGTGGAATATCGGATCGAGCAGAAAACCGCCTGCGGTCGACATCAGCGCGACCAGTACCGAGGTGGCAAGGCAATGCACCATGCACAGCCCTGACAGGCCGATCGCATAGCGATCGAGGCCGGCGAAGCGGTGGGTATGGGTGGCCGAGGGCGTCATCGTTCGGCGGATATAGCGGGAAGATTGAAAGGATACAACATTACATTGCAGATTTTCGTGGCGTGTTGGAAGGTTTTGAAGGGCTCTCCCGTTCCTCCTTGTTCTCCCGCGAAGGCGGGAGCCCAGACTGGACTCCCGCCTTCGCGGGAGAACAAGGACATGAAGTGCTGCGGTTGGTCCAGCAACATGAAGCAATGGCGCACCATGAAGGAATGGCGCCGGGCTGCGCAAAGGACTATCTCACCGCCATGCTTCAGCCCAGCGCCGCCTTTCTCACCAAAGCCCGTCCTCGTGCGGTCGCCCTGTGGCTGTATACGGTCGCGGGCCTGATCGTCGCGATGGTCGTCATCGGCGGGATCACGCGGCTAACCGAGTCGGGGCTGTCGATCACGCAGTGGAAACCGATCAGCGGGATCATCCCGCCGCTCAACGACGCGCAGTGGCAGGCGGAGTTCGCCGCCTACAAGCGCATTCCCGAATATGCCGCGTTCAATGCCGACATGACCGTGTCGGGATTCAAGGCGATCTTCTTCTGGGAATACCTCCACCGGCTCTGGGGTCGACTGATCGGACTCGCCTTCGCGGTGCCGCTGATCTGGTTCGCGGTGCGCAAGCGTATCCCGGTCGGATACGGCTGGCGACTGTCGGCGCTGCTGGCGCTTGGTGCGTTCCAAGGGGCGATCGGTTGGTGGATGGTTGCGTCGGGCCTGTCGGTGCGGACCGATGTCAGCCATATCCGACTCGCCGTCCACCTGCTGACCGCGCTGACGATCCTCGCCGGGATCGTGTGGACCGCGCTCGACCTGATGGCGCTGTCACGCAACCCGCTCGCCGCCCGTGCTCGCATGCAGCCGGTGGCGATCGTCGCGCTGGCGCTGCTGTTCGTGCAGCTTGTCTATGGTGCGTTCACCGCTGGGCTCGACGCCGGCTATGCCTTCGCCAGCTGGCCGCTGATGGGCGACGGGTTGTTCCCGGCCGACGTGCCGATGGTGAACCCTGCCTGGAGCAATGCGGTCGACAACCCGATCGTCGTGCAGTTCATCCACCGCTGGTTCGCGTTCGCCGCGGCCGCCGGCCTGATCTGGCTGGCGATCAAGGCGACCAAGACCGGCAGCAGCGCAGGGTTCTTCGTCGTCGGACTGGTCACGCTGCAGATCATGCTCGGCATCGCGACGCTGATGACCGGCGTGCAGATCGACGTCGCGGTCGCGCACCAGGGCAACGCCGCGCTCCTCCTAATCGCCGCGATGTTCGCAGCGCACGCAGTCGGCACAGCGCCCCGTATCAAGCAGCGGGTATAATAATACCCGTCAGGAAACCGGCGGAAAGCTTGACTTGAAGCCCCCCTTTCAGCATTAGGCCGGCATTCGCGCTGCGGGGCCTCCCCTTGGTGCGCTTGCATTCAATCTGGAAGGTCTAACGCCCATGAAGGCGCTCATGAAGACCACCAAGTCGGCGAAGCCGGCTGAGGTGGAGAAGCAGTGGCATATCGTCGACGCGGAAGGTCTCGTCGTCGGTCGTGCCGCATCGATCATCGCCAACGTCCTGCGCGGCAAGCACAAGGTGTCGTTCACCCCGCATGTCGATTGCGGTGACAACGTCGTCGTGATCAACGCCGACAAGATCCGCTTCACCGGCAACAAGGCCGCGAAGAAGATCTATTACAAGCACACCGGTTACGCCGGCGGCATCAAGGGCATCACTGCCGCCAAGGTCCTCGACGGCCGCTTCCCGGAGCGTGTTCTCGAAAAGGCCGTCGAGCGCATGATTCCGCGTGGGCCCCTGGGTCGTGAGCAGATGCGCAACCTACGTATCTTCAAGGGCACCGAGCATCCGCACGAGGCACAGAACCCTGCCGTGCTCGACATCGGCAGCATGAACCGCAAGAACAAGGTGGGCGCATAATGTCCGACAACCGCCAGTCGCTCGCCGATCTCGCGAGCCTGACCAACCAGCCCGCGCCGGCTGCCCCCGCCGAGCAGGCTTTGCCGACCAGCGAAGGCGATCTCGCCGCACCGGTGTCGAACGAGCCCGTCCGCGAGCCGATGCCGCTGCGCGAGCAGATCCTCGACAAGCAGGGCCGCGCCTATGCAACCGGCCGTCGCAAGGACGCCGTCGCCCGCGTCTGGGTCAAGCCCGGCACCGGCAAGATCACGATCAACGGTCGTGACCAGGAAGTGTATTTCGCACGTCCGACGCTGCGTCTCGTCATCAACCAGGTGTTCGGCATCACCGAGCGCGAAGGTCAGTACGACGTCGTCTGCACCGTCAAGGGCGGTGGCCTTTCGGGCCAGGCCGGCGCGGTCAAGCACGGCATCAGCCAGGCGCTGACCCGCTTCGAGCCGGTGCTGCGCGCCTCGGTGAAGGCAGCAGGCTTCCTGACCCGCGACAGCCGCGTCGTCGAGCGCAAGAAGTACGGCAAGGCGAAGGCCCGTCGCAGCTTCCAGTTCTCGAAGCGCTAATCCCGCTTTCAGTATCTGCGTATCGAAAAGGGCGGTCCGGCAACGGGCCGCCCTTTCTCGTTTGGGGGGTGGACGGCGTGTCGCCTCACGCTTCCCTCTGCCAATTAGAAGACGAAGATGTGCCGAAAGCGGCAACGGGTGAGGACGGGGCTGCCCCGCGAGTCCTGCGATGGTCGAAGGTATCGAGCATCACCGTGCATGAGCATAGCACACGCATCTTGTTCTCCCGCGAAGGCGGGAGCCCAGTCTGGGTCCCCGCCTCCGCGGGGACCCAGACTGGACCTATCCCCGGTACGTCTCCTTCCCGGAAAGGGAAGGAACACGTCCATCTCACCCCAGCGCGGTGATGATCTCGTCCAAAGACGCGTTGCGGATTCCGCGGCGGTCGAGCGCGTCGAGCATCGTCGTCCACCACGCATGAAAGCGCTTTAGATCGGCGGCGTCACGCACATACGGCGTGTTACCCGGCGCCAGCGACGGCGAGTGGAACGACAGGTTCAGCAGTCGCAGCCCCTCGCCCGCCGCGACCGCGACAGCCTCGAGCGCAGCCTCGATCGGCATGTCCTCGGGCGTCAGCGCGATCCGCGACAACAGGCGCGCGCGCGCGAACACGCCCCTGCCCTTCGATACATGCCCGAGCGCACGGTACAGCGCCCCGCCGCCCCGCCGTGCGCGACCGGTGAATATGGTGGTCAGCGGCAGTTCGACGATCCCGCTGACACGGTACGCCTGCGCGTCCGCCATCGTGAAGTCGGGGCCGCCGTCGGCACTATAGTCGTAGCCGGGGCGCACCGAGCTATCGATCCGGTAGCCGAGGCCCGCGAGCAGGTCGAAGCTGCGCGGACCGATCCCGTAGCGGCCGGCGCGATACGCTCGTGGCGCCGTGCCGAACGCGGTCGTGATAGCCGTCGTGAGCGTCTCCAGCTTGGCCGCCTCGAGCGCGCGCGGCAGATTGCCGGCATAGCTCGTCGCCGGCGATGCATCCGCGTCGAACGGCGGGTTGACCCAGGCGTGCAGCTGCGTGCCGATCTCCGACCGCCCATCCTCGACGACGCGCGCCAGGATCGCGACCGCCGCCGGGTCGGTGGCGATCGGATGGTCGACCATGCAGGCCAGGGCGACGCCGCGCTCGGCGAACCGGCGATGCGCATCCGGGAACGCCGCCATCGCGGTCGTCGTACGGTTGCGGGCATCGAGCGGCGCGCGCCAGTCGAACTCCTCCTCGACGTCGACGAATATCGTGAAGCGCGTACCGAAATCATCGGGCCAGATCACCCGTTGCGCGTCGGTCGGCCGCGGGGGGCGGTAGGTCAACTCTGATCGTCGGCGGTGCGCTCCGCTTGGCCGGCATGCGCCGCGGGCAATCGCAGCGTCAGCCGATCCACACCGATCGTCAGCGCGCCCCCCAGTTCGACGGCAAGATTCTGGGCGAGCCGCAGCGCAAAGCCGGTGCCGAGCAGCGGCGCACCATCGCCATCGCCCTCCTGTTCGGCGTCGATGCTGAGCAGCACGTCGGTCGCATAGGCGGCCAGTGCGGCGGGGCGGTCGAACTCGATCGTGACGGTATCGGCGACCGGACGGACGACGATGCCGATCCGCTCGCCCTGCCGGCCCGCCGACACCAGCGCCGCCAGCAACCGGCCGACCAGCCGCTCGATCGCGCGGTCGTCGCCGAGCATGTCGCAGTCGCCACCGGGCGCGCTGACAGACAGGCTGGCGCCGCGCAACGTCGCGAGCGGTTGCAGGTCGTGCGTCACCCGGTCGAGCAGCGGCAGGACGGGGACGGTCGTCGGGCGGAGGTCCAGCGCATGGCCTTCGATCCGTGCCGCGGTATCGAGATCGTCGATCGCCGCGAGCAGGTCGCCCGCCTGCGTCCGGATCGTGGTCGCGCGATCGCGGTACGTCGGTGAGACGGGGCCGAGCAATTGCGTCTCGATCAGTTCCGCGAACCCGGCGATCGCATTGGTTGGGGTACGCAGTTCGTGGACGAGCTGGCGAAGCGAATCGGAGACGGGCGACGATACCGGCTTGGGCACCGTGGTCTCGTCGCGGCGAGGGCGGCGTCCCGTACCGCGGAAACCGACGAAGCGCCCCGACGCGTGTTCGAACGCGGGCACGCCCGACAGTCGCCACGAGCCGAACGCGTCGGACAGGCCGCCGACTTCGAGCCGCGCGTCGCCGAACTGCGAGCGACGACGGAACGCACCGGCCGCGACGCCGTCGAGATGCGCCTCGCCCTGCTGCGCCGCATAGCCGAGCGACACGCCGACCAGGGCCGAGCGCGACACGCCCTCGACCATGCGGATGACGCCTTGCGCATCGGTTTCGAACCGGAAGGTCTCGGTTTCCGCCGGCGCCACCGCGGGCTTGGCATCCTCGACGGTGCGATCGCGATTGAACGCCTCGATCCGCGCGACGAGGTCGGAAATCTCGAAGCGGTCCGCCGGCGAAGGACCGGCTGGCTCGACGAAGGCTGGCTCGACGAAGGCCGGCTCGACAACGGGGGGCTCGGTCTCAGCCAGCTTGGCATGGCGAAACGCCTCGGCGACGAACGGCAGGCCGCGGGCTACCGCGCCAAGCGCCATGAACGGCGTCTCGCTGAGGGGCGCGGTGTAGAGCGGCGGCTCGGGCGCAACGAGGAAAGCGGGCTCGGGCGTTTCGGCGACCAGGTCGGCGATCAGCACAGGCTCGTCGATGTCAGCTGGCTCTTCGATCAGCACGGGCTCGGGTTGGATCACCTCGGGCGCAATCGGCTCTGCGACCGCTTCGATCGGCGTCTCAATCGGCAGGTCGGGTTGCGGCAAGACGAAATCGACCGAACCAAAGCTCTGCAAGCCACGCTGGACCGACGCCGGCAGGTCGCGACGATGGCGCAAGACCGAACGGCTGGCGGGCGTCAGGCGCGGCAGGATCGCCAGCCAGTCGTCGGGCTCGAGCGTCGCGGTGCGCAACACCGGTGCGGCGATCGCCAGCGTATCCTCCGCGAAGAACCCGACCAGCGCCGCACCGGGCGCGGCGAAGGCGAGCGCGCGCGCGCTGGCGGCGCGGACCTCGACCGGCACCGCCTGGCGCAACAGCCGCAACCGCGCGATCGCCGGCTCGTCGACCGTAATCCGACCACGGCCCATCAGGTCGACGAGTTGCCGCCACGCCGATTGCGCACCAAAGCCGGTGGCCATGTCGGCGGAGAGGATCGTCTTCAGGCTGTCGTCGAACCGCACATCGTCTCCCGGCAGGGTATCCCAGCTGGATCCACGACCGGATCCCACGGTTCGAGCGGGCCTATCACGCTCCCCGTACCGATTCCTTAACGCGCGCGCCAAGTCGAAGGAACAGCGCATTTTGTTGGCTCGGGACGTTCGTCGCAATGTGGGACAATTGCGTTTCGCCGCAACTATCTTATCGCTATGGGGAACGAACCGCTTGGTTTGCAATGTTGCCTGGGAGTTGCGTGAAATGAGTTTTGACCGGATCGATAGGCAGATCCTGTCGCTGTTGCAGGCCGACGGTCGCATGACCAATGTCGACCTGGCCGACCAGGTGGGCCTTACCGCGCCACCCTGCCTGCGCCGCGTTCGCGCGCTCGAAGAGGCGGGGGCAATCCGCGGCTATCATGCGGATCTCGACGCGAGCCGCCTCGGGTTCCCGATCACGGTGTTCGCTATGGTGTCGCTGCGCAGCCAGGCCGAACACGACCTCGCCGCGTTCGAGCACCACATCGCGGATATCCCGGAAATCCGGGAATGCCACATGCTCAACGGCGAGATCGACTTCATCCTGAAGATCGTCGCGGCGGATCTGAAGAGCTTCCAGGAGATCCTGACGACGCACCTGACGCCCGCGCCGAACGTGGCGAGCGTGAAGACGTCGCTGACGATCCGGACGGCCAAGGCGCTGTCGGGGATCCCGGTGGTGGTGGAATAAAGGCCCTCTGAATTCGCGATCCTCCCCCGCCAGGGGGAGGTGGCGCCGTAGGCGACGGAGGGGGCGGTGAGCGATCCCGTCGGTTCCGTGTCCTCCCCCTCCGTCTGGCAAGCGCCAGCCACCTCCCCCTTGCGGGGGAGGATCGTTCAAGTCCTGGATACGGCCACAAACGAAAACGGGGCGGCATCGCTGCCGCCCCGCTTCCTCTAGCCAGAAACCAGATCGCTTACGCCGACGGTGCGCCGAGCCATGTGGTCCACAAGCCCGCGACGTCCGCCTTGGGCGGCGCCTTCACCGCCGAGAACGCGGTTGCGGCCCCGGCCTTGTCGCCCGAGCGCGCCAGCGCGATACCCATGTGCAGGTTCACGTCGTCGGCATCGACTCCGCCCTTGCTGAGCGCCAGCCGGTACAGCTCGACCGACTTGGCGTAGTTGTTCTGGCCGAGATACGCATCCGCCGTGCCCGCAGCCAGCTTGCCGTTGGCCGCTGCCGCCGCACGCTTTTCGAGCCCTGCGAGCGGGCCGTCGGCGGCGATGTTCTTGGTGGCATCGGCCAGCAGGCCCTTCGCCATCGTGTTCGACGCCGGGATCTTGCCCGTCGCCATGCCTTCCTTGATCACCGCCTGCGCCTCGCTCGGCAGGCCGCGACGGTTCACGCTGTCGGCATATTGCAGATAATCGGTCTGGTCGGCGAGCGCATTGGTGGCGCGCATCAGACGGAAGATGTCGACCTTCTGCGCTTCGTCCAGCGTGATCAGCGCGTTCTGCTGGATGCCCGACAGGATCAGGACGTCACGCCAGTTCTTGGCGGTCGGATAGGCGGTGACCCACTTCTTGAGCCACGCCATCGTGTCGGCGTTGCGCTTGGCCGCGTACGACTTGGCGACCGCGTACTTGTAATATTCTTCCGGCGCCTTCTGGCCCGCGGCGGTCATCTGCGCGATCGCGGCGTCGAGATCGGCGGTCGCACCGGCGATGTCGCCGCTGTCCATCTTCGCCTTGATGATCTGCAGCGACAGGTTCGGGTCGGTGTAGCCGAGCTCCTTGGCCTTGTTGAAATACTGCAGCGCGATCGGATACTGCTTGCCGTTGAACGCGAGCGCACCGCGGCGATACGCGTAGCGGCCACGATCGGCCGCCGGCGTCGCGGGGTTGTCGATCAGCATGTCGAGCGGCTTGGCGAGCGTCGTCTCGTTCAGCGGCGCGTTCGGGTTCGCGGCCTGGCCGGCGGCAAGCTTCTCGGATTCGAGCTGATAGCGCAGTGCTGCACCGATATACTTCTCGTAATCGGTCTTGGCGGCGGCATCGATCTGGTCGATCGCGGTCAGCGCGGTTGGATAATCCTTGGCAGCGAGCGCAGTCTGCGCGGCGATGCCGGGCTTCTGGACTTCGGGGCTCAGCTTCATCGCCGGTGCCGCGTCGGTCTTCTTGTCCTTGGCGAACGCCGGCGCCGACAGCGCGAGGCCGCTCGTGCCAGTGGCGAACGCCGCAATCAGTGCAAGCTTCGAAATGGTCTTCATGCGGAAACTCTCCCTTTGCGTCGGCCCCCCTCAGGTTGGCGGCGCGCGACGACGCTATATGGTCCGCCATGCATACGTTCAAGCGAGCGGCTTGGATCCCGCGGATGTGCGATTGCGCGTGAACGACGATTGAACGCGCCCCGCGCCATAGCTAGATCGCGGCCATGATCGCTGTCCTATCGCCCGCCAAGACGCTCGATTACGAGAGCGCACTGCCCAAGCTCGAACCCACTACGCCGAGGTTTGCCCACGAAGCGCAAACGCTGGCGCATGCTGCCGCGCACCTGACGCAGAAGAAGCTGTCGGAGCTGATGCATATCTCGCCTGCGTTGGCGAAGCTGAACGCAGACCGGTATCGCGATTTCGACACCCTGCCCGAGCGGCCGGCGATGTTCGCATTCGCGGGCGACGTCTATACCGGGCTGGAGGCGAAGACGCTCGACGAGGCCGCGGTGGATTACGCGCAGGATCATGTGCGGATGCTGTCGGGGCTGTACGGCTTGCTGCGGCCGCTCGACCTGATACGCCCCTATCGGCTGGAGATGGGTACACGCTGGGCGCCGCGGAAGACCAAGCTGACCGACTGGTGGGGCGATCGGATCGCCAAGCTGCTCGCCGACGACGTCGAGGCGGAGGGATCGGGGACGATCCTGAACCTCGCGAGCCAGGAATATTGGGCGGCGGCGCAGGGGAAGCTGCCGGCTTCGATCCGCGTCGTGGCGATCGATTTCCGCGAGGGCGAGGCGCAGAAGTTCGTCAGTTTCCATGCGAAGAAGGCGCGCGGGATGGTCGCGCGGTGGCTGGTCGAACACCGCGTCGACGATATTGAGGGGATCAAGGGCTTCGACAGCGACGGCTATGCGTATGATGCCGCGGGCAGCAGCGACGCGCAGTTCCGGTTCGTGCGCAAGTGAGCAGCGCGGTCGTCATCGGTGTGTCGGGTGGGATCGGCAAGGCGCTGGAGGAGGCGCTGATCGAGGAGGGTGCGTTCGACAAGGTCCATGGGTTCGCGCGGTCGGAAAGTGGCGATCGGCATCTCGACTTGGAGGACGAGGCGAGCATTGCGGCGGCGGCTTTGCGGGTCGGCTCGCCGACGCTGGTGATCGTCGCGACCGGGTTGCTGCACGACGGCGACAAGGGTCCCGAGAAGGCGATGCGCGAGCTCGATCCGGTGTGGATAGCGCGAAACTTCGCGATCAATGCGATTGGGCCGGCGCTGGTGGCGAAGCACTTCCTGCCGACGATGCCCAAGGCGGGGCGGATCGTGTTCGCGGTGCTGTCGGCGCGGGTCGGCAGCATCGGCGATAACAAGCTGGGCGGCTGGTACGGGTATCGTGCGTCGAAGGCGGCGCTGAACCAGTTGGTGAAGACGATCTCGATCGAGGACAAGCGGCGCAACTCGAGCGGGATCGTCGTGGGGCTGCATCCGGGGACGGTCGATACCGGGCTGTCGAAGCCGTTCCAAGGCAACGTCACCCCCGGCAACCTCTTCAAGGCAGACCGGGCGGCGGTGCAGTTGCTCGACGTGATCGACGGCCTGCGCGCGCCGGACAGCGGCAAGCTGTTCGCCTGGGACGGGGTGGAGGTCACGCCTTAAGATCGTGCGATCCTCCCCCGCAAGGGGGAGGTGGCTGGCGCTTGCCAGACGGAGGGGGAGGACAGCGAAACCGCTGTTCCGTGTCCTCCCCCTCCGTCGCCTTCGGCGCCACCTCCCCCTGGCGGGGGAGGATCGCCGCCTCGCCTCCCGCTCATGACGCGGATTTCACCTCGCTGCCACGCTTCCTTCAGGTCCCTCGGCGCAGTCTCTCCCGCATCGTCCACCAAGGCCGAAACAGAGAGGATACCCCATGACCAAGTCCCTCCCCCTCGCGATCCTCGCCGGCGCGGCGCTCCTGTCCGGCACCGCAGCGATCGCCGCGACGCAGGTCCAGACTAAAACCGTCCAGCCGAAGACCGTCGCGACCTCGACGACGACCACCAAGACCACCACACCGATGGGCAACACCAAGGTCGCCAAGCGCACCACCACGGTCAAGAAAGGCCGCATGGTCACTGCCAAGCTCGCGAACGGCAAGACCGTCACCTATGATTGCTCGCTAGCCGGCAACAAGACCAAGACCGCCTGCAAATAAGCCCGTAATTAACGATGAAACTACTGTCCCTCGCGTGCGTACGCGTGCGCGGGGGTAGTAAGGCCCACCCCCCTCGGCTAAGGTATGTCATCATACCGCAACAAGCCGAAAGCGTTCAGATTTGACCGACGAGACCATACTCGCCGAACCCCAGGGCGGCGAGCCCGCCGGCATCGCCACGATCTCGATCGTCGACGAGATGAAGTCGAGCTATCTCGACTATGCGATGAGCGTCATCGTCGCGCGCGCGCTGCCCGACGTCCGCGACGGCCTGAAGCCCGTCCATCGCCGCATCCTGTACGGCGCGCACGAGAGCGGCTTCGTCGCCGGCAAGCCCTACCGCAAGTCCGCGCGCATCGTCGGTGACGTGATGGGTAAATACCATCCGCACGGCGACAGCTCGATCTACGACGCGTTGGCCCGCATGACCCAGGACTGGTCGATGCGCGTGCCGCTGATCGACGGCCAGGGCAACTTCGGCTCGATGGATCCCGATCCACCCGCGGCGATGCGCTACACCGAGGCGCGTCTCGGCAAGGTCGCCAACGCGCTGCTCGGCGATCTCGACAAGGATACCGTCGACTTCACGCCCAACTATGACGGCTCCGAGCGCGAGCCCTCTGTGCTGCCGGCGCGCTTCCCGAACCTGCTGGTCAACGGCGCAGGCGGCATCGCGGTCGGCATGGCGACCAACATCCCGCCGCATAACCTCGGCGAAGTCATCGCCGCGTGCCTCGCGTACATGGACAATGGCGCGATCACGACCGAGGAACTGTTCGAGATCGTCCCCGGTCCTGACTTCCCGACCGGCGCGATCATCCTTGGCCGTGCCGGCGCCAAGTCGGCGTATGAGACCGGCCGCGGTTCGATCATCGTCCGCTCGCGCCACATCGTCGAGGAGGGCAAGGGCGACCGTCGCTCGATCGTGCTGACCGAGATCCCGTTCCAGACCGGCAAGAACGGCCTGGTCGAGAAGATCGCCGAAGCCGCCAAGGACAAGCGGATCGAAGGCGTCAGCGACATCCGCGACGAATCGAGCCGGATGGGCGTCCGCATCGTCATCGACCTGAAGCGCGACGCGACCGTCGACGTGGTGCTCAACCAGCTGTGGCGGCACACGCCGGCGCAGTCGAGCTTCCCCGCCAACATGCTGGCGATCCGCGGCGGCCGTCCCGAACTGCTCAACCTGCGCGACATCATCGGCGCGTTCATCACCTTCCGCGAGCAGGTCATCACGCGGCGGTCGAAGTTCGAACTCGCCAAGGCTAGAGAGCGCGCGCATCTGTTGCTCGGCCTCGTCATCGCGGTCACCAACCTCGACGAAGTCGTCAAGATCATCCGCGGCTCGTCGAGCCCCGCCGAAGCGCGCGGCAAGCTGCTCGCCCGCGAATGGCCGGTCGAGGAGATCGCGCCGTACATCGCGCTGGTCGAGGCGGTCGAGGACAAGCAGCAGGAGGGCATCTACAAGCTGTCCGAGCCGCAGGTCCGCGCGATCCTCGATCTCCGCCTGCATCGCCTGACGCTGCTCGGCCGTGACGAGATCGGCGACGAGCTGAAGGCGCTGGCCGCGACGATCGGCGAGCTGCTCCACATCCTCGGCGACCGTGCGAAGCTGTACGAAGTCATGCGCGGCGAGCTGATCGCGATCCGCGACGAATTCGCCACCCCGCGCCGCTCCGAGATCGCCGCCGCCGCCAACGGCATCGACGACGAGGACCTGATCGAGCGCGAGGACATGGTCGTCACCGTGACCATGCAGGGCTATATCAAGCGCACCAGCCTCGACACGTTCCGCGCACAGGCGCGCGGCGGTAAGGGTCGCGCGGGCATGTCGACGAAGGACGAGGACGTCGTCACCGAGCTGTTCGTCACCTCGACGCACACCCCGGTGCTGTTCTTCTCGAACCTCGGCAAGGTGTACCGCTACAAGGTCTGGCGTCTGCCCGAGGGTGGTCCAGCGACACGTGGTCGGCCGATGATCAACCTGCTGCCGCTGGCGCCGGGCGAGACGATCTCGACCGTGCTTCCGCTGCCGGAGGATCTGAGCGAGTGGAGCCGCCTGCACGTGATGTTCGCGACGCAGCGCGGGCTCGTGCGCCGCAACGCGATGGATGCGTTCACCAACGTGCCGTCGAACGGCAAGATCGCGATGCGGTTCGAGGAAGGCTCCGAGGACAAGCTGATCGGCGTCGCGCTGCTCAGCGAGCATGACGACGTACTGCTCGCGACCAAGCTCGGCAAGGCGATCCGCTTCGCTGGCGACGACGTCCGCGAGTTCCAGAGCCGCACCTCGACCGGCGTCCGCGGCGTGACGCTGAAGGGCGACGACGAGGTCATCTCGCTGTCGGTCCTCCACCGCGTCGGCGCGACCCCGGAAGAGCGCGAGACGTACCTCAAGTTTGCACCCTGGAAGGGCGAGCGCGAGGGCGATCACGGCATGGGCGACGAGCGCTATAACGATCTCAAGGACCGCGAGCAGTTCATCCTGACGGTCTGCGAGAACGGCTATGGCAAGCTGTCGAGCGCGTATGATTACCGGCGCACCGGTCGTGGTGGCCAGGGCATCACCAACATCGACAACATCGCGCGCAACGGCCCGGTGGTGGCGAGCTTCGCCGCGGCGAAGGGCCATCAGCTGATGCTGGTGACCAACCAGGCGAAGCTGATCCGCACAACGCTCGCGTCGCTCCGCGTCATCAGCCGCAATTCGGCGGGCGTGAAGCTGTTCGATGTGGCGAAGGGCGAACACGTCGTGTCGGCCGCGCGGATCGAGGAAACCGAGGAAGACGCCGAGATCAACCTGGCTGACGCCGTGCCCGAGGTCGCTCCGGATACCGGCGCGACGATCGGCGAGGATACTGCTGCGGGTCCGGAGGACGGCGAATGAGCCGCGATCCGATCGCGTATAAGGTGCTGACGGGTGAGCAGTTGGCGACCTTGGAGAGCGGCAGCTTCGCCGGGGCGCCGGTGGATGTGGCCGATGGCTATATCCACCTTTCGACGGCTGAGCAGCTGACGGAGACGGTCGACAAGCACTTTGCCGGCCAGTCGGACCTGCACGTGGCCGCGATCGATCTCGAAGCGCTCGGCGACGACGTGAAGTGGGAAGAGTCGCGTGGGGGACAGCTGTTCCCGCACATCTATGGCGGGCCGTTGCTGCTGGAGGTCGTGCTGTCGTACGGCGCTTTGGAACGCGATGACGAGGGCAAGGTGAAGCTTCCCGTCGCGGGCTGACCGGCACTCAAACTCAAGCTTGTTCTCCCGCGAAGGCGGGAGCCCAGACTGGGCTCCCGCCTTCGCGGGAGAACAAGGAAGCAGATGATGGCGTTCGTTGCCACTTGCCGGAGAGGCTACCGACAACGCATCAAATTCAGCGACAACAACTCCCTACGCCCCAAACGCTCGTATCTGTAGGCGCGGCCCACACAGAGGCACCACCCCGGCGAAGGCCGGGGCCCAATTGGGGAAGGTAGCTAACGGGGCGCATCCCTCAGTTACGTCGACCTTTCCAATTGGGCCCCGGCCTTCGCCGGGGTGGGCAAACTACTGGGGTAACCCCTCACCCAGCCGCGAACGCAGCCCTTACAAACCGCGCACACGCCTCAGGCGCAGTGATCGGGATCATGTGCCCGCCCTCGATCGTGTCGATCTTAGCGCCCGGGATCACCGCCGCCGTCCGGTGACCGTTCCACGCCGGATCAAGGATCGCATCCTGCCGCCCGTACAAGATCCGCGTCGGTACATCGATCCCCGCATACCGCCGGACCATTGCCGCCACATCGTCGTTCGCCCCGGCAAGGTCCGCCGCCGCCGCCGCAATCGCGATCGGCCGCGCCGACAGCGCCCCGCCGCCCCGCGTCACGAAATCTTCCGGTACTGCTTCGGGGGCGAACACGCCTTCCAGCGTTTTTGTCGCTGTCAGGCGGCTTAGCGGCGTCCCCAGCACCTGTGCAAACGCCAAGCGGGCGCCCGACGGAATCCGCGCCAGTCCGCGGAAACTCTCGGGCACCTGCTCCAGCGGCTGGGTGAGCGGCGCAATCAAGGCCAGTGCGCGGACCAGGTGCGGATGATCGAGCCCGACCGCCAGCCCGATCGCCCCGCCCAGCGAATGGCCGACGAACAGCGGCCGATCGAGCCCGAGCTTCTGGATGAAGTCGGCAATGATCGCCCCCTGCGCGATGATCCCCGGCGTGGTGGCACCGGTCGCGACCGAATAGCCCGAGCCCGGCCGGTCGACGACGATCACGCGGTAGTCGTCCTTCAGCAGGTCGACGAGCGCATAGCTGAAATTGCGCAACTGCCCGCCGAGGCCGTGGACCATGACGATCGCCGGGCCCGAGCCAACGTCGATATAATGCAGCCGTGCGCCCGCGACATCGAGGAAGCGCCCTTCCGCGGGCACCAGTTCCTCGGCCTTGCGCGCGACGCGGCTCGAATAGAGCGACAGCCCGATCCCCGATACCGCCGCCAGCAGCGCCCCGCCGATCAATCCCTTGCCCGTCCGCCTCATCGTGATCTCCTTCAAATCCATAGTGCGCTGAACGCCCGGCCTTGTCCAAAGTCGCAGCGGCCTGTTCCATGGAACCCGTCGCAGCCACCGAACGTCCGACCCGCGAAGGAGATACGCCGGTGGATCCACAGGCTCGAACGATACTCGACACGATCAAAGTGATCGCGCCCGATGCCGATCCGCACGCCGACAATGCGCGGTGGCTCGCAGACTTCCGCTATCAGACCGCCCTGCTCAAGACGTTTTCGGGCGAACCCAAACCGGTGCACGCGATCACGCACCTCCTGTTGCCGTCCGAGGCAGGACCGCGGGTCGTCCGCCTGTATCGGCCGAAGCCGGGGCCATTGCCGCTGCTGTTCCATATCCACGGCGGCGGCGCGATCGCGGGATCGATCGATGGTCACGACCCGGCGTTGCGCGCGCTGGCCAACCGGACCGGCTGGCTGGTCGCCGCACCCGCCTATCGCCTCGCCCCCGAACACCGCTTTCCGGCGCAACTCGACGATAACTGGACGGCGTTGACGGGACTCGTCGCGCAGGCCGGCGCGCTCGACATCGACGCATCGCGGATCGTCGTGTCGGGCGACAGCATCGGCGGCACGCTCGCGACCGCCCTCGCCGCACGCACCGTGGCGGACAACGGCCCGGCGCTGAACGGCCAGATCCTGCTCTATCCAAACACCGATCTGCGCAGCGAAACCGACTATCCGTCGCGCAAGAGCGAGGACGGCAACATCATCGACGCCGCGTCGCTGGAGCGGCAGATCGACCTGTACCTCGCATCGCCCGACGCGCGGACCGATCCGCGGGCCTCACCGATCCTGGCGGAGAACCTGAGCGCCCTGCCCCCGACCCTGTTGGTAACGTGCGAAAACGATCCGCTGCGTGACGAAGGCGAAGCGTACGGCCGACGTCTGCATGAAGCCGGCGTTACGGTCGATCACCACCGATACGACGGCATGATCCACGCCTTCCTGCAGTTCGGCGGACGCGTCGATGCAACATCGCAACTGCTCGATCGCATCGCCGCGTGGCTGAAGACCCAATGATGGAGAATGGTGCACCCAGAGCGATTCGAACGCCCGACCCTCAGATTCGTAGTCTGATGCTCTATCCAGCTGAGCTATGGGTGCATCGCCGTTCCGTGACCGGTTCGACAAGCCCGCCGTGAAGCGGAAAATCCTGGTGCACCCAGAGCGATTCGAACGCCCGACCCTCAGATTCGTAGTCTGATGCTCTATCCAGCTGAGCTATGGGTGCACTGGAGGGGCGCTGATAGCAGGCATTTTCGGGGGCGCAAGGGTTTGCCGCGAGAAAGTTGTGCACGAGCGCCGGCCGGCATAGAGCGGCGGACATGAAACACGCCTTTTCGCTCCGCTTCGTATCCCTCGCCATGGCCCTGGCGGTCGGCGCGTGCAGCAAGGATACGGTCGGCTATCCCTCGCTCGGCCTGCGCCCCGTGGAAAAACTCGGATTCGCCGAGCCCGAGGTGAAGGCCGCGGAGGTGAAGCCGGATCCGGCGCTGGATGCGGAGATCGCGGTGATGTCGGGCAGACTCGACGCGATCGTCGCCGGCTTCACGCGCGACGCAAGCAAGGCGGAGGCGTCCGCGCGGGCGGCGCGCGGCGCAGCGGTCGGCAGCGACGCATGGCTCACCGCACAGACCGCGCTCGCCGGGCTCGACGACTGGCGCGCGCAGTCCTCGGCGCTGGTGACGGACATCGAGGCGCGCGCGACGGATCGCGCTGCGGCGCTGCAGCCCGACTATCCCGCGCTCGCGGCAGTCCACGCAAAGGCGCAGGTGGAGAACGACCGCCAGGGCACGACGATCAGCCGCATCCAGGCGAGCATGCCGGCCGCTTGAGCGCCTTCTAAATCCTCCCTCTTGCGGGGGAGGACAAGCGGATCAGAACCCCTTGAGCAGCGGCAGGATCGTCGAATAGTCGTCGGTCCACCCGGTAAACCCCGGGCGCAGCGTCAGCGGCGCCCAGTCCGGATCGTGGGTGCGAAGTGCGGCGATCGATTGCGGGTCGCGGGACAGCGCAACCCAGTCGGATTGCGAGGCACGATCCGCAAGCAGGGTCGACGGACGGTATTTCAGCTCGGCGGCGGTCCAGCCCCCCTCGCGTGCCGCCGCGGCGACTACCGGTTCGAGATCGATGAACCGGTTCGAGATGTGCACCAGCAGCAACCCGTCATGCGCGAGCACCCGGCCATAGGTCGCGAACGCCTCGCGCGTCATCAGGTGCATCGGCACGGAATCGGACGAGAACGCGTCGAGCGCGAGCAGGTCGAGGCTGTTCGATGCGTCGTGCGCCAACGCGATCCGCGCATCGCCCATGCGGATCTCGGGGTTGGGCAAGCAGCGCGACAGATAGGTGAACTGGCCGGTATCGCGCGCGATCCGGACGACCGCCGGGTCGATCTCGTAGAACCGCCAATGCTGACCGGGCCTTGCGTAACACGACAGTGTCCCCGTCCCCAGCCCGACGACGCCGATCCGCGCGGTCGCGCCATATAAGGCAGGCGCGGCCAGCATCGCCTGCCCGACACCCGATCCCGCTGCGTAATAGGTCGTCGGCATACGCTCGCGCTGGGCCGAGCCGCGGAGCTGGAGGCCGTGCACGGTCGTCCCGTGATCGAGTTCGCGCACTCCTCCATTGGGTCCGGGCAGGTTGCGCACGGTATAGACGCCGAAATAGCTCCGCACCCGCGCACCCGGATCGATCGACAGCTCGAGCGACCGATACCCGCCGAACATCACCAGCGCACCGGTCAGCACGATCATGTACGGCAGCCGCGCACCGATCGCGGCCAGCCCGATCGTCGCGATGACGAGGAAGTCGAGGCCCTGCCGGCGTTCGCCGAACACGCCGCCGGGATCGGCGATCCGCAGACCGATGACGACGGCCAGGACGACGATGATCGCGCCGATGGCGATCAATTTCGCGTGCCCCCTACCCAGCCAGAGCGCGCGGAACTGCACGAACAGATACATCTGCGGCACCAGCGCGCCGGCGGCGAGGATCAGCAGCGGATATTCATAGGTCCAGTCGAACACCACCGGCGCCACCAGCGCGGCAAACACCCCGCCCAGCGCCCCGCCCGCCGACATCGCGAGATAGAAGCCGGTCAGCCGATCGGGCGCGGGCCGCTTGCGATACAGCGCGGTGTGCAGCGCGACCGAGATCATGAAGAGCAGAATCAGCGCGATTCCGGCGCTGAAGAACGGGCGGTCGTTGACACCGCCCATGATGATCCCGCCGAACAGCAATATGGTGATCGGCGCGATCCGCGTCAGCAGGTCGGCGAGCCAGCGATCGTTCGCAAACGCCACGCTGAAACTCAACAGGTACAGCCCAAGCGGAATCACCCACAACAGCGGCATCGCGACGATATCGGTGGTGATATAGGTCGACGTGGCGAGCATCAGCCCCGAAGGCACCAGCGCGAGCGCGATCCAGTGCACGATCCGCCTGGTGCCCGGCGGCGCGCTGGTCGCGGCGACGTGATCGACCGCCGCGATCTTCGGCAGTCTTGTCGCGCAGGCGAGCACGAACAGCACGAGCAGCAGATAGCCGCCGCTCCAGAGCAGGCTCTGGCCGCGGATCGCCATTAACGGCTCGACCAGCAGCGGGTATGCGATCAGCCCGGCAAAGCTGCCGAGGTTCGACGCAGCGTACAGCGCGTAGGGGTCGCCGCCGCCGCTCGCATCGCTGAACCATCGCTGGATCAGCGGCGCCTGCGCCGACACCGCGAAGAACAAAGGCCCGATCGACAGCCCGAGCAACCACGGCACCCACAGCGCGGGCAACGCGTCGGCGGGCAGGTCCATCGCGATCAGCCCGATCGGCAGCCACAAGCCCGCGACGATCAGCACGCCGAGGTGGATGGCCGCCTGTGCGCGCGGTCTTACCCGTCCCAGCCAATGCGCATACGCATAGCCCGCGAGCAGCAACGCCTGGTACACCAGCATCGCCGAGTTCCACACCGCCGGCGCGCCGCCGAGCCGCGGAAGCGCCATCCGCGCCACCATCGGCTGGACGAGGAACAGCAGGAACGATCCCGTCAGGATCGTCGCCACGAACATCGTCCGGCACCAGCGCGCCATCAACGGCCGGTCGTCCGCACCGATAATGTCAGCCATTCAGCAATTTCGCCGCATGCGCCGCGTGATAGGTCAGCACGCCCGAGCAGCCGGCGCGCTTGAACGACATCAGCGTCTCCAGCACCATGACGTCGCGCTCGGCGGCCCCCGCCGCGACGGCATGCTCGATCATCGCGTACTCGCCCGACACCTGGTACGCGAACACGGGCACCTCGAACGCCTGACGGACGCGGACGATGATGTCGAGATACGGCAGGCCGGGCTTGACCATCACCGTGTCGGCACCCTCAGCCAGATCCATCGCCACCTCGCGCAAGGCTTCCTCGGCGTTGGCATTGTCCATCTGGTACGTCTTCTTGTCGCCCTTCAGCAGCCCGCGCGAGCCGACCGCATCGCGGAACGGGCCGTAGAACGCGCTCGCATATTTGGCGGCGTAGGACATGATCTGGACGTTGTGGTGCGAGTCCGCCTCGAGTGCGTCGCGGATCATGCCGATCCGGCCGTCCATCATGTCCGACGGTGCGATGATGTCGGCGCCTGCGTTCGCCTGATTGAGCGCCTGCGCAACGAGCATCTCGGCGGTCGTGTCGTTGACGACGTAGCCGGCAGCGTCGACCAGCCCGTCGTGACCGTGACTCGTGTACGGATCGAGCGCGACGTCGGTCAGCACGCCGACCTCCGGCACCGCATCCTTCAGCGCGCGGATCGCCTGGCACATCAGATTGTCCGGATTCAGCGCCTCGCGACCATCCTCGGTCCGGCGGTCGACCTGCGTATAGGGGAATAGCGCGATGCACGGAATGCCGAGATCTCGCGCCTCGCGACCGCGCGCGACGATGCCGTCGACCGACCAGCGCGACACGCCCGGCAGGCTGGCGATCGGTTGTTCGACGCCGGCTCCCTCGGCGACGAACAGCGGCCAGATCAGGTCGGCGGGGGTCAGCACGGTCTCGGCATGGAGGCGGCGGCTCCAGGTGGAGGCGCGAGTGCGACGGAGGCGAAGCGCGGGATAGCTTGCGGTCATGCCGGGGCTTTGCGGGATGCGCGGCGACGGATCAAGCGTTACGCAAGAGCGTTACGGGTGCGAAACCGCATACCGTGCGTTGGGGGCCTTATGTCGAACGATACGATCACGTCTGCCGCGCTCGTCGTCAACGCGAAGTCGCGCAAGGGCCAGAAGCTGTTCAAGCGTGCGTGCGCGGCGATGTCGGGGTTGCCCTATGAGGTCGACGCGCACGCGGTCGATGATCCGAAGGAACTGGAGGCGACGGTGCTGCGGGCGCTGGCGAAGAAGCCCGACCTGCTGATTCTGGGCGGCGGCGACGGCACGGTCAGCGGGCTGGTCGACCTGATGGTGGGTCACGACGTGATCCTCGGCGTGCTCCCGCTCGGCACCGCCAACAGTTTCGCGCGCACACTCGGCATCCCCCTGAACGTCGAGGGCGCCGTCGAAGTGATCCGCACGGGCAAGCCGCGCCGGATCGATCTCGGCATGATCGACGGCGATTATTTCGCGAACTGCGCGGCGATGGGGATCAGTCCGAAGATCGCCGAGACCGTGCCGCATGGGTTGAAGAAGGTCTTCGGCAAGGTCGGTTATCTGGCTTGGGCGACGTATCAGTATCTGCGCTTCCGGCCGTTCACGCTGATCGTCGGCGAAGGCCCGACCGCAGTGAAGATCCGGGTCGTCGAAGTGCGGATCTCGAACGGGCCGTATCATGGCGGCACCGAACTGGTCGACGCGGCGGCGGTGGATTCGGGCGAGATCGTGGTGCAAGCGGTGATGGGGCACGTGAAGCGGCGGCTGGTGCAGAACTGGTTCTCCAGCGTGTTCCGGCTGGAGTCACGGCACGAGAAGGTGCGCGATTTCCGCGGGAAGAGTTTGAAGATCAACACCATTCCGCCGCTGCCGATCTCGATCGATGGGGAGGTTCTGGCGAAGACTCCGGTGACCGCGAAGGTCGCGGCGGGGATCATCCGGGTGATGGCGCCCGCCTGAGGCACGCTCGACTAGCAGGACCGCCCGCTTGCTTGTTCTCCCGCGAAGGCGGGAGCCCAGACTGGGTCCCCGCCTTCGCGGGGAAACATGAACCGGGAGAAGCCGCCAGTATTTCGCACCACCCCGGCGAAGGCCGGGGCCCAATTGGAAAGGCCGGAGTAACTGCTGGCGGTGCTACGTTAGCAACGTTCCCCAATTGGGCCCCGGCCTCCGCCGGGGTGGAACTAGGTGGCGTTACTTCACCCGCCGCACCGTCAGCACCTTCACCGGCGCAGCAATCATCTGCCCTTTCATCACCCCAACCCCGGCAGTCGCCGAAGTCGGCGCAGCAAGAATGCGCTTCACAACGTCCATCCCCTCCACGACATGCCCGAACGCCGCAAACCCTGCCGTATCCCCAGTCCCCGCCGGGTTGGCGTCCAACGACAGCACCGGCCCGACCGTAATGAAGAAGTCCGCCGTCGCACTCCCCGGCGCGAACCGCGCGAGTGAGATCGTGCCATCGACGTGCGACAGCCCGGTCTGGGTGGTCGGCTCATGCTTCACCGGCGGCAGTAGACGCTTCACCTCACCCTGCGGCCCGCCCTGGATCAACCCGGATTCCGGCCCCAACTTCATCGCGCGATAGAACGTCACCCCATCGAGCCGCTTCTGGTCGACATAGCGAAGGAAATTCGCCGTCGTCAGCGGCGCGCGCTCCTTTTCCAGCGCCAGCGTGATCGGCCCCTCGCTCGTCGTCATCACGATCGAGACGGTCGCCGGCACGGCGGGCTGCGGCGCGGGCGGGGTTTCCTGCGCCGAGACGGAAACGGCGCCGAAAACGGCAAGGGCGAGCGTGACGAATCTGGAGATCATTGGCCACGCTACCCCGCCGCCGCCTCGCTGTCAGCGACCCCGCGACACGATATTGCACCCGGCAAAGTTTTGCTTGGGTTTGCACGCCCGCACGCAATGCGTATCCGGAGAGGGATGACCGATCTCGCCATTCTCTACGAGCACCCGCTCTGGTTCGAACCGCTGTTCGCCGCGCTCGATCGCCGCGGTGTCGACTTCACGCGCGCCACGCCCGACGGCTTCTGGAACCCCGCCGACCAGAGCGCCCCCGCCCCCGTCGTCTTCAACCGGATCGCGATGTCGAGCTTCCTGCGCAACGACGAGCATCCGATCTTCGACACGATGGCGATGCTCGATCACTGGCGCCGCACCGGCGCGCGCGTGATCAACGGCACCGACGTGCTCGCGATCGACGCGTCCAAGGCACGGCAATTGTCGCTGATCGCCTCGCTCGGCCTCGCGATCCCCGAGACACGCGTCGTCCACCGCGCCGCCGACGTCGTCCCCGCCGCGCAGACGCTCCGCTTCCCGCTGGTCGTGAAGGCGAACATCGGCGGATCGGGCGCAGGCATCATCCGCTTCGACAGCCTCGAAGAATTGCGCACCGCCGTAGCCGACGCCGGCCTCCCAAGCAGCGTCGACGGCGTCCTACTGGTCCAGGAATACGTCCCAGTCCGCGACGGCGCGATCACCCGGATCGAAACGCTGAACCGCACATACCTCTACGCAATCGAAGTCGCCGGCGGCGGCGCGTTCGACCTCTGCCCGGCGGACGCGTGCGTCGTCCCCGGCTCGGGCATCAAGATGGCCGCGGTCGAGCCCTCGCAAGCCTTGAAGGACGCCGCCGAAGCGATCGCCCGTGCGGTCGATCTCGATGTCGGCGGGGTCGAGGTGATGATCGACGACCGCGACGGCGTCGCGCGCTTCTACGACATCAACGCGCTGTCGAACTTCGTCGCCAAGCCGCACGATGTGCTCGGCTGGGATCCGCACGACCGCCTCGTCGATTACCTCATCGAACAGATCGAGAAGGCCCGCTGATGCGCTACGGTTACTGGACTCCCGTCTTCGGCGGCTGGCTCCGCAACGTCCCCGACGAGGGCATGGAGGCGAGCTGGGCCTACACCAAGGCGCTGACGCAGAATGCCGAGCGCTGGGGCTACGACCTGACGCTGATCGCCGAGCTGAACCTCAACGATATCAAGGGCATCGAACAGCCCGCGCTCGACGCATGGTCGACCGCGGCGGCGCTCGCGGCAGTGACCGACAGCATCGAGTTGATGGTCGCGGTCCGCCCGAACTTCCACCACCCCGCGCTGTTCGCCAAGGCGGCGGCGAACATCGACCGGATCTCGGGCGGCCGTCTCGCGCTCAACGTCGTGTCGTCCTGGTGGGCGGACGAGGCCAACCAATACGGCCTCCAGTTCGACCAGCACGACGATCGCTACGCGCGCACCGCCGAGTGGCTGACCGTCGTCGACGGGTTGTGGACGCAGGAGCGGTTCGACTTCGCCGGCCAGTTCTACACAACCGAACAGGCGATCTGCTCACCCAAGCCCGTCAAGCGCCCCACCGTCTACGCCGGCGGCGAGAGCGAGAAGGCCAAGGCGATGATCGCCGCGCAGTGCGATGCCTACGTCATGCACGGCGACCCCGCCGAAGCGATCGCCCCGAAGATCGCCGACATGGCCGCGCGACGCGAGGCTGCTGGCGGCGCGCCGATGCAATACGGCATGGCCGCCTACGCGATCGTCCGCGACAGCGAGGCGGAGGCGAAGCGTGAGCTTGAACGTATCACCAGCGTCACCGAACTCCCTGCGGGCTATGCGAATTTCGACCAGTGGCTGTCGGGCACGCAGCTCGAACGTGAGCTTAAAATCCAGGAATATTCGGTTTCCAACCGCGGCCTGCGCCCCAATCTGGTCGGTACGCCCGAACAGTTGAAGGAGCGCATCGCGGAGTATGAGGCGGCTGGTCTCGACCTGTTGCTGCTCCAGATGAGCCCGCAGGCCGAAGAGATGGAGCGGTTCGCGGTGCAGGTGATGGGCTCCGCATGATCCGCCTCACCGATGTCGTTAAAACCTATCCGGCCAGCGAAGCGGCGGCCCTCGACGGAGTCTCGCTGGAAATTCCGGCGCGCGGCGTGTTCGGCGTCATCGGCCAGTCCGGCGCAGGCAAGTCGACGCTGATCCGCCTGATCAACGCGCTCGAACGCCCGACGTCGGGCCGGGTCGAGGTCGATGGCGTCGACGTTGCGGCATTGTCCGCGGCGGACCTGCGCGCGCTACGCCGCCGCATCGGCATGATCTTCCAGAATTTCGGGCTGTTGTCGTCGCGCACGGTCGCGGCTAACGTTGCGTTCCCGCTCGTCCTCGCTGGTGTCTCCAAGGCGGAGCGCGAGACGAAGGTCGCTGCATTGCTCGACCGCGTAGGCCTCGCCGATCACGCCACCAAATACCCCGCCCAACTCTCCGGCGGCCAGAAGCAGCGCGTTGGCATCGCCCGCGCGCTCGCCACCGATCCCGACATTCTGCTCTGCGACGAAGCCACCAGCGCACTCGATCCCGAAACCACCCGCTCGGTCCTCACCCTCCTCCGCGAGCTGAACCGCGACCTCGGCCTGACGATCGTCCTGATCACCCACGAAATGGACGTGGTCCGCTACGTCTGCGACCGCGTCGCCGTGCTCGAACGCGGTCGCATCGTCGAAACCGGCGAGGTCACCGACATCTTCGCCAACGCCACGCACCCCGCGACGCGACGCATGCTAGCGGCTCTGGCAGCATGAGCTTCTTCGCCAACATCGACTGGTCCGACATCGGCCAGGCGTGCCTCGACACGCTGATCATGCTCGGCGGATCGCTGATCCTCACGATCGCGTTCGGGCTTCCGCTCGGCGTCCTGCTTTACCTCACCGGCCAGGGCCGCCTGTCGCAGAACCGCGTCGCCAACGTCGTGCTCGGCGTCATCGTCAACATCCTCCGCTCCGTCCCATTCATCATCCTGCTGATCGTGATGATCCCGCTCACCGTGATGCTCGTCGGCACCTCGCTCGGCGTCGCCGGCGCGATCCCGCCGCTCGTCGTCGGAGCAGCCCCCTTCTACGCGCGCCTCGTCGAGGGATCGCTCAAGGAAGTCGACCGCACCACGATCGAGGCGGTGCAGGCGATGGGCGCCACCACGCGCCAGATCGTCACCGGCGCGCTGATCCCCGAGGCCCTCCCCGGGCTGATTGCCGGCGCCACCGTCACCGCGGTCGCGCTCGTCTCGTTCACCGCCATGGCGGGCGTGGTCGGCGCGGGCGGGCTCGGCGATCTCGCGATCCGGTTCGGCTATCAGCGGTTCCAGACCGACGTCATGGTCGTCACCGTCGTGCTGCTGGTCGTGCTCGTCCAGATCATCCAATATGCCGGCGACGCGCTCGCCCGCCACTTCACCCGCCGCTAGGATTTCGTATGAACCGTCGCACCCTGCTCGCCTCGTTCTCGCTGCTCGCGCTCGCCGCCTGTGGAGGCGCCAAGACGAATGACGGCAAGACGCTGACGATCGCCGCGACCGCGGTGCCGCACGCCGAGATCCTGGAATCGATCAAGCCGACCCTCGCGAAGGAAGGCGTCGACCTCCAGATCCGCGTCTTCAACGACTACGTCCAGCCCAATCTCCAAGTCGAGCAGAAGCAGATCGACGTCAGCTATTTCGAGACCAAGCCGTATCTCGACCAGTTCAACGCCTCGCGCGGTACGCATCTGGTGACCTATGCCGGCGTCCATGTCGAACCGCTCGGCGCCTATTCGCGCAAGTGGAAGTCGATCGCGCAGATCCCCAACGGCGCGACCGTCGCGATCCCCAACGAGCCGAGCAACGGCGGCCGCGCGCTGCTGTTGCTCCAGAAGGCCGGGCTGATCACGCTGCGGAACCCGACCAACCCGCTGTCGAGCCTCAACGACATCGCCACCAACCCGAAGAACTTGCAGTTCAAGGAACTGGAGGGCGCCACCCTGCCCCGCACGCTCGGTGAGGTCGATCTCGCGCTGATCAACACCAACTACGCGCTCGACGCCAAGCTCAACCCGGTCCGTGACGCGCTCGCGATCGAAGACAAGAACAGCCCCTATGTCAATTTCGTCGTCGGCCTGCCCGGTGGCGAGAACGATCCGCGGATCGTGAAACTGATCGCGGCGCTGCGCAGTCCGGCAACCAAGACCTTCATCGAGCAGCATTATCGGGGTGCGGTGCTCCCAGCGTTCTGATACCGGCGCGGCCTCGTTAGCGTAATCCAGAGGCTCCATGACGGTCGTCGCCGCGTATCTCTATCGCCATGGCAAGCGCGTCCGCGCGGTCTCGATCGACGAGAAAGTCGATTGCCCCGCGGATCGCTCGGAGTTCGTCTGGATCGGGATATGCGACCCGACCGACGACGAGATGCGGACGCTCAAGGAGCAGTACAACCTCCACCCGCTGGCGGTGGAAGACGCGATCAAGGCGGATCAGCTGCCCAAGGTCGACGTCTACGGCGACCAGCTGTTCGTCGTCGCGCGCACCGCGCAACTCGAGGCGGACAGGATCGCGTATGGCGAAACCGCGATCTTCGTCGGCCACAGTCACATCATCAGCGTCCGCCACGGCTCGGCACGATCGCACAAGGCGTTACGGGAACAGCTCGAAGCCGCGCCCACGCTGCTGATCAACGGCGTCGACTACGTCCTCCACGCGATCCTCGATTACGTCGTCGACGGCTACCTGCCGATCATGGAGAGCATCGAGGACGAGGTGCTGGCGATGGAACAGCGCACCATCGACGCGTTCCTCGGCCGCGACGAAATTGTCCGTATTTTCGGTCTAAGGCGCGAAATGATCCGCTTCCAGCGCATCCTCGGACCGATGGGCGAGGTCGCGGGCAAGATCGTTCGGCTCGACCTTCCCTGCATCGACACCGAGGCGAAACCGTATTTCAGCGACGTGCTCGATCATGTGCGGCGGGTGCAGACGATGGTCGAGGGCCTGCGCGAGGTGCTGACCTCGGTGTTCGAATTCAGCAATTTGCTGGAGCAGCAACGCACCGGCGCGATCACCCGCCAGCTTGCGGCGTGGGCCGCAATCCTCGCGGTGCCGACCGCGATCGCCGGGATCTATGGGATGAACTTCGAGAACATGCCCGAGTTGAAGTGGGAATACGGGTATTTCGTCGTGCTGGGCGTGATCGCGGTGGTGTGTTCGGCGCTGTATCTGAAGTTCAAGCAGGCGAAGTGGTTGTAGGCACGCGGATCGACCTGATCGTCATTTCACCCAAGCGGTCAAACCTTGCTTCCCCCCGGCGAAGGCCGGGGCCCAATTGGGGGCCGCCAATGACGGGCGTTACGCTCCGTTACTGCGACCTTTCCAATTGGACCCCGGCCTCCGCCGGGGGGGTAGGTGCTGGAATGGAAGACTTTTAGCTCAAACCTTGACGAGCATCTTCCCCGTATTGCCACCCGAGAACAGCCCCAGGAACGCATCCGGCATTGCGTCCAGCCCCTCGTGCACGGTTTCCTGCCGCTTCAGCGTCCCCGCCGCCAGCATCCCGCCCATGTCCTTGTAGAACGCCTCGGCGCGATTCATGTAGTCGCTGACGATGAACCCGCGGATCTGCACCCGGTTACCGATCAGCCGCGCGAGGTACTTAAGCTGCGTCGCCGCGCCGCTGTTATAGACGTCGATCATCCCGCACACCGCGAACCGTGCATGCATGTTCGCATGGGCCAGCGCCGCGTCGAGATGCTCGCCGCCGACGTTGTCGAAATACACGTCGATGCCCTTCGGAGCGGCCTGACCCAGCGCCTTCACCACCGGCACGTCGCCCTTGTAGTCGATCACCGCGTCCGCCCCGAGCGACTTCACCCACGCGCATTTCTCCGCGCCGCCGGCCGAGCCGATCACCGTCATGCCCTTGGCCTTGGCGACCTGCACCACGGTCGAACCGACCGCACCCGCCGCCGCCGACACGAACACCGTATCGCCAGCCTTCGCCTCGGCAACCTGGAGCAGCCCGAAATACCCCGTCATCCCCGGCATGCCGAGCTGTCCCAGGAACGCCTGGGGCGGCACGTCGAGCGCGGGCAGCTTCTGCACCTGCGCGGCGGGCACGACCGCCTCGTCGCGCCAGCCCGCCATGTGCAGCACCATGTCGCCGACCTTGATGCCATCGTCGTTGCTCTCGACCACTTCGCCGACCGCGCCGCCCTGCATCGCCTCGCCCAGCGCGAACGGCGGGACGTAGCTCTTCACGTCGTTCATCCGCCCGCGCATGTACGGATCGACCGACAGCCAGCGGTTCGCAACCCGGACCTCGCCGGCGCCGAGCGTGGACTGGTCGAGATCGATCATGGCGAAGTCGGTATGCTTCGGCATGCCTTGCGGACGTGCCTTCAGGCTCCATGCACGGGCCATAAACTTGCTCCTGTCTAGAATATTCGTGTTGCGGGTATGGCGAAACACGCGTCCAGCGCAACCCGCAAAAAAGCCCGGACGTTTCCGCCCGGGCTCGTTGCCGGCCGGCATCAGGCGACGCCGGCCAATGCTTTCAGACGGTTAGTACGTGGTCGAACCCGACTTGCCGAGCGTGTCCGACGTCGTGCCAGTGGCCGATGCCGTGCCGGTCGTGGACGTGCTGCCGGTCTGGGTGCTCGAAGCATACCCGGTGGTACCGGCATCCTTCCTGTCGCCGCCGGTACGGTCGCCGTACTCGAACATCGCCGAGTTGCGCTCTTCTTCCTTCCACGCCGCCTTGGCTTCGTCCGCCGACTTCGACAGCGTCACCTTGCCGTCGACGGTCTTGATCCAGCGCGACGGGATCGAGTGATGCACGCCGCCCGCATCGCGGTCGTTCTTGGTCAGCAGGATGCGGTCGCCCTTCACCTTGTCGACCGTGCCGACATGGCTGCCGTCGGAGCCGACGACTTCCATATGCTCGGCGACCTGCGACAGCGAACTGCGCTGGCCCTGGCGCTCGGTGCGCCATGACGAGAACTCGTTCTCGAACTTCGAGCGGTTTTCGTTGCGATACTCGTCATAATCACGGTCGAGCGCGGCGATCTGCGTGCTGCGCCAGCTGTGATAGTGATCGTCGTGCGGGTTCGACGCGCGGTTGCCGAACGCGCGGTTGTCCGAATTGCCATAGGACCGCTCGTCATAGCGCGCATCGGCTTCGCGGCGACGTTCGGCCTCGTCGTCGCCGAACCACGAGCGCACTTCGTCGCCTGCGCGGGCGATGAAGCCGCGATCGTCATAGTCGTAGCCCTGCGGCTGGCGGCCGTAGCCACGATCGTTTCCACGTGGTGCGTTACGATTGTCGTCGTCCGCGTGGCGGTTGCGCCCTACGTCCTCGAAGCGGCGACCGTCCGATGCATAGCTGCCGTGATATTCGGTATCGGCCGAACCCTGGCTGCGCTGGTTCTGCTGGCCATAGCGCTGGCCCGAATCCTGGCGGCCATAGCCCTGTTGGCCGTAGCCCTGGCCTGAACCTTGGCCGTATCGCGATTGGCCGTAGCGATCGCCGCCCGATGGCTGCTGGCGATCATTGTGGCCGCCATAATAGTCACGGCTGCCCTGATCACGGTTCTGCTCGCGACCATATTGGTCGCGGCTCCCCTGGTCGTCGCGCCCGCGGGTGTCGCGATCGAACTCGCCGGCTGCTGCGTAATCGCGCGCGCTGGATCGACCGTAATCGCCGCCGTCGGAACGGAAATCGCGGCCGTAATCCTGCGAGTTCGGCCGACCGTAATAATCGCCCGATTGACGATCCCGGGTATTGCGTTCGTAGACCATAGGAACCTCCTAATTGCTGTCCTGCGGCTGCCGGTCTCATCGATCGCTCTAGTCGATTGCGAGGCCGTACATTCCGAAGACTACAAACGCCAAGCCGGTCGATTGTTCCTGTGTTTGCCGTAGCTTGACGGCGACACGACGCAACGCTGCGACGACGGGCCGGACGGATATCGAACCCGCGCTGCGCTGAAAGTAGGACGGCCCGAGAGCCGCGGAAAAGCCCGCCAGCCAAGCCGGTTGCATCGCCCAAACCGACCCGCTAAGGCGCGATCATGGCCTATGGCCAACCGCGCGGGGCCGTAGCTCAGATGGGAGAGCGCTGCAATCGCACTGCAGAGGTCCGGGGTTCGATTCCCCGTGGCTCCACCACGCGGCAATGGCTGAAATTAGCCATTTCCTGACCTCTTATCGGCACGAGCCGCTGCTAGACTCACTACGCTGGGACCGCAGTGGGACCGCAGATGCACCGTCGTGAAACGACGCATCTCCTGCCAATAGTCCTCAACCGCGGCGATCAACTCGGCCAGATAGTCGGGACGCAAATGGCGATAATTCCGCTTGTTCGTTCCTTCGCCGGCATGGCCTGATGCTGCGTCGATCTGTGCTTCCGCCACGCCGCGCCGATGCATCTCGGTGATGATCGTATGTCGCAGCGTGTTCGGCGTGCCCTTCCCCTTCTGCATCGAGCGGCCGGCGGTCTCGCCCAGCTTGCGCCTGGGCGGGTGCATCTTCGGGGAACCGTCGGCATTGACGAGAGGCTTGCATATCCCCGCTTCGATCAACGCGCCTTCGAACGCCTTGCCGACGTCGTAGCAGTCCCGCTCGAAATATTCGGGCTCTGCCGGGTCGGCCCACTTGGCTTCGGCGATCGGCGCGCGAAACTTGATGACCTTCCCCGTTACGCCGTCCAGCCACGGGGCAAGGCTCGGCGCGATCGGTACGATAGAGCGGCGCTTCGACGTCTGGTCGCGGTCTGGGTCGAGGAAGAATATCAACCCGCGGTCGAGCTGGTGATCGTGGAGATCGAGGATGGCCTCGCTGCGCCCGCAGGTGCTGAGAGCGATCATCGAATAGAGGAATGCATGCCGACGCTCTGGCCTGCTCCATAGAGCCTCCAGCAGCGCTGCAACTTCCTCCATCGTATAGATCAGGTCGCGGGGCTTCGCCTTGTCCTTCGCTGCCACCTCTTTCACGAACGGCGCGGCTTCGATTAGCTCCTCGCGCCAAGCGTGGTTGAGTGATCCGCGCAACGCTGCGAGATCGCGGCTAATAGTGTGGCCCCCAACTCCCTCGGTCTTACGAAACGTGATGAAGCGATCGACGAAGGCGTTGTTGACGTCGGCGACGGTCACGCCGTTGATGACGTGGCCGAGCTTGCGCTGACGATCGAAGAACCGCAACCAGTGCTGCACGGAAATCGCGTACCGAGCGGGGTCCTCCTTCGTCGAAACGTGATCACGGAGCCAGACTGCCATGAGTTCGGGCACCACCGCCGCGGCCTTGGTCTGCGGGGCCGCAGGCTTGCTGGCTTCTAGATAATGACGGGCAAGTGCTTCGCGCGCCGCTTCCGGCGGCCCATCGTCTGAGCCGCCTCCGATGCCAGTCTTTCGGCGGCGGCGTGTACGTGCGGCTGCATCGTACCAGCAGATCGACCAGTCGTCGCGCTCGGCTCGATATTCGAGCCAATAGGCTCCGATCTGGACGCGGCCAACGGCGGCATCGGTTGACGATCGTCCCATGAGGACACCAGTTCCTTCGTTCGTTCCGCGAGCATCATGCCGTACGCGGATGATTCGATCAAAGCTCGCGCAAGCTCAGGGGCGAGATGCGCCTTCGTCCCATTCCGGGCCGAGCGCTCAAGCTGGTCCGTGATATCGGTGAAGGGCATCCCGGTCATCTATGATACCGATCCTTGAAAGCCTCGAGCCCGCGATCGACCGCGGCGGGCAGCGGGTCGGTAGTGAAAGACCATGCGATCCACGCGACGACGATCACGCCCAGAAAGTCGTGCCAGTTGTCTGCGTCGCCGAGCGCGACAACCAAGATCGCCGCGACAAGCGTGCGAATGAACGTCACTGCAATGCGCCCTTCGGAACGAAGTCGTTTCGCAGTCCATCAGCAAAAATGGCAGCGCCCTTTTCAAAAGCACGCGCAGCGAAACGGCCGTCGTACTTCGTGCAAAGGATTGCGGCCGCCGCGTGGAGCAACGTGGCGACCGCACTGTCGTGATCGCTATTGAATGCCTTTACGAGAAGCTCTCCGAGGCGAGCTGCGTAAAGCGTTCGTGCGTCCCCGTCGTCGTTCGGCGCAAGCCCTATGGCCGTCCGCTCAGCGATAGTCAGGTCGATCCCCATAATCAGCACCTGATTGTCGAGGTTTTCGATGTGCTGCGCCAAGATATGCATGTGAACCGCCGGTAGCGTTACATCCGGTCCCATGTCAGTCGGACTGGCGCTCAGCGGGGCTGATGTGATTTCGGTAAGCGTCGGCATACGGGTTACGACGTCGGCTAGTAACGCTTTCGCGACGGCGGGGTGCTGAGGCTGGTTCATCACTGTTCCACCGTGGTGTGTTCAGCCGCAGCTGGCGCCAGCTTCACCCGTGCTACCTCCTGCAGGATGACGAACGTCGAGTCCGGCATGAGATCAAGCAAGCGGCCGGCCTCGATCTCGGCGGCAGCGAACGAGGTGTGACGGAAGCGCGGCGGGCGGACGCGATGCGCCTTGGCCTGTTCCATGCCGCCAGCGCCGCCTCCGCGCTTGAGGCTGTCGCCAGCCTTGCGGAACAAGAGGAAGTTGCCGCCGAAACGCTTGGTGTCGAGCGCGCGAGTAGGCAACGATCGGTCTGCCGGCGTCGGCAAGGCGATCGGGGGCGTTGTGGCGTCGGTCATCATGCTTTCCTTGTGAGTGGTACATCTGAGCGGCTGGTTTCAAAAAGTTCACGCCTGATCTCGGCGGCGATCTTCTGCGCGGTCGTGACGATCCGTTCGTCGAGCGCGTTGCCAGGATGCGGCTGGGCCTGAGCGACCAACTGTACGAATCTGCAGGCCTGTTCGGCGGCGGGCGTCACGCGGCGCTGCCCGGATCATCGCCTAGGAACAGCTTGCGCCATTCATCCCATAGGCGGGCGGTCTCGCCGGCCAGCCGTTGGCGAACCGCGCTATCGGCTGGCGTGTCCGTCGCGAGATCGATATGTCGATACATGTGTTGGAAGCGCAGGGCTGCGGCGTCGAAGGCTGCCCAGGCGAGATCGACCGGCGGCGTTGTAGCGGCAAGGCGGATCACGCTGCGGCACTCGCGCAATAGCCGGGCGAGCGGACCGGCGGGCGGATCGCCTCCCGCTGGCGTCGCTGCCCGTCGTTCATGAACCGTAGGTAGTTACTTGCGCTACCCTTTGACATTCCAAGGGCCGCATCGACCTCAGCGAATCGCGCGCCGTCGACGAGCATATCAATTGCAATTTCGCGTTGCTGAAGCAGACGCTTCGTTTCCTCGCGAGTATGCCCCGGAAGATGGTCCGTAGGCTTGTTCTTGCCTCGGAATCCACTGCAGCCGAAAGGGTGAAATCTATCTTTGCCGCAACCGCACTTCGGATGCGTGCCGTTGAGTTTCATGATTGCGAGGAACGGCGCTGTCACACGCCGGACGGTGAACAAGTGCAAGCCGGTGACGGCCGAAAGATCCCGGAGACTACTAATCGTCGGCAGTAATTCGATCATCATCGCCAACAGTTCTGGCGCGACACGTTTAGGTTTAGGTCCACTCATTATATTACTCGCAAAGCTGGGGTTGCGGGTTGATCGACGTCGTCGTCGGCCAGCATCATCGACGTCATGTCAGCAGCGCTGGTCGACGGCAGAGGGGTGAGGCCCTTTGACCCGCCCGCCTTGCCGACCGTCATCACTGCGCCGACCGTCACCTTCATGGGGCGGCGGGCTATTGCGGGACCGAGGCCTAAGAAGTCGCCGCGGTTGAGGTTGCGCACCTGCTCGCCATCGGCGCGCGACATGCCGAGGAGGTCGACCGCGCGCGCAATGTCGATGTCGAGGAAGGTTCGGCCAAGCAGGAAATTCGAAGCCTCGGCGGCAACGTTCTTGTGCAGTTTAGAGAGGCGCTGCGTTGCAATGACCCCGGCCAACCCGCGTTTACGACCCCGGCTCATGAGGTTCGCCATCGCCTGCTGGCCCTCCTTACGCGCCTCCTTCTCTTCGCCGTTGTCCCCATTGGGGGCGAACAGGTGCGCCTCGTCGACCGCGACGATCGCCGGATGCCAATGCTCGGGCGGAGCGTCGAACAGGCCGTTGAGGAACGCAGCGACCGCGCGCAGTTGGTCGTCGATGGGCATGCCTTCGAGGGTCAGCACGATCGAACCGCGCAACTCGCGCGCCTTCCGAGCGACGCTCGCCAGCTTCGCTGGCTTGAACTTGGCAGCGTCGACAACAGTATAGCCGAACGTCTCGCCGAAGGAGACGAAGTCCGCCTCCGGATCGACGATTATCTGCTGAACGACGCCGGTGCTTTCCTCGAGCAGTTTGCGAAGCAGGTGGCTCTTGCCGCTGCCGCTATTGCCCTGGATCAGCAGCCGCGTGGTCAGGAGCTCCTCAAGATCGATGAACACCTTCGCGTCCATGCATGTGCCGATCTCCAAGGCATTGTCGCCCTCGGGCCGCACCGGCGCGACGAACGCGATCTGGGCGTCACTAACGGAGATCGCTCGAGCGTCGGTGATGGGCGGCGCGAAGACGGCGGGCTCAGCTGTCCGCTTCTGTTGGACAGCTGGTTCACGCTTCAAGGGCTCGCTGTATTCGTCAGCCTCGCCCACCGGGCGATGCTCGATCAGCGCTTCCTCTTTGCGCCACCAGATGATGTTGTTGACTGACGTGGGGATGGCGTCGGCGATCTCGCGATCGGTTTGGCCTGCGTCGTGAAGAGCAGCGGCAAGTGCCTTCTGGACTTCACCGAAAAAGACGCCGCGATGATGCTGCATCATTCTTCCTCCGCCTCGGCGTAGGCGTCGGCGATCGCTTTAAGCATGACGTCGGCCCGCTCATTTCCGCTATCGACTTCGGCAGTAGCTTCTTTCCATCCGGGGATGCCGACACCCGCAAGAACAGACGTCATCAGATCATCGTCGACCGGCTTCTCGTCCCGCCCGCGCTGCTGAATGAAGGTCACGAGGCCTTCAAAGATCGCGCCACCGCCCACGAGCGTTGAACCTTCAAACGCGCGGCCCATCATGCCGAGCGCTTGGGCAACTACGGGCTTCCCTTGAGAGTGGAGAAGCCGCTGTATCGCGCCGACGAAGACGACTTCGCCGGGCTTCCAGTATTGCCATGCCGCGATGCGCGCGACAGCGAGACCGGCCCCGGTCACCACCTCGTTGACCGCAACAGCCTTCTTGTCCCCGGCAACGATCGCTGCATGGAAGTCGTCAAGCTTGCTCATCTGTCGGCGGCTGCGGTTCGCCGCGACGAACAGTTCAGCTTCTGCCTTTGGATCGTCGAAGTCGAACACGACGACTGGCAGGTGCGGAATGTCACCACGCAGGTCAGCGGCTTCCTTCCGATGTTGCCCGTCAATGACGTAGAGCTCGCCAGCGCGGCGGGAAACGAGAAGCGGGAGGCAAAGCCGCCAATCCCAATTCTCGGCGATCTTTGTGATGAGCTTGCGGCTGGCGCCGCCCTCAATCGACCGCTGATAGCTATCGTCGACGAGTAGATCGCTCACCGCAATGAACTGAGGGGCGGGAGGCGATCCGATCACAGGTTTCAAGCGCAATGGCCGGTCGTTGTGAGTGATGCGCGACGACTTCGGCTGAGCCTGCGCGATCTGCTGCTCACGCATCCGACCGAGCTTCTCGGATAAATCCACAACCGCCGGCGCTTCCTCTCCTGCCGCAGCGGCAAGCTTGTCCTGGACCATGCGCGGCGGGCAGGCGAACACCTGGTTGTTGAACTCGAAGACCGCAAAACCGCGTTCGACTGTGACCTTGCCGTCGGTGGCCTCGATTTCGAAGCTACCGTCGGCGGCGATTTCCAAGGTTGTCATGCGCTCGACGATCCAATCGGGCGCTTCCTTGCCAGCGGCGCAGATCCATATTTGGCGTGGAACGCCGCTCATGACCGGGTTCCCGTGGCGTTCGGGAAGAGAACGCTGACGATCTGGCGGAAGTTGGAGCGACGCGCAGCGAGTGCGGCCATGCTGGACGGGTGAGGCGCCAAGCGAGGGGCCGGTCCGGCGCGTTGGGCAAAGTTCGACTGTTCACGCAATGACGCGTGTTGTGCTTCGGCGGCCATGAGCCATCCTCCCTGCAATGATGGAACAGGTCGCTTGGCGGAGGTCGGAGCCTGATATCAGTGCTCGCGACGCGCTTTCCGGTCCTGCTTTATCAGACGGGACCGGAAGCGTCGTTCGAACGTGCGCACCAGATCGTCTGATGAGCACTCAATACATTAGGTATCGTCACTACGCAATACAAAATGTACCGCTACTTAGGTGCTTGGCCAATCCAAACGACTTGTCCCCAAATTTTAAGCTCTTTAAGCGCTATTCGAATGGAGGCCCCCGCCGCCCCAGTGCGCAGTAGTTCGACCGTTTCGTCGGAATGCCGGAAAATCTCGCTAACCCCTGCAAACCCGGCGTATGTGTAAAGCATTAGCGCGCCTTGACGGCCGATCCTTGGGCCAGTCTGATCGACGATCAAAACGGCACCAAGTTCGATCTCTCGCGCATCAACGCGGGTATCAACCCGAATGGCTTTGAAGGTGAGAGGTGTCGTACTGCGCCCTGGCGCAATCTGCTCAATGATGCTGACGTCTAGCGAAAAGGTTTCGTTGAACATTTCAGTTTTGCGGTGATCGCCTAACTCGGATAATGGCGTGCTATCCAGGACGACAATGCCAAATTCCTTGGCAACCTTTTCGTTAAATTCCCGAACCGACTCAGCTTCGGCGTCTGTGTACAACTGGCTCTGAATTTCACGAGCATGACTCCGCCAATCGCGGTCCGTCAAACCAAGTAGCCAACTGGCAGATACGCCGTACGCACGGGCATAATCTTCGGCTGTTTTCGTCGGGTAGTTCCGGGTGCCATTCTCATGGTGGCGGTATGCGCCCTCCGACCAGCGGTGCGCTCGGGCGGCATCAGCCGCACTGGAAAAGCCAGCGCGCTCTCGAGCGAGGCGCAACCTATCAGACGGTTTGTCGGCGTTTAACGATGTCATGCCAGTCCTAATCGTATCGTTCAGTACCGAATGTATTGCTAGGTCACGATACTTAAGGTATCGTTACTCGATGACGGCGATAGATACAATTTTTGCAGCTTGGCCTTCTGCAAAGGCGATGGCCGACGACATTCGATTGAGCGATGTGACCGTACGCCAATGGCGGAATCGATCGGGCGCCATTCCGCCGCGCTATTGGGAGCGAATACAGCGTGCAGCGTTATTGCGTGGTGTGACACTGCCGGTTGAGTTGTTCGTGCCGTCGGGCGTCGCGATTTCGCCAGTATCTAAGTCCGCGAGCTAGTTCTCGTGCGGACCCATGATAACATAGCGTTGCCTCGTAACGTCGAGGCTGAGGCGGCCCTTCTCGGCGCGATGATGATCGATAATCGAATCGCCGATGAAGTGGTCGGGCGGGTTGAGCCCGCTCATTTCTTCGAGCCGTTGCATGCGCGCATCTTCGCCGCGATCACCGGCATGCGCCGGCGGGACATGCTCGTGACGCCGGTGACGCTGCGCCCGATGTTCGAAGCTGATGAAGGAATCATCGCGCTCGGCGGGCCCTCATACCTGGGTGCGCTGACGGGGAGCGGCGCAGGCCTTATCGGCGCGCGGCAGTTCGCCCAGCAGATCTATGACCTCGCCTCGCTGCGGGCGCTGATCGAGGTTGGCCGCACGCTTGTCGAGCGAGCGATGGATACCTCCGAGGAAATCAACCCGCGCGCGCAGATAGAGGCGGCTGAAACGCTACTCGCATCCGTTGCGATCGGCGGCAGTGCGGCAGCGCCCAAGCCCGTAGGTTTCGCGCAGGCATGGGACGGCGCGATCCGTAAGGCAAAAGCTGTAGCCAACGGCACGGCGTCGCGCGGCGCGATGATCGCGCGATTCGTCGAATGGAACGAAATCACCGGTGGAATGTCGCCGGGGCAATTGATCCTGCTCGGCGGACGCCCGGGCATGGGAAAGACCGCCATCGCCTTGGCGGTTGCCGTTGGAGCCGCTGCCGCGGGATTAGGCGTGCTGTTCATTTCGCGCGAGATGCCGGTCGATCAGCTGATGTTCCGCATCATCGCCGACATGATGTTCGAGGCCGGATCGGCGGTTACGCTTGAGGACGTCATGTCAGGACGGCTGAACGAAGACGACCTCGTTCGTGCGGAGCGGATCCGCGCGCGTATCGATGACTGGCCGCTCGTATTCGAAGAGCCGCCGCGGTTGAACGCCGCGCAGGTCGCGCCACTGATCCGGAAGCACCAGCGCCAGTTGGAGAGCAAGGGGCACACGCTCGCGATCACGATCGTCGACTACCTTGGACTGCTTGAGCCGCCAGTGAAACGCCAGAACCGCGAGCAGGAGATGGGCGACACCAGCAAGGAGCTGAAGATGGCAGCGCGGGACACGGGGACCGCGGTGGTTGCGCTTGCCCAGCTGAACCGTGGCGTGGAATCGCGCGACGACAAGCGACCGATGCTTTCCGACCTGCGCGACAGCGGCAGCCTCGAGCAGGACGCTGACACCGTCGTGTTCGCCTACCGCGCCGAATATTACCTCAAACAGACCGAACCCGACGTTCACGACGTCCGCAAGCGCGACGCGTGGGAGGTCGAGATGGGCACTGAACGCGATCGCCTCGATGTCTATAGCGCGAAAGTTCGCCAAGGCGCGACGCAGCGCCGGAAGGTCTATTTCTTTGGCGCTCGCCAAGCCGTTCGCGGCGTCGATTACATGCGCGAGGGCGGCGGCGCGTCCGCGTGGCCGGTATGAGCGAGACGTTTCGTCTTCAACGCGGGTGGATGGACTCTTTCAGGCCACAGCCGTTCACGGAGCGGGAGGCCTTCCTATGGTCGGTTGAGCACGCCGCGCTTTATGGCGGCGAGGAGCGCCTCGGCATCCCGCACGCTGCCCTCGCGCGGGGCGAGCTCCTGACTGCAGTCCATAAGCTGGCAAGCGCCTTCGATTGGTCTCAGCCCAAGGTGCGCGGCTTTCTGCGACGCATGGAACGGTCGGGCGTCTGGCAAGTCCGATCGACCGGCGGTGGCATGCTTATCATCGCGGTCTGCGCGTTCGATCAGCACGCCCCAGAGCCGGGGCCTGCCAGATGAGCGGCTATGCTCGCGCGCATCGCGGCAGGTGGGAGCACCACCTGTTCAAAAACAAACAGGAAGCCGCAGTATGGGCTTGGATGACCGACACGGCGCGGTGGCGCGCGCATTCGTTCCAGACGCGGTTCGGCATAGTCCACCTGGAACGCGGGCAAGTCTTCGTGTCGCAGCGCATGCTCGCCGAGGAGTTTGGTATGGGCCGACAACAGGTCCGCCGGCTATTTTCCGACATGTTGAACGCGGGCATGATTTGCGAAAACTCAACCCATAGCGCGGCCCGTGCCGGGACAATCGTTACCATAGTAAATTACGAGCGTTATCAGGGCGATACCGCGGAAATTGTCGAGGGAAGGGCATCACCTCAACCCAAGAAGCAACCCAAGACCAACCCAAAGGCAACCCAAGACCAACCCACAAGAGAATACAGGGAAAAAGGGGAAGAAAGGGAAGAAGGCTTAAGTCCTTCGGACTCGTCGAGCAGCACGCTGCCCGACCTCCCGCCCAGCTTGCCCATGCGACTTCCTGCCGTCGTGCCCGCTGGCGATGCCGTGATCGATGCCTTTACCGGATATCAGGCCGTTCGGCGCGAGTTTCTCCCCGGCGCCAAGACGCTGACGCTCACCGACGTTCGGCGGACGAAGCTGGCGGCGCGGATCAGGGAGGTCGGTGGTAGCGAGGGATGGGCCAAGGTCCTCGCCAGTATCCGCGGGTCGCCCTTCCTGCGCGGCGAGACCGGTCCGAACTATCGGTTCGCGGAGATCGATTGGATCCTCGAGCCCAAGAACTTCCTGAAGATCAACGAAGGCAATTACGATGACCGATCTGGCGCTGACCGAGTCCGGCCACCTACTCGCTCCTCCCCCCTCGACGCCATGCGTGCCGCCCGCGCTGCTGTCGGCCTTGGCGGACCGTAGTTTCGTGTTCGATGGGTCGCCCGCCTGGACACCGAATCATGCGCGCCGCGTGCTTGCTCAGGCAGGCGACGAGGCCGAGGCAGTCCGCACGCTGGACACGCTCCGGCGCAGCGCACGACCAGTGCCGCGGGAATGGCTGGGGGACCGGCTGACGATCTTGTGGTCGTTATTCATGGCATCGCGCTCGCAGGCCGATCCCGAGTTGCTGACGCTCTGGCTATCCGAGCACTTACGGCTGTTGGCGGACCTTCCGCACGATATCGTCGCAATCGCCATCGATCGCGCCGTCCAATCAGCGCGGCATGGGTTCATCCCGTCGATCGGCGAGATGCGGGCTACCGCTGAACCGCTTGTTGCAGAACGAGCACGACTGATCGAGCGGCTGATGTTGGTAGTCGAGGGGGAGGTATGACGGATACCCACGTTGCCACCGCCGCATGCTACCCGTCTTGGTCATTCCTCGGGACCGCTCCGCGACGTGTCGAGGTCGATGTCCTCGCCAGCGTTGCCGCCGCCAGCACCCGATCCGCTGCCGTGGACCTCACCCGTTTTGTTGTCGATGTAGGCACGCTTGCCGGCTTCCGGCGGGATATCGCGACCGTCGGCGGCTTCGTCCGCACCGGCGTTGTGGGCACCATCACGGTTCTGAAGATGGCGCTCAGCCGCATGATCCGCGCTGTCGTATTCGTCGCCGGAGTAACCGCTGCCCTTGCCGAAACCGTCCGCGGTTCGATCGGCGTTGTCGGACTTGATGCTGACGTTGTCGACAGGCTCGGGTGTGTTGCGCTCGGTCATCAAGATCTCCTTTGGTCCGGCCCGTCCAACGCACAAGCGGACATGCCGGGCGCGGATCCGTTAGCCAGCCAACAACCACTTCTTAGCTTCCGAAGGCTCGCCGCTGAAATACCCAACGTCTCGGCGTTCTGCGGCCCGCTCGACCTGCATTCGCGCGAGCGTCTTGCTCGTGACGATCGCGATGCGCTTGGACTTGGTTGCGTGGTTGTTCAGGACCCGTTGGAAGCCCTCTATCGCCGCTTGGGACTGGATCAGCATCTCACGTATGTCGACCAGGGTGACGTGTTCGTTCGGGCCGCACCGCAACTCACGATGAGCAACGTCACGCGCCTGTTCGAACGCGTCGATGTCAGGTTGGGCGAAGAACCCTCCCATGGTGATGGTTACCAAGTCGAGCTTGGGGTCGGCGACGATCTCGAAGCGGGGAGTCATGCCCTCCCTCTAGATTTGGCAGCTTACAAAAGCGTTGCGATCGGTTGTGCTGCAGCATCTTTGCCTGTGGATAATTCAGTAAATTGCGAGGGTTGAGATGATAGGTCGGGAAAACGCCGGACACTCAGCAAGCGGCTGGTGCATCCTGCGAACGTCGGGACCGGGCACGCTCCGCCTCGTGGCCTCGCTGCAAGACGCAGGGTTCGCCATCTGGACGCCGACTGAGCACGTCCGCCGCCGGGTGCCGAGGTGCAAGTCGACCGAGCACCGGATCGTCCCCCTCGCGCCGACCTACGCCTTCGTGCGGGGCATCCATCTGGACGACTTGAAGCGGATCGAGCGCCTTGACGTGTCGCCTCACCCGCGGTTCTCCATTTTCCGTTACTACGGCGAGACGGTGTTCGTCCGGCATCGCGAACTGAACGCGCTTCGGGCACGTCAGCAGGACAGCTACCGCAGCGCGCTGCCAGCGAGTGGCCGTGCCCCGGGCAAGCCGCGAGGGCAGGCGTTCGAGTCCGGGGACACGGTGAAGATCACCAAGGGCGCATTCACCGGGTTCGAGGCTTACGTCGAACTTAGCGACGGACTGACGACAACGCTGTCAGTCTCATTGTTCGGGCGGGCGCAGGAGATCAAGGTGGAGACTTTACACCTGCGGTCTCAACTCGTATCAGACGTCGCATCCGCTGCATAAGCAGCCCGCGACGAGCGTGACCGGCTGGCGACTTCGCCTTACTGCCCTCGTCCCCAACGCAGAGGCCCGAACAGGGCGCTCGGGCGATTGTCCCACGGTATGGAAAGGTCGACCGGGCCCGCCTGTTCCACATATATGGAGCATCGCTAAAGGTACGGCTCACACGCTATACCGTCCCCGTCGCCATCGATACCCTCGCGGTAGCCGGGTGAACCACGGTAGATTGGCGCGACACCAGCCGCCCGCGCTTCGTCGCAACCGGGGTAGTAGACCGATCGCTCAACTTGCTGGACATTCTCAGCAGGTGCTGTGTTTGCGAACCAAGCTGACTGCACCCTAGGGGCCGCCATCCAACTGATCGTGCCGATGCTGGCCATGCCGAGTATGATCTGGGCGACGAACATCGCATTGCCCTGTCGGCCACGGTTTCGACGTGCCGCGTAGCGCTGCTGTTCGCGCCGATACGCCCGATAGTCTGTCATGTCCGGACTATCGCAACAATTGTGTTGATGATCAGATAATGGGGGTATCATGGCCGCACCGCCTTTGCGGCTCACCACTGCCGACTATGTCGAGGCCATCGGCATGCGCGTGCTGCGTATCGCCGAGGACATGGCCTTCGGGTCGCGTCACCAGGGGCGCGGCGAACGTCTGATCGAACAGGCTGAGCAAGCAGCAATCGACCTGCGGGCCGCCGTGCGAGGTCGCTGACCTCACCGAGTATTCAAACCGTGAGGGCTAAACCTCCGATCTGCCTCGGTTTCCGCGCACGATTGTTGCGCGACCACGCACGATCACGAAAGGGCCGGGATGGCCCCTTTGGGTCCTTCCGGGCATCCCGGGTAATACGGGGGGCAAAGGCGTGAACGATCCCCAGCTACGAGTTTCCAAAGGGGTCCGCACCTGAAATGTCCGCACCCTCCGACACCGTCAGCATTCGCGAGTTCGCCCGCCTCGATGGGTGCAGCGATAAGCTAGTCCGGAGGGCAATAAGTGAAGGAAAACTGCGGGTTTCAGCCGATGGCAAGCTCGATCGAGCGCTTGCTGGAACCGGTTGGCGGCGGACCAATCGGCGGGCCGCGGCGGGTGCGGACAATGGTGCGGACACCGCGAAAATGTCCGCACCTACTGTCCGCACTTCCAAGCGGCCCGCAAAAGTGTCCGCACCCGCGGACCATGCACCTGATCCGCTCCGTCTCGACGACGAGGACTTCATCGCCGAGGTGCTCGCCGGCCGGTTCGCGCTCACCGGCGAAGCCGAGCGGGTAAAGGAAAACGGTCTCGCTGCTCGCAGCCTCCTGGCCGCCCGCCGTGAAGCTGGCGACGTCGTGGATCTCGAAGTTGCCGAGACCCTCTTGTTCAACATGGCGCGGTCGCTGCGTGATGCCTGGCTCAACTGGCCGTCGCGCGTCTCGCCGCTGATCGCCGCCTCCTTAGGGATCGCTGTCGAGCCGCTGCTGGAGGCGCTGAACGAGCATGTCCAGCAGCACCTCGCCTCCCTCGGCGAGCCGGAAGCCGACTTCGCAAACGCAGAGTAAGGACGAACGGCTAGAACGATCGTGGCGACGAGGGCTTACCCCGCCGCCACGCATCAGTGTCCCCGAGTGGGCCGATCGCTTCCGCAAGCTGGCCCCAGAGGCGGGCTCGACGTCAGGCGATTGGTCGACCCGGACCGTAGAGATTGCGCGCGGGCCAATGCTCGCGGTGACCGAGCTCGGTGTCGAGACGATCACCGGCATGGTCTGCACGCAGTTGATGAAGACCGCGCTCATCGAGAACGCGGTCGGCTTCTTCGTTCACCTCGACCCTGCGCCCATGCTCATCGTGCAGCCCAAGGAGGCGGCTGCCGAGCAGTTCTCGAAGGAGCGCATCACCCCGCTCATTCGTGCCACACCTGTCCTCCGCAAGCTGATCGGTACGAAGAAGACCCGGTCGGCCGAAGAGACGCTGCTCTACAAGGCGTTCCCCGGAGGCTTCCTTGCCCTCGCCGGCGCCGGCAGTCCCGACAACCTGGCACGCCGCCCGGTCAAGCGAGTGTTCTGCGACGAGACTGACAAGTATCCGATCACCAGAGAAGGTGACCCGATCGGTCTCGCTGATGAGCGCATGGCAACGTACGTGGGCTCGCTGTCGGTTCGGGTTTGCTCGCCGACGATCGAGGGCGAGAGCCTGATCGAGAGCAGCTACCTCGAGGGGGATCAGCGGCAGGCCTCGGTAGAATGTCCGGAATGCGGCCACCGCAATTTCCTCGACTTCTTCAAGCACATCAACTGGGACAAGGATTACGACGATGACGGCAACGTCACCGCTCATTATCCTCGAACGGCGCAGGTGCTTTGCGAAGCATGCGGGTGTGGCTGGAACGAAGGCCAGCGCCTAACCGCGCTGGGCACGATCCGGTGGCACCAGACCAAGCGCTTCCGCTGCTGCGGGAAGCATGTTGACCCGTTGTCGGCGTACGCCGCAGCATGGAAGGCGGATCCTGATTCTGACGCGGTCGCGCTGACGTGGGACTGGTGGGAGGGGCCGCGGCACGCCGTTTACCGGGCGCGCTGTCCGGACTGCGGCACCTGGCCGGTCTCGAACGAGCACGCGAGCTTCACGGCCGGCAAGGTGTTTAGCCCCTGGCCGAACGACGCGCCTCCGAAGATCGCGGCGAAGTGGCTGGCGAGCAAGAACGATCCCGACAAGCGGGTGAAGTTCGACAACACGCAGCTGGGCAAGCCGCACAAGCGGTCATCGTCGAAGGAGGTTGTCGCCGAACTGCTCGCCGCTCGCGCGGAGATCTGGCCGGCCGAAGTACCCGACGGTGTCGGCCTCATCACTGTTGGCGGCGACACGCAGGATGATCGCGTAGAACTCGAGTTCGTGGGCTGGGGCACCAATGAGGAAAGCTGGTCTCTCCTTTATGTGATCGTCGAGGGTGACACGTCGAAGAAGTCGACGTGGGATGAGGTTGACCGCCAGTTGCGGCGCACCTTCAAGCGCGCGGATGGTCGCGAGTTCGCGATCGAAGCGACGTGCATAGATTCTGGCGGTCACCGGGCAAAAGAAGTCTACGAGTTCTCGAAGGCCCGTCTCGGGCGCAAGGTCTGGGCCACAAAAGGGGCATCGGACCGCAATGGCAAAAGGTCGCCGCTCTGGCCGACCACGCGCCCGAGCAACCGCACAAGAACAGTGTTCAAGCCGATCATCATTGGCGTCAATTCGGCCAAAGATACGCTCCGCGCACGGCTATCATTTGCCGATCCCGGCCCTGGTTACATGCACTTCAGCAGCAAGCGCGAACTCTCTTGGTACGAGCAGCTTACCGCCGAACGCCTCATTCCCAAGGTCATCAGCGGGCGAGTGTTCACGATTTGGGACTGCCCAAAAGGCAAAGCCAACGAAGCTACAGACTGCCGCGTCAATGCCATGGCGGCTCTGGCTGGCCTGATCCAGCTAGGCATGAAGTTGAACATGGTTGTTGCGGCAGTCGCACCGGTGCCCGAAGCGCCTCGCCCGCTGCCGACGGCACCTACGGCGAGCCTAGAACCGGCTCAGGCCGCTGCAAAACGCGGAAAATCGATGAAGTTCGCCGAACGGGCAGGCCCAAAGGGCAGCTGGATAAACAGGAGGCGTTGATGAGCGACCCTTACATGGTCACCGCCGCAGAAAACGCCGTGGTCGTGAAGCTTGCTGACGCATGGAATGCATTTCTCATGCTGCCGGTTGAGCACAGCGACGATCAGCGCGAATTTCGACATGCGATCCATTCCGCGCAGGACAAGGTTTTGTCCCGCGCCGGTCGCCGGCAGGTGAACGGTTGATGGCATGGACTCAAACCGACCTGGACAGTCTTCGTGCCGCTGCTGCGTCGGGGATCCGAAAGGTCTCCTTCGCGGATGGTCGAAGCACTGAGTACCAGAACGCTGACATGATCCTTGCGGCCATCAAAGTGGTCGAGGCTGATCTGGCGGGCGTCGCCAACGGCAGGCAAAGCCGTCGTCGGGCGACTATCTTGCGGGTGGGATGTCGTCGATGAACTGGATTGACCGGACCATCGGCTACGTCTCCCCTGTTCGCGGCCTCCAGAGGCAGCAGGCGCGGAAGGTGTTGGATAAGGTGTCGCCAACGCGGTCCACCAGGCGCGCGGGCACCCGTTCAGACCGCGACTTCGGGATCAATACCGGCAATCCCAATGATGCGCGCCCAAAACGGTATGTGAACCGCGCAACTATCCTGAAACTCGTCGCCGAGAACCCATTCGCGCGCAAGGCCATGAACGCCCTACTGAACAGCGTCATTGGCTGGGGAATCAAGGGCGTTCCTGCCGGTTCGAAGGCGTTGAAAACGTCCTGGGCCGAATGGATTAAGGCGTGCGACTTCTATGGTCGCCTTGATCTCTATGGTCTTCAGGAAATGTGGGCGCGATCAATGTTCCGCGATGGTGACACGTTCATCGTGAAGCGCTTCATCGCCGGTGCGAGCGGCATTCCGCTCCGACTGCAGTCGTTCGACAAGGGCATGCTTGCCGTGTCGAAAATCGGCGCAGGTATTGAACGCGGCATCGAATATGATGGGGACGGGAAGGTCGTCGCCTACCACTTCTATCGCACCCGACCCGGTCAGCGCTGGTGGACCGGGGAGACCGTTCGCTTCCCGGCCGATGAGGTCATCCACCTCTTCCACGCCGAGTATTTCGGTCAGTCCGAAGGCGCCAGCATCTTCGATAGCGTCGTGAAGCGCCTCGGCGATGTCGACGAGGGAATCGAGGCGGAGGTCGTGAAGGCCAACATCGCTGCGTGTCTGGTCGGCTTCCGCTATCGCAAGCCGAACGCGAATGCCGACGAAGACGATACGATCGGGATGCCAGTCGAAGGGGACTCAGACCGGCCGCCTGTCGAGGAACTGGTCCCCGGCATGGTTGAAACGCTCGATCCGGGCGAGGAAATCGTCTTCTCCAACCCGCCACGGAGCGGCGGTATCAGCGAACTGGCGCGCATCGCGCTGCTCGCCTCGGCGGCCGGCATTGGCACGACGTACGAGCAGATGACGGGCGACCTCTCGAACGTGAATTTCTCCAGCTACAAGGCTGGACGTTTGGAGTTCAATCGTCAGGTCGGTCGCATCCAGTACCTCACCTTTATTCCGATCGGTCTCGACCGGATCTGGGCGTGGTTCATGCAGACTGGGATCGAATTTGGACGGTTCCCGAACAAGTCGGTCACAATTACGTGGACGCCCCCACCCATTGAATCGATCGATCGCCTTGGCGACGCCGAGGCGGACGAACTCGAAATGTCGCTTGGGCTTGAGAGCCGGCCGAACTTGCTCGCTGGTCGGGGCTACGACGAAGACGAGATATTCGAGCAGATCCGCAAAAGCCGCGAGAAGGCAAAGGCGGCAGGGCTGACGTTTGTAGGCGACGTGCCCGAGGGCGCGGCCGCGGGCGATGAATCGGCCCGAGCCGACCGCGTCTTGGCAACCCGCCTGCTTCGGATGATCGGCCGCCTGCAAGAGCGCGGCACTGCGTAACCAACAGGAGTTTCTATGACGAAGCCAAACCCGGCGCCGCGGATCTCCGCGGACGCCTCGCCCCCCGCTGTTCCCGCCGGTCCCGGCGGGCTGCCCCCACTGAAGCGCAAGCGTGCAGCGCTTGTCGGGCTCGCCGCGGCCAGCTTCGTTGCGGGAATGATGACGCGTGATGCGCCGGGCCGGCAGCCCGACGGTTCGGAGCGGCAACAGCCTCAGGTAGGCGGTCGGGGGACGCGCAATCTGGCCGTGACCCCGGAAAGCTATGATGCAGGCGCCCGAACGGTGCAGGCTATCCTCTCGGCCGGTTCGGCAGTCCGTCGGTATTACTTTACCGAAGAACTGGAGATCTCGGCAGAGGCGATCGATCTCGGACGCGTCGAGCGCGGCATTTGCCCATTGCTCGATACCCATAACCAGTTCGAATTAAACGCCGTCCTCGGCCGCATCACCGACGTGGGCATCGAGAACGGCGTGCTGATCGGCACCCTGAATTTTTCCGATACCGACGCCGGGCGCGCAGTAGAAGCCCGCGTTGCCGCCGGCGAGCTCCGCGCGATCAGCATCGGTTACCATGTCAGCCGGTGGCAGATCACCGCCACCGACGAAAATGATCACGAGACCTGGCGCGCAGTCGCCTGGGAATTGCTGGAAGCCAGCCTCGTACCTGTTCCCGCCGATCCGAACGCCGTGGTTCGGTCAAATACTGGGACCCCCGCCCACGGATCACAGAATGAGGAAGACGATATGTACCGCAACCAGCCGGGCGGCGGTGTCGCCCACCCGAACGCCAATCGTGGCGCGGCGGCGCCCGCAGCCGACACGACCGTGGTCGTCGAGCCGAACGGCGCGACCCGCACCGAACCGCATACCCCCGCCGGCACGGCTGCAGCCGATGCCCAGCGCGGCCCTGCTATCGCAGCGTCGCGCATCCTCGAGCTTTGCGGCCGCACCGAGGAACTCGGCAGCACCTTCGCCGGCGAGCTTATCCGCGACAGCGAAGCCGGCACGCTGACCGAAGCGGGTATGCAGGAGCGGATCAGCGATCGTCTGATCGCAGCCCGTGCGCGGCCCTCGATCGATGCCCGCGCGGCATCGCACGGGACGGATGACGACAGCTACCGCTTCGCCCTGTCCGATGCGGTGTCGCTGCGGGCCAATCCGAGCGACCCTTTGGACGACGACCCCGCGCGTCCCGCTGCCCAGCGCATCGCCGCGGCACGTGATTTCCGAGGGATGACCCTCATGGAAATGGCGCGCTCACATCTCGACCGCACTGGGGTTTCCCCCCGCGGCATGGGTCGGCTTGAAATCGCCGGTGCTGCGCTCGGCATGCGCTACGGCGCGATGACGACGAGCGACTTCGCCAATGCTTTGTCGTTCGCGACGAACCGTCGGGTCCGCGCCGCATTCGAAGCCGCGCCGCAGACCTTCCGCCCGTTCATCTCGACCGGCACCTTGCCGGACTTCAAGCCGACCCAGATCGTCGGTCTGGGCGATGCGCCGGCCATGCTGCTCGTCCCCGAGATGGGCGAGTTCAAGCGCGGTGCGGTCACCGACACCGGCCTGACCTATCGCTTGCAGACCTATGGTCGTGTCATCGCGCTCAGCCGGCAGGCAATCGTCAATGACGATAAGGACCTCTTCGGGCGTATCCCGACGATGTTCGGCCGCAAGGCTGCGGATCTCGAATCCGATCTGGTCTACGGGATTCTGCTCAGCAACCCGAACATGGGCGATGGCAACCCGCTGTTCAGCACCGCGCTGGGCAACCTCGCCGCGACCGGTTCGGCGATCACGGTCGCGTCGGTTTCTGCTGGCGAAACGGCGATGCTCCAGCAGAAGAACGACGAAGGCGGCTACATCACCATCCGCCCCGAGTTCCTCATCGTCGGGCCGCTCCAGAAGGTCGCCGCTCAGGCGTTCCTGACCGCGGTGACGGCGCAGCAGACCAGCAACGTGAACCCGTACCCGGGCAACCTGCAGTTGATCGTCGATCCGCGCATCACCGGCTACCAGTGGTTCCTGTCGGCTTCGCCGGACGCCTTCGACACGATCGTGTTGGCGCATCTCGACGGTCAGGAAGAGCTCTTCACGGAAACCCGTGTTGGGTTCGACGTCGACGGCGTCGAGAACAAGGCGCGCCTCGATGTAGGCGCGGCTGCGATCGATCGGCGCGGCTTCTACCGCAACCCCGGCGCGGCCCCGGCCTGATCGACTTGACGAGCCGCGATCGTCGCGGCTCGTCACCCTGATACCGCCAGCGAACGGCTGGCAGGAGACCCACAATGAAAACGATCGTTTTGCTGGGCGCCACCGTCATCGCCGGTGCCGTTCGATACCCTTCCGAGGGACCTATCCCGGTCCGTGACGATGCCGAAGCGGATCGTCTCGTCGAAATGAAGCTTGCCGAGCATGCCGATGAGGCAACCGACGGCGATGGCCTTGACGACATCAAGGTCGAAGACCTGAAGAAGCTCGCCACGGAGGAAAAGGTCGACCTCGGCGACGCCAAGAACAAGCCCGACATCATCAAGGCAATCCGCGCCCATCGCGCGGCGCCCGCGGCGTAAGGAGCCCCTGACATGAAGAACTTCATCCAGCCGGGTATCAACCTGGACTGCATCGCCCCCTATGTCCTCGCAAGCGGCGCGGGCTTCCAAGACGGCGCCGAGTTCGCAGTTGCCTCGACCGATGCGGCAAACGGCGCACCGGTCATCGGCGTCACCAGCGGCGTGTTCACCCTGCCCAAGGCGGCTGTGGCAATCACTCGCAAGACGGTCGCGTACTGGGACAACGCAGCCAAGGTCGTCACGAACGTCGCCGGCAGCAATCTCAAGGTCGGCATTTTCCAGGCCGGCGCCCTCTCAGGCGACGCCTCGGTCGCCGTCAAGCTGGTCGCTGCCATCTAACACCGGGGGGCCCTCCCCTCTACCCGGTGCACCTGGGCGGCGTGGCTGTGTCGCGCCGCCCCCTTTGCTGGAGATCAGCGATGAAGAAGATCTATCTGGTCGGCGCAGCGCCGGTCGACGGCAAATTGCGCTATCCTTCCGAGGGCGTCATCGAAACGTCGCCGCGGCAGGCCGACGACCTCATCAAAGCCGGACTTGCGCGCGCCGATGACCTCGACACCCTGAAGGTAGACGAGCTTCGTGTGGTCGCGCAGGCGGAAGCCGTCTCGGTCGGCCCGGCTGCACTGAAAGACGACCTGATCGTGGCGATCCGCGCGCGACGGCAGAACAAGGCCTGATCATGGACCCGTTCGCCCTGGCGCTGGACGCCCTGTTCAGCGCGCCAGGGTCGAAAGAGGTTACCTATTACTCGAAAGATGGCCCTGGGCGGGCCGGAGTCCGCGTAATTCTCGGCCAGCCGGACAAGGCTATCGGCTTCGGCGAGCAGCAGATCATCGAGGGCACCAACGTCTTCGAAATACGGGTCAGCGACGTCACGATGCCCGCCAAGGGCGACATCGTCGTGATTGGCGATGCCACGTACAAGCTGCTCGGCGAGCCCATGCTCGATGTCGAGGGGCTGACCTGGACGATTGGCGGAAGCTCGGTCGCGTGAGAATCAACGTCGGCGACTTCGACATGAAGTCCCTCATGGATGGTATCGAAGGCGATCTCGCGGAAGCCGCGTCGCTGGCGATGCGCGACACGACCTATAAGGCCCTGCTGGAACTGCGGGAGCAGGTCACCAGCGCCGGAATGGGTCAGCGCCTCGCCAATACCTGGCGCGATCGGGTCTTTCCCGAGAAGCGGCGCAGCATGACTCCGTCGGGCTATATCTGGTCGAACGCTCCCGACATCATCGACGCCTTTTCGCGCGGCGCGCAGATCGTGCCGCTCGCCGGGCGCCGCTTTCTCGCTATCCCGACCAAAAACGTCCCCAGCGCGCGGGGGCGGCGCGGCTCCAGCAGCAAGATGACGCCAGCGCAGGTCGAGAACGCATTCAACCAGGACCTCTTTTTCAAGCGTGGTCGATCCGGCCGCGTGCTCGCCTTCATCAACGCCGTCGGCGCGCGCAATGGCCGCGGGTTCCGTGTCGCTACCAAGGGTCGGCGTGCGCAAGGCCGTGATCCGAAGCCCGTGCTGATGTTCGTCATGGTGCCGAGCGTCCGCCTGCCGCGGGTGCTCGATCTGGACGTCGTGGCGCAGCGCTGGGCCGCCAACTTCGAATCTCGTTTCACCGAGCGTCTGGGGGCGAAATGAGCAAGAAGCTCGAAATCCTCAAGAAGCTGAAGCTGCTCACGGCCGTCGCGATTCCGCTCGCCGAGGTCGTCGGCCTGGACGGCGAAGAGGCGGCGCCGGCGCGTGTGCCCGCAAACGGTCGCATCATCATTCGCACCGGCGATCCCGGCGAGCCCGAGATTGACCTGAGCCCCCTCGCCTACAACTGGTCGCATCGTATTCCGATCGAGTTCGTCGCGGTCGAGACGGCTACGCTGACCAGCGAGGAAGCTCTCGACAACATGCTCGTACGGTTCGGCGCGGCTATCGCGGCCGATCGTCACCTTGGCGGGCTGTGCGACTGGCTCGGCATCGCCGCGCCCGGCAGCGAAGACATCTACACCGACGGCGCCGAGCCGCCCCGCGGGGCCGAGCTCGTGCTCACCGCCAACTACGTCACCGATTCCGAATTGTCCTGAAGGAGAAGCCGAATGGCCGTCGCCCCTACCCGCGCCCGCGGCTCTAACGCCAAGGTCGTCGCAGCATTCGAAGACACGCCCGGCGTCGTGCCGGCAAACAGTGCCGCATGGTTCAATGTGCCGCTCGTCAGCCATTCGCTCGGCGAAGAGCGCCCGCTGATCGAAAGCGACCTGCTCGGCATGGGCCGTGAGATGCAGGACCCGACCCCCGATGTTGCTACCAATGACGGCGACATCGTCGTGCCGGTCGACGTCCGCAACTTCGGCCGCTGGCTGCGTCTGTTCTTCGGCGACCCAACGGTCTCCGGCGCTTCCGGCGCATTCACCCACGTCTTCAAATCGGGCGCGGTCGTGCTGCCGTCGATGTCGATCGAGGTCGGCGCCCCCGAGGTGCCCGCGTTCTCGGTCAACCGCGGCGCGCGCGGCAACCAGCTGCGCATCTCGCAGTCGCGCTCAGGCCTGCTCAATGCGACCTGCAGCCTGATCTGCATCGGCGAGACCACGCCGGTTGCCGCGACGGTCGGTGCCGCGGTGCCGGCGACGCTCGCCACGACGCGCTTCCCGCAGGCGGTCGGCTTCGTGCGCAAGGACGGGCAGTTGCTGGGCAGCGTCGTCGGTGCCGACTTCACCTATTCGAACAACCTGGAGAAGGTCGAGACGATCCAGCCCGACGGCCGCATCGAGGACAGCGACCCCGGCATGGCGCAGATGTCCGGGTCGGTGAACGTCCGCTTCAAGGACCGCGTGCTGCTCGATGCCGCGACCTCGCAGCCCCCCACGCCGATGGAGCTGGCCTTCGGCTGGAACTTCGGCGCGTTCAGCCTGATCTTCCTGGTTGGCCGCGTATTCATGCCTCAGGCGAAGAAGCCGGTGACCGGGCCGAATGGCATCATGCAGGCCTTCAACTGGCAGTCGTCGAAAGCGGCATCGGGCAACTCGGTCGTGGTCACGCTGATCAACGACGTCCCTTCGTACACCGCCTGATGCTCGTCGTCCGCAAGCCGAAGGGGGAAGAGTGGACCCCCGTTATGGGTGCCGAGGTGCTCTTCGCCCCGATCGACCGGCCCATGCTGATGCGCGCCCGGCGCGCGGCGCGAGCAGTGTCCGTCGCCGAGGCGGATGATGACGGGACATCGGCAATCGACATGCTCGAGGAAATGGGCGACGCCATGAGCCGGGCGCTGATCACCGAGGGCACGCAGGGGTGGCGCAACGTCGCTTCGCAGCGGTTCGGCGACGACGGAGAGCCTGTTCTTACGCCTGCTGGCGACCCGGTTTTTGATTTGCTGCCGTTCACCCCTGAGAACCTTGCGATCGTCCTTTCGGACCCGGTCACGTTCGAAGCGTTCGATGTCGCGTACGTTGTGCCGTTCGTCACGGCCGAGCGGGAACGGGAAGAGCCGGGAAACGCCTTCGCCGCCTCTCAGAATGGCACTGGGGCGGCGGCGACGCAGGACAGCGATACTGCCAGCAAGCCTGCACCGCGGAAACGGGGCGGCGCTGCAACGAATGCCCGTACATCGTCGAGGAGCCGCAAACCGAGGCCGAAGAAGGTGTCTGGCGGGTCCTGACCGCCTGCGATCGGCAGCTGCGCTCCGGCATGATGGGCGCGCCGATTGGGCTCGATTTCGGTGCGATCATGACCATGGGCTCGCACCTCAAGGCTGACCTGACCCTGCTCGCCAACGTGATGCCGGCAATCGAGCCGATCATCATCGACAACCTGTCCGGCCAAGAGCCCGACGATTTCACCGAATAGGAGGTCCGATGCCACGTCAGATCGCTATTCGTCTTGGGACTGAGGGTAAGGCGCAGGTCGTCGCCGATCTCGATGCCATCGGCACGACCGGTGACGCCGCATTCAATCGCCTGGCAAAGTCGGCCATGAAGGCAGGGCGCGATGCGGATACCGCAATGGAATTCGCCAACAAGCAGGCATCGAAACTGGCGGCGCTGCTACCCGGCCTGAACCCGACCAAGCTGGATATGGCGGCAGGGGTTCGCGACAATATCGGCAAGAGCGCCGAATCGTCGGCTGCAATTTTCGAGGCTGCCTATGCCAAGATGGAGGCGCGCGCGATCGCGCTGCGTGTCGCCATCGATCCCGTCTACGGTGCGCAGCAGCGTTTCGATCGGGAGATGGTCGAAGCACGGACGCTGATCAGTGCCGGCGCGATCTCGCTCGACGATTACGTCGCGAAGCTTCGGCAAGAGCAGGCAGCCCTCGACGCGGTCTCGGTCAAGCACGGCCTCGTCACGGGCAAGACCGGCCAGCAGCGCCAGTCCTACATGATGCTCGGGCAGCAGATGCAGGACTTTAGCGTTCAGGTGGCAAACGGCGGCAGCATCGCTACCGCGTTCTCGCAGCAGATCGGGCAAGCAGCCTTTGCCGTCCAAGGAATGGGCGGGAAGCTCGCGGCCGTCGGCACCTTCCTGACGAGCGGGTGGGGCATCGCCGCGACGGTCGCTCTGACGCTGTTCGCGCCGCTGGTCGCCAAGATCCTGGAGGGCGGAAACGCGCTCGAGAAGGAGACGAAGGAGCTCAAGGACAATGCCGAGAAGGCAGGTGTTGCCTCGCGCGCCAAAGAGGCGTTCTCGAAAACTGAGGTAGCGGCGCGGGCTGATATCGCCGCGCTCACCGAGGAATTGAACAAGCAGAACGCGTCGCTCCGGACGAATGCCGAGCAGCTGAACATCCGCGCGAAGCAGAGCCTTCAGACCCTCACCGCCTCGCGGGCCACGCTAACCCAAGAATTGGAGGTAGCGCGCGCCGCTCGCACCGCGGCAATGCGGTCCGGTTCGCAAGGGTCGGAGGTTAACGTCGGCACCGCGTCGGCCCGGATCGCGGAGCTTGAGGCACGGCTCAAGGTGCTCAACAAGTCGATCACCGAGGGTGAGGTCGACGTTCAGCGCACCCGCGTGGGCCTGGCTGCCGAGGCGGCGAAGCGGATGGCTGACCCGATCGCGCAGATCAATCGGAAGTATGACGAGCAGGGTCGCGCGGCGCAGGCGGCTGCGGATAAGTCAGCCAAGGGCCACAATGTCGTAACCTCGGCTTTGACGCGGCAACTCGGTCAAATTGAGATCAACCGTGCTGCTGCGGTGAAAGCTGAGCATGATAAGCAAAGTGCACTTCAGCGGACCGCTAAGGTCGACAAGGAAACGGTCACCGCTGCTCAGGTCGCCAGACTCCTGCGGTCGGAACTGCCTGGCGTTCAGGTCACCAGCACAACCGGCGGGCAGCACGTCAAGAACAGCTATCACTACCGGAATCAGGCCGTCGATTTCGTGCCTAAGGGCGGCATGTCGTCGATGTCGAAGGACGATGTGCGCAAGATATTTACCGCGCGTGGCATCGATGTCGTCGAGTTGCTCGGGCCAGGCGACAAGGGGCATAGCGATCACTTCCACGTCGCATGGACTAAGGGAAAGCTCGCCCTTGACGATTTCAACGATGCCGCGAAGCGTACCAAGGACGCCCAGCGCGAACTCGACAAGGCGAACAAGGAGCTGGATAGCGATCTCGAAGACGTCGTTAATCGGTTCGATCCGGCTCGCCAAGGCGCCGACCAATACGCGGCGTCGCTCGCTAAAATCGCGGTGTTGCGCGGCAAAGGCAAAATTACCGCGGATCAGTCCGCTGAGTACATCTTCGCCGCTATGCGTGAGGATCAGGCGCGGGAAGACGCAGCCCGCGCGATAACGATCAAAAATCTGTTCGGCGACGTTGGGGATCCAATCGGCGACGCGATCGCACGGAACGATGCTGATGCCGAGGTCAAGCGCGCAGCTTTCGATGCCGAGCAAGAGCGTCGGCAGCGGGTTCAGACGAACGGCATTCGAACGATTGCCGACCTTTACAGCACGGCGATGTCAGGGGGGACACGGTCCCTGTTCCAAAGCTTCAAGGCTATGGGCATCAACGCTATCACAGAGCTCGCTGCCAAATGGACGATGAGCCAAATTGGCAAACTGGCTGGCTCTGGCGGCTTCATCGGGTCGCTCGCCACGTTGATATCTGGCGGGAAAGCCGCGGCGCCCACTACGTCTGTGCCGAAACTTGCTTCCGGCACCGAGTATTGGTCGGGCGGCGAAGCACTTCTTGGCGAGCACGGACCGGAAAAGGCGTGGCTGCCCAAGGGAACACGCGTGACGCCGGCAGGAGCAACGCGCCGCATGGCTGACGATCAGCCGCGCGGCGGTGTTACGCATAACTACTTCAACGGCAACCTGCTGACGCCCGAATTCTGGCAACAAATCCAGGCAGGTGACGCGAATGCAGCGATGCAGGGCGCAGCGGGAGGCGCGGCGATGGGGCAGGCTGATGCACAGGCCGCGGGCATGAAGCGTCTGGGGAGGTTCCGTTGAGCGTCCTCATTCCCTGGACGCGGATCGCCGATCTGACGATCCGGCCACGCCTGTTTTCCGGAAACCAGGAAGGCGTCCTCGGCGGTGCCGATCTGCAGATCCCGAGGATGGGCGATCGCTTCGTCGTGGACGTATCGACCTCACAATTGCGCCAGGACGCCGAGAGCCGCCAACTCGTCGCTGCACTTATGGAGGCGACCACCGCTGATGCCAGGATTTCACTGCGCCTGCCCAATACGCCGACGCTGATCCGCGGCAACGGCGTCGTCGATGGGGCCGGGCAAACTGGCTCGCTGCTTCGCGTCAGCGGCATGATCCCCAATGCGGCTCTTCACTGGGGCGTGTTCTTCAGCATCGTGCATGCTGGCGTTCACTACGTGCACATGATCAGGTCTCAGGTGCTGGTGGATGCCTCAGGCCGCGCTGCTGTGCCGATCTGGCCCATGCTGCGCTTCATCACGATCGATGACGAGCCGTGCCACTTCGAGGATCCTATGATCGAGGGGCAACTTGTCGGGTTCGACAAGGGCGCTGGTTTCGAGCGCAACCGCACCAAGCCCCTCGCCTTCAGCATCCAGGAGCGGAAATGACGTTTCGTCTGACCCCCCAGATGTCGGCGGCCTTGCGCGCCGGGCAGTCGCCTCTCGCGCCGCTCGTCGAAGTGGTGCTCCCGGCCTATACCATGCGTCACCTGGTCGGCGCTGGCGAAGTGGCTTGGGGCACCAAGGTCTTCACTGGCCTGGACCCGAAGTTCGGCGCGCTGGTCGCCGCAAGCACCCTGAAGGACGGGATCGGCGACGAGGCGCCCGACTGGTTGCTGACCTTCGTCCCGCCCAGCGCGATCGCCGCGTCCGAACTCACGTCCGCGACTGCGCAGGGCGGCCTCGTCAACGGCTGGCTGGCGGTGATCGATCGTGCGACGGGTTTGCCGTTGCCCGAGCCTATCCAGCTGTTCGCTGGAGAACTGGACGTGCCGCGGCTGCGCGTCGGCAAAGGTACGCGGTCGGTCGAATGGCGCTGCACTTCCGCGCTCGAGCCCTTCCATGATCAGGAAATCGGCGCCCGCCTTTCTGATGCTTGGCATCAGCTGGTCGCACCCGGGGAATTGGGCCTGTCCAATATGACCGGCATCGAACGCACCAGCTACTGGGGCGTTGAGAAGCCACCGTCCGCGGTCAGCGTCATCAGCGGCACGACGCGCGCGTCCTTCCTAGGAGCGATGGGGCTATGATCGAGATGATCCGGCGTCAGCAGGCGGCACAAGCGGCCGTTGATCGCTTCAAGGGGCAGCCGTGGGAGCTTGGCAAGAACGATTGCGTCCGGATGGCCGCCTTCGTTCTACGCAAGATGGGGCACCGGCCCCAACTCGGCAAAGCCGGCTCGTACAAAACGGGGGCGGGGTCATTGCTGGCGCTGAAGCGTGCCGGGTACAGCACGCTCTCCAGCGCGCTCGACGATCTGGGACTTGAGCGCATTGCCCCCGCAGCCGCACGCGTTGCCGATATCGTCATGATCCCCGGCGAAGCTCCGTTGGACGGCGCGCTGACGATCGCCGTCGGCAACGGGCGCGTGCTGGGTTATCATCAGGATCTCGAAGGCGCGGATATCCTGCAGCCGGTCGAGTACCTTGCGGCCTGGCGGCTCTAGCGATGTCAAAGACCCTTCGCACAGCCGCATTCGTAATCGGTGCTGTCGCACTCGTGGCCTCGGGTGCTGGCGCTCTGGCGGGCGCCGGGCTCATTGGCGCAACTGCGGGCGCGGGTGCTGCGGCAGGAGCGACGGCCGGCTTCCTCGGCGTTTCAGCCGCAACCTTGACCGCGGTGGGCGCGATCGCGGGGGCAGCGAGCGCGGTGTTGTCACTTGCAGCGGGAACGCCGAAGGGGAGCATCGGCGGCAGCGCAACCCAGTTCAAGATCGACAAGGACGCCGGGTTGCCGGTTGCGATCGGGCGGACCTATTCAGGCGGCAACGTCGTGCATCGGCAGTATTACGGTGCGAAGAACAGCCTCGAAAGCTGGGTAACCGTACACAGCATCGGCCCAATCCGAAGCCTCGGCCCGCTCCTGATCAACAAGGTCGCTGTCGCGTTAGCCGGTACCGCGATCGGTGGAGCGTACGCCGGCTATATGTGGCTGGATCAGCAACTCGGCGCCGTCCCGGAGGCACGCGCGCTGGCGGGGCCTCAGGGCAACTTCCCCGGCTGGTCGGCGGCGCACAAGATGTCCGGCCTGGCCGCTGATCTCTGGACGCTGAAGTTCGATGAGAAGGGCAAGATCTACCCGAACGGCGTTCCGCAACGCGGACGCATCGTCGAAGGCGTCTATGTCTACGACCCTCGGCTAGACAGCAGTTATCCCGGCGGGAACGGTTCCTGCCGTCTGGGCGATGAGACGACTTACATCTGGTCGGAATGCCCGGCTCTTCACGCGCTGACGTGGGCGTTCGGTCGAATCCAGAACGGTGTTCTCATCGCCGGTGGCGGGCTGAAAGTCGGGGGCATCGACATGGCGCCATTCGTCGATTGGGCGAACGTTTGCGATGCCAACGGCTGGAAGGTCGGCGGGATCGTCTACACGACGTCGGATAACAGCTGGGACATTCTCAAAATGATCGCCCAGGCGGGCGGCGGCGAGGTCATGCCAGTCGGCGCACAGTTGTCGTGCACCTACTCGGCACCGCGGGTCTCGATCGGCACTATCACGTCTGACGACATCACGGGTGATATCGACGCGCCCGGAACGGCGTCGCGCCGTCTGCGCCGCAACACCGTGATCGCTCGTGTCAGGTTGGAGACCCATGGTTGGGAAGAGGTGCCGCTCGATGCGGTCGCGATCCCTTCGTACGTTGCTGCTGACGGAGGCAGCCGGCCAACCGAACTGACCTTCCCGCTTGTGCAGCAGGTCGACCAGGGCGTGCAGTTGGGCCTGTACGCCATGTGGAACGGCCGCGAACTCGACGGCATCGTGCTGCCGGCCAAGGTCTACGCGATCGGCTATCGGCCGGGCGACTGCCTGACGGTTGATATCCCCGAAGCGTCGCTCGTTGCGCGCGACGTCGTCGTCCGTAACCGCGAGATCGAGGGCAGCACCATGGGGGTAACCCTGACGTGTCGCTCGGAAACTGCGGCCAAGCATCCGTTCTGTCTAGGCAAGACTGGCAATGCCCCTCCAACGCCTGACCTGAGCGTCCCCCCGTCATACCCGCTGGAAATCGCGCGAGCATCCTACACGCTGCGCGCTCAAACGGTGGCCTACCCTGTGACCAGCGACGACGACAGCATAACGGTCGCGGCATTCCAAGGGACCTTGGACGATGGCCGTATCATCACCTTCCCGGCTGCGACGCTTGAGGGGCTGATGCCGGGTATGGCCTATGTCGTGCTCTACGATCTGGCAGCCGGAACCTATCTGGCCGTTGCGGAGCCCGCGACCGAAGAAATCGCATCAAGCGCATATGTTCAGATCCGGTTCGCGTCGACGTCCGAAGGCGGTGTGTATCCGTCAACGCCTACGGCACCCGGTGGTGACGGCGGCGGCGGTGGTGGGTCCGGCTGCGTCTCGGACGATTCGCTTGTGCTGCTTGCTAATGCGGACCGCAACGGACCGGGCCAAGAGCGGATGGCCCGCGATATCGTCGTCGGCGACTGGCTGTGGACCCAGCATGAGTTCTCCTTCGAATGGGGTGCGTATCAGGTCGAAGCCGTCGAATTCCCAACATGCACGATCATGGCAGCTGAGGGGTATCCAGACGCGAGTGCCGACCATCCTTTCTGCGAAGAGCGATCATGGTTCTTCATGGAGACGATCGGGTCACCGGTCCGCGTCGGCCGCGTGATGCGCGCGTTGGTCGGTACGGCGCACACTTACATGGCGCGCAAGCCAGGGGGTGGATGGAAACTTTGCCACAATAAGCGCCAAGAAGTGGAGCAGGTATGAGCGAGACTGTCCCGCTGAACCGGCGCCTCTACCTGATCTTCGAGCCGGGCGCCGCTGGGCAGACGTCGATGCGGCTTTCGCTGAGCCCGCCCAACGTCGGACAGGCGATGGCGGCGTTGATTGTCCGCGGCGTGCTGATGGAAGGCGCCGTCGTCGACATCGATTTTGTCACGGACCCCGCGGCAAACCCTGACCTTCGCGGCAGAAATGGGAAGGACGGTTCTAACGGTGCAGACGGCAAGGCGGGGACGAACGGCGTTGATGGGCAGTCCGCTTACGACATCGCCCGATCGCTTGGCTATGGCGGCACGAAGACCCAATGGCTTGCCACGCTGGTCGGTGCTGCTGGCAAGGACGGGAAAGACGGCACGAACGGCGCGGACGGCAAGAACGCGTCCGCGCTGCTCGGCACGGTCAATCTGACGCAAACCGCGACCGTGGCGATAAGTGCCGGCACGCGCCGCCTCATCGTCGCTATCCCGGCCGGCTGGGGGGTCGGCGCTGGTGACCCGCTGATGGCCCTGCCTTCCGCTACCGTCGCCGGATACGCCGTTCACGATGTCGTCGCTGTTTCCCCGACCTCTATCTCGGTCGGCTTCACTGCCCCGCTGCTCGCCATCGGCGCCAGCTTCACGATCCCGCTGCGCATCGCGCGCCTCAACACCTAATCCGCGGAGATACCGATGACACCTGGAACGCTGCCACTGACGGTGCAGCGGGGGACGCCGTTCGTCTACCGCATCGATTTTCCCGACTTCGACCTTACGAATGCCGGGCTAGCCGCGCAGGTGCGGCTGTACCGCGACCAGCCGGGCGCGCCGCTTGTCAGTCTCGTCGCCGCGCAACCGCTGGCGGAAGGGCTATCAGTTGAGGTGGCAACGGACATCGCCGGCATCCCGACGTCGACTCTGCAGATCCGGATCAACGAAACGACGATCGAGCAGATGCTGCCTTTTCCCGACAACGGGCTCGAGCCAGCCGAGCCGGTCCTGCTCGCGTGGGATCTGCACCTGACAATCTCGCCGGTTGGCAAGCGCCGCTGGATCGAGGGCCCCTTCACTATCTCGCCTGGAGTAACCCGATGATTTCCGATGCAACTGTACGGGCGATCGATGGGCGCGCAGTCGTCAAAGTGACAGGTGCCGAACTCGCCGGTCTAGTCGCGGGACAGGCGCAACTCAGCGCAGACGCGTCGGCGGCGAGCGCAAGCGATAGCGACGCTTCCTCGGAACTGAGTGCCGCGAAGAGTGTCGAGGCCTCACAGTATGCAGCAGCAGCTGCAGCCTTCGCCAATCGCTATCTGACGTTTGCCGCGGGCAACGCCGCTAGCGCTGCCGGTGTCGACTTTACCGTCGTCTCGGCGGACGGGAAGTGGGTCAACGTCTACCGCAAGGGCACAAGCGGAGACGCCGATCAACCGATCATTCGCCTGCCCGGCGCTGCCGCGTACGCGAGCGGAGAAGGGTCGGGGCTTGTCGGCCACAACGCCCTGGGCGGAGCGCCCAACTTGGCGCTTGGAGGCTTCCTCGATCGCTTCGGCTATTGGGGCGAGGACATGGCCGGCATCCAGCAGGCCAACGACATGATCGTGAGTTCGGGCGACTGCCGTGAGCTCCGGCTCAAGCCCGGCGCCGAGATCTTGGTCACGGGCGCCGGCATCCGTCTCGATCATGCCTTCGTCACGCTGCTTCACAACGGAGCGTCGTTGAACGGCACGACGATGCAGAGCGGTGCGATCCTGACGCTCGGCGGAACCATGGATGCCCCCTATACCCAGGCTCGCAACCGCTTCCACACTCCAATGATCGTTGGCCCTGGCGCGACCTCTAATGTCGATGGCCTTCTGCTCGAGCAGAAGGTGTCTATCGGCGGGGGACCTTCGCATCTCGAACTCGTTGGCGCCGACATCAACCGCTGCAAGCGCGGGCTCGTGTTCTCCGACCGTGCGTACATCATCAAGGTTTCGCGCCCTGATATCTGGGGCTGCGGCATTGGTGCGGACATTCTCGATGCATTTGACGGGGGGGAAAACATCAGGTTGGCGGACGGCGTCATCTTCCAGTGCGCGATTGCTGTGCGGATGGCGAACTCGAACGCCGATCTCTTCGCGGACGGTATGTCGTTCGACCATAATGAAAAGCTGTTCGATATCACGAACGGACTGTTCGAAGCACGCGGCTGCCACATCGAGAATCATGACTTCACCCAGATCCCTATCACAATCGCGGGCAACGGCGCGTCAGTCATTGTAGATGGCGGTAACCGACGTTTGACGGGCGTTCCGGCTGGCGGTCGCGGGTCGTTCCCGTATTGGGTGAGCGTCGCCGAGGGGACGCACTACCGCGAGCAGAATGTCGAAGCGATCATCGACTGCACCTCGACCGGTGCGTTTGCGACCGGTGCCGGGCAAGTCACGCGAGGTCTGATGCAGATGTACCAGACCGCGCATCAGAATTGCTACATGCTCCATGACACCAAGAGCCGGTTCATCGACGGAGACTTCTCGACCATGTCGGACATGGCCTGGGTGATCCCGAACTTCGGACAAACCAGTCGCTACAAGGATACGCATCCCGCGTCCGGCGATATCACCGTGCTGAGCGAGGGCCTGACCCTCACGAAAAAGACGTTCGGCGGGGGCTCGTTCTCCCGGTTCGTCGTCGCCGTCCCGGCGGAGATGGCAGGCGAACTGCTGAGCGGCAAGCTTCGGATCAGCAAGCCGGGCGATCAGTCGGGCACTGTCTTCATTAGCCGGCAATGGGCTCGCATCGACCCCGTTCCCCAAGGCGGCGTCATTCCGCAAGCGATCTCAATCCGCGAGATCGACGGCACGTCGGCGTCCTTCAGTTCGGCCGCCTACAGCGACACGCTCGTTTTCGGCGCAGCCAGTTCGTCCAACCGCAAGCCGGGCGGTGCAACGCACCAGCTCATCACCTTCAACTGCGACGGACTTTCTGCCGGCAGCTTTACCGTCAACGGCTTCAACTTCGATCGGATCGGGTGACCTATGGCTGACATCACCAACCCCGTCTTTCGTTACCCTTATGCAGTGGCGTGGAATCCGCCCGTGCCAAATTGGGCGCGCCCCGATGACGTCGAAGCGGTCACCGGTGGCCGGCCAAAGGTCATGGAGATCCGGCTCGCCGGTATCGTTGAGCAGGTCCGGCAGGACGACGGCTCGGTGCGCGCGACCAGTGTCGATGGCGTCGTTTACGTCGTGCCCGCCGGGTTCGCGGAGGATGACGCATGACCGCGACAGCCACGAGCAACTACATCGGGCAGGCGATGAGCGCGACGACAGCGCTGGCGCCGCCCTCCCTTGCCGACAACCCGGGTCTGCTTACCTGGAATTTGTTCGTCATGACCGCGGCGATGTGCCTGGGGATTATGATGGCAGGGAAACAGGCGCGCCGGCTCTGGGCCGCGCGGTGCATCGATCACCCGACCGACCCGGTATCGGTCTATCGCATCATCATCTTCCTGGCGGGCTGCGCAGTAGCCAGCCGGGGCGGCGCGGAAGCGGTCAGTCTCTGGTCGTGGAGCTCGGGGGATGCGGCGACGATCGAGCGCGTGGCCGAACTGAAACGCTGGCTCGATCCGCTGTCGGTGGGCTGCGGGTTCCTGTGGATGGCGCTGCATATCCTTGCCGAGCCGATGATCGAGCACCAGCTGCGCAAGGCGCCGCTGCCCGTCGACATGTGGTCACGCTGGCCCCAGCTTCGAAGACCCGGCCTGATCCTGCTGGTCAGCCTCCTGATGGCGGCAGCAGCCGTCGGGCTGCGGTGATGAAAGAGGGGGCTATCGCTGCGGTACCGAGCGTAACGGTACCGGTTATCTGGTCTGTCCTAGGCTACTCTTTCCCGGCCGGTTCCATGTTCGTCGGGCTGCTCGCCTGCTTCATGGTGCGGCTGTTCATCACTCTCGACGCGCCGGGTCCCAGGCGCTGGCTTCTCGATGGGATCGTAACCGGGCTCGCGATGCTGATCACCGCGGTCTGGATCGTCGAGCATCAGGTCGACCTGTTCGCCGCGCTGGGCACTGGCGGTGCAGCTGGGGGCGTCGGCGCGGGTATCATCAGCTTCTTTAAGCGACGCGGGCAAAGCGCGATCGACGCGTTGGACGCCGCCCTTCCGGGAAAGCCTGCGGTTCCGCCCGAAATGACCGCGACCCTGCGTGAGATCGACAAGCTGCAATGAGCAGCGGCCAGCCTATCCGGAAAACTGCTGAGAAAAACGGATAGGCTGACCGCCTCGGTAGCTCGTGTCCCGAGCCTCGCGGCGGATCAACGTGGGAGCAAAACCGCGCCGCGGACCGACAGGTACGAAAACCTGTCCAATTCAGACGCGATCACAGACAAAGAAAATAGCCGACTGCAAAATACGGCAGAAAAGCCGCACCCTGCGCAGGTTCGATAATTAGTAATAGCGGATAACTGTATCGCGGCCTGCCTAGTGTGGGGGGACGACAGGCAGGCCACGGGCACTCTCCCCGAACGCATACGCGAGGTCTTCGCCTCCGGCCCCGTCTGGCAGCGATAGGTTGCTATCCGAATAACGGCCCGCCCCAACGGGGAGCGAGGGCGGGCCGGCCGGTTGCAACGTCTCCGGCCAGCATCAACGCCTCATGCCTGTGTTGTTCCTCCCGTAACGGCCCGCCCCTGGCGAAATCCAAGAGCGGGCCGACCGGGGCATGCTTGGGGGTTACCCCGGCACAGCATCAACGGGCCGCGGAGCCCGATTGCTTCACATTGGAAGGAAACGACGATGACCGACCGCAAGGTGGGGCCGAAGGCGCGCGCCCTGATGCATCACTTCGAATCGTGCAAGCTGAAGGCCTATCCCGATCCGGGGACGGGCGGGAAGCCTTGGACGATTGGCTGGGGCATGACGTATTATCTCGACGGTCGTGCGGTCCAGCCCGGTGACCGCATCACCCAAGAGCAAGCGGACACGATGTTCGCCCAGCTGGTCGAGCGGGACTTCGCGGCGCCGGTGTCGGCTGCGATCGGCGATGCGCCGACGGCCCCGGCGCAGTTCGGCGCCATGGTAGCGCTGGCATACAATATTGGCATCGGCCCGCGGGTCTGGGTGCCCGGCATGCAGAAGGGATTCCGCCAGTCGGACGTCCTGAAGCAGCACCGCGCCGGCAAATACGACGCGTCCGCTCTCGCGTTCGGGTCGTGGACCAAGGCGGCCGGCAAGGTGATGTCGGGCTTGGTCCGTCGCCGCGCTGCCGAAGCCGCCCTGTACCGCGAGGACATGGCGGAAGTCGCCCGGCTCACTTTCAACGACGTCACCTGAAAGGACCACCATGAAGAAACTACTGACCGCTGCGCTGTGCGCGGCGTCGATGGCGCTTGCCAGCTGCTCGACCCTGCCGACCCCGACTACCGAACAGGCCGCGCAGATCGGCACAGCGATCGACCGGGCGCAGGCTGCGTACGATCGCATTTCGGTATCGGCGAACCTCGTGCTGCCGTTTCTGTCGCCCGAGCGCCAGGCGCGCGTTCGCTTGGCGATGGCACTGACAGAGCGCGGCCTGCTCGCCGCGCGCTACGCCGCGACCGCTGCCGAGCAACTCGCCGCGCTCAAGCAGGCCGAGGCCGCGACTGCGAGGATCGAGGCTACGGCCACGCCCTGACGCGGCTGCCCTGCCGATCTCCCGACCCTCACCTGACTAGGATCCGAACATGACCGTCCAGCTTTCCACTGCCGTCCGCAACGCCCTGCTCGATGCGATCGAGACGGCGATCGGCGCGAGCCCTATCCTGATGATGCGCAGCGGGGCGGCCCCCGCTAGCCCGTCCGCAGCGAACACCGGCACCGTCCTCGCGACCGTTGCCCTGCCTGCCGACTGGATGGCTGCCGCTGCCGGCGGCGTGAAGGCCAAGCTCGGCACCTGGGGCGATGACAGCGCCGACGCGGCGGGCACGGTCGGGCATTACCGGATTTACGCCGCGGACGGCACGACGTGCCACCTCCAGGGGACCGTGACGGCAACCGGCGGCGGCGGCGACATGACCGTCGACAATACCAATTTCGCGGCCGGTCAGAAGTTCTCGATCGACAGCTACAGCCTCACGGCCCCCAACGCGTGAAGGGTGTCCGATCCGCTGGCTTCGGGGCCGTCGTCGGCCTCGTGCCGGCGGTGGTGTTGTGGATACTCATTCTGATGGTGATCTAACATGGCGCAGCGCCTCTGGACGCCGGACGACCTGCCAGACGACTTCAAGCTGTTCGAGTGGGATTTTGCGCGCAACGACAGGATCACACTGGACGCAAACGAAGGCATCGCGTCAATCGTCGATAACTGGCAGGGCCGCCTTGCCCGTACGCCATCGTCATCCAGTCGGCGCACGTTGGAAACGTTCAACGGCGTCCAGGGCGCTTACAAGCCGGGCAACAATTCCAACACGGACGAAAGCGGTCTGTTCCTTTCGGACCTAAGCGGCCTGCCTGTTGGTAACGCTGATCGATACATGGCGTTCGTGGTGCTCCACAACGACGGCATTATCGGCGGCTATGGCAATACGCTTGCCAATGATTACTGGATCGACTCGCACTATGAGCCCGGATACCGCTTTCACTACGAAGGCAACACCGTAACATCGCAGTTACCGGTAGATAAGTCTCTCGTCCACCTTGTAAGCGTGGCGCACGAAGCGTCTGTTTCCACGATGCGCGTCGATGGCGTCGATGCTGGAAGCTACAGCGTAGTTCTTGCGACGCAGGCTAACTCGTTCGGCATCGCGGGTTACGACGAGGCGTTCTACACAATAGTCGGCCGCACATTCTACGTTATCATCGGAAAAAGGTCACCTACCCAAGACGAGCATTGGCGTATTGAATGGTGGGTTGCCGCCAATAAGTCCAAGCGTGCGATTCCGGAAGACAATCCTTATCGTACGTTGCCGCCAATGGTTGAGGACGGAGCGTCTTTGGTCGTCACGGGATCGGGTGCGACTACTCTTTCCAGCTTCGGCGCGGTCTCAGCGGCCGGTCTGACAATTCTCGGTGTGGCCGCACTCGCCCTGACTGGTATCGGCTCCACGTCGACGGCGTCCGCGCCGATCGCCGCGCAGGCGCAAGCCTCTCCGGGCGCGGTCGTCTCAGCAGGCGCCGGTGGGATCACGGCGATAGGCTCCGGGACCGCTGCGCTTCAGTCGATCAGCACGAGCGCTACGGGAGCGCTGCCTGTCGTGGCAGCCGGCGCGACACTGATCGGCGGCGTCTCGAGTAGCGCGAACGGCTTGCTGCACGTCGCAGGTGCGGTGTCCTCTACCTTGGGCGCGGTCGGTACGGAGTCAGCTGCGCGCGCGGATGTGCACGGGTCGGCATTGGCGTCGCTCGGCAGCATTGTCGGTAGCGCGACGGCCGGGGGGCAATCCCTGGCGACTGCGTCCAGTGCATCTCTGCTCGGCTTGATCTCGACAGCGGCGACGGGCTCGGTCCCTGTCGTGGGCAATGGCTCGACCACGCTCGGGACGATCGCATCGAACAGCGGCGCGGCTTCTGCGGTGCGAGGTGCTGGATCGGCATCGCTCGGCGCGGTCGTGTCGTCGTCCTCTAGCAGTATCCCGATCGGCGCGATCGGCTCGGCGAACCTGGGCGGCGTGCGCGCGGACGGCCGGGGCGGTGCAATAGCATCGGCGGTCGCCTCGTCGACGTTGAGCGGGATCGTCGGCACCTCGTCCGCCACGGTCGGTCAGGGCACCGATAACCAGTTGGTCGGTCCCGGCTGGACGCTGTTCACCATCCCTCGCCGCTTCGTCGCCACGGCGATCCATCGCTCCTTCATCCTCTCCAGCACCGGGTGCAAACGCATGCTCAACTTCCCGCCCAAGTACGCGCACGAGGTCCGCAACGCGGTCGTCGACTTCGCACCCGCCCTGTCGGATGGTGAAGGCCTAACCGGGCAGCCGACCGTGGCCGTGATGAGAGGCGACATCGCGGTATCGGCCGCACGCATCGAAGGGACAGCGATCCACTTCACGTTGTCGGGCGGGACGGCAGCGGCCAAAGTCGTGCAGTGGGTGGAGGTTCATTGCCCTACCGACGGGGACCAGGTGCTCGAAGAGGTGGTGTCTATCACTATGTTAACGTGACAAATAATTCATTCCATTATACGACAGAAACATTGCCGTTGGCAGGATGATTGATTTTGGTTCGGGGGGTTACGTTGCAATCTGCACAAGGCTGGAAAAGAACGAAATTCCGATCGGTACTACTTCGCTTGCAAGGCTCACGATTTCTCTCCGACCGCATGCGGCGGGGTATTTTGAACTTTATCGGTGCTCGCATCCATCCCACGGCAACGGTTAGACACTCCTGTTGGCTGGCATCCGCGGATCTCGTTATGGGCCGCAACGCGATGCTCAATAATTTCGCGTACTATGACGGTGGGGCAACGTTGACGATTGAGGATGGTGCTCGCGTTGCAGCACGTTGCACGTTTACCTGTAGCACCCATCCCCACAGCGGCGATCCTGCGCGCAGATCCTCTCCTAAGATATCCGTCGCGCCAATCACGATTAAAACGGGTTCTTGGGTAATGGCCGACTGTACCATAAATCCTGGGGTCACGATCGCACCAGGATGCATGATCGGGGCGAAGTCGCTCGTCATCGAGGATACAGAGCCGAACGGGCTATACGTTAATATGGCGGGGCCGACCGGGGCTATCCGCGCGCGGCGCCTGAAGGATCTTCCAGCCTAATTGCCGCGGCGTCACTCACCAAGGCAGAGATGACGCCGCGACGGACTACGGTAGCGTGAGCGCTTGACGAGCGGCAACCGCCATCTCTCGAAAAGCAGTCTTCCATGTCGCACCCGCGTCCGCCCACGGCGTCCGGTCCTCGACCCGCTCCATACGACTTTCCCACATATAAGCAGCGACGTGCTCGATCACCGCGTCCTCATCGTTGCTCGTACAGAGCCTGCACCGCCCGGCCATATCGAATCCTTGCAAGTTTGTTCCCGTTGCGTTCCATAAGAGGATGCACCGGCAAACGCGAATCACAGTCGACTTGGCCGTCCAGATCTTGCGGGCTACGCTGGAGCAAACCGAGCATGGTCGCGTAGATACGGTGCCCGTTCGCTTGGCGCTGCGATGCCTATGGTCGCATTGCCCCGAGCGCTGGCCTCTCGTGATGTTCTGGGAAGGCGCGCAGCAGGATAATCAAATAGGCCGAAGCCAAAGCGTCACCGCTTCGTTTAACGGCATCGTACGCCAGTTGCGCCGGTCGGGCGCGTATTCTGAAGTCACAAGTTCGTAGTAGGCCTGCGCTCACCGGTTATCGTATCGTTTACGACAGCAACTACACGCCAGTCATCCAGTGCGATCGCCCAGTCAGCTACTATTTTCAGGCTCTTGCGGGCTGAAAATGAGCAGCCGCTTTCATTGCCGGGGCTTCTGCCGCATCAATAAGCCCGCGGTGCCCGCGAAGCGCTACCGCCCCCACCAAAATAACGATTAGCGGCATTGCCAGTAGAGACGCGAATGGGCTGCATGCCATGATCGACAGTACGTAATAGCGGGTCATTTCTCCAAAGCGTCGATCTTTGTTGAGATGAGGAGTAGCAACGTCGTCCTTCAAATCTGCCCCTAATAGCATCCCGACCAGCAAAAATACGGCGGCGAAGGGCAACATCAGGCCAATAGCCGACGACGTTCCAGATTCAATCATCCAGCTAACTTCGTCTCGCTCAACCTTCGATAGCGTGGGACTTTCCAGTAGGTCCATCCCGATATCCTGGGCGCGGACGCGGAAGGGCTGTGACAACAACGTCGTCGCCGACAGGATGCCTACATACGCAGTCAGAACGAGAATGGCTGCAACCAACACATTCATATCCGATTTTCCAACATAGCCCTATATATGCTCATGGCGCTTCGCTTATCAACAAGCGGGTTAACGGATCGTTGCGTTGTCACCGCCGTCGCCTGCTTTTAGAAAGCCGCTCATAGCGCAGCACGTCAAGATCGTATCTGACCTTTCGGCGAACCAACTCGAGCGCGAAAAATGCTGCGACCCAAAACCCGTAAATGTAGAAAACGGTCCACCGCTCAGCTTTCAATGCGTCGCGCAGGTCGCTGACGAACTGCGAATAATCGCTGAACGCACTTCCGACGCTAAGCATACCAACGTACAACGCCGAGACTTTGAAAAGAAACCGGCTTAGCACGAAGCTGTTGAAAAATTGAGGTTTTTTAGCCACCACAACACGCCTTTGACAGCATTATGTTGCCGGCTTTTGCGTAAGAATTTTCTCCAAAGTTCGCCATTCTCCAGCGGTTAAACGGCGACCTTAGCGTAGCACAAGCCTTCAGAAGGTACCGCGTGTCTCAATACGAACCATCGCGTGAGTCCGGCGCCTGTTAAAAAACGAGCGCCTAGCTACTGCGGCTGCGCGTCGACGATCGCGTCGAGGGCAGCCGCAACTCGACGCCAGTCTTCGACGGCGACCCGGTCTCCCAAAACGTCATCCAGCTGCTTGATGATGTGGTCGGCAGAGCCTGCGCCGTGTTCGGAGAGAATGGCGCTCGCGCTTATCCACACTTCCTGTTCAGTAAGGCGCCGAGTTTCAGTCACTCGACGGGAAATCGGCGACGAAGCTGAGGATCGTATCGATGTCGTCCGCGGTGACACCCGATTCCTCGTCGATCACATCGCCGGGGTTCCAGGTTGATCGGAACGCCTTCAGGCGGGCGACGGCGTCGTTGAGGTCAGGTGCTTGTGCCATCCGCAGAGCCTATGCGCGGGCCCTCGATTCGCGCAAGTCGATGAAGTCCCGCCCCGCAGGAGTCGAACCTGCAACCTCGGACTCGTCACGCGCTCTGTCCTGTTGAGCTAGGGGCGGGCGTCTACTTCTAAACCTTCCCATCGCCCCCGCAACTACATACAAAACGGTATGGACGAGCTCACCACATCCATTGTCGGCATCGACTTCCCGAACGAGGATAAGTCGAAGAGCAACAGGCGCATGGAGTGCATGCTCTGCGCTCCGGGTGACCCGATAGAACTACGCCTCGAGCCGAAGAACCCCTTCGACAGCAACGCCGTTGCGATCTGGAGCGAGCGCGGTGTGCAAATGGGCTACGTCAGCGCCGAGCGGGCGCCCCTCATCGGCAAGCGGATGGGTCAGGACGAGGTCACCGCGGTCTTCCAAGCGATGCACGGTAACGGGGCCTATATCCGGATCCGGTTCGGAGGCGGGTTACCTACCCTGCCCGACCCGGTCCCTGATGTCCCAAAGCCCCAGCCTCCCCGCCAGATGCGGCCGGCGCAGCGACCGGTGTACGATCCCCACGCGTTCTATCCTGATGAGGAAGGGCCGGAGTTCGGAGCTTAGGGCTTTTCCACTAAGAGGGCGTCGATCATATTTCGCCAGACGTCAGCAGGCTCATAGCGAGGGCTGTCCTGGGCGGTGTCGCTGACATTGTAGACGGCATTCATTTCCATGAATTCGGTGGGCTCGCGAGCCGCCAGCAGAACGGCGCGAACGACGTCGGTCCAAGCTAGCCAGCCACCCCACGTTGGGTCCGCCGCCTCCCGCCGTGATACTAGATCGTCGTTATGCTCCGCGTGCGCCGCGCGACATGCTCGTTCTAGGGGACTCATTTCTTCTGCCATGCCTGATCTTACCATCTGGTCGAGGTGGGTCCAGCGCTTCCGGCCGCTCATCGGGCGCGATACACTTCGATGCCCTCGACGATGAAGCCGAGCGCCTCATGCCGCGGCATCCAGCCTGCGTCGGGCCACTTGCCGTAATCGCGGTAGATCGACCAAGCGCGGTCCGTCCACCAGTCGTCAGCCGCGCCGATCCACAGTTCCCACGCGTCGCCCCGGGCGCGGAAGTAGAAGGCCTGCCCGTCGACGGTTCCCTCAGCCTGCACCGGGCAGTTGCCGCCAAGCTGATCGAGGATCGCGCCCGTCGCCTCCAGCCTGAACGTCGCCTCCGCGCCATGGGCATCCCACTCCGCACGCTCGCGATCGAGCGCGGGCTTCATCGCCGCGCCGAGTGCAGCGAACACCTCCGTCAGCGTTTTCTCAGCCACGGGCGTTCTCCAGATTGAGGGTGTCGGCGATTAGCGCGCGCCAGTTCCGGACAGCGCGGGTTTTGTACCAGGACCGGGAGATAACGTAGCGCTCGCCATCGAGTTCGCCGCGACGGGTCTTCTCGTACTGTTCCATGATCCCGCCGCGCCCGTGCATGCACGAGGTGACGAACGGGCCTGTGCCATCGTCGAAGCCCTTGTAACCGGTCATGATCTCCGGACGCCGGCCGCAGTGGCAGCGGCGCACGTGGTCCATGCGAACGCCATTGACGATCATAGCCAACCCTCGCGCCGCGCGAGCGCCTCGATCTCATCGATTGCGAACTTGACGGCGGCACCGAGCCCATCGTCACCGATCCATGCCTCCGCGAAGATCTTCTGGCGGTTCGGCAGGAACATTGTCACGCGCGTTGCGCGGCCTCCGTTCGGCTTGACGATCTGTTGCACCGTCACCGGGGGCGCGAAGTCCTCAGGGATCGGCCCTAGCCCGACGTTGATGACCGGGTGCTGAGGAACGCATAGACCGAACTGGACCTTCGCGCCGGCGAGAAGCCATCCCGCCTCGTCGCTGTCGACGTCCCATGCCGACCGGAGGAACGGGATGCCCTGCTCGACGTCTCGGCGCACCCATAGCGTCGAGCACCGGCCATGCTCATCATCCTTCCAATCGCGGGGCTTGCCGAGCGGGAATGCATCGCCCTCGATTCTCGCTGGTGTCATGCTCTCGCGCTCCTGAGGTTGGGATAGAGGGTGTCGATGATCATGCTGCGGGCTTGATATCTTCCTCGCCCGCCATGAGCCGTCGATGCGCCTCGCGCGACCGGCCCGATGATCGCGCCCGTACGACCACTCGCATCAGCCAAAGTCGAGGTCTGCCCCATCTCCCGCAGTTGACGAGAAAAGGGTGGAAAGGGCAGAATCCAGATCGGAGCGGAGTGTGATCTTCGCCCCCCGAGGTCCTCGCGCAACGAACCTTACAACCCGTTCGCGCTCCCATTGGCACAATTGAGCCAATGCAACCCCGGTGTAGGCAAGCGCCATCTCACGCGACATTCCAGCAGGCCAAGTTGGCATAAACGAAACCGGACTAAGCCTGGTCACCGTGTTCTCCTCGATTGCCATAGCCGGAAGGATCAGCAACAAAGGTGTCGATATCACTCTCGTACCAAGCCACGCACATTGGTCCAAGACGAACCTTCGGAGGGAAAGTCTTCTCCTCTACGCGGCGATAAATCGTGGCGCGGGACAGTCCGGTACGCCGGCGGACTTCCGGAATGCGCAGGAGATTATCGCCGCGACGGTCGCCGGCGCTCCTTGATATTTTTTCCGCGTCGGCTGTGGCAGGATTTAGCGCTCGTGCCTCCACGGGCGGCGCGGGTTCTGCATGAGCGCGAAGCGAGCGCCGTTCGATCGCGCGCTTCTTTTGCTCAACTGCCGCTGCGGACATGAGTATGTCCCCCAACCCTACAGCGTTGAGAAGGTCGATTTCGTGTCCCTCCAAACGAATCCCTTTCCCTTTGACCCCAGCACTCGTCCATCTGCGAGAGAGATCGACGATGCTGCGCAGGAACTGCTCCGGGGTTTCGGTATCTGTCGGAGGGGCTCCCGCCGCCATCGCGTCAGTCACCGACCGATGCCAGCGCGTCGAGCGCGTCCGCCAAGGTCGGCCAGGATTCCTCGTACCGGCTGCACTGACCGGTCGGGTGCAGGACGCACATGTTGAGATTGGTGACCCCGTCCCAGACACCGGAAAGCGTGATCGGGACCGCTGTCGCGTTTTGATCGACACCCCACAGGACGACCGGCGTTTTCTCGTACGTCCTGTCCGTCTGAACGTAGATTATGAACGTGCCAAGCGGCGCGGTATGCGTCGCCATGATGATCTCGGATTTCGTATCGCGGACTTCCGGATCAAACATCGTGTAGCTGGTCATGGTGCGGGCGGGCTCCGGAGAATCAGTTGGCCTGCCGATCTACCACGGAAGTATCCGGGACCGCACCGGGACCGCAAATTGCTCGATGTTCGCACCCCGTTCCGGCAAACTCCCTCCTGCCAAGGGCGGGATCGTCTCCTACGAGGTTCGAAAAAGTGCAATCGCACTGCAGAGGTCAAGGGTTCGATTCCCTTCGGCTCCACCAGCGCGCTTAAGCTGTTGAAAAGACAGCAAAGTATTGAAAAGCAAAGACTTTTTACAAGCGTCTAGTACAAACGTGCTAGGACGAAAACCTATGTGTTCCTACCTGCATCGTGCCCCCAATGGCGTCTATTATTTCCGCATGGGGATACCTGCCGACTTGCGCCCATTCATAGGTGGCAAGCGGGAGATTAAGCATTCGCTGGGGCTCAAGGATCGGGAGGCCGCAAAGGCCGTCATACCGGATATGACTAAGGCCGCTCATGCCCTGCTCGATAAGGCAAAGCGGGATAAAGATGCGACGGGGAAACCTGCCCCCTCCCCTGCGGTAGCAAAGCCTGCTGCTCAGATAGAGCGGGAACGCCAACGGTGGGAGCATGAGCAAGAGCAAATCGACTTGGCTTCGGATGCGGGCTTTGCTGCTCATATGGAAACTGAGCGCCTAGAGCCGATCATGGACGCCCTCGCTGACGGTATCGAGATTGAGGGTTCTCCGGCTGACATAGCTAGGGCCGGTCGCCTCCTTATTCTGCATGAAAGGGAGAAGGCCGATAGCTTGGTCGCCGCTCTCCATACTCGATACGGAAACGGACAAAATGCCCGCGCATCGGAAAGCCAAAATCAAGCCGTTGAATGCGAGCCTGTTACCGGGTCCGGTCTGTATCTCGACAAGGATATCCTAGATCGCTGGGCAACAGAACGCGGTGTCGTAGCCAAGGGCAAGGATACTCATAAGGCCGTAGCCGAATGGTTCTATGCCCGCACTGAGCGCAAGCCGGTCGAGCAAGTTACACGGCAAGACGTACTAGCCTTCAAAGACAAGTTACTTGGCGAGGGCCAGTCCGTATCCAATACGAATACTAAGCTATCTCGCCTGCGGACTTTGCTCGGCTGGGCCTATCAGAATGATCTAACCGCCTCGAATGTAGCCGAACGGATTAGCGTCAAGGTAGCGGACGGCGGTAAGAACAAGCGGCTTCCGTTCTCCCTGCCCGAACTACAGGCCATCTTTGCCAGTCCGGTCTATGCTAATGGGGAGCGCCCCACTCAAGGCCGTGCGGAAGCCGCATACTGGTTGCCGTTGCTCGGTCTATTTACAGGGGCGCGATTAGAGGAAATTGGACAGCTACGCGTGCCGGACGTGCAGCATCACAGTTACCCCGATCAAGATGGCAAGATGCTATCGGGATGGTTCCTGAATATCACTGAGACCATAGACGAAAAGGGGCAAGAGAACCGGCTTAAGAATGCAGCGAGCGAGAGGCTTGTTCCGTTGCACCCTGAATTAGAGCGGCTTGGCTTCATTACCTATGTTGAAAAGCTAAAGGATCAAACAGGTCGGGTATTCCCTGAGCTAAAGCCGAACGTCTATGGAAGACTTACCGCGAAGTGGGGCGAGTGGTTTGGGCCTTACCTGCGTACTGTTTGCGGCATCACTGACAAGCGCAAGGTTTTCCATTCCTTCCGCCATACCTTCAAGGACTATACCCGTAGGGCTAGAATGCCTGAGGGTGTGCAACGGCAGATCATGGGCCATGCTGGCAAAGACGTAGCCGACGATTACGGTAGCGGCTATGATCTACACGGCTTGGCGGAAGCTATGGTGACGTACCGCGTTCCGGGGCTGGAAATCGGGAAGCCATAAAAGCCAAAGACACAGATACCCGAGAGCGCCCCGTTCAGCCCCGATAGGAGTCGATAGGATGCGTTCGGGTATCTGTGTGGCCGGATTAGCTATCGCCTCTCAGCGACTCTCCTAGCCGGTCTATCAGGCATCATAGCCAAGCGGGACGCCAGCCTCTCGGCGGGCCTGCTCCCCGGTCGGCGTAACGCGGTATCCCGTATCGGTCTGGAAACCGACAACATCGCCTACCGGCGTGCCGTGGGACTGACGGGCTTTCACCCCGGTCTGAGCTACCCGAATGCCGGTCGCATCCTGTCCGCCCTTGTATGGATCATAGCCGGTCATGCTCTGCCCCGTCTGTGGGCCGGTAGGAGCCTTCGCTACGAGGGTGTAACCGGTCGGACCCATGATCCACTGCGGGCCGGTCTGTTGCGCCTGAGCGGGCTGCTGGGCAGGCTGGCGAGCGACGCCGGGAGGCGGGTTGAATGCGAATGAGCTTTTGACAGTCTCACCGGGTGGGATCGAAGACGCCTCGGGAACATCAGGCGTTTCTGCATAGGCTTCGACAGTGCTGCCTAGTGCATCGTCAACAGTCCAGCTAGCTGCATCGGCTTCGGTTACTTCACCCTTGCTGATAGCCAACGCCTTTGCGTCCTCAAGGATCATAGGGGCAAGGTTATCTAAATGGCTTTCGTCACCGGTATTGTTATAAGCAGTCAGTGCCTTGTCATACATCGAAACGGTAGCATCATCGCTATTATGGATAAGATCGACAGCAATCTCTAGCGTGTTCTTCAATGCGGGGACGCGGGCCGTGAACGAGTTTAGAGCCGTAGAGTACGCAGCATTCGCCGGATAGCCCTTCGCCATTTCATCCTGAGCTTGCTTCTGTACTGAGCGGGGATTGTGCCCATGTACTGCAATCAGGGAAAGAGCGGCCTTCACCTTAATGGCTTGGCGGGGAGTTAGTGCGGTCATTGGTTTTCCTTGAACATATTTAGAATGTGAGGCGGTGCCGGTTTGGCGGGGAAGCTTGGCTCCACGTCGCCCAGTGTCGGGATCGGCGGGATGATCCCGTTACGGATGCAGGCGGCAAGGTACTGGAACGCGAACTTGCAATCGCTAGCCCGAAGGTAAGGACGGCCATTGGCTTGCCAGATCGAACGGACTTGAGCGGCGACGTGTCGGGCTTCGCATTGGCTGTCCGGGGAATAGCCGTGTCAATCGGCGTCCAAAAAGGACCCCCTATCGGCGTCCAAAAGAGACCCCCTTCGTTGGGCGGCGTGACGGTAACGGACGCGCCGTTCGCGCTGGTTGCGGCGTAGGGCGGGCGTAGCCCGTCCGGAGGCGTA
>NZ_JBCEBT010000008.1:0-155945 GCF_049472435.1 Sphingomonas sp. 4RDLI-65 | reverse complement strand
GTTTATGTCACCAGCCAATCGCAGTGGAATTCCACGATCAACCAGCTCATCTCAAGGAGCCGCTCTGCACAATATCATTCAGACGATCGCCACAGTCCGAAAACCGTAACAACCGTCGATTACATATGGAATATGTGAAGGACATATGAGAACGACCGACACTCGCATAACCTCCCTTTCGAGAAGCTTGGAGCATCTGGTTTTTTGCGACCGCACCAACCAGACCGTTTGGCCGTTCGCTGCGGTGACACCCCTCTAGCCCCCCCCCACCCACACCGTCAAACACTATTTTACAGTTTCGGGTCACTTTTTCGATTTTGGAGGCTTAGCCCCCGTATGCGCCCTGTGTGGCACTCAAGCGGGCGGCTCAGCGAGGGTGCAGTCGAGCCAGCGCGATGCCGGCGAGGTTCTGTGCCCTGCCGATATGACGGATTCGAACCGTGTCGAGGTTGCCGGCCAAGCTCTCGAACTGGACGCGGTGCGCTTCCAGTTCCGGGGTACGACACCGGGCCGTGCCGTTCGCCTGGGTGACGACAAGCGTCGAATCTCCGAGCAGGACGACATCGCGTTCGCCGTTCCGGATAGCGATCTCCAGGGCATGGATCGCCGCAAGCCATTCGGCTTCGCTGTTCGTGCCGTCCCCGAGGTCGTGCCGGTAATAGGTTACGCCCCTCAGTACCGCCGCGCACTCGATCGCACCGGGGTTGGGCCGGCACCCGCCATCGAAGAACAGCTTCGTCCTTTGGGTTCGGGGCATCAGGCGTCCACCGTTCCGTCACCGGACTTCGGCGCGTTCCGCCACGCCAGCGCCGCGCCGATGCCTAGCATGACGATACCGGCGGTCGATGCCCCCCGTCGCAACGACCGCAACCCGCCGAGCACGAGTAAAGAAGCAGGTAGACCGCCATGCAGGCCGGCCGCGTACACTACCGTCAGCGCCCCAAATGCGCGCGGCCTTGCCGGCAATGACGTTGACATCGGGGTCGGGATCGGCGTCGCTCGGTGCGATAGGGGCGAACCCACGGTGGCGACGGTGTCCGCAACGGTCGCACCCCGAGTTCCCATCGGCTGCTCGGCGCCGGTCGTCGTGTCACGCTCGGTCTGGTGTTCGAGTTCGGAATTGAGCTCGGCGCCAAGCAGGAAGACGTACGCCGAAAGCCACAGCCATGTCAGCAACACGATGACCGCGCTCAGCGAGCCATAGGTCGCGCCATAATTGCCAAAGCGCGAGACGTAGACGCCGAACCCGATCGTCGCGGCGAGCCAGACCAATGTCGCAGCGAGCGATCCCGGTGTCAGCCACGCCCACTTCGCCCGGTGCCGATTGGGGCCGAACCGATACAGGCAGGCAGCTGCGGTAACGCCCAGCGAGGCGAGCACGCCGTAACTGACGAGACGGATCGCCAGCAGCAGCACCTCTGGAGCACCGGGTATCAGGCTGTCGAGAAGCGCGAACGCCGCGGTCGAAAGGGCTGCGACCAATGCCAGCATCACCGCGCCAGCCGTGATGGCGAAGGCGAGGAGGTTCAACGTGATGATACCGCGCGTTTCCTTCTCTTCGTAGGCGATGTTCAACGCGGTGACGATCGAGGATGCCCCCTTCGTTCCGCCATACAGCGCGATCCCCAGTGCGATCGCGAGGCCGAAACCCTTCTTGCCCTCAGACGTGCCGACCACGGTCGTCAGCTGGTCGCCGATCACCCGCGCGGCATCATCGGGCAGCACATGGAAGAGCGCACGGATATTGGCGACGACGGTCGCCGTATCGGCGACCAGCCCGTAGATCAGCACCACCGAGGCGAGCAGGGGAACGATCGCGGCGAACCCGTAGAATGCGGTGCCGGCAGCGATCAGCCCGATATTGTCGTCGTTCGCCTCCGCCCAGGTCCGCTTCAGGACCTTCCACCATTCACGCTTCGACATCGACCAGGGGCTGGTGGCCGTATGGGCGACTTGCTGGGTATCGGGCAGCGTCTTGGTCCTTGATATCACGCGAGGATCGTTCCCCTCGGCCGCCTAACGCCGCGTGCGAGACAATGTGTCCGATCGCGCGTGGATCAAAGCTGCCGCAACGCCTGCGCGGGACGGGCGCTGAGGATCGGCCACGCGCCGATCAGCCCGATCGCCATCGTCAGCCCTGCCCCCCCGATCAACGTCGCAAAGACCGTCGCGTAATCGGGACGCCATTCGAAGCTGAAGACCTGCGTCACGACGTACCACGCGCCGCCAAGGCCGAGCAGCAACGCGAGCAACGACAGGACGATGCTCAGGAACGCGTATTCGAGCGCCTGGACCGCAAGCACCTGCCGCCGTGTCGCGCCCATGGTGCGCAGGATCACGCCGTCATACGTCCTTGCCTCGCGTGCTGCGGCGATCGCTCCGATCAGCACGGCTATGCCCGCCAGGATCGCAACTGAGGCCGCCGCGGTGATCGCGGTCGCCATCTGCGCGACGATATCGCGGACCTGGCCGAGCACGCCGCGGACCTCGATAACCGAAACCGAAGGGAAGCGGGGAAGCAGCGCGCGCATGACGAGGGCCTCCTGCCCCGGCGCAAGATCGATCGTCGCGGCGAGGTTGTGCGGCGCGTCCTCGATCGCGTTGGGCGAGAAGACCATCACGAAGTTGAACCCCAGCGTATCCCAGCTGATCCGCCGGAACGACGCAATCCGCGCAGTTCGCTCGACGCCGAGCAGGCTGTAGGTCAGCGGATCGCCGATCTTGAGATCGAGCACTTTCGCCAGCCGTTCGTCGAGCGACACGAGCGGTGGGCCCGCATACTCGCGCGGCCACCAGCGTCCGGCAGTGAGTTCGCTCCCCTCGGGCAAGGTCGCCGAATAGGTCAGCCCACGCTCGCCGCGCAACGCCCAGGCGCCTTCGGGCAACGTCTTCAGATCGGCCACCCGGGTCGTGCCATAGCCGGTGATCGTGCCGCGCATCGCCGGGACGGTACGGACGACGGGGTGGATCGCGACGCGCTCGATCGTCCGACGGAACTCGGCCTCGCGGTCGGGCGGTACGTCGAGTGCGAACAAAGCGGGCGCGCGCTTCGGCACGGTGAGCGCGATGTTGGCGTCGATGCTGGTGCGGATCCCCGCAAGCAGGACGAACAGCGTGAGACCCAGCCCGAGCGCGACGACCAGCGTACCGGTCCGGGCGCCGGGCCGGTGCAGGCCGGCGATCGCGAGCCTTAGCAATGGCTGGCGCGATCGTGGGAGTGACGCGGCGATGCGACGGACGGCCCAGCCGAACCCAGCCAGCACCAGCAGCACGCCTGCCACCGCGGCGAGGAAGCCTGCGCTGAGGCCGGGCTGGTCGGCGGTCGACAGGGCCAACGCGACGATCGCTGCGCCGGCACCGATCACCCACGGCAGCGTCCGGCGCAGTGGTATCGCGCGATTACCGAACGTACCGCGTAACAGGCCGGCTGCGGGGATGCTGCCCGCCTCGATCAGCGGCGGTGCGGTGAAGGCGAGCGCGATCAGCATGCCGTATGCGGCGGCCAGCACGAGCGGTGCGGGCTGGAGCGCGAACTGCGGCGCGACCGGCAGGACGTCGCCCGCGAGCCAGACGATCAGCGGCACCGTCAGGGCCCCCGCGACCAGCCCCGCGACGATGCCCATCGCCGCGACGACCGCGACTTCGAGAATATACACGCGTGCGATCAGGCCGGAGGTGGCGCCAAGCACTTTGAGCGCGGCGATGCTGCTGCGGCGCGCGGCGAGGTAGGACGAGACGCCGTTGCCGACGCCGATCCCTGCGATCACGAGCGCCGAGAGGCCGACGAGCAGGAGGAACTGGCCCATGCGCTCGACGAAGCGCTCGGCACCGGGCGCGGCACGATCGCGCGTCTTAGTTTCCCAACCGCCGGCGGGGAAGGCTGTCTTGAAGCGATCAACCGCAGTGGTCGGCGATGCGCTGGAGGGGAGGCGGACGCGGTATTTGCTTTCGTACAGGCTGCCCGGCTGGACGAGCCCGGTGCGTTCGATCCCGGCGAGCGAGACGATCGCGACCGGACCGAGCGTGAAGCCCTCGCCCAGGCGGTCGGGTTCGTTCGCGATCACGCCGGCGACGGTGAACTCGGCGATACCGAGCTTCAATGTCCCCCCTGCGCCGATGCCGAGCCGTTGCGCCAGCGCCGGGACGATCCAGATCTTGTCGGCTCCAGCCACCTTCGCCGCCGCGCCGCCCTTCAAGGCGAGCGTGCCGTACAAGGGATAGACCGCATCCACCCCTTTCAGCTCGATCGGTACGCTGTTGGTGCCGCGCACCGCCATCGCCTGCATGCGCACCGTTTCCGATACCGTGCCGAGGCGCGCCATCGCGGTGCGCTCGTCCGGCGTCGCGGATCGCTGCGAGGCGCCGAACTCGACGTCACCGCCGAGGATCGCACTCCCCCGTGAGGCGAGTTCGCCGTCGATCGACTGGGTCAGGCTGCCGATCGCGGCGAGCGCGCCGACGCCGAGGAACAGGCAGGCGAGCAACAGCCGCAGGCCGCGAAACCGCAGATCGAGTTCACGACGGGCGAGCCGCCACGCCAGACGCCATTCGCTCACCGCAAGCGGTCCGCGACGATCCGGCCGTCGCCCAGTTCGACGATCCGGTCACAGCGCGCCGCCAGCACCGGATCGTGCGTGATGATGATCAACGTCGCACCCGTGGCGGCGCGGCGATCGAACAGCAGGTCCATGATCGACGCGCCGGTGGCCGCATCGAGATTGCCGGTCGGTTCGTCGCCGAACACGAGATCGGGACGCGGCCCGAGCGCGCGAGCGATCGCGACGCGCTGCTGTTCGCCGCCCGAAAGCTGGGTCGGATAATGGCCGATGCGGTGCGAGAGGCCGACCGCCGCGAGTTCGGCCTCGGCGCGCTCGAACGCATCGGGCATGCCCGCCAGTTCCATCGGCACCGCGACGTTTTCCAGCGCGGTCATCGTCGGCAGCAGGTGGAAGGCCTGAAGGACGATGCCGATCCGTCCGCGGCGCGCGCGCGCCAGGGCGTCTTCATCCAATTTGCCGAAATCGAGCCCGGCAACCTGCACCTGACCGCCCGTCGCGCGTTCGAGGCCCGACAGCACCGCCATCAGCGACGACTTGCCCGAGCCCGACGGCCCGAGCAGCGCGACGCTGGTGCCGCGGAGGATATCGAGGTCGACGCCCTTGAGGATCGTCGTGGCGGCGGTGGACGCACCGAGCGTCAGCGTGACATCGCGCGCCGAGATCACCATATCGGCGGAAGCAGGTTCGGACATGGAGATCACTATTTTGGAGAAACAGACGGGTTTGGAGAAACAGACGCGGCGTTGGCCTCTTTATGGGGTCGGACTGGCTCTTCTCCAAGCGGCGGCTTTGGCGGGGTGCGATCGCGGCGCGGAGGCCCCTGCCCCGGCTCCTACTGCGAACGCGGTTGCGTCGGTCACGGAGTCGGTCGCAGAGGTCCCCGCGCCGAGCGGACCCGAGCGGCTGATCCTTGCATTCGGCGACAGTCTGTATGCGGGCTATGGCCTCGACCGTGGACAGAGCCTGCCCGACGCGGTGCAATCGCGGCTGCGGCGCGACGGGATCAACGCCAAGGTCGTGAACGCGGGCGTCTCGGGCGATACGAGCGCGGCGGGGCGGCAGCGGTTCGCATTCGCGCTCGACAACATGCCGCGCAAACCGGATCTCGTGCTGATCGGTCTGGGCGGCAACGACGTGCTGCGGCAGATTTCGCCCGCCGAGACTCGCGCGAACATGACCGCGATGCTCGACGAGGCCAAACGGCGCACTATCCCGGTGATGCTGACGGGAATGATGGCGCCGCCCAATCTGGGACCGGATTTCACGTCGCAGTTCAACGCGATATGGCCCGATCTTGCCAAGCGCTATGACGTCGCGCTGTATCCGTTCATCCTCGATAGCGTGATCGGCAACACGAAGTTGATGCAGGCGGACCACGTCCACCCCAACCGCACCGGCGTCGACAGGATCGCCGCTCGTGTCGCGCCAGTGGTCGAGACGGCGCTGGGCAAGGCGGACTGAACGACGGCGCGTTGTGTGATCAGATCGCTATCTGCGCACGACCGCGTCACACGGCATCGTATCGCCAACGACGATCGGCGTTGGATCGACCCGCTTGTCATAGGCGAAACTACCGGTGAAAAGGGGCTTCCCCCTTCCCGCACCGCGATCTTCGTGCGAACGCGGGATGGTCAAGGGGACAGGGACACAATACGATGCAATTGAGCGGTTTGATCGCCCGGCTTGGGCGGCATCTCGATCTCACCGAGGGCGAGCGCAACGCCATCACGCACGCCGAAAGGGGCGAGCGCCGGTTGAAGGCCGGCGACATCCTGATGGCGGAGGGCGGCGAGAGCAACGCGCTGTACGTGGTGCGCCAGGGTTGGCTGCATTCGTCGACCAAGCTCGTCACCGGCGGGCGGCAAATCCTACGCTTCCATTATGCCGGCGACCTGATCGGCACGTCGAGCATGGCATGGTCGCAGGCGGCGGCGACGCTGACCGCGATCTCGGATTGCTGGGTGATCGAATTGCCCAAGACCGAACTCGGGCTGCTGTTTCGTGCGCAACCGCGGATCGCCGGGCTGCTCTATGCGATCGCCGCCGCCGAGAACGTCGCGATGAGCGACCGGCTGACGACGATCGGGCGGATGGGCGCGAGCGAACGGCTGTCGACGCTGCTGCTCGATATCATGGCGCGGCTGCGGGTGACGGCAGGGGGGATCGTCGACTCGTTCGACCTGCCGCTGACGCAGACCGACATCGGCGATGCGCTGGGGCTGACCAAGGTGCACGTCAACCGGACGATCCGCGCGCTGGAAAAGTCGGGCGTGATCGAGCGCAACGGGCGGCGGGTACGGATCGTCGACGAAGCCGCGCTGGTCGCCGCGACCGGATTCACCGATCGATACGGCGAGATCGAGACGGCGTGGTTGCCGCCCGCCGCTTGAGGGACGATTTATGATCCTCCCCTTGGCGGGGGAGGATCACTGCGGATTCAGGTGCGGTCGACGACGAACAGCGTGACGCGGTCGTACTTGATATCGCCCGGGTTGAAGATCGCGTCGGGCACGAACGAGCGATCGGTGACCTCGATATCCTTCAGCCCGGCAAGCTTGAACGTGCCGAGCTTGATTTCCTTGGGCGGCTGGCCATCGCGTTCCAGCGTCACCGCGTCGACGAACACGTCGTCATGCTTGGTGTACAGGATATGCGGCGCCAGCGTGCAGACCATCCGGTTATAGGTGGCGGTGATGCATTTGCGCAGCGCGATCGCCTGCAGCAGGAGGGCGTTCGCGTTCGCCTGGGTTTCAGGGGCCGGGGCGTCTGGGGTCGAGGTCATATTGTGCATCGCAGCATAAGTTGGGGGGATCGGAGCCGTTAGGCCCAACGCGGCGGTCGCGACAAGGCCTAACTTGACGGTACGGGTTCAAGGCGTGGCGACGACCTCGTCGGTATGGACGTCGAATCCGACCAGCCGGGCGGGGCCGAACGTGGTGGTCAGCGCGGTATCGGTCGCGTCCCTGCCCCGTGCCATCAGGATCCGGCCGATCCGCGGACGGTTGTGGCGTGCGTCGAGCGTGTGCCACGTGCCGCCCAGATATACGTCGAACCACGCGGAGAAATCCATCGGTGCGTCGACCGGGGGGATGCCGATGTCGCCGAGATAGCCGGTGCAGTAGCGCGCGGGGATGTTCATGCAGCGACACAAGGTGACGGCAAGGTGCGCGAAATCGCGGCACACGCCCTGGCGTTCCTGATAGACGTCCCACGCGGTCTTGGTCGGGCGGGCGTGCTGATACCCGAATTCGACGTGCTTGTGGACGAAGTCGACGATCGCCTGGACGCGCTGCCAGCCGGCGGGGACATGGCCGAACAGCGACCACGCCGTCTCGGTCAACCGGTCGGTCTCGCAATAGCGGCTGCCGAGCAGGAAGATCAGGATATCGTCGGGCAGGTCCTCGACCGCATGCTGGACCGCGTCGGGGGTGACGGAATCGGGCAACCCGCTATCCTCGATCGTGAAGTCGCACGACAGCGTCAACCCGCCTTTCGGCACGGTGATCCGCGTGCAGACGTTCCCGAACGCATCGAGATAGTCGTAGCGCGGCACGTCCGGATCGTCGACGATCCGGTGCGGGGTGACCAGGTCCTTGTTGCGTGACGGATGGATGCTGAGCATCGTCAACATCGGGGTGGCGACGTCGGTCTCGAAACGAATATCATAGCCTGCGCGGATCAGCATGGAAGTACCCCTATTCAAGCCATTAGCGAGGTTTGTTGACTGGTGGCCGCATCATCGTCGACGCTGATGTCGACCGAAACGCTCATATCGAGGAAGCTGCCCGGGAAGCCGCTCCAGGTTCCCGACACCGGGACCGCCTGGTAGATGTCGCGCGCGACCGCGACGCGGATCAGGCCGCGATTGCCGACGATGCCGTTGGTCGGATCGAACTCGACCCAGCCCGAGCCGGGGATGTAGACGCGCACCCAGGCATGCGTGTTGCCGCCGCCGGTGCGCTGTTCGCGGCTGCTCGGGTTGTAGACATAGCCGGAGATGAAGCGCGCCGCGAACCCGAGCGCACGGACCGCCTCGATCATCAGCATCGCGTAATCGCGACACGTGCCCTTGCGGCGGGCGAGCGTCTCGATCGGCGACTGCGTGCCCTTTTCGGGGCGTGGGACATAGGTAAACTCGCGCTTGATCGCGGCGGTCATCTCCGACAGCATCGCCAGCGTATCGGTTGGGCCGTCGGTGCGGACGAAGCGCCGTGCCCAGGTGTCGATCTCGCGCAGCGGATCATGGTGCTGCCGCTCGATCGAGCGGAGCAGGTCGGGCATCTCTTCCGACGAATAGGTGAAGGGGTAGAGCCGCGCGTAGCGTTCGATGTCGACGCCCTGCAGCTCGGCCGGGCTGTGGTTCAGGCGGACGCGGCTGTCGACGACCAGTTCCTTCGCACGCTTGTCGAAGGTGGCGATCGCGACCGAATTGCCGAACACGTCCTGCAACCAGCGCACGTCCGACGGTTCCGGCGTGATCGTCAGCCTGGCGTCGATAAGGTGCTGGTCGTAGCTTTCGCGCGGGCGGACCATGATCCGATGCTCGCCAAACGCCACCGGCTGGCGGTAGGAGTATTTCGTGACGTGAGAGAGCGTTAGAGATGGCATCGAGGATCCGTGTCGCATGAAGACTAGTACCAGCCAATCGCTGCTTGGGACCGAAGATGCCGCACCGGTCACAGTGGTCAACCCCAAAGGCGCGTCATCGTTCCTGCTGATCGGCGATCATGCGGGGAAAGCGGTACCCGCGCGGCTCGGATCGCTGGGACTGAGCGAGGCAGACCTGTCGCGCCACATCGGCTGGGATATCGGCGTGGGCGAACTCGGCATGCTGCTGGCGGAGCGGCTGGATGCGGTGTTCGTGCGCCAGACCTATTCGCGGCTGGTGATCGACTGCAACCGAAGCGCCAGCCAGCCGGACGTGATCGCCGCGATCAGCGACGCCACGGTCGTGCCGGGTAACGCCGCGCTCTCCGAAACGGAGCGCGCGGCGCGGTTTGCGGAGATCCACGCGCCGTATCACGCGGCGATCGCGGCCGAACTCGCGCGACGCGATGCGGCGGGCATGACGACGGTGATGGTCGCGCTGCACAGCTTCACACCGGCGATGAAGGGCCCCCTCCGGGAGCAAGATCGCCCATGGCAGATCGGCATCCTCCACGACGGGGGGAATACGCGGTTCGCGCAGGCCATGCTGGACGTGCTGCGGACGGAGCCGGACCTGACGGTGGGGGATAACGAGCCATACCGGATGGACCTGATCGACTACACCATTCCGCATCACGCCTATCCCGCGCAGCGCCCTTATGCGGAGATCGAAATCCGCCAGGACCTGCTGGGGAACAGCGAAGGATGCGAGGCTTGGGCGGCCCGCCTGGCGCGTGTGCTGCCAGCGGCGTTGGCGCGGAACTAGCGCAGGCGGTTACCGGGTTCGATCGAGGCCAGGCTAGGTGGCGCGCGGGTCCGATCGCACGAGCGGGCTTTGCGTGATCGTCTAGGAGGACCTGCCCCTAGCGGACCCCCCTTTGCTTCCAGGCGAGGACATTGTCGTCCGGTTCACCGGGATCATCTTTCCGTTCCGTGCGTTTGCTCGCCGGCCAATATCGTACGTGGTCGCGCCCTCAGACGTTCGAGACATGATGCAGCGACCGACGCTCCCGCCGTCCATACCCGCAGACTCCGCGATTTCCACCGACGAGCGGTATCGGGCGCTGACCAACGCGATCGACGCCGGCTTCTGCATCGTCGAAGTGCTGTTCGATCACGGCGAAGCGGGCGATATCGGCCGCCCGGTCGATTATCGGTTCGTCGAGACCAACCCGCAGTTCGAGATACAGACCGGCCTGGTCGACGTGATCGGTCGCACCGCGCGCGATCTCGTTCCCGATCTCGAGCAATTCTGGTTCGAAACCTATGGGCGCGTCGCGTCGACCGGCGAGCCGGTTCGGTTCGAACATGCTTCGGACCCGATGGTGCGTTCTTTCGAAGTTCACGCGTTCCGGATCGGCGATGCCGCCGCGCGGACCGTCGCGATCCTGTTCACCGACATCACCGACCAGCGGCACATCGCGCGCGTCACCCAGGAAAGCGAAGAGCGACTGAGCCAGGCGCTCGCCGCCGGCAACGGTATCGGCACCTGGGACTGGGATATCCCCAACGACCGCATCAAGGCGGACGAGCGGTTCTCGCGCCTGTACGGCGTGCCTCCCGAGATCGGTCGCAAGGGGGCACCGCTCGAACGGTTCTTCGGCGCGATACATCCCGACGACTTGCCCGCGACGCGCGACGCGATCGCCGACGCCATGGAACGCGGCGGCGATTTCTCCGCGGAATACCGGCTTGTCCAGCCCGGCGGCGCGATCCGGTGGGTCGCGGCGCAAGGCCATTGCCGGCTTGCGGCCGATGGCACGCCGTTGCGCTTCCCCGGTGTCAGCTTCGACATCACCGAGCGCAAGCAGGCCGATCTGCGCCAGGCCGCACTGCTCGAACTCGGCGACACGATCCGCGACCTGACCGATCCGGACGAGATCGCCTATGCCGCCTCGCGGATTCTCGGCGCTACGTTGCAGGTCAGCCGGATCGGCTACGGCGTGATCGACAAGATGCGGGAGACGATCACGGTCGAACGCGACTGGAACGCGCCGGGCATCACGACGATCGCCGGCACGCTGCAGTTCCGCGAACACGGATCGTACATCGAGGACCTGAAGGCCGGCCGCACCGTCGCGATCGCCGATGTCGATCTAGACCCGCGCACGCGTGATACCGCCGATGTGCTCAAGGCGATCAGTGCGGCATCGTTCGTCAACATGCCGTTGGTCGAGAAGGACGATTTCGTCGCGCTCATCTATGCCAACCATGCCGCGCCGCGCGTCTGGAGCGACGACGACCTGCTCCTGATGCGCGAAGTCGCCGAGCGGGTCCGCGCCGCCACCGAACGACTGCATGCCGAGACCGCACGCCGTGCCAGTGAAGAACAGTTCCGGGTGTTCGCCGAAGCCGTGCCGAACCAGATCTGGGCGGCACGTCCCGACGGTTATCTCTACTGGTTCAACCAGCAGGTCTACGCGTATAACGGCCTGGCGCCGGGCGGCCTGGACGGAACCGAAACCTGGGGTCGCCTGCTCCATCCCGACGACGTGGCGATGGCGGCCGAACGCTGGAGCCATTCGCTGACGACCGGCGAGCCCTATTCCATCGAATTCCGGGTGCGCGATCGGCATGGCGACCATCGCTGGTTCCTGGTGCGTGCCGCGCCAGTGCGCGCTGACGATGGCACGATCCTGCGCTGGGTCGGCACCAACACCGATATCGACGAAAGCCGTCGCCAGACCGCGCAACTGGCCCAGTGGAACGAGACGCTGGAGGAACAGGTCGCCGAGCGCACGCGCGAACTGATGGCGACCGAGGAAGCTTTGCGCCAGAGCCAGAAGATGGAAGCGGTCGGCCAGCTCACCGGCGGGATCGCGCATGATTTCAACAATTTGCTGACCGGCATTACCGGCAGTTTGGAACTGCTCGGCATTCGTATCGCACAGGGGCGGTTGAACGACGTCGAGCGCTATTCGCTGGCCGCGCAAGGCGCCGCCAAGCGCGCGGCGGCGTTGACGCATCGGCTGCTCGCATTCTCGCGGCGGCAGACGCTCGATCCGAAACCGACCGACACCAATCGCCTCGTGTCGGGCATGGAAGATCTCGTGCGGCGTACGGTCGGCCCGGAAGTCGAGGTGGAGGTCGTCGAATCGGTCGGGCTGTGGGCGACTCTGGTCGACCCCAACCAGCTCGAGAACGCGTTGCTCAACCTGTGCATCAACGCGCGCGACGCGATGCCCGATGGCGGGCGGCTGACGATCGAGACCGCCAACCGCTGGATCGACACGCGCACCGCGCGCGACCGCGATCTCGAAGCCGGCCAATATGTCTCGCTGTGCGTGTCAGATACCGGCACGGGAATGACGCCCGAGGTGATCGCCAAGGCGTTCGACCCGTTCTTCACGACCAAGCCGCTCGGCCTTGGTACCGGGCTCGGCCTGTCGATGATCTACGGGTTCGCGCGGCAATCCGGCGGTCAGGTACGGATCTATTCCGAGGTCGGCGAAGGCACCAACGTCTGCGTGTACCTGCCGCGGCATTTCGGGCCGGCCGAGGAGGTGACGAGCGACGCGGAACTGACCGATGCGCCACGCGCGCAGGCCGGCGAGACCGTGCTGGTGGTCGACGACGAGCCGACCGTGCGCATGCTGGTGATGGAGGTGCTGGAGGAGCTCGGCTATGCCGCGGTCGAGGCCGCCGACGGGGCGTCGGGGCTGAAGCTGCTGCAATCGAACATGCGGATCGACCTGCTCGTCACCGATGTCGGCCTGCCCGGCGGGATGAACGGACGACAGATGGCGGACGCCGCGCGGATCGGACGCCCCGACCTGAAGATCCTGTTCATCACCGGCTATGCGGAAAATGCGGTGGTCGGCAACGGTCATCTCGATCCGGGCATGCATGTGATGACCAAGCCGTTCGCGATGGAGGCGCTCGCCGGGCGGATCAAGGATCTGATCGTGGCGGGGTGAGTCGGAGGCAAACGCCTTGCCCCACGCCGGCAACCCTTCCCCCCTTCATAATCCTCCCTCTGTCATCCCCGCGTCGTCAGTATGGCGGGCGGGTTTGGGTCTCGCGGATTACGTTCGTGTTGCCTTGCGGCAACAGCGTGCCACGCATCAGCAAACATGACGCCAACGTCACTTGATATGATGTAACATCAATTATACCCGCAACGTCGACAGGGACGACACAAGGGAAATTCGATGAAGACGATGTTGTTCGGCGCCAGCGCGCTGGCCGTGATCCTGGGCGCGCCCGCGTACGCGCAGACCGATCAAGATCCCGCTACGCCAGCCGCCGCCCCTGCCCCAGCCACCGCCCCAGCCACCACCGCACGCGCAGGCGACATCATCATCACCGCACCGATCCAGACCAGCGAGCGCGACGTGCTGCAGGGCACCACCGTGCTCACCGGCCAGGAACTCACGCGCCAGCTGCGTCCGTCGCTCGGCGAGACGCTCGCGCGCCAGCCCGGCGTGTCGGCCAGTTCGTTCGGGCCGAGCGCCTCGCGGCCGATCCTGCGCGGCTTCCAAGGTGACCGTATCCGCGTGCTGACCGACGGCATTGGCTCGATCGACGTCTCGAACACCTCGGTCGATCATGCCGTCATCATCGACCCGCTGCTCGCCGAGCGCATCGAGATCCTCCGCGGACCGAGCGCGCTGCTGTACGGCACGTCGGCAGTCGGGGGTGTCGTCAACGTCATCGATACGCGTATCCCGCGGTCGGTGCCCGAGAACGGCTACCGCGTGAACGGCATCGCCAATTACGGCTCGGCCGCCAACGAGCGGTCGGGCGGCATGGCTGGCGATGTCGCGGTCGGCCCGCATCTCGTGCTTCACGCCGATGGCTCGTACCTGAATTCGGGCGACCTGCGCACCGGCGGCTACATCCTGTCGCGCGAGCAACGCGCCAAGGCGCTCGCGACCGCGGCACTGCCGGTCGACCCCGCCGATACCGATCCGATCGACTATGCCGCCTCCGCCGCGCTCAAGGGCAAGCTGCCCAACACGCAGGCCGAAACCTGGACCGCGGGCGCGGGCGCATCGATCATCACCGACACCGGCAGCCTCGGTATATCGTACAGCCATTACGACAGCCTGTACGGCGTGCCGATCCGCTATGCGACCGAAGCCGGCCAGGAGCAGGAGGCGCCGCGGCTCGACATCGTCCAGAACCGCGTCGACCTCCGCGGGGAGATCGACACCGGCGGCGACGTCATCAGCAAGATCCGCGTTCGCGTCGGGCAGGCGAGCTATCGCCATTTCGAGCTGGAGCCGGACAATTCGGTCGGCACCGCCTTCTACAACAAGGGCCTCGAAGGGCGCCTCGAAGTCGTGCAGGCGAACCGTGGCGGCTGGCAGGGCGCGTCGGGCGTGCAGTTCTACAACCGGATCTTCAACGTGGTCGGCGACGAGGCTTTCCTGCCGAAGAACGAGACCAACCAGACCGGCCTCTTCACGCTCCAGCAGTATGAGTCCGGCAAGTTCCACGCCGAGGGCGGCGTGCGGTATGAGATCACCGATCTCGCCGCGCGGACTCCCGAGGACGATCTGCGCTTCTTCCGCGGCAGCCAGAGCTATCATTCGGTGTCGGGCTCGCTCGGTGCGTCCTACGCGCTGACAGACAGCGTCCGCGTCGGCCTGAACGGCTCGCGCACCGAGCGCGCGCCGTCGGCCGAGGAGCTATTCGCGAACGGCGCGCATGCCGGCACGCAGGCGTATGAACTGGGCAATCCGGACTTCAGACTCGAGAAGTCCTGGGGCCTCGAAGGCACGCTGCACGCGCATGGCGACGGCTTCAGCTTCGACGCGTCGGCCTATTACAACTGGTTCTCGAACTACATCTCGGAGAACCAGGTCGCGGCGTCGGTGTGCCAGGCGGCGGCCGATCCGTCTGGTCGCGTGGTCGACCTGCCTTGCTTCCAGTATCAGCAAGCAGACGCGCGCTATTACGGGTTCGAGGCCAACGCCTCGGTGCGGCTCGCACGGATCGGCGGCTATGTGATCAACGCCGATGCGCTGGGCGATTACGTCCATGCCAACATCGTCGACCAGGGTCCCGTCCCGCGTATTCCGCCGATGCGCGTGCTTGGGGGACTCGAGGCGCAGGGCGACCGGATCAACGGCCGCGTCGAGGTCGAGCACGTGTTCGACCAGAACCACATCGCCGCATTCGAGACGAAGACCAACGACTACACGATGGTCAACGCCTCGATCGGCCTCAGCCCGTTCGGCAAGGATTCGAAGACGACGCTGCTGCTGAGCGCGAACAACCTGTTCGACGTGAATGCCCGCCGCGCGACCAGCTTCCTGAAGGACTTCGCGCCCTTGGCTGGCCGCGACTTCCGCGCGACGCTACGCTTCGGGCTGTAAACCCCTCCGCTCCCACCAACCCGTCACCCCAGCAAAAGCTGGGGTGACGGGCGGGGTGAAGATGCGACAGCGCTCCATCCCCAACATGAAATAATTGTCATTTTTCGGTTTACGCCGCCCTGCCGCCGCCGCTAGGGGGACCCCTTCAAAAGGGTGGCAAGGTGATGATGCGGAAGGCTATTTTTCTTTCCGTGGGGGTGTGCCTGCCGCTGTTGACGGCGTGCAACCGGCACCAGTCGACGCTCGCGCCGTTCGGTGAGGAGGCGGACAAGGTCCTCTCGATCACCATCGTTCTGGTCATCGGTGCCGTCATTCTCGCTGGCGGCCTCGCGTTGTTGATGCGGCATGCGATGCGCGCACCCGAGGGTCGGCTGACGCACAAGGGCGGGATGAAGCTGGTGCTGTGGCTCGGCGGCATCGGGCCTTCGATCCTGCTCCTGGGCCTGCTGCTTTACGCCCTGCCCGCGATGCGCCCGCGCGAGGTTGCCAATGGCGATCTGCGGATCGGCGTCGAGGGCGAACAATTCTGGTGGCGCATCCGCTACGCCCCGCCGGGTGGTTCGGTGATCGAGACCGCCAACGAACTCCGCCTGCCGGTCGGCCGCACCGTAGAGCTGTCGCTCCGCAGCCCTGACGTCATCCACAGCTTCTGGGTGCCCGGGCTGGCCGGCAAGATGGACATGATCCCCGGCCGCACCAACCGACTCGTCGTTCGCGCAACCAAGGCAGGGACCTACCGCGGTGTGTGCGCAGAGTTCTGTGGGCTCGGCCATGCACTGATGGCGTTCGACGTGATCGCGATGGAGCCCGCAGCATTCGAACGCTGGCTCGCCGCGCAGGCCCGTCCCGCCACCGTCACAGCATCGCCCGGCGCGCGGCTGTTCGCGAGCTATGGGTGTAGCGGCTGTCACTCCGTGCGCGGCGTTGGCCCGGTCGCGAAGATCGGCCCCGACCTCACCCACTTCGGATCACGCCCGACGCTCGCCGCGGGCGTGTTGCCGATGACCCACGCCAACATCGCCGGTTTCGTGCGCGATCCGGGCAAGACCAAGCCCGGCGTGCGGATGCCCGCCTTCCCACAGATGTCGGCCGCCGAAGCCGACCAGATCGCCAGCTACCTTCAGGGGCTCAAATGACCACCGAGAGCACCCCCTATGTCGCGCCCGACCAGAACGATCCTGCGGTGCGGAAAGGCCAGGAGGATCGCCTGCGTGAAGTGTGGAAGCCGCCGTCGGGCTGGTTCTTCCGCTGGACCGACGTCAACAACAACCGGATCGGCGTGTGGTACACGCTGACCGCGTTCGGCTTCATGCTGTTCGCAGGCGTGCTCGCGCTGATCATGCGCACGCAGCTGGCAGTACCGAACAACGACCTCGTCACGGCGAACACCTTCAACCAGCTGTTCACGCTGCACGGCTCGATGATGATGTTCCTGTTCGCGGTGCCGATGTTCGAGGCGGTCTCGATCATCCTTCTGCCGCAGTTGCTCGGCGCGCGCGACCTGCCGTTCCCGCGGCTGTCGTCGTTCGGATACTGGAGCTTCCTCATCGGCGGCGTGTTCGTGTCGGGCTCGATCTTCTTCGACGCCGCGCCGGATGGCGGCTGGTTCATGTACCCGCCGCTGACGACGCGGACCGATCTGAGCGGACTCGGCGCGGACATCTGGATGCTGGGCTTGAGCTTCATCGAGGTGTCGTCGGTGGCAGCCGCAGTCGAGCTGATCGTCGGCGTGCTGAAGTGCCGCCCGCCCGGCATGCGGCTCAACCTGATGCCGCTCTACGCCTGGTACATCCTGGTCGTCGCGGTGATGATCCTGTTCGCGTTCCCGCCGCTGATCGCAGGCGACGTGCTGTTCGAGATGGAGCGGCTGCTGAACTGGCCGTTCTTCAACGCGGAGAAGGGCGGCGATCCGCTGCTGTGGCAGCATCTGTTCTGGATCTTCGGGCATCCGGAGGTCTACATCGTCTTCCTGCCGTCGATCGCGCTGTTCGCGATGCTGATCCCGACTTTTGCGCAAAGACATTTGCTCGGCTATCCGTGGATCGTGCTGGCCGCGGTCGGGACGGCGTTCCTGAGCTTCGGGCTGTGGGTCCACCACATGTTCACGACCGGGCTGCCGAAGATCAGCCTCGCCTTCTTCGCCGCGGCGTCGGAAGCGGTGGCGATCCCGACCGGCGTGCAGATCTTCGTGTTCATCGCGACGCTCTGGGCGGGCAACGTCAAGAAATCGACGCCATTGCTCTATGCGAGCGGCAGCCTGGCCGTGTTCGTGATCGGCGGGCTGACCGGCGTCATGGTCGCGGTCGCGCCGTTCGACTGGCAGGCGCACGACACGTATTTCATCGTCGCGCATCTGCATTACGTGCTGATCGGCGGCACGCTGCTGCCGCTGTTCGCCGGGCTATATTATTACTGGCCGCTGATCACCGGCAAGAAGCTCAGCGACAGGCTCGGGCGGATTGCGTTCTGGATCATGTTTGTGGGGATGAACGTGACCTTCTTCCCGATGCATCTGTCGGGGCTGCTCGGGATGCCGCGGCGGGTGTTCACCTATCCCGAGGAGCTCGGGATCGGCGGGCTCAACCTTGCCTCGACGATCGGGTCGTACATGTTCGCGACGGGCGTACTGATCGTCTGCATCGACCTCGCACTGTCGCCGCGTCGCCCGAAGGCGCCGCGTAATCCGTGGAATGCCGGCACGCTCGAGTGGCTCGCGCTGCCCGACGACGAGGATTGGGGCGTTCGCTCGGTGCCGCTGATCGAGAGCCGCTATCCGATCTGGGATCAGAAGAACTTCGTCCAGAAGGTCGACGAGGGCCGGTTCTTCCTGCCCGATGCGGAAGAGATGCGGCGCGAGTCGATCGTTACCTCGGTGCTCGACGCGCGCCCGGTACAGGTGATCCGCCTCGGCACGCCGAGCGTGAAGCCGATGATGACCGCGGTCGCGCTCGCGGGCGTGTTCATCCTGACGACCTACCATCTCTATATCTGGTCGGCGGTCAGCGGCGTCGCGACGCTCGCCTGCGTGCTGTGGTGGCTGTGGACCGGGACCGCCGAGATCCCCGAAAAGCCGACCAAGCATATCGGCCACGGGATCGAAGTGCCGCTCTACACGTCCGGGCCATCGGCGCCGGGCTGGTGGGCGATGTTCATCACGATGATGGCGGACGCGACTGCGTTCTCGGGGCTGGTGTTCGGCTATTTCTTCTTCTGGACGATCCACAATGATTTCCCGCCGAGCGGGGTCGGGCTAAACGGGCCAGGCGTGTTCTGGCCGATGGTCGCGTTGGCGCTGACGCTCACCGGCTGGGCCGCGACCGTCGGCGCGCGCGAAGTGCATCGGCGGGGTAACGTCGGCGCGGGTCGTGCGCTGTTGGTGGTCGGCATCGTCGCGACGCTGGCGAGCCTGTTCGCCGGGCTTGCGGGGCCGTGGTATTCGGGGCTCGATCCCGAACTCCACGTCTATCCCGCGATCGTCTGGACGCTGGCGATCTGGACCGCCGTCCACGCCGCGATCGGGGTCATCATGCAGGCCTACACCCTCGCGCGCAGCCTCGCGGGCAAGATGACGCCGGTCTATGATGCGGACCTGCGCAACATCACCGTGTACCACCACTTCCTCGCACTGACCGGCATCGTGACGTTCTGCACGATCGGCCTGTTCCCGGGTGTCTCATGAAGAAGCATTGGGCCCGCGACCTGAAGGTCACGTTGTGGACGCTGATCGTCCCGCCGACGATCTGGGCCGCGCATTTCCTGTTCTGCTATCTGTGGGTCGCTGTGACGTGCGCGAAATCGTCGGCGCCGGGAACCGCGTTGAACGGCTTTCCACTGGCGACGCTGATCGCGACGATCGTGGCGCTGCTGGGGATCGTCGCGGCAGGCTATATCGCGCGCGTCCAGTCGGAGACGCCGGGTGATCCGGCTCCGCACGAACAGGGCACCGAAATCGACCGGCTGCGCTTTCTGGCGCTGTCGACACGGTTGCTTGCCGGGCTGAGCTTCGTGGCGGTGATCTTTACGGCGCTACCCGTCATCATGTTCGGCGACTGCCGATGAGACGCGCGAGCCTCGTCCTGGGCGTTGCGCTAGTCCCGCTCGGCTGGGCATTCGCCGCAGCGCCGCTAGGAATGGTCGGCCACATGGCGGGTCACATGATAGCGGTCGCGGTCGCCGCGCCGTTCCTGGCGTACGGGGTTGCGGGCAGCCGCTTCGATCCCGCCGAGCGTTGGCCCGCAGTGGTGACCCCGCTCGCGATGTCGCTCGTCGAACTGGTCGTGGTTTGGCTCTGGCACCTCCCCGCGCTGAGACTGCGCGTCGACATACAGCCCCTCGCGCTGCTCCTCGAGCAGGCCAGCTTCCTCATCGCCGGCGTCTTTCTCTGGAGCGCCGTGCTCGGCACGCGCGTCGGCGGCGCAAGCGATCGGCGTGCGTCAGGGGTCGCGGCGCTGCTGCTGACCTCGATGCACATGACCCTGCTCGGCGCATTGATCGGCCTCGCCCCACGACCGCTATACGCGATGATGGCGATGCACCCGGCAACGCACGGCCTCGACGCCCTCGAAGACCAGCAACTTGGCGGCGTCGTCATGCTGATGGTCGGCGCGGCGAGCTATTTCATCGGCGGGCTGGCGATGCTCGGCGGACTATTGAAGACACGGAGCGCGACCGCATGACGATCCGGATTACCTGGGCGCGCGCCGCCGCCGCCATCGTCACACTCGCGCTCGCAGGGCTGTTGTTCGCGTGGTCGGGCGTGTTCAACATCGCCGCCTCGTCGGGGCATTGGAAGATTACCGACTGGTTTCTCCACTGGACGATGCGCAACTCGGTCCGCACCTACGCCGCCGTTACCGCCCCCGACGATCCCAAGGCGAACGAGGGCCTCGTCAGCGCCGCCGGCCTGTTCAAGGCCAGCTGCGCGTCGTGCCACGGCGCCCCCGGCGTGCGTCCGCTGCCGGTGATGCAGGCCGCGACGCCCCCTGCCCCGGACCTGTCGGTCAACGCGCGCGAATGGACCGACAAGCAGATTTTCTGGATCCTCAAGCACGGCGTCAAATACACCGGCATGCCCGGCTGGGCGGCGAAGGACCGCGACGACGAAGTCCGCCGCATGGTCGCCTTCGTCCGCTTGCTCCCCGAGATGACGCCCGCGACCTATCGCTCGCTGACCGAAGTGCCGGGCATCGCCGATGCGAAGATCGCGACCTGCGCCGGCTGCCACGGCGCCGACGGACGAGGTCGCAACCAGCCCGATATGCCGGTACTTGGCGGCCAGAACCCGGCGTATCTCCGTGCAGCACTGGAGGCCTATGCGACCGGCAAGCGCCAAAGCGCGGTCATGGCGAACGCCGCCGCGACGCTGACGCCGGCCGAGATGACGCGATTGGCGGATCATTTCGCGGCGACGCCGGGTATCGGCAGCGTCACGCCGTCCGGCTCGACCGAGGCCGCCAGAATCGACCGCGAAGGGCTGCCGAAGGTGCAGCTCCCTGCCTGCGCGAGCTGCCACGCGCCCGGGAAGCCCTACCCGGTCCTCGCCGGCCAGCGTGCCAGCTACATTGCCCAACGCCTGCGCAACTGGCGCGGCGACGAGACGGTGGTCGATGCGCGGAAGTCGCAATCGACGATGCCGGTCATCGCCCGCCGTATCCCCGAGGACATGATCGACCCGCTCGCCCACTATCTCGCAGGCCGCTGATCGCTCAGCCTTTTGCGGGCAGCATCTCGATCGAAACGGAACGCTCGCCGAGCAGATCGGCGAGCCGTTCGCCGGATGCGAGCGCGGTGTCGCCCCACCAATCGCGGGCGTCGATCCGGTCTAGATGGCGCTCGGCACAGCGTAGCGGGATCACACAACGCATAATTGCGTCCGCACCGATCCGACGAAACGCAATGGCCTGGTCGGCGCGGATACCAGTTAACGCGATGGGCTCGTAGCTTCCCTCCGAGAACACTCTGGGATGCGTCCGTCGCAGCGCGAGAAGCTGTCGGATCAGCGCCATCTTTGCTGGCGTATCAGCGGCTAGCGACGCCTGAAGGTACGCGTAATCTACCGGACGGCGGTTGTCAGGATCGACCAGACTTAGATCGGCAATCTCCGTGCCCTGATACAGATCGGGGACGCCAGGAACGGTATAGCGCAGCGCGACCTGCGCGAGGCCGTTTGCCGCCGCCGCGGGGGCAATCCGCACGACGAACGCGGTCATGTCGTCGAGGAAAGCCTGCGACCGCTCGGAATCAAGCAGCGCGCGAGCCAGATCGTGGCAGCGGCTCTCGTAAGCCTCGTCCGGCGCCTCCCAGGACGAGCGCAGCTTTGCCTCGCGCAACGCCTTTTCCTGCCACGCGACGATACGCTCGGCAAAGTCCGACAATCCTTCCGTATCCGATGCAGTCAGGCCTTCGGGCCAAGCGCCGAACAGCGTCTGGAGCAGCATGTAGGCGTCGGCAGGATCGACCCCGTCGGCAAACGACGCGGCGAGTTCGCGCCAACGTTCCACGCGCGCGCGCCAGAGATCGGGCAGTTCGCTCAACACCGCGAGCCGTGCGCGGACGTCTTCGCCCCGCTTGTGGTCATGCGTGGCGGTAGCGAGCATGGCCGCCGGCCAATCGCGAGCGCGCTCGACCATGGCCGCGTGGAAATCGTCGATATCAAGCGACATGCGAGCCGCGTCGAAGCCGACGTCGTTGCGTGAGAGCAGGCGACCATAGCGGTAGAATGCGGTGTCCTCGACCGCCTTGGCCGCAATCGGCGCAGAGAGTTGCTGGAACTTGCGCACCGCTTCGGCTGCGAGCTTTGGGTCCCCAGGTCCCTCGCCTGCCAGCCATGCGAGTATCCGCTCGACCACCGCGTCCTCGCCCGGCGGGACGAATTGCGCGACGCGCTGGCGGACCGTCTCGCGGATCGCAGCGTCTGCTGCCGGGGCGGCATCGCCCGTCCCATAGGTACGATAGACGGGAAAGACCCACAGCAGGCGCTCGATCGCGCGGTCGAGCATGCCGCGCGTCAGGCCGTCGCATTCGGGCGTCGATCGGGCGAGCACGACGAAGGCGTCGACGCAGCGGCGGCGCTGGCCATCGAACTGCCACGCTAGCAATTCCTGCCGCGCGCGCAGTTCCTCGGGCGCGAAGTCAGCGGACCGACCGCTGATGTCCGCCCAGAGTTCTGCGAGCGGTTCGGCATTGGCAGGCGCGTGGAGCAAGGCCGTGACCTGCTCCATAAAATCGTAGCCGCTTGTGCCATCGACGCCCCAGTCGGTCGCGAGCGGTTCGCCGTCGGCAAGGATCTTCTCAATGACGATGTAGGCCGGACCGGGCGGCGCGTCGGCGGGACGCTCGATCGCATCGAAACTCGCACGGAGCTGACGGCAATAGCCCGCGGGGTCGGTCAGCCCGTCGACGTGATCGACGCGGACGCCGTCGATCAGGCCCTCGGCGTAGAGACGGAAATAGAGCGCGTGTGTTGCCTCAAACACGACCGGGTCTTCGGCGCGGAGGCCGGCGAGGTCGTTGATCGTGAAGAACCGCCGCCAGTTGAGTTCGTCGTTGGCGACGCGCCACGAGGCGAGGCGGTAGTGCTGGCGATCGACCAGCGCGGAAATGTCGCCGGTCGTTGCGGTGGCCTGATCCTCGTCGCGGATCGGCAGGCGATGTTCGCCATACGCTTCGAGGACATAGCGGCCGTCGACCTGCTCGACCTTGAGCGTGCCGTTCGTGACCGTCTCGGCAAGCGGATCGCCCAAGATTGGGAGGACCAGCTTCTCGCGCCAGTCGATGTCGAAGTAGCGCGCGAATTCGCTGGTTTCGCCGTGCGTTAGGACATCATTCCACCACGCGTTCTCACCACCGGCGACGCCCATGTGGTTGGGGACGATGTCGATAATGACGCCCATGGCGCGCGCGCGGAGTGCTGCAACTAGGCTGCGGAACGCCTCTTCGCCGCCGAGTTCGGGGTTGATCCGGGTAGGGTCGACGACGTCGTAGCCGTGGGTGGATCCGCTGCGGGCAGTCGTGATCGGCGAGGCGTAGAGGTGGCTGATCCCGAGGTCGTCGAGATACGGCACCAACGCCTCCGCATCGGCGAAGGTGAAGTCCTCGTGGAACTGGAAGCGGTAGGTTGCGCGGGGGGTCATGCGGGTCTCGCGGCGTTGAGCGTGTCGATGCGGGCGGCGATTTCGGGGCGTTGCAGGAGCGCCTCGGTCGTGTCGGGCATGCAGCGTCGCCAATTGGGATGTTCGTCGATCGTGCCGGGGAGGTTCGGTTGCTCGATTAGTCCGGCGAGATCCTCGATGGGGATGATCGCAAGTGTGCAAGGCGTGCTGGCGACATGCGAGATAGCGGCGTCGACCACCGCCGCGGTATCTTCAAGCGCGGGTTGGTCGCTGGCCGTGTCGAACGCGGACCAAAGCGCGGTGCGATCCTCGGCGCGGGCTGCACGGTCTGCTTGTTCGTCGACGGCGTCGGACTTGCGGCCGAGCTCCCAGGTCCAGTCGATGTCGCGGACGCTCCACCAACCGGCGACCGTCGCGAGATCGTGCGTGCCGGTCATTGCCACCGCATCGGTAGACCATTTCGCCGGGGGCACGAAGCCGTCCGTATCGCGCTCGAACCATAGCACGCGCATCCCGAGCATCGCGCGCGCGTCCATCGTCTCGCGGAAGCCGTCGGGAACGGTGCCAAGATCTTCGCCGATGACTATAGCTCTAGCCCGCTGGGACTCCATCGCGATGATCCGCATCATGTCGTCGAAGGGCATATCGAGATAGGCGCCTTCCGCCGCCGACGCGCCCTCGGGGACGACCCACAGGCGGCGCAGGCCGAATGCATGGTCGATGCGGATACCGCCGGCATGCGCGAGCGCCGCGCGGATCGTGGCGATGAACGGGGCGAAGCTGGTTTCGCGCAGCGCGTGCGGATCGAAGCCGGTGATGCCCCAGCTTTGGCCATCGGGGCCGAGCGGATCGGGGGGCGCGCCGATCGACAGACCGGTCAGCAGGTCGCCGCGGCGGCTCCAGCCGTGGCTGCCGCCGGGGTCCATGCCGACGGCGAGATCGGCGATGAGGCCGATCGCCATGCCCGCGTTCTTGGCGGCGGTCTGCGCGGCATCGAGATCGCGGCGGGCGAGCCATTGGAGGAAGACGTAGAAGGTGACGTCCTCGGCATGCTCGGTGACGAAGCGGCGGACGGCTGGGCTGTCAGGATTGTGATACTCGGCCGGCCATTGCTGCCAGCCGCGCGCACCGGTGGTCGCGAAGAAATGGGCGTGGAGGGCATCGAACTCGGCGTGGCGTTCGAGGTCGTCTCCGGCCTCCCGCCTGAACGCATCGAGGGGTTTGCCAAGTTTCCGAGCATCTTGGTCGAAGGTCTTGCGAAGACGTGCGAGCTTTGTGGGTATCCCGCTCTGCCAGTCGATCAAGTCTGACACGGGACCATCCGAGGTCCCGCCGAACGCAGACGAATCGGCATAGAGGCCGTTGAGGAATTGCCGGCTCGACGGTGCGTAGGGGCTGTACCGACTGGCGTCCGCGGGGAAGAGCGCATGCATGGGGCTGATCGCGAGGGCGTCCGCGCCGCGCTCGCCAAATGCTCGGGCGGCGTCGGCGAGCGTGCCGAAGTCGCCGAATGCCTTTGCCGTTTCACTGCGTAGGCTCGGGATTTGAACCGCGGGTGCCCAGAGCTTGCGCCCCCGTACGGCGTCGGCGATCGTGTAGCAGCGTCGCGGACCGACGAGCAGGTCGATCAGATCGTCGCCGACTTCGAGACGGTGATAACCGATGTGCTCGATCGGCTTGAGCGCGCCTCGGTCGATCGTAACCGACGTCCGGGTGCCGTTTTCGAGGGTGAGTTCGGCCTTGCCGGATAGCGTGGTCGCAAGTTGGATCGGATCGCCGACGTCGACGGACAGGAAGCGGGGCGCTCGCGCGGTCCTGGTCGCGATCGCTGTGAGGCTGTCGACGATCTGCGTGGCGCTCGCGGATGGGTGCCCGAGGCAATCGAGGATCGCCCGCAACGCCTCGTCTGATACCGTCTGACGGCGGCCGCCCGCGTCCCGCCATTCGGGTTGCAGGCCGGCGGCGATGGCGAGTTTTTGCAGGCTGCTCATGGCTGTAGCCAGACTGCGATGCTGCCGGGCTGGCCGGCGTCGCCATCGGCGTAAGTGGGTGCGGCTTCAATCTCGGGGAACGCAACCGCCTCATCGCCGAGGTTCAGGGCAATCGTCAGGACCGCGCGGTCGGCCATCTTCCAGCGTGCGACGACCGCCCCCTCGCCGATCGCTTCGGCGCCGATCGCGGCCGCATTGCGCAGGCGGGGGATGATCTGCTCGTGGCGGATTTTCAGCAGGTTACGGTACAGGTCTTGCCACGCCGTCGCATCTGCTCCGGGGTGCGCGTGGGATCGGTGGAAGGTCTCGTGCGCGTTCGGATCGGGGATCGCTTCGCGCGCTTCGGGATCGGCGAAGGCGGCGAACTTGGCGAATTCCTTGCGTCGGCCTTCGCGGACTGCGTCGGCGAGGTCGTCGTGGAAGTCGGTGAAGAACAGGAACGGGCTCTCGCTGCCGTGGTCGTCGCCGATGAACAGCAATGGGATCTGTGGACCCAGCAGGAGCAATGCGGTGGCAGCGCGGAGCTTCTGGCGATCGGCGAGAAGCGTCAGGCGTTCGCCCAGTGCGCGGTTGCCGATCTGGTCGTGGTTCTGGAGGAACGCGACGAACGCGGTTGGCGACAGGTGGGCGCTGGGCTTGCCGCGCGGCTTGCCGTCGTGGTTGGGTGAGCCCTCCCCCTGGTAGATAAAGCCCTCTCCCAGGCAGCGCGCGAGGCGGTCGGCGGGGCGGTCGGCGAAATCAGCATAATAGGCGCTCGTCTCGCCGGTGAGCAGGACGTGGAGGACGTTGTGGAAGTCGTCGTTCCACTGCGCGTCGTACCCGCTAGCGTGAAGGCGATCGGCGTCGTTGCCTTCGTTTTCGAGGACGAGGTGGATGTGGCGGCCGGCAGTTTTAGCGCGGAGTTCGGCAGCCATCGCGTCCAGAAAATCGTCGTTCTCGATCGCGTGGACTGCGTCGAAGCGGAGGCCGTCGAACTTGTACTCGTTTAGCCACATCAGCGCGTTGTCGACGAAATAGCGGTGAACCGGCGCCTGATCGACCGCGACTGCGCCGCCCCAGGGGGTGTCGACCTCCGCGTGGAAAAAGCCCTTCGCATAGGCGCCGAGGTAGTTTCCGTCGGGGCCGAAGTGATTGTAGACCACGTCGAGGAATACGGCCAAGCCGAGTTCGTGGGCGCGATCGATCAGCGCCTTCAGCTCGTCGGGGGTGCCGTAGCTTTCGGCGGGGGCGTAGGGGAGCACGCCGTCATAGCCCCAGTTGCGGGTGCCGCCGAATGCGTTGACGGGCATGAGTTCGATCGCGGTTATGCCTAGCGCGGCGATCTTCCAGAGGTGATCCGCGACGCCTGCGAAGCCGCCCAGCGTGCCGACATGGACCTCCTGGATGACCATCTCTTCCCACGGACGGCCGATCCAATCTGACGTGCGCCATTCGTAGGTGTGGTCGACGACGACGCTCCACCCATGGACGCCGCCCGATTGTGCTCGCGAGGCCGGATCCGGGACCGCGAGGTCGTCGCTCAGACGGAACCGGTACCGCGTATTTGGTCCTACGGACGCGGAGGTGCTGAACCAGCCGTCGGCACTGCGCGTCATGGGGACCGCATCGCCATCCGCGATCTCCAGAGTCACGACTTCGCGATCGGGAGCCCAGAGCCGGAACTTCGTTCCGTCTTCGGCGAGCGTCGGTCCCCAATTCATGCCGCTGCGATCGTCCACGCGAGCAACGCCGCACCCTGGGGGGGAAGCTCGTAGCTGTCCTTGATCGGCGTCGGCCCCTGATCCGGTTTGCTGCTGTCGATCAAGACGGTGCGCTCGACCTCTTCGGGCGGCGGCATGTGGAAGGTCAGCGGGCCCTCCGAGGCATTGAGGAAAAGTGAGATCACCTGGATCTCACCCGATTCCATCTCGCAGGCGCGGCGCATCACCAGCGCACGGCCATTGGTGTTGTCCCAATCCTCCGCCGTAAGTTGCTGGCCTCGCTCGTCCCACCATTCGATGTCCTTCAGACCCTCGGCCGGCGTGTCGTCGCCATAGAGAAAGTTGCCGGCGCGGAGCATCGGATAGTCACGACGTAGCGCGATCAGGCGCGCGGTGAAGTCGATCAGCGCATCGCCCTCGGGGGACTTCGCCTTGTTCCAGTCGAGCCAGCTGATCTCGTTGTCCTGGCAATAGGCGTTGTTGTTGCCGTTCTGCGTGCGACCGAACTCGTCGCCGGCGACCAGCATCGGCGTGCCGAGCGAGGCGAACAGCGTCGTCAGCATCGAGCGCATCACGCGCTGGCGGGTCTCGAGGATCGAGGCGTCGTCGGTCGGGCCTTCGACGCCCCAGTTGCGCGAGCAGTTGTTCGAATGGCCGTCGTTGTTGTCTTCACCGTTCGCTTCGTTGTGGCGCTCCTCGTAGGCGACGGTGTCGGCGAGCGTGTAGCCGTCGTGCGCGCCGAGCAGGTTGACGCTCGCCCAGGGGCGGCGTGCGCGGCGGTCGAACAGGTCTGCCGAGCCGGTCAGGCGCGCGGCGAGGTCGGCACGCTGGGCGTGATCGCCGCGCCAGAATTTCCGCACGGTATCGCGGTATTTGTCGTTCCATTCGGCGAAACCGGGGGGGAAGTTGCCGAGCTGATAGCCGCCGGGGCCGATGTCCCAAGGCTCGGTAATGAGCTTTAGCCTGCCGAGCACGGGGTCTTGGCGGAGCACGTCGAAGAAGCCTGCGCCGGGATCGAAACCGGTATCCGTCCGGCCCAGCGTCAGCCCGAGATCGAAGCGGAAGCCGTCGATGCCGAAGCTGGTCGCCCAGTAGCGCAGCGAATCCGCGACCATCTGGATCACGCGCGCCTTGGTGAGGTTCAGCGTGTTGCCGGTGCCGGTGTCGTTGATCGAGTAGCGGGGGTCGTCCTTCACCAGGCGGTAGTAGCTGGCGTTGTCGAGACCGCGCCAGGAAAGCGTCGGGCCCTGTTCCGAGCCTTCGCAGGTGTGGTTGTAGACGACGTCGAGGATCACCTCGATTCCGGCCGCGTGGAGGCGGCGGATCGAGCGACGGAGTTCGTCGTGGCTGTCGGTCGCGAAGAACGAGCGCTCTGGCGTGAAGAAATTGAGGGTGTTGTAGCCCCAGTAATTGCGCAGGCCCTTTTCCTGGAGGAAGCGGTCCTGGATGTAGGTGTGGATCGGCAGCAGCTCGATCGCGGTGACGCCGAGGCGCTTGAGGTGATCGATAACCTTGGGGTTGCCAAGCGCCGCGAAGGTGCCGCGCTCGGAGGGCTGGACCTCCTCGAAAAGCTTTGTCAGGCCCTTGGTATGCGCCTCGTAGATGACCGTCTCGGACCACGGCGTATTGGGCCGCACGTCGCGCGACCAGTCGAAATGGCTGTCGGTCACGACGCCCTTGGGCATCGTCAGCGCGCTGTCGCGCTTGTCGAAGCTCAGGTCCGCGCGCGGCGACTTCACCTGGTATCCATACATCGCGTCGGTCCAGCGGAGTTCGCCGATCATCTGCTTGGCGTACGGGTCGAGCAGCAGCTTGTTGGGGTTGAAGCGATGGCCTTCCTCGGGCGCGTACCGACCGTGTGCGCGGTAGCCATAGACAAGGCCGGGTTGCGCGTCGGGAAGGTAGCCGTGCCAGACTTCGTCGGTCCATTCGGGGAGCGCATAGCGCTTCAGTTCGCGGCGGCCGGTCTCGTCGTAGACGCAGAGTTCGATCTTCTCGGCATTGGCGGAATACACCGCGAAGTTGACGCCGAGGCCATCGAAGGTGGCGCCCAGCGGATAGGCCGAGCCGGCGTCGAGCGTGTCGGGCAGTAGATGCAAGGCGAGGACCCTTTTCGTGTCGTAATCGTCGCGCTGCGGGCGCGGCTTTATCGCGGTGCAGCATTCCTTGGCGTGAAACCCGCCCGCCGCGTCCTATGTTCCGCTTAACGCAGCGAGTTTTCGCGGCATCACTTTCAGCATCAAGAGGCCATCATGCGCATTCCTTCCAACCTCCGGTCGATCCTCGCATGAGCGGGCCGAAACTGTTCGAGCCGCTCGAGATCGGCAACCTGACGCTCGCGAACCGGATCGTGATCGCGCCGATGTGCCAGTATTCGGCCGAAAACGGTTGCATGAACGATTGGCATCAGATCCATCTCGGCCAGCTTGCGCTGTCGGGGGCGGCGCTGCTGACGATCGAGGCGAGCGCGGTGCTGCCCGAGGGGCGGATCACGCATGGCGATGTCGGGCTGTACGACGATGCGACCGAGGCGGCGATGGCGGGGGTGATCGAGAGCGTGCGGCGCTGGTCCGACATGCCGATCGCGATCCAGTTGTCGCATGCGGGGCGCAAGGCGTCGTGCGCCGTGCCGTGGAAGGGCGGGCTCCAGATCGCACCAGGCGAGGCCAATGGCTGGCAGACCGAGGGGCCTTCGACGGTCCCGTTCCTGCCGGAGGATAACGCACCGGTCGCGCTTGATGCCGAGGGGCTGGCGCGGGTGCGCGATGCTTTCGTGGCGGCGACGGTGCGCGCGGCGCGGCTCGGGATCGATGCGGTGCAGCTGCACGCGGCGCATGGGTATCTGTTGCACGAGTTCCTGTCGCCGCTGTCGAACCGGCGTGAGGACGAATATGGTGGCAGTCTCGAAAACCGGATGCGGTTCCCGCTTGAGGTGTTCGATGCGGTTCGGGCTGCATTTCCGGCCGAGCGGGCGGTGACGATGCGTGTGTCGGGGACCGACTGGGCCGAGGGCGGCTGGGATTCGGAACAGACGGTGGCGTTTGCCAAGGCGCTCGAAGCGCGGGGTTGCAGTGCGATCCATGTGTCGAGCGGGGGCAATACGCCTTCCCAGCAGATTCCGGTCGGGCCGAGCTATCAGGTGCCGCTTGCGCGGGCGGTGAAGCAGGCGGTGTCGATCCCGGTCGTCGCGGTTGGGCTGATCACCGATTTCGAGCAGGCCGAGGCGATTGTGGGCACGGGTGACGCGGACATGATCGCGCTGGCTCGGACGATTTTGTATGATCCGCGTTGGCCCTGGCATGCGGCGGCGCATCTTGGGGGGAAGGTTAAGGCGCCTAACCAGTATCTTCGGTCGCAGCCGCGGCAGTTTAAGGACTTGTTCGAGGGGTAAACCCCGCTCCTGCAATCCTCCCCCGCCAGGGGGAGGTGGCGCGGAGCGACGGAGGGGGAGGATACGCAACCTCGGTTGCACCTGCCTCCCCCTCCGTCAGGCAAGTGCCTGCCACCTCCCCCTGGCGGGGGAGGATTGCTCGGTTCCGCTCCAGTAGGAGTGGTAGATGGTTGGCGGGTTAGCCCGCCACGGTCATTACCGAGCCCGAATCCACGCGGATATCGGCGCCGTTGATGAAGCTCGCCCGCTCCGAGCAGAGGAACACGATCGCCGAGGCGACCTCTTCTGCGGTGCCGCGGCGCTTTAGCGTCATGCCGGGGCGCTCTTCCTCGAGGAACGTCTCGATTGCCTCGTCGAAGCTCGTACCCTTCTCGTCGGCGCGCTTCTTCATCATCTTGTCGGTCATCGGCGTGGCGATGAAGGCGGGCGAGACGGTGTTCACCAGCACGTTATCGCAGCCATAGGCTTTCGAGAGCCCCTTGGAGAGGCTGGAGATGCCTGCCTTCGACGCGCAATAGGCGAGTTCGTCGACATAGGGCTGCACTGCGTCTTCCGAGCTCATCAGCACGATGCGGCCCCATTTGGCGGCGCGCATCGCGGGAATCGCTTCGCGGCAGACGCGGACGGCGCCCATCAGGTTGATGTCGAGCGTCGACTGCCAGCCGGAATCGTCGACGTCGAGGAAGTCGCCGGTCGCGCCGGTCACGCCCGCGCAGTTGACGAGGATGTCGGGCTCGCCGAGCTGTTCGCGGACTTGGGCGAACAGCGCCTTCACGTCGTCGAGCTTGGTCAGGTCCGCTTCCACTGCGATCACCTCACCGTGTGCCTTCAACTCTGTCGCGCTCGCGTCGAGGTCGCCGCCGGGTTGGTCGGTGATCACGACGCGAACGCCCTCCTGCAAGAGCATCCGGGCGGTTTCCTTGCCCATGCCGCTGTCCGCGCCGGTGATGAGCGCGATCTTGCCTGCGATATCGAGGTTCATAGTCGTATCCTTGTGGGAGTGGAGGTCATGCCCAGGCCTTGGGCCCGCCATCGTCGAGCGCGCGGTCGAGGTAGAAGGCGGCGCTGATCAGCGCGAGGTGGCTGAACCCTTGTGGGAAATTGCCGAGGAAGCTGCCGTCCTGCGCGATTTCCTCGGCGAACAGGCCGAGGTGGTTGCCGTGCGCGAGCAGCTTCTCGAAGTTCCAGCGCGCCTCGTTCAGCCGCCCTGCCCGCGCGAGGCACTCGACGTACCAGAACGAGCAGGCGACGAACGTGCCCTCGGTGCCGGGCAGGCCGTCGTCGATCTTGTAGCGATACACCTGCCCGTCGTCGGACAGGTCCTCGCCAATCGCCTCCAGCGTCGCCAGCCATTTGGGATCGGTCGGGCCGATGAAGCGCACCAGCGGCATCATCAGCAGCGCGCCGTCGACCGCCTTGTCCTCGGGCTCATCGCCGATCGCGCGGACGAAACGGCCGAGGTCGTCGTTCCAGAAATTCGTCCAGATATCCTCGTTGATCGCGGTCCGAACCTCGGACCAGCGCACGAGTGGCGCGGGCAGCGAGCGTTTCTGCGCCAGCCGCACCGCGCGATCGACCGCGACCCAGCTCATCAGCCGGGAGTGGAGATAATGCTTCTTCGGCCCACGGACCTCCCAGATCCCCGAGTCCGGCGTCGCCCACGTCTCGCAGACCTGATCGACGATCCGGCAGATCGCCATCCAGGAATCATGCGCGATCGGCTCGCCATATTTGGTGCCGAGATAGGTCGCATCGAGCAGCGCGCCGTAGATGTCGTGCTGCGTCTGGTCCTTCGCCTCGTTGCCGACGACGATCGGCGTGGCGCCCTCGAACCCGGCGAGGTCGAGGTCGCGTTCGTCGGCGATCGGACCGCCGTCGAGTGCGTACATCACGCCGAGATGGCCCTTCGAACACGCCTGCGCGCGGTCCATCGTCCAGTGGAGGAAGTCGACCGCCTCGCTCTGGAAGCCGAGCCGCAGCAAGGCGTAGACGGTAAACGAGGAGTCGCGGATCCACGTCGCGCGGTAATCCCAGTTGCGGACGCCGCCGGGTGCCTCGGGCAGGCCAAAGGTGGCGGCGGCCGCGATCGAGCCATGTCGGCGCGAGGTCAGCAGTTTGAGCACCATCGCCGAGCGCTCGACGGTCTCGCGCCAGCGGCCGCGATAGCGCGACTGGCGGCTCCACGTCCGCCAATAGGCGATGTCCTTCTCGACGATCGCATCGAGCGCCTCGGTGTCGAGCGAGACGTCGTCGGGGTTGCTGAGGACCAGCGAGACGGTGTCGCCTTCGTTCAAGCGGATCTCGGCGGTCAGGTCGCAACCGTCCGCGACCAGCGACGCCGCGCCGTGGAGTGCCAGCGCCAAGCCGGTCTCGTGATCGAACCGCCCGCGCGAGACGTCGGCGCCGTTGGTGGTCACCGACGCCTTGCAGCCCGTCGCGCCGTAATCGAACCGTGGCGCGCACCGTACGCGGATCGTCGCCGCGCCGCGCGTGCAGGTCAGCCGCCGCACCAGTCGCGGCGGCGCATCGTTGACGTCGTTGCCGACCGGCATCAGGTCGACCAGATCGACGCTGGCCTGCGTGCCCATCCAGCGGGTGAGCAGGATGTTGGTCTCGGGCAGGTACATCTGGATGATCCGCGCATCGGGAAGATCGGGCTCGACCGCGAAATGCCCGCCCTTCTCACCGTCGAGCAGCCGCGCGAACACGGAGGCGCTGTCGAGGCACGGCCAGCAGAGATAGTCGATCGTGCCCGCCGTATCGACCAGCGCGATCGTCTCCAGATTACCGATCGCGCCGTGGTCCGCGATCGATATGGCTGGCTTATCCCCAAGCTCACCCATTGTCGCGGAAGCCGGGATACAGGCTCATGCCGCCGTCGATGGTGAGCGTCGACCCGACGATATAGTCCGCTGCGTCGGAGACGAGGAACAGCGCGGCACGCGCGACGTCCTCGGGGTCGCCGATCCGGCCATAGGGAATCAGTTCGAGCAGCTTGTCCTGGTCGGCGGTCGCATCCGCGTTGATCTCGGTCGCGATCGCGCCGGGGGCGATGCCGTTCACGCGGATGCGGTCGCCGGCGATCTCCTGTGCGAGCGTCCGCATCAGCATGCCGCTGCCGCCCTTCGACGCGGCGTAATTGGCGTGGCCTGCCCAGGGGATGACCTCGTGTACCGAGCTCATGAACAGGATCTTGCCGATCGACCGGCTGAAGCCGCGGTCGCCCTGCTTGCGGAACCGGCGGACCGCCTCGCGCGAGACGAGGAACTGCCCGGTCAAATTGACGTCGATGACGCGCTTCCAGTCCTCCAGCGTCAGGTCGGCATAGGCTGCGTCCTTCTGCATGCCGGCGTTGGCGAAGACGATGTCGACGCCGCCGAAGCGCTCGACCGTCTCGTCGAACAGTTTCAGCACTGCTGCCTCGTCCGACGTATCGGCTTCGCACGCGAAGGCCTCGCCGCCGGCCTGCTCGATCGCCTCGACCACCTCGCGCGCCTTGTCCGCGCTGCTGTTATAATTGACCGCGACCTTCGCGCCGGCCTTGGCAAAGGCGATGGCGGAGGCGCGGCCGAGGCCGGAGCTCGCGCCGGTGACGATCGCGGCCTGGCCTGTCAGGTCGATGTGCATGGCTGGTCCTTCGCTTGGGATTATCGCGGCTTAACGCGCGCCCTCCGGCATTTCTCCCTGCCCCCGCCCTGCCCGAGCAATCTCGCTGATCTGCGTTAACTCGCCATTTTCGGTGCAACTCTTACGCCTCGCCACGCGCTGTGGGTCCTGAGTAGCTACGAGGACGGCACATGACCAAGACCATCGCCAAGGATACCGGCACGCCACAAAAGGGCGCGAAATTCGAAACGCAGATCGGCGAAGGCGGCGAACTGCACCAGATCGCCAGCGGCAACGGCGCGGTCCTGACGACGCAGCAGGGCATTCCGGTCGCCGACGACCAGAACTCGCTGAAGGTCGGCGATCGCGGGCCGACGCTGCTCGAGGATTTCCACTTCCGCGAGAAGATCTTTCACTTCGATCACGAGCGTATCCCCGAGCGTGTCGTCCATGCGCGTGGTTACGGCGCCCACGGCACGTTCACGCTGACCGAAAGCCTGGAAGAATTCACCAGCGCCGGCATCCTGACCGAAGTCGGCGAGCAGACGCCGATGTTCCTCCGCTTCTCGACCGTGGCGGGCAACAAGGGTTCGCCCGATCTGGCGCGCGACGTGCGTGGCTTCGCGGTGAAGTTCTACACCAAGGAGGGCAATTGGGACGTCGTCGGGAACAACATCCCGGTGTTCTTCATCCAGGACGCGATCAAGTTCCCCGACCTGATCCATGCCGCCAAGGAAGAGCCCGATCGCGGCTTCCCGCAGGCGCAGACCGCGCATGACAATTTCTGGGACTTCATCAGCCTGACCCCGGAATCGATGCACATGGTCATGTGGATCATGTCCGATCGCACCATCCCGCGCGGCTTCCGCTTCGTCGAGGGCTTCGGCGTGCACACGTTCCGCCTCGTCAATGCCGAGGGCAAGGGCACGTACGTCAAGTTCCACTTCAAGCCGAAGCTGGGCCTCCAGTCGGTCGCGTGGAACGAAGCGGTCAAGATCAACGGTGCCGATCCCGACTTCCATCGTCGCGACCTGTGGGACGCGATCGACCAGGGCAACTTCCCCGAATGGGACATGGGCGTGCAGCTGTTCGACGACGACTTCGCCGACAATTTCGAGTTCGACGTGCTCGACGCGACCAAGGTCATTCCCGAGGAGCAGATCCCGGTACGGATGATCGGCAGCTTCAAGCTCGATCGTCTGGTCGATAATTTCTTCGCGGAGACCGAGCAGGTCGCGTTCTGCACGCAGAACATCGTGCCGGGGATCGGCTTCACCAACGATCCGCTGCTGCAGGGCCGCAACTTCTCGTATCTCGATACGCAGCTCAAGCGCCTCGGCAGCACCAACTTCACGCATATCCCGATCAATGCGCCGAAGATTCCGGTGAACAACTACCAGCAGGACGGCCACATGGCGATGCATGCCCGCAAGGGTCGTGCGAACTATGAGCCGAACAGCTGGGAAGGCACGCCGCGCGAGAGCCCAACCAAGGGCTATAAGCACTTCCCGTCGCAGGAAACGGGACGCAAGGCGCAGGTGCGGTCGGCGACGTTCGCCGATCATTACAGCCAGGCGCGGCAGTTCTTCATCAGCCAGACCGAGATCGAGCAGAAGCACATCGGCGATGCGCTGACGTTCGAGCTGTCTAAGGTCGAGCGGGTCGACATCCGCGAGTTGATGGTCGGGCATCTGCTCAACATCGACGAGAAGCTGGCGAAGACGGTTGCAACCGGTCTCGGCCTCAAGAAGATGCCGCCCAAGGCCAAGGCTGCGGTCGAGACGCGTACCGATCTGCCGGCTTCGGACGCGCTGAGCATCCTGAAGAACACCACCGGCAGCTTCGAGGGGCGCAAGCTCGGCATCCTCGTCACCGACGGGGCGCCGGCTGCGATCGTGCAGGCTCTGGTTGACGGGATCGTCGCGGCGAAGGCCACGTACGAGATCATCGCGCCCAAGGTTGCCGGCGCGACGCTCGATGACGGGACGCTCGCCGAGGGCAAGCAGAAGATCGATGGCGCGCCGTCGGTACTCTACGATGCCGTCGCGATCGTCGTATCCGCTGACGGTGCGAAGAAACTCGGCAAGGACAAGACCGCCAAGGACTTCGTCAGCGACGCGTTCGGGCATGCCAAGTTCATCGGCTTCAACGCCGACGCGAAGCCGTTCCTGGAAAAGGCCGGCATCGAGGACGAGGACATGGACGACGGCGTGATCGCGCTGGGCGGCAAGGGCGACGTCGACAAATTCCTCAAGACGCTCGGCAAGCTGCGCATCTGGGATCGCGAATTGAACGTCGACCTCGACGCACCTGCATTCGAAGACCCCGAGGCGGCTTGATTGCTTGGCCCCCGCTACCGCACGCTAGGCGTGCGGTAGCGGGGGTTGTTTAACGAGTTGACCGAGATCGGCCTTCGACTGGCCCTAATTCTCCGCTTAAGCAGTGAAAATCCGTCCAAGTGCAAACGGTTACCTAGTCGTAAAGGCGCACAGAACCTTTGGTTAACGCCTGGTCGGCATAGTGGCATCAATCGGACAGGATATCGATCGATGGCACGCAAACAGGACGTCTTCACGCTGGTCGGCGAGCGCATGCACAGGGCGCCTGGCGACGCCGGTCCCCGTATCACCTATGCGGACATGCCACCGATCGCCGATCTCATTCGCCGGATCGACCGCGCACTCATGGAGCGTCGCGCCGCCTGATCCCGCGCTATTCGACGACCTGATCGTGACTGTCGGCCGCGCGCATCGCCGCCGCATATAATTCGGCCGCCCGCCGTTCGCGTGGATCCTTGAACGCCGTATGCGGATCGGGCGCTTCGCCGGTGGCGCACAGCACCGCCCACAACGCAAACCGCCGCCCCGAATCGCGCTCGGTTCCGAACGCGATCACGACACGGTCACGTCCGGATTCCAGCACGGCCGGATCGAGCGCATCGATGTCGATGGTGCCGAAGAAATGCTGCGATATCGCATAGAGGTCCATGATCGCCTCATGCAACCGGCTCGGCAGGAACGCAATCCGCCCGCCCTGATCGGCACCCCGATCGGACCCGCGAGCGGATCGCCGATCGGGAGGTTGCGATCCGCTGGACGACCCCCTAGACGCGACCTTCCAGCGCATGGCGCGGGACGTGGAAGAGTGTCCGAGTGGTTTAAGGAACTGGTCTTGAAAACCAGCGATGGGGTAACTCATCCGTGGGTTCGAATCCCACCTCTTCCGCCACCATCCGCCGTCAAGCAGCGCAGATCAGTTCGTCTTTCCGGGCGGTACCACCGGCAGGGGCAGTGGCGCGATCGGTACGCCTTCGTCGACCAGCGCCTTCGCATCCGCCAGACTGGCCTGGCCGTGGATCATGACCTGCGCTTCCTCGCCCAGATGCATCGCACGGGCACGATCGGCGAACGCGGCGCCGACCCATTCCGACGCTTCGAGCGCTTTTGCCTGCTTTGCGGCGAGTGACGCCAAGGCGGATTTGACCGCCGTGGCGCTCGGTGGTGCGGGCTGGCGATTGCCCTTGGCGGGGATGGCGGGTGCCATCGGCGCCTTTGCCACGTCGCCATCGTCGCATAGCGGGCACCGGACATGCCCTGCTTCACGCTGCGTCTCGTATGCCGTGCTCGAGGCGAACCATGCCTCGAACACGTGACCGCCGCCGCATTTCAGGTCGAAGACGATCATCGCACGATCGTGACCGCCGGGATCGCACGACGGTGGGCGATCACCGGGATACGCGCGCGAACGGCCTCCACGCGTGTCTGGTCGATCTCGGCAAACGCCAGACCTGCCGCGTCGCCCATGTCGAGCAATACCTCGCCCCATGGGTCGATCACCAGCGAGTGGCCGTAGGTCGTCCGCCCGTCGGCATGCACCCCCGTCTGCGCAGCGGCGACGACGAACGCGCCCGCCTCGATGGCGCGCGCGCGAAGCAGGATATGCCAGTGCGCGGCGCCGGTGGGACGCGTGAAGGCGGCAGGAACCGACAGGATCGTCGCGCCGGCATCGCTGAGCGCGCGGTACAGGTCGGCGAACCGCAGATCGTAGCACACCGACGAGCCAAGCATGCCGACAGGGGTGTCGACGACCACCGCCGCATCGCCCGCGACATAGGCGGCGGACTCGCGCCAGCTTTCGCCGGTCGGCAGGTCGACGTCGAACAAATGCAGCTTGTCGTACCGCGCCCGGATCGCCCCGCTGGCATCGATGACGAAGCCGCGATTGGCGTATCGGCCATCCGGCCGCCGTACCGCGAGCGAACCGAGATGGACCCAAAGGCCGGCTTCCGCAGCGGCGGCGCGCACGGCCGCCAGTACCGGATCATCGTCTTCCGCGACGATCGAGGCCGCCGCCCGCGATCGATCGCGGTCGATCAATCCGGACATCTCCGGCGTATACAACATGGCGGCGCCTGCCCGCCCCGCTTCGGCTATCGCCGCGGTCAGCGTCACGGCGTTGACGGCGGGATCGATCCCGCTCGTCATCTGGAGAACGCCGATCTTCGCCATCAGGCGAGCAGCGGGTCGAGACCACCCTTGGCGTCGAGCGCGGCGAGATCATCCGATCCGCCGATGTGCTTTCCGTCGATGAAGACCTGCGGCATCGTCATGCGGCCGCCCGACCGCTCGACCATCTCCGCCTTTTTCGGGCCGCCCATCGTGACGTCGAAATTCTCGGGCTCGACACCCTTGGATGCGAGGAGCTTCAGTGCGCGCGTGCAATACGGGCAAAACGCTTTGGTGTAGATTTCAACTTTAGCCATGACCGGGAAATGTGGTTTCGGCCCACGCTTGTCAATCGTCGCCCGTTCGATCGGCGCCGTTCAATCGGCGGTCGCGGAGACCACTCTCGCCCAGCATAAAATCGTTACGGATCCGGCACCTGCGCGTAGTAGCGCCCGCGTGCAGGCATCGGCGGTCGCGCCACTGGTGTAGACGTCGTCGACCAGTGCGATGGAGCGAGCGCGCACGCGATCGGGTGCGGTGACCGCGAATGCACCGGCGACCGCCCTTGCCCTCGCCTTGCCACCAAGCCCGCGCAACAGCAGCGTTCGCCGCGTCCGCCGGAGAACGCTGCGGTCATGCGGCACGCCCGACAGCGCAGCGACCGCGTCGGCGATCAGCGCCGCCTGGTTGAAGCCCCGCGACCAGATCCGCCAGCGATGCAGCGGCACCGGCACCAACAGGTCGACATCGTCGGGCAGCAAGCGTCGCATCTGCCGCGCCATCGTCTCGGCGAACGCGATCCGGCCGGCATATTTCAACCGCAGCACCAGATCGCGGGCGATCGGCCCGTATGCGACGGCTGCACGGACCCCGGCATGCCGCGGCGGATTGGCGAGGCAGCTTGCGCACACGGCATCGTCGCCGCGATCGAAGGCGAACGGACGGTTGCACGCGGCACACCAGGGCGGTCCGAGAAAGCGCAGCCCGGTCCAGCACACCGCGCAGAACCGGTGGTCCTCCGCCACCGGCACCCCGCACCCGGCACAGCGCGGGGGCAGTGCGAGGCCGATGATCCGGCGAAACGGCTCGATCATGCCCGATGGTCCCCAATCGAAACGCCGTTGCGCGCATCGGCCCCCGCTGCGCCAATCGACACCTTGTCGTGGAAGCGCGACCACGGCACAAGCGCGACCGTGTCCGATACCCCTCCCGAGATTTTCGACCGCGCCGCCCGTCGCCTGCGCCGCGACCGCGCCGCGCCCGGTTATGCCGAGCATGAATTCCTGCGCGCGACGATGCTCGACGGCATTGCCGAACGTCTCGATGCCGTCACGCGCGATTTCACCGATATCCTCGATCTCGGCTGTTTCGACGGCGCGTTCGTCGCCCCCCCGGGCGCGCGGGTGGCACGCTGCGATCCGGGCTTCGCGTTCGCGTCCAGGACCGCAGGGGTACAGGCCGACGAGGACCGCCTGCCCTTTGCCGACGCGTCGTTCGACCTGGTGGTCAGCGCGGGCGTGCTCGACCAGGTCAACGACCTGCCTGGGGCATTGTCGCTGATCCGCCGCGTGTTGCGCCCCGACGGCTTGTTCCTCGGCGCGTTCGTCGGCGCGGGCAGCCTGTCCGCGCTACGCGGCGCGTTGCGGGTCGCGGAAGGCGAGCGCCCTGCGGCGCGCCTTCATCCCCAGATCGACGTGCGCTCGGCGGGCGACCTGTTGATGCGCGCCGGGTTCGCGCTGCCGGTGGCGGATATCGAGACGCTCGACGTCCGCTACCGCGATCTCGGACGGCTGCTCGGCGACCTGCGCGGGATGGCTGCGGGCAATATCCTGACGCACCGCCAGCCGCTCACCGCCGGCATCCTCGCGCGCACGTTCGCAGCGTTCGGCGACGCCGCGAGTGAAGGCGACCGCACGCGCGAGACGTTCCAGATCGTGTTCCTGACCGGCTGGTCGCCCGATCCCTCGCAACCCAAGCCGGCGCGACGCGGCAGCGCGACCGCCTCGCTCGGGGCCGCGCTCGGTCGCTAAAGCGGATCGATTACGCGATTGAATGCCGACGCGGCGTGACGCCGTCCGACGTCAGCCGATCATCCCGTCGCCGGCCGCGCCCTTTGCCAGGATACGACCCATCGCGTCGAACAACGCGTCCATCGCGACCGGCTTGAAGATCACCTCGTCCGCCCCCGCCGCCAGGCATCGCTCGCGCAGGTCCGGGGCGATATCGGCGGTCACGACGATGATCGGCACGCCCGCCTTGGCATCCGGGCGGGCGCGGATATGTTCGATCGCGGTTATGCCGTCCATGCCCGGCATACGCAGGTCGACGAGCACCATCGCAAACTCGCGCTCGTCGAGGATCCGGAGCCCGATTTCCGCGCTTTCGGCCTCGATCATCGTCGCGCCCGCGACGTCGAGCATATCCCGCACGACACGACGGTTCATCCGGTCGTCCTCGATGAACAGGACGTTCACGATCGCCGCTCCGGGGGGTCGACGAAGAGGAGAAGCGATGCTGGCATATCAGGACGTCTACGCGTCATGCGGCATACGGCACAAGGTCGGGAATTGCGTTGTTTTTTGAAATTGGTTTTGCCAGCATCGCCGCGACCAACGCCCCGCCGCTGACCGGCTTCGCCACGACCCGCGTGATGCCCGTCGCGAGCAGTTCGTCGCGCTCCTGGTCCGCCGCGATCGGCCACAGCAGCGTCGTCTCGACCCGCTCCGGGCCCGCCGCGGCGACGAGTTGCGCCAGCGCCGCCCGGTGATCTCCGCCCGCCCTGATCGTCGCGTCGTCGATCAGCATCCGGGAGACGTTACCGGCCGCCAGTCGCGCGACGGCGTCGTCGACCGACACCACGCACGCCACCGGCCCGCAGCGCGGCGCCAGCAGCGTCTTGAACATGCTCCGGGTGATCGGATTGCGATCCAGCACCAGCGTGACCGGGCTGCGCGCGGCGGAATCGTCGTCGCTTTGCGCCACGTCGACCGACGCGACGCGGACCAGCGGCAGCGAGAGCGTGAACACCGTCCCCTGCCCGACCACGCTGGTTACCGATACGTCGCCGCCCATCGCGCGCGCGAGATTGCGGCAGATCGACAGCCCCAACCCCGTCCCGCCGAACTGACGCGTCGTCCCGGCGTCCGCCTGGCGGAAGGATTCGAAGATATCCTCCAGCTTTTCGGCGGGGATGCCGATCCCGGAATCGGTCACGGCGACACGCAACCGATCGTCGTCGCCGACGTCGATCGCCAGCGTCACCCGTCCGGCCCTGGTGAATTTCAACGCGTTGGACAGCAGGTTGAAGACGATCTGCCGGATGCGCGCGGCATCGCCCATGATCATCCCCGGACAGCCGCCGAGATCGACCGCAAACGACAACCCCTTCGCCCGCGCCTGCTCGTCCCACATGCGCGTGGCCTCGGCGACCGTGGCACGCAGGTCGAACGGCGCGGATTCGATGGTCAGGTTCCCGGTCTCCATCTTGGCGACGTCGAGGATATCGTCGACCAGCGCGCGCATCGTCACGCCGGCGCCGTGGACGACATCGAGCCGGTCGCGCAGCGTGGGCGAAAGCTTCGGATCGGCGAGCATCACCTCGGTCATCCCGAGGATGCCGTTGAGTGGCGTGCGGATCTCGTGGCTGGTGGTCGCCAGGAATTCGGTCTTGGCGGCCAGCGCCTTGCCCAGCGCGCTGTTGGTGACCGCGAGATCGGCGTTGGCGGCGCGAACCTGGTCGCGGCTGCGGCGGAGCGTGACGATGCCGAAGGCGAGCATCGCGATCACGACCGCCACCGCCGCCGCAGCGCCTAGGAACACGTAGCGCTGCGTTTCGGCCCGCGCGCGTTCGAACGCGATGCTGCGTTGCAGTTCGCTCGCCTTGAGCTGGCTGATCTTGAGCTCCTGGTTCGCGAAGTCGAACCGTGCGGACATCAGCGCATTCTTGGTGCTGGTCGCCAGCTTGGTCGCATTGTCGTCGAGCCGCTTCAGCGCTTGCAGATGGACGAGCGCCGCCTTGTCGTCGCCCGAGGCGAGGAAGACATTGTACGCGGTCTTGTGGAAGTCTCTAATGACATGGCTTATTTGCGCCGGATCAATGCCGGAAAATGCCCGTTTTATAAGATCCACGGCTTGGCTAACATTGCCCCGCTGTAATGCAGCCTGCGCCGCAGTAGCTGTCAGTTCAGCACGAGGGCCCGATACATCAAGACCGGTCGCAAAACCTAGTCCGCGATCAATTGCTTCGTCTGCAGCCGTTAAATTGCCATCCAAGAGGTACGTTCGGGCCATGTTGCTGAGTATCTGCGCCTGAAGATTGGCGCTCCTCAGTCCTTTCGCCAGCGATAGAGCCTGCTCGTACTGGTATATTGCCTGTTTGTGTTGACGAAGATCGTCGAATGCAACGCCACGGTTGTTATAAATGGAAACCGAGAGATTAGGATCCAATTTGTAGATATCCAGCGCCTGCTTCGAGTATTTCAGCGCCGAGGCCTGATCGAGCGCTTCAGTATAGATTCCAGATATAAACAAGAGGGCCATCGCTTGACCACGAGCATCACCTAGCTTCGCATAGATCTTGAAAGCTGCCTGATAATCTTTCAGGGCCTCGCCGGCATTGCCCTGATCACTGACAAGCCCCCCTCGGGTAAGGAAGATATCGGCGTGTAATTTGGAGCTTGGCGCCAGACTAGCAGCCAGTGAAAGCGCGTTCGATATAGGCACGACAGCCTTTGCCGAATCACTTGATCGCAGTAGCGCCTCGCCCTCCAGCCACTCGGCAGTCGCAACCGCCAGTCCGCGGCCACGCGGGTCAGTTATCGCCTGCGCCTGCACCTTTGCTGCACGAGCCTTAGCTTGAGCGGCATCAGGATCTATCAGCATGGATCCTTTCGACTCTGCCACCAATTTTTCATACCGCGCCAAAGCCGTCTTAGCATTTAACGATTGCGCTGCGGTCGGTTGTAAAGCCCCCCATACGAACAGGCTGGCACATATACAGAGGCGGGTTACCAAGCCCCCTAGCATCGGCATGGGATCAGCCCCGCTTCCAGACTGCAGCCAACCGATTGAAAGGCGCCCGCAGATCGGCGGCGATCGCCAGCGACTTGCCGTCTTCCAGGAAGTGGATCAGCGCATCGAGGTTGATCGGACGACTGATCAGGAAGCCTTGGATCATGTCGCAACCCATTACCGACAGCAACGCCATTGCCGCCTGCGTTTCGACGCCTTCCGCCACGACCTCCATCTCCAGCGCATGCGCCAAGTCGATGGTAGAGCGCACGATCAACGGATCGCGGTTCGAACTGGTCAGTTGCGTCACGAACAGCTTGTCGATCTTCAACTCGCGCGCAGGCAACTGCTTCAGATATGCGAGCGACGACAGGCCTGCACCATAGTCGTCGATCGCGATCGTGATGCCGATCTCGGCAAACACCTTCAGATTGGCGATCGCGCTCTCGGGATCACGGATGACCGAAGTCTCGGTGATCTCGAACCCGAGTTCCGCGCCGCTCGCCTCGACCAATGCGCACGCCTGGCGTACGAAGCGCTTGTCGGCCAGCAACACGCCGGCGATGTTGATGAAGATACGCAGGTGGTGCCCGTGTTCCGCAAGCGTCTTCTGATCCCTGATCGAACGCCGGATCGTCCAGAGCGTGAGCGCGATGATATCGCGCGATTCTTCGGCGAGCGGAATGAAGTCGCCTGGAAGCACTAGACCACGGGTCGGGTGATTCCAGCGCACGAGCGCCTCGACGCTAGTGATCTGTTGCCGTCGGAGATGCACCTTGGGCTGATATTGCAGGAACAGTTCTTCATTGACGATCGCGCCCGTCAGATCCCGCGCCAGTTCGGCGCGATCGATCGCCGCGGTATTGCCCGTCACGTCCCGCGCGATCGCAACGCGTTCGGTCCGCGATTCGAGCAAGGCGTGCTCGGCTTCCTCGATCAGATGGACCTCGTCACGATGCGAATCGGCGGCGGCGGCGCCAAGCTGGACATGGATCACGTGCGATTCGCCGTCGATATCGAACGGTTTCTCGAACGCGGTTTCCAAAGCCGCGATCGCCACGTCGAGGGCGAGCCTTGCGTCGCTCTCGAAGGCAACTTCGGCCACGTCACGCCCTGCGATCATGATCCGCGCATCGGGAAGCGCCTCGCCAATACGAGCCGCCACGTCGACGATCAGCAGGTCTGCCCTGGATCGCCCGAGATGCCGCCGCAGCACTGCGAAATTGGCAATTTCCGCAAGGATGAGGAAGCGCCAAGCCCTCTGAGATGCTTGCGTAAAGGCATCATGTGCCCATCCCGAAAGGGGTACGGAATCGACCAGCGGTGCGTCGGTTCGCGGCAGGCTGCGCTTGAACTGCGAATGCGGAAATTCCCTCATACCTCTCAAGATATCGGCCACGCATAAACATACCATTAAGCACTTAGCGTCGGATCACCCCGAATAGATGGTTAACAAATTACAAACACAATTGTTTAACGATGCGTTAGGGATTAAGAAGGGGCTGCATCCTAACCGATGCCAATCAAGGGAGCATAAAAATGCTGAATTTCATTATCTCGCTCGTTGGTAGCCTCATTCGCCCCTGGTGAATGACACCGGTCGGCTCGGGATACGCGGCTTGCCAAGTCGGTTGGTCAGTCTTTCGAGCCGACACTTACCTAGTTGCAGCAAGCTGCTGGACGCGCCGCTCCACACTTGATGGATCAGACGCCCAGACACTGATAGGGCGCTTCCAAGGCTAGGCGATTAGTCGCGAGGCTGAACAACCGCGCGGATATAGCGATCGTCACGCATCCAAACGAATCCCGCTAGGCAGCCTGCCACAAAATATTGGTGATTCAGGTCACGCCGTCTGCAACGTCCCGGCATCCGTCGATCGACCGTCCTTCGATCGTCCCGGATTCGAAAACCGCATCGCATCGTCGATCGAGCCGAACTTAAGCGCCAGCACGTCCAGCGCGTAATTCTGGTTGAGTTTCCACGGCTTGCGTTCGCCCTGCGTCGGCAGCGAGGCGGCGGCGCGCTGGACGTACCCGGACGTGAAATCGAGGAACGATTCGCTCTTCATCGTCGGATCGTCGTTGTACGGCGTCGCCTGGCGCAGGCCGCGCTTGGTCATCGTGTTGAGCAGGCGGCACATGTAGATCGCGGTCAGGTCGGCCTTCAGCGTCCACGACGCGTTGGTGTAGCCGAACGTCGACGACAGGTTCGGCACGCCGTCGAACATCATACCCTTGTATTGGAGCCGGCCAGCAAGCTCGATCGGCTGACCATCGAGGCTGAACGCGACGCCGCTCATCAATTGCAGTTCGAGCCCGGTCGCGGTGACGATCACGTCGGCGGGCAGGTCCTTGCCCGAATCGAGGCGAATTCCGTCGGGCGTGATCCGCGCGATCGTGTCGGTGACGATCGAAGCGTTCCCGGCATTGATCGCCGCGAACAGGTCGCCGTCCGGCACCAGGCACACGCGCTGGTCCCACGGATTGTAGCGCGGCGTAAAATGAGTCGCGACGTCGTAGTCGGGGCCGAGATGATCGCGGACCATGCCGATCATGCGCTCCTTCACCTTGGCCGGTTTCTTCCGCGCGAGCCGGTAGAAGAACATGCCCATCAGCACATTCTTCCACCGCGTGATGCCGTACGCAGCCTTTGACGGCAGTTTTCCGCGCAGCCAGTTGGCCACCCGGTCCTCGCCCGGTCGCGCGACGATATAGGTCGGCGAACGCTGCAGCATCGTTACGTGCGCAGCGGTCTGCGCCATCGTCGGCACCAGCGTGACGGCGGTCGCGCCGCTGCCGATCACGACGACGCGCTTGCCGCTATAGTCGAGATCTTCGGGCCAGAATTGCGGATGGACGATCCGCCCGGCGAAGCTGTCCGCGCCGTCGAACTCGGGCGAATAGGCCTTGGCGTAATTGTAATAGCCCGCACACATGGACAGGAAATTGCACGTCAGCGTCACCGGCCCGTCGGGTCCAGTAGCCTCGACCGTCCAGCGCGCATCCTCGGTCGACCACGCCGCCGACTTCACGTGATGGCCGTAGCGAATCTTCCGATCGATCCCGTATTCGCGCGCCGTCTCCTCGACATAGGCACGGATCGAGGGACCGTCGGCGATCGACTTGGCGGCGGTCCAGGGGTGGAAGGCGAAACCGAGCGTGTGCATGTCCGAATCGGAGCGGATGCCGGGATAGCGGAAGAGGTCCCACGTGCCGCCCATCGCCGCGCGCCCTTCGAGGATCATGTAGGTCCGGTCGGGGCACCGTGCCTGGAGGTGGTAGCCGGTGCCGATCCCGGAAATGCCGGCACCCACCACGATCACGTCGACATGCTCGGTCATGCTGCATCCTCATGCCCCCGGCGTTACGCCGTAGGTTTCATAACCGAACCTATCGCACCCCGCCCCGAACTCAATAGTCCTTGGAATATTTGACACTTGCGGACTGACCACCGCTCGATCCCGCCGCCGACAACAGGCTCAGGGCCCGGGTCAGCGCGATCTCGAGCTGCGTCGAGGTGAAGCCCTTCGCGTCGGTGACGATCTCCACATAGATGTTCTTGGTGATGTACTTGCCGGCGGCGAGGCTGGTGCCGCGCCCGGTCGCCTCGTCGCCGCCGAGCACACGCAACCGGTCGAACCCGGTCGCCGACCGCAGCTTGCCGAGCGGGTTGAGACCGCCGCCGCCGGACCCGCGCAGCGAGTTCAGCGCGGAGGCCAGCTGGATCGCCTCGGTCGCCGACAGGTTTTCGGGGCTCGACCCGAACAGCAGGCGGCTCAGCACTTCGTCCTGCGGCAGCGTCGGGGTCGAGGTGAACGCGATCTGCGGGCGCTGACCGGTGCCCGTCACTAGGATCGTGACGGTGATGTCGCTGGTCGTCGTGCTCGCCTCGATGTTGATGTCGGGATCGGTCAGCGCGCCGCCGCGGAAGCGGATCTGCCCCTTGGTCACGTCGAACCGCTTGCCCGAGAACGAATAGGTGCCGCGGACGATGTCGAGCCCACCGGTGACGATCGGCGCGGCCGACGTACCGGTGATCCGCATGTCCATCTCCCATTCGGATTCGAGCCCCATGCCCGAGACGAACAGCTGGTTCGGCGCGCGGACCCGCAGGTCGAGCTTGAAGTTGCCGACCGCCGGCACCTGCGACCGATCGGTCGACAGCGGCGTCCGGATGTCGCTCTTGCGGCGGACACCCGTCAGTTCGGGGATCTCCGCCTGGCCCTGGCGGATGATCTGATAGCGGGCCTCGGGGATCTGGAGATCGCCCTGGATGAGGCCGCCGTCGCGACCGTTGGTCAGGTGGACCGTGCCCGTGGTGGTGGCGCTGATCGCATCGCTCTTGGCGAGTTGCGCATTGTTCAGCGTCGCGCGGATGTCGATCGGGAAGCCGCTGTCTGCCGCGAACCCGATCGTGCCCTGCGCCTGGACCGTACCGTCGCCGGCCTTCGCGTTGAGCTGGGTCAGTTCCAGGTCGGTGTTCGAGAACCGTCCGGCGATCCGCATCTGCGACAGGCGCGTGCCGTAGGTCTCGTTGTCATAGGTAAGGTTGTCAGCCCGGACGACGCCGTTGAGCTGCGGCGCCTGCAAACGCCCGGAGAAGTCGGCGGCGACTGCGATCGGGCCCGAAAGCTGCTGGTTCGGGATCGCGGCGAAGCTGAACAGCACCGCGGACGGACCGTTGTAGCGGATCCCGCCCGACAGCGGCGCAGCCATCAGGCGCGTGCTCCACGAACCGTTGCCGGCCGGCAGAGGCCGCAGGTTGGCGACCATCCGGCCGATGACCGACGTGCCGCGACGGACCAGCGCCCGGCCGGTCGCGCCGTCGCCGCCGAGCGTCCCGGCGAACACGATGTCGACGGGGTCGGAGACGGCGGCAAGGCCCGAGCGGGTGAAGTTGGCGACGGTCACGCGTGCGTCCGCAGTTGGCAGGGCCGACGAGTCCGCCTGCGAGAAGTCGAGGCTGCCGGTTGCCTTGCCGCCGATGCCGAGGTTCGGGACCAATGCGGAGAGCGTCGACAGGTCGAGGCGATCGAGCCGGACCTGCGCGTTCGTGCCGCGGCCGTAGCTGCCGGCCAAGCGCGCCGAGCCGCCGCCTGCGCCACCGAAGTCGATCCGGGTCGGCGACAGGCGATATTCGCCCTTCACTGCCTGGATGCGCGCCGGGTTGACGGTGCGGAAGTCGATGCCGTTTGCCTGACCCTGTGCGGCGACGAGGTAATTGTCCGGGCTAAGCTTGGCGTTGACGGCGAGGCGGAAGGGGACACCGTTCGAGCCTGTCAGCAAAGCCTGAGCGGTGCCGTTGCCGCCGACGTAATTCACCTTCGCGCGGGCCGCCGAGAGGACGATCGCGCCGTAGCGCATGTCCGCGACCTGTGCGTCGGCGACGATCTGCGGGGTCGGCGTCATCACTGCGGTGGCGTTGATGATCGCGCGGCCGATGGTGAAGTCGACCATGCCGGGGATCTTCGCGCCGTTGGCACGCGCCGCGACGTCGGCGCGCTGATAGCCGCCCTGGTTGGCGAGGCGGACGTTGCCCGACAGGCCCTGCCCGGCGAACTGGAGCGCGCCTGCGAACGGACCGGCCGCGGTCTGGACGACGCGGCCGCTACCGACGATCCCGGCGAACACCACGCGGCGCACGTCGACCGCGAGCTGCGTGCCCGGCGTGACTAGCACGTCGGCAGTGAACGGGCCGTAATTGGTGCCGCCGCTCGCGGTGACGGCATAGGCGCCGCCGCGGCCGACGATCCGGGCGTTGAGGTTGACGAGCCCGACGCCGACGCCGGGACGTGGTGCACGCAGGACGACGACCGGGGCGGTCGCGCTTCCCGTCACGCGGGCGGACAATGGGCCGTAGACGGTGGAATACGCGTCGGCGTTGACCAGCACCGCGCCGGTGGACGGATCGAACCGGCCTTCGCCGCGCGTCACGCGGAACTGTGGCGCGTTCATCCGGAGATTGCGGAAGGTGACGATGCCTTCGGGGCTGTAGCCGATGTCCGAACGAACGATCGCGTTACCGCCGAGGAAGCTGCGCGCGCCTTCGTTGAAGATCTGCGAGGTCTGCGCGACGACGCGGCCGGTGATGCCGAAACCGCCATTGGGCCCCGGTACCAGCTTCGCGTCGGTCGTCAGGTTGACGATGCCGATGCCGTCGACGCGGTAATTGTTGACCCGCCCCTTGAGCGCGCCGGTGTAGCGACCGGTGGACATGTTCGCGACGACCACGGCGGTCGCATCGATCTTGTCCGAGCGGATCTTGAGGTTGTCAGACAGGACGTTGACGCCGGAGATCGCGAAATCGCCGTCGATCGCGACGTTGGTCGCGAGCCCGCCGACGGCCGCATTCAGGCCGGTCACGCGACGTGCGCGCGCCTTCACCGGCACCAGGATGCGGTCGGAGTTCACGCGCGCGAGACCCTCGGCGTAGAGGTTCTCGACGCCCATGTCGCCGAACGCGATCGTTGCCGCGCGGACCTTGTAGTCGACCGTAGGGGTCGCGAACGCACCGTCGAGCACGACCCGCGCCGTCACGTCGCGACCGCGCAGGTTCGGCAGGATCGCGCCGGGCGTCCGCAGCTTTGCATTCACCGCGAAATTGCCGAACCGGCTGTTGGCGAGATCGATCAGGCCGCCGGCGTCGACCGCGAGCGCGTCCGACCTCAGCGTCATCCGTGTGTCGGCCTTGCGGTCGTTGAGCGTGGTATCGATCGCGACGTCGAGCTGTGGCGAGGTAAGACGCTCGACCGGGCCTTCGAGGTAGAGGCCGGGACGGGTGGAGCCGCGCACTTCGATATGGCCGTTCTTCGCGGTCAGCGCGAGGTTCGCCAGCTGTCCGCCGCCGAGCGTCGCGATAGCGCGACCCTGCCATGCGGCCCAGCTACCGCGACCATCGACGGTTGCCGTCAGGGGCGCCTTGAACGACCCCATCGTCGAGACGACGCCGCCGACCGGTGCGGTCAGCTTTACGTTGACGTCGAGCTTGTTCTGCTCGGGCACTGCGTCGAGCTTGAGCAAGAGGCGATCGCCGCCGGCGATGCCGGGGCCGGTCAGCGCGGTCGCGTTGGTGGTCAGCTGCGCGCGCTTGTCGGCGATGTGCACCGCGCCGTCGATCTTGACGATATGCGTCTGGCCGGTCACCGGCTTGGCGATCAGGAAACGGTCGATCACGAGGCGGTTCACGTCGATGTCGAGATCGGGGAGCAGCGGCGCGTTGGGATCGGTCGGCGTCGCGTTCAGCACCGGGCGGCGCTGCAGCGTGACCAGCGGCGTGGTCAGTGAGCGCACGTCGACATGGTTCTTGGCGAACGCAAACGGGCGCCAGTCGACGGCGAGCTTCGGGCTGGTCAGGAACACGCCCTTGGGGTCCGACACACGCACGTCGCTGAGCGTCATCGCGCCGTAGATCGAGCCGTCGATCCGGCCGACCTTGATGTTCAGCCCGGACGCGGTGGTGTAGCCGCCGATCTGGTCCGCGACGAGCCGCCGGCCTGGATCGGTGTTGATCCCGAACAGCACGATCAGCACGAGCGCGATCAGGCTCACGATCAGGATCGCGAGCCACTTCAGGATGCGCTGCCACAGCGGGCGCCGCTCGACGATGGCGGTCTGCTCGACCGGAACCTGCTCAGCAGGAAGAGTGCCGTTGTCGGCCATCAGAATGCCTGCCCGATCGAGATATAGAGCGCGACCTTGCCGTCGCCCTCGCGTGGGTTGAGCGGCGTCGCGATATCGAAACGCATCGGCCCGAAATTGGTATAGAAGCGCCCGCCGATACCTGCGCCGTAGCGCATGGACGAAAGGTTCGGCGTGCTGCTCTCATAGCTGTTGCCGGCGTCGATGAACGGCACGATGCCGAAATCGCCGAACCGGTACCGCGCTTCGAGCGCGAACTCGTTGAGCGAGCGCCCGCCGACCGGATCGCCGTTGGGATCGAACGGCCCGAGCCGCTGATAGCCGTAGCCGCGCACCGATCCGCCGCCGCCGCCATAATAGCGCCGCGACGGCGCGAGGTCGTCACGCGATACGCCCTGGATCGAACCCGCCTTGGCGCGGCCGGCGATCACGATGCTGCTGGAGACGGGATAGTAGAACGTCCCCTCGATCATCGTCCGGATATAGGGTTTTACCGACCCTTGCATCGACGTCTCGGGGCTGAGGTTCAGGGTCAGGCGATAGCCCTTGGTCGGGTTCAGCAGGCTGTCCGAGCGATCGAACTTCACCTGCCCCGGCAACGCCACGATCCCGTAGGTTCGCCGCACGCTCTCGCCGCGTGTAAAATCATAGACGCTTTCGTTCGTCCCGACGAGTTCGCCGCCGTAATAATAGGTCAGCGGCTTCTGCCAGATCGGCGTCGAATCATAGCTCCAGCGCACGCCGACGCTCGTCGTGAACGCCTCGTAGGCGTCGTAGTTCGAGTGGTTCGCGCCAGCGGTCAGGCTGAACGTCCGGTCGCGGCGACCTGCGTTCGCGCGACGGAACGTGCCCGACAGGCCCTGCTCCTGCGTACCCGCGATCACCGATCCGATCAGCGCGCCCTCATAAGGGAACAGGTTGCGATGCTGCCACGTACCCTCGGCGCGGAAGCCCTGCCCGGTCGAATAGCCGACATTGCCGCCGAGCGTGCGCGGCTTGCCCGCGCTCTGGCGGACCAGCAGGTCGACCTGCTCGGTGCCGTCGGCATTGAGCGTACCGGTGCGGACGGGTTCGACGGACACCGTCGAGAACATCGACGTCGCGACCAGCGCATCGCGCAGATCATCGGTCATCCGGTTGTCGTAGAGTTCGCCCGCCTTGAAGCGCGGGAAGACGTTCAGATGCTCCAGGTTGAACACCGGATCGCCTTCGGTACGCAGCTGCCCGAACGAGGAACGCGGGCCCACGTCGACCGGCAGCGTATACGCCCCGGTCGGGGTCTGGTCGTCGAGCAGGATATCGCGCTCGCCGACCTTGACGAACGGATAGCCTTGCTGCGGCAGCGTCAGGCTGACGTTCGCCTCGGCACCCTGGATCCGTGCCGCCTCGATCGGGTCGCCGACCTTGAGCGGCAATTGCGTGCGGACCAGATCGGGCGGTGTCGTCGCCCCCGCCGTGACGATGACCGACGACAGCGAATAGAGCCGGCCGGGCTGCGCGCTGACGGTCGCCTTCAGCCGCGCGGCCTTGGTGGTATCGGCGTTCGGGATCGTCTCGATCGTCGAGATCGCGGTCGCATCGTAATAGCCGACCGACTTCAGCAGCCGCACCGCCAGCGCCTCGTCTTCGCGCGCGCGCGCCGATACCTGCGTCGCATTGGCCGCCTTGCCCTTGCCCTCGGCCAGCGCGGACAGCGCCTTGAACTCGCCCTCGAGCCCGTCGCCAGCCTTGTCGAGACCCTTGGTCGCCGTTTCGTAGCGAATCTCGGGCGCGTCCTTGTCCTGGATGTCCGCGGCCGTCTGGAGCGGGGTCGTGTCGAAGCTGCTGAGCGGCGTCAGCGGCTGCGCGAGCTGGGGATCGCCGGGTCCGGTCGGGGGCAGCACGTCGCCGGCGACGGTGGTCCCGGAACTGGTAGCAGTCGGGGGTGTCACAGCCTCGGGGATCGCCGTCGTCATCGGCTCGAGCGGCGCGTTCAGATCGCCACTCAACGGCGGCAACGCGCTGTCGAATTCGGCGTCGGGAACGATTGGCGCATCGGCACGCGGGTCGGCCGATTGCGATTGGGCACCGGGCTTGGGTGCGCTCGGCCCCTTGGCGGGCGCGGTGCCCGGCTCGGCGAGCTGGGCGGAAACCGAAGCCGCGAACCCTGTAGATGACGCTACCAACGCCAGAGCGAGCCAATGATGCCGGCTAGTCGAAGCTGTCACACAATCCCCTTCATGGAAGGCGATCGCATTCGATTCACCCCCATCTTCGCCCCCGGTAACGCACCGACGGCGGCTTGGTTTCCACATTTCTGCATTACACGCAGCCGATCAGTCCCCCGACTGGCACGACGACGGTGTCACGGCCGGGGCGATCGATGCGGACTGTCGCGCTTACCGTCGCCCCGGCGGAGATATCCGCGCGCGTGGCGACCGTCATGTCGAGCGTCGCGGTCACGTCGCCGCCGCGATAGACCGACACGCCGCCAAAGCCGAAGCCGACCGCGGGCGACTGGGTCGCGAGCGCATAGTCGGTCGACTTGCCATCGATCGTGAGGCGGATCTGCGCCGGGTCCGCGCTGGCCATCGCCACCAGCTGGCGATTGCCGTCGACGTTCCAGAGATAGGCGGCACAGCCGCGTGCGGGCAGCGCCTGCTTGCCGATCGCGCCAAGCGGACCCGGTCCGGGATTGGCACCCGCATTGGTGGCGGGGGGCGGCGCAACGGGTGTCGTCGCCTGGGCCACGAACGCGAGAAGCATCGGTATCATGTCGTCGCGCCTATCATGAACAGCCACGCGGGATAAGCCGCGATCGCCAGCAGTGCGCCGAACGGCAGCGCGGTATCCGCCGCCATGCTGCGCCCCTTCAGATGCGCTGCGAGCACGACGCCGAGCCCGATCATGCTCGCGATCAGCAGCACCGCGGGCAGCATCTGCCAGCCGAGCCACAGCCCGATCGCCCCGAACAGCTTCGGATCGCCGCCGCCCATCCCGTCGCGTCCGCGCAACCGTCGATAGCCGAACGCGACCAGCCACAAGGTCCCGAACCCGGCCAGGCCGCCGATCAGTCGTGCGAGGACTGGTGGATCGATGCCGACCGCCGCGCTCGCCAGCCCGGTCAGCGCCAGCAACGCGGTCAGGCGATCGGGCAGCCAGAACGCGACGAGATCCAGGCTGGCGAGCGCGAGCAGCAGCCAGCCGAAGACCGCGCCGGCGATCCCGATCGGTCCGGGTGCGACCAGCCCGGCGGCGACGCCGATCGCGCATCCGGCCAGTTCGATCCGCCAGTGCACCGGACTGATCGGCGCGCCGCATCCGCTGCATTGGCCGCGCAAGAGCAATGCACTCGCCAACGGCACCAGCTCGACGGCGCTGAGCGTTCGCCCGCAGTCGTCGCAGGCCGACCGCCCCTGCATCACCGATCGGTCGGCGGGCCAGCGCATCACCAGCGCAGCGACGAAACTGCCGATGATCGCGCCCAATATGCCCAGTGCAACGGCCCAGAAGAGGGTTTCAGACACCGGTCTTGCGGACCAGATAGCGGTAGACGCCGAGCAGGTTGATGCCGAACAACACGATGTTCTGCGTGCCGAGCGCCCAGTCCCCGGTCAAGGCCGCACCGCTGAGCCACGCGATCGACGAGCCGACGAACAGCACGAACCCCCATCCCGTGACGCGCCGCCCGAAATCGAGCGACACCATGAACGCGGCGATCACGCCGGACGCCGCGGCGGTCCATTTGAGCGTCGTGACGAGCGTTTCCATGCGGCGGGTGTAGGCGCCATTGGCGGCGTGTCTACTGACGCAGGTCAAGGGACGACGCTTGCGGGTGGCGTTGGGCTGGCGTCGTTGAGCGCTCGTATCCTTCCCCGCCAGGGGGAGGTGGCTGGCGCTTGCCAGACGGAGGGGGAGGAAAGGGTAACCTCTGCTCCGTGTTCCTCGCCCTCCGTCGCTTCGCGCCACCTCCCCCTGGCGGGGGAGGATTGCGCAAAGGTGCCGAGCGTCGATCAGGGACTATAGTTTGCGCGTATAGTAGCGCGAGAAGGCGGTATCCACAGGGCGAAGACCGCGCCGGGTGGCGAGTTCGCATGCGCCCCCCGCAGATGCAGCGTGATCGACGCGATCACGTCCGGTTGAGTCAGGTCATCGCGAACGATGTTGACCGGCAGAACCGTCAGGGAAGCGTCTCGTCGGCTTCGACTCCCCACAACCCGCCGATCTCGACGAAGCCCGCCTGCCCCTTCACGTCCATGCGACACCAGCCATTGCCGCACTGGCTCAGCCGCCCGACCACGCCGGGTGCGGCGCGCCAGAGCAGCCGGCTGCCGGCATTGGGCTTCTCGCGCAGGTCGACCGGTACCGAACCGCGGACGACGGCGGTGCGCGTGCCGCTCAGCAGATTGGCCTGCATCCACCCCTCGGTGCCGTCGGGGTCCGCGACCTTGCGCCATTCCTTGAAGATCGCGACGACCTTGATCGGCAGGTCCTGGCGCTGGTACAGCCAGCTCGCCGGATAGGTTCGCGCCGGGCCGGTCCGCATCCGCGCCCGCGTCGCCGAGATCGAAGCATAATAGGGCACCGTCCGCTTCACCGCATCGGCAGCGGACGCCGGATCGGGGAGCATCGCGCTGCCGACAAGGGCGACGGCGCTGACGGAAAGCGCGGTGGCGGAAAGCGCGGTGGCGAAAATGCGCATGATCATGTCCTAACAGGCGAATCCCGTCCTATCGCGACCGGCTGCGTTCCTCAACCAAGTTGACGCGTGGGGATGCGTTCGCCAAGCCGTTGCGATGATCGACACACGCCGCTGTCCGAACCCCAGGGTCGTCGTAACGCGCGAATTGGCCGACACGCTGATGGATCGCATGGAGGCGCTGTTCGACACGCGCAACAACCGCGCCGACGCGCCGCTCACGCGCGACCAGCTCGCCACCGCGATGGCCGAGTGCGACGTGCTCGTGCCGACCGTCACCGATGACATCGATGCCGACCTGATCGCCGGCGCGGGCGACCGGCTGAAGCTGATCGCCAACTACGGCGCGGGTGTGAACCATATCGACCTGAAGGCGGCGCGCGCGCGCGGGATCATCGTCACCAACACGCCGGGGGTGCTCACCGAGGATACCGCGGACATGACGATGGCGCTGATCCTGTCCGTCCCGCGCCGCCTCGCCGAGGGCGAGAAGCTCGTCCGTTCCGGCCAGTGGAAGGGGTGGAGCCCGGGCGGGATGCTCGGCCACCGGATCGGCGGCAAGGCGCTCGGCATCGTCGGCATGGGGCGGATCGGCCAGGCGGTCGCGCTGAGAGCGCGCGCGTTCGGGCTGACGATCCATTATCATAACCGCACCCGCCTGCCCGCGGTCCGCGAGGCGCAACTGGCGGCGACCTTCCATGCCTCGCTCGACGACATGCTCGGCAGCGTCGACATCGTCACGATCCACACGCCGCTCAACGCCGAAAGCCGCGACCTGCTCGATGCACGCCGGATCGGGCTGATGCGCCCGCACGTCTACCTGATCAACGCGGCACGCGGCGGCATCGTCGACGAGGGCGCACTGGTCGACGCGCTGGAGAACGGCCGGCTGGCGGGTGCCGGGCTAGACGTCTGGGCGCACGAACCGGTCATCGATCCGCGACTGCTCGCGCTGCCCAACGTCGTCATGCTGCCGCATATGGGCTCGGCCACGCTCGAGGGCCGGGTGGCGTCAGGCGAACGCGTCATCCAGAACATCCGGATGTGGGCCGATGGCCACCGCCCGCCCGACCAGGTGCTCGACGGCTGGGCGTGAAGACTAGCGGAGACCGCAAAATATAATCTGCATCAATTTCCGGGAACAGATCCCGCAGTGCAGCATTTGATGGGAACCCCCGGAGAAGATGGAGTTTCCACAATGAAGAAGTTTGCCGTTTCCGCCCTGCTGCTCGCGTCCGCCGTCTCGATGAGCGCATGCTCGACGCTCAAGGGCGCAGGCATCGGTGCCGCCGGCGGCGCAGGCGTTGCGGCTGCGACCGGTGGCAGCGTCGAGAAGGGTGCCGCGGTTGGCGGCGCGGGCGGCGCTGTCGTCGGCACCGTCGCGGACTGATCGGAACGCGCCGACCCGAACGACAATCCCCCTCCCGTTGCGGGAGGGGGATTTATCAGATGGCGCGCATCCAGTGGGTCCGCGCGACCGTTCCGGTCAGCACTTTCGACCCGAACGCCTTGATGATCTTGGCAGCGTCGGCGCTGTTCATCAGCACCACCCGCGTTCCGCCCGACGGCAGCGTCTCGATCGCGCTGATCGTGGCATCATGCTTCTTGCACATCGTGATGACCTGAGCCTGTTCGACGCTGACGTTGACCGCGCGCGAGATCGGCACGACCGTATCGGTGCTCGTCGTCACGACGCGATCGCCGCGGGTGCAGGGTAAGAATAGATCGTCATGCAGCATTCCCGGCTCGGAGCGGGAGCGCAAAGCATCTCTCAGTCGCGACCTGCCCGTACGAAGCGTCGCGATAGCACGACTATGCGCGCGCTCGCCCGAAACGGCAATGGCGATCCCGGTGCGCTACATTCGCACCTGCAGCAGCGCGAGGCCGAAACCGACGAAAATCCCGCCCGTCACCCGGTCGAACACGCGCCGTAACGCCGGTCGCGTCAGATGCCTGGCCAGAGCCTGTCCGCCGACCGCGTAGACGCCGTACCAGATGCTCTCGACCACCGCGAAGGTGGCGACCAGGATCGCGAACTGCGGTGGCTGCGGCGCGGCGCGATCGACGAACTGCGGCAGGAAGGCGGCGGCGAACAGCAGCAGCTTGGGATTGCTGATCCCGATCACGAAGCCGCCGCGAAACAGGCGCCTGGCCGATGGCGTCGAAGGGATCGTGTCTTTGCCGACGTCGATCGGCGCGCCATCGCCCTGCCCCGCCCCGCGCCATGCCTTGATGCCGAGGAAGATCAGATACGCGACGCCGGCATAGCGCAACGCGTCGAACACCCGCGGCCACGCCGCCAGCAGCGCCGACACGCCCGCCGCCGACGCCGCCAGCACGAGCACCAGCGCGGTCAGGCATCCGGCCATCGCCGCCATGCTACGCCGCGCGCCGAATGCCACGCTGCGCGTCATGACGTGCAGCATGTTGGGCCCCGGCGTCCCGCAGAGCAGCACGATCGCGACCACGAACAGCCACCATGCATGAAGTGTCATTTGCGGTTCCTGTTGCTCACGAAAGCCCCCGTCGGGACTGTTGCCCCAGCCCCTACCCCGTCACCCCAGCGAAAGCTGGGGTATCTCTCGTGGCACGCGACCGGAGTCACACGGTGATACCCCAGCTTTCGCTGGGGTGACGGTCTTTTTTACGGGCGCCGACAGCCTCCCGTCTCAAGCCTCCGACCTCAATCCCCGGTTAGGATCCGATCCACCAGCTGACCGACGCTCGGCACGAAGCCGTTCGAGTAGAACGGATCCTTCTTGAAATTATACGCTGCATGACCCGCGAACATCAGGTTCTGGTCGATGTCCCCACCATGCGCGATGTCCTGCAGCGTTTTCTGGATGCAGAAGCTGCGCGGATCGGCGAGGCGCCCGGTCGAGTTCGTCTCGGTATCCGCCCAGCTCGAGAACGAGCATTGCGACAGGCAGCCCATGCAATCGGCCTGATCCTTGCGGATCATGCCCTTCTCGTTCGGGCTGACGAACACGAGCGTGTTGTCCGGCGTCTTCAGCGCATCGGTATGCCCTTCGCCGAACCACTGGCGCGCGCGCAGCAGGTCGTTGCGCGTCACCCAGAAGTTCTTGCCCTTCACGCCGACGTCGAGCTGGAAGACGTGGTCGCCAGCCTCCTGCGTCGAGAACGCGATCTGGCGTTCCGAGCGTGCTTCGAGCGAGCGCAGGAACGGATTGCGCACGGCCGACGAGTAGAACCCGGTCGGCGAAAATTTGTGCAGCAGCACGTCGCCTTCCTCGATCTGAGTGAGCGCATTCTTCCAGCCCTCGGGGATCGGGCTTTCACGCGTGAGCAGCGGCCGGGTGCCGAACTGGAACGCGATCGTGCCGAGCTCGGGATTGTCGATCCAGTCGTTCCAGTCGCGCAGATACCAGACGCCGCCGGCCATCACGATCGGCACGTCGTCGGAGATGCCGCCCTCACGCATCACGTCGCGCAGTTCCTTCACGCGCGGATACGGGTTCTGCGGCTTCAGCGGGTCCTCGGCGTTCGACAGGCCATTGTGCCCGCCGGCAAGCCACGGATCCTCGTACACCACCGCGGCCAGCCACTCGGCCGCCTTCGAATAGGCACGCTTCCACAGCGCGCGGAAGGCGCGACCAGAGCTGACGATCGGCAGGTAGCTGACGCCGTAGGACGCGGTGATCTCGGACAGCTTGTACGGCATGCCCGCACCGCAGGTGACACCGGCGACCTTGCCGCGGGTGCGCTCGAGCACGCCGTGCAGGATTCGCTGCGCGCCGCCCATTTCCCACAGCACGTTGATGTTGATCGCGCCCTTGCCGCCCGAAATCTCGTACGCGCGCTCGACCTGCTGGACCGCGCCCTCGATCGCGTATTCGACAAGCTCCTCATGCCGCGCGCGCCGGGTCAGCGCGCTGTAGACCTGCGGGATGATCTTGCCTTCGGGATCGTAGCTGTCGGCGTTGACCGCGGACACCGTACCGATGCCGCCGGCCGCAGCCCAGGCGCCGGCCGAGGCGTGGTTGGTCGCCGCGACGCCCTTGCCGCCTTCCACCAGCGGCCACACTTCGCGACCGTTATAGACGATAGGCTTCAGGCCCTTGAACACGACGTCACCTCTCCCGGAAAATACGGCCCCCTATATCGCAAGGACGCAGCGCGCGAGCAATATTAAGACCTAGGTCAGCGCGCCGGGTCGCCCGAGCGCATCCTCATAGAGCGCACGATAGCGCGCGATCATAACCGCTTCGTCGAATTCCGCCCGCGCTTTGGCCTGATTGGCAGCGCCGACCGACGCCCGCAACGCCGGATCGGACACCAGCGCCTGCAACGCGTCGCGCAACCGAACCTCGTTGGCGATGTCGGTCACGAACGGCAGGTTTTCCGGCGAAACCATGCGCTTGATATCGCCGACCGGATAGCTCGCGATCGGCAGCCCCGCCGCCATCGCCTCGACCACCGAGATCGGGAACTGCTCGCTCCGCGACGACACCGCCAGCATGTCGAAATGGCCGATATAGCGGTATGGCCGATCAAGGAATCCGGGCAGCACCAGCTTGTCCGCCATGCCCATCGCCGCGGCGGCCTGGAGGATGTTCGCGCGCTCCGGCCCCTCGCCGACGATCACGAGCCGCACCCGCCCCGACACGCCGCCGACTGCACGCACCAGTGCGGTCAGGTCTTTCACCTCGCGCAGGCCCGCCAGCGCGCCGATCACGACCTCCTTGGCGTTGGGGGTGAAACCCGGAATTGCCTTGGGCTCAGGCTTCTGCGCGTAATACGCCGTGCCGATCCCGTTGACGATCCGGTGGACCCGCTCGCGCGGCTGTTTCCAGGTGTTCAGCGCGATGCCCTCCAGCACCTCGGACGGCACCGCCAGCGCATGCGCCGCGCCCAACGCGAGCCGACGGTAGATGTTGCGCTCGATCTTCAGCCCGCCCGCCTCGTCGGCGTTGAAGCCGTCCTCGTGATGCACGATCGGCGGCGCGCCCTTCCCGAACGCCCGCCGCGCCATCACCCCGTCGATCGCGCCCCAATTGTACGTCAGCACAAGGTCGAACCGCCGCATATACTGCGCGATCGCCTCGTAGCGCTTGACCGAGGGCTTGCCGGTGAGCGGCGGCGGGTTCTGTGCGATCTCGTAGCGGATGCCCTCGGCGATCGAGTCCCGCGCGCTCAGGGCGTCGGGCACGCCCGAGACGATGGTGTGCTTCGCGCGATCCCCGAACGCATTCATCAATCGCACCGCCCGCGCCTCCTTGCCGCCAAGGTCGAACGAGGAGTGGAGGTGGAGGATGTTCACGGGAGCGGCCATCGCCGACCGATGCCGATTTTCCCGCCTGCTTTCAAGGGAGCCGCCCGGTTGACGTTACGGCAGACCGACTTGCGAAAGTGACGGCGCGATGCCATGTGCGCCGGGCAGACAGCTTCGCGCACCAAGCAGCGGAGCGATACCCCAAGACTTCCAGAGAGTTGGACGAGGATTTCGAGCAGCGGTCGCGCTCGGTCGATGGTTCCTCTGTCGATCCGTATCATTACGCGGCCGGAACGACAATCCGGTGTTGGACGCCTGTCCCCTCTGCTTTCACAGCGTCGGGACAAGTCGCGCCAAGCCGCAACGATGAGGCACGACAATGCAAGATTCCTCCAAAGACGATGCGGTCAACACCGGCGTCGGCGTAACCCGGCGTAACCTTCTCGGCTCGGCGATCGCGGCAGGGGCCACCGCCGGCGGCGCGGCGATTTTGCCGCTCGCCGCCGCCGACGCCGCCACCACCGAGCGCAACGTCGACGTGCTGCTGGTCGGCGGCGGCATCATGAGCGCGACGCTCGCCGTGCTGCTCCACCAGCTCGAACCGACTTGGACGATCGAACTGGTCGAGCGCCTCGACAAGGTCGCCGAGGAGAGCTCGAACGGCTGGAACAACGCCGGCACCGGTCACTCGGCGCTGTGCGAACTGAACTACACGCCGGTCAACAAGGCCGACGGGCTGGTCGAGATCGAAAAGGCGATCGAGATCAACGAGCAGTTCCAGGTCACCCGCCAGTTCCTGAGCCACCAGGTGAAGGCCGGCATGCTCGCCAACCCGCGGTCGTTCATCAACTCGACCCCGCACATGAATCTCGTATGGGGCGATGCCAACGTCGCGTTCCTGCGCAAGCGCCACGCCGCTCTCCAGGCGAGCCCGCTATTCTCGGGCATGGAATTCTCGACCGATCCCAAGCAGATCGCGCAGTGGGTGCCCGTGATGATGCAGGGCCGCGACCCGACGATGAAGCTCGCCGCGACGCGCTCGCCGCTCGGCACCGACTGCAACTGGGGCGAGGTGACGCGCCAGTATATCAAGACGATGACCGCGCAGCCGGGCTTCAGACTGACCACCGGGCACGAGGTGCGCGCGCTCGAACGCAGCCCCGACAAGCGCTGGCGCGTGACCGCGCGCAACATGAAGAGCGACGAGAAGCAGATCATCAACGCGCGCTTCGTGTTCGCCGGCGCGGGCGGTGGCGCGCTGCCGATCCTGCAGAAGTCGGGGATTCCCGAGGCCGACGATTATGCCGGCTTCCCGGTCGGCGGCTCGTTCCTGGTCACCGACAAGCCCGACGTCGCGCAGCGTCATCTGGCGAAGGTCTACGGCAAGGCCGCGGTCGGCTCGCCGCCGATGTCGGTGCCGCATCTCGACACGCGCTATCTCGACGGCAAGCAGGCCTTGCTGTTCGGGCCGTTTGCGACCTTCTCGACCAAGTTCCTCAAGGAAGGCTCGTATTTCGATCTGCCGGCGTCGGTGACGCTCGACAATTTCCGGCCGATGATCGCGGTCGGCTGGGACGATTTCGACCTGGTGGAGTATCTCGCGGGCCAGCTCATCATGTCCGACGCGGACCGGATGACGGCACTCCGCGAATATTTCCCGGGCGCGAAGGACGGCGACTGGCGCTTGTGGCAGGCGGGGCAGCGCGTCCAGATCATCAAGCGCGATCCGAAGAAGGGCGGCGTGCTGAAGCTCGGCACCGAGATCGTCGCGTCGAAGGACGGCTCGATCGCCGCATTGCTCGGCGCGTCGCCGGGGGCGTCGACCGCACCATCGATCATGCTCGATCTGCTGAAGAAGGTGTTCGCGAACCACCTCGCGACGCCCGCATGGCAGGCGAAGATCCGCGAGATCGTGCCGAGCTATGGCACTGCGCTGAACGACAATCCGGAGGCGATCGCCAAGACCTGGGCGTCGACTGCGGAAACGCTGCAACTGACGGTACCGTCGCCCGCGGTGCAGATCGCGACGCAGCCCAAGCCCGCCGCAACCCGCGTAAAGGTAGACCGCAGCCCCGACCTCGCACTCTGACGCAATCCTCCCCCGCCAGGGGGAGGTGTCGCCGAAGGTGACGGAGGGGGAGGACGGCGAAACATCTGTTCCGTGTCCTCCCCCTCCGTCAGGCAAGGGCCTGCCACCTCCCCCTGGCGGGGGAGGATTTATGCCGCCGCGAACACGTCCTTCGGGATATGCGTGATCCGGCACACGAGGTCCGCCTCGCCGCTCGCCACGACATAGAAGTCCCCGGCATCCGCGATCCCCGTCGTGAAGACGACGTTGTCGAGATACATCGCGTCCTTCAGCGGCTCGGTCAGCGCGGGGTTCGGTTCCAGCAATGCGGCGTGCTCGGTCGCCACCGTGATCGACGGATCGTCCTTGTCGAGGATCGACCAATACGTCCGATAGATCCCGACCACGCCCGACGGCTCCACCCCGTGCCACAGCGTCAGCCAGCCCCGATCGGTCAGGATCGGCGGCGCCCCGCCCCCCATCCGCGCAGTCGAGACCGTCGCCGAATGCGGCCGTATCCCCGGCTTGTCATGCGGCTTCCAGTGCAACGCGTCGGGCGAGCGCGACAGGTTGATCGACGGCCCCGCGCGCCATTCGCTCCCCGGTGGATACGCGAAATATAGGTCGCCGAGCGGGCGGGTCTGTGCCCAATATTGCCCGTCGATCAGGCCCTCGAAGATCAGCATGTCCTTGTTCTGGTGATCGAGCACGATCCCCTCGAGCTGCCAGTCGAGCGCGTCGGCGGACGTATACAGCGTCGTCGAATGCCGCTCGGGGCTGACCGAACAGGTGGTCATCAGATAGCGGTCGCCGACCTTGGAGATCCGCGCATCCTCGACGCCGTAGCATTGGTAGGACGTGCGCGGCGCGATCGCCCTGTCGTAATGCACCGCAACGACCGAGCGCCCCTCGGCATCGAGCTCGACCGGCAGCAGCCACGACAACGACGTCAGCGCCATCACCTTCCACCCGCCGCCGGGGATCAGGAATTTCCGCGGGTCCTTCGTATCGACCATCGCCAGCGGCCAAGCGTCGAGCACATACGCGCCGTCTTCCCAGCGGATCGCGTGGACGTTGCCGTCCTTGATCGGCTTTTTCAGCGCCTCCGCCACGCGCACCATCAGCAGCAGATTGCCGTTCGCCAGCCGCGTCATCCCCGGATTGAACGCGCCGAGCACATAGGTCTCGGCGCCGACCTTGCCCGCGAGCGGCGAGCGCGACAGGTCGATGTCGGCGGGGGTGAAGACGAGCTGATCGAACATGCTATTCTCCTTGGGTATCTGGTCTTTCATGCGCTCCCCGTTCGCCCGCCCCCTTTTCCGTTCGCCCTGAGCGAAGTCGAAGGGTGTGCCCCACGCGAAGGTGCTTCGACTTCGCTCAGCACGAACGGAGGTTGGAATGGGTGAGAGAGATTACTCCCCCTCAAGCGCCCGGGGCACGATCACGATCTGCTGGATCACCGTTCGCGTCGGCTGCGTCAGCAAAAACTCCACCCCGACCGCGATGTCCTCCGCGCGCAGCATCTGCTCCGCCTCGATCATCTGGCGCTGCTTGTCGTCGGGTACGTCCGGATACTGCATGTTGGACCCGACCTTGCCCGGCTCGACCAGCGAGACCTTGATCCCCTTCGGTCCGACTTCGCGCCGCAGCGCCTCGGCGAACCCCGCGATGCCCGATTTGATGCCGGCATACACGGTCGAGCTGGGCCCGAGGATATGCGCGCTCAGCGAGCCGATGATGACGATGTCGCTGATCGGCGTCATCCGGTGTGCGGCATGATGCGCGCTCAGCAAATACGCGGTGAAGTCGACCGCGATCGCGTAACGAAGCTCGTCCTCGCTCATCTGCATCAGGCCGCCCGCCGCAACCGCCGCGTTGACGACGGTGATGTCAAAGCCGCCGAGATACGCATCGCCCGCGTCGAAAAACGCACGGACCTTGTCGGGATCGGCGAGTTCGGTGATCATGCCGTCGCCTTCGCCGACCTCGCGGATTCGCGCGAGCGCGTCCTGAAGATAGCGCTCGTCGCGGCCGCAGATAAAGACCTTCGCCCCTTCCGCCGCGAGCAGCACTGCGATCGCCCGGCCGATCCCCGTGGTGCCCCCGGTAATGATCGCGCGGCGGCCCTTGAGCGGGCGGACGGTCGTGTGGGCGTCGGAGAGTTCGGTCATCAAGTATCCCGGATTATCAGCAGATTATCGGCCAGCGGTGCGCGGCCCCGCCCTCCCCTAAGCGCGGATCGCGGCCCCCTCAAGCGCGCGCGCCAGCAACCCGTCGATCGAATCGTGCAGCATCGGCTCGCTCAGCGTCGGCGCATGGCCGACGCCCGGCACCGTCACCAGTTCCGCGTGGTCGAGCGACGCCGCCATCCGCTCCGCCGTCGCCGCCGACAAGAGGTCCGATCGCCCACCGCGGACGATCAGCGTCGGCACGTCGCGAAGGGAGCCCAGCGCCTGCCACATGTCCGGCCCCGCCTCGTTGCCCGGCACGCGGAACGGCTCGGCGATCTTCAGGTCGTAGTCGAGCACGATCCGCCCCGAACTGTTCAGCCGGTACAACCGCTTGGCCATCGCCAGCCAATCCTCGATCGCGAAGTCGGGATAGACGTCGGCGTTGTTCTCGGAAACGCACCGCGCGGCATGCATCCAGGTCGGGAACACGCTCGCCTTGCCGACATAGCCGCGAATCCGCGACAGGCCCTGCGCGTCGATCTCCGGGCCGACGTCGTTGAGCAGCGCCGCCATCATCCGGCCTCTGGAAGGCCCCGCCATCAGCATCGTGACGATCCCGCCGAGCGACGTCCCGAACGCGATATACCGGTCGATCGCGAGTTCGGTCAGCAACGCCTCGACGTCCTGCACATACGTCAAGGGCACGTACGACATCGGATCCTTCGCATACGCGCTCTCGCCGCGGCCGCGGAAATCCACCGCGATCAGCCGCCACCGCCCCGCGAGCCGCGCCGCCAGCGCATCGAAATCGCGCGCATTCCGCGTAAGTCCCGGCATACAGAGGATCGGCGGCTGGCCTTCCGCCCCACCCGGATAGTCCCTCGCGTGCAGTCTCAGCCCGTCGTTGGACCACCAATAGAGGTTTTCGTAAGCGGCCATGGTTGCGTCCTTCGGGTAGCGGCCACCATATCGCCGCATGCCTACCCGCCCGCAAGTGTATCGCCCCGAAGCAAAGCTCCTTGACCTTGGTGACGGCTTCTTCGATCCCGTCGCCCCCGCCGACTTCCCCGAGACTCGGCTCCGCTTCCGCAATGACCGCGCCGCTGCACAGATCGGTCTCGACACGCTGACCGACGACGAGTGGACCCGCCATTTCGGTCGGTTCGAACCCCTCCCCGGCACGCTCGCCCAGCCCTTCGCGCTGCGCTATCACGGCCATCAGTTCCGCAACTACAATCCCGACCTCGGCGACGGCCGCGGCTTCACCTTCGCCCAGATGCGCGACGACCGCGGTCGCCTGATGGACCTCGGCACCAAGGGCTCGGGCCAGACCCCGTGGAGCCGCGCCGGCGATGGTCGTCTGACGCTGAAGGGCGGTGTGCGGGAAATCCTCGCGACCGAAATGCTGGAGGCGCTCAACGTCCCAACCTCGCGCACGCTGTCGCTGATCGAAACCGGCGAGCAGTTGCAGCGCGGCGACGAACCCAGCCCGACCCGCTCCGCCGTCCTTGTCCGCCTCAACCACAGCCACGTCCGCATCGGCAGCTTCCAGCGCCTCGCCTACGAACGCGACGAAGCCGGCCTTCGCAAACTCGTCGGATACACCTTGCGCAACCTGTACGACAAGGACAGCGAGGACCCGGTCCGCCTGCTCGACCTCGTCGTCGGTCGCACCGCGCGTCTCGCGGCGCGCTACATGGCGGCGGGGTTCGTCCACGGCGTGCTCAATTCGGACAACATCAACGTCACCGGCGAGAGCTTCGACTACGGCCCGTGGCGCTTCGCCCCGACCTGGGACCCCGCCTTCACCGCCGCCTATTTCGACCACCAGGGCCTATACGCATTCGGCCGCCAGCCCGAGGCGATCCACTGGGACGTGATGCAGCTCGCCGTCGCACTCCGCCAGATCGCCGACAGCGATCCCTTGGTGGCGGCGCTCGACCAGTTCGGCCCGCGCTACCAACCCGAAGTCACGCAGGCGATCCTCTGGCGCCTCGGCGTTCGCCCGCGCGATCCGGACACCGACCGCGACCTCGTCCAGGCCACCGAACGCGCACTCCGCACTTCCGGTGTCGGCATCGACCGCTTCTTCTTCGACGCATTCGGGGGAAACCTTCCCGGCACCTACGCCGAACCCTGGACCGACGTCCGCGCCGCACTAGCGTCGTACGAACCGCGCAAGGGTCGCTCGCACGCCTATTGGTCGGGCGAACCGTGCAGCATGCTGATCGACGAAGTGGAGGCGATCTGGGCGCCGATTGCCGAACACGACGACTGGACGCTGCTCAACGCCAAAGTCGCCGCGATCCGCATCATGGGAGACGCGCTCGCCGAATAATTGGAATCATTCCAGATTTGAGGCAAGAACGGCGCCATGTCCGACGAGATCATCTCCCACGAACCCGCCACCGGCGCGGTCCTCTGGCGTCATCCGGTCGGCGACGTCGATGCCGAAGTCGCCTGCGCGCGTGCCGGCTGGTCGAGCTGGGCGTCGAAGCCGCTCGCCTTCCGGATCGAGACGATGCGGCGTTTCGCCAACATCGTCCGGCAGCGCAACGACGCGTTCACCGACCTGATCGCGCGCGAAACGGGCAAGCCGATCTGGGAAGCGCGCGGCGAAGTCGAGACGGTCATCGCCAAGGTCGACATCTCGGTCAGCGCCTATGCCGATCGCACCGCGCAGCGCCGGCTGGAGGCGACGATGGGGACACGCATCGCCGTCCGGCACAAGCCGCACGGCGTGCTCGCGGTGCTCGGGCCGTATAACTTCCCGGCGCACCTGCCCAACGGGCATATCGTACCCGCGCTGATCGCCGGCAATGCGGTGGTCTTCAAGCCGTCGGAAAAGACCCCCGCAGTCGGTGCGTTCCTGGTCGAATGCTTCCGCGCAGCCGGGGTCCCCGCGGAGTGCATCCGCCTCGTCATCGGTGGCCCCGCGGAAGGCAAGGCGCTGGCCGCGCATCCCGATATCGACGGGCTGTTGTTCACCGGCTCGGCGCGCACCGGTCTCGCGCTCAACCGCGCCTTCGCCGACAAGCCCGAAAAGGTCCTCGCGCTCGAGATGGGCGGCAACAACCCGATCGTCGTATGGGACACGCCCGACCTTCACACCGCGGCGGTGCTGATCATCCAGTCCGCCTTCACCACCGCAGGCCAGCGCTGTACCGCCGCGCGACGGCTGATCGTCGACACGAAGCTCTACGACCCGCTGATCGCCACGCTCGACAAGATGGTCGGCCGGATCATCGTCGGCGAACCGCACGCGACCCCCTCCCCGTTCATGGGCCCGGTGATCGACAACGAAGCCGCCGACCAGCTCAGCGAGAGCTTCCTCGAACTGCTCACTCGGGGCGGCCGCGCGATCCGCCATCTCGAACGTCCGGTCGCGGACCTGCCGTTCCTGAAACCTGCGCTGATCGACGTCACCGACATCGCCGACCGCCCAGACATCGAGCTGTTCGGTCCGATCCTGCAAATCGTCCGCGTCGACGATTTCGACGCCGCGATCGCCGAGGCGAACAACACGCGCTACGGCCTGTCCGCGTCGCTGATCAGCCAGACGCCGGCGCTCTACGACCGCTTCTGGGCGAACATCCGCGCCGGCATCGTCAACTGGAACAAGCCGACCAACGGCGCATCCAGTGGCGCCCCGTTCGGCGGGATCGGCTGGTCGGGCAACCACCGTCCGAGCGCCTATTACGCGGCCGATTACTGCGCCTACCCGGTCGTCAGCAGCGAATCCGAAAGCGCCCGCGCGAGCATCGGTATCGGCCTCGCCGACGACTGATCGAGCACGGAAAGCAATCCTACCTCCCGCCAAAGCATCATTCGGTTGCGGTGCAGCGCGTTGCCGCCCATCTCCGGTCGCATGGCAAGTCTCCTAGACCCAACCGCGCGCGGGCGCGTCATCCTCGTCGGGGCGGGGCCGGGCGATCCCGGTCTCCTCACCGTCCGCGCGGTCGAGGCGCTGAAGACCGCCGACGTCGTCGTCCATGACGGCCTGATCGATCCGCGCGTGCTCGACATCGCGCCGCCGTCGGCGCAGCGCATCTCGGTCGCCAAGCAGCGCGCGCGCCACACGCTGCCGCAGGAAGCGATCAACGCGCTGATCATCGCGCACGTGAAGACCGGCGCGATCGTTATCCGCCTGAAGGGTGGCGACCCGTTCGTGTTCGGCCGCGGCGGCGAGGAAGTCGAAGCAGTCCGCGCCGCTGGCTTGCCCGTCGAGGTGATCCCCGGCGTCTCGGCTGCGCTGGGTTGCGCCGCCGAAGCGATGCTGCCGCTCACCCACCGCGATCATTCGAGCGCGGTCAGCTTCGTCGCAGGCCAGTGCAAGGGCCTCAGCGAGCAGAACTGGGCAGGACTCGCAGGCCAGGGGCGCACGCTCGTCATCTACATGGGCATCGCCACCGCGACCGACATCGCAGACAAGCTGATGGCCGACGGCGTCGCGCCGGACATGCCCGTCGCCGTTCTCGAACGCGGCACGCTCAAGGGTTCACGCGCGATCCGCACGCTTCTCGCCGATCTCGGCGCGATGGTGGCGCGTGAAGCGGTGCAGAGCCCCGCGATCATCGTCGTCGGCGAAGTCGTCGAACTGTCCGATGCAGAAGACAAACTCGCCCGCTGGGCCCGCGTAGCAGAGGACGCCGCCGCATGAAGCTGTTGACCGGAAACGACCTTCCCACTGGCGACGTCGTCTGGTGGACCGGCAACGGCTGGTCGCGCCACATCGAGGACGCGGTCGACGTCGGCGTATCTGGCGAATCGATCCTCCAGGCCGAGGAAGGCGCCCGCCGCGTCAACGTCCCCTACCTGATCGAGGCGACCCAGACCGACGAAGGCCCCCGCCCCGCCCACATCAAGGACCGCATCCGCGCTTTGGGCCCGACGATGCGGCCCGACCTGACCCTCAAACCCGCCGATCCTAATGCGGGGAGCTGGGTCATATGATTCACGCGAAGGCGCTAAGGCGCGAAGAGGTTAGTGAGAAGGTGTTTCGCGCAGAGGCGCAGAGGCGCGGAGATGTTGCGCTTGCCGCGCAGCGGCTTTCAAACTCACCAAGCCTGAGAAAGCGTCTTGCCGCTTACGCGGAAGCTATCCCCGAGCACTTCTCCTCCGCGCCTCTGCGCCTCTGCGCGCAAACCCTTCTTTTAAGTCTCTTCGCGCCATCGCGCCTTCGCGTGAACCAAAACTTCTCCGGAACCCCGCATGTATAAATACGACGAATACGACCAGGCGATCGTCGACCAGCGCGTCGACGAATTCCGCGATCAGGTCCGCCGCCGCCTCTCGGGCGAGCTGACCGAGGACCAGTTCAAGCCGCTGCGGCTGATGAACGGCCTGTACCTCCAGTTGCACGCGTATATGCTGCGCGTCGCGGTGCCGTACGGGACGCTCGACGGCCGCCAGATGCGCATGCTCGGGCACATCGCGCGGAAGTACGATCGCGGCTACGGCCACTTCACCACGCGCCAGAACATCCAGTTCAACTGGATCCAGCTCGACCAGACCCCGGACATCCTCCAGGAACTGGCGACGGTCGAGATGCACGCCATCCAGACCAGCGGCAATTGCATCCGCAACATCAGCTCCGACCAGTTCGCCGGCGCCGCCGCGGACGAAGTCGCCGATCCGCGCCCCTGGGCCGAGCTGATCCGCCAATGGTCGACGTTCCACCCCGAGTTCACGTTCCTGCCGCGGAAATTCAAGATCTGCGTGATCGCGGCGGACGAGGATCGCGCGGCGATGCGGCTACACGACATCGGCATCGGGCTGCATGTCCGCGACGGCGAACTCGGCGCGAAGATCTATGTCGGTGGAGGCATGGGCCGCACGCCGATGATCAGCCACGAGATCCGCGACTTCGTCCCCGCCGACGACCTGATGAGCTATCTCGAGGCGTGCCTCCGCGTCTACAATCGCTATGGCCGGCGCGACAACATCTACAAGGCGCGGATCAAGATCCTGCTCCACGAGATCGGCCCCGACGAATATCGCCGTCAGGTCGAGGAGGAATTCGCCGCGGTGAAGGGCCTCGGTCTCGACCCGCCGCGGGCCGAACTGGAGCGTATCACCAGCCACTTCGGCGCGCCCGATTTCGACCTAAGCGCCTCGACCGACCTCGACCGCAGCGATCCCGACTTCGCGGTCTGGCTCGATCAGAACGTCAAGGCGCACAAGCAGCCGGGCTATGCGATCGTCAACATCAGCCTGAAGCCGATCGGCGGTATTCCCGGCGATGCGTCGGCGGACCAGATCGACGTGATGGCCGACCTCGGCACGCGCTACAGCTTCGACGAACTGCGCGTCACGCATGCGCAGAACATCGTCCTGCCGCACGTCCGGATCGCCGACCTGCATGCGGTGTGGTCGGCGCTGAACGACGCCGGGCTCGCCGAAGCCAATCTCGACCTGATCAGCGACATCATCGCCTGCCCCGGTCTCGATTATTGCAGCCTCGCCAATGCACGCTCGATCCCGCTCGCACAGAAGATCGCAACGCGGTTCGGCAGCCTCGATCGCCAGCGCGACCTGGGCGAATTGAAGCTCAAGATCAGCGGCTGCATCAACGCGTGCGGGCACCACCATGCCGGTCACATCGGCATCCTCGGCGTCGACAAGAAGGGCACCGAGAATTACCAGCTCTCGCTCGGCGGCTCGGGCGCTGAGGACGTGAGCCTCGCGAAGATCACCGGCCCCGGTTTCTCGGAGGACGGCGTGGTCGACGCGATCGAGCGCGTCACCGACCGCTATCTGCAGGTCCGCGACCCTGGCGAGCGCTTCCTCGACACCTACCGCCGCGTCGGCTTTGAGACGTTCAAGGAGGCGATCTATGGTTGAGTATCCGGACCAGACATTGCTCCGCTTCCGCGACGACGAGCCGCATGACGAGCCCGCGGTGACGCTCGATTCGTTCATCGGCCAGAGCAATGCGGCGGCGGTTCGCCTTGAGGCGGGCGACGACGCGCGCGCGCTGTTGCCGCAGATCGACCAACTTGCGCTGATCGAGGTCAGCTTTCCCGGCTACCGCGACGGGCGTGGCTATTCGTCCGCGCGGATTTTGCGCGAGGCGGGCTATACCGGCGAACTCCGCGCGCAGGGCGACGTGCTGGTCGACCAGATCCCCCTCATGCGACGGTGCGGGTTCGACAGCTTCGCACCGCAGGCGCCGATCGATATCGACGTGCTGCGCGCGAGCCTTGAGCGCTACGATACGCCGTACCAGAAGGCTGCGGACGGTGCGGTGCCGGTGTGGAAGCTGCGCCATGGGTGAGCCCGCGCGCCAACTCGACATGATCGACGTCACGCCGGCGTTCACGCGCACCGACGCGATGGCAATGCAGGAGCGGTTCGAGGGCGTCTCCGCACAGGACATGCTGCGCGAACTGCTGGTCGGCGAGTTGCGCGGCCGGATCGCGGCGGTGTCGTCGTTCGGCGCGGAGTCTGCGGTGCTGCTGCACATGGTCGCGCAGGTCGATGTCGATGTGCCGGTCGTGTTTACGAATACGCAGAAGATGTTCGGCGAAACTCTGGCGTACCGCGACGAGCTGGCGGAGAAGCTGGGCTTTACCGATCTCCGCGTTTTCCGTCCCGATCCGCGTTTGCTCGCGATCAAGGACAAGACGGGTCTGCGCTGGTCCTACGATCCCGATGGCTGCTGCGACCTGCGGAAAGTCGAGCCTTTACGGCGGGCTCTTGCCCCGTTCGATGCGTGGATTTCGGGGCGGAAGGGCTTCCAGTCGGGCACCCGTACCGCGCTCCCCCGGTTCGAGGAGGACGAGGGCCGCCTGAAGATCAACCCGCTGGCGGATTGGGACAAGGCCAAGCTCGACGCCTATTTCGCCGAGCACGAACTGCCGCGGCATCCGCTGGAGGCGCAGGGGTATCTGTCGATCGGCTGTGCGCCGTGCACGACCAAGGTCGCGCCCGGCGAAGATCCGCGCGCAGGCCGCTGGCGCAGTTTCGACAAGGTCGAATGCGGCATCCACGCCCCCACCGACTACGACCCGATGATCTGACTGCTTTCCCTCGCCCCTCCGGGGAGAGGGAGGGAGGAGCCGTAGGCGACGGAAGGGAGAGGGGAGTTGGGATCCAGGTCCCGAGCCTCACTCCCCTCTCCCTTCCCACGGCAAAGGCCGCGGGCCCCTTCCCTCTCCCCGAAGGGGCGAGGGATTAGACAATCTCAATACTCGGCGAGATCCGAGAACTTCGTAATCGTCGGATCGAACTTCATCCGCACCTTGCCCGTCGCGCCGTGTCGCTGTTTCGCGATGATCAGTTCCGCCAGGCCGTAGACGCGCTCCATCTCAGCCGCCCACGACGCATGGTCCTCGAAGATCTTCGAGCTATCCCCTTCCGCCGGCCGCTTGGGCTCCTTCGACGCGACGTAATAATCCTCGCGGTACACGAACCAGACCATGTCGGCGTCCTGCTCGATCGAGCCGGACTCGCGAAGATCCGACAGCATCGGCGTCTTGTCCTCGCGTGACTCCACCGCACGCGACAGCTGCGACAGCGCGAGCACCGGGACGTTGAGGTCCTTCGCCAAGGTCTTCAGCCCGCGCGAAATCTCGGAGATTTCCTGGACGCGGTTGCCGTCCTTGCTCTTACCCGACCCCGAGAGCAGCTGGAGATAGTCGACCACCACCAACCCGATCTCGTTGTTGTGCCGACGCTGCAACCGGCGGACGCGCGTATGCAGCGCGCCGATCGAGAGACCGCCGGTGTCGTCGATGAACAGCGGCAGATTCTCCAGCTCGGCCGCGGCGGCGGCAAGCTGCGCGAACTCGGTCCGGCTGATCTTACCCATGCGAAGCGATTCGGAACTGATCTGCGACTGCTCGGCAAGGATACGCGTCGCGAGCTGATCCGCGGACATCTCCAGCGAGAAGAACGCGACCTTGGCGCCGACCGAATCCTTCGGCGCGATCCCGTCGGCCATGTCGCGCATCCAGCGCCGCGCCGCATTGAACGCGATGTTGGTCGCGAGCGACGTCTTGCCCATGCCCGGACGGCCGGCGAGGATCATGAGATCGCTGTGATGCATGCCGCCGATCTTGGCGTTGATCGAATCGATACCGGTCGTGACGCCCGACAGATTGCCGCCCGAGTTCAGCGCGCGCTCGGCCATCTTGACCGCTGCGGTCGTCGCCTGCGCGAACGACTTCACGGTGTTTTCGGAGCCGCCATCCGCCGCGACCTTGAACAGTTCTTCTTCGGCTAGCTCAATCTGCGCGCGTGGGTTGACCTCTTCGGAGGTGTCCATCGCGCGATCGACGAGCGTCCGGCCGACCGACACGAGCGCGCGGAGCATGGCAAGGTCATAGATCTGCTGGGCGAACTGGCGCGCACCGATCAGCCCCGCGCCGCTGCCGGTCAGGCCTGCGAGATACGCCGGCCCACCGAGCTCGCGCATGCCCTCGTCCGCGTCGAACATCGGCCGTAGCGTCACCGGCGTCACCAGCATGTCGTTGCCGCGCAGCGTCTTGATCGCCGCGAAGATGCGCCCGTGGACGGGCTCGAAGAAATGCCCGGGCTCGAGCTTGTCGACCAGATCGTCCGCGAGCCGGTTGTCGATCATCATCGCGCCGAGCATCGCGGCCTCGGCCTCGACGTTGCGGGGAAGCTGCTGGGGTTCGGGGACAGCAGGAACGGGGAATGCGAGAGTTGCCATCCTCTTCACCTACGCGATGCATCGGTCCTCGTCCAAGCTGCTCGCGCCGGAATGCTGGGGATAAGTGACAGGGCGAATGCGCGCCGCTATCGAACCGGTATGGCCGACCCGCGGATCATCGACGTGCAACTCGACGAGACCAGTCTCGGCTGGCGCTCGCCCGACGTCGAGCAGGAACGCCGGATCGCGATCTTCGACCTGATCGAAGACAATCATTTTGCCCCGCAGCGTGCCTATGCCGATGGTTACGCAGGGCCGTACAAGATCAAGCTCCAGTCGGAGGAAGGACGCCTGGGCATCCATATCCACCGCGAGGACGAAACGCATCTGGAGACTCTGGTGCTCGCGCTCGGGCGCTTCCGCCGGCCGATCCGCGATTATTTTGCGATCTGCGACAGCTATTACCAGGCGATCCGGCAATCCTCCCCGGCGCAGATCGAGACGGTCGACATGGCCCGCCGCGGCGTCCACAACGAGGCCGCCGAGCTGCTCAAGGAGCGCCTCGACGGCAAGATCGAGGTCGATTTCGACACCGCGCGACGGCTGTTCACGCTGATCTGCGTTCTCCACATCCGCAACTAGAAGACCCATGGCCCACGCACTTCTGAAATTCGCGGCTGCGCTCGCCGCAACCGGCTTCGTCGGCATCTGCGGCTGGACCGCCGCGACCGGCTGGCACCCCGACGTCAAGCAATACCCGCTCCAGGGCATTGATCTTGCCGAGAACCCCGGTCCGGTCGAATGGGGCACGGTTCGCGCGCGTGGTGCCGATTTCGCCTATATCGTCGCTACCTCGGGTACCGACCGCCGCGATCCGGGCTTCGAGGCGAATTGGGCAGCGTTGCCCGACGCCGGCCTGCGTCGCGGCGCGGTCCATATCTATTCGCTGTGCCAACGCGCCGACGAACAGGCGAACGCGTTCAACACCTTCGTGCCGCGGACCTCGGACGCGTTGCCGACCGCGGTCGACATCGCCTTCCACGACGACTGCACCGCGCGACCGGACCGCGCGACGCTGATCGCCGACATCGCACAGTTCGTGACGATGGTCGAAACGCATACCCGGCAGCCGGTGATGCTACGGATCAGCAAGGCCGTGGATTCGCGATACACGCTGTCGGACGCCGTGCCGCGGCCGCTATGGGCGGTGGAGAATATCCTCAAGCCGGATTACACCGCGCGACCGTGGCGGATGTGGCGGGCGAGTGATTTCCGTCGCATCGACGGGATCGAGGGACCGGTAAACTGGGACGTAGTGGCATAATGACTGAACACGCAATCCAACTCGTCGCCGCAGCGCGCGACGCCTCGCGCAACGCCCACGCGCCGTATTCGCGGTTTGCGGTCGGTGCTGCGGTGCTGCTCGACGACGGCACGGTGATCACCGGCGCGAACTTCGAGAACGCCAGCTACGGCCTGTCGCTGTGTGCCGAGACGGTCGCCATCGCCACCGCCAGCGCGGCAGGGCGGCTCCGCGATATCGTCGCGATCGGCGTGATCGGCGGCGCGATGGACGCCGAGGGCCGCGCGACCGGCACATCGCCGGTCAGCCCGTGCGGTCGCTGTCGCCAGGTCATCAACGAAGCCGCACAGATGGGCGGACGCGACCTCCCGGTGCATTGCGGCGCTGCGGAGGGCGACGCGATCCGGACCTACACCGTGTCGGAACTGCTGCCGGAAGCATTCGGGCCGGCGGATCTGGGGATCAGCTGACGCCTCGGCACCCCGGACTGGTTCGGTGCCTATCCCCTTGAAACATACATAAATCGGCGGTCGTGCGGCGCCTTTGTTCTCCCGCGAAGGCGGGAGCCCAGTCTGGATCCCCGCCTTCGCGGGGAAACAAAGCTTCCTTGTTCGAAAGGGATAGCCCCCGACTGGTTCCGAGCTCAGCCGCGCCAGATCGAACCTGTCCTCAGTAATTCCACTGCAACTGCGTACGGATCAGGTTGCCGTCCGCACGACCGTCGCGTCGTTCGTCCGCCTCGCGTCGTTCCATCCGTGCATAGGCGATCGTCAGCTCGATCGGCGGGGTCGGCTGGAATTCGATGCCTAGTTCGAACTCGTCGGTCTCGAGTCGCGGGGCGTTGGGCAGTGCCTTCCACCCGCCGCGATAATATTGCCAGCGCGCATACGGCATGAATGGCCCCAGCGGCGACGTCTTCACGCGGCCCATCGTCTGGATGTAGCCGCCGTTGAGTCGCTTGGTCTCGATCGACTGGGACGTCGCATCATATTCAGGGCCCCGCCCCCAATTCCATTCCGCCTGGAACCCGATCGGCTGCGGATACAGGATCGCGTGCACGCCGAACCGCTCGTCGGCGAACGCCGTATCGCTGACCCCGCCGGTCCGCAGTTCGGGCTGCACGCGATTGCGGATCGCCGCCGCGCCGACCTCCAGCACCTGGCCCTCGAACGCGCCGCCAAGGCCGTCGAGCGCGAACGGCCACGTCACCATCGCCACGGTCATCACGCCGTCGTTTGTCTCGGGCCGATTGGTCCCCTGGCCATTGTAGACGCCGAGCCCGAACGCGCCGTAATTGCCGAACAGCTTCTGGCCGTCATGCTCGAGCCGATCCCAGACGCGCTGCACCTCCGGCGGAGTATAATAGGCGTTGATGCCCAGATCGCGCTCGCTGGGAATGGCGCTGTTGATGCCGTCGCTGCGATCCAGCGTCAGGCGGTTCGACGAGGATTGCAGGTTTTCCCACCCGAACGGCACCTTCGACTGGCCAAAGCGCAGGCGAAACCGGTGATCGTCGCCGATGAACGTGTCGACATAGGCGTCGCGAAGCTGGCCAAAGCCCTCGCGCCGTTCGCCGCCCGACTGGTTGCTGACGTTGGTCGCAAAATCGGGTTGCAGGTAGAACGAGACATGATCGCTCAGATCGCCCTGCAGGACGAGGCGGACACGGCGGAGCGAGAAGTTGCTGTTGTCGCCGACGCTGCCGTCATGCACCGACCGTAGCCGCGACTGGCCATCGGGCGCGGTGCGATCGCCCGACACGATCTCGTTGAAGCGCATCTGCGTGTAGCCGCGCACCTTGATACGGTCGTACCACGCCCGCTTGGGTGCGACCGGCGACGCGGCCAACTGGGTCGTCGGTACCGGTATGACGGGCTGTGCGGTCGGCTGCGCCGTCGCAATCCTAGTCGGAGAGACGGCTGGAGCAGCGGCCAGCGGCATCGGTCCGCTCTGCCCCGCGCCACCCTGGGCGGCCTTGAGTTCGGCGATCGTCGCCTTCAATTCGTCGATCTGGCGCTGGAGATCCTGCATGGTCTGCGCTTCCGCGGGGCCGCACAGGACAACCGATCCGGCGAGTGCCATCATCACGTACAGCCGACGGTGTCTCGTCCCGCGTGTGAGGACCACGCCGTCGCCGATCGTGCAGGAAGGCCCGTGGTGATTCGCCACCGTGCTCGACAGGATTCGCCGCATACTCTTCATGTCACTTCCATGACGCGCCCATGACGATCCCGTGGCGTCCCTGCAACGGCAAATTCTGCGGATGCACGAGCGCGCTCTTGCCGCCGCACGCCATCCGGGCGAAAGCGGCGGCGAAAAGGGAGCTGCCATGTCCGTGATGTCCGACCGCTGGATCCGCGAGCGCGCGCTGGGCGACGCGATGATCGAGCCATTCCATGAGGCGCAGCGCCGCGATGGCTGCATCTCGTACGGGCTGTCGTCCTATGGCTACGACGCGCGCGTTGCCGACGAGTTCAAGATCTTCACCAACGTCGACAGCGCGATCGTCGACCCGAAGGACTTCGCGGCGAACAGCTTCGTCGACCGCAAGACCGACGTGTGCATCATCCCGCCGAACAGCTTCGCGCTGGCCCGCACCGTCGAGTATTTCCGCGTGCCGCGCGACGTACTGGTGATTTGCCTCGGCAAGTCGACCTATGCGCGCTGCGGGATCATCGTCAACGTGACGCCGCTGGAGCCCGAATGGGAGGGCCATGTGACGCTGGAATTCTCCAACACCACGCCGCTGCCCGCCAAGATCTACGCGAACGAGGGCGCGTGCCAGTTCCTGTTCCTCAAGGGGAACGAGCCGTGCGAGGTGAGCTATGCGGACCGTGCGGGGAAATATATGGGGCAACGCGGGGTGACGCTGCCGCGGCTTTAGGGTTGGCGGGAGACGGGTGGGGTTGCGGAGGGTTGAACGCCGCCGTCGCTCGCGGGACCGGTTCTTTGCTTCCACGTGACCCGGTGCGCCTTACCTGGAGCCCTGTCTCGAACATTTAAAGTCCCTGTCGCGGGCTGCATCCGCCCTATCCTAGACCACCCCGGCGAAGGCCGGGGCCCAAGTGGAAAGGCCGCGGTAACGGCATTCACCGCTCAGTTGGCAACGTCCCCCAATTGGGCCCCGGCCTCCGCCGGGGTGGTGCTGTTATGATCGTGCCCGGCACGGCCAGATCAGGTCTTCCCGCCGCACAGCCAGGACCGAACGCCGACCTCCCTTGTGTCCCTGCAAAGGCGGGGACCCAGCCTGGGCTCCCGCCTTCGCGGGAGAACAAGGAGGCGCGCGCACCCCACCCGATACCTTCCGCGATCAAGCGTTCAGCGAGTCGCGATCTGTCGTGATTGTTGACCAAGCGCACGGCTTGCCAGATCGTGCGACGACACGATCGCACCTGATGGCAGGTCCATCGCCACGGCGGGCCGCTCCAGCACCGCGGCATACAGCGCCCGTGCCTCCGATTCGCGGCCCGTACGATGATAGACCGACGCCAGGTTCAGCATGAGTTCGGGGCGTTGCGGGAAGATTTTCCGCTCGGCGACGATGCGCTGTTCAGCCGTGGAGAGATCACCCGCCGCGATCGCGGTGTAGCCGGTTCGGTCCACGGTTACGGAGGGTGCCGCCAAAGCAGGCATTGCCGTGCCGAGGGTTGCGAGAACGAACAGGACGGTCTTGCGCATCGCTCATCTCCACTGACTTCGCGTGGCGGAAGGTTTCATTTTTATGACATCAGTGTGTCACTTCGATGACGATCGTGCAAGCCGCGCGCTCCGCCTGTGCTCCAAGCCCCCCGCCAACGAAAAAGGGCGGCCCCGAAGGACCGCCCATTAGACGCTCGATACCGTATGCAGGGCGACTTAGAAGTCGTTGCGATACTGCTCGTTGCCGATGAAGCCGAGCTTGGTGATCGCGGACCGCTTGATGACGGCCAGCGTGCGATCGACCACTTCGTAGCGCGCCTGCGGATCAGGCTGGAAGTGGAGTTCGGGCTCCGGCGTCATGCCAGCGGACTGATCCAGATACTGGCGCAGCGTGACTTCGTCGACCGGCGAACCATTCCACGCGATAACACCGGCGGGATCGATCGAGATCTTGTTCTTCTCGGGATTGACCGGGTTCTGCGGCTGGTTCGGGCTGTTGACCGGAAGGTCGACCTTCACCGCGTGCGTCTGGATGGGGATCGTGATGATGAACATGATGAGGAGAACGAGCAGGACGTCGATCAACGGCGTCATGTTCATTTCCATCATCGGCGAGCCATCTTCTTTGCCGCCGCTCATTGCCATTCTATACTACTCCTAATTTCGTCCGAGCGACCATCAGCGTCCGGCATCAGCGTTCGGTGGTGCCGCCGGGGGGCGGCTCGGAGATGAAGCCGACGCGGGCGAAGCCGGCGCGCTGCATCGTATAGATCGTGCCGCCGATGCACTTGTACGGCGTATTCACGTCGCCGCGGATATGCGCCTCGGGCAATTCCAGATCGGCGGCGTTCGCGCCACCCTGGCGATCGATCTCAGCCTTCAGCTTGGCGACCGCGCGATCGAGCAGCTCGGTCGAGGTGACCGGGCTCATGCCCCAATACACCGCACAGCTGCCGTCGCCATTGGTCGTGACCGACAGCGAGACGTTCTCTGGCTTGGTCATCGTCGGATCGAAACGAACCTCCGGGAGCTTCAGCTGCACTGCCTGGACCGCGACGGTCGTCGTCACCAGGAAGATGATCAGGAGCACGAGCATGACGTCGACCAGCGGCGTCGTATTGATGTCCGATATCGAACTCTCGGTGGAATCGCCACCAACACTCATCGCCATGTGCGAACTATCCTATCCATTTAATCGCCACCGGAACCGCCGGCAGCAATGAAGCGGGGCCGCTGCAGACAGCAGCCCCGCCTTTTCGCGTCTTAGTTGGCGCGCGGTACGCCACCGGTCTGGCCGGCAGTCGTGGTCGTCGTGGCAGGCTTGGCCGCAACCGGCTTTGCAGCCGTTGCGATCGACGGACGCACAGCGCCGTTCGAAGCCAGGAAGCCGAGCACGTCGTTCGAGAAGGCCGACAGGTCCTCTGCGATCGACTTGTTGCGACGCTGCAGCCAGTTGTACGACAGCACGGCCGGAACGGCGACGACAAGACCGAGGGCGGTCATGATCAGTGCTTCACCGACCGGCCCTGCGACCTTGTCGATCGATGCCTGGCCCGATGCGCCGATCTTCACGAGCGCGCGGTAGATGCCGATAACCGTACCGAACAGACCGATGAACGGCGAAACCGAACCGACCGTCGCGAGGAAGGCGAGACCGCCACCCAGCTTCGAGTTGATCGCGGCTTCCGAACGCGCCAGCGAACCGTGCAGCCAGTCATGCGCCTCGACCGGATCGGTCAGCTTCGAATGCTGCTCCTGAGCGGCCAGGCCGTCGTCGACGATCTGCTTGTAGGCCGAGTTCTTGTCGAGCTTGGCCGAACCTTCGCGAAGGCTGTTCGACGACCAGAAGGCCTGACGGACGCGCTTGCCCTGGCCGATGATCTTCTGCTGCTCGAACAGCTTCGAGAACAGGATGTAGAACGACACGACCGACATCAGCACGAGGATGCCGAACACGGTCTGCGAGATCAGGCCGCCTTCGCGGAGTGCGGCTTGCAGGCCGTACGGGTTGGCGTCAGCTGCGGCGGGCGCGGCCGCTGCCAGAATGGTGGTGATCATGATCGGTTAGTCCTCTGACTATTAGGTCTATGTCTGAAACGAAAACTGCAGCGGTGATGGCACCGATTACTGGGGCGGGATCTTCCACGTCACGCGACGCGAAGAGCTCGACCGGATCGGGTTGCCCGCCGTGTCCATTGCCGGCGAATACCGACCACGCCGTGTGATCGCGGCGCAAGCGGCTCGATCCAGCGCGGACGATCCGCTCGACGATGTCACGCGGCAATTCTCGACGCGACCCTGGGTATTGATGTCCCAGGCGATCCCGACGGTGCCTTCTTCCTCGGCGCGCAGCGAACTCGGCGGATAATCGTCCGTCGACACCCACTGTGCAGGATCACCCTTTGCACCGGCCGCCTTGCTGACGACTGGAGGTGCCGGCGGGGCTGGCGGAGCCGGCGGCGCGGGAGGCGCTGGCGGAGCCGTCGGCTGGAACCGAGGGATGATCGTCGAGGTGGTGATCGCAGGCGCAGGCTGCGGCGTCACGATCACCGGCGGCGGCGTCACGACCGTAGTCGGTGGCGGCGGCAGGTTTGGCTGGTCAGGCGGCGGCGGCGGGGGCTCGTCGGGTGGAGGCGGCGGCGGTGGCGGCTCCACGTCGAACGTATTAAGCTTTTCTTGGGCCTTTTTCACGTACTGGTACGCGAGGCCGGTGACGAAAGCATAGCCCAAGGCCGCATGAATCAGCGCGACGATAACGATCGCGACGATTTTGCCTCCGGACATCTTCTGGTCAACATAGGCCATTCAGCAACGACACTCCCTTAATCTGCCTGCTCCGTACGAACGTGTCCGCACTGGGTACGCGACACATACGTCTGCCGTTGGCCGGAATAACCACGGGGCAGTGCCTAAGTCCTATCGCCACGTCATGCGACACGCAAACGCTTTGTCAGACGCAACAAACGTACAACCGCACGATGGCAGAATTATTTCTGTATCGTTCAGCTTGGGTCGCGTAGCCTGGCGACATGAATCCACTGTTTCACGTTACGGCTTCGGCCCTGTCGATCGCGCTCGTCGCGCTCCCCGCCTGCGCCGGGCAAGCGCCCGAACCACCGCAGGTTTCTCTCGCTAAGACGCCGGTTTCGAATGGTGCGCCGCAACAGGATGCGGCGGGTGGGAACTGCTATGCCGACATTGCCGACCTCGTGCTGTCGGCCCCGGTCATCGCTGATGCGACGGTGCGTTCGACCGAAAAAATCAAGCCTGCCGAGGCGCCGAATCTCGCGCCCGGGTTTGTCAGACTATATGTCGAGGTCGACGTTACCGCGTTGATCCGGGGCGCCGATGGGCTGCCACCGCGAATCGGCTACCTGCTCGATGTCGCCCCCGATTCGGCGGGGCGCGTGCCGAAGTTCAAGAAGGCGCGCGTGCTGATCTTCGCGCGGCCGGTGCCGGGTGCGGTCAACCAGGTCCAGCTCGTTGCGCCCGATGCGCAGATCGACTGGAGTCCGACTGCGGATGAACGTGCGCGGAAGATTGCCAAGGATGCGCTGGCGAGCGATGCGCCGCCGGTCATCACCGGGATTGGCAATGCCTTCCACGTTGCGGGTGCGCTGCCCGGCGAAGGCGAGACGCAGATCTTCCTGACCACCGCGGACCAGCGGCCGGTATCGCTGTCGGTGCTGCGACGACCGGGCGAGCAGCCGCGCTGGGCGGTCGCGCTAAGCGAGATCGTCGACGAATCGGCGGCTCCCCCCGCCCCTGAGACGTTGCTGTGGTACCGGATGGCGTGCGCGCTGCCGCCGGCGCTGCCCGATCGGAGCACCGGCTCGCTGGAGGCCGCCGACGCGACGATTGCGCGTGAGGATTATGCCTATGTGCTAGCCGCGCTGGGGCCATGCGGCCGGACGCGGAAGGTGTAGGGAGGTTGCCGGGCGTCGAAGCTCCGGCGCCTTTCGATCATGCAGCTATTCGTCATCCCCGCGGAGGCGGGGACCCAGATGCTCAAGGGTCGGCAATCCAATCGCGAGCTTCGCCCATATGGGTTCCCGCCTCCGCGGGAATGACGGTCTGGTTCTCTGGTGACGACAGCGGGTCAGCGTATCTCGATCAATTGCCCGGTGGTCGACCGCGCCTGTTCGAGGAACGCAACCGCCGCATCCACGTCAGCGGGATCGGCATGCTCCGCCAAGACCACCGCATTCACCCGAGTCGCGGGCGCTAATTCCACCGCGAGTGGCTCCATCGCCGCCTTCGCCTGCGCCATCGCCAGCGCATCCAGCGTCGCCGGGATCACCACCACCCGCGACTCGCCGATCGCGCCGCGCACCAGCGCGGCGATGTCCTCGCCCGGCTCGAGCATCAGTCGCATGCCGTCAGCGACGATGGCGAACGAGCGTCACGCCGATCGCCTCGTCCGCCTCGGCGATCGCCAGCTTCACGATCTTGACCTGCACGCGCATCACCCGCGCATCCTGCAGGAACAGCGTCTCGCAGATATGATCCGCCACGCCCTCGATCAGCGTGAAGTGCACGCCCGGCGGCAGCGCGGTCGTCGCCGCGTTCTTCAGGTCGAGATAATTCTTCGACGCCGAGAGCGGCGTGTCGGGCGCGAAATGCCGGGGGCAGACCATGTCCACGGTCAGCGAGATCCGCAACGGTTGCGGCAGGTGCGTCTCCTCCGAATAGATGCCGGTCAGGACCTGCACTTCGAGATCGTGGACTTCGAGTTGAAGACTGTCTTCCATCGTCGCGCCTCTAGCAGACGCACGCCGAGATGAAAGTCGGGTCTTCGACGTGAGGCGCGCTGGCCAGCAACTTACGCAATCCTCCCCCGCCAGGGGGAGGTCTCGCCGAAGGTGACGGAGGGGGAGGACACGGAACGGCGGTAATCGCTTTCCTCCCCCTCCGTCTGGCAAACGCCAGCCACCTCCCCCTTGCGGGGGAGGATCGTGACGGCCAGCCTCGATCACCCGGAGTAGCTTCGCCTTAAAGCAACCTCCTCTCTCGCCGGTTATCCTTGCGTTCAGCCGCACCGAAGTTAAAGCGCGCTGCCCCCATCGCCATGCGCCGCCGCTTGGCGCATCCGGGGCAGGAGATGCCGTGATCACTCTCGTCCCCCTCGACAGCATCGAACCGGCAATCGTCGAGTCGCTGCTCGATCGTGCGTTCGGGCCGGAGCGGTTTCAGCGCACTGCCTACACGATCCGCGGCGATGGCACGCCGATCGCCGCGCTCAGCTTCGCGGCGATCGAGGATGGTGCCCTGGTCGGTTCGATCCAATGCTGGCCGATCGCGCTGATCCAGGACGAGGGTGAAACCCCGCTGGTCATGCTCGGCCCGGTCGCGGTCGAGCCGACGCACCAGCGTGACGGGATCGGCCGCCGGTTGATGACGCAGGCGCTCGATGCGGCGACCGCACATGGCCTCGATGGCGCGCTGATGCTGATCGGCGATCCCGAATATTACGGCCGCTTCTTCGGCTTCACCGCCGATCGCACCGCGCACTGGAATGCTCCCGGTCCGGTCGAGCGCCATCGGCTGCTTGCCCGCGGCGACGCAGTGCCGGACACCACCGGAATACTCGGCGCGCGCGTGCCCGATACGATACCGGTCACCGCATCCGCATAAGCCGCCGCTTTACCTAGCCCCCCCGCCCGCCTAGTCCGCCGCCATGCCCATGGATCCCATCCCCGATATAGCCTCCTTAAGCCTCGCCGAGATCGCCAAGCTCGTCGAGGAGGCCAAGCTTCCCCCAGTCGAGAAATGGAACCCGACGCACTGCGGCGACAGCGAGATGCGGATCGCGCGCGACGGCACCTGGTATCATCAAGGTTCGCCGATCGGCCGCCCGGCGATGGTCCGGCTGTTCTCGACGATCCTCCGCCGCGAGCCTGACGGCAGCCACGTGCTCGTCACGCCGGTCGAAAAGCTCGATATCGTCGTCGATGATGCGCCGTTCGTCGCGGTCGAGATGAAGGCCGAAGGCACCGGCCGCGAGTCGAAGCTCGCGTTCAGGCTGAACACCGGCGATCTGGTCACCGCAGGGCCCGAGCATGCCCTGCGCTTCGTCGAGGATGCAGCAGAGGGCGACGGCGGCCCCCGCCCCTATCTCGAGGTGCGCGGCGGCATGGAGGCGCTGGTGTCTCGCGCGGTCTATTACGAACTCGCCGAACGCGCGATCGCGGGTGGCGACACGCCGCCCGGAATCTGGAGCGACGGCGCGTTCTTCGCACTGGAGCCTGCCGCATGACGCTGGCCGAACGGCTGGCCGCGGCGCTGGCAAAGGGTACCGGCGCGCAGATGATCCTGCTCACCGGCGACCAGCATGACAGCGAGCTCTCGCCGACCGACACGCTGCTTCCCGCCGCGGTCCTGATCGCGGTGACCGATCGTGCCGATCCCGGCGTGATCCTGACGCAACGTACCGACACGATGAGCCGTCATCCCGGCCAGATCGCGTTTCCCGGTGGCCGGATCGATCCCGGCGAGGACGTGCTCACCGCCGCGCTGCGCGAAGCCGAGGAAGAGATCGCACTCCCGCGCGGCCAGGTCACGGTGATCGGCGAGGCGGACAGCTATCGCACCGTCACCGGTTTCCAGGTGACGCCGGTGATCGGCATCATCCCCCCCGACCTGGTCTTCACGCCCAGCGAGGCAGAGGTTGCCAGCGTTTTCGAAGTCCCGCTCGCGTTCCTGCTCGACGAGGCGAACCATGTCGAGGCGACGCTCGAATGGCAGGGCCATGACCGGCATTATTACGAGATCATGTGGAACGACCGCCGTATCTGGGGTGCGACCGCCGCGATGATCGTCAACCTCGCGCGCCGATTGCGGTGGTCTTGATACTCCCGGGCGCCGCGTGGCGTAATCGTGAGGGTCTCGAAGCGCTGGCGACGGTCCTTGGTGCCGCCGAGGGCGAATCGCGGTTCGTCGGCGGCGCGGTCCGCGACACGCTGCTCGGGATCGAGGTCGCCGATGTCGATATCGCCACGCGCCTGCCTCCGCAGGAGGTGATCGAGCGCCTGCAGGATGCGCGGATCAAGGCCGTGCCGACCGGCCTCGCGCATGGCACGATCACTGCGGTCACCGCCGGCGGTCCTGTCGAGGTGACGACGCTGCGTCGCGACGTCACGACCGACGGCCGCCACGCGATCATCGCGTACACCGACGACTGGCGCGAGGACGCGGCGCGGCGCGACTTCACGATGAACGCGCTCTACGCCGATCCGGCGACGGGCGAGATCTTCGATTATTTCGGCGGCCTCGACGATCTTTCGGCGCGGCGCGTGCGCTTCATCGGCGACCCGTTGCAGCGGATCGCCGAGGATCACTTACGCATCCTCCGCTTCTTCCGGTTCCACGCGCGCTTCGGCAGCACGATTGACGACGCGGGCCTCGACGCCTGCGTCGTGCGGGCCAACGACCTGATGGCGCTCTCCCGCGAACGCGTCGCCAGCGAAGCGCTGAAGCTGCTGGTCGCCGCCAACGCAGTGCCGGTCGTGACGTTGATGGTGAACCGCGGCATCTTCCGCGCCGTCCTCCCCGAGATCGATGCCGCGGGTGCAGCGCGCCTGGCGCGCCTCGCGGAGCGGGAAAGCGCGGCGGGCATCGCGCCGGACCCGATCCGCCGCCTCGCCATGACGATCGCGCCTGTAGCCGCGGAAGCCGTCGGCGCGCGGCTGAAGCTCTCCAATACCGATCGCAAGCGCCTGATCGCGGCCACCGCTGGGCCCGGCACCGAGGGCCCGCAGGCGCTCGCCTATCGCGCCGGCGTGGCGGGTGCCGTCGATCGCCTTCTTGTTGCGGGCGAAGACGTCTCCGCGATCAAGGACTGGACGCCCCCCGCCTTCCCGTTCTCCGGTGGCGCGCTGGTTGAACGTGGCCTGCGCAAAGGCCCCGACGTCGCGGCGATGCTCCGGCAGGTCGAGACGCGGTGGATCGCGGAAGGCTTTCCCGATGCGGCGCGGGTCGGGCGAATCGCCGACGAGATGGTCGCACACGCGCTGAGCTGAGCCGATTTCCGTCACGCCAGCGAAAGCCGGGGAATTGCGGTGGTTGGGCGGGACCGGCACCACGAGATCCCAGCTTTCGCTGGGATGACGATAGTGGTTTGGGTCCCCCGCCAGAAACGTCGCGTCAGGCCGGCACCACCGCCGGCGCGATCATCGCATAGGCCGCATCCGCCTCGAGCGGCTTGGCGTAGAAATATCCCTGGCCGTAGGTGCACCCCAGCGCCGCCAGCGTCTGCGCCAGTTCGTTGGTCTCGACCCCCTCGGCCGTGGTCTTCATCCCCAGCGCCTGCGCGAGACTCAGGATCGCGCGAACGATCGACACCTTGTCGCGGTCCGCCAGCATGCCCGTCACGAAGCTGCGATCGATCTTCAGCACGTCGATCGGCAGCTTCTGCAGATAGGCCAGGTTCGAATAGCCGGTCCCGAAATCATCCATCGCCAGCGTCGTGCCGAGCGCCTTCAGCGCATGCATCGTCTCGGCGATCCGGTCCGGATCGGTGACGATCGCGCTTTCGGTCAACTCCAGCGTGAAGCGGTCGCCGGTCAGCCCGGACGACGCGAGCGCCGCCTCCACGACCGGCGCGATCGCATCGCGCTGCAACTGGATCGCCGACAAATTGACCGCCAGCTTGACCCCGCACGGCCCCCCGTGGCGCGCATCCCACGCGGCGAGCGTCCGCGCCGCCTCGTCGATCGCCCACCGTCCGAGCGGTACGATCAGCCCCGATTCCTCGGCCACCGGAATGAACGCGGTCGGACAATGGATCTGGCCGTCCTCGTCGGTCCACCGCGCAAGGGCTTCGAACGAGACGATTCGTCCGGTCGCCAGGTCGCAGATCGGCTGATACGCCAGCCGCAATTCGCGTTTCTCGATCGCCCGCCGAAGTGCGGTCTCCATGCTGAACTGCGCGCGCGCGATCGCGAAATCCTGCGGCATGTAGCTCTCGGCCAGTCCGCTCGCCTTGGCGCGCTTCACCGCGAACTGCGCGTGGCGGATCAGTTCCGCGACGTCGCCCGACTCGTCCGCCCCGTACGCGATCCCGACCGAGCATTCGACGCTGATCTCATAGTCGGTCAGCCGGAACGGTGCGGTCAGCGTGCGCTGGATCCGATCCGCCAGCGCGTGCGCGTCCTCCCGGTCGTCGTCGATCGTCATCAGGATGCCGAACTGGTCGCCACCGATTCGCGCCAGCGTATCGCGCGCACGCAACGCGCCCTTGATTCGCCGCGCGACGGTGATCAGCAGCTCGTCCCCCGCAAGCGATCCGAGGCAGGAGTTCAGCCTGCCGAACCGATCGAGGTCGATGGCCAGCACCGCGTTGACGGTGCGATCCTCGACCGCCTCGAACAGCTCCTCGAAGCCCTCGCGATTCGGCAGCCCGGTCAGGCTGTCGGTCGTCATCTCCCGCCGCAGGCTCCGCTCGGTCTGGACCTGCGAAGTCTGGTCGATGAAACTGACCGTGCAGCGATCGCGCAGCGACGTGAAGGTGCGCGCCATCGTTACCCGGTAATAGCGGCAGTCGACCGAATCCCCGAGTACCCAGTCGAAGTCCGACCGCAGATGCTGGCTTTCGAGAAATGCGAGGATTCGCGGGCCCAGTTCGGCGATCATCGGCGATCGCTCGGCGACGACGCCAAGCCCTGCCAGACGATAGGCGCGGTTCATCGCGAACAGCTCGAACTGCCCCCCGGACACCAGCAGATGCACCGCGGGGATCGGCACAAGCTCCAGCGCACGCGAAACCAGATCGGTCGCGAGGATTGATTGCGCTATCGCATCTGAGGCGGTCGATGCCATGCCCCTGCGTACCGGAGCTTCGTTAAGACGGCCTAAAGGAACCGAAACGGCGTATTATTGTCACTTTTCGCCAATTTTCGGGTTTTACAGTCCGCTAGCCGAATTTATTGTCACGCGGGAAACCCGTCGGCGGCATTCTTCCTGCCGCACCGCGCGCCGCGCGCCATGGGCCAAGGTCCGATTCGGTGCGCGTGCGACCGGTACCGCCACCCATCGCCCAGCTCAGCCCCTCGGCAAAGACGAAGGTGATCGCATCCGCCAGCCCACCATCGCGGTAGCGCTGCAACTGGAGCCCCTGCCCGCGCGTCATCTCGACCAGTTCGGCGAGCGGGAACACCAGCATCTTCCTGTTGTCGCCGATTGCCGCGACGTAATCGTCGGTCGGCCCGATCGGCCGGACGATCTTCAACTGCGCGCCTGGTCGCGGCGTCACCACCGTCTTGCCCTTGCGCGTCTCCGCGATAACTTCGGCGCTACTGACTGAGAAACCACGCCCATCGGTCGCGACGACCAGCAGTTTCGGATGCTTGCTCGCGGGCAGCAGCGCGACGATCCCGACGCTGCCGTCCAGATCGATCATCGCGCGCACCGGCTCGCCGAACCCGCGCCCGCCCGGCAACTTGTCCGCCGCCAGCGTGTAGAACCGACCGTTCTCAGCGGCCAGCAACAGCTTGTCGGTGGTCTGCGCATGGAACGCGAACGCCGGGCCGTCGCCCTCCTTGAACTTCAGCGCCTCCGGGCTCGCCAAATCGTTGTGGCCGCGCATCGCCCGGATCCAGCCGCGCTGCGACAGGATGACGGTAATTGGCTCGCGTTCGATCATCGCCTCGAGCGGGATGTCACGCGTCGGCGCATGTTCCTCGATTGTCGTGCGACGTTTGCCGAGCGGAGTTTCCAGGCCGTAGCGATCGCGGATCTTCGCCATATCGCGCTTCATCCGCGCGCGCTGCTTCTTCGGATCGGCGAGCAACGCGGCGAGCGTCGCCTGCTCCTTGTCGAGCTTGTCGCGCTCGGTCTTGATCTCGAACTCTTCGAGCCGTCGCAAGCTGCGCAGCCGCATGTTGAGGATCGCCTCTGCCTGGCGATCGGTCAACGCGAACTCGGCGATCATTACCTTCTTCGGCTCGTCCTCGGTACGGATGATCTCGATCACGCGGTCGAGATTGAGATACGCGATCAGATACCCGTCGAGCAGCTCGACGCGGTCGGCGATCTTCGCCAGCCGGTGCTCGGTCCGCCGGCGCAACACGACGAACTGGTGGTCGACCCACGCCGCCAGCGCCTCGCGCAGAGACATCACGCGCGGTGTGCGATCCTTGTCGAGCACGTTGAGGTTGAGGCTGATCCGCGTTTCGAGGTCGGTCAGCCGGAACAGGCCGTCCATCAGAATCTGCGGATCGACCGTGCGGCTGCGCGGTTCGAGCACGATGCGGATCTCGGTGTCGGACTCGTCGCGCACGTCGGCGAGAATCGGCAGGCGCTTGGCGTTGATCAGATCGGCGATCTGCTCGATCAGCTTGCCCTTCTGCACGCCGTACGGGATCTCCGTGACGATCAGCTGCCAGCCGCCGCCCTTCTCGCGCTCGGTCTCCCAGCGCGCGCGGACGCGGAACCCGCCCCGCCCGGTCGCATAGGATTCGCGGATCACCGCGGGCGGATCGACCACCAGCCCGCCGGTTGGGAAGTCCGGACCCTTCACATGCTCCAGGATCGCCGCGTCGTCTGCGTCCGGCGTGTCGATCAGCACGATCGCCGCCTCCAGCAACTCGGCGGCGTTGTGCGGCGGGATGCTCGTCGCCATGCCGACAGCGATCCCGCTGGCGCCGTTCGCCAGCAGGTTCGGGAACAGCCCCGGGAACAGCTCGGGCTCGTGATCCTCGCCATTGTACGTCGGGCGATACGCGACCGCGTCCTCGTCGAGCCCGTCCATCAGGTCGATCGCGACCTGTGTCAGCCGCGCCTCGGTGTAGCGGTAGGCGGCGGCGTTATCACCGTCGATGTTGCCGAAATTGCCCTGCCCGTCGACCAGGGGATAGCGCATCGCAAACGACTGCGCCAAGCGCACCATCGCGTCGTAGACCGACTGGTCGCCATGCGGATGGTATTTACCGATGACGTCGCCGACGACGCGCGCGCACTTCTTGTAGCCCTGCGCCGGGTCCAGCTTCAGCAGCCGCATCGCCCAGAGGAGACGCCGATGCACCGGCTTCATCCCGTCGCGCACATCGGGCAACGATCGCGCGGTGATCGTCGACAGAGCGTAGACGAGATACCGCTCGCTGAGCGCGCTATCGAAGGGGGCGTCGACGATGGAGTCGAAGGGGTCTTTGAAGTCGCTGGTGGCCATTACCGACAGCGGTAGCAGGTGAAAACGCAACGATCAAAGCATGAACGTACCGCGCGCTTGGTCCACGCGCGGAACGCCAGATGCCCGCATGACGCGGAGGTTCGAGCCCGCTACACCAACCCCATGATCCGCCTTGCCTTTCTCGCGCTCGCCGCCACCTCCGCTCCGGTGATCGCGCAAACCCCCGCCCCCGCTCCCGTCAAGTCGCCCCTGCTGACATGGCCCGATCTGACCCGGCGCCCGAAACCGACGCCCGACGCGACGATCGACTACGGCACCGACCAGATGCAGAAGGTCGACGTCTGGCTGCCCACGGGCACGGCGCATGGCAAAGGGCCGTTCCCGGTCGTGGTCATGGTGCATGGCGGTTGCTGGACGACCAGCATCGCCGATCGCAGCCTGATGAACTGGATCGCCGACGATCTTCGCAACAGCAGCGTCGCAGTCTGGAACATCGACTATCGCGGGGTTGACCGCGCCGGGGGCGGCTATCCCGGCACGTTCGCGGATGCTGCGAACGCCGCCGACCAACTCACGGTAAATGCAAAGAAGTTCAACCTCGACACGCGCCACGTCGTTGCCTTGGGCCATTCCGCCGGCGGTCACCTCGCGCTCTGGCTCGCCGGCCGTTCGAAGCTGCCCGCGACCAGTCCGCTCCGCACCGCAAACCCGCTCCGTATCCGCCATGTCATCAGCCTCGGCGGTCTCCCCGATCTCGAAGCCACGGCGGCCAGTCCCGAGAATGGCTGCGGGGTTGAGGTCGTCGCACAACTGGTCGGCTCACCCACGCCGCAGCACCCGGACGTCTACGCCGACACCTCGGTCCCGCGCCTCCTCCCGCTCCGCGTTCGGCAAGACCTGATCAACGGCCGCGAAGACCGCATCATCCCGTTCGTCATGGCCACCGACTATGTCGCAAAGGCCAGGGCAGCCGGCGACACCGCCACGCTCCACACCATCCCCGCCACCGGCCATGTCGAGCTGATCGCGCCTGAAACCGCCGCCTGGGCGGAAGCGAAGCGCCTGATCCTCGCCGACCTCAGGAAGACCAAGTGACCCTCGAAGACGCCCGCGCGCTCGACGCGACCGACCCGCTCACCGCCTACCGCGACACGTTCGCGCTCCCCGAAGGCGTGATCTACCTTGACGGCAACTCGCTCGGCGCGCTGCCCAAGGCCACGCCGGCCGCACTGGCCGACGTCGCCACGCGCCAATGGGGCGAGCGCCTGATCCGTAGCTGGAACGAAGGCTGGATCGACGCGCCCCAGCGGATCGGCGCGAAGATCGCCCCGATGATCGGCGCGGCGTCTGACGAGGTCATCATCGGCGACACCACCTCGACTCATCTTTTCAAGGCCTTGGTCGCGGCTCTTCGCAGCAACCCGAAGCGTCATACGGTTGTCAGCGAAGCGGGCAACTTTCCCACCGACCTGCACATTGCGGAAGGCGCAATCGCCTGCGTCCCCGGCGCACGCCTTAAAGTGGTCGCCCGCGAAGACCTAGCCGCCGCGCTCGACGAAGACACCGCAGTCCTCCTCCTGACACATGTCCACTACAAGACCAGCGACCGCTTCGACATGCGCGACTGGACTGATCGCGCGCACGAGGCCGGCGCGCTCATGCTCTGGGACCTCAGCCACAGCGTCGGCGCCGTCCCGATCGACCTCAACGGCGCGAACGCAGACCTCGCCGTCGGTTGTACCTATAAATATCTCAACGGCGGCCCCGGCGCGCCCGCGTTCCTCTACGTCGCGAAACGCTGGCAGGACGCCCTCGCCAGCCCGCTGTCCGGCTGGATGGGCCACGCCGCGCCGTTCGCGTTCGAGGACGCCTACCGCCCGGCCCCCGGCATGAAGCGCTGGCTCGCCGGCACGCCCGCGATGCTCTCGACGGCGGCACTGGAAACCGCACTCGACCTCTGGGCCGACATCGACCAGCACGCGGTCGCCACCAAGAGCGCGCGCCTGTTCGATATCCTAGCCGCGGCGGGCGACGCCCTGGGCCTCGATTGCGTCAGCCCCCGAGACCCCGCCAAGCGTGGCAGCCACATCAGCTTCCGCCACCCAAACGCCTATGTCCTCACCCAAGCCCTCATAGCCCGCGGCGTCATCGGCGACTTCCGCGACCCCGACATCCTCCGCCTCGGCCTGACGCCGTTATATCTGAGCCATGAAGACGTGTGGCGTGCGGGGGACATATTGTGTGAGACGATGGAAACCGAACGCTGGCGTAACCCCGTATATTCTCAACGGCTCGCCGTGACCTGAGCACGCTTGACGGCATATCCCATCCAATCGATAGTGTTTAGATCGATTGCGGGAGAGTGACCATGAAGTGGCTTGTGAGTAGCGTAATCGCGTTATCATTGGTTGGCTGCAGCAAGGCACCGGAAAGTAGTGCTGGTGAACCTGATATTGCAGGCAATTCGGTTGCTGGTATCGCATTCGACTATAGCTATGACCTGGCACTCCCATCGTCCCGGATCTCGGATCTTCAGGAGGAGCATGCTCGTGCCTGCGAACGCCTTGGCGCAACACGCTGCCGCATAACGGGGCTGCGCTACACAGTCGGCCAGCAAGGCAACGTCAGCGCGAGCCTGTCGGTAAAGATCGCCGCCTCCTTGGCGCGTGCCTTTGGTAGGGCCGGGGTGAAGCAGGCGGAGAGTGTCGGCGCGACGTTGACGGGGGCTGATATCAGCGGAACCGATGTCGCCACTGCCGCCGCGGTGACCGCAGCCGAGCGGACTGACGTCGCGACCGAACGCGCTCGGATCGACCGCGAACTGGCACGCGTCGATCTGCCCCCTCGCGAACGGGCCGAACTCCGCCAGCAACAGGCGGTGGCGCATGACCAGGCAACGACGGCAGCAGCGGCGGCAACCGAACAGCGCGAAAGTCTCGCCAATACGCCGATGTCTTTCGACTATACGACTGGCCGGGGGACCGGCCTGGTCGACCGCCTGCAAGACGCTGGCGATACCGCGCTCGGCTCGATCGGATTGACCGTCACGGCGCTGCTCTGGGTATTGGCAGCGCTTGGTCCGCCGCTGGTCGTGATTTTGCTGGCCGTCCTGATTTGGCGACACTGGATCCAGCGCTGGTGGACGGATCTGTTGACGCGCATCGATCGCCGAACCAGCCGACCGCTCGCGTCTGCCCACGATACGTCGTCGCCGTCGTAGCGATGACGTCCCAGCAATAAAGGGAGGGGGCAGTTTTCCAGGGGCAGTCATGCGCCGCGATTGCACCCCCCGCACCCTTCGCCTATAGGCGCGGCCTATTCCGGCCTCGGCTTCGCGGTGCATAGCGCGTAGGCTGGGGCCGCTCGATTTTCACCGCTCGATTTCCAGGGGACCGCGCATGGCTCGCCGCCGCCAGATCTACGAAGGCAAGGCCAAGATCCTCTACGAGGGTCCCGAGCCGGGCACGCTGATCCAGTATTTCAAGGACGACGCGACCGCGTTCAATGCCCAGAAAAAGGGCACGATCAACGGCAAGGGCGTGCTCAACAACCGGATTTCCGAGCACATCTTCACGCTGCTCGATCATATCGGCGTGCCGACGCACTTCATCCGCCGGCTCAACATGCGCGAGCAGTTGATCCGGCAGGTAGAGATCGTCCCGATCGAAGTCGTCGTGCGCAACGTCGCCGCCGGCTCGATCTCGACGCGCCTCGGGATCGAGGAGGGCACCAAGCTGCCCCGCACGATCATCGAATATTACTACAAGGACGATGCGCTCGGCGATCCGATGATCTCCGACGAACACATCGCCGCGTTCGGCTGGGCGAGCCAGGAGGAGATGCACGACATCGCCGACCTCGCGATCCGCGTGAACGATTTCCTGTGCGGGCTGTTCGCCGGCGTCGGCATCCGCCTCGTCGACTTCAAGCTCGAATTCGGCCGCATCTTCGACAACGACTTCGGTCGCATCATCCTCGCCGACGAGATCAGCCCCGATGGCTGCCGCCTGTGGGACATGGAAACCAACGAGAAGATGGACAAGGATCGCTTCCGTCGCGATCTCGGCGGCGAAGTTGAGGCCTATCAGGAGGTTGCACGCCGTCTTGGCCTGTTGCCAGAAGGTGGCGACAATTCGGTCCTCGACCTCGAAAAGCATCGCAAGAACCGGGGCAAGTAAATGAAACTCAAGGTTTTCGTGACATTGAAGCCCGGCGTGCTCGATCCGCAGGGCCGGGCGATCCACCATGCGCTCGGCAGCCTCGGCTTCGACGGCGTGCAGGATGTCCGCCAGGGCAAGCTAATCGAGTTGGAAGTCGCCGACGACACCGACGACGCGACGATCGACGGCATGTGCCGCAAGCTGCTCGCCAACACGGTGATTGAAAACTACCGCGTGGAAAAAGCATGAAGACCGCGGTCATCGTCTTTCCGGGCTCCAACTGCGACCGCGACATCGCTGTCGCGCTGGAGGCGGTGACCGGCGTCAAGCCGCTCATGGTCTGGCATGGTGACGCGGACTTGCCGGCCGACGTCGGCTTGGTCGCGGTACCGGGCGGGTTTTCGTATGGCGATTACCTTCGCTCGGGCGCGATTGCGGCGCGATCACCGATCATGCGCGCGGTCGTCGAGCAGGCTGGCAAGGGCCTGCCCGTGCTCGGCATCTGCAACGGCTTCCAGGTGCTCACCGAAGCAGGTCTCCTCCCCGGTGCGCTGATGCGCAACGAGGGGTTGAACTTCGTCTGCCGCGACGTCGCGCTGACCGTCGAGACCGCAAGTTCGAGCTTCACCTCGGGCTACACGGCTGGCGAGCGCGTCTCGTTCCCGGTCGCGCACCATGATGGCAATTACTTTGCCGACACCGAGACGCTCGACCGCCTCGAAGGCGAAGGCCGGGTCGCGTTCCGCTATGCGGAGAGCGTCAACGGTTCCGCGCGCAACATCGCCGGTCTGCTGAACGACAAGGGCAACGTGCTCGGCATGATGCCACATCCGGAGCGCCGTATCGAAGCCGCGCACGGCGGCACGGATGGCCGGCGTCTGTTCGAAGGTTTGCTCGAAGCCGTCAGCGCCTAGACCTCCTGCCAACCATATCCATCACCCCGGACTTGTTCCGGGGTCCACGGTCCCCCGTACTCAAGGGCCAGAGAGTACGCTGATCGGTGGATGCCGGAACAAGCCCGGCATGACGGAGCGTGCTGCGTAACGGACGCCCCTCAAACCCGAGTCCGGAACGGCGAAAAGTCCGTCCCCCGGTCGTACACGTCGACCCCCTCGCGCCGCTTCAGCCACCCGACCGCCACATAGGTCAGCGGCGTCAGCAACACCTCCCACGACACCTTAAGCAGGAACTGGCTGACCATCACCATCAGCATCGCCTCCACCGGCCAGTCGGGTGCTCCATAAAAGGCGAGCGGGTAGAAGATCAGGCTGTCGAACGCCTGCCCCACCACCGTGCTGCCGATCGTCCGCGTCCACAGCATCCGCCCTTGCGTCCAGATCTTCATCCGCGCGAGCACGAAGCTGTTGGCGAACTCGCCCACCCAGAACGCGCAGATCGAGGCGAACACGATCCGTGGCACTTGTCCGAAGACGGACTCGTACGCGGCCTGCCCGGTCCACCCCTGGTCGGGTGGCAGCGCGACGACGACTGCCGACATGAACACCATGAACAGCATCGCGCCGAACCCCGCCCAGATGCAGCGCCGCGCGTATGCATAGCCGTACACCTCGGTCAGGACGTCGCCGATCACGTAACTCACCGGGAAAAAGAGAATGCCCGCGCCGAACGGCCACGCGCCGATGAACGGCAGGTCGATCACCGCCCGCTTGCCCGCGCCGATCACGTTCGACAGCAGCAGGATCGTGACGAACGCCGCCATCACGAAATCGAAATAGCGAAACTGCCCGCCGCTGACCGCACTCGCGGTCACCGGTTCGAGCTCCCGCTCGCGCTCATTCTCGCTAGCCGTACCAATATCCATCCACGCGTTATGATCGCGGTTCCAAGCCCGCACAATCCGCGCTAGTCGTCGCCGCAGCGCGCGCCCGTAGCTCAGCTGGATAGAGCAAGGAGCTTCTACCTCCTCGGTCGGGGGTTCGAACCCCTCCGGGCGCGCCAACCGCTTTTTCCAAAATCCCGACACGCAAAAAAATGGCCGGATCGTGAGATCCGGCCAGTCGTGGGAGAGACGGTGAAAGAGGAGATCAGAAGGTGATGCGCGCCGTCCCGCTGATCCGGCGATCGTTCAGCTGCACGTCGCGCGGCCGCGTCTCGACGCCGAAATAGGTCGCGCGGCGGGTGTCGAGCAGGTTGGTCCCGTCGACGCCCAGCGAGAAGTGATCGGTGACGTTGTAGTTCACCGACGCGTCGAGCTGGCCAAACCCCTTGTTGATGATCGGCAGCGCACCGGTGCCGTTACCCGCGGTCGTCACGACATACTTGCTGCGCCAGTTATACGCGGCGCGCGCCGACAGCTTGTTCTTCTCGTAGATGCCGACGAGATTGTAGCTGTACTTCGAGAGCAGCTCGAGCGGCACCGACAGCGCGTTGCCCGCGGTATCGGTCGACGACGGGCTCGGGGCCTTGCTGTCGACATAGGTGAAGTTCGCTTGCACGCCGAACCCGTCGAGCGGCGCCGGCAAGAAGTCGAAGAACTGGTTGTACGCCACCTCGAAGCCCTTGATCGTGCCCTTGTCGCCGTTGAGGTACGACGTCACCTGGTAGGTCGCGCTGGTGCCATCGTCGAACGTCACGACCCGGTCGGAGACCGCGGTCTGGATGAAGTTCTTCGCGCGCTTGTAGAACACCGCACCCGTAAGCGATCCTGCCTTGGCGAAATACCATTCGAGCGAGCCGTCGAGCTGGTTGGCGGTCAGCGGCTTGAGGAAAGGGTTGCCGCCGCTTGCGGTATATGGCGCCTGCGTGATCGGCGACGGCGCATTGATCTGAAGGCTCGGGTTCAGCTGCGTGAAGGTCGGACGCGACACTGCGCGCGACGCCGCGACGCGCGCCTGCAGGTTGTCGGTGATGTGCAGGCGGATGTTCACGCTGGGCAGGAACGAGGTGTATTTCCGCGTGAAGTCGATCGCGGAAAAGGTCGGATCGTTGTTCGTGCCCGTCGCCGCGTTGTAGCTGCTGATCGCATAGAAGCCCGACGTGTTCAGTTCGGTCCGCACCACGCGCAGGCCGACCGTGCCGTCGATCGGCATCGACAGGTCGTTGGCAGCGAACTTGGCGGTCGCATAACCGGTATAAGTCTTCTGGCTCTGCTCGTTCAGGCTCGTCGGCGTATAGCCAACCTTCGAGGTGATCCCGAGCTGTGCGAGCGTCGCATCGTAATCGAGCGTCGTCGACGCCGGGAAGGCGAGCACATTGCCGAACAGATTGGCCTGGCCACGGAAGAAATCGCTCAGATCGGCCACTTCCTGGTCGCCCGCGCCGATCCCTCGTCCCAGATACACGAAGCGATAGCCCGCATCCTGCGTGGTGTTCTTGCGGTTGGCATAGCGCGCGCCGACCTTGACTGACTGCAGGAAGCCGTCGCCGACCTTGTATTCGGCATCGAGCCGCGCCGCCTTGTTGGTCGCGGTCGATTCGTCGATATGGTCGAGATAATAGCCGACGCCGTACTGGGTGGGATCGGTCAGGCTGGTTGCATTGGTGATGTTGAACACCGGCACCGCGCCCGAAATATCCTGATACAGCGTCACCGGCGTCGACGAGAGCGAGACGATCGAGCGCAGGTTCTTGGTCGTGCCGCGGACATACTGGCCATCCGCGGTGATCGTCAGCTTCGACGATGGCGTCCACTTGCCGTTGAGCGAATAGTCGGTGGTAACGGAGTGGCGCCGCGTCAGGCTGGTGTTCGATGCCGTCGGCACGTCGGCGAACGTGCCGCTCTGGAAATCGCCGTTCGGTGCAAAAGTGAACGGCGCGCCGGCCAGCGGCGTGATCGTACTGCCGCTGGTGTAGGCGAAGTAGCTGTAATCCTGCCACTGGAACTTGTAATCCGAGCGCAGCACCTCGCCGGTGAACTCCAGCGTGCTGCTGGGGCGCCACTGGATCGAGATATCGGTGCCGAGGCGCCGACGATCGCCGAGCGTCTGGCCGATGCCGGTGCCGTGCGGCAGGGTCGTGACCTGTCCGGTGCGGCCCAGCGCGGCAAGCGTGGCGGCATCGGTCGCGTTGGTCGGATCGAGCGTGTAGAACGGCTCGGTCGAGATCACGTCCTGGCGGAACGCCGTCTTCTGATAGGCGACGTCGACCAGGATGCCGATCTCGCCGATCCCGGTATCCCACCGATCGCTGATCAGCCCGGAAACCGACGGCTTGCTCTTGCCGAGCAGGTCGAAATAGCTGTTGGTGACGCTCGCCGAGGCGCGGAAGCCGTCGAAATCGAAGGGTTTACGCGTCCGCAGGTTGATCGTGCCGCTGATCTGATCCTCGATCATGTCGGCCGCCGGGTTCTTGTAGACGTCGACGCCGGCGAGCAGTTCGGAGGGAACGTCCTCGAAGCTCAGGCCGTTGCTGCCGCTCGCGGTGAAGCTGTCGCGGCCGTTGATCTCGGTGCGGACCTGCGTCAGGCCGCGGATCGCGACGCTGCTGCCTTCGCCGTAGTTGCGCTGGATCTGGATGCCCGAGATACGCTGCAGTGCCTCGGCGACGTTGCGGTCGGGCAGCTTGCCGATGTCCTCGGCGACGATCGAGTCGACGATCTGGTCGGAGTTGCGCTTGATCGCCTGCGCGCTGCGGAGACTGGCGCGGACGCCGGTCACGACGATGTCCTCGCCGCCGGGGGCGGTGGCCGCCTCGACGCCCTGGCCCTGGTCGCCGCTCGGCGCGGTGATCGCGCCGGTCGACTGCTGCGCCTCGGGCGCAGCCTGTGCCGCTGGCGTGGCCTGGGCATCGGCGGCGACCGGAGGTGCGGCGTCCTGCGCATACGCTGCTGGCGCCAGGCTCAACGCTAGCACCGCGGCCGACGAACCGGCGAGCATGCGAAGCGCGGTGGCGCGCTGCGAACGGACGAACATTGATATTCCCCTTCAAACACATCGAATGGCCGCGCGGCGTTGCCGCGCATGCCGGTTGGTCCCGGTCGCAGGAATCCCTGCAAGACTTGGCGCGGGTTCACCCGCTGAGGTTCGATGGTCCGGCTCGGATCGATTACGACCCTGCCCGTCCCCTCCTTCGACCCTTTTGTTGGCGTTAGCGCTAACAGGCCTTGATTTGTCATACCACGATCGGCACGCTTGTGAAGTCGAATTTCACAGGTAAAAGATTATGACTACGTGTCGCAGATCGGCTGTTATCGGTAACCATATGATACAGTTGGCAATATCTCCCGGAAGCCAAAGGGTTACCGCCGGTCGGCATTCCATCGATGCGACATTCGTATGATCAGGGCGCTTGTCATCGTCGTCGCATCCCTCGCTACATTTAGTGGCGGCGCCCTGGCGCAGTCTGTCGTGGCAGGCGATCCCCATGCCGGTGATCCCGTCGGCATCGTCGCCGATCCGTGTCCAACGCATCCGAATCCGACAGACGGCCCAGGCTGGGACCGCTGGAAACTGCACATGCTCACGCGCGATTTCGGCCAGCTTTGCCGGTACGCCAAACAGAACGCAGCGCTGATCGCGTCGGGAGCGAAGACCCGCGTGGTGTTCATGGGCGATTCGATCACCGATAACTGGATTGGCGCGGACGACACGCTCTTTACCAACGGCGTCGTCGATCGCGGGATCAGCGGGCAGACCACGCCGCAGATGCTGGTCCGATTCCGCGCCGACGTGCTCGCGCTGAAGCCGCGCGCGGTGCACATCATGGCGGGCACCAACGACATTGCGGGGAACACCGGTGCTGCGACGATGGAGACGGTGCAGGGCAATATCGAAACGATGGCCGAGTTGGCGCGCGCACATGGCATCAAGGTGATCCTCGCCTCGACGCCCCCCGCCGCCGCCTTCCGCTGGAGCCCGGCGATGAAGCCCGCAGGCCAGATCATCGCATTCAACGCATGGCTGCGCGCCTATGCGGTCAAGAACGGCTTTACCTATGTCGACTATCACGCCGCGCTTGCCGGTCCCGATGGAGGCATGAAGCCGGGCTATGCCAGCGACGGTGTCCACCCGACGCCGCAGGGCTATGCAGTGATGAAGCCGCTCGCGCTCGCCGCGATCACCAAGACGCTCGGCCGGCAATAAGGACAGACCATGGATTTCAACAGAAGGTCGGTTCTTGCCGGCATGGCGGCGCTCGGTGCGGCGCGTGGTGCGGTGGCGCAAAGCCCGATGGGGCTCGCTTCCGGGCCGGTGCAGCCCAACTGGCCGTCGCTGGTCAACGCGTATCGCTACCCCGACTGGTTTCGCGATGCGAAGCTCGGGCTGTGGTCGCACTGGGGACCGCAATCGGTACCCGAGCAAGGCGATTGGTATGGCCGCTTCCTGTATATGCAGGGCCATCCGATGTACGAGCATCACTTGGCGACCTACGGCCATCCGTCGAAGACCGGCATGATGGATATCCAGAACCGCTGGACCGCGGACCGCTGGGATCCCGATGCGCTGATCGAACGCTACAAGAAGGCCGGTGCGAAATACTTCATGTCGCTGGCGTGCCATCACGACAATCTCGACTGCTACGACAGCCGCTATCACGCGTGGAACTCGCTGCGTGTCGGCCCGAAGCGCGACATCGTCGGGACGTGGGAAAAGGCGGCGAGAAAGGCCGGGCTGAAGTTCGGCGTGTCGAACCATGCCGCACACGCCTGGCACTGGTACCAGACCGGCTATGCCTATGATCCGACCGGGCCGCTGAAGGGCGTGCGTTATGACGCGTCGACGCTGCGCAAGGCGGATGGCGCGGGCAAATGGTGGGACGGACTCGACCCGCAGCAGCTTTATACCGGCGCGCACATGGCGGCACCTGACGGGATCGACAGCATTGCCGCGATGAACGACTGGCACGAGAAGAACGACGGCCAGTGGATGGAGCATGGGCCTAAGGACGCGCCCGGCTATGCAGCGAAATGGCTGCTCCGCCAGACCGACCTGATCGACAAGTACAAGCCGGACATGGTCTATTTCGACGATTACGAGCTGCCGTTCGGGCCGATCGGACTGGAATCGCTCGCCGATTATTACAATCGCTCGATCCAGTGGCACGGCAAGATCGACGTCGTCCTCACCGCCAAGCAGCTGAAGCCGCACCAGCGCTTCGGGCTGGTGCAGGACGTCGAGCGCGGCTTTACCGACCATATCTGGGACGAGCCGTGGCAGACCGACACCTGCCTCGGCGACTGGTTCTACAACGTCGCCCGCCTCCGCGACAAAAGTTACAAAAGCGCGCCCGAAGTGATCCAGCGGCTGGCGGACGTGGTGTCGAAGAACGGCAATCTGCTGTTGTCCGTGCCGCAGCCGGGCGATGGCTCGATCGATAGCGAGGTCGAGCATATCCTCGACGGCATGACGGACTGGGTGGCGATCAACAGTGAGGCGATCTTCGGCTCGCGGCCGTGGCGGCGCTATGGCGAGGGTCCGACGATCTTGCCGACGGGGATGCAGAACGAGACGGTGAAGCCGTTCACGGCGAGGGACATCCGGTTCACGACCAACGGCGGCGCGCTTTACGCGGTGTTCCTTGGGTGGCCGGAGGGGGCGGCGACGGTTGGCTCGCTGGCGCGGACGGTGAATGGCGGCGTGGTCGAGCGGGTTACCTTGCTTGGCGGCGGCGTGGTTGCGCATCGGCAGGATGCGAAGGGCCTGCATGTGACGATGCCGGCGAATACGCGCGGCGGGTTCGTGCCGGTGCTGAAGCTAGAGGGGCGTGGGCTGGTCTAAGGCCGCTGCCCGCTCTCGAATCTACCACCTCAAGGGTGCACCCCCGGCAAGAAGGTACCCCGGCAAGAAGACACCACCCCGGCGAAGGCCGGGGCCCATTTGGAGAGGTTGCAGTAACGACGCGCTGCGCGCCGTTATAACCGTCCCCCAATTGGGCCCCGGCCTTCGCCGGGGTGGCGAGCTTGCTGTATAGGCTCCAACGCCCGAAGATCGTCATCCCAGCGAAAGCTGGGATCTTCCTATGGCATCCGCCGCGTCCGCCAAGCGGGATACCCCAGCTTTCGCTGGGGTGACGGGAGAAGGGAGAAGGGAGGTGCGCGCTATCGTTCCTCGACATCGAAACTCGGCGACACCCGATCGTATCACCGAACCGGCCGCTTAACCTCCACCACAGCCCCGCGATACGTCACCGTCGCATCGGCCGCGCTTTCCGGATCAAGCGGACGCCCGGCCGTCATCCACTTCACCCGCACCGTCCGGCTCGCAGGCATGGCCTTATACCCCTGCCCTTCGCGCGCGCCGAGCGTCACCACCCCGGTCGTGTCGTCATACGTCACCGGGATCCGGCTGTACGCGCCGCCGCGATACTGCTCGCTGGTGCCGTCATCCTCGTACAGGCCGAAGGTGCCGTTTGCGCCGGGATACACCGTCAACGTCAAGGGCGCGTCGGGCTTCTGGTCGACATATTGCGTGACCGGACCCATCGGCACGATCGCGCCGGCCTTCACGAACAGCGGCATGCGTTCGTACGGCGCGGCAAGCGTCACGCTCTGGCCGCCACGATACGCCTGGCCGGTGTTGAAGTCGTACCAGACCGTCGCGCCGGGCAGATACACGCCCCGCGACCGAGCCTTGTATTCGGTGATCGGCGCGACGAGGAAGCTGTCGCCGAACAGATATTCGTCGTTCACCTTCCGCGCCTGTACGTCGTTCGGATAGTCCATCACCAGACCGCGCATGATGCTGCCGTCCTTGAACCACGTGTTCGCCGCGACCGTGTAGATATACGGCATCAGGCGGTAGCGAAGTTGGTCGTACCACACCATCGAGTTGCGCATCGGCGAACCCTCGGGCGAAATCTCGTAGATTTCGCGGTACGGGCTCTCGCCGTGGCTGCGGAACAGCGGGCTGAACGCGCCGAACTGGAACCAGCGCAGGTTGAGCTCGCGCCACTCGTCGAGGTTGGCTGAGGTCGGCGTCTTGGTCGAATAGCGATCCTCCAGCGCGAACCCGCCGATGTCGTGCGTCCAGTTCGGGATGCCCGACATCGAGATGTTCACGCCCGCCGAGATCTGCGCGCGCAGATCGTACCAGCGGCTTGCCACATCGCCGGACCAGACCGCTGCGCCCTCGCGCTGCAGGCCGCCGAAGCCGGACCGCGTGAGGATGAAGGGCCGCACGTCGGGCTTGTACTGGCGCCAGCCGTCATAGACCGCGCCGACATGCACCAGTGGATAGCTGTTGAAATACTGCGCGCCCGGCCCCGCCGCGGTCGGGCCCATCGTCGCGATCCGCTCGGGGATCGACAGGTTCGAGTGAATGTCGGGCTCGCTCGCATCGAGCCACCACGCGTCGGTGCCGATCTTCGCCAGGCTGTCCTTGATCTGCCGCCAGTAGATCGTCCGCGCCTCGGGCGCATACGGATCGTAATCGGTATTCAGATAGCCCGGCCCGACCCAGTCCTTGTTGCCGTAATCGAGGTTGCCGCGATAGGTATAGCCCTTCGCCGCGAGCTCCTTGTAGTTCTCCGTCGTCGGATAGAATTTCGGCCAGACCGAGATCATGAAGCGCGCGTTCATGTCGTGGATCTTGTCGACCATCTTCTGCGGCTCGGGAAAGCGGGCCTTGTCGAACTCGTGGCTGCCCCACGCATTCTCGGGCCAGTAGAACCAGTCCTGGACGATATTATCGAGCGGGATCTTCAGGTCGCGGTACTTCTTGACGACGTCGACGACTTCATCCTGCGTATTATAACGCTGGCGCGACTGCCAGAAGCCGTACGCCCATTTCGGCATCATCACGGCCTTGCCGGTGAGCGCGCGATAGCCCGCCACGACCTCGTCCATGTCCTTGCCGGGGACGTACCAATAGTTCACCGATTTCGCGATATCGCTGGTGAACCAGACCGAATGGCGATCGGACGCCGCCAGTGGGTTATTGTGGAGCAGCGCGATATAGCCCGCGTTGGGCTCCCACTCGATCCGCACCTTGACCAGCTTGCCCTTGGTCATCGGCAGGTCGAAATTCGCGTACCAGGGGTTCCAGTTCTGGCGCCAGCGGTTGAGCACTTCCTTGCCGTCCGCGAACACCTTGAAATAGCTCGAGCCGTAGAGCTGGAACTTGTGCACGCCGCTGACGTCGGGCGTCACGTCGCCGGTCCACACGACCTTCTGCGTCTCGACAGCATTGCCCGCGGTGTTCTGGCCACCGGTCGCGGCGACCGTCTGCGCCTTGGCGGCGGCGGGCCACTTGGCCTGATCCTTGATATACTGGTAGTTGACCGACGCTTCCTGCTGCGTCACCGCGAGCCGATCGCCGAGATAATATTGCGCGGTGAAGCCGGGCTTGCCGCCGCTCGTGACCTTCAGGCCATCGGTGCCGACCAATGAGTATGGCCGCGGGTTGCCGAAGCGGGTGATGCCGTCATTATCCCACAACAGTCCGTAGTTCCGCGTCGAGACGACGAACGGGACCGCGATGTCCATGTTGTGCTGCGCGAGTTCGACGTCCTCGCCGTTATAGTCCATCTGCGCGTTCTGGTGCTGGCCGAGGCCGTACAGAGCCTCGTCGGTGCCGCGGTTGAACTGCTGCGAGGCGACCACGAACGGCTTGCCGTCCGCGGTGGTGGGAAAGAATGCAGGCGCCGCCGCCTGATCGAGCACGACCTTGCCGGCCTTGTCGAGGAAGCGGACGCGGCCGGTCTTCAGATCGACTTCGGCGGTGTCGCGCGCGGTCGCGACCAGCACGCGCTTGCCCTCCTGTGTGACACTATACTGACCCGCGATCGGTGGGGTCGGCACCATCAGGCTCGGCGCCGTCGTGACGCGCGTCGGGCTCGCGACGACGTGGATGATCCCGTCACCATGCACCGTCACCTCGACCCAGCCCGCCGGGCCGCTCGACGGCACGACGCCGATGCCGTTCGTGATTTTCTCGAAACCGCCCTTGGCCGTCTGCGCGTGCGCCACCGCGGGGGTAAGTGCGCTGCCAGTCAGCAGCAGCACGAAACCGAAAGCCTTCGTCATCGTCGTACCTTTGAAATCGTCGAGCTTCGCGCTCGTTACTTGTAGCTGCCCATGGTCACCTTCAGGATGACCGGCGTGACGAGGTTGATCCCGTAATCGGTCTGGTCGCCGTTCCACACACGGCTCATGACCCAACGCCCGTCGACCACGCGCCCTTCCTCGACGCGGAACACCGAACCGTTCTTGGGACCATCCTTGGCGGTACCGAAGTTCAGCCGGACATGATCGCCGACCACCAGGAACTCGTTAGGCGACAGGTGCGCGACTGCGACGCCGCCGACCGCTTCCTTCGCCCAGACGGGCGGCTCGGACTTGATCCACGTCCAGTCCTTCTGCCCGAACTGCCACTCGCCATAGCTCGTGGCGATCGTCCAGTTGCCCATCGTCGTGGTCTGCCCGGCACCATCGTCGGGCTTGGCCGCACCCCAGGTCGGATGCTCGAACGCGATCTTCGCCCAGTCGCGCCCCATCGTCGCCAGCGCGCCGTATTTGGCCCCGATCGCATCGAGCGTTTCACCGTCGAGCGCCTTTGCGCCGAGCGGGTAGTTGAAATACCCGGTGTCATCCATGCCGAACGGCGCGTAGCCGATCGCCCCGCGCCCCAGCGCCGCCCAGAAGAACCGTGCGAACTCCTTCGCGTTGCCGATTTCCGGCACCATCAGGGCGTTGTCGGGGCGCGCATAGGCGTCGAGGTACAGCGCGACGTGCGCGGCATCGCGGTCATAGATATCGGGTGCCTGGAAATCGATCGCCGGCGCCGCCGCCTTCCAGATATCCAGCACGTCCTGCTGAGGCCCGCCGCTCGCGACGCCGGTTGGATCGGGGACGTTGGACGGCCCGGCGAGCGATGCGTTGACGTACATCGGCAACGGCTTGATCGCCTTCCCCGCCGCCGCGATCTCGTCGACGAAGCGCGCGGTGTGCCAGGTGTTGAACGCGCGATCCGCCTGCGCGCCGAACATCTGAGTCCAGCTTCCGCCTGGCTTCTTCAACGCCTTGGCGAGTTCCGCGGGGACGGGCTTGGCGAACACCGCATTGGCCTGTGCGCCGTAATCGCGTGGCGAACGATAGCTGCCGACCTCGTTCTCCGGCTGCACCATGATCACCGTGTTCTGCGGGTCATGCACCTTGAGGTATTTCATCACCTCGACGAACGCGCGCTTGTCCGCCTCCAGCGTCGCGCGGAACATCGGCGAGTGGACATAATGGTCGGTACCGTCCTTCAGCTTCATCCGCGGGAAACGGCGGTTGTCGGCCTTGAACCAGTCGGGCGTGTAGCCGGGCGACGTGTTCTTCCACGTCCCGAACCAGAGCAGCACGACTCGCTTGTCATGCGCCCGCGCCTGATCGAGCAGCGTCTGTAGGAAGCTGAGGTCGAATTTGCCCTCGACCGCTTCGACCTGTTGCCACGCGATCGGGATTTCGACGGTGTTCGCGTGGATCCGGTCGAGCATCGGCCATACCTGCGGCAGTGCCGCAGCGTAATTGCTGCTGTTGTTGACCTGCCCCGCCAGCATCAGGAACGGTGCGCCATCGACCATCAGCGCATGCCGGCCGTTCTTCGTCACCATCCGCGGGATCTCGGTCGCGGTCTGCGCCATCGCACCACCTGTGGCCATCGACGCAGACAGCGCCAGCCCGGCGAGCGCGCTCTTCAAACGAACCATCGTCAATCCTTCTTCGCAAAAGCGGAATCGGCATGGCCGATCACCCGGTCGGCCCCGGTCGGCAATGCCGGAATATACTCGATACAGGGTCCGAGAGCGCGCAAGGGTGACATCGGATGATACCGTTACCACTTGCAGGCATAGCAATGCCGGCGTCTTGCCACACGGTGCCATCACATCTCCTCTCCTGCTCGACGCGGTCGCGTCGCTCGTGCTGAACGCACCTTCGATTTGTAAGATTAATGTCTATGATTTACCGTTTGCGCAAGCCCGATCGACGCCCGATCGACGCCAAGTCGACGATAGCCGAACATGATGGCACCGCACATTTGGGGGCTTGACGCGTTCGCCGTTCGGCATACGGTACCGCTAACAAACCTGGAGGGGATTACATCGTGGAGATCGCATTCGCATCGGCGTGGGCTTTGCCCGCCGATTGGGAACAGGCGGCGTTGCTCGGCCGAATCGACCTGGGCGACGGGCCGACCCCGGTCATCGTCCGCGGCGGCCGCGTGTATGACATGTCCTATGTCGCGCCAACCGTGGCCGGCCTGATCGAGGGCGGCGATTTCGACACTGCGGCCGGCACCGATCTCGGCCATCTCGACGATCTGTCGCTTTCGCCCGACGCCACCGCCGACGTCCGCCTGCTGAGCCCGATCGATCTCCAGTGCGTCAAGGCATCCGGCGTCACCTTTGCGGTCTCGGCACTCGAACGCGTGATCGAAGAGCGTGCCCGCGGCGATGCGTCGGCTGCCGTCGCGGTCCGCGCCCGTCTCGAAGAGCGTGTGGGTGGCAGCATCCGCTCGGTCGTTCCGGGCTCGCCCGAAGCCGCTGCGCTGAAGGCTGCGCTGATCGAAGACGGCATGTGGTCGCAATATCTCGAAGTCGCGATCGGCCCCGACGCGGAGATCTTCACGAAGAGCCCGACGCTGTCGACGATCGGCTGGGGGGGCGAAGTCGGCATCCGCTCCGACTCAACCTGGAACAACCCCGAGCCGGAAGTCGTGCTGGTCGTCGATCGCACCGGCAAGACGGTCGGCGCGGCGCTTGGCAACGACGTCAACCTGCGCGATTTCGAGGGGCGCTCGGCGCTGCTGCTGGGCAAGGCGAAGGACAATAACGCGTCCTGCTCGATCGGGCCTTTCATCCGCCTGTTCGACGAGCATTTCGGCATGGACGACGTTCGCGCGGCGCAGATCGCGCTGACGATCGAGGGCGCGGAAGGCTACCGGCTCGACGGCAGCAGCTCGATGGACCAGATCAGCCGCGATCCCGAAGAGCTCGTCCGCCAGGCGATGAGCGAGCATCAATATCCCGATGGCTTCGTGCTGTTCCTCGGCACGCTGTTCGCGCCGACGCAGGACCGCGACGAACCCGGCCGCGGTTTCACGCACGCGGTCGGCGACGTCGTCACGATCTCGAACCCGAAGCTCGGCGCGCTGGTCAATCCGGTGACGACGTCGAAGGACGCCGCGCCGTGGGAGTACGGCATCGGCGATCTCATGCGCAATCTGGCGGGCCGAGGCCTGCTCGCGCCCACCAAGAAACAGGGAGCGTAAGCCTGTGTTGCAGAAGACCCAAGCCGCCGACCAGACGGCGATCTATCCCAGCCTGAACGGCAAGCGCGTCCTGATTACCGGCGGCGCGTCGGGGATCGGCGCCGGGCTGGTCGAGGCATTCGCACGACAGGGTTCGCACGTCGCGTTCGTCGACATGGCGGAGGACGCCGCGAACGCGCTGATTGAGACGCTGGCGCCCGACGTCGTGACCGCGCCGATCTTCCTCCCCCTCGACCTCCGCGATATCGATGCGTTGAAGACGACGGTCGCGACGATCGAAGACCGCCTCGGCGGGATCGACATCCTGATCAACAACGCCGCCAACGACGACCGCCACACGATCGAAGAGATCACGCCCGAATATTGGGACGAGCGGATGGCGACCAATCTGCGCCACCTGTTCTTCGCAGGCCAGGCCGTGGTGCCGTCGATGAAGCGCGCCGGCGGCGGCGTGATCCTCAATTTCGGCTCGATATCGTGGCACCTCGCGCTGCCCGAACTGCTGCTGTACCAAACCGCAAAGGCCGGCATCGAGGGCATGACGCGCGCGATGGCCCGAGACCTTGGAGGGGATGGCATCCGCGTGAACACTATCGTGCCCGGCAACGTCGAGACGCCGCGACAGCTCAAATGGTACACGCCCGAGGGCGAGGCGGAGATCATCGCCGCGCAGTGCCTCAAGACGCGTGTCCAGCCTGCTGATGTCGCGGCGCTGGTACTGTTCCTTGCTTCGGACGATGCGCGGATGTGCACCGGGCATGATTATTTCGTCGATGCGGGCTGGCGCTGAGATGGTGACGGAAACGACCGCCGAGAGCATCTGCGAGGTCGGCACAACGCTCGGGGAAGGCCCGATCTGGGTCGAGCGCGACGCCGCGTTGTGGTTCGTCGATATCAAGGCGCCGGCCGTGTATCGCTTCGAGCCGATCAGCGGCACGCTCGATCGCTGGGACGCGCCCGACCAGACCGGCTGGGTGATCCCGACGGATGACGGAAGTTTCCTCGCAGGCGTGCGCGGTGGCCTGCACCGGTTCGATCCGGCGACCGGCACGTTCGAGCATCTCGCTGCCGTGCACCCTGAAACGCCTGGCAACCGCCTCAACGACGCCGCGCGCGATCCCTCGGGCCGCGTCTGGTTCGGGACGATGGACAACGCGGAATCCGACACGACCGGCCATGTCTATCACTGGCATGAGGGCGCGCTGACCAAGACCGACATCCCGCCGGTCGCGATCACCAACGGTCCGGCGATCGCGCCCGATGGTCGCACGCTCTATGCGGTCGACACGCTCGGCAAGACGATCAGCGCGTATCCGGTCGACGCCGACGGCAGTCTTGGCGCGCCGCGCGTGTTCCTGACGGTCGGCCCCGACGACGGGCATCCCGACGGCGCGATCTGCGACTCAGAAGGCGGTGTGTGGGTCGGGTTCTTCGGGGGTTGGGCGGCGCGCCGTTATGCCGCCGACGGCAGCTTGACCGATATCGTGCGCTTCCCCGTGGCCAACATCACCAAGATCGCACTCGGCGGTCCCGATGGTCGCACCGCTTATGCGACGACCGCCGCCAAGGGCCTCGACGACGAAGCTCGTGCCGCGCAGCCGCTCGCCGGCAACCTGTTCACCTTCCGCGTCGCCGTCCCCGGCGTGCCTGTCGAGCCCGTCACTCTGTAAATACACACGAACGATGCCGTCAGAGCACCGCTTCGGAGAGGAAAACCAATGACCATTGCGGCAGATTCCGGCCAACACGTGAACCGAGCGCTCATCGCGATGATCGTCATCGTCGCGACGATCGGCGGATTCATGTTCGGCTATGATTCGGGTGTCATCAACGGCACGCAGGCGGGGCTTGAGAGCACCTTCGCGCTGTCGTCGCTCGGCACCGGCTTCACCGTCGGCGCGATCCTGATCGGCTCGTCGGTCGGCGCATTCATGGCCGGGCGGCTTGCCGACAATCTCGGCCGCCGCAACGTTATGATGATCGCCGCCGTGCTGTTCATCGTCAGCGCGCTCGGCGCCGGCGCGGCCACTTCGGCCACCATGTTCGTGCTCGCGCGGATCATCGGCGGGCTCGGCATCGGTGCCGCCAGCGTGCTGGCGCCGGTCTACATCTCCGAAGTCGTGCCCGCGAACGTCCGCGGCCGGCTTTCGAGTGTGCAGCAGATCATGATCATCACCGGCCTCACCGGTGCGTTCGTCGCCAACTGGTATCTCGCGCGGATCGCCGGCTCGTCGACCGCCTTGTTCTGGCTCGACTATCCGGCATGGCGCTGGATGTTCTGGATGCAGGTCATCCCCGCCGCGATCTATCTCGTGACGCTGTTCCTGATCCCCGAAAGCCCGCGCTTCCTGGTCCTCAAGGGGCGGTACGACGAAGCCGAGACCGTCCTCACGCGGCTGTTCGGAGCCACCGAAGCCAAGCGTAAGGTCGCCGAGATCCGCGGTTCGCTGTCGGCCGACGCGCATCGTCCGAAGCTCTCGGACCTGATCGACAAGGCGAGTGGCAAAATCCGCCCGATCGTCTGGACCGGCATCGGCCTCGCGATCTTCCAGCAGTTCGTCGGCATCAACATCGTGTTCTATTATGGTTCGGTGCTGTGGCAGTCGGTCGGCTTCAGCGAGAGCGATGCGCTGCTGATCAACATCCTGTCGGGCTCGCTGTCGATCGTCGCCTGCCTGCTCACAGTCGCGCTGGTCGACAAGGTCGGGCGCAAGCCGCTTCTGCTGATCGGCTCGGCGGGCATGACCGTGACGCTCGCGATCGTCGGCATCTGCTTTGCGAGCGGTGCGATCGTCGAGGGTTCGCTGCGGCTGTCCGACCAGAACGGCCTGATTGCGCTGATCGCGGCCAATGCGTATGTCGTGTTCTTCAACCTGAGCTGGGGCCCGATCATGTGGGTGATGCTCGGCGAGATGTTCCCGACGCAGATCCGCGGTTCGGGTCTGGCGGTCGCCGGCTTCGCACAGTGGTTCGCCAATTTCGCGATCTCGGTCAGCTTCCCGACGATGGCGATCTCGCTCGGCCTGTCGCTCACCTACGGCTTCTACGCGCTGTCGGCGTTCGTCTCGTTCTTCTTTGTCTGGAAGATGGTCTCCGAGACGCGCGGTCGCGAACTCGAGGACATGGAGGGCTGATGCTGCACCTCGAAGCCGGCGACTGGAAGGTCGCGCTCCAGCCGGACCTGGGCGGCACGATCGCCGCCCTTACCTACCGGGGTCGCGATGTGTTGCGCCCGTCTCCAGCGGGCGCGAACAACCCGCTGGAGGCCGGCTGTTTCCCGCTGGTGCCGTATGCGAACCGCATCGCCGATGGCCGGTTCGTGTTTGCGGGGGAGTCGTATGCGCTCCCGCGCAACATGGAGGGGCAGGATCACCCGCTCCACGGTGTCGGCTGGCTGCGTGGCTGGGACGTGCAGGCGTCGGATGCGAGCTCGGCGGTGCTGGTCCATACGCACGAGGCGGATGCGAACTGGCCTTGGTCCTATCATGCCGAGCAGCTTGTCACGCTGGACGAAAGCGGGCTGCGCGTGTCGCTGTCGGTTCGGAACGACAGCGACCGGGCAATGCCGGCGGGGCTTGGGTTCCATCCGTATTTTCCGGCCGGCGAGGATACGCGGCTGAGCTTCGATGCGGGGTCCGTGTGGCTGGCCGACGACGCGATGCTGCCGACCGAGCGGACCGGGGCGACGCACTTCGCGGACTGGTCGCGGGGGGACGGCGTCGTACGGGCGTCGCTGATCGACAACGCGTATGAGGGTTGGGACAAGGCGGCGACGATCGCGACGCCCGACGACACGATCACGCTGACCGGCGAGGGCACGCCGTATCTCCACGTCTTCACGCCGCCGGGTTTGGGATTTTTCTGCGCCGAACCGGTGAGTGACATGCCGAATGCGCTGAACCTGGCGGATCCGACGATTTTGGCGCCGGGGGAGGCGCGGACTATCGCGATGGGGCTGACGGTGGCTCGGGGCTGATAGTGAGCACCACCCCGGCGAAGGCCGGGGCCCAATTGGGGGACGTTGCTAATGGCGGGCAGCGCTTCGTTACTGCGACCTTTCCAATTGGGCCCCGGCCTTCGCCGGGGTGGTGCGTTGTGGACGAGCCGAGCGAGCCGTGCTAGCGCCACTGCGATTGCCCCCCCAAAGTTCGTCACTCCAGCGAAAGCTGGGGTATCCCGCGGGGCAGATGGCGCTCGCCATTCGGGGAGATCCCAGCTTTCGCTGGAATGACGAAGAGAGGGCGCGCGCTGGGACATGGCGTCTAGAGGGCGGTGGCCGGGGCTAGCACCGCCCGCCCTCCCCCTGCACCCTAGACCTCAGTGGTTATGCCGAGGCGTCTTCGCCGAGATCCCGCGATACTTCACCGCGAAGTCGAGTACGCCGCCCTCGGCGAGTTGCCCGGTCTTCTCGCGGTACAGTTCCTCCCACGGCGTGTTGCTCTCCGGTACCGGTGGGAGCCCCTCGCCCCGCCGCCGTGCGATCTCTTCGTCGGAGACCAGCGCGTCGCAGGTGCCGGCGACCAGATCGATCCGCACCATGTCGTCCGTCCGGATCCACGACAGCCCGCCGCCGACCGCGCTCTCGGGCGACACGTTCAGGATCGATGGGCTGTCCGAGGTGCCCGACTGCCGCCCGTCGCCGAGCGTCGGCAGCGCCAGCACGCCGCGCTGGATCAGTGCGTCGGGCGGCTGCATGTTGACGACTTCCGCCGAGCCCGGCCAGCCGATCGGCCCCGCCCCGCGGATGACGAGGATACAGCCCTCGTCGATGTCGAGCGCGGGATCGTTGATCCGGTGGTGATAATCGTCCGAGCCCTCGAACACGATCGCGCGTGCCTCGAACCGATCTTCCGCGCCCGGCGTCGACAGATACCGCTTGCGGAATGCAGGCGAGATTACCGACGTCTTCATGATCCCGAAGTCGAACAGATTGCCCTTCAGCACCAGGAAGCCGGCGCGCTCCATCATCGGCGCATCGAATGGCTTGATCATCTCGCGGTCACGCGTCTCGCGGCCGGCGATGTTCTCGCCGATCGAGCGGCCCGTCACGGTCAGGCAAGATGTGTCGAGCTTCCCGCCCGCGATCAGTTCGTGCAGCACCGCCGGCACGCCGCCTGCCCGGTGGAAGCGCTCGCCAAGATATTTGCCCGCCGGCTGCATGTTCACCAGCAGCGGCAGGTCGTAGCCGTGATCCGACCAGTCTTCCGGGTACAGCGTCACGCCGGCATGCTGCGCCATCGCCATGATGTGGGGCTGCGCGTTGCTCGACCCGCCGATCGCGCTGACCACACGGATCGCGTTCAGGAAGCTCTCGCGCGTGAGAATCTTGGACGGCCGCAGATCCTCATACGCCATCTCGACGATCCGCCGGCCGGTCTCGTACGCCATCTGCCCGCGCTCGCGGTAGGGCGCAGGAATCGCCGCGCACCCGGTCAGCGACAGCCCGAGCGCCTCGGCGACCGCGTTCATCGTCGACGCCGTGCCCATCGTGTTGCAATGCCCGGCGGACGGCGCGCTGTCGGTGGCGCGGTTGAGAAACTCCTCCTCGTCGATCTCGCCCGCCGCCAGCTTGCGCCGGCTGCGCCAGATCACGGTGCCGGACCCGACCAGTTCGCCGTCGTGCCAGCCGTCGAGCATCGGCCCGCCCGACAGCACGATCGCCGGGATATCGACGGTCGATGCCGCCATGATGCCGCTCGGCGTGGTCTTGTCGCAGCCGGTGGTCAGCACGACCGCGTCGATCGGATAGCCGTACAACGTCTCGACCAGCCCCAGATACGCCAGGTTGCGATCGAGCGCCGCGGTCGGCCGCCGGCAATTCTCGAAGATCGGATGGACCGGAAACTCCATCGCGATGCCGCCCGCATCACGGATCCCGTCGCGCGTGCGCTTGGCCAGTTCGAGATGGATGCGGTTGCACGGCGAAAGGTCGCTGCCCGACTGCGCGATGCCGATGATCGGTCGCCCCGAGCGCAGCTCCGCCGGGGTCAGCCCGTAGTTCATGAAGCGTTCGAGATAGAGCGCGGTCATGTCGGACCGCGCGGGATCGGCGAACCAGTCGCGCGATCGGAACGGCTTCACCGGTACACGGTCCACTGCAAACTCTCCTGAACGCCTCTATTTATCGAATGGGAGCGCTACCGTGCCGACCGGGATCAGGTCAAGCACGCACCCGCGTCGACGGCCGCCTCCGCGGTGCCGCATCCGACTGGCGCCGCACCAAAGTATAATCGAGCACGACATGCCGGTTGGCATCCTTGCCGCCGCCGCGCCGGTGGACGATCGTCGATACCAGGAGGTCGACCGCCGCGCGCGACATGTCGGCGATCGGCTGGTGGATCGTCGTCAGTTCCGGCCAGATCGTCGTCGCCAGCGCACTGTCGTCGAACCCGCACACCGTCAGGTCGCCCGGCACGTCGAGCCCGCGGCGATGCGCGACCGCGACGCTCGCCGCGGCCATGTCGTCGTTGCTCGCGAAGATCGCCGACGGCGGGTCCTTCGCATCGAGCAACTGCTCGGCAGCATCCAGCCCCGATCGATAGGTGAACAGCCCGCCGACGATCAGCGCGGGATCCTCCGCCAATCCCGCATCCGCAAGCGCCGCCAGATATCCCTCATGCCGTTGTTGGCTGGCGGTCTGGTTCGGGTTGCCGATGATGAAGCCGACGCGCGCATGGCCAAGCCCGATCAGGTGCCGGGTCATCGCCCGCGCCGCCTCGAAATCGTCGATCGTCACCGCCGCGGTATCGGCAGGCGGCGATCCGGTTGCGACCACGACGCTGGGCACGCCCGCCGCGATCAACACGTCGAGCACGCCGCGCGAGTCGCACAGCGGCGGCGGCAGGATGACGCCGTCGACGCCGCTGCGGATCATGTGCTCCGCCACCTCGATCTCGTGGTCGCCGATGTCGCATTTCTCGACCACGAGCTGCACGTCGCTGCGGCTCGCCTGTTCGAGACTACCGACCAGGAACTCGCTGAGATAGGCCGAGCTCGGATTGCTGTAGAGCAGCCCGATCCGCATCTGTCCGCCGCCTGCCAGGCTGCGCGCGGCGCGGTTGGGCGCGTAATGCAGCGTCGCGATTGCGGCGTTCACGGCCTCGCGCGTCGTCTCGCGCACCTTCGCCTCGCCGTTGATGACCCGCGACACGGTCATCGGCGATACGCCGGCGAGCGTCGCCACATCGGATATCGTCGGTGCGCCGCTCCGGCGTCCGGTTGCGGTGCGCGGCTTGCGCGGATCTGTCCCCATTTCCGACGTCTAGCAGGGGAACGCCGTAGAATCAGCCTGCAATCGATATCAGGCATAACAGGCGATATCGGGCGCGACATCGCGTCCCGCACAACCCGCGCTTGCGTGTTATCGCTCCCAACCTTATTTCGCGTGCAACATCACGGGCCATGATTGCGCACCCGGCGCGGCCTGCCCCGAATGGTCTTGGAGAGTAAACATGGACGGCACCTTCCCGATCGGCGCGCGCGCCGTAAGCAGCGACGTCACCTTCCTGGCGATCGATCCGTCGACCGACGCGAAGATCGAGCCGGCCTTCGCGGTATCGAGCGAAGCCGACGTCGCAGAGGCGTGCAAGCTTGCCGAGGCCGCGTTCGACATTTTCCGCGAGATCGATCCGGAGGCGCGCGCCGTGTTCCTCGAGACGATCGCCGACGAGATCGAGGCGATCCACGAGCCGCTGGTCGCGCGTGCGATCCAGGAGAGCGGCCTGCCCCGCCCCCGTCTCGAGGGTGAGCGCGGTCGTACCACCGGCCAGCTCCGCCTGTTCGCCAAGCATCTCCGCGCGGGCACTTGGGCGTCGGTGATCATCGACGAGGCTCAGCCCGATCGTAAGCCTGCTCCCCGTTCGGACCTTCGCCAGCGCCGCATCGCGGTCGGCCCTGTCGCGGTGTTCGGTGCGTCGAACTTCCCGCTCGCCTTCTCGGTCGCGGGCGGCGACACCGCCTCCGCGCTCGCCGCCGGTTGCCCGGTCGTGGTCAAGGGCCACCCCGCGCATCCCGGCACGTCGGTGATGGTCGGCAAGGCGATCCAGGCGGCCGTCGCCAAGTGCGGCCTGCCCGAGGGCGTGTTCTCGCTGGTCCAGGGTCCGGCGAACGAACTCGGCGCGGCGCTCGTCACCGATCCGCGGATCAAGGCGGTCGGGTTTACCGGGTCGCGTGGCGGTGGCCTTGCGCTGGTGGCGCTCGCCGCAGCGCGTCCCGAGCCGATCCCGGTCTATGCCGAGATGAGCAGCATCAACCCGGTGATCCTTTTCCCGGCGGCGCTCGCGGCGCGTGGCGAGGCGCTCGGCAAGGCGTATGTCGGGTCGCTGACGATGGGCTCGGGGCAGTTCTGCACGAACCCCGGCATCGTCGTAGCCGTAGACAGCGCGGATCTGGACGTGTTCGTCGCGGCCGCTGCCGCCGCGCTCGGCGAGGCCGCGCCGCAGGTAATGCTCACGCCCGGTATCCACGCCAGCTACGACAAGGGCGTCGCGGCGCTTGCCGGTCATGACGCGGTCGAGACGCTCGCGCGTGGTACGGAGGCAGAGGGTGCGAACCGCGGTCGTGCCGCGCTGTTCTCGACCACCGGCAAGGCGTTCGTCGCCGATCCCGCGCTGTCGCACGAAGTGTTCGGGGCGGCATCGATCATCGTCCGTTGCACCGATCTCGCCGAGGTCCGCGAGGTTCTTGAGCGGGTCGAGGGTCAGCTGACGATCACGTTGCAGATCGACGAGGGCGATCATGCCGACGCCGCGGCGCTGCTGCCGGTGCTGGAGCGCAAGGCGGGTCGCATTCTCGCGAACGGCTGGCCGACGGGTGTCGAGGTCGCGCCAGCGATGGTGCATGGCGGGCCTTTCCCGGCGACGTCGGACCCGCGCACGACTTCGGTCGGCACCGCGGCGATCGAGCGCTTCCTGCGCCCGGTCTGCTACCAAGACCTGCCCGACGCGCTGCTGCCCAAGGCAGTCAAGCACGGCAACCCGCTGGGCCTGCCGCGTACCGAGGGTTGATTGAGTTGGGCGCTATACGACGGTAGCGCCCGCCACCTTGTTCTCTCGCGAAGGCGGGAGCCCAGTCTGGGTCCCCGCCTTCGCGGGGAAACACGGTGGGACCTGGCAACCTCCACCAAACACCACCCTCTAACTACGCGTATTCATTGACACGCGTGCGCCGCAAACCCACTAGTCCGGCATGACAACCCCAGACTCGTCGCACGTCGCGTCGCGCACCATTTCCCTGCCCTCCGACCTCGGCAGCTATATCGACGATCTCGCCGCCGCAGGGCATGGCGACGCCACCGCGATCGTCCGCATGGCGCTCGAACAGATGCGTGAGCGCGGCACCCGGGCCAAGCCCGCCGAAGCCCTGATCGGCGGCGGCGAATGCGGCATGCTGGTCCGCCAGCGCGACTGGAGCGCGACGTCGCTCGGGCCGATCGACTCGTGGCCCGCCGAACTGCGCGTCACGCTCGCCAACATCCTCAACTCGCCGGTTGCCAAGGTCGTGATGTGGGGCCCCGAGCACATCATGCTCTACAACGACAGCTATCGCGCGGTCGCCGGCGATCGCCACCCCGCCGCACTCGGCAGCCCGGTCGCGACCGCGTTCCCCGAAGTGTGGGACTGGAACCGCGCCGTCCTGGAGGCCGGCTCCCGCGGCGAGACTATCGCCTATCGCGACCAGCCGATCCTGTTCCAGCGCCCCGACGGTCCCGAGCTGCTGACGCTCGACCTGTTCTACACGCCGGTCTACTGCGCCGGCGGCCGCGTCGGGGGCGTCCTGTGCACGATGGTCGACAATAGCGGCCGCGTCGAAGCCGAGCATCGCCTGGCCGCGAGCGAAGCCGAGCTGCGCCGCGTCACCGACGCGGTGCCGATGCTGATTTCGTACGTCGACCGCGACCACGTCTATCGCCTCGCCAATGCGCAGTACGAGGAGTGGCTCGGCGTCGCGCCCGAGACGATGATCGGCAAGCCGGTCCGTGAGATACTGGGCGATGCGGTCTATCAGGATCGCCGCGCCTCGTTCGATCGGGCGCTGGCGGGCGAGAGCTTCATCGCGCAGACCGTCTTCCCGCACCGCGACGGGCGCCCCCGCCGCGCCGAATTCCGCTATGTGCCGCACACCGCGGCGGATGGCTCGATCCCCGGCATCTATGTGCTCGGCATCGACGTCGAGGAGCGTGCCGAACGCGAGGCGGCGCTCGGCATCAGCAACGGCCGTTTCCGCACCGCGATGGATGCGGTCCACGGCGTGCTGTGGACCAACAGCCCGGACGGCCGGATGATCGGCGAACAACCCGGCTGGGCGACGCTGACCGGCCAGTCGATCGACGAATACCAGAATTTCGGCTGGGCCGACGCGATCCATCCCGACGACGTCGCATCGACGATCAAGGCCTGGACCGCGGCCGTTCTCAGCAAGTCGATGTTCGTGTTCGAACACCGCGTCCGCCGGCATTGCGGCACGTGGCGCACGTTTGCGGTGCGCGGCCTGCCGATCCTCGACGGTGCCGGCGAAGTGCTCGAATGGGTCGGCGTCCATACCGACATCACGCACCAGCGCGCCGCCGAAGCCGCCTTGCGCGAACAGGCCGAGGCACTCGCGCGGCAAGTCCGCCACCGCGAGCGCGCCGAGGACCAGCTTCGCCAGCTCAACGAAACGCTCGAAGCGCGCGTCATCCGCGAGATCGACGAACGCCGCCAGGCCGAAGCCAAGCTCGCCCAGTCGCAGAAGATGGAGACCGTCGGCAAGCTCACCGGCGGCGTCGCGCATGATTTTAACAACCTTCTCCAGGTCGTCTCGGGCAATCTCCAACTGCTCGGCAAGAACCTCGCCGGCAACGCGCGCGCCGAACGCTGGGTCGAGAATGCGATGGCCGGCGTCTCGCGCGGCTCGAAGCTCGCCGCCCAGCTGCTCGCGTTCGGCCGTCGCCAGGCGCTCGAGCCCAAGGTCGTCAACGTTACGCGGTTCGTGCGCGGCATGGACGACATGCTCCGTCGCGCGATCGGCGAGGGTATCGAGATCGAGACGGTGGTCGGCGGTGGCCTGTGGAACACCTTTATCGACCCTGCGCAGATCGAGAACGCGCTCCTGAACCTCGCGATCAACGCGCGTGACGCGATGGAGGGCCAGGGCAAGCTGACGATCGAGCTCGGCAACGCGCACTTGGACGACAGTTACGCGCAGGGTCATGACGAGGTCGAAGCGGGGCAATATGTGATGCTCGCCGTGTCCGACACCGGCACCGGCATGAGCCCGGAGATCATCGAAAAGGTTTTCGAACCGTTCTTCTCGACCAAGAGCGAAGGCAAGGGTTCGGGCCTCGGCCTGTCGATGGTCTACGGCTTCGTCAAACAGTCGGGCGGCCATGTGAAGATCTATTCCGAGGTCGGCGAGGGCACGACGATCAAGCTCTATTTACCGCGCGCGATGGAGAGCGAGGATTTCGAGGTCGTCGCCGATGCCAGCCCGATCTCCGGCGGTACCGAGACCGTGCTGGTGGTCGAGGATGACGACGAGGTTCGCAGCACCGTCGTCGAGCTGCTCACCGATCTCGGCTACAGCGTACTGAAGGCGGTCGATGCGGCCAGCGCGCTGAACGTGGTCGAGAGCGGCGTGCCGATCGACTTGCTGTTCACCGACGTGGTGATGCCGGGCACACTGAAGAGCCCCGAGCTTGCGCGGAAAGCCAAGGAACGCCTGCCCGATCTCGCGGTGCTGTTCACGTCTGGCTATACCGAGAACTCGATCGTCCATGGCGGCAAGCTCGATGCCGGGCTCGACCTGCTGTCGAAGCCCTACACGCGCGAGGCGCTGGCGCGGAAATTCCGCCAGGTGCTCGCCAATCGCCAGCGTTCGGGCAGTCCGGCCGCCAAGGCTGCACGCGACGCCCGGGTCGACGCCGATCGCCGGCTCGACACCCCTGCCCGTCGTACCGTGCTGCTGGTCGAGGACGATGCGCTGATCCGCGCCAACACGGCCGAGATGCTGGGACGCAGCGGCTTCGTCGTGGTCGATGCGGCGAGCGCGGAGGATGCGATGACCGCGCTCCAGACGGTGCCGATCGACGCGCTGGTGACGGATGTGAACTTGCCGGGCGTGTCCGGGCCGGACTTCGCGCGGACGGCGCGCGCGGTGCGGCCGGGGGTGGGGATCGTCTTTGCGACCGGCGATACCGCGTCGGTCGCGGATCAGACCGATGCGATCATGCTGGAGAAGCCGTACGGGCTGGACGCGCTCGCGGCGGCAGTGCTGGCGTCGCTTGGGGAGACGGCGTTGGCGGATCCGCTTGCGGCGCCGGTTTCCGCCGATCGGGTGACGGAGGCGGACTGACGCCCTCCGTCACCGCAAACCTCGCAGAGGACCGGACGTTTACAACGCGTCGTCATTCCCGCGCAGGCGGGAACCCATACTGGCAGGCCTTGCGATCTGACCACGAAAGTTTGAGCATATGGGTCCCCGCCTCCGCGGGGATGACGAAAATGGGCAGATCGGCAGCTCACTCGCGTTGCCTGTAACATTCTTCACAACCCGACACCCGCGATACTCACGCGACTGACACCTACACCCCGTCAGCCGCCGTATTCCCCGCTAAAACCCTGTCAACAACCCTACACGACGATCAACGCAGCAGCGAAGGATCGCCCGTGACCTACCAGACGCACATCGCCCAATTGACCTCCCTCATCGCCGACCAGAACGGCACATGGGACGCGATCTCGCCCGAATCGGTCGCGCGGATGCGGCTCCAGAACCGCTTTGCCACCGGGCTCGACATCGCCCGCTATACGGCCGCGATCATGCGCAAGGACATGGCCGGCTACGACGCCGATCCGGCGAACTACACGCAGTCGCTCGGCTGCTGGCACGGATTCATCGCGCAGCAGAAGATGATCAGCATCAAGAAGCATTTCGGCACCACCGACCGCCGCTATCTGTACCTGTCGGGCTGGATGGTCGCGGCGATGCGTAGCGAGTTCGGCCCGCTGCCCGACCAGTCGATGCACGAGAAGACCAGCGTCCCCGCGCTGATCGAGGAGCTCTACACCTTCCTCCGCCAGGCCGATGCGCGTGAGCTCGGCATGATGTTCCGCGAGGTCGACGCCGCGCGCGCCGCGGGCAATGCGATCGAGGAACAGCGCCTGCTCAACGCGATCGAGAACCACCAGACGCACGTCGTGCCGATCATCGCCGACATCGACGCGGGCTTCGGCAATGCGGAGGCGACGTACCTGCTCGCGCGGAAGATGATCGAGGCGGGGGCGTGTGCGCTCCAGATCGAGAACCAGGTCAGCGACGAGAAGCAGTGCGGCCACCAGGACGGCAAGGTCACCGTGCCGCACGAGGACTTCCTGGCTAAGGTCCGCGCCTGCCGCTACGCGTTCCTCGAACTCGGCGTCGAGGACGGCATCATCGTTACGCGCACCGACTCGCTCGGCGCCGGCCTCACCAAGCAGATCGCGGTCAGCAAGGAGCCGGGTGATCTGGGCGACCAGTATAACTCGTACCTCGATTGCGAGGAGATCGACCCGACGACCGCACGCAACGGCGACGTCATCCTCAACCGCGACGGCAAGCTGCTTCGTCCGAAGCGCCTGCCCTCCAACCTGTTCCAGTTCCGCGCCGGCACCGGCGAGGATCGCTGCGTGATGGACTGCATCGCGTCGCTTCAGAACGGCGCCGACCTGCTCTGGATCGAGACCGAGAAGCCGCACATCGAACAGATCGCCGGCATGGTCGACCGCATTCGCGAGGTCGTCCCGAACGCGAAGCTCGTCTACAACAATTCGCCGAGCTTCAACTGGACGCTGAACTTCCGCCAGCAGGTGTTCGACGCGTGGTCGGCCGAGGGCAAGGACGTATCGACCTATGATCGCGCGCGGCTGATGAGCGTCGATTACGACGGCACGACGCTCGCCGACGAAGCCGACGAACGCATCCGCACCTTCCAGGCGGATTCGGCCAAGCGCGCGGGGATTTTCCACCACCTGATCACGCTGCCGACCTACCACACGGCCGCACTCTCGACGGACAATCTCGCCAAGGAGTATTTCGGCGATGCGGGGATGCTCGGCTATGTGAAAGGCGTCCAGCGCAAGGAAATCCGCGAGGGTATCGCGTGTGTGAAGCACCAGAACATGTCCGGCTCGGACCTCGGCGACGACCACAAGGAGTATTTTGCGGGCGAGGCGGCGCTGAAGGCGGGCGGCGCGCACAACACGATGAACCAGTTCGCGGCGTGATGCCCAAGCCGGAGCGAAAGCTCCGGCGCGGACCCGGCATCACGCCCGGCCGGCGGGGCCAGCAGCCCCGTCCGACGACGCGGCTTCGCCGCGGCGCGCTCCAGAACACCGCCCCCTCCGCCTAACCCCGGACTTGTTCCGGGGGCCACCGTTCCTCGCACTCAAGGGCCGGAGAGTTCGCGGAACAGTGGATGCCGGAACGAGCCCGGCATGACGGGGCGGTTGGTGGCCCGGTTTTTCAAGCCAAGTCTAGAAACCTACCCCCGCCCCCGCTACGCACGCCGCCATGGACACCGATATCGCTATCGCCCGCAGCGTCGCGCTGCGCCCCATCGCCACCATCGCGGACGGGCTCGGCATCCCCGACGCGGCGATCGAGCCCTATGGCCGCTACAAGGCCAAGATCGCGCTCGACTGGCTCGAAACGCGTAAATCGGGCGCGAAAGGCCGCCTGATCCTGGTCACCGCGATCAACCCGACCCCGGCGGGCGAAGGCAAGACCACCACCTCGATCGGCCTCGCCGACGCGCTGCGCCACACCGGCCGCAAGGCGGTGCTGGCGTTACGCGAACCGTCGCTCGGGCCCTGCTTTGGCACCAAGGGCGGCGCGACCGGTGGCGGGCGCGCGCAGGTCGCACCGATGGAGGACATCAACCTCCACTTCACCGGCGATTTTCACGCAATTACCGCGGCGCACAATCTGCTCGCGGCGATGATCGACAACCATATCCACTGGGGCAACGCGCTCCAGATCGACGTCCGCCGCGTGGTCTGGCGCCGCGTGCTCGACATGAACGACCGGGCGCTGCGCGACATCGTCCAGTCGATCGGCGGCGTCGCCAATGGCTATCCGCGCGAATCGGGTTTCGACATCACGGTGGCCTCCGAAGTGATGGCCATTCTATGCCTCGCCGACGACCTCGCGGACATGGAGCGGAGGCTTGGTGATATCGTCGTCGCTTACACCCGTGACCGCACGCCCGTCACCGCGCGCGACCTGAAGGCCGATGGCGCGATGGCGGTGCTGTTGGCTGAGGCGATCAAGCCGAACCTCGTCCAGTCGCTGGAAGGCACGCCTGCGTTCCTCCACGGCGGGCCGTTCGCCAACATCGCGCATGGCTGCAACTCGGTGATCGCGACGCGGGCGGCGTTGTCGCTCGGCGATTACGTCGTGACCGAGGCCGGCTTCGGCGCGGACCTGGGCGCGGAGAAGTTCTTCGACATCAAGTGCCGGCAGGCGGGCCTTGCTCCCGACGCGGTCGTGATCGTCGCCACCGCGCGGGCGCTAAAGATGAATGGCGGCGTGGCGAAGGCCGACCTCGCGCAAGAGAATGTGGAGGCGGTTCGCAAGGGTGCAGTGAACCTTGTCCGTCACATCGAGAACATCCGCCAGTTCGGCGTGCCTGCGATCGTCGCGATCAACCATTTCTACACGGACAGCGACGCGGAGATCGCCGCGATAGTGGAGGCAGCCGCGCAGCACGGCTCGCGCGCGATCCTGTGCCGGCATTGGGCCGAGGGTGGTGCTGGCGCGGTCGAACTGGCCGACGCGGTCGCCGAGATCTGCGAGACGCATGGTGGCGGGTTCGCGCCGATCTATGGCGACGAACTCTCGCTGTTCGACAAGATCGATACGGTCGCGCGGCGCATCTATCGCGCTGAGCACGCGGTGGCCGAGCCGAGCGTGCTGGCGCAACTCAAGCGCTGGGAGGATGCCGGGTATGGGCATCTGCCCGTGTGCCTTGCCAAGACGCAGTACAGTTTCTCGACCGACCCCGCCTTGCTGGGCGCGCCGACTGGGCACATCGTGCCGGTTCGCGAAGTTCGCCTCGCCGCCGGTGCGGGATTCGTCGTCGCGATCTGCGGGGAGATCATGACGATGCCGGGGCTGCCCCGCGTGCCGGCGGCGGAGGCGATACATTTGAATGACGTGGGGCTGATCGAGGGGCTGTTCTGATCGCCGCTTTAGCGCATCAGCCCCAATCAAGCCGGACATGGTGGAACTGATACCCAGCGCAGTCCGCACGTCCATGTTCTCCCGCGAAGGCGGGAGCCCAGTCTGGGTCCCCGCCTTCGCGGGGAAACACGGTTGCTTCGGTCCAAAAGGAAATGGATCGACATTAGCGTAGGCGCAGGCCTGACACGACGAACCGCTCAGGCCTCGCGCAACCGCAACGACCCACTTTCATCGACCACGACCGAAACGCCGCGATAGTCGACGATCGTCGGATGCAACGTCGTCACGCCGTGCGAATGCGTCGCCGTAATGACCAACACGTCCGCGCCCGCCGCCTCGCCTGCCGTGATCCCGGCGGCGGCATCCTCGAATACCAGGCAATCGCCCGCCGCGACGCCGAGCCGTTCGGCTGCGACTAGGAAGCAGTCGGGCGCGGGTTTGCCGTTGGGGATGTCGTCGGCGGCGATCATCGTTGCGGGGATTGGCAGGCCAGCGGCCTTGAGGCGGACTTCGGCTAGCGCGCGGGGGGCCGAGGTGACGATCGTCCAGCGTTCGGGGGGCAGGCTGGCGAGGAACGCGGCGGCGCCGGCAATCGGCTTGATATCCCCAACATCCTCCATCTCCGCGGCAGTGATCGCCGCGGCTTCGGCGACCGGGTCGACGCCGGGGAGGTTTAGGCGGCGGACCGTCTCTACGGATTGCACGCCGTGGATGGTCGGGACGAAGGCCGCCGCGTCGAGGCCGTGGGCGATCGCCCATTTAGTCCAGGTGCGCTCGGCCGACGCGATCGAGGTTAGGATCGTGCCGTCCATGTCGAAGAGGAAGGCGGCGTAGCTTCGGGTCGGGAGAGTCATGCGGGTGCTCGTGATCGAGGTTGGCGGGTTGGGCAAGATCGCTCTATCCACTTACTCGTCATTCCCGCGGAGGCGGGAACCCAGATGGGCTGACGGCGAGGGTCTATCGGAACGGTATAGGTTATGGGTCCCCGCCTTCGCGGGGATGACGATGGTTTCAATCGGTTTACCATGCCCTCAGGCCGCCACGCAAAGAAAAGGCCGCTCCGGTTTCCCGAAGCGGCCTGTATTCTCACATCAAGCCAAAGCTTAGATGTCGTCGCCGAGTGCGCCCTTGACGCTGCCCTTGACGTTCTGCGCAGTGCCCTTGGCCTGCTGCGCTTCGCCTTCGGCTACCAGCTTCTCGTTGTCGGTCGCCTTGCCGACGGCTTCCTTGACGTTGCCTGCAACCTTGTTGCCTGCTGCTGCGACCTTGTCGGTGAACTCGCCCATCAGAGCCTCCACTTGCTTTTGCGGGCCCGCCAACCGGGCCGCTTGAACTTGCTAAGGTATAACGGCCGTCTTTACCGAGGGTTCCGTGACGTTTGCGTCATGACCTATGTTTCAGATCAAGCCCGCCAATGGACTCGACGGATCGGCATAGCGACGCTGCCCCATCCGCCCCGCGCGATAGGCAAGCCGCCCCGATTCGACCGCCGCCTTCATCGCGGCAGCCATCATCAGCGGGTCCTTCGCCTCGGCGATCGCGGTGTTCATTAGCACGCCGTCACAACCGAGCTCCATCGCCACCGCGGCATCCGACGCGGTGCCGACGCCGGCGTCGACCAGCACGGGCACCCCTGCCCCCTCGACGATCAGCCGGATCGTCACGCGGTTCTGGATGCCTAGGCCCGAGCCGATCGGCGCGCCCAGCGGCATGATCGCGACCGCGCCCGCGTTCTCAAGGCGCTTGGTGGCGATCGGATCATCGACGCAATAGACCATCGGCTTGAAACCCTCGTTGGCGAGGATCTCGGTCGCGCGCAGCGTCTCGACCATGTCGGGATACAGCGTCTTCGCCTCGCCGAGCACTTCGAGCTTCACCAGTTCCCAGCCGCCCGCCTCGCGCGCCAGCCGCAGCGTGCGAATCGCCGATTCGGCATCGAAGCAGCCGGCCGTGTTGGGAAGATAGGTGATCTTCTTCGGGTCGATGAAGTCGGTTAGCATCGGCGCGTTGCGATCCGACACGTTGACGCGGCGGACGGCGACGGTGACGATCTCCGCGCCCGAGGCCTCAACGGCCGCTGCGTTCTGGGCGAAGTCCTTGTACTTGCCGGTGCCGACGATCAGCCGGGACTTGAACGTCTGGCCTGCGACGGTCCACGTGTCGTCATGGTCGCCACCGCCGACGAAGTGCACGATCTCGAGGTCGTCGCCGTCTTCGACCATAACCTCGCCCAGCGTCGAGCGCGGCACGACCTCCATGTTGCGCTCGACCGCGATCTTCTCGGGCACGAGGCCAAGTTCGGTCGCGAGTCCGGCCAGCGAGAGCCCGGCGGAGACGCGCTTGTGTTCGCCGTTCACGGTGATGGAGACTGTGCCGTCAGTGTGGGGCATGCAAAAAACTTTCCGTTCGTTTCGAGCCCTCGACATGGCTCCGGCAGGCTGTTCGAGAAACCACCCGTCCGCTGCTGGTCTCATGTCTCGACTTCGCTCGACACGAACGGGTAAGGGTGGGACGACACATATAGTCGCGCGGCATCGACGCCCGCAACCGCCGAGACCCAAACCGGAGATCCTCTTGCCCGATACCGTCCGAGATACCGTCACCGCGACAGTGTTCGTCCTGAACGGCCCCAACCTCAATCTGCTGGGAACGCGCGAGCCGGAAATCTATGGCGACGAGACGCTCGACGATATCGCCGGGATGCTGGAAGACCGCGCCCGCCAGCTCGACCTTGAGATCGACATGCGCCAGTCGAATCACGAGGGCCACCTCGTCGACTGGATCCAGGAGGCGCAGGCGCGCGGTGCGAAGGCGGTGATCCTCAACGCGGGCGCATTCACTCATACCTCGGTCGCAGTGCACGACGCGATCAAGGGCGTGAAGACACCGGTGATCGAAGTGCATCTTTCCAATCCCCATACGCGTGAATCGTTCAGGCATGTGAGCCTGGTCGGTCAGGCGGCGAAGGGTACGATCGCGGGTTTCGGCGCGCTTTCGTATCTGCTCGCGCTTGAAGCCGTCGCACGGTTCTGACAGGAGGCCCCGCCATGAACGATACACCAGAAACAACAGGCGCCATGCAGGTCGACGTGACCCTGGTGCGCCAGCTCGCCGAACTGCTCGACACCACGCAGCTGACCGAGATCGAGGTCGAGGACGGCTCGCGCCGGATTCGCGTCGCGCGCAAGGCCGCGCAGGCTGCCCCCGTCGCGCACTATGCTCCGGCGCCCGCCCCGGCCCCTGTCTCGCCACCGTTGGCGATCCCGCAGGCCGAGGTCGGCGCGTCCGCTCCCGCGATCAGCGCGAGCGCGGTCAAGTCGCCGATGGTCGGCACCGTCTATCTCGCCGCCAACCCCGAGGCGAAGCCGTTCTCGACCGTCGGCCAGAAGGTCAATGCGGGCGACACGCTGCTGATCATCGAGGCGATGAAGGTGATGAACACGATCGTCGCGCCATCGGCCGGCACCGTGACCGCGATCCTGGTCGAGAACGGCCAGCCGGTCGAGTTCGACCAGCCGCTGGTCGTGGTCGAATAATGCCGCAAATCAAGAAGCTGCTCATTGCGAATCGCGGCGAGATCGCGCTTCGGATCCACCGTGCCTGCCACGAGATGGGCATCAAGACGGTCGCGGTGCACTCGACCGCTGACGCCGACGCGATGCACGTCCGGCTCGCGGACGAGGCGATCTGCATCGGTCCGCCGTCCGCCGCGGACAGCTATCTGAACATCCCGAACATCATCTCGGCGGCCGAAATCTCGGGCGCGGACGCGATCCATCCCGGCTACGGCTTCCTCAGCGAGAACGCGCAGTTCGCCGAGATCGTCGAGCTGCACAACATCCTGTTCGTCGGGCCGAAGCCCGAGCACATCCGCACGATGGGCGACAAGGTCCAGGCCAAGCGCACCGCAGGCGCTCTCGGGCTGCCGCTCGTCCCCGGGTCTGACGGTGCGATCAGCGACATCGCCGAGGCCAAGGCGATCGCCGAATCGATCGGTTATCCGGTGATCATCAAGGCGGCGTCCGGCGGCGGTGGTCGGGGGATGAAGGTCGTCAACGACGCCGACGATCTCGAAACGCAGATGCAGCAGGCGGGCAGCGAGGCGAAGGCCGCGTTCGGCGACGCCACCGTCTACATGGAAAAATACCTCGGCAATCCGCGGCATATCGAATTCCAGATCTTCGGCGACGGCAACGGCAACGCAATCCACTTGGGCGAGCGCGACTGCTCGCTCCAGCGCCGTCACCAGAAGGTGCTCGAGGAAGCGCCCTCGCCGATCATCACCGCCGAAGAGCGCGAACGGATGGGTGGGATCGTCGCCAAGGCGATGGCCGACATGGGCTATCGCGGCGCGGGGACGATCGAGTTCCTGTGGGAAGCGGGCGAATTCTACTTCATCGAGATGAACACCCGGCTTCAGGTCGAGCATCCGGTGACCGAGATGATCACCGGGCTGGACCTGGTGCGCGAGCAGATCCGCGTCGCCGAGGGTCATCCGCTGACGCTGCGGCAGGAAGACGTCCAGTTCCGCGGCCATGCGATCGAATGCCGCATCAACGCCGAGGACCCGCGCACGTTCGCGCCGTCGCCGGGGCTGGTGAAGGTGTATCACGCGCCGGGCGGGATGCACGTCCGCGTCGATAGCGGGCTGTATGCGGGCTATCGCGTGCCGCCTTACTATGATTCGATGATCGCCAAGCTGATCGTCTATGGGACGACTCGGCAGGGCGCGCTGCGGCGGTTGCGGCGGGCGTTGGAGGAGATGGTGATCGAGGGGGTCACGACGACGATCCCGCTGCACCGTGCGCTGCTGGACGATCCTGAGTTCCAGGAGGGCGCGTACACGATCAAGTGGCTGGAAGAGTGGCTGGCCAAGCAGGGGGCGTAAACTTGCCGCTGCACTAAGCTTGTTCTCCCGCGAAGGCGGGAGCCCAGTCTGGGCTCCCGCCTTCGCGGGAGAACAAGAAGCGGGGTGCGCCCTGGCGGGTTACGTACGGCCTCCGACTAGAACAGCCCCCCACCCGTCATCCCAGCGAAAGCTGGGATCTCCCCGTTCGGGTCGCATCGCAAGCCAAGCGGAATATCCCAGCTTTCGCTGGAATGACGGATTGGGCAGCGGGAGATCCCAGCTTTCGTTGGAATGACGGGTGGGCAGCGGGCGAGCCCAGCTTTCGCTGGATGACGGTGTGTCAGATGATAACGGAGCATTCGTGAAGGCGACGATCTACCACAACCCGCGTTGCTCGAAGTCCCGCGAGGCGCTTGCACTGCTGCAGGAGGCCGGGGCGGACGTCACGATCGTCGAATATCTGAAGACCCCGCCCTCCCGCGCGGAACTCGTCCGCCTCTACGACCGCGCAGGCATGACGCCGCGGCAGGGGCTCCGCATGGCCGAGGATGGCGCCAAGGCGGTGAAGCATGGCGACGCCGAGGCGATCCTCGACGCGATGATGATCGATCCGCTGCTGATCGAGCGCCCACTCGTCGAGACCGACAAGGGCGTCCGGCTCGGCCGCCCGATCGCGCGGCTGCACGAGATCCTGTGATGGCTTCCCCTGCCCTCGCATTGCGCACCGAGCAAGCAGGTGCCGCAATTTCGGGCAGTGAAATCAACCACATTCCGCGGTTGCCCGAGGGCGCCGCGGCTGGCACGCTTGGTGCAAGGCGCCCTTCAGGGCGGACGGCTCGCTCGCGAGGGCGAGGGTTTCAACAATCGGGGGCGTACCTGTGAAAAAGATCGAAGCCATCATCAAGCCGTTCAAGCTGGATGAGGTGAAGGAAGCGCTGCACGAGATCGGCGTGAGCGGCATCACCGTGACCGAGGCCAAGGGTTTCGGCCGGCAAAAGGGACACACCGAACTGTATCGCGGCGCGGAATATGTCGTCGACTTCCTGCCGAAGGTGAAGCTCGAGGTCGTCGTAGAGGACGGGCTCGCGCAGCGCGTCGTCGAGGCGATCGCCGCGGCCGCGCAGACCGGCCGGATCGGCGACGGCAAGATCTTCGTCATCCCGGTCGAGAGCGCACTCCGCATCCGCACCGGCGAGCGCGACGACGACGCAATCTAGTTCTCAGCCACACATACGGCGTTGACGGCAGGTAACGACATCGTCATTTGACGCAGCGCAACATTGTGTGGAAATCTTAATCCATACCGCAATTAGATTCCCCGCATGGCGCGGCGGATATCTCAAAACGAAGGGCAAGCATCATGGCGAATTCGGCCTCCGACGTTCTCAATATGATCAAGGACCAGGAGATCGAGTGGGTCGATCTGCGGTTCACCGATCCCAAGGGCAAGTGGCAGCATCTGACGATGGTCGCCAGCCTGATCGGCGAAGACGAGCTGACCGACGGCCTGATGTTCGACGGCTCGTCGATCGAGGGCTGGAAGGCGATCAACGAGAGCGACATGACGCTCAAGCCCGATCTCGACGCGGTCTATGTCGATCCGTTCTCGGCGACGCCGATGATGATCCTGATCTGCGACATCAGCGATCCGTCGACCGGCGAGCTGTACGCGCGCGATCCGCGCTCGACCGCCAAGCGCGCCGAGGCGTATCTGCTGACCACCGGTGTCGGCGACACCGTGTATGTCGGCCCCGAAGCCGAATTCTTCATGTTCGACGACGTCCGCTTCGAGAACAGCTATTCGACCAGCTACTACAAGATCGACGACATCGAGCTGCCGGGCAATTCCGGTCGCGAATATGAGGGCGGCAACCTCGGCCACCGTCCACGCGCAAAGGGCGGGTATTTCCCGGTCGCTCCGGTCGATTCGGCTGTCGACATCCGCGGCGAGATGGTCTCGACGATGATCGAGATGGGCCTGCCCTGCGACAAGCATCACCACGAAGTCGCGGCCGCACAGCATGAGCTGGGCCTGACCTTCGGCACGCTGACGCAGACCGCGGATCGCATGCAGATCTACAAGTATGTCGTCCACCAGGTCGCGCACGCGTACGGCAAGACGGCGACGTTCATGCCGAAGCCGATCAAGGAGGACAACGGCTCGGGGATGCACACGCATTTCTCGATCTGGGAAGGCAAGACCCCGCTGTTCGCCGGCAACGGCTATGCGGGCCTCAGCGACATGTGCCTGTATTTCATCGGCGGCATCATCAAGCATGCCAAGGCGGTCAACGCGTTCACCAACCCGTCGACCAACAGCTACAAGCGTCTCGTCCCCGGTTACGAAGCGCCGGTGCTGCTCGCCTATTCGGCACGCAACCGCTCGGCATCGTGCCGCATTCCGTACGGCACCGGCCCGAAGGCGAAACGCGTCGAAGTGCGCTTCCCGGACGCACTGGCCAACCCGTATCTTGCGTATGCGGCGCTGATGATGGCGGGCATGGACGGCATCCTCAACAAGATCCATCCGGGTGAAGCGATGGACAAAAACCTGTACGACCTGCCGCCGGCAGAGCTCGCGCAGGTCCCGACCGTCGCGGGCTCGCTTCGCGAGGCGCTCGAATGCCTGCTCGCCGATCACGACTTCCTGCTGAAGGGCGACGTGTTCTCGAAGGACCAGATCGAGAGCTATGTCGAGATCAAGTACGCCGAGGTCGCGCGTTGGGAGATGACGCCTAGCCCAGTTGAATATGACATGTACTACAGCGGATAAGGCGCGACCACGCTCGCGCCGATCCGCGCAGCGGATATCCGCTGTCGGCCGGCGTCGTGTAGCGACGACCGACGGCGTGGCTTTGCCACGTCGCTGACTTGAGAAAGGGCGCCCGGAGCAATCCGGACGCCCTTTTTCGTAGATCCTCCCCTTCAAGGGGAGGTGGCTGGCGCAGCCAGACGGAGCGGTATCCCTGCTCTCGATAGGGCAAATACCCCTCCGTCAGCCGAGGGGCTGACACCTCCCCTTGTAGGGGAGGATCAAATTATGCGCCCGTCCCAAAGTTTGTTTCCCCGCGAAGGCGGGGATCCAGTCTGGGCTCCCGCCTTCGCGGGAGAACAAGGAGGGGTAGCATCGGTTAACTTCGCTCGTCGGGTTCGATTGATCGACTGCGGTTGCCACCCATATCCCTCCCGAGACTTCCCCCGAAAAACCCGAGGAACATCCGTGACCGAAGACAGCGGCAACAGCGCCGGACGCGCGATCCCGAGCGGTCGCCTCGCCCGCCTAGGCGTCTTCGGCAAACTCGCGGGCGGCGTGGCAGGCGGAGTCGTCGCAGAAGGCGCGCGCCGTCTCGCAAACGGCGAGCGCCCCAAGATCGGCGACCTGCTCCTCACCCCCGCCAACGCCACGCGCGTCGCCGACCAGCTCTCCCACCTCCGCGGCGCCGCGATGAAACTCGGCCAGATGATCTCGATGGACGCGGGCGACATGCTCCCGCCCGAACTCGCGACCATCCTCGCGCGCCTGCGCAACAATGCGCACCACATGCCACCGCAGCAGCTCGACCGCGTGCTCGCTGCCGAATGGGGCAAGGACTGGCGCCGGCGTTTCGCGCATTTCCAGGCGCACCCGGTCGCCGCCGCCTCGATCGGCCAGGTCCACCGCGCCCGCCTGCCCGACGGCACCGAGCTGGCGATCAAGGTCCAGTATCCCGGCGTGAAGGAGAGCATCGACGCCGATGTCGACAACGTCGCGACGCTGCTGCGCGTGTCCGGCATGCTTCCGAAGTCGCTCGATATCGCGCCGCTGCTCGACGAGGCGAAGAAGCAGCTTCACGAGGAGGCCGATTATCTCCGCGAGGCGCAGATGCTCGCGCGCTACGGCGAGTTGCTCGGCGACCAGCCGCAGTTCGTCGTCCCCAAGCTCTATCCCGATCTCACCACGCCGCGTGTCTTGGCCATGAGCTTCGTCACCGGCGTCCCCGTCGAAACGCTCGAAACCGCGCCGCAGGACGTTCGCAACCGCGTCATGCACGACCTGATCTCGCTCGTGCTGCGCGAGTTGTTCGACTGGCGGCTGATGCAGACCGACCCGAATTTCGCCAATTATCGCTGGCAGCCGGAGACCGAGAAGCTGGTCCTGCTCGATTTCGGCGCCGCCCGCCCCCTGCCCGCCGAAACCGGCGAAGGGTATCGCCGCCTGCTCACCGCAGCGCTCGCCGGCGACCGCGATGCCGTACGCGAGTCCGCCATCGCCGCCGGGTTCCTCGGCGAAGCGGCGGTGTTGCAACACCGTGCACTGGTCGACCAGATGATCGAGGTGATCCTGGCCGAACTCGCCAAGCCCGGTCCGTTCGACTTCGGCGACCGCGCGTTCGTCGGCGTGCTCCGCGAACAGGGCACCGAGATCGCGCGCGACCGCGACACCTGGCACCTCCCCCCGATCGATACGCTGTTCGTCCAGCGCAAGATCAGCGGCACAGCGCTGCTCGCCGCGCGACTGAAGGCACGCGTCGACGTGCGCGCGTTGATCCAGCATTCCTTTGGCGAAGCAACGGTCTAGGCCGCCGCCCAACCTTCCGTATAAGGTCGGCATGACCAGCACGACCGCCCCCATCCCGCTCAAGACCATCGTCATCGTCGGCGGCGGTACCGCGGGCTGGATCGCCGCAGCGATGCTCGCGCGGTTCGTGCCGCGCGCGACGAAGATCCGGCTGGTCGAGTCGGATGCGATCGGCACGGTCGGCGTCGGCGAGGCGACGATCCCGCAGATCCGCCTGCTGACAGCCGCGCTCGGTATCGACGAGAATGCGATGCTCGCCGCCACGCAAGGCACGTTCAAGCTCGGGATAGAGTTCGTCGACTGGAACGGCCCCGGCAGCCGCTACATGCACGCGTTCGGCGCGGTCGGTCGCGGCCTGGGCGTGGTGCCGTTCCATCACCACTGGCTCCGCGCCCGCGCCGCTGGATTGGCCGCACCGCTCGGCGACTATATCGCCAGCGCGCGGGCGGCGGCGGATGCGCGGTTCGATCGCCATCCCGACCTCGCCTATGCCTATCATTTCGATGCGACGCTGCTCGCACGCTGGCTGCGCGGGCTTGCCGAGGGCAGCGGCGTCGACCGGATCGAGGGCCGCATCGTTACGGCGCACCGTGATGGCGAGAGCGGCGACCTGACGAGTGTCACGCTGGACGACGGGCGCACGGTCGAGGGCGATTTCTTCCTCGATTGCTCGGGGTTCCGTTCGCTCCTGCTCGGCGAGACGCTTGGCGTGGCGTTCGAGGACTGGGCGCACTGGCTGCCGTGCGATCGCGCGATGGCGGTGGCCTGCGAAACGACGACCCCGCTCCTTCCCTACACGCGCGCGACCGCACGACCGGTCGGCTGGCAATGGCGGATCCCGCTGCAACACCGCACCGGCAACGGGCTGGTCTATGCCGCCCCGCATCTCTCGGACGACGAGGCGGCGGCGCGGCTGCTTGCCAATCTCGACGGTGCGGCGATCGGCGATCCCCGCCCCCTGCGGTTCGCGACCGGCAAGCGTGCGCGGTTCTGGGATCACAATGTCATCGCGCTGGGGCTCGCATCCGGTTTCATGGAGCCGCTGGAATCGACGAGCATCCACATGGTCCAGTCGGCGGTCGCGCGGTTGCTCGCGCTGTTTCCCTCGGCCGACGACACCGGCGCGGCGCGCGATGCGTACAACCGCCAGACGCACGGCGAGTACGACCGGATCCGCGACTTTCTGATCCTGCATTATCACGCGAACGGTCGCGACGAACCCTTCTGGCAAGGCTGCTGCGACACGCCGCTGCCGGAGGCGCTGGCGGACAAGATCGCGCAGTTCCGCGCCGGCGCGATCCTGACGCAGGATGCCACCGACCTGTTTACCGACCCGGCGTGGCTGCAGGTGATGATCGGCCAGGGAATTACGCCCGCGACCTGGTCGCCGCTCGCCGAGGGTCTGTCGGAGGCGCAGCTCGACCGTTTCCTTGGCGAAATCCGGGCTCGGCATGCAGCGCTGGCGGCATCGCTGCCGGACCATGCGCAGATGATCGCGCGGCAGTGCGCTGCCCCATCGCGCTAGGATTTCGCGCAGGAATTATCCTGGATTAACCGCGGCACATCTCTCCTGTTTTTGAAGCGAATTATTTACCGTTTCGCGGGCATCGCACTGTCATGTCAGCCTTTTCCCTGTCTTCGTTGTCCGCACGCATCGGCTGGCTGGGTGCGTTCGTGTCCGTCGCAATGCTGACGCTCGCCCTGCTGCTCGTCGATGCCAGCGTACAGATGCGGCGGTCGCTCGACTGGGTCAGTCGTACCGAACAGGTCATCAACACGATCGACGAGACGATGGCCGACCTGCGCGAGGCGGAGTCCGGCCAGCGCGGCTTTCTGCTGACGCGCGACGCGACCTATGCGCGTACCTTCGACTATCGGATCGCGGAGGCGACCAGCGACGTCGCCGCGCTGATCCAGCTGACCCGCGACAATCCCGAACAGAACGCCCGCGTGATCGGACTGCAGCGGGTGTTCATGCAGAAACTCGCCTCGCTGCGGCAGCCGCTGGTGCTCGGGCAGAACGGCCGCTTCGCCGAGGCGATCGCGATCGTCGCCGATGGTCACGGGCGCAATTTGATGGCGAACGTCGCGCGCCGCGCGGAACGGATCAGGGACAACGAGCGCAACCGGCTTGCGGTCCGGCTGTACGCTGCGCAACGGCAATCGGACTGGAATCGCCAGCTGCCGCTGATCGGTGGTCCGGCAATCATCGCCCTGCTCGCTCTGTTCGTGATCCTGATGATCGGCAGCGTGCGCAGGCCGATCCGCTCGATGCTGCAATCGATGCGCGCCTTCGGCAACGGCGATCGCAGCGCGCGTGTCACCGAGGTCATGGGAACCAGCGAATTCCGCGCGCTGGCCTCCGCCTATAACGAGATGGCCGATCGACTCGCCGAGGCCGGCATGCAGCAATCGACCAGCGATGCGGACCTGCAACGCGCCAATACCGAACTGCGTGCCAACGCCGCGACGCTGCAGGCCCGCAGCGAGATGATCGAGCTGCTCGGGGGCATGTCGCACCGGATGCAGACCGCGCGCACCGACAGCGAACTGGCCGCGGTGATCCAATGCTTCGTACCGCGCGTCCTGCCGTCGGTGCCGGGTGCGCTCTACGCGCACAACCATTCACGCAATCTGCTGATGCGGCTCGCGAGCTGGGGCGATCTCGGGTTCGCGCAGGAGGCGTTCTCGCCCGAGCAATGCTGGGGGCTGCGGCGGGGCCAGGGGCATTTCATCGTCGAACCCGGTACCGACGTCGTCTGCGCGCATGTCGGCAAGCCCGATGCGATCTATCACTGCGAACCGCTGCTGGCAGGCGGCGAGGTGATCGGCCTGCTGTACCTGGAGGGCGTGGTCGAAGCCGAGAGCCGCTTCCGCCTTGCGGTGCTGACCGAGAACATCGCCTCCGCGCTGCTCAACCACCAGTTGCAGCGGGGCCTGCGCGAACAGACGATCCGCGATCCGCTGACCGCGTTGTTCAACCGGCGCTATATGGAGGAGGCGCTCGCACTCGAGATCGCACGCGCCTCGCGCAATGCCGCGCCGCTTGGCCTGGTGATGTGCGACGTCGATCACTTCAAGCGTTTCAACGACGAGTTCGGCCATGATGCCGGCGATCTCGTGCTGCGCGCGGTCGCTGCCGAAATGGCACGGCATTTCCGCGATGGCGACGTGGTGTGTCGTTATGGCGGGGAGGAGTTCACGATCATCGCGCCGGGGGCGGACATGGCGGCTTTGCTCGCGCGTGTCGAACGGCTGCGGCTGGCGATCGCCGAAACATCGGTGCGGCACGGCGATCGTGCGCTCGGTGCGATCCGGATGTCGTTCGGGATCGCTGGCTGGCACCCCGACATGGAGCGTGACGGATCGACGCTGATCCAGCTCGCCGACAATGCGCTGTACCGCGCCAAGCGCGGTGGCCGCGACCAGGTGATGGTCGCGGACCAGTCGCCGACGCTGCCGATCGCGGCGGAATGACCGCCGCGATCGGGATCAGCGGATTTTCAACGCGCGGCGGATCGCATCCCAGCTGACATATTTGAAGTTCTGCGTGGCGGGCGCGTTGTCGCCGTCCTGCGCTACCATCAGCCCATGCGGGTAGGCTGGCCCGAAATTGCCGAGCATCAGGTCGATGCCATCGGTGTCGCTGGTTCCGTCGATCGCGCCCCCGCCGATCCGGAAACGGCCGGCATAGGTGACGCCCGGCAGGCGGTAGAGCGTGTAGGCGTTATCGCCCTGGCTCGACACGACGAGATAGCCGCCGCTCTTGCCCAAAGGTGCGAGCGCGAGGCCCTCGGCATCGGCAACGAGCGTCCTGCCGTCGATCTTTGCGATCGGCGTTGCCGTTACCGGCGCGGCAGGGTCGGCGTCGAAGCGCCAGAGGCCGACATCTTCTTCCGCGACGTAGAGCTGCCCGGTGCGATCGTCGACGACGCAGCCTTCCGCCTGGGTGCCGAGCTTCATCGAGCGAACCGTCGTGACCTTGGGCGATGGCCCCGATACGTCGATCGCGACCTGGTCGATGCGACCGTCCTTGAGCACGACGAAGCCGAACAGGGCCTTGTCGCTGGCGCGGGTCCACAGGCACATGCCGTACGCCTCGCCCGGCCCGACCGGGAAACGGCCGAGCGGAACGAGCCTGGCCGCCGCGGTGTCGAGCGCGAACAGCGAGACATGCGCGGTATTCACGTCGGCGCGGTCGCTGGCGGCGGCGATCACGCGCCCGCCCGCCTTGCCGCCGAGATCGCGCAGGTCGACGTTGTTCAGACGCGCGGCGGGCGTGAAGCTGAGGCGCTTGCCGGTCAGGCTGTAGACGTGGATGCCGGCCTTCTTGTCGGTGCCGATGACCAGGCTCTTCGCCGGATCGGCGGCGTTGCGCCAGATCGCGGGATCGTCGGCGGCATCGGCGGCGGTGTCGACCGGATCGGTCTCCGCGGTCGCGGCGACCATCGGCGCGTCGACCGATGGCGGCGCGACGGTGGTGCAGCCGACGAGCAGCAAGGCGACGAAGGAGAGCGCGCGCATCAGAAGGTCACCCGGAAGCCGCCGGTATAGCGCCGACCGAACGTCTCATGCTCGATCGTATAGGCAGACGATCCGACATAGCGACGACCCGGACCGTTCAACAGGTTCGCGAAATCGCCGTAGATCTCGACATTGTCGGTGATCGCATAGCGGACCGAGGCATCGAGTTCGTCGTCCTGCGCCCAGTAGAAATCGCCGCCGTCGATCCCGCGATTGACACCGTTGACCGCGCCGAACGCGCCGATCGCATCGATCCAGGGCGACCGGTTCTGGTACGAGACGCGCGCGGAAAAGCCGTATTTTTCGTAATAGCCAATCAGGTTGTAGACCGCGTCGGACGAACCCGGCAGCCGGATCTTCCGCCCGTCCGGGGTTTCCGAGCGGCTCTTGTTGAGCGTCGCGTTGAGCTGCACGCCGAAGCCGCCGACCCAGTCGGGCAGGCCGAGATTCGCGGTGAACGGCTCGAGCTGCTGCTGGATCGCCGCCTCGATGCCCATCACGTAACCGTCGCCGCCATTGGCGATCGTCGAATAGAGATATTGCGAGCGATCGGTACCGGCGGTGTTGAGCGTCGTCCGGCCGAACGTGCCGACGGTGTCGAACAGCACGTCGCTGACGTCCTTGTAGAAAGCGCCGATCGACAGGAAGCCGCGGGGCATCGTGTAATATTCAACGTACAGGTCGACGCCCCGCGCCTTTTCGGGTTTCGCCTCGGGATTGCCGCCCGATACGGTCAGATTCGCGTCGTTATAGGTCAGGTTCGGCCGCAACTGATCGTAATCGGGACGCGCCGCGCCGGTGTTGAACGAGAGCCGCGCCTTCATCCGGTCGTTGACGTCCCAGTTCAGGTGCAGGCTCGGATAGACGAGCGTCTGGCTGGATTTCACCTCGACCGGGGTGGTCACGGTGCTGGTCACGCCGCCGGTGACGACGGTGCCGATCGAGAAGGCCCGCGCGTCGTTGCGGATATGCTCGACCCGCGCGCCGCCGATGATGCTGCCCCAGTCGGTGGTCGCGGTCGCCATCGCGTACGCGGAATAGACCTTCTCGCCGACCGCATAATAGTTGGCGTCGACCGACTGGTAGCGGGCCACCGATTTCGCCTTGTCGATCAGCCCCAGGACCTTGTCGCGATCGAAATACTGGAAGGTGTAGCCGAGCGGGATCTCGCCCTGGAACGCGCCCGACTTGGCGATCGCCGAATAATTGGTGGAGATGCCGGCCGCCGCGAACTGTGCGGCGGTGTTGAGTTCGAGCAGGCTCTCGTTGGCGGTCTTGGTGCGATCGTCGTAGCGCACGCCGGCGGCGAACACGGTCTGCGCGCCGAACAAAGACGCCTCGCGGCTGACGTCGAGCTTGGCGGTGTATGCCTCGGTGACGTCCTGCGCCTTCAGCGAGCGGAGGCGGTTGAGCGAGGTCGGGAAATCCTCGATCGCGGTGACCTGCGCACCGCGCGAGAACGTCCCGTCGGCGTTGCGGATCGTGCGGAACAGCTGGACCTTGGCGAGCTGCGGATCGGTCAGGTCGTAGCCGACGGTCAGGCGGTTGGTCGCGTTGGCGAAATTGGGGCTTTCGTAATTCAGCTGTGCAGGCTGCGTGCGGTCGTCGATCGAGCGGGTGAAATTGCCGCGCCACGCGACCTTCCACTCGCCCAGTTCATGGTCGCCGCCGATCGTGTTGGTGAACACCGACTGCTTGTATTTGCGCACCGTGAAGTTGGAATTGAGATCGACACCGTACACGGTGCCGAGCAGCGGCGTGTTGCCGGTGCAGACGTCGGCATAGCCGGTGGTGTTCGACGCGGGCCGCGCGTTGACGGTGCACGCGGCGGTGCCGCTCGGCGTGCGCGACTGCTGGTCGTCGAGATCGAAGATGTAGTTGCTGCGCTGCTCGTCGTCCTGGAACGCCGAGTAGATCGTCTCCGCGAACAGCTTGTGCCCCGGCGCCGGGCGCCAGTCGAGCCGGGTCGAGAGCGAGTAGTTCTTGCGCGTCAGGCGATACAGCTTGTTCTCGGTCTCGCGCGCCCAGATCCGGTCCTGGAAGCCGGGGCGGCGATCCTGGTCGACCGCCTCGAAATCGGTCTCGAAATTGTCGGTGACCATGCCGCGGCGATACAGGCTGGCGGAGGAGACGATGCCAAATTCGCCGATACCGGTGTCGATCCGGTCGGAGACGGTGAGCGAGCCTTCGTATTCGGTCTTCTTGCCGAGTTCGACATGGCCGAGGCCGCCCTTGGCCTGCACCTTCATGCCTGGATAATCGAACGCCGAGCGCGTGATGATGTCGACGTTGCCCGCGATTGTCTCGCCGGTCATGTCGGGGGTGACGGCCTTGCGCACGACGATCTGCGAGGCGATCGCCGAGGGGATCGAGTCGAAGCGCGCGTCGCGACCTTCGGGGCTGACGACGTTGATGCCGTCGATCGACAGGGTGGTCCAGTTGATCGGCGACCCGCGCAACGTGATGTAGCGCGCCTGACCCTGGTCGCGCTGGACGCCGACGCCGGGCAAGCGGCTGACCGCCTGCGCGACGTTCTGATCGGGCAGGCGACCGATCGAATCCGAGGCGATGACCGAGACGAGCGACGGGCTGGTGCGCTGGATCTGAAGCGCGGCGGCTTCGGACTCCGCGATCGGACGCGAGCCCGAGACGACGATCTCCGCTCCCTCGCCTGCGCCAGCGGTCATCGCGACGTCGAGCGTGACGGCGTCGTCGGCGACCGTCACCGTGCGACGCGCATCGGGGTAACCGACATAGCGGATGACGACGTCGTGCGTGCCGGCGGGAACGCCGACCAGCGCGAAGCGGCCGGTGCGATCGACCACGGTCGACAGGTCGAGCGCCGGGATCGAGACCGATGCGCCATCGAGATAGTCGCCGCTGCCCGCCTGCGACACGGTGCCGGTGATCGCGCCGGGTGCACGCGGCGCACCGGCAGGGGTTGCGGCATCGGGACGCGCATGGGCGCTGGCAATGGTCAGCGGGCTCAGCGCACAACCGGCGAGCAGCACATGCGCAAGGACGCGACCGCGAACGCGGTTCGACAGGTTCGATTTCATGATATTCCCCCGGATGGTCCCGGCTTCTTCAGCCGGCTTGGGAGGCGCGGTAGCGGTCGCACGTGGCAGCGCCGTTACGCGCGCATGACAGCATCGTGACAACTGCGTCATCCGAAGCACGGCCGCCGTTACATTAAACCAACGTTAAAAACGTCGGACACGCGATTCTTATAATCGTAACGGACGTGCCACGACCGCCGCCTATCGCGCCCTTCAAGGCAAACACTGCCGAAAAAGGGAACTCCTCGATGTTGAATTCAGCAAGCCTGCGCTTGCGGCTGCTGGCCGGCGCCGCCCTGACGGTCGCGATCGCCTCGCCCGCCTTCGCCGCCACCGCCGCTACGCCGACTGCCGCCACCGATCCGGCGCCCGCCGTTGCTGCCGATCCCGCCGCGCCCGTCGATTCTGCCGCCCCCGTGACCGCAGACCCTGCCGACCAGACCGGTCTCGGCGAGATCGTCGTCACCGCGACCAAGCGCGAGACCAACCTGCAGAAGACGCCGATCGCGATCAACGTGCTCAGCAGCCAGGCGCTGACCGATCGCCATGTGCAGAGCCTGTACGATCTCGCCGACGGCGCCGTGCCGTCGCTGCGCGTCGCGACCTTCGAGGCGCGCCAGTCCGCGCTGACGATCGGCATCCGCGGCATCGTGCCGCTCGACGCCAACCAGCCCGCGCGCGAGCAGGGCGTCGGCGTCTATATCGATGGCGTCTATCTCGGCCGCCAGCACGGCCTGAACGCGGCGCTGTTCGACGTCGACCGGATCGAAGTCCTCAAGGGCCCGCAGGGCACGCTGTTCGGCCGCAACACCGAAGGCGGCGCACTGAGCATCGTCACCAAGGGCCCAAGCGGCAAATGGGGCGGCAGCGCGACCGGCGGTATCGGGAACTACGGCAGCTATAATGGCTCGCTGCATGTCGACCTGCCCGAAACCTACGGCGTTTCGCTGAAGCTCGACGGCGTCATCCAGCATCAGGACGCGACCACCAAGAACCCGCTCGAGGGCCAGACCGGCTTCAACTATTATCATCGTCGCGGCTTCAAGGCGACCGCGCGGGTCCATCCGATCTCGGGCATGACCGCCGATTTCAGCTACGATAACGGCTATGACTCGAACAGCCCGTTCTACAGCCAGCTGCTCAACGTGAACCCGAACGGGTGCAAGGCGGGTGCTCAGTCGGCATCGTCCGCCTGTGCCCTCCCCGGCACCAACTACACGACGCTCACCGGCAGCGTGAAGCCGTTGCCGAGCCAGGTCGTGGTCAACGGGAGCAGCCGCGCGAAGGTCGCCGACATCGGCGTTCCGCAGCAGCCAAGCGTCGACAAGACGCACGGCTTCACCTCGAACATCCGCTGGGACGTCGCACCCGGGATCGAACTCCGCTCGATCACCGCTTGGCGCGGCGTGAACGCGACCCAGTATGACAATAGCGGTGGCTATCACCGCGTGCCCGTCGTCGCCGCAGGCTGCACCGGCACCGCGTGCAACTTCAGCCGCTACAGCCTCGCCGACCTCCACCAGAACCAGTTCAGCCAGGAATTCCAGGCAGTCGGCACGGTCGGTCAGTTCGACTATGTCGCCGGCCTGTATTACTTCAACGAGCACATCAGCGACGACGCCGCGACGCCGAACTCGCTCGCCTTCAACTCGACGCTGTCGACGATCACGGTGCTCGATTCCTGCACCGGCTCGGGCGGGTTCGGGTGGCAGGAAGGGTGCCGTTCGATCGATCGCGCCTCCGAGGTCCATTCGAAGAGCTATGCCGGCTACGGCCAGGTCACCTGGAACGCGACCGATCGCGTCCACCTGACCGCGGGCGGGCGTTACACGCGCGACGAAAAGCAGGGCGTGCTGCATTATTCGCGCAACCTGAACTACGACACGGCGACCGCGGCGCAGCTGACCGCGGCGGGCTACAAGCCGCTCGATGCCACCTGGAACCGGTTCAATCCGATGGCGACGCTCGCCTATGACGCGAGCGATTCGGTCCATGTCTATGCCAAGTACGCGACCGGCTATCGCGCCGGCGGTGCCAGCTCGCGCACCTCGAACTACCAGACGTTCAACCCCGAGGACGTGAAGTCGTACGAGATCGGCGCGAAAACCGATTTCTGGAACCACCGCGCGCGCCTGAACCTCGCCGGCTACATCATGGACCGCAAGAACAGCCAGGTCGACATCAGTTCGATCCAGACCACGTCGACCGGCAGCTTCAACAACCTCGTGACGATCAATGCGCCCGGCATCACCAAGATCCGCGGGATCGAGGCCGATCTGACGGTGCAGCCGGTCACCGGCCTGACGCTGACCGCGGGCTATGCGTACACCTACACCAAGATCCCGCCCGTCCTGATCGCGTCGACCGGCGTGTACCAGAACTTCTACATCGTCTTCACGCCGCGCAACGCCGCCAACGGGTCGATCGACTATACGATGCCGGTCGGTGACATGGATCTGAAGTTCCACCTCGACGGCAATTACTCGCAGGCGACTCAGACCTTCGATCAATATGCAACCAAGAACGACCCGGCGTTCATCGCCAACGCGCGTCTGGCACTGGCGAACATCCATGTCGGCGGCAGCAATGCGGTGACGATCTCGGCCTGGGTCCGCAACCTGTTCGACAAGCAGTATGTGTTCCGCCGCGATCCGTCGAACAGCCTGCCGGGTTCGCCGACGACCAGCACCACCTCGGGCAGCATCAGCAACGTGCTGGGCGACTATGGCAACTTCAACGCACCGCGCACCTACGGCATGGAAGCCTCGGTCAAGTTCTGACCTCACGATCCTCCCCCGCGAGGGGGAGGTGGCGCCGAAGGCGACGGAGGGGGAGGATACCAAACATAGGGTGTCGCCACCTCCCCCTCCGTCAGGTTCCGCCTGCCACCTCCCCCTGGCGGGGGAGGATTACTTGTTGGCTCAGTCCCGCGACAGCGTGATCGCGACGCGTAACCCGGGTCCCGCGTCCTCGAGCGACAGCGTCCCCCGGTGCAGGCGAACGATCGCATCGATCAGCGCTAGGCCCAGGCCGTGCCCGACATCGTGACGGCTGGTGTCGAGACGCCCGAACCGTCGAAGCGCTAGTTTGCGCTGGTCGGCCGGGATGCCTGGGCCATCGTCGGTCACCGTCAGCATCGTCGCGGCAACGGTCGAGACGACGCCGATCTCGATCCGCGTGCCGGTGGGCGTATGGCGGATCGCGTTCTCGATCAGATTGACCATCGCCTGACCCAGCAACTGGCGATCACCGACGATCCGGGCCGGTTGCTTCACGACTATGTCGAGCTGCCGACCGCTATCCACCACGACCGGCTGCATCATGTCGCCGACCTCCCGAACCAAGTCGGCGAGATCGAACGACGCGAACGCGGCGCGGCGATCGCCCCCCTCGACTTCGGCGATTCGGAGCATCGCCGCGAACATCGCGAGCAGCTCGTCGCTCATCGCGATCGCGGCTTCGAGATCCTCGCGCTGCGCCTCCGTCTCGGCCCGGCGTAACGTCAAAGCTAGCTGGCTGCGCAACCGGGCGAGCGGCGTGCGCAGGTCGTGCGCGATGTCGTTCGAGACGTTGCTGATGCTCGCCATCAGGTCCGAGATGCGGTCGAGCATCCGGTTGAACGCCATCGCCTGATGCGCGAACTCGCCGCCCGACGGGTGGATCGGCACGCGTCGCGTCATGTCGCCATCGATGATCGCCTCGACCGTGCGCCGCGTCTCGCCGATCCGCCGGCCGATCGTGACGACGAAGAAGACCATGCCGCCAATCACGATCAGCACGATCGAGCCGAACCCGATCAGGTAGATCCGCGTGCGCGCAGCGTTGTAGTCGTCGAACGGCTCGGTCTCGGCGACCGTGGTCAGCGTCATCCCGCCGCCGACGGTGCGGACCAGCGCGCGGCCCGCGGACAGGCCTGCGATCCGGTCGTCGCGGGCGATCGTCGAGAAGCCCAGCGGCAGGCGGCGCGACAGGGCGATGTTGCCGCCGAGCCGACGGCCGTTCGCATCGACCAGCAACAAACCGATATCGCCGGTGTCGCGTTCGCGCATCGCCGCGTCGATGCGGCGAAAGACGTCGGCTGGTCGGCGGTCGTCCGGCGCGCCTGCGATCGCGTCGCTGACGACCAGGATACGGCGATCGACCAACCGCTCGATCGTTTGCAGCGTGATACCGTGGATCGCGACCCCGGTCCCGATCGTCGCAACCAGGAACGCCAGCAGGAAGGCCCCGGTCAGCGTGCGAAGCGACCGGAACCGCATCAGCCGCGCAACATGTAACCGACGCCGCGCACCGTCACGATCGGGTCCTCGCCGCCCGCCGCGGTCAGCTTGACGCGGAGGTGGCGGACATAGACGTCGACGATGTTGGTGGTCGGCGCGAAGTCGTAGCCCCAGACGCGCTCGACCAGCATCGCCCGCGTCAGCACCGCATCGGCATTGGCGACGAACTCGGCGAGCAGCTTGAACTCGAGCTTGCCGAGATCGAGCGCGGTGCCGTCGCGCCATGCGCGGAACTTGGTCGGGCTGACGACGATGTCGCCCGCGCGGATCGTGTCGGCGCTGCCGCCGGTCCAGCCGCGTCCGCGTACCACCGCGGCCAGCCGCGCGCTGAGTTCGGCGGCGGCGACCGGCTTGACCACGTAATCGTCCGCCCCCGCCTCGAGCCCTTCGACCTTCTCGACCGACCGGCCGAGCGCGGTGAGCATGATCACCGGCACCGTCATGTTGCCGCCGCGCAGCCGCGCGAGCACCGACATCCCGTCGACCTTGGGCAGCATCCGGTCGAGCACAACCGCATCGAACGGCGCGCTGTCGACCGCGGCCAGCGCCTCACGGCCATCGACCGCGATCGTGACACGGTGATCGAGCCCGCGCAGTTCCTCCGCCATCGCCTGCGCGAACACCGCATCGTCCTCGACCAGCAACAGGTTCAGGCTCATCTTCGTCTCACTTGGGCAGGTCCGTACCCTGTTTGGGGCATGCGTTAGGGGTACCGTAACATGGGTTCACGCGAAGGCGCGATGGCGCGAAGAGAATAGAAGAATGGGTTCGCGCGGAGACGCGGAGATGCGGAGGTGTCGACTACGGGACCAACGGTCCCTCGCCATTACATATGGCCTGATAGTCATGCGACAATCGTACCGCTCGCAACATCTCCGCGCCTCCGCGTCTCCGCGCGAACAAATCTTCTTTGCGCCTTCGCGTCTCCGCGTGAACCATTCCTACCTAGCCGACAGAAGGATCACGGCAGCAGCAATGTGCTCCCCCAGGTATCGCCGCTTTCGACCGCGCGGTGCGCGTCGGCGGCGTCTTCGAGCGCGAAGGTCTGGCCGATCTCGGGGGTGATCGCGCCGCTGTCGAGCATCGCGAACAGGCGGGCGATGCCGGTCTGCCTTTCCTCGGGCGTGACATAGTAATCGAACAGCGTCGGGCGGGTCACGAACAGCGAGCCTTTTCGCGCGAGGATGCCGATGTTGACGCCCTCGACCACGCCCCCCGCATTGCCGTAGCTGACGATCAGGCCCCGTTTCGCCGCGCTGTCGAGCGAGGCGTTCCAGGTCGCGCCGCCGACGCCGTCGAGTACCACCGGCACGCCCTTGCCGTCGGTGATCTCGCGGACCCGCGCGGCGATGTCCTCGGACTTGTGGAGGATGATGTGGTCGGCGCCGGCTTTCCGCGTCCGCGCCGCCTTGTCTTCGCTGCCGACGCTGGCGATGACGGTCGCGCCGATCGCCTTGAGCCAGCCGACCAGGATGTGGCCGACGCCGCCTGCCGCTGCGTGGACGAGCACGGCCTGGCCCGGCTGTACCTTTGCGCAGCGCTCGACGAGGAACTCGGCGGTGGTGCCCTTGAGCAGGATCGCCGCGGCGGTGCGGTCGTCGAGCTCGTCCGGTAGCTTGAAGAGTTGGCTCGCGGGCACGTTGCGTTCGGTCGCATAGGCCCCGCGTGACGGGCCGAAGGTGCCGACGCGGTCGCCGGGTGCAAAGTCGGTGACGCCTTCGCCGACCGCCATCACTACGCCCGCGGCCTCGCTGCCGAGCCCCGAGGGCAGGTCGACCGGGTACACGCCGCTGCGGTGGTAGGTGTCGATATAGTTGAGCCCGACCGCGGTGTTGCGCATCCAGACCTCGCCCTTGCCCGGTGGCGGCAGCGTCACGTCGCGCCACTGGATGACCTCGGGGCCGCCGGTCTGCTCGATGAATGCCACTCTCGCCATGCCGGCCTCCTGATGAATTTCCGGATCACCCTACGGCATGCGTTTCGGGTTGCAACCGATCTCCGCCGAGCCCATTCCTTGGCGAGACAAGATGCGGAGAGGCACGATGAAGAGCTATTTGAAGCAGTATATCGATGGCGCGTGGGTCGAGAGCGAGGGCGGCACCATGTATCAGGTGATCGATCCGTCGACGGAACAGCCGTGTACGGAGATCACGCTGGGCACCGCCGCCGACGTCGACAAGGCAGTCGCCGCCGCTCGCTCAGCGTTCGAGAGCTGGAGCCAGACGAGCGTGCAGGAGCGGCTCGACGTGCTCGGCCGGATCATGACCGAGTACAAGGCGCGGATGCCCGATCTGGCGAAGGCGATGTCGCAGGAGATGGGCGCCCCGATGGCGCTCGCGTCGATGGCGCAGGCGCCGACCGGGCTCGCGCATTTCTCGGCGACCGCGAAGGCGCTGGCGGCGTTCGAGTTCTCCGAGGTCATCGGCAAGGCGACCGTCGTGCACGAGCCGCTCGGCGTCGTCGCGATGATCACGCCATGGAACTGGCCGCTGAACCAGATCTGCGCGAAGGTCGCGCCTGCGTTGGCGGCGGGCGACACGATGATCCTGAAACCGTCCGAGGAGGCGCCGTCGTGCGCGGTGATCCTGGCGGAGATCATGGACGCGGCGGGCGTGCCGGCGGGGGTGTTCAATCTCGTCAACGGCGACGGTCCGGGCGTTGGCGCGGCGCTGTGCTCGCATCGCGACGTCGACATGGTGAGCTTTACCGGCTCGACACGCGCCGGCATCGCGGTCGCCTTGGCAGCGGCGCCGACGGTCAAGCGCGTGCATCAGGAGCTTGGCGGCAAGGCGGCGAACCTCGTGCTGGAAGGGTCCGATCTCGCGACCGTGCTGCCTCCGACGGTGGCGGGCGTACTCGCCAATTCGGGTCAGAGCTGCATCGCGCCGACGCGCCTACTGGTCCATGCGAGCCAGGTTGCGGAGGCGACCGCGATCGTGAAGTCGATGATGGAGCAGACCAAGGTCGGAGATCCCGCGGAGATGGGCCAGCATATCGGCCCGGTCGTGAACAAGGCGCAGTTCGACAAGATCCAGGGGCTGATCCAGTCGGCGATCGACGAAGGCGCGACGCTGGTGACCGGCGGCGTGGGTCGGCCGGACGGGCGCAATGCCGGCTTCTACATCCAGCCGACGCTGTTCACAGACGTGCGCCCCGACATGCGGATCGCGCAGGAAGAGACGTTCGGGCCGGTGGCGACGATCACGTCGTATGCCGATCAGGACGAGGGCATCCGCATCGCCAACGCGACCGAATATGGTTTGTCCGCGACGATTTCGGGTGATCCGGCGGCGGCGGCGAAGGTCGCGCCGCGGTTGCGCGCGGGGCTGGTCACGATCAATTCGTGGAGCCCGGATATCGGTGCGCCGTTCGGCGGCTACAAACAGTCGGGCAATGGCCGCGAGAACGGGCGTTATGGCCTGACCGATTTCATGGAAGTGAAGACGGTGCTGGGGTTGCCAGCCTGATCTGGCAGGCTGGATACGAAACGACGTTCCGCTGGCATGCAGCGGAACGTCGTCGATCGCGAATTACTTGCCGCGGAGCGTGTTGATCAGCGCGATACCGAGAACGCCGGCAACGGCTGCGGCGGTGAACGGCCGCTCGCGCGAGAACTGCTGGACGTAGTCGATCAGCGGACGAACATTGCTTTCGACGGCATCCTTGGCCTGGCCGATCGTCTTCTGGACGGTGCCACCGAGCTGATCCGCAGCGCCTTCGCTCTGCAGCGACTTGTCGCCGATGGCGCCGCCGACGGTTTCCTTGAGCTTGCCGCCGAGGTCGTTTGCCGTGCCGGTGAGGGTGTCGCTGTTCACAGATCGTCTCCTTGAAGTTTTGACCGGCGTCACTGCCGATGAGCTTGCAGAAACAGGCGACCCCCGATCTTGTTCCGCGACCGCATCAATCGAGGTTGGGGCGCAGCCAGCGTTCGGCGGTCTTGATGTCCGCACCACGCCGCGCCGCGTAGTCTTCAAGCTGGTCGCGACCGACGCGGGCGACGCCGAAATACTCGGCCTGCGGGTGGCCGAAATAGAAGCCAGACACGGCTGCGGTCGGGAACATCGCGAAGCTCTCGGTGAGTTCGAGCCCGGTTGCGGTCTCGGCGTCGAGCAGGTCGAACAGGATCGGCTTGAGACTGTGGTCCGGGCAGGCGGGATAGCCTGGTGCCGGGCGGATGCCACGATACTGCTCCCTGATCATCGCTTCGTTGGTGAGTTGCTCGTCGGGCGCGTAGCCCCAGAGATCGGTGCGGACGTGCTTGTGAAGGCGCTCGGCAAAGGCTTCGGCGAAGCGGTCGGCGAGCGCCTTGAGCAGGATGTCGTTATAGTCGTCATTGTCCGCCTTGAAGCGGGCGATGTGGTCGTCGATCCCGTGGATGCCGACCGCGAAGCCGCCGAACCAGTCGTCCTGCGTATCGATGAAGTCGGCGAGACACATGTTGGCGCGGCCTTCGCGCTTGGCGATCTGCTGGCGCAGCATGGGAAGGCGGACCTCTTCCCCCCCGCCCGCTTGCGGGAGGGGGTTGGGGGGTGGGCTCGCGCCGTCCTGAAGCGTGCCGGTGGAGGAGAGCGCGTGCCCACCCCCGGCCCCTCCCGCTTGCGGGAGGGGGGAAGCGATGACGACGACATCATCGCCCTCGCGCCGCGCTGGCCAGAGCCCCGCAACACCGCGCGGCGTCAGCCACTTCTCCGCGATGATCGTATCGAGCATCGCCTGCGCGTCCGCATACAGCGAACTCGCACTCTCACCGACGATCTCGTCGGTCAGGATCGCCGGGAAATTCCCTGCCAGTTCCCATGCGCGGAAGAACGGCGTCCAGTCGATATAGTCGCGCAGATCCGACAGGTCCCAATCCGCGAAGACGTGTACGCCGGGCTTGAGGGGCGCGGCGGGCTTCATCGCGAAGTCCGCAACGAACTTGCGCTCGCGCGCCGTCGCCAGGGGCAGCAATTCGCTCTGCCCCTTGTTCGCGCGCGAAATCCGTACCGCCTCATATTCGTCCGCGGTCTTAGTCACGAACTCGTCGCGGATCGTGTCGCTGACGAGCGTCGACGCGACACCCACCGCACGGCTCGCATCGAGCACATGCACCACCGGGCCGTCGTACGCGGGCGCAATCCGCAACGCGGTGTGGACCTTCGAGGTCGTCGCACCGCCGATCAGCAGCGGCATCGTCATGCCCGCGCGCTTCATCTCCTCGGCGACCGTCACCATCTCGTCCAGCGACGGCGTGATCAGCCCGCTGAGCCCAATCATGTCCGCATCGTTCTCGTTCGCGGCCTCGAGGATCTTCGACCACGGCACCATCACGCCGAGATCGACCACGTCGAAGCCGTTGCACTGCAACACCACGCCGACGATGTTCTTGCCGATATCGTGCACGTCGCCCTTGACGGTCGCCATGATGATCTTGCCCTTGCCGCGCGCACCGGGCTCCTTGGCCGCCTCGATATACGGCAGCAGATGGGCGACCGCCTTCTTCATCACGCGCGCCGACTTCACCACCTGCGGCAGGAACATCTTGCCCGATCCGAAAAGGTCGCCGACCACGTTCATACCGTCCATCAGCGGGCCTTCGATCACCTCGATGGGGCGGCCGCCGGCATCGGCGATGATCTGGCGCGCTTCCTCGGTATCCTCGACGACGTGAAGGTCGATGCCCTTCACCAGCGCATATTCGAGCCGCTTGTTGACACCCAGCGAGCGCCATTCCGCCGCCGCCTTCTCGGCGACCACGTCGGTGCCGCGATAGCGTTCGGCGAGTGCGACGAGGCGATCGCCAGCCTCGGGATCCTTGTTGAGAACCACGTCCTCCACCGCCTGGCGCAGCTCGGGATCGATGTCGTCATAGATGTCGAGCTGGCCGGCGTTGACGATCGCCATGTCCATGCCCGCGGGGATCGCGTAGTACAGGAACACGCTGTGCATCGCGCGGCGGACCGGTTCGTTGCCGCGGAACGAGAAGCTGAAGTTCGACAGCCCGCCCGAGATATGGACGTGCGGGCAGCGCGCCTTGATCTCGCGGCACGCCTCGATGAAGTCGACGCCGTAGTTGTTATGCTCCTCGATCCCGGTCGCGACCGCGAACACGTTGGGATCGAAGATGATGTCCTCGGGCGGGAAGCCGATCCCGACGAGCAGCTTGTACGCGCGCTCGCAGATCTCGACCTTGCGGTCCTTGGTGTCCGCCTGGCCGACCTCGTCGAACGCCATCACGACCACGGCAGCGCCATACGCCATGCACTTCCTGGCCTGCGCGAGGAACTGCTCCTCGCCTTCCTTCATGCTGATCGAATTGACGATCGGCTTGCCGCTGACGCACTTCAGGCCCGCCTCGATCACGCTCCATTTCGAGCTGTCGACCATGAACGGGATCCGCGCGATGTCGGGTTCGGCGGCGATCAGCTTCAGGAACGTCGTCATCGCGTGATGCGCGTCGAGCAGCCCCTCGTCCATGTTGACGTCGAGCACCTGCGCACCGCTCTCGACCTGCTGCCGCGCGACCTCGACCGCGGCGGGGTAGTCGCCCGCCATGATCAGCTTCTTGAAGCGCGCCGAGCCGGTGACGTTGGTGCGCTCGCCGATGTTGACGAAGGAGGTGGAGGAAGTGGTGGTCATGATCTGCTTTCCTCCCCTCCCGCTTGCGGGAGGGGTCGGGGGAGGGACGTGCCGCCAAGCGAGGGGGTCGGGTTGGGCCAGCCCCTCCCCTAACCCCTCCCGCAAGCGGGAGGGGAACTAGGCCGCCATCGTGAACGGTTCGAGGCCGGCGAGCTTGGTCCGCACTTCCGGTCGCGAAACCGCGCGCGGTTCGAGCCCACGCACGCCGTCCGCCATCGCCTTGATATGCGCCGGGGTCGATCCGCAGCAGCCGCCTAGCACGTTGACCTGCTTGGCCACCGCCCACTCGCCGACCAATCCGGCCGTCGTCTCGGGCTGCTCGTCATACTCGCCGAGTTCGTTGGGGAGGCCAGCGTTCGGATAGATCATGATCAGCGTGTCCGCGATCGCGCTCAGCGTCTTCACATGCGGCCGAAGCTGCTCGGCACCGAACGAGCAGTTCAGTCCGATCGTGATCGGCTTGGCGTGCCGCACCGCATGCCAGAACGCCTCGACCGTATGCCCCGACAGGTTACGCCCGCTGAGATCGGTCAGCGTCATCGACATCATGATCGGCACGTCGCGGCCAAGCGCGTCGCCCGCCTCGATCGCCGCCATGATGCCGGCTTTTGCGTTGAGCGTATCGAACACCGTCTCGATCAGGATGAAGTCGACGCCGACCCCCTCGCCGCCTTCGAGTAGCGCATCGATCTGCTCGCGGTACACGCCCTTCAGGTAATCGAAGTCGATCTCGCGGTAGCCGGGATCGTTGACGTCGGGCGACAGCGACAGCGTCTTGTTGGTCGGGCCGATCGCGCCGGCGACGAACCGCGGACGGCCGTCCTTCGCTTCGTATTCGGTCGCGAGCGCGCGTGCGATGCGGGCGGATTCGACGTTGATCTCGCGTACCAGATGTTCCGCGCCATAGTCCGCCTGCGAAATGACGTTGGCGCTGAACGTGTTGGTCGAGACGATGTCCGAGCCCGCGTCGAGATATTCGCGCGTGATCGTCTCGGGGACTTCCGGCTTGGTGATCGCCAGGATGTCGTTGTTGCCCTTCTGGTCGTGGCTCAGGCCTAGCGAGCCCGCATAGGCTGCTTCGTCGAGCTTCCAGTTCTGGATCTCGGTACCGAACGCGCCGTCGGTGATCAGGATGCGCTTGGCGGCTTCCGCGTTGAAACGTTCACGTGGTGTCATCGTCAATCTCCTCCCCTCCCGCTTGCGGGAGGGGTCGGGGGAGGSRGCGANCNKCGGGAGGGGAGTGACGCCGCGGCGACCTTTGTCGCAGGCTTCGCGCGGACACCGAGCATGTGGCAGA
>NZ_JBCEBT010000007.1:0-90450 GCF_049472435.1 Sphingomonas sp. 4RDLI-65 | reverse complement strand
YGCAGTRACGGCGCACAGTCCGCCGTTACAACCGTCCCCCAATTGGGCCCCGGCCTTCGCCGGGGTGGTCGACACCAAGGTTGCCCCCTTACCCCAGAATATGCATCCACATAGGCTGGCCCACGAGGCTCTGCGACCCACGCAACTTCTCCAGCGCCTGCGCGATCGACCGCTCCGGGCTCTCATGCGTGACGATCGCGACCAGCACGCTGCCATCCGCAATCGCCCCGCGCTGGATCAGGCTCTCGATCGACACACCCGCGTCGCGCATCGCTGCCGCGATCTCGGCCAGCACGCCGACCCGGTCCGCGACCATGAAGCGCAGATACGCGCGGCCACGCCGCTCGCCGCTATCCGCCTTCGGTGCCGCCGTCAGCGACACGACCGGCATCGCGAACGGCGGCCCGAACTCGCCGCGCGCGATGTCGATCAGGTCGGCCACCACCGCACTCGCGGTCGGGCCATCGCCCGCGCCGGCACCCTGGAACAGCAGGCGGCCAACGAAATTGCCCTCCGCGACGACCGCGTTGAGCGATCCGGTGACATGCGCCAGCGGATGATCGATCGGCACGAGATGCGGGTGGACGCGCTGGAACAGTCCGTCCGCGCCTGCTTCCGCCAGCCCGAGCAGTCGTACGCGATACCCCAAGGCCGCCGCTTCGGCGATATCCGCGCCCAGCAGATGCCGGATGCCGCTGATCGCGACGTCGTCGAACGCCGGCTGCGTCCCGAACGCGACGGCCGCCAGGATCGACAGCTTGTGCGCCGCATCGACGCCGTCGATGTCGAAGCTCGGATCGGACTCCGCAAACCCCAAGGCCTGCGCTTCGGCGAGCACCTCGGCAAAGTCGCGGCCTTCCGACTCCATCTTCGACAGGATGAAATTGCAGGTCCCGTTGAGGATGCCGTACACGCGGGCGATCTCGTTTGCCGCCGCGCCTTCACGAAGCCCCTTGATGACCGGGATGCCGCCCGCGACCGCGGCCTCGAACTTCAGCGCGACGCCCGCTGCCTCCGCCGCCTGTGCGAGTTCGAGGCCGTGATGCGCGATCATCGCCTTGTTCGCGGTGACGAAATTGCGCCCCGCCGCCAGCGTGCTGCGCGCCAGCGTCAACGCCGGGCCGTCCGATCCCCCGATCAGCTCGACCACGACATCCGCCCCCGGCTGTTTCGCTAGCGCAGTCGTGTCATCGACCCACGCGAAGCTCGACAGATCGACGCCGCGATCCTTGCCGCGATCGCGTGCGGACACCGCGACGATCTCGATCGGCCGCCCCGCTCGCTTGGCAATCAACTCGCGGTTCGCATCCAGCAATCGGATCACCCCGCCGCCAACGGTACCCAACCCTGCCAGGGCCACGCGCAATGGTTCGCTCATTTTCGTCCTCCACTCGGGCGTCCGGTTACGTTTCGCAGGCCGTTTGCGCAATCCTGATGACGCACGCGCATCGCGCCCCTATCTGACGCGGATGACCGGCCGCTTCGACCACCTCCCCAACCGCCGCGCGATCGTCGATCGTCGCGCGCTCGCCGAAACCATCGCCGCACTGGAAGGCGTCGACCCGACCGCGCTCCGCCGCGAGGCGACCGCGCTGCTGAAGGCAGCACTCGACAGCGGCCGGATCGAAGTCGAGCGGCGGCTGATCGAACACCCCTCACGCGGGCTCGAAGCTGCGGGCGCGCAGGCGTATCTGATCGACCAGCTGCTCCGCGTGCTGTTCGATTTCACCACGCAGCGACTTTATCCGCTGCCGAACCCGACGATCGGCGAGCGGCTGACGCTGATCGCGGTCGGCGGCTATGGCCGCGCGGAAATGGCGCCGCATTCCGACGTCGACATCGGCTTCCTCACCCCCGGCAAGCAGACGCCCTGGGCCGAGCGCGTGATCGAATCGATGCTGTATGCGCTATGGGATGTCGGGCTGAAGCTCGGCCAGTCGAGCCGCTCGCTCGACGAGATGGTGCGTCAGGCCAAGGGCGACGTCACCGTCCGCACCGCGTTGCTCGAGGCGCGCTATGTGTGCGGCGATACCGAACTCTACGAGCAGGCGTCGCACCGGTTCAAGACCGAGGTCCAGGCGGACACCGCACGCACCTTCATCGCCGACAAGCTCGCCGAACGCGACGCGCGCCACCGCAAGATGGGCGACACGCGCTATGTCGTCGAGCCCAACATCAAGGAGGGCAAGGGTGGCCTGCGCGATCTCCACGCGCTGTTCTGGATCGGCAAGTATATCTACGACGTCCAGCGCGCCGCCGAACTGGTCGAGGTTGGGCTGTTCACCAAGGCCGAATACCGGCTGTTCCACCGCGCCGACAATTTCTTCCAGGCGGTGCGCTGCCACCTGCACAGCATCACCGGGCGTGCCGAGGATCGCCTGACCTTCGACCTGCAACGCGAGATCGCCGACCGGATGCGGTTCTCGGATCGCCCCGGCAAGTCGAAGGTCGAGCGGTTCATGCAGTTTTATTTTCTGCAGGCGAAGACCGTCGGCACGCTCAGCGGCGTGTTCCTCGCGCATCTCGACGAGAAATTCGCGGCGCGGGGACGGCGGTTCGGGTTGCCGACGATCCGTCGTAGCCCCCGCAAGCTCAACGGCTTCGTGCTCGATCGCGGGCGGCTGGCGCTGCCGAACGACGATTTCTTCAAGGCCGACCCCGGCCGGCTGATCGAGATCTTCCAGCTCGCCGACAAGCACGGTGTCGAGATCCACCCGCTGGCGATGCGCGCCGCCGCCCGCGACGCGAAGCTGGTCGACGACGTGCGCACCAGCCCTTCGGCCAACGCTCTGTTCCTCGACATCCTCACCTCGCCGCGCGATCCCGAACTGGTGCTGCGCTGGATGAACGAGGCGGGCGTGTTCGGCCGGTTCGTGCCCGATTTCGCGCGCGTCGTCGCGCAGATGCAGTTCGACATGTACCATCACTACACCGTCGACGAGCACACGATTCGCGCGATCGGCCTGCTCGCGCGGATCGAGAGCGGCGTGCTGAAAGAGGAGCATCCGCTCGCCAGCGCGATCTTCGAGCAGATCGTGTCGCGGCGCGCGCTGTATGTCGCGGTCCTGCTCCATGACATCGCCAAGGGACGTGGCGGCGATCACTCGATTCTTGGCGCGGAGGTGGCGCGGCGGCTTTGCCCGCGATTCGGGCTGACCCCCGCCGAGACCGAGACGGTCGCGTGGCTGGTACGCTGGCATTTGCTGATGTCGGCGACCGCGTTCAAGCGCGACCTCAGCGATTTCAAGACGATCCTCGATTTCTGCGACGTGGTGCAGAGCCCGGAGCGGCTCCGCCTGCTGCTGACGCTGACGATCGTCGATATCCGCGCGGTCGGGCCCGGCGTGTGGAACGGCTGGAAACGCCAGCTGCTCGGCGACCTGTACGAGGCGGCCGAGGAAGTGCTGCGGTTGGGTCACAAGCAGAAGGGGCGTGCGGAGCGGATCGCGGCCAAGCAGGAGCATCTGCGCGACGCGCTCGGCTGGGACGAAAGCGCCTTCGCGACGCTCGTCCACCGGCTTCCCGAGGCGTATTGGATCGCCGAGCCGGAGGACGTGCTGGCGCATAATGCCCGCTTCCTCGCCGATACCGGCGACGCGCAACTGGCGATCGACGCGCATGTCTATCCGGGGCGCGGCGCGACGCTGGTGACGATCTACGCGGCCGATCATCCCGGGCTGTTCTACCGTATCGCGGGCGCAATCCACGTCGCCGGCGGCAACATCATCGACGCGCGAATCCACACGACGCGCGACGGGATGGCGGTCGATAATTTCCTGGTGCAGGATCCGTTCGGCCGACCGTTCGACGAGTCCGGTCAGCTGTCGCGGCTAAAGACGGCGATCGAGGATGCGCTCGCCAATCGCGGCAAACTCGCCGACCGACTGGTGGCCAAGCCCCTACCCCGGACACGGGCGGAGGCGTTCGACATCGTCCCCAATGCGCTGGTCGACAACAAGGCGTCGAACCGGTTCACCGTGGTCGAGGTCAATGCGCGCGATCGACCGGCGTTGCTGAACCAGCTCGCCAATGCGCTGTTCCAGTCGAAGGTGACGATCCATTCCGCCCATGTCGCGACCTATGGCGAGCGTGCTGTCGACACGTTCTACATCACCGACCTGACCGGCGACCGCATCACCCAACCCGCGAGGTTGAAGACCCTGGAACGAAGGTTGCTGGCGGCGGCGGCCGGGGAAGAGATCGACCTGGCGGCTTAGTGTTGCCGTCTCACCCCTTCGTCATGCCGGGCTCGTTCCGGCATCCACCGGTCCGCACACCCAGTAGCCGCTGATACGCGGAACCGTGGACCCCGGAACAAGCCCGGGGTGACGGATCTTCTGGGGCCGAGCATTCTCTAAACAAAAAAAGCCGGCCCGCATGTGAGTGCGGACCGGCTTTTTCTTACCCTGCGCCCTCGATCAGAAGCGCGTGCGCAGCGTCAGGCCGTAGGTCCGCGGCTCACCCAGATACGAGGTGAAGATCTGGTTCGCGGTCGAGCCGAACGCCTGGGTCTGCGCCTGGCTGCCGGCACCCTGGAACGGCGCGTTGAACGCGACCTGCTGGTAGTTGGTATCGAGCAGGTTCTGCGCCCAGACTTCCAGCGCCCACTTCTGCGCCGGACCACGAATACCGACACGCGCGTTCATCAGGAAGAAGCCATCCTGGCCCTTTTCGGGGAACAGGTCGGAGCCGGTATTGTAGTCGCTGGTCATGCGGCCATCGACGTAGAACAACGCGGTCATGCCCGACGAGCCGATATCGGGCGTCCACGCGGTCGATGCCGTCACAGTGTGCTTCGGCGCATTCGACAGGTTGCTGCCGGACAGCAGGAACAGCGCCGGATCGAGCGCCTGGCCCGATTCGCTACCGACCAGATTGTTGCGGAAACGCGTGTTCGTGTAGGTGTAGCCGAGGTTCACCGTATAGTTCGGCGCCGGGAACAGCCCTGCCTCGAGTTCGAAGCCCTGCGAGATCACGCCGTATTTCACGTCGCCCGTGCAGGCGCCCGTGGTGGCGCTGGCATCGGTATCCGCACCGTTGAGGCTGGTGCCGCAGGTGCTGATGTTCTCGACGATGAAGTTGGTGCCGTTGAACGTGTTCAGCTGGAAGTTCTTGAACTCCTGGCGGAAGCCCGCGACGTTGAAGGTGAAGTCCTTCGAGGTGAACTTCAGGCCGACTTCAAACGCGTTCACCGTCTCGGGATCGAAGCGCAGATTGGCGGCGCTCGCATTGGTTGGTGCGGAGAACACGTTCGCCGTCAGATCCGAGCGGTCGAGATTGTAGCCGCCCGCCTTGTAGCCGCGCGAATAGGAGGCGTAGAGCAGCGTGTCGGTGCGCGGCTTGTACGAAATCACGCCGGTGCCGGTAAACTCGCCTTCCTTGAACCCGTTGTTGAGGTCGAGGTTGTTGAGCGCCGATGTCGAGTTGCCCGTGCAGGTCAGCGTGATGATACCACCGACAAGCGTCTTGAGCTGGGCAGGCACGTTGGCACTCGCGAGCAGCGGGCTGAGAGCGGCTTGCTGAGCCGGGCAGACGGTGTTGTTGTTGTTGAAATCGGCGTGGAAATCCTTCGCCTCGTGCGTGTAGCGCAGGCCGCCGGTGATCGACAGCTTGTCGGTCAGCTTGAAGATGTTGTGCGTGAAGAACGCGTAATTCTCGCTGTCCTGGTAATAGGTCGAACGCTGATCGCCCAAATTGTTGAGCGTGCTCAGACGATCGAGGCCGGCGAGGATCGTGGGTGCGAGGGTGCCGAACCCTGCGCCAAGCGCCTGACGCCCGGTAGCACCACCAAGAGCCGCTTGTGGCGTATTGCTGAGGCAACCCGGGTTGTTCGGGTTGCGCAGCGCCGCCAGCGGATTGGCCGTCGCGACGATACGGCAGGCCGCGAACGCGCCGTACTGCGTGCCGAACTTCAGGTTGTCGGCAACGACCAGGTCTTCCTTCGAATAATAACCGCCGATCAACCAGTCGAGCTTGTCGTCGAACAGCGAGCCGTTCAGGCGGACTTCCTGGCTGAAGGTGTGGAACTGGCGGAAGCTGTTGCCGTCGTCGGGACGATAGCCAATGTCGAGATTGCCATAGTCGATGTCGGCCGCGCCGCCCGATTTGTATTCGCGGTATGCGGTGATCGAGGTGAGCGATGCGCCGCCAAGGTTGACGTCGATCTGGCCCGAGCCGCCGTAATCGGTCGTGACGTTCGAATACGCCTTGCCGGGCGAATTGGCGATGCGGCGGTTATACGGATCGCCTGCGCTCGGGAACACCGCGCCCATGCTCTGCATGACCTGGACGATACGGTTGCCGGCGGGGTTGATCGCGAAATCACCGGGCGTGCCGGGGGTCGGATCGATCTTTTCCTGGGTGTTGATGTAGACCGCGCCGCAGCACTTCTCGTCGCGGTGCGTATAGTCGCCGATCAGCCGGACGGTGACGTCGGACGAGGGCTCGAACAACAGCTGGCCGCGAACGAAATAGCGGTTGCGATCGTTGTAGTCGGTGTTGTTGATGACGTCGTAATAGAAGCCGTCGCGCTTGCCGAACACGCCGTCGAGGCGGAACGCCAGCTTGTCCTTGATGATCGGGCCGGTCAGCCCGCCGGCGATGCGGACGTTGTTGTAGTTGCCATAGGTCGCCTCGGCATAGCCGCCGAAGTTATACGAGGGCAGCTTGGTCAGGATGTTGATCGAGCCCGCGGTAGCGTTGCGGCCCGACAGCGTACCCTGCGGGCCACGCAGGACTTCGATGCGATCGACTTCGCCGAGGTCGTTCAGGCCCGAACCCGTGCGGCTGCGATAGACGCCGTCGATGAACACCGCGACCGAACTTTCGAGGCCGGGGTTGTCGCCGACCGTGCCGATGCCGCGGACGCGGGCGGAGGCGTTGGCCTCGCTGCCGGTCGAGGAGATCAGCAGCGAGGGCACGAGCTGCGTCGCCTGGCGGATGTCGTTGGCGCCGGTGTTCTCCAGCGCGGCCGAGCCGACCGCCGACACCGCGATCGGCACGTTCGAGAGGCGCTCGGAACGGCGCGTGGCGGTGATGACGATGTCGCTGGCGTTGCCGCCTGTGTCAGCCTGCGGTGCAACACCTTGTTGCGCAACCGGGGCCTGGCCGGCATCGACCGAACCAGCGGCGGTACCCGAAGTGGTGGTGGCGGTCTGCGCTTCGGGCTGGGTGGTCGGCACGTCCTGCGCGAATGCCGGGGTGACGAAGGCCGCGGTCGCAACGGCGGACAACAGATATGCGGTCATACGCATCGGCATTCTCTCCTGAATGTTCGGATATTTTCGAACTTATGGTTTGGCCGATAGGTAGAGAGATACATACGGTCACGTCTAGTAATTTCCGCATACGGAAAGCGATTTTTGAATATCGTGTCTCCGAACCGCCACACCGTGACAGTTACCAAACCCTAGTTTCAAATCGCAACTGTTTAACGACGGATGCGGGGGCTGGCTGTCAGCCGTCTCACGTGGCGAAGTCTCGATCGTTGGTGGCCCCACCCTCGCCAACGACACCACCCCGGCGAAAGCCGGGGCCCAATTGGAAAGGCCATAGTGGAGAAGCGCTGCCTGCACTCATCACCGTTCCCCAATTGGGCCCCGGCCTTCGCCGGGGTGGAAGGATGCGGGATATGAGCACACTTGCTCCCCATCCCGGCCAGAGAGGTGCCTCTCCCTCTCGCACCAAGCCGGCAGTGAATGAGGACCAGCCATGAACACGCCAGACGCGAAAAAGGCCGGCCAATCCCTCGGGACCGACCAGCCTTTCAACGTCACATCGCAACGGCCGAAGCCACTGCGCCCTTACTTAGGTGCGAGCACCATCAGCATCTGGCGGCCTTCCATGCGCGGATACGCCTCGATCTTGGCGATCTCCGCGACGTCGTCCTGGACGCGCTTCAACAGGTTCATGCCGAGCTGGCCGTGGCTGAGTTCGCGGCCGCGGAAACGCAGCGTGATCTTGACCTTGTCGCCCTCGCCGATGAAGTCGTTCACCTTCTTCATCTTCGTGTCATAGTCATGGTCGTCGATGTTCGGACGCATCTTGATCTCCTTGATCTCCTGCGTCTTCTGCGACTTGCGTGCGAGGTTGGCCTTCTTCTGCGCCTCGTACTTGAACTTGCCGACATCGAGGAACTTGGCGACGGGCGGATCGGCGTTAGGCGACACTTCGACCAGGTCGAGGCCATGCTCGGCTGCCTGCTCGATCGCTTCGCGCGTGAACATCACGCCCAGATTCTCGCCCTCGTGATCGATCACGCGGACCTTCTGGCTCTGGATGAATTCGTTGAATCGCGGGCCGTTCATCGCGGGCGCCTGCATCGGCCGGCGCATCGTTGGAGGACGTATGGGGATTGCTCCTGTTGTTTCTGACAAAGTATTTGGGCCGGCGTATAGCGCAGAAACGCGCGTCCGAACAGATGGCGAATAGCCGGCCCTTGCGATCACATATCGGGTGCGCGCGCCTCGATCGCAACCCGTGCGGTCGCATCGTCGAGCGCCATCATCTCCTGGCCTTGGCTGCCGAGACGACGGATCGCGACGGTGCCCTCGTCCGCCTCGCGCTTGCCGACGACGAACAGCAGCGGCACCTTGGCCAGCGAATGCTCGCGCACCTTGTAGTTGATCTTCTCGTTGCGCAGGTCGGTCTCGACGCGGATCCCCGCCGCCTTCAGCTTCGCCGCGACCTCATGCGCATAATCGTCCGCGTCGGACACGATCGTCGCGACCACCACCTGCACCGGCGCGAGCCAGAGCGGGAAGCGCCCGGCGTGATGCTCGATCAGGATGCCGAGAAAGCGCTCGAACGTGCCGAGGATCGCGCGGTGGAGCATGACCGGGCGGTGCCGCTCGCCGTCCGCGCCGACGTACGATGCGTCGAGTCGCTCGGGCAGCACGCGGTCCGACTGGATCGTGCCGACCTGCCACGTCCGGCCGATCGCGTCGGTCAGGTGAAATTCGAGCTTCGGCGCATAGAACGCCCCCTCGCCCGGCAGTTCCTCGAAGTTCGCCTTGATCGTGTCACTGAGACCCGACTGCATCACCGCCTCGCGCAGTTCGGCCTCGGCCTTGTCCCACATCGCGTCGTCGCCGAACCGATTGTCGGGGCGCAGCGCGAGCTTCACCGCATAATCCTCGAAGCCAAGATGCTTGTAGACGCTGTCGAGCAGCTCGCAGAATTTCCGGACTTCCTCGACGAGCTGATCCTCGCGAACGAAGATATGCGCGTCGTCCTGCGTGAACTGGCGGACGCGCATGATGCCGTGCAGCGCCCCGTGCGGCTCGTTGCGGTGGCAGCAGCCGAACTCGGCCATCCGGATCGGCAGGTCGCGGTACGACTTGATCCCCTGCTTGAAGATCAGGACGTGCGCGGGGCAGTTCATCGGTTTCAGCGCCATCAGGTCGCCCTTGCCCGACAGGATCGCGCCCTCGTCCTCCGCATTGGGGATCTCGTCGGGGACGACGAACATGTTCTCGCGGTACTTGCCCCAGTGGCCCGACTGCTCCCACTGCTTGGCGTCCATCAGCTGCGGGGTCTTCACCTCGGCATAATCGGCGGCGTCGAGGCGACGGCGCATATACGCCTCGAGCTGGCGCCACAGCACGAAGCCGTTGGGATGCCAGAACACCGACCCTTGTGCTTCGGACTGGAGGTGGAACAGGTCCATCTCCGCGCCGATTTTCCGGTGATCGCGCTTGGCCGCTTCCTCGAGGCGGAAGAGGTGCTGGTCGAGCTGCTTCTTGTTGAGCCAGCCGGTGCCGTAGATGCGGCTGAGCATCGCGTTCTTCTGGTCGCCGCGCCAATAGGCTCCGCTGACGCGGGTTAGCTTGAACGCGGCGGGGTCGAGCTTGCCGGTCGAGGCCATGTGCGGCCCGCGGCACATGTCGAGCCACTCGCCCTGGCGATAGATCGTCAGTTCCTCGCCCTCGGGCAGTTCGGCGGCCCATTCGGCCTTGAAGCTCTCGCCCTGCTGCGTCCAGCGATCGATCAGCTGCTGGCGCGACCAGACCTCGCGCTGGAACGGCTCGTTCCGGGCGATGATCGCGCGCATCTCGGCCTCGATCGCGGGGAGGTCCTCGTCGGTGAACGGGCGATCCTTCCCATCGATCTTGGGGGGCGCGAAGTCGTAATAGAAACCGTCGTCGGTCGCCGGGCCGAAGGTGATCTGCGTGCCGGGGAAGAGATGCTGCACCGCCTCCGCCATAACATGCGCGAGATCGTGGCGGACGAGTTCGAGCGCATCCGCCTCGTCGCGCGCGGTGACGAGCGCTAGCTGCGTGTCCCCTTCGAACGGCCGGTTGAGATCGCGCACCTGGCCGTCGATCCGTGCGGCGAGCGCTGCCTTGGCGAGCCCCGGGCCGATCGCAGCGGCGACATCCGCGGGGGTAGTCCCGGGCGCAACCTCGCGGACGGAACCGTCGGGGAGCGTAATGCGGAACATGGCGGACATGAGGGACTTTCTCGTGTTGGAAGTGCGCGGCTTATGCCGTCGCGCGACCTATATAGGCAACCCGCTTCGCTGGAGCCATGATGTGGGGGTTCGGGCGGTAATTGACGGCCGGCACTATTGCACCGCCCCCGCCTGCCACCTGCCACCTGCCACCGCCCTCCTCCTTTGCCCGTCATCCCAGCGAAAGCTGGGATCCCCCCATTCGGGTCGCAGCATCCGCCAACAGGGATACCCCAGCTTTCGCTGGGGTGACGGTCGGGGGTGGTGCCGGAGCTGAAGGTCGGGTCAGCTTGGGTCGGGTCGGTCGGTGGGGCGGCGCGCCTCAAACCACGCCGAACGGCACCACGTGGTTGGCCTGCGTGTGACCGACCTCAGCGCGCCCGAGATAGGGCACGCCCATGTCGCGCGACCATCTCACCATCATATAGTCGAGCGTCTCGCCCCAGGGCGGATCGTTCTCCTGCACCGCGGTCACCGCGCCAAGGCGCAGGCCGGCGATGCCCTTCAACTGCGTGGCGTTGGCGACTTTGAAGAGCATGCGGTCGATCGCGTACATCGCCTCCGACACCTCCTCGACGATCAGCACGTGATCGGTGAGATCGGGCAGCCACGGCGTGCCGATCAGCGACGTCAGGATGCTGAGGTTGAACGCCGCCGAGGGCCGCCCGTCCAGGCCCGGCTCCAGCCCCGCCCGATCGCCCCGCACCATCCAGCCCAGCGACCGCGCGACCGTCGCCTCGCCGTCATGCCGGTTGACGTCGCTGACCATCGGGCCGTGCACCGGCCGACCGATCCGCCGGGCGTAAAGCGCACCGAGCAGGAAACCGACGTCGGAATAGCCCAGATACGTCTTGTGCCGCGCCGCCCTCCCGAGTTCGGGCATCACCATCGCGAGGATGCGGTTCGCGCCATAACCGCCGCGCAGGAACCACAGCGCGTCGAACGCCGGATCGTTGGCGTACTCCAGGAATGCCGCCGCGCGCCGAAAGTCCGAGCCCGCGAAATGACCGTCGGTCTCCAGGCATTGTGGATGGAAGACGAGCTCGACCTCCGGAAACGCGGTCGCCGCATAGGCGGTGATCTTGGCGATCGCCGCGGGATTGGTCCGGCTCGACGCGGCGAGGACACCGATGCGCATTGTTCGTGTTCCCGACCTTGCCCCGTTACCAAACCGCCCATATCGCGGGCCGATGGATATCAGCAAACCCTGTTTCTTCGTCGGCATCGGCGGATCCGGCATGATGCCGCTCGCGATGATCCTCGCGGGGCGCGGCGCGACCGTCGCCGGTTCCGATCGCAACCTCGACCAGGGCCGGGTCCCCGCCAAGTTCGACGACCTTGCCGCCAAGGGCGTCGCGCTGTTCCCACAGGACGGCAGCGGGATCGTCTCGGCAGACCAGCTCGTGATCGCCTCAGCCGCGATCGAGGCGACCGTGCCGGACATGATCGCCGCGGACGCGCTCGGCTGCACCCGTTCGACCCGCGCGGCGATGCTCGCGTCGCTGTTCAACGACAGCCGGTTGCCGATCGGCGTCGCGGGAACGAGCGGCAAGTCGACCGTTACCGGGATGATCGGCTGGATCCTCCACGCCGTCGGGCGCGATCCGACGGTGATGAACGGCGCGGTGATGAAGAACTTCGCCACCCCCGACGCGCCGTTCGCGAGCGCGCTGGTCGGAGAGGGAGAGGCGTTCGTCAGCGAGGTCGACGAGAGCGACGGATCGATCGCGGGCTATGCGCCGAAAATCGCGGTGCTCAACAATGTCAGCCTCGATCACAAGTCGCTGGAGGAACTGCGCGTGCTGTTCGGGGACTTCATCGCGAAGGCCGAGACGGCGGTGGTGAACGCGAACGATCCCGACGCCGCCGCGCTCGCTGCACGCCTGCCGCGCGGTCAGGTGACGACGTTCGCGATCGACGCGTCGGCCGATCTGCGCGCCGAAAACCTGAAGCCTGAGCCGTTCGCGATCCGCTTCGATCTCGTCTCGCGCGGCGTGCGGACGCCGGTGAAGCTCGCGGTGCCGGGGCGCCACAACGTGTCAAACGCGCTCGCCGCGATCGGCGCAGCGATGGCGGCGGATGTGTCGCTGGCCGATGCGGTCAAGGCGATCGCCGGGTTCACGGGCTTGCGGCGGCGCTTCGATCTGGTCGGCGAAGCCGGCGGAGTCGCGGTGATCGACGATTTCGGGCACAACCCGGACAAGATCGCCGCGACGCTCGACACGCTCCACGCCTTCCCCGGACGGCTGCTGCTGTTTTTCCAGCCGCACGGCTATGGCCCGCTGAAGGTGATGGGCCGCGAACTCGTCGCCACGTTCGTCGAGCGGATGGCGGAAGACGATGTGCTCGTCCTGCCCGACCCGGCCTATTATGGCGGGACGGTCACGCGAGAGGTCACCAGTGCGGATATCGTCGGGCAGATCGCCGCTGGTGGTCGCGACGCCCGGCATATCGCCGACCGCGCGGAGGCGGCCGCCGCGCTGGTCGCGGTAGCGCGGCCGGGCGACCGGATCGTCGTGATGGGCGCGCGCGACGACACGCTGAGCGTGCTGGCCGCGGGGATGGTCGACGCCTTGGGCGCCCGCTGATATAGAGCAAGGCAGGAGACCGCTCATGTTTCGCCGCCTGTTCCTCGACCACCCTGCCACCGTCGGCGAGAGCTATGCCGAGCATTTCGGCGTCGCCAGCCGGTTCGGCGTGACGATGATCAAGGGCGGTCTCGGTGCGCTGGTCCATGCGTTCGTGCCGGCCTTGTGCAAGACGCGAGGGAGCGAGACGGTCGCAGACCTGCACCGCCAGATGGTCGAGAAGCGCGGCGCGGTCGCGGCCGACCAGACGCAGATGAAGACGGTCGAATTCATCATCTGACACGCGCCGCGAGGTCGTCCCATCGATCCTCCCCCTGGCGGGGGAGGAAAGCTGCGACATGTAAAGCGTCGTTGACTCCTAGCGCTACCAATGACAAGCTTCCTTTACTGATTCGAAAGGACGCTTTCCATGCTCACGAATCCTGCCATTCGCCGCTACAACCGCCGCGTCATGCTGCTCAGTCTCGCCTACGCAGCCTTGTTGTTCGCGACGATCCATCTCTTCGTGCAGGGCACGCTGCACGGACCGATCGCCTATGTCGCGGCGCTGCTGCCTGCCCTGCCGCTGATCGGCATCTTCTTCGCGCTCGGCCGCTACATCGTAGAAGAGACCGACGAGTATCTGCGCATGCTGATGATCCGGCAGTCGCTGATCGCGACCGGGTTCATGCTGAGCATCATGACCGCATGGGGATTTCTCGAAGGCTTCGGGCTGGTACCGCACATCGCCGCCTATTACGCGGCGGTGCTGTGGTTCGCGGGACTGTGGATCGGCTGGGGCTATAACATCGCCACAATGCGCCGCGCCGCATGAAGAACCGGCTGAAGATACTGCGGGCCGAACGCGACTGGAGCCAGGGCGACCTTGCCGAACGGCTCGACGTGTCGCGGCAGAGCGTCAATGCGATCGAGACGGGGCGCTACGATCCGTCGCTGCCGCTGGCGTTCAAGATCGCAGAACTGTTCGAGCTGGCCATAGAAGACATCTTCACCAGCCCCTCCAAGACGGTCTAAAGCTGGCAGCATGACCGATACGATCACCCCGCCCGCGCCGCCTCCCGCCAAGGAGCGCCCTCGCCTCGCCTATCACCACACGCCCGGTACCGGCCCGACGATCGTGTTCCTGTCGGGCTACGCATCCGACATGACCGGGACCAAGGCGGTGACGCTGGAGGCGTGGGCAAAGTCCGAGGACCGCGCGTTCCTGCGGTTCGATTATGGCGGCTGCGGGCAAAGCGAGGGCGCGTTCGAGGACCAGACGCTGGTCGACTGGCGCGACGACGTGCTGGCGATGATCGACGCGCTTGTGGAGGATTCGGCGGTTCTCGTCGGGTCGTCGCTGGGCGGGTGGCTGATGCTGCTGGCGGCGAAGATGCGGCCGGACCTGGTCAAGGGGCTGGTCGGCGTTGCGCCGGCGCCGGACTTCACCGACTGGGGCTTCACCACCGACGAAAAGATGGCGCTGCTGACCGGCGGGCGGATCGAGCGCAAGAACCCTTACGGCCCCGAGCCGACCGTCTACACCCGCGCGTTCTGGTCGTCGGGCGAGGCCAACCGGCTGATGTTCGGCGAGATCGCGTTCGACGGCCCCGTGCGGCTGGTGCAGGGCCAGCGCGATCCGGACGTGCCGTGGCAGCGGACCGCGCGGCTCGCCGAGCTGTTGCGTTCAGCCGATGTGCAGACATGGCTGGTCAAGGACGGCGACCACCGCCTGTCACGCGATCCCGATATCGCGCTCATCATCCGGGCGGTCGAGGATGTGATCGCCGCCCTATGATCTTTCTGTTGCTCGCGCTCGCACCGCTTCAAGCCAGTCCGGAACTGGCCAAGCCCGCCCCCGCCGGTCCGCTGGAAATCCGCACCGACCGGTTGCAGCGCTGCATCGCGCTGACCCAGAGCGATCCGGCGGCGGCGCGTGCCGAGGCGGGTCGCTGGCGGATCGCGGGGGGGCGCTTTTTCGCACGGGCATGCGCCGGGCTGGCGTTTGCCGCGGAGAAGGCGTGGCCGTCGGCGGCAAGCGAATTCGAGGAGGCCGCGCGTGAGGCGCAGCTGGCCAAGGACGTCCACGCTGCGACCTATTGGGCGCAGGCGGGCAATGCCTGGCTGGCCGCCGCGGATCCGGCCAAGGCGCGCGCGGCGCTCGATTCGGCGCTGACCGCGGGGACGCTGACCGGGCTGGCGCTGGGCGAGGCGCAGCTCGATCATGCGCGGGCGCTGGTGGCGACGGGGGATCTCGAATCGGCGCGGACCGATATCGATCTGGCGTTGACCAACGCGGCGGACGATCCGCTCGCGTGGCTGTTGTCGGCTACGCTGGCCCGACGGGAAGCCAATCCGGTGCGCGCGAAGAAGGATATCGGCGAGGCGCTGAAGCGATCGGCGGACGATGCCTCGGTGCAGCTCGAGGCGGGAAATATCGCGGCGATGGCCGGCGACGAGGATGGCGCGCGGGCGGCCTGGGGACAGGCGGCGCGGCTGGCGCCGGATACGCCGGTCGGGCGGAGTGCGGTGACAGCGTTGCGGCAGTTCGACGGGCAAACCAGCGCTCCTCGTCCCAGCACGCCGATCGGACGCTAGCGTCCGCTTCCTTGTTCTCCCGCGAAGGCGGGAGCCCGACTGGGTCCCCGCCTTCGCGGGAGAACATGCTTCCTTGCGCGTTGCGTCGGCGCCCGACCCTTTCACGCCACTGCCCCCGTCCCTATCTGCTTCTCCGAACAACCCTCGGAGCAAGCATGAAATACCTCCACACGATGATCCGCGTGACCGACCCGGCCAAGACGATCGCGTTCTTCGAAACGCTGGGCCTGAAGGAGGTCCGCCGGATGGAGAACGAGAAGGGTCGCTTCACGCTGATCTTCCTCTCGGTCCCCGGCGACGAGGGTGCGGAAGTCGAGCTGACGCACAATTGGGATCCGGAAGAGTACGGCGAGGGCCGCAATTTCGGCCATCTCGCCTACCGCGTCGACAATATCTACGACACCTGCCAGCGCCTCATGGACTTCGGCGTGACGATCAACCGGCCGCCGCGCGACGGCCACATGGCGTTCGTCCGCACCCCCGACAACATCTCGATCGAGCTGTTGCAGGCCGACGGCGCGCTCGATCCCGCCGAACCGTGGGCGTCGATGCCGAACACCGGCAAGTGGTGAACCGCTGATGCTCGATATCGTCCGCGTGCCGGTGCTGGCCGACAATTACGCCTGGCTGATCCACGACACCGTCTCGGGCGAGACGGTGGTGGTCGATCCGGGCGAGGCGGGGCCGGTGATCGCCGCCGCCAAGATGCGCGACTGGCGGATCGACCGGGTGTGGACGACGCACTGGCATCCCGATCATACCGGCGGGAATGCCGAGATGAAGGCATACGGGGCGACGGTCGTCGGCCCGGCGGCGGAGGCGGACAAGATTCCGACGCTCGACGAGCAGGTCGGCGAGGGCGATGTCGTGAAGATCGGCGATCACGCGGCGACCGTAATGACGGTGCCGGGGCATACGCAGGGGCATATCGCATTCCACTTCGCGGACGATGCGGCGATCTTCACCGGGGATACGCTGTTCGCGATGGGCTGTGGGCGGCTGTTCGAGGGCACGCCGGCCGACATGTTCGCGAACATGCAGCGTTATGCGACGCTGTCGGACGAGACCGAGGTGTTCTGCGGGCATGAATACACGCAGAGCAACGGGCGGTATGCGCTGGTCGCCGAGCCGGACAATGCTGACATCGTCGCGCGGATGGCTGAGGTCGATGCGGCGCGCGCCAAGGGCGAGCCGACCGTGCCGACGACGATCGGGCTCGAACGCGCGACCAATCCGTTCCTGCGGGCGACGTCGGTCGAGCAGTTGGCGGCCTATCGCGCGGCGAAGGATGCGTTTCGCGGGTAATAGGCGTATGGGGATGGCGGGGGTTTTGAGGAGCGTTGCGATGCGGATGCGGACCCTGCCACTCTTGATGCTGCCGGCTTTGATGCTGGGCGCGTGTACGCAGACCCAGGCGGAGGTCGAACGCGCGCAGGTCCGCGAGGCGGGCGTGCAGGAGAAGCTGGCGAAGCAACTCGCCGGGCTGGTACCGGGCAAGCCCGAGACGTGCATCAACCAGTTTCCGCAGAAGCAGAGTTCGGGCTACGGCGCGACGATCCTGTACCGAGTGAACAGCAGGCTGGTGTACCGCAGCGATACCGTCGGCGGGTGCGAGGGGATCGCACGCGGCGACATCCTCGTGACGCGAACGCCGAGCGGGCAGTTGTGCCGCGGCGACATCGCACAGACGTTCGACCAGTCGTCGCGGTTTCCGACCGGGAGCTGCAGTTTCGGCGAGTTCGTGCCGTATCGGAAGCCGTGATGCGCGCGCTTCTCCTCGCAGCCTTGGCGCTTCCTCTTCTCGCCGGCCGATCGGACCCGCTTGAGGGACGTATCGCGGGTGCGCCGGTGCGGTGCATCGATCTTCAGCAGCTCAACGGGCCGGAGATCGTCGATTCGCAGACGATCCTGTACCGGCAGTCGGGCAAGCGAGTCTGGAAGACAGGGCCGGTTGGGGAGTGCCCTTCGCTGCGGCCATTCGATACGCTGATCGTCGATGTTTATGGCGGGCAATTGTGCCGGAACGATCGGTTTCGGACGGTGTCGGCGGGCATGTCCATCCCGTCGGGTTATTGCCGGTTTCGAGATTTCACGCCGTATGACAAGGCGGCGAAGTAGGGGCGGGATAGCGAAGTTCATCGCCCCGATACCCCCGCACCGCACCTAACTGCATCACCCCGGCGAAGGCCGGGGCCCAGTTGGAAAGGTCGTTGTAACGAAGCACCGACTTACACCATCATCGTCCCCCAACTGGGCCCCGGCCTTCGCCGGGGTGGTTGGAAGTTGGGGTGGTGTAGCGCGCACTCTCCTCTTCATCCTGCTCCCCTTACATCCGAGCGGAAGGGTTCAGTCCTCGAACACCGCCGCCCGCTTCTCCATGTTGGCCCGCACCTGCTCGACCTGATTCGGCGTGCGGATGACCTTCAGTTGCTCCTCGGTCTCGGCGAGCAAGACCGTCACCGCGTCAGCATCCGCCGCGAGGTTGTACAGGCGCTTCGAACCCTGGATCGCATGGGGGTTCCTCGCCGCAATCTCGCGGGCGAGCATCATCGCCTCGCCGAGCGGGTCTTCGGACAGGCGCGTGACGAAGCCGTGCCGCAACGCCTCCGCACCATCGAACTCGCGTGCGGTGTAGGTGAGTTCGCGCAGCACGTCGTCGCGGGCCAGCGTTCGCCAGAGCGCGATGCCGGCCATGTCGGGGACCAGGCCCCAATACGTCTCGCGGATCGCGAAGCGCGCGCTCGGATGCGCGATGCGGATGTCGGCGCCGGACATGATCTGGAAGCCGCCGCCGAACGCGACGCCGTGGACTGCGGCGATGACGGGCATCGGCAGGGTGCGCCAGCCCCAGGCGACCTGCTGGGGAAGGTTCGCACCTTCCGCCGTCCTTTCGCCGAGTGCCAGCCCCGAGCCGCCGCTCGCCATCGAGGCCATGTCGAGACCGGCGCAGAACGCCTTGCCCTCGCCCGAGAGGACGACGCAGCGGACTTCGGTCATGCCCTTAAGTTGCTCGATGGCGGCGGCGATGCCCTCGAACATCGCCGGGTCAATTGCGTTCATCTTGTCGGCGCGGTTGAGGCGGACGTCGGCGATGCCGTCGGCGACGGTTATTGTGACCCGGTCGTTCATTCTGGCGATCCTCTCGATCTTTGCAGCGACGCTAACCGCCCCTGCCCCCGCCCGCAATGTTGCGTGCGCTCACACGGCGTGTAGAGGCTCGGCGCATGGCTGGTTTTGATCCACAATGGTTTGCGACGCGCGGGTTCGGCGGGCACGGCGCCGCGCTGGGGATGCGCTATCACGCGCATGGCGACGACTGGGCGGAGCTTGCGCTGCCCTATGACGAGCGGCTGATCGGCGATCCGGCGAGCGGCGTGATCGCGTCGGGGCCGATCATCACGATGATGGACATGGCGACGAGTCTGGCGATCTGGATCAAGCGCAATGCGTTCGTGCCGCATGCGACGCTCGACCTGCGGGTGGATTATTTGCGGCCGGCGACGCCGGGGAAGACGGTGATCGGGCGCGGGGAATGCTACCGGATCACGCGCTCGATCGCGTTCGTGCGGGGGCAGGCGCATGACGGCGATCCGGGCGATCCGCTGGCGCATGTCGCGGGGACGTTCATGGTGGTGGGCGACGTCGCCGGCATGGGTCTCAACAGGAGGACCGAGGCATGACCATCGGCTTGCCGCCTTATGCGGAGATTCTTCGCGTTTCGGTCGAAGCCGAGGACGGTGCGCCGCCGGTATTGCTGATGCCGTTTGCGGATGACGTGCTGGGGCGGCCGGGGTTCTTGCATGGCGGGGCGATCTCGGGGTTGCTGGAGATGGCGGCGATCGCGGCTTTGCAGCATGCCTTGGAGGCTGAGGGTCCCGATGGCTCCGACGCGCGGATCAAGCCGGTGAACGTCACGGTCGATTTCATGCGTGGCGGCAGGGACAAGCCTACGCGGGCGGCTGGGGTGGTGACTCGGTTGGGGAACCGGGTGGCGAATGTCGAGGCGACCGCGTGGCAGGACGAGCGGGAGAAGCCGATCGCCGCCGCACGGATGAATTACCTGATCGTGCGCGACTGACTTCCTCCCCTCCCGCAAGCGGGAGGGGACCGAGGGGTGGGCGCGCGGTTTCGGCATTTGCTGGCGTGGCGATGAAAGTTCGCAGACTGAAACGATGACGATGGAGGTGAGCGCGTGCCCACCCCTAGCCCCTCCCGCTTGCGGGAGGGGGATGGCGTTGTGGGTTACTTTGCGGTCAGTTTTAGCAGGCGGCCTTGGGAGTCGCCGCCGTCTTCTAGCAGCCAGATCGCGCCGTCGGGGCCTTGTTCGACTTCGCGGATCCTCGCACCCATGTCCCATTGGTCGCCCTTGGCGGCGTTGGTGCCGTTAAGGTGCACGCGGACCAGCGACTTCGATGACAGACCGCCGATGAACGCGTCACCCTTCCACTGCGGGAACATCGCGCCGGAATAAATCATCAAGCCGCCGGGCGAGATGACCGGGTTCCAGAACACCTTGGGCGGCTCGTAGCCGTCGCCGGGCTTGTGATCGGGGATGTCGGTGCCGTCGTAGTTGCTGCCGTTCGAGGCGTTGGGCCAGCCATAGTTGAGGCCGGGCTTGATCAAATTGACCTCGTCGCCGCCCTTGGGACCCATTTCCTGCTCCCAGAGATTGCCGGCCTTGTCGAACGCGATGCCGAGCAGGTTGCGATGGCCGTAAGACCAGATCTCGGGCTCGAAGCCCTTCGAAACCAGCGGGTTGCCGGGGGCGGGCTTGCCGTCGAGCGTGAGGCGCAGCACCTTGCCGAGCGTCATCTTCGGGTCCTGCGCAGGCGTGAATTTCTGGCGCTCGCCATTGGTGAAGAACAGGTATTTGCCGTCGGGTGAGAACGCGATGCGACCGGAGTAATGGCCGTTGCCCTCGACGAACGGCCGCGCGCGAAACAGTTCCTCGACGCCGTCCAGCCGCGGGCCGCGGCTGTCCTCGACGAGCTTCCCGCGCCAGAGGGCAACGCCCTTGCCGCCTTCGCCGGTGATCGATCCCGAAAAATAGACGAGCTTGTTACTTGCAAAGCCGGGGGCGAGGACGACGTCCATCAATGCGCCCTGCCCCCCGCTGTCGATCTTGGGAATTCCAGCCACCGGCATCGTCGCGGTCACGCTGCTCGTGCGATCTTTCGACGCGATGAAGACCATGAGCATCCGACCGTCCTTCTCCGTTACCAGAGCCCGGCCGTCCGGCAGGAACGTCATCGCCCATGGCGAATCGAGATCGACCACCACCGTTTCCTTGAACGGCTTCCCCGCTGCCGGTTGCGCGGAACAGGCGGTCGAGGCGAGCAGCGTGGTTGTCAGCAACCCAATGGCGAACAGCGTTTTGCGAATCATGATCTTCTCCCGGAAATCCCTGCGCTAACGCAGCGTACTAAACGAAGGTTGCTCCCGCTTGCGGACCAGCGCCACCCCGCGTATAGAGGCACCACTTCTCTACATCGCCAGATGAAGAGGCTGCGGGGCTTGCTCCGCGGCGGCAATCACCTGTGCTTTGGCCCTGTTTGGAATTTCGATGGCGAATATCGCCCTGCTGACCGACCTGATCGAACCCGAGGCGAAGGCGCTTGGCCTCAGCCTCGTGCGCGTGCGCATGCAGGGCGGCAAGTCCGATCCGACGTTGCAGGTGATGGCCGAGCGCCCCGACACCCGCCAGCTGCTCATCGACGATTGCGCGGAACTGTCGCGCCGGATCTCGGACAAGTTCGATGCGCTCGAAGCCGAGGGCAAGGACCCGGTCGGCGAGGACGCATACCGTCTCGAAGTGTCGAGCCCGGGTATCGATCGCCCGCTGACCCGGTTGCAGGACTTCGCCGACTGGGAAGGCCAGGAGGCGCGTATCCGTCTCGTCGAGCCGTTCGAGGACCGCAAGCAGATCTCGGGTAACCTGATGGGCGTCGAGGGGACGAAGATCACCGTCGACGTCAACAAGCACAAGATCATGACGATCGACTTTTCGCAGGTCGCCGACGCCAAGCTCGTCATGACCGACCGACTCATCGCCGCGACCGCGCCGCTTTCCACCGAAGGCGCGGACGAAGTTTTCTATCAAGACGTGGCCGAGCCTGATGCTCAGGGCACCGAGACCGAAGAAGGACAGCATTGATGGCCACGGCAGTCACCGCAAACCGCGCGGAACTGATCGCGATCGCGAATTCGGTCGCGTCGGAGAAGATGATCGACAAGGCGATCGTGATCGAGGCGATGGAGGACGCGATCCAGCGCGCCGCCCGCTCGCGCTACGGCGCCGAGAACGACATCCGCGCGAAGCTCGATCCGAACACCGGCGATCTGCGCTTGTGGCGCGTCGTCGAAGTGGTCGAGGCGGTCGACGATTATTTCAAGCAGGTCGACGTCAAGGGCGCGCAGAAGCTCCAGAAGGACGCCGCACTCGGCGACTTCATCGTCGATCCGCTGCCCCCGATCGAGTTCGGCCGCATCGCCGCGCAGGCCGCCAAGCAGGTCATCTTCCAGAAGGTCCGCGACGCCGAGCGCGAGCGCCAGTTCGAAGAGTATAAGGACCGCGCGGGCGAGATCATCACCGGCGTCGTCAAGCGCGTCGAGTTCGGCCATGTCGTCGTCGACCTGGGCCGCGCAGAGGGCGTCATCCGCCGCGACGCGCAGATCCCGCGCGAAGTGGTGCGCGTCAACGACCGCATCCGCTCGCTGATCCTGAACGTCCGCCGCGAGAACCGCGGGCCGCAGATCTTCCTCAGCCGCGCGCATCCCGACTTCATGAAGAAGCTGTTCGCGCAGGAAGTGCCCGAGATCTACGACGGTATCATCGAGATCAAGGCTGCGGCCCGCGATCCGGGTTCGCGCGCGAAGATCGGCGTCATCTCGCATGATTCGAGCATCGATCCGGTCGGCGCGTGCGTCGGCATGAAGGGTAGCCGCGTCCAGGCCGTCGTGCAGGAAATGCAGGGCGAGAAGATCGACATCATCCCCTGGTCGCCCGACATCGCGACCTTCGTCGTCAACGCGTTGCAGCCGGCCTCCGTGTCGCGCGTCGTGATAGACGAGGAAGAAGAGCGCATCGAGGTGGTCGTTCCTGACGATCAGCTGTCGCTGGCGATCGGTCGTCGCGGCCAGAACGTGCGGCTTGCGTCGCAGCTGACCGGCAAGGCGATCGACATCCTCACCGAGGCCGATGCGTCGGAGAAGCGCCAGAAGGACTTCGTCGAGCGCTCGGCGATGTTCGAGAAGGAACTCGACGTCGACGAGACGCTCGCACAGCTGCTGGTCGCCGAAGGGTTCACGAACCTCGAAGAGGTCGCCTATGTCGAGGTCGAGGAGATCGCCGGCATCGAGGGCTTCGACGAGGATTTGGCGGGCGAGTTGCAGAACCGCGCGACCGAGGCTTTGGAGCGTCGCGACGCGGCGAGCCGCGAGGAGCGTACCGCGCTCGGCGTCGAGGACGCGCTGGCCGGCATGCCGTATCTCAACGAGGCGATGCTGGTCACGCTCGGCAAGGCGGGCATCAAGACGCTCGACGACCTCGCCGATCTGGCGACCGACGAGCTGGTCGAGAAGAAGCGCGTCGAGCCACGTCGTCGCAATGAAGATGCGCCGAAGCGTCCTGAGCCTAAGGGCGGGATTCTCGCTGAGTATGGCCTCAGCGACGAGCAGGGCAACGAGATCATCATGGCGGCGCGTGCGCATTGGTTCGAGGACGAAGCTCCCGAGGCTTCGACTGAGCAGGCAGACGACGCGGACGAGACTCCGGTGGAAGAGGCTTCGGCTGATGACGCCGTGGTCGAGGACGTTGCGACTGAAGAGACGACGGCTGAAGTCGTGGCTGAGGACGCTTCGGTTGAAGAAGAGGCGGACAAGACCGACTCGAAGAGCGAGGGCGACAAGGCCTGATGCCGTTCGTCAGCATCCGCATCTCGGGGTCCGCCACCAAGGACCAGAAGTCCGGCATCGTCGCCGACGTCACCCAGTCGCTCGTGCAGCGGCTGGGAAAGAACCCGGCTGCGGTGCAGATCGTGATCGAAGAGGTCTCGACCGAGAATTACGGCGCGGGCGGCCAGTTGCTGGTCGACCGCGACGCTCCGAAGACGGCCCCAAATACTCCGGCGCAGGAGGACGCAAATGCGGAACCCTCCCGATGAGACGCTAGGCGCTACCGAAACCCTACCTTCCTCCCCTCCCGCAAGCGGGAGGGGACCGAGGGGTGGGCGCCCGGCTTCGGCTAAAGGCGACGCTTCGGCCAAGTCTCACGCTTCCAGGGCTAAAGCTAAAGGCAGCAATGGGGGAAAGCGCGAGCCCACCCCTAGCCCCTCCCGCATGCGGGAGGGGGATGAAGACGCCCCCGTCCGCAAGTGCATTCTCTCGGGTGAGCGCGACGTGCGGCCCCACCTCGTGCGACTCGCGTTGTCGCCCGATGGCCAGATTCTGCCCGACGTGCGCGCCAAGGCTCCCGGCCGCGGCGCGTGGATCGGTGTGACTCGAGTCGAGCTCGAAGCCGCGATCAAGAAGGGCAAGCTCAAAGGCGCCCTCTCCCGCGCGTTCAAGACCGCCGAGTTCACCATCGATCCCGAGCTTCCCGCCAAGATCGAAGCCGCGCTGGAACGTAACGCGCTCGACCGGCTCGGGCTCGAATCGCGCTCGGGAACGGTTCTGATCGGCTCCGACCGGATCGAGCAGAACGCACGTCAGGGGAAGCTGAAGACGCTGTATCATGCGTCCGACGCTGCCGAGGATGGCAACCGCAAGCTCGATCAGGCGTGGCGTATCGGCAACGATGTCGAGGGCTCGGGTTTGCGGGGGTTGGCACTCCCTGTGTCGCGCACCATATTGGCGTTGGCGCTGGGACGGGAAAATGTGGTACACATCGGCCTGACAGACCGCGCTGCAGCAAAGCGGGTGAGCGAAGCGCTCGACCGTTGGCTGCATTTTATCGGCTCCGAACCTTCTTCCGTGTCTTGCGAAACGGCCTCGCAGGGCGCATCGGCGTCACAAAATAGAGGGGCGTCCGGATCGACCGGACAACGCCCGGCCGTGGACATGACTGAGGAATTTGAGTGAGCGACACGGACAACGAGAAGCCGAAACTTGGCATGCGCGCACCTTTGGGTGTGAAGCGCACGGTCGAGACCGGCCAGGTGAAGCAGAGCTTCAGCCACGGCCGATCGAATACGGTGATCGTGGAAACCAAGCGCGCGCGCGTCCTGCGCCGTCCGGGCGAGCCCGACGTGCAGGTCGCGGACGCCCCGGTTGCCGCACCTGCCCCGGCTGCGGCGCCTGCCGCTCCGGCACCACAGGCGCGCGCGCCGCAGCCTGCGCCCGCCCCCGTGCGTCAGCAGCAGAGCAATCTGTCGCCGCAGGAGCGTCAGGCCAAGCTGCTCCGCGAGGCCGAAGAGCAGCGCATGAACACGCTGGAAGAAGGGCGTCGTCGCCAGGAGGCCGAGCGGGCCAAGGCGATCGAGGACGAGCGTAACCGCGTCGCCGAGCGTGCACGGGCCGAGGCGGAAGCCAAGGCGCCGAAGCCGGTCGAGACGCCTGCGCCCGCACCCGCTCCTGTGGTCGAAGCGGCTCCTGCTCCGGTCGCAGCACCGATGCCAGCGCCTGCGCCGGCTCCGGTCGAAGCGCCCGTTGCTGCGGCTCCTGCCCCGGCTCCGGTTGCTGCGGCACCTGCACCTGCACCGAAGCCCGCTCCGGTAGTGGCTGCACCGGCTCCCAAGCCTGCGCCGGCCCCTGTCGCACCGCCGGCACCGCCGCCCATCATCGAACTGACCCGCGATCCGGCGTTCCCGGCACCACGCCGGTTCTCGCCGGTGGCGCGTCCAGAGCGTCCTCCGCCGCCGCCGAAGCCTGTCGCAGCCCCCGCTGCCGCAGCGCCGGCAACGACGGGCAACGCCGGCACGACCGCCGCGCGTCCCGGCGCGACCGGTGCGAATGCTCCGGCCGGTGGCGTCCGTCGCGATGCGGTCCCCGCGCGTCCGCAGCAGCGTGACCGCAAGGGTGACGATCGTCGCACCTCGGGCAAGCTCACCGTCAACCGCGCGCTCGGCGATGGTGATGGTGCACGTGCTCGCTCGCTCGCCGCACTCAAGCGTGCGCGTGAGAAGGAGCGTCGTGGCACCGGTGGTCCGCGCGAGGCGCAGGCCAAGCAGATCCGCGACGTCGTCGTCCCCGAGGCGATCACGGTGCAGGAACTCGCCAACCGCATGGCCGAGAAGGGCGCCGACCTCGTCAAGGCGCTGTTCAAGATGGGCATGCCCGTCACGATGACGCAGACGATCGACCAGGATACCGCCGAGTTGCTCGTTACCGAGTTCGGCCACAACCTGACGCGCGTCAGCGATGTCGACCAGGATCTGGCCAACGACACGATCGACGATGCCGAGGAGACTCTGAAGCCACGCGCGCCGGTCGTCACGATCATGGGTCACGTCGATCACGGCAAGACGTCGTTGCTCGATGCCCTGCGCGGCACCGACGTGGTGCGTGGCGAAGCGGGTGGCATCACCCAGCATATCGGCGCCTACCAAGTGACGCTGAAGGACAAGTCGAAGATCACCTTCCTCGACACCCCGGGCCATGAGGCGTTCACGCAGATGCGTGCGCGTGGCGCGGACGTCACCGACATCGTCATCCTGGTGGTGGCGGCGGACGACGGCCTGATGCCGCAGACGGTGGAGGCGATCGCCCACACCAAGGCGGCGGGCGTGCCGATGATCGTCGCGATCAACAAGATCGACAAGGAAGGCGCCAATGCCCAGAAGGTGCGCGAGCGCCTGCTGAGCGAGGAGATCGTGGTCGAGGACATGGGCGGCGACGTCCAGGACGTCGAAGTCTCCGCGACCAAGAAGATCGGTCTCGATGCGTTGATCGAGAAGATCCAGCTCCAGGCCGAACTGCTCGAACTGCGCGCCAATCCGGATCGCGCGGCCGAGGGTACGGTGATCGAGGCCAAGCTCGACAAGGGTCGTGGCCCGGTCGCGACGATCCTCGTCAACCGCGGTACGTTGCGCGTCGGCGACATCTTCGTGGTCGGCGGCGAGAGCGGTAAGGTCCGTGCGCTGGTCGACGACAAGGGCAAGCAGATCAAGGAAGCGGGTCCGGCGATGCCGGTCGAGGTCCTCGGTCTGTCGGGTGTCCCGGCGGCGGGCGATCCGTTCCAGGTGGTCGAGAACGAGGCACGGGCCCGCGAAGTCGCGGAATATCGTCGCAGCGTGAAGACCGACAAGCGGACCGCCTCGGTTCCTGCCAGCCTCGAGAGCATGTTCTCGGCGCTGAAGGAAAAGCAGGCGATCGAATATCCGCTGGTCGTGAAGGCGGATACGCAGGGCACGGTCGAGGCGATCGTCGGGGCGATCAACAAGATCTCCACCGATCTGATCAAGGCGCGCGTGCTGAGCTCGGGCGTCGGCGGCATCACCGAGTCGGACGTCACCTTGGCGGCGGCATCGGGTGCACCGATCATCGGCTTCAACGTCCGCCCGAACGCCAAGGCGCGTGAAATCGCCGAGCGCCAGAAGGTCGCGTTCAAGTACTATGACGTGATCTACGACCTGATCGACGAGATCCGGGCGGGGATGGCAGGCGAGCTTGGGCCGGAAGCGTTCGAGACGGTCGTCGGTCGTGCCGATATCCGCGAGGTCTTCTCGGCGGGCAAGCACGGCAAGGCGGCAGGTCTGCTCGTCACCGAGGGCAACATCCGCAAGGCGCTCAAGGCGCGCATCACGCGCAACGACGTCATCATCTACCAGGGCGAAATCGCATCGCTGCGTCGCTTCAAGGATGATGTCGCCGAGGTCCGTGCGGGGCTGGAGTGCGGCGTGACGTTCACGTCGAACTTCGTCGACATCAAGGCCGGCGACGTCCTCGAGACGTTCGAAGTCGAGATGCGCGAACGCACTTTGTAACTTACTGCTCCCCCTCCCGCTCGCGGGAGGGGGCTGGGGGGTGSSCMCCCGCCATCCACGGCACGATACGCTGAGGCCGGGCGCCCACCCCCGGCCCCTCCCGCAGGCGGGAGGGGAGTTAGAAGAATGAAAACCGATACCCCAGAGGCAAAAGCCGTCCGCTCGCTACGAGTCGGCGAACAGGCGCGTCACGCGCTGTCCGACATCCTCGCGCGCGGCGACGTCCACGATCCCGTGCTGGAAAAGCACCTCGTGACGATCACCGAAGTCCGCATGTCCCCCGATCTCCGCCACGCCACCGTCTTCGTGAAGCCGTTGCTCGGCAAGGACGAGGAAAAGGTGCTGAAGGCGCTGCGGACCAATACCGCCTATCTCCAGCGCGAAGTCGCGAACCGGGTGCAGATGCGGTATGCGGCGAAACTGAAGTTCCTCGCGGACGAGAGCTTCGACGAGGGCACGCACATCGACACCCTGCTGCGTGACCCGCACATCGCGCGGGATCTGACCGAAGATTGACTTCAAGCTTGGTAAGACGCATCTTACCTCAATGAATGCTCAAACTAAAATGTCAGAAAAGGGCCAAGTCGTCATTCCAAAGGATGTTCGCGACTCGCTTGGCCTGAATGCTGGTCAGCAGTTCGACGTCCTGCAAGCGGGTGGCGACATCGTGTTGCGACCGACAGGTAGGACCACCGGAAAGAGTGTCACCGAGGTGCTGGCCGATCTGCGGGCGCGCGTTCGGTACGAGGGGCCGGCCATTCCTGTCGAGCAATTGAGTTGGTCGCCCGATTTCGACGAGGACGGTCGTTCGGCGTGAAAGCTGTCGACACCAATATTCTCGCGCGTTTTATCCTGGCGGACGACGAGCGGCAGTCCGCTATGGCGTCCGACATACTGAGCGCACCGGTCTGGGTAGGCCTGACCGTCTGGCTCGAACTCGGGTGGGTGCTGGCGACGCGCGCCGCGCTCGGTCGTGCGATAGTGGCCGATGCGATCGAAACGCTGCTCCAGTTGAGGACTATCCATACCGCGGATCGCGATGGTCTGGCCTGGGCGGTGGCACGATATCGTGCAGGGGCCGATTGGGCCGATATGATCCATCTCGTTTCAGCGCGGTCAGTCGCGGATGGCTTCGTGACGTTCGATCGCGGGATTGCGCCCTACGCCACGCAGTCACCCCTACCTGTCGAGACGCTGATCTGATGGCCAAGCTGTATTTCTACTACGCGTCGATGAACGCGGGGAAGTCGACGAACCTGTTGCAAGCGGACTTCAATTATCGCGAGCGGGGGATGCGGACGATGCTGTTCACCGCGGGCGTAGACGACCGGTTTGCGGCGGAGACGATTACGTCGCGGATCGGGCTGGAGGCGCCGGCGATCGCATTCGATGCGGGGACGGATATCGGGGCCTGCGTGGTTCGGCAGCACGGCGAGGACGCGATTTCGTGCGTGCTGGTGGACGAGGCGCAGTTCCTGACGTCTGCGCAGGTCGATCAGCTTGCGCATATCTGCGACGTGGTGGGGATACCGGTGCTGGCGTACGGATTGCGGACCGATTTCCAGGGGGCGCTGTTTCCGGGGTCGGCGCGGTTGCTGGCGCTCGCGGACTCGCTGGTAGAGATCAAGTCGGTTTGCGGGTGTGGGCGCAAGGCTACGATGAACCTGCGGGTCGATGGGAGCGGGCGGGCGATTGCCGAGGGGCAGCAGACCGAGATCGGCGGAAACGACCGGTATGTCGCGCTGTGCCGACGACATTTCACCGAAGCTTTGGGCTGAACCTCACTCACCTCCCGTTCAGGCTGGGCGAAGTCGAAGCACCTTTGCCCCATGTCCTTCGACTTCGCTCAGCACGAACGGGGGTGCACCAATATTCTAGGACTTACGCGCATGCATGGCTGGATCATTCTCGACAAGCCGCTGGGGCTTGGCTCGACGCAGGGGGTGTCGGCGGTGAAGCGTGCCTTGCGGAGCGGCGGCTATGGGAAGTTCAAGGTGGGGCACGGGGGGACACTCGATCCGCTCGCTACCGGCGTGCTGCCGATCGCCGTTGGGGAGGCGACCAAGCTGGCCGGGCGGATGCTCGATAGCGACAAGATCTATGATTTTACGGTGATGTTCGGGGTGCAGACGGATACGCTGGACGCGGAGGGGGTGAGCATTGCTACCTCCGGTGCTCGGCCGACTTTGGCAGCGGTCGAGGCGGTGCTCGCGCAGTTCACCGGGCCGATTTCTCAAGTACCGCCGGCGTATTCTGCGCTGAAAGTGGATGGGGAGCGGGCGTACGATCTGGCGCGGGCTGGGCATGAGGTGGTGCTCGCAAGCCGGGATGTGACGATCCACAGCTTGAGATCCTCCCCGGTACGGGGAGGGGGACCAGCGCAGCTGGTGGAGGGGGGCTTCCGCAAGCGTTCCGCTGGTGGCGAGCCCCCCTCCACCCCCGTCCAAGCGGACGGTGGTCCCCCTCCCCGTGCCGGGGAGGAATGGCAGGAGTTCACCCTGCCCCACTCCCCCCTCGACGAGGTCACCCTCACCGCGCATGTCTCGAAGGGCACCTACATCCGCTCCCTCGCGCGCGACATCGCGATCGGGCTCGGCACCGTCGGCCACGTCACCATGCTGCGCCGCACCAAGGCCGGCCCGTTCGACCTCACGTCCGCGATATCGCTGGACAAACTGGACGAACTCGCTAGAGGCAACGCGCTTGAAGATGTACTTCTGCCCTTGAGGGTGGCGCTGGACGACATCCCGGCTCTCTCCCTCACCCCCGACCAGGCAGGGGCGCTCCGACAGGGGCGTATCTTGGCCGGGATCGCCGCAGACGATGGCCAATACTTCGCCGAACTGGACGCTGTCCCGGTCGCGCTGGTCGAGGTCGAGGACGGAGACGTCCGGGTCGTTCGCGGTTTCAATCTGTGATGTCGAGGACATGAATTCATGACGATTACCGCTGAACGCAAGACCGAGCTCGTCAAGGAGCATTCGCGCGCCGAGGGTGACACCGGTTCGCCGGAAGTCCAGGTCGCGATCCTGACCGAGCGCATCAAGAACCTGACCGAGCATTTCAAGGGCCACAAGAAGGACAACCACTCGCGTCGTGGTCTTCTCATGATGGTCAACAAGCGCCGGACGCTGCTGGATTATCTCCGTCACAAGGACGGCCAGCGCTATCTGGATCTGATCGCGAAGCTCGGTCTCCGCAAGTAACTTAGACGGCTCCCCTCGGGGGGCCGTTTTCGTATATAGGGTTGTTCTCCCGCGAAGGCGGGAGTCCAGACTGGGCCCCCGCCTTCGCGGGGGAACAAGGAACTGGAGGGGCGGCAATTCGGCCACCCCTTCCGGGATGACAATTCATCCCACACCGCCGCGGGCCGGCTAAGCCCGCACATAGGCCCCAAACGCATCTGGCGTTTGGAGTGAAGGAAAAAGAATGTTCGATACCAAGACCGTAAGCGCCCAGTGGGGCGGCAAGACGCTGACGCTCGAGACCGGCCGCGTTGCGCGCCAGGCTAACGGCGCAGTCCTCGCCACCCTCGGCGAGACCGTCGTTCTGTGCGCCGTGACGGCTGCACGGACCGTCAAGGAAGGGCAGGATTTCTTCCCGCTCACCGTCCATTACCAGGAGAAGTTCTCCGCGAGCGGCCGCATCCCCGGCGGCTTCTTCAAGCGTGAGCGCGGCGCGACCGAAAAGGAGACGCTGACCAGCCGTCTCATCGATCGCCCGATCCGTCCCCTCTTCCCAGAGGGTTTCTACAACGAGATCAACGTGATCTGCCAGGTTCTGTCGTATGACGGCGAGAACGAGCCGGACGTCCTCGCGATGGTCGCGGCCTCCGCAGCCCTGACGATCTCGGGCGTGCCGTTCATGGGCCCGATCGGCGCAGCACGCGTCGGGTACGTCGATGGCGCGTACATCCTCAACCCGACGCTGGAAGAAGCCAAGGCTGGCGATCTCGACCTCGTCGTCGCCGCCACCGGCCAGGCCGTGATGATGGTCGAATCGGAAGCCAAGGAGCTTTCGGAAGAGATCATGCTCGGCGCCGTGCAGTTCGCCCACAAGGCCTGCCGCGAAGCTGCGAACCTGATCATTGATCTGGCCGAGAAGGCTGCCAAGGATCCTTGGGAAATGGCCGAGCAGGCTGATCTCTCGACCGCCAAGGACAAGCTGAAGAAGCTGATCGGCAAGGACATTGCGGCCGCCTACAAGGTGACCGACAAGTCCAAGCGGTCGGACCTGCTGAATGCCGCTCGTGCGAAGGGCAAGACCGCATTTGCGGACGCGTCGCCGCAGGACCAGATGGCTGCCGGCAAGCTGATGAAGAAGCTGGAGGCGGAGATCGTCCGCGGCGCCATCCTCAAGGACGGCACCCGCATCGACGGCCGCACCACCACGCAGATCCGTCCGATCGAGGCGATGGTCCACTTCCTCCCGCGTACGCACGGCTCGGCCCTGTTCACGCGCGGCGAGACTCAGTCGATCTGCACCACCACGCTCGGCACGCGCGATGCAGAGCAGATGATCGACGGTCTCAACGGCCTGTCGTACGAAAACTTCATGCTGCACTACAACTTCCCGCCCTACTCGGTCGGTGAAGTCGGTCGCTTCGGTGCGCCGGGTCGTCGCGAAGTCGGTCACGGCAAGCTCGCATGGCGCGCGCTGCACCCGGTGCTGCCGACCAAGGAAGAGTTCCCGTACACGATCCGCGTTCTCAGCGACATCACCGAGAGCAACGGTTCGTCGTCGATGGCGACGGTCTGCGGCGGTTCGCTGAGCATGATGGATGCGGGCGTTCCGCTGAAGCGTCCGGTGTCGGGCATCGCGATGGGCCTGATCCTCGAGGGCAAGAACTTCGCGGTTCTGTCGGACATCCTTGGCGACGAGGATCACCTCGGTGACATGGACTTCAAGGTGGCTGGCACGTCCGAGGGCATCACCACGATGCAGATGGACATCAAGATCGCCGGCATCACCGAGGAGATCATGGGCAAGGCGCTGGCGCAGGCCAAGGAAGGCCGCGCGCACATCCTGGGCGAGATGGCCAAGGCGCTCGACCACACCCGTGAGGAACTGTCGGCGCACGCACCGCGCATCGAGAGCTTCCAGATCGACAAGTCGAAGATCCGTGAAGTCATCGGCACCGGCGGCAAGGTGATCCGCGAGATCGTCGCGCAGACCGGCGCCAAGGTCGACATCGACGACGAGGGCGTGATCAAGGTGTCGTCGTCCGACCCCGCGCAGATCGAAGCCGCGATCAAGTGGATCAAGGGCCTCGTCGAGGAAGCCGAAGTCGGCAAGGTCTATGACGGCAAGGTCGTCAACCTGGTCGATTTCGGGGCGTTCGTGAACTTCATGGGTGGCAAGGACGGTCTCGTCCACGTGTCCGAAATCAAGAACGAGCGCGTCGAGAAGGTGTCGGACGCTCTGACCGAAGGCCAGGAGGTCAAGGTCAAGGTTCTCGAGATCGATCCGCGCGGCAAGGTGCGCCTGTCGATGCGCGTCGTCGACCAGACGACCGGCGAAGAGCTGGAGGACACCCGTCCTGCACGTGAGCCCCGCGAGGGTGGTGACCGTGGTCCGCGTCCTCCCCGTCGTGATGGCGATGGTGGCCGTGATGGCGGCGGTCGTGGTCCGCGCGGCGAAGGCGGCGGCGGTGATCGTGGCTCGCGCGGTCCGCGTCGTGACGGCGATGGCGGTCGTGACGCAGGCGGCAACGGCGGTGGCCGTGGCCCGCGTCGTGACGGCGGCGGTCAGAGCGGCGAGCGCGCTCCCCGCGCCGAGCGTACCGAGGGCGACAAGGCTCCCGAGTTCGCGCCGGCGTTCCTGACGGGCGATCGCGACTAAGCCTTTGCCATATAACGGCAATTGATCGAGGGGCTCGGGAAACCGGGCCCCTTTTTCATGAATGGATCGTCCTGCCGCTTTGTTCGGTCCAAAGAGCGTAAACGACGGAACGGAGCGATGGGTCGGCAGTTCGACCCGGTATGATTGCTATTCCGAAGTCCGTTATTCTCGTCGTCGACGATGATCCGCTCGTCCGTGTGCATTCCCAGTTCGCGCTGGAAGACGCCGGATTCGAGGTGGTCGAGGCAGGCAATGCGGCCGATGCGCTGGAGCGGCTGGCCGAGCGGCCCGACATCGCGGCGCTGTTCACCGATATCCGCATGCCGGGCGCGCTCGACGGGGTCGGGCTGGCAAAGACCGTTCATGCGCGTCGGCCCGACATCTCGATCCTGGTCACATCGGGTGCAAATGACGGCAGCGAGCTCGCGCTTCCCGACGCCGCGCAGTTCGTCCGCAAGCCTTATACCGGGATACAGCTCAGCCGGATCCTGGTCCGAATGGATGAGCTTGCTTAAGATCTGACCGCCTGTCGGTTAGATCGATAATCGATCGGACGCCCCGGGCATCTCCCCGCGCACTGCGATAGACAGTGCAGCAAGCGTGGGGCCAAATCCAATATGCCGAGCAAATTACCGATACCAGTCTTGCGGCTCCGTCCTCGTGCCGGCCTGGACATGATCGCGTCGCGACTTCGTCACGCCTTCGGTTTCGCGCACAGCGTGCCGCGCGATGTGTCGCTGGGCGCGCTTGAGACTCGGCTGGACGATGTCGACTCGGTCTGAACGCCATGTCGCCGCCTGTTTTGCCCGCCATTTTAGCGCCTGCCTTAACCCCTGCCTTAACCATTGCCTTACGCGCCGTGGCTAGATCGGTCGGCAGGCAAAAGGCGAGGCGCAGTGGCGCAATTCCGTATCGATACTTCACTATTCTCGTCGCTGCGCACGATCGGCAGGACACCGCTGGGCGCCGCGATCGGCAAGGGCTTGGTCGCGCTGGCGGTATTTGCGAGCGTGTTCGGCGGATGGCTGTTCGTGGTCCAGTCGCGCGCCGCAACGCGTGCTGCGACCGCGCAGCTTCCGGGCGGCGGCGCGGCGGCGGCGTGCGCGATATGGTTCGTCGGCAGCTCGTCGATCCACAAATGGACGACGCTGGAGGCCGACATGGCGCCGTGGGACGTGCGCAATCGCGGCGTCGATGGCGCATCGATGCCCGAAATACTCCAGATGCTTCGCAACGAACCACGCGGACCCGGCCCGCGCGCGATCCTGTTCTATGCCGGCGAGAACGACATCGCGCATGGGGCGCGCGCCGCCGACGACATCGGCAACCTGCGTGCAGTTCTCGCCCTCAGGATGCGCCGCTGGGGCGACGTTCCGATCGTCATCATGTCGCTGAAGCCAAGCCCGACGCGCTGGGGCAATCTGCCCGAGCAGACCGCCTTCAACGCCGCCGCCCGGACCATCGCCGCCCGGACGCCCGGGGTGACGTTCGTCGACGTCGTCCCGCGCTTCCTGGTGAACCATCGCCCGGGGCCCTTCTATGTCGACGACGGCATCCACCTCAATCCGGCGGGCTATGCGCGACTGACCCGCGCGATCCGACCGGTGTTGCAGACCATCGTCCGGCACGACGGGTCCGGGCGGTGCGATCACCGCGAACCGGACGCGTAGCCCTGCGGGTTCGCCCGCAATCATGACCAGCGGCCCACCCAGTACCAGGATCGAGGGCCTGTCGGTGTGGCGCGCGGTCCTGATGCTCGGCGGCGTCGTCCTGCACGGTGCGATGGGCCTCGAACATCTGCCCGTATTCGCGGCCATTCCGCTGATATCGCATGCGTTCCGGATGGGCAGCTTCATGCTGATCTCGGGACTGTTGTGCGGCTATGCCCTCGCCCGCCGGCGTTCGCCGCTGGCCTGGCTCGGGCGACGCAGCATCCAGCTTGGCGTACCCCTATCGGTCGGGCTGCTGGTGATCTGCCCGCTGATCGGCTGGATGCTCGACGATGTGACGGACCGAAACCGCTGGCCGTTCGCCATCGCGCACGACTGGTATCACCTGTGGTTTCTGGTCGCGCTGCTTGCCTATGCGCCGCTCAGCTATGCGTTTCACCGGATCGACCGACGCCATGACGTGGTCGGAAAGCTCGAACAGGGTCTCGTCGCGGGTCGCCTCGGCCGGAGCGGGTCGGCGCAGACCATCGTGCTGCTGACCGCGGCGGTGGCGTGTTGCGCGCTGATGATGGTGACGCGCCAGATGCTCGCCGGACGGGCGCCGCCGCTCTATGCCGCGGCGCTGTCGCACGTCCAGCTGATGCTGGGCTACGCGCCCTTTTACCTGCTTGGCTTCCTCCTCGCGCGGTCGCCGATGCTGTACCGCATCCTGACCGCCTCGATCCGCACGCCGATCGTCATCCTTGTCGCGGTCGGTTGCGTGTACGCGCTGTGGTTCGGCGGCGTGAGCGCCATGCTGGGCCCGACGCTGGGCCCGATACGCCAGGCGATATTTGGCGATCTGATCGAGCTGATCGGCATGTCGCTGTGCCCGCCGGCTGCATCGGTGCTGATCCTGCGATCGGCGGTATCGATCCGCACGGTGCCGCTGATCGTGCGACGGTTGGCCGATGCCTCGTTCACGATCTATGTCCTGCATTTCCCGATCATCATCGCGCTGAAGATTGCGCTGAGGCACGTGCCGTGGAACCCGTATGTCGAGTTCACGATCACGATCGCGATCGCATCGCTGACAACCTATCTCGCGCACATCCTGATCGTCGAAAGATTTCCGGTGATGTCGTTCCTGTTGAACGGTCGTTATCCAGAGCCCGCAAAGACACGGGCCGCCGCCGAGATCTAGTTTTCCAAGTTCTTGATCTATAGCAATGCCATGGCAGGCCCGTGTGATCTTGCTTGCCGGAACCTTCGATTAGGATCATCCCCTTCCCTCCAAGCATCGACTCGCGGGGGCGACAGGATGGCGACGGGCGTTACGACGAGGGTACCGCGGACCGCACTGGCCAGCGAGCGACGGTTTTTCCTGCTCATGGCGATCGCGATCGCCGTCACGGTGATCGTCGGCTTCACCGTGAACGCCGCGCGGATGCATTGGAGTTTCCTGGAACTGCCGACGCAAGTCCATCTCCATGCCGCCGTCTTCCTGGCGTGGATCCTGCTCTATGTCGTGCAGAACTGGCTGATCGTGCGTGGCTCGGTCACGCGGCATCGCCAATTGGGCATGCTCGGCGCAGGCATCGCAGCGGTGATGGTCGTGCTCGGCATCGTCACCACCGTCATGGCGATCCGCCAGCACCGCGTTCCCGGCTTTTTCCCGCCGGGCATATTCCTGATGCTCGACGTCCTGGGCGTCCTGGGGTTCGGCGTGCTCACCGCCTGGGCGATCGCGCTGCGCAGACAGGCGGCATGGCACAAGCGCCTGATGCTGTGCGGCACGATCCTGGTGATGTCGCCGGCGCTCGGGCGGATCCTGCCGATGCCGTTGCTCGGCTCGCTAGCCCCGCTGGCGGTGTTCGGGTCGATGGCGCTGTACGTCATCGCAGGCATGCTGTTCGACCTGACGTCGCGCGGTCGCGTGCATCCCGCCTATTGGTGGGGTGGCGGCGTGCTGGTCGTGACCCAAGTGCTGATCGGCCCGCTCGGCTTCAGCCCGCCGGTACTGCGGCTGGTCGAGCATATCGCCGCGTGATCAGAGGATAGTGGGGAGCTTCTGTTGCTCGGTGCCCCCCGTACCGCCGGTGTCCACTTCTGTTGCCCGGTGTGGCCCGAACCGCGCTTTCGTCCGTATAACTTAGGTCGTTAGACCGTCAGTTATGCGGCAATTGCGAGTGCTTCGTTATCGTTGGCACTTGTGTATGGGCCGTTGCGGTGGTCCCATTCCGAGCGAAACATAGCGTCGTTGAACACACGTCGATCCTAGTTCGACCCCGTCATCGTCCCCCTCTTGCGAAGAGGGCGGTGGTGGAGTCGCCGGGTACTGCCCCCGGGTCCGCTGTGTCTATGACACGCCACGGTTTATCGCCATAGCCGCCAAGAGAAGATTCCCCCGACGGCATCCCCGATATAGGCGCGCCGCAACGCGATGAAAAGCCCGGGCTCCGATGCTTTTTTATCGAGAAACGCCAATGTCCTAGCACGCCGCGTGCCAAACCGCCTTCCGCTCGCCACAAAGCGCGTGCATAGCAACCTGCATTATGTTGACGCAGCGCTCCCGCTACGCGCTCCGCGCGATGATCTTCCTTGGCGGTGCCCCCGCCGGTGGCCCGCCCATCCCGATGACGCGCATCGCCGCCGAGGCGAACGTGCCGCGCAAGTTCCTCGAGCTGATCCTCGCCGACCTGCGCGAGTCCGGCCTGTTGATCAGCCATCGCGGCAAGATGGGCGGCTATTGCCTGTCGCGGCCGAGCCATCTGATTTCGCTCGGCGAGATCATCCGGATCATCGAGGGGCCGCTCGCGCTGGTGCCGTGCGTAAGCCGGACCGCGTATCGGCCATGCCTCGACTGCAAGAGCGAGGCGGATTGCGCGATCCGCTATGCGATGATGCGGGTCCGGGACGAGACTGCGCGGATCCTGGATGGGACGAGCCTGGCGGATGCCAACGCCGAAGATCTCGTAGCGGCGTAATTCTATCCTTCTCCCCTCGGGGAGAAGGTGGCGCGGCAGCGTCGGATAAGGGGGAGTTGGGATACGCTCCCGAGCCTCAAGCCCCTCACCCTTCCGTCGCCTGACGGCTCCTCCCTCCCTCTCCCCACAGGGGAGAGGGACAAGGCGGTCACCCCCTAGCCTTCAACTCGTCACGGATCTCACGCAGCAGCGCGATCTCGACCGGCTCCGGCGCAGGCGCGACCGGCGTGGCCTCTTCCTCGCGCTTCAACCGCGCCGTCTCGCGTTCGAGCAGCGCGGCGGTACGGTTCACCACGCGCAGGATCATGAAGATGATGCCCGCGACGATCACGAAATTGACCAACTGCGTCGCGAACGCGCCATAGCCGAGCAGAGGCACGCCGGCCTTCTTGAGCGCGGCATAATCGCTGAGCGAACCCGCGTAATTCGCTGGCACCGGCCCCATCCGCCAGAAATAGCTCGAGAAATCGAGCCCGCCGAAGATCTTGCCAATCACCGGCATCAGCACGTCGTCGGTCAGCGAGGTGACGATCTTGCCGAACGCCGCGCCGATGATCACCGCGATCGCGAGATCGAGCACGTTGCCGCGCATGATGAAGGCCTTAAATTCCTTGAGCATCCGCGCTCCCCTTGCTGTTCGACGTTCAGGCTACCCGCCGATTTCGGTTTCGCCAACCCTGCCGACTGTCCTATGAGGGTGACACAGGTATTCAGGAGAGCCCCGATGTCACGTGCCCCAATCGCCCGCGGTACCGCCGCAATCCTCCTCGCATCCGCACTCGCCGGCTGCGGGATCAACAGCATTCCGACCGCCGAGGAGACCGCGAAGGCGCGCTGGGCCGACGTTCAGAACAACTATCAGCGGCGCGCCGACCTGATCCCCAACCTCGTCGCGACCGTGAAGGCGGCCGGCGCGCAGGAGAAGGATATCCTGGTCCAGGTGACGCAGGCGCGCTCGGCCGCGAACTCGGTTCAGGTCTCGGCCGCCGATCTGTCCGATCCGGCCAAGATGGAGCAGTATCAGCGCGTCCAGGGCGCGGTCGGGCTGTCGCTCCAGCGCTTGCAGGAGGCCTATCCCGAGCTGAAGAGCCAGGCCAATTACACCACGCTGATGAGCCAGCTTGAAGGCACCGAGAACCGCATCACGATCGCGCGGCGCGACTACAACGGCGCGGTGCAGGCGTATAACACGAAGATCCGCACCTTCCCCGACGCGGTCGGCGCGAAGATCTTCTACGGCGCCAAGCCGATGGTGCCGTTCGCAGCGACCACCCCGGGCGCCGAGACCGCGCCGACGGTGAACTTCGGCAACGCGAGCTGATCGCGGCCCGATGTTCCGCCACCTCCTGACGCTGGCGTTCGCGGTGCTGCTGGGAAGCGGTACCGCGAGCGCGCAGACGCTTCCGAAGTTCACCGGCTTCGTCGTCGATGCGGCCAATGTGATCCCGCCCGATCAGGAAGCGGCGCTGACCAAGCGGCTCGACGACCTGCAAAAGTCGACCGGCAACCAGCTGGTGGTCGCGACGGTGCCCGATCTCGAAGGCTACCCGATCGAGGATTACGGCAACCGGCTGATCCGGAGCTGGGGCGTCGGGCTGAAGGATGCGAACAACGGCGCGATCCTGCTGGTCGCGCCGAACGACCGCAAGGTGCGGATCGAGGTCGGCTACGGGCTCGAGCCGGTGCTGACCGACGCGTTCTCCAGTGTCGTCATCAACCAGCAGATCCTGCCGCGCTTCAAGGCGGGCGACATCCCCGGCGGCATCGTCGCGGGCACGAATGCGGTGGCGGACCAGCTCGCGCTGCCCGATGCGGAGGCGCGCGCAAAGGTGACCGCGGCGGCGGCCGAATATGACAAGACGCATCGCCGGTCGAATTCGGGCGGCGGCGGCGTGCCGATCGGACTGATCTTCTTCGGGATCGTGCTGGCGGCGATCGTCATCCCGATGATCTCGCGGCGCGCAGGCGGAAAGCATTATGTCGATGGCGGGAGCCGGGGCGGCGGCAGCGGTGCCTTGCCGATCGTGCTGTGGAGCATCGCCGACGCGATGACCCGTGGCGGCGGTGGTGGGGGTGGCGGCTTCGGTGGCGGCGGCGGCGATAGCGGCGGTGGCTGGGGCGGCGGTGGTTTCGGTGGCGGCGGCGGTGGATCCGGCGGCGGCGGCGGCGCATCGGGGAGTTGGTGACATGCGGCTGAACGAAACCGATCACGACCGCGTCACCGCAGCGGTCACGCAGGCGGAAACCGCGACGACCGGCGAGATCGTCACGATCGTCGCGCGGCAATCGGATGCGTATCACGACGTGTCGCTGCACTGGGCGGTGCTGGCGATGCTGCTGACGCTGGCGCTGCTCGCGTTCCACCCAGTCGCGGCGGATCATATCTACGCGCTGGTCGATCCCTGGCAGGCGGCACCGCAGGGTGCGCTGTACGTGGTGGCGCTGGCGCTGGTGACCCTGGTATTCCTGGCGGTGCGGCTGGTGCTGGCATGGACGCCGGTGCGGCTCGCGCTGACGCCGGGTGCGACCAAGGCGCGGCGCGTGCGGCGGCGGGCTTTGCTCCTGTTCCGTGCGGGGGCCGAGAAACGCACCAGGGGCTCGACCGGCGTGTTGCTGTACCTGTCGCTGGCCGAGCACCGGGCAGAGATCATCGCCGACGACGCGATCCATTCACGCGTGCCGAACGAGACCTGGGGTGCGGCGATGGCGGCAGTGCTGGCCGGCGTCCGCGATGATCGCCCTGCCGACGGCATGGCCGATGCGGTCGCGCAGATCGGCGCCGTTCTGGCGGAACATTTCCCGCGGACCGGCGCTCCCGTCAACGAACTCCCCGACAGGTTGATCGAGCTATGAGCACCACCGCCTGGTCCGGCAAATTCATCACCGTCCAGACCGAAGGCAGCTGGGAATTCGCTGCCCGAAAAGGGGACATCGCCGCCGCCGTGATCGTCGCGATCGACGACGGCGACGTGATCCTCGTCGAGCAGTTCCGCGTGCCGTTGGGACGTAACTGCCTCGAACTCCCTGCCGGCCTGGTCGGGGACGAGACCGCGGGCGAGAGCGTCGCAGTGGCGGCGGGGCGCGAGCTGGAGGAGGAAACCGGCTACCGCGCGGACGCGATCGAGGATCTCGGCGTGTTCTACTCCTCGCCGGGGATGACCTCGGAATGCTTCACGCTGGTCCGTGCCACCGGGCTGGCCAAGGTTGGCGATGGCGGCGGCGACGGTGACGAGAACATCACCGTGCACCGAGTCGCGCTGGCGAACGTGCCGGCGTTCGTGGCGGCGAAGCGGGCGGAAGGCGTGGCGATCGACACCAAGATGCTGCTGATCTTGGCGGGCTCGATCCTCTAGGACGAATCGGCAATAAGCGGCGGACACCAGAACTGACTAGGTCCTGCGGCCCATGACGCGCCGGGGTTCGACCGAAATCTTCACCTGCCGCACCCGCTCGACCAGAAGCGATTGAGTCCCCATCCACACATCGGGCATTCCTACCGCAAGCATCTGCGACGTTGTGGAGTCACCCCTGCCATAGTCGAACAGGCTTTCGTCACGGTCTTCTTTTCGACGAATATATCAAGACAAGCGATCTTGGTCCTGATCGTGCGCAAATACTGCAGATCATGACCGACTCATCTCGGCTTGACCTCCACCAGCGGCATCCGCATCACCGATGATCGGGCCGCCGGGGCATGGCCTGGGGGAGCGGCGATGACTATCCTGAGGATCGACGATTTCGCGGGCGCGGTGAATGACGGGTTCGACATGGCGCTGGGCGAGGCGACGATGGCGCTGACCCTGGTCGAGGTCGCACAGCTTCCCGTCCATCCGTTCCCCGGCATGCTGCGTGCACCGTTCGCGCTCGTATTCCGCAGCGGCCAGGCCGTGATCCTCCCGCAGCGCATCTACCGGCTGCGACACGATCGGCTCGGCGCGCTCGACGTCTTCCTCGTGCCGACCGGGCGCGACATGCGCGGCGCGCTGTACCACGCCGTGTTCAACTGACGGCGAGATCCGCGACCGGCTCGCGCGTCTACCGCGAACCGCAGGTCTACTTCGCGTGCGACCGCTCCGTTTGCCGCCCGCGGACGTCGCGCCACAGCATCCGCCGATGCGTCGGATAGGCCGTGATCGCCTCGACGAACCCGAGCGCGGTATAGAGCCGGGCCGCGCGCGAATTGTCACGCGCGACGTGCAGGTCGACGTCCTCCGCGCCCCCGCGCCGCGCCGCATGCTGGACCCAGCGCAACAGCGCACGCCCCAGGCCGCGGCATTGCAGGCCTGGATCGATCGCGATGTCGACGATCCGCCACATCGACGAGGTCCGGTCGAGATACAGCCGTCCGGCCCACTGCCCGCGATACTGCACGATCAGGAAATCGCCACCGCCGTGATGCGCGAGGAAATGCCGATGTTGCAGCACGAACTGACGCTCCCCGAACGCCGTCTTCTCGGCATCGGTCCATGCCAGCCGCGCCAGTTCGTCGGCGCGCGTGCCGATATAGAGCGCGCGAAGAAACGCCAGGTCGGCGTCGACCGCGCAACGCAGCGTCACGCCGATACGGCGCAGCGCTTCCCGATCGGGCAATGCGGCTTGGTCGGGCAGCGCGGCTTGGTTGGGCAGTGCGGCCGGTTCGTACGGCGTGCCTGGATCATGCCCGGCATTGCGATCGGAAAAGCCACCTTTAGCCGGCAGGGCATCGTGATCGGGCGAACCAGTTCGACCGGCCAGCCCCCCCGCCGATACCGCACCTCGATCGGACGATGTCTTACGATCGGTCGGCGACGGCGCTAGCGGAAAGGACGCGGGCACCCGCGTCAGTTGAATGTGGGAAAGATGCCGGTCATCGCGACCGCATAGATCAGTCCCAGGAACGGCTGTCGGTTCTCGTGCGGGATTCCGTTCCCGGACATGCTGACGGCGGCGGGGTTCAGGCTGGTGGCCGGTCCCACCGGCGCGAAGATATTGATGCCATTGGTCGTGCCGATTCCCGAGGTTGCCGCCGGAACGCCCGAGAGCTTGCCGACGCCTTCGGGCTGGTAATCGCTGAAACCATGCGTGTGCATCGGCATCTGCACCCCGGTGAGCGCGACGTTGGGCGTGCCGAAGGCCTCGCCGATGACGCGCGCGGAATTGCCCGGCGACCCACCCGTGTTGCAGCCCGTGCGCGCCGCCATGTTGGGCAGCCCGAAATTGTTGGAACCGTCGCCGCCGAACGTCGTGCCGTAGAGCGCATACAACGCCGTCGACTGCCTGAGCGGGATCAGCTGGCCGGTCGCCTGCGCCCAGTTCATGGGTGCGAAACCGAACCCCAGGATCTGCACTTCGCCCAGATATGGATCGGTCATGACATTGTCCTCGAATAGGCGGGAGAGGCGCGGCCGGCGCTCACGACGGGCATCAACTTTGGCTCGGAAAGACGCCGTACAGGGAGATGCAATAGCGCAGCGTCAGCGTCGGTGCGGTATTGTCGTGCGACTGGCTGCCGCCGCCGGTCTTGACCATGGTGGCGGGAAACGCGACGCCGTCGGCCGGCGCGGGGCTGGTCGCATAGAGAACTTCCTCGGCCACGCCGCCGACCGCGCCGAGTACCGTGTTGGCCGGGCTTGCGGTGGTGCCGACCACAGTCGACGCCTGCATGACGTGGAAATGCTGCCCCATCTGCTGGGTCGTCAGCGTCACGGTCTCGACGCCACCGACCTCGCCCATGGTCCGCGGCGTCAACCCCGCGCCTTTGCCCTGATGCAGGGGGACCCGCGATCGCAGGTCCGGCACCGCGAAAGTGGACTGACCGTCCCCGCCATAGGTGGTGCCGATCAACTGGTACAAAACGTCGTATTCGGCGATCGACAACAGCGATCCGTCGCAGCCCTGCCAGTTTTCCGGCGCGCCCCGCGCATAGGGCAGGATGCGGATTTCCCCGATATATGGCGTGCTCATCGCGTCGTCCTCCCGCCGGTCTTGGTCCTGCCGCTCTTGGTCCTGCCGGCCATGGTGAAACCGGTCGTACCCCGACCGATCGCGCCCCAGCCTGTTACGCCTGAGCCGGTTACAGGTGCGCCGATTACACCCCAGCCGGCTACGCCCAGGCGCCGCATCCCCCTGCCCGCGCCACGCCGGTCCGTAACACCTATGCGTATGACAGCCCCGCGTGTCGCAGCGCCGCTTGTGGTCACGCCGCTTGTGCTTACGGCGCTTGTGGTCACCCCGCGTGCGACCGCCCCGCCTGTCGCGACCCCGCCGGTCGCAGTCCCATCGGCCGCTCCGCCGGTCGCGACCTCGCCACCTACGGCCGGGCCCGTCGTCGCCGAGCGCGCTCTGGTCCCGACCACTCCTGTGACACTTCGCCTGCGCATCATGCCTCCCCTACTCGCTCGCGCCGTCGCGAACCTTTGATGGGGTCCGGCGCCATGGCCGACGCGAAAATCCGCGCCGATGGTTGTTGATCTCCGCGTCACGACCGCGAGGGAAAGACCCCCGACAGCGCGATCGCGAAGTTGATCACCGCATAGGGCTGCATGTTGCCGTGCGGCTGTCCGCCCCCCGCGATCGTGGATGGCCCTCCCCCCAAGGGCACGAGCGTGTCGGGCGCTGCGTAGGTCAATGCCGGGATGCTTGCCTGCGCAAGGACATAGGGGCCGTCGACGAACGTGCCGATGCCGGGATCGGTGGTCGCGGTCATCGCGTGCGTGTGCGGACCGTTCTCGGCCATCGTCAGGCTGACCTGCTCGACACCCCCGGGCGCGCCCCAGGGATAGACCGAGGGCTGCCAGCCGGGATCGGCCGAAGGACCCGCGCCCGCAGGACTCCGCCCACGCAGATCCGGCAACGCGAACGTTTGCCTGCCATCACCACCAAAGGTCGCTCCCAATAGCGAGAACAATGCCTGGTTCTGCTGGACGGCCATGATCGCACCATCGCACCGCGCGAAATATTTTTGCGCGAAGCCGAACCCCGTCATCATGACCTGGCCCATGAAAAATTCCGACATGCGCGGTATTCCTCCTCCTGCCCGGATTCTTCGCCCTTTGGCGGCTTTCGGCATATCTCTAACATTTGCCCTTGCAGACTAATCATGTGCTCGATTCGTTTATTTAACAAGCGTCTTTAGACTTGATGCAAATCACACCATCGCGAATATTGGATTGGTTGATAATGGTTGAAAGTCCCGACTGTTTCTTATTGATATTATACTCGCAGTAGGTCCATCTCGACTCTCCTTCTTATTGCTAGACTTCACGAGTCGATGATGCGTGCGACCAGAAGGGGAGAAGTCGCGATAGGGTGAGCGCGACAGGGGACGAGACAGTGTCGATGGTCGGGGACGTGGCGCAACGATCGCTACATCAGAGGTGTCCAGCTTCGGAGTCCGGCTCGGGGCCAGCATCGCGGCCGCTCGTCCGTCGGCTGCTCGCGCTGTTGCTGATGCTGTGCGCGACGCTCGGCACCACCGCGGCTTATGCCGCGACCTGCGCGGTCGTCGCTGGCGCCGGCGGAGACGGCAGCGGCACGCTGACGACGCTGCGCATCCTGAACGACGGTGCCGCCAAGGCGATCTGGAACCCCATTCTCGCCAATGCCGGCGCATCGACCAATAATCCCGGCAAGGTCTGCGGCGCGCCGTGGAACGGGTTCAATTCCTATGCGCGGTTCAAGAAAACCAGCACCGGGTTGTTCAAGTCGCTGAACCAGAGCGGCTTCATCGTCCAGTTTGCCGATGGCGCGACTTTGACGCGGAACGGTGGCGACTATTTCTACACGCCTGCGGCCGGTGCATCGGGCGTGAAGCTGCTGACCGGGCCGGTGACGATCCTCGCGGTCGGCAGCATCAATGGCGGCTCGGTCGATGCCAACGACGTCGCGGTCGGCGATACCGGGACGTTCGACGGCTATGCCGGCGGGCAGACCGACACGAACGCGACCAACGCGACCGGCGGCACGTTCGACATATCGGTCACGATCGTCCCGCCGCCGGCGATCAGCAGCGTCGCGCCCTCGGCCGGCCCGGTCGCGGGCGGTACCAGCGTGACGATCGCCGGCACCGGCTTCAGCGCGTCGGGCAACGCCGTCTCGTTCGGCGGCACCGCGGCGGCGATCACCACACAATCGACAAACGCGATCACCGCCACCGCCCCCGCGCATGCCGCCGGCGCGGTATCGGTGGTCGTCACCACCAGCGATAGCCAGACCGCGACGGCGGCCGGCGGCTATACCTATGTGGTCGCACCGACGCTCGCCTCGCTCGCGCCCGCCACGGGCAGCACGGCAGGCGGAACCGTGGTGACCGCGACGGGCACCAACCTGTCCGCGGTCACCGCCCTCACCGTCGATGGCAGCCCGGTGACGGTCAGCGGCAACAATGCCACCGGGTTCACCTTCACCACACCGGCGCATGCGGCGGGCCCGATCGCGGTCATTGCGACGACGGCGGGTGGTTCGGCGACGATCGCCTACACCTATGCCGATCCGCCGACGCTGACGACCGTCGCACCGGCCGCAGGGCCGCTTGCCGGCGGCAATGTAGTGATCCTGACCGGGAGCAACTTCACCGCCACGGGCACCAGCGTGCTGTTCGGCGCCACCGCCGCGACAGCGACGTTCAACAGTGTCACGCAGCTGTCGGTGATCGCGCCAAGTGGATCAGGGACCGTAAACGTCACGGTGACGACGCTGGGCGGCAGCGTTACCAAGACCGCCGCCTATGGCTATGCGGCCGCGCCCACCGTGACGCTGGCGGCGCCCGCCAGCGGTCCGATCGCCGGCAATGCCGTGGTGACGATCACCGGTACCGGTTTCATCGCCGGCGCCACGGTCGCCATCGGCGGCGTCGCGGCGACCGGCGTCACCGTCGTCGACGCGCTGACGATCACCGCGACGAGCCCCGCACACGCGGCCGGTGCGGTCGGGGTGACCGTGACCACGGCCGGCGGCACCGCGACGCTCGCCAACGGCTATACCTATATCGCCGTCCCCGCCGCGCCGATCGTGACGGCGCCCGCCAATGGTGCGATCGTGACGACCGCGACGCCGACGGTGACGGGTACGGCCCCCGCGAACACGACGGTCACGATCTTCCTCAATACCGTGCAGGCCGGGCAGACGACCGCGAGCGGCGGCGGCAGCTGGACGTTCACGACGGGAACCGCGCTGCCGCAGGGGGCCGCGACGGTCTATGCCACCGCAACCAGCGCGGGCGGCACGTCGGCGAATTCGGCGATCACCAGCTTCACGATCGACTCGATCGCGCCCGCCGCGCCGGTCATCACGGCGCCGGTCAACGCCGCGACGATCGGCACGACGACGCCGACGATCACCGGCACGAGCGAGGCCGGCGCGCTGATCACGCTGACGATCGACGGCGGCGCCGGGGTCACGACGTCCGCGAGCGGCGGCGGCGCCTGGAGCTATACGACGACGGCACTCACCCGGACCGCGCACACCGTCTCGGCAATCGCGCAGGACAGCGCCGGCAATGTCTCGGTGGCGAGCAGCACGACGACCTTCACCGTCGGCACGCCGCCCACCGTGTCGTCGCTCAGCCCGGTCCAGGGGACGACCGCCGGGGGCACGATCGTGACGATCGCCGGCACCAACTTCACCGGCGCGACCGGCGTCGCCTTTGCCGGCACGAGCGCGGGCTTCACGGTCGTCAGCGATACCCTGATCACCGCGACGAGCCCGGCCGGGGCAGCCGGTGCCGCCATCGTCAAGGTCACCAATGCCGCAGGCCCGGGCACGGTCGATGGCAGCTATACCTATGTGGCCCCGCCGGTCGCCGCCGCGCAGACGATCGCGGTGCCGTTCAATACCGCGACCGCGATCACGCTCGGCGCGAGCAACGCCCCGACTGGCTACACGGTCGCGACGGCGCCCTTGCACGGCGTGCTGAGCGGCGCGGCGCCCGCGCTCACCTACACCCCGACGACAGGCTATCGCGGCGCCGACAGCTTCACCTTCACCGCGACCAACGGCGGCGGACCGTCGGCGCCTGCGACGATCGGCATCGTCGTCGCCGACCCGATCCTCACGCTCAACGGCACGCCCCCCGCAGGAACCTACGGCACAAGCTACAACTTCGCCTTCGCCACCAGCGGCGGCACCATGCCCTACAGCTATGCCGTGACGTCCGGCATCCTGCCGAGCGGCGTCACGCTCGCGCCCGACGGCACGCTTTCGGGCACGCCGGCCGGCAGCGGCAGTTTCCCGATCACCGTTACCGTGACAGATTCGACACCGGGAAGCCCATCGATCACGGCATCAAGAGCCGTCACCCTGATAATCGCAGCACCCGCGCTCGCGCTGACGCCCGCGACGTTGCCCGGCGCTGCGGTCGGTACGGCGTACAGCCAGGCGCTTGTCGCCAGTGGTGGGACTGCGCCGTACGGCTATGCGGTCACCGCGGGCGCGCTCCCGGCCGGGGTGACGCTGTCGGCTAGCGGCACGCTGGCCGGTACACCGAGTGCGGGGGGCAGCTTTGCCTTTACCGTCACCGCCACCGATGCGACCGCGGCTGGCAGCGGCGGGCCGTACACCGTCTCGACCGCCTATACGCTGGCGGTCGCCGTACCGAGCATCACGCTCGCGCCGACCACGCTGCCCGCGGGAACGTCGGGGGTCGCCTATAGCCAGGCGCTTGCGGCAACCGGCGGGACCGCGCCCTATGCCTATGCGGTCACCGCGGGCGCACTGCCCGCCGGGCTGACGCTGTCGCCGGCTGGGGTGCTCGCCGGCACGCCGACCGCGAGCGGCAGCGCCAGCGTGTCGGTCACCGCCACCGACAGCTCGACCGGCAGCGGGCCCTATGCCACCACCCGCAGCTATACGCTCGTCGTCACCGCGCCCGCGCTGACGCTGGCGCCTGCGACCTTGCCCGGGGCTGCGGTCGGGGCGGTGTACAGCCAGGCGCTCGTCGCCAGTGGTGGGACTGCGCCGTATGGCTATGCGGTCAGCGCCGGTGCGCTGCCGGCCGGGGTGACGCTGTCGGCGAGCGGTGTGTTCGCTGGGACCCCCACCGCGGGCGGCAGCTTCGCCTTTACCGTCACCGCCACCGATGCGACCGCGGCTGGCAGCGGCGGGCCGTACAGCGTGAGCGCCGCCTATACGCTCGCGGTTGCCGTGCCGAGCGTCACGCTCGCGCCGGCCACGCTGCCCGCGGGAACGTCGGGGGTCGCCTATAGCCAGGCGCTCGCCGCAACCGGCGGGACCGGGCCGTACAGCTATGCGGTTACCGCGGGCGCACTGCCGGCCGGGGTGACGCTGTCGCCCGCCGGGGTGCTCGCCGGCACGCCGACCGCGAGCGGTAGCGCCAGCGTGTCGATCACCGCCACCGACGCCTCGACCGGCAGCGGACCCTATGCCACCACCCGCAGCTATACGCTCGTCGTCGNCNGCCCCTGCACTSGCGCTGACGCCYGYGACCTTGCCCGGSGCTGCRGTCGGTGCGGTCTAYGGCCAGGCGCTCGTCGCCAGTGGYGGGACKGCGCCSTACGGCTATGCGGTCAGCGCCGGCGCGCTGCCGGTCGGAGTAACGCTGTCGGCCGGCGGTGTCCTCGCGGGCACGCCCACCGCGGGCGGCAGCTTCGCCTTTACCGTCACCGCGACCGACGCGACCGCGGCTGGCAGCGGCGGGCCGTACACCGTCTCGACCGCTTATACGCTCGCGGTTGCCGTGCCGAGCATCGCGCTCGCGCCGGCCACGCTGCCTGCGGGAACGTCGGGGGTCGCCTATAGCCAGGCGCTCGCSGCRACCGGCGGGACYGCSCCSTAYGCCTATGCGGTCASCGCMGGCGCGCTGCCSGCCGGGSTSACGCTGTCGCCSGCCGGGRTACTCGCCGGCACGCCCACCGCCAGCGGCAGCGCCAGTGTGTCGATCACCGCTACCGACAGCTCGACCGGCAGCGGGCCCTATGCCACCACGCGCAGCTACACGCTCGTTGTCGCCGCGCCCGCGCTCGCGCTGACGCCCGCGACCTTGCCCGGGGCTGCGGTCGGTGCGGTGTACGGCCAGGCGCTCGTCGCCAGTGGTGGGACCGCGCCCTACGGCTATGCGATCAGCGCCGGTGCGCTGCCCGCCGGGGTGACGCTGTCGGCGAGCGGTGTCCTCGCCGGCACGCCCACCGCGGGTGGCAGCTTTGCCTTTACCGTTACCGCCACCGATGCCACCGCTGCGGGGAGCGGCGGGCCGTACAGCGTGAGCGCCGCCTACACGCTCGCGGTCGCCGTACCGAGCGTCACGCTCGCGCCACCTACGCTGCCCGCGGGAACGTCGGGGGTCGCCTATAGCCAGGCGCTCGCCGCAACCGGCGGGACCGCACCGTATGCCTATGCGGTTACCGCGGGCGCATTGCCCGCCGGGCTGACGCTGTCGCCTGCCGGGGTGCTCGCCGGCACGCCGACCGCCAGCGGCAGCGCCAGCGTGTCGATCACCGCCACCGACAGCTCGACTGGCAGCGGACCCTATGCTACCACGCGCAGCTACACGCTCGTCGTCGCGCTGCCGCCGCCGCCGGTCGCCACCGACGCGCCTTCGCACAGCATTCCCGCCTCAACCGCGACGACACCGCAATCGAGCATCACCGACCTGTCGAGTCTGGTCACCGGCTCGGTAACCGACATCCAGATCGCGACCCAGCCTCAGCATGGTACGGTGACGGTCGCATCATCGAGCACCGCCACGGGCACCCGCTTCCTCGCGACCTATACGCCGGTCGCCGGGTTCAGTGGCGACGACGGCTTCACCTATGCGGCCGTCGGACCGGGCGGGCGATCAGCAACGGCGCGCGTCGCGTTCACCGTCGTCGGCGCAGTACCGATCGCGGGTGCGGTACGTGGCGAGACGCTGTCGGGCCAGGCGGTGATCATCGACCTGACCGCAGGCGCCACCAACGGGCCGTTCACCGCCGCACAGATCGTCACGGTCTCGCCGGTCGATGCCGTCACGCTCGAGCTGATCGAGGGCGGCACTGCGGCCAGCCGACTCTATCAGCTTCGTGTCACGCCTGGCGGGCGGTTCAGCGGGACCGCGACGATCCGGTACACGATCAGCAACGCGTTTGGGGCATCGGCGCCCGCGGTTGTCACGATCAACGTCACCGCGCGTCCCGATCCGTCGCAGGATCCCGACGTGCGCGCGATCAGCGCAGCGCAAGCCGAGGCGATCCGGCGTTTCGCATCTGCGCAGACCGACAATTTCATGCGCCGCACCGAGCAACTCCACGGCGATGCCGCCGCCAGCCAGCGGTCTCCGTTCGGGATCACCATGAGCGGTCTCGCGAACGGTCTAGGCGGCAACGGCCTAGGTGGCCGCGGCGGCTATGGCGGCGTGCGGTCCGGCGCCGCGCCCCCTGATTTCCCCGCAGAGTCCGACGTCGCGATGCTCAAGATGGGCCATGCCACCGCGGTCGCCGATGCGGAGCGTGCCGCAGGGCTGATCTCGTTCGAACGGAGCGACGCGACGACCCCGCTCGAATCGGTGATGGGCCGCGGCCGCTATGTGACGTCGACGCCGAACGGAGCGAGGATGGCTCGGGATGCCGACCGGTCACACCCGGGGTCGGGATCAAGGTCAGGATCAAGCTCGTCACCCGGATCGGATGCGAGCGTGAACCCGCGCATCGGCGACACAGTGGCCGGCGAGGATGCAGGTCGTAAGATCGGCTCGCTCGCGCTGTGGAGCGGCGGCGCGGTATCGGTTGGTACGCGTGACCAGACCAACCGCCGCGCCAAGCTGTCGGTCACCACCGCAGGGCTGAGCGCAGGCGCCGACATCAAGCTCGCAGAGGGCATAACGCTCGGCGCGGGTGGTGGATATGGGGCCGATCGCACGAGGATCGGCGGCGATACCGGACAAGTGGACGGGGATAGCTGGGTCGGCGTGGCCTATGGCAGCATCGCACCGGTCGACGGACTGTTCGTCGACGGCGTCTTCGGGGCCGGACGACTGGCCTTCGACACGCGCCGCACCATCGCCGCCAACGGCGCCGTGGCACGGGGACACCGCGAGGGATCGATGCTCTTCGGCTCGCTCGCCACCGGCTTCGATCGCACAACCGATCGCTGGAGCCTGTCGGCCTATGGCCGGGCGGACATCCTGTCGGCCGATCTCGACGGCTATGCCGAGACCGCGGGCGGGCTGTACGGGCTCGCCTTCGATAAGCGCGACGTGACCTCGCTGACCGGCGTGCTGGGCCTGCGCGGGGCCATCGCGGTCGGTGCCTTCACGCCGCGGGTCCGTGTCGAATGGCGGCATGAATTCCGCAATGGCGGCGTCCAGGCGCTCGACTATACCGGCCTGCCCGGCTTCGGCTATCGGATCGACGGCGACCAGTGGCTGCGCGATGCCTTCCGCATCGATTTCGGCAACGACATCCGCTTCGGCAATGGCTGGCGGTTCGGGACCGAAATCGGCGGGGCGTTCGGCCAAGGCGCGGCAAGCGCCACGGGCCGCGTGACGCTTGGCATGCAGTTCTGATGCGGTTCCGGTTATGCCCGCTGCGCGGTTGCGCGAACGCGGTCGAAACGGGCGGATGGGACTTGGGCCTGTGTCGTACAAACAGCCTTTTGGTACACTTCAGTCGGATCGGTTTCCAACGCCGACCTGACGAAAGCGCGAACGCCCATTGGCGATGACATGCGCCATAGTCCTTTGACGGCCGCGCCCCGATGACGTCGGCCGACGATACGAAGCTTGGGTGTTACATCGCCGACTAACGGCTGGGCGGCGGTAGCCAGAGCATGCGCGACGTGCTCAACCCCCGCGATCCGCGCGGGCCAGCGGCACCACCGCTCGCCAATGTCGCTGACGCGATCGAGCGCTGGAGGCAGCACCGCGTGGCTTCGGCGCCCAACTCGCCACCCCGGCCGAAAGCGGGCCGCGGGCCCAACCGATCGATCACTGCTGGCCCTACTGCTTCGACCTAGCCACTCGGCTCCGCCAACTCTGCCAATGTGGTCCCGCCTCAGGTTCGCTATTTTGGCTCCGTCTCAGGTTCGTCGCTCGGCTCCGCCTCAGCTTCACCAGCTGGCATCGCCCCGGCTTCTCCACCCGGCCCGACCAAGTCGGTCTCCACCGTCTGGCCCCACGGCATCGCGCTCACAACTCCGCTCCACCGCTATCGGTTCAGCCGGCTTTCAGGGTCCGCCCCGCTGCCCCGGACTTATCCCGCAGGCACACTCTGAAAATCAGGGCCCGCCGCTATTCTGTCCGACCGAAACGCATCGGTTTTTCCTGGGCGTTGGATCCTGCAATCGGGTTTGCCCGGATTCAGCCGAAGGGGCGTTGGCAGAAGGCAGGATGGTGCCGCCTATTCCAGCCGACCATCGCGCGGCGCTGGAATCACCGTGCACGTCCGCGCACCTCATGGCTAACAAGCCGTTTCAAGACGCCGCCATCACGGTGCGAACTCAGCCCCGTGTTTTGTTGCCGGCACGCCAGTTGCGCAATAGCGCAGCCTGGACATCGGACCCGTCCGACCGGTCCGACCGAAAATCGGTCGGGACAGGCACGATCGCGATCGGCCGAGCCGCTACCGGCCCAACCGCCACAGCCGCCCCCGCCCCGCTCACTCCAGCCACGACGGATGGCCCGGATAAGCGATCGCGTGCGGGCCGGCGCGCGATCGCGTCGCCCTCGATAATCTGGCGCACCGTCTCGCGGCCGCGGCTGACCCTGCTCTTGATCGTACCGAGCGCCACGTTCTGCAGGCGCGCAGCCTCTTCATAGCTCAATCCGTCGCGCGCGATCAGCAGCAGCGCGTCGCGTTGTTCGTCCGGTAGCATCGCGAGCGCGGCGGCCAGATCGTCGGACAGCAACCCGCTCTCCTGCTCGGCATGCACCGCGACGTCGGGAAACTCGTCGCCATATGTGTCGGTGCGACGAACCTTCTGCTGCCGGATGTGGGACAGGAACGCGTTGCGCAGGATGCGGAACGTCCACGCCTTCAGGTTCGTACCCGCGACGAACCGCGCCCGAAACCGCCAGGCCTTGGCCAGCGCGTCCTGCGTCAGATCCTCGGCCAACGTCCGATCGGCGCACAGCGACACCGCATAGCGATACATCGATACCGCGAGTGCGCTGACCTGCGATGCGAATTCGCGGTCCGGTAATGGCGCCGGGCGCGGTACTGCGTCCGTCATGAAAAACGTCGTCATATATGCCTCGAAATATTCCGGCCGAAGATCGCACGGGCCGATGAGGGACGGCTGACCGAGCCGCCAATGGAAAGGCGGATCGTCGCAAAGCCGGATTGCGGCCTCTCGGCCATGCCGGGGGCGCAATCGGTGGTGAGGCCGCTGCTCCGATGACGACGCCACCGGCAACCTTATCCACCCGACGTGCCAGCGCGTCCGACCAGCCAGAATGGCGATGTCGCGGCCTGTCCAGCCACGCAGCCGCCCGATCCGGCCTGCACGTCTAAAGCCATGCGCCGCGCGACGGTTCCGCTCCGCTGAAAATAAATCTACCGGACAGTGTCCTTATTTCCGTCTTGGGAAAGTGCCGCGGTCGCTCCGCGCGCGCCCTGTCTCCAGGGGCCGATATCGTTCGAAAGCGCATCGTCGGCGTCCCTGTCACGTCCCGCCGAAATGCCGCTTGGCGTGCGTGTTCCTCCCTCGCATCGGCACACGCGATCGCGCCCAGCACCTGATGGCTGCGTTCTTGTAGCGCTCGAGGATTCCCGGGGTTCGTCGCCTGTTCGCGCGCAGGATCAAGACGTTACCGGTCGCTTGCCGAGCACCGGCATGTCGACCGCGGACTGCTCGCAATCGCTCGATGCGTCGCGCATGAATTCGACCGGCAGAACACGACGTCTCCGTCCCGACGATCAGCCCGCGACGGCCGCCGTGCCCGCCCGACGATCGCATCCCGCCGCATTATCGGCCCCGGCCAGTTGCAGGAACGCCGCCCAGCGCGAGGCGAAAAACGTCGTTTCGGACAATCCCCCCATCACGCTCGCCACGGGGCTGTTGAAGGTCATCCGCGTGTTCGGGCCCTGCAGAAGGTCCATCAGCAGCAGCGTCAGCAAATGCGGCTCCCCCGCCACGACCTCGCCCGCGGCCTGCGCCTGGACGATCAGCGCATCGGGACGCTCGGTAGCGCGCCGCGTCCAGGTCTGGAGCCGGTTTGCGAGATCGGCGTCGTTCAGTCGTTCGAAGCTCAGGAACACGCCGAACCGCTGCACCGCCGGATCGAGCGTGAACACGAAATAATGGCGCGCCCATTCCTCCAGCGCGAACAAGGGGCTGGGCGGCGCTCCGTCCGCGGGCAGCATCGCGGTCTCGACGCGCAGGATCTCGCGTTCGACGACCGCCTCGACCAAAGCGAGCTTGTTCTCGAAATGCCGATAGATCGTCCGCTTGGTAACCGCAGCCTTCTGCGCCAGTGCATCCATCGCAAGACCGCCGATGCCGCGTTCGCACAGCATCGTGAGCGCGCATCCAAGCAGCCGCTCGTGCAACGCGCTTGCAGCCTCGAGCGTGGGGCGTCCGGTCTTGCGCGGTAATGGATGGTCTGGCTGCATTCGTCCGCTCCCTCGCGCGCGCGTTCCCTGTCCTGCTGCGTTCAACATCGGGCCTCGTCCAGCGTTGAATCGAACGGCGATGACGCATCGTGCGCCTCGCTTCACCCGATACCCTGTTTCGAGCCCTGATCGATCCACCATTCGGCATTGGCGGAAGGATTTCGTTCGTCATCGCCCTCCGCAGCGTACCTGCAAGCAATTCGACGCGCCATCGACCACATGCCCTCCCCCCCGAATATCAATTCTGCGGTAGCGCCGGCCCGCGCGCGAACCTAGGGTTCCGGGGTGGCGACGATCTCCGTTCTGATCCGCCCCCGAATTCTCAGCCTCACGAAGGAGTTGGCATTGGCGATCATCGACAGGCGCATGGCATTGCTGGCGGGAGTGGCATTGGTGACCGCCTGTGCGGATCGCGCGCATCTCGGCAACGCGATCGCCGACCGGCGCGCACCCGCATCGTTCGTCACCGTCGCGGGGCACGGCTTCGAACGCAACGGCAAGCCATATCGCTATGCCGGTGCCAATATCTGGTATGGCGCATGGCTCGGCGCGGAGACGGCGTACGGCAACCGGGCAAGGCTGGCGCGCGAGCTCGACCGGTTGCAGGCACTCGGCGTCCGCAATTTGCGTATTCTCGGCTCGGCGGAACTGTCGCCGCTGAAGAACTCGATCACGCCCGGCTTCCGCGACAAGAGCGCGACCTACAACGAGGATCTGCTCAACGGGCTCGACTGGACGCTCGCGGAGATGGCGAAGCGCGACATGACCGGCGTGATCTACCTGACCAACTTCTGGGAATGGTCGGGCGGGATGATGACCTATCTCTCGTGGGTCAACGGCGGCAAGTACATCAACATGAACGACCCCGCGCACCCGTGGCCCGAGTTCGCCGACTGGAACGCGGCGTTCTACACCAATGGCCAGGCGCAGGCGATGTACCGCGATTACATCCGCGCGGTCGTCTCGCGGACCAACAGCGTGACGGGCGTCGCCTATGCCGCCGACCCCACGATCATGGCGTGGCAGCTGGCGAACGAACCGCGTCCGGCCGGCGGCGACAAGGTTGCCGTGCCCAACCTGCCCGCCTTCTACCGCTGGATCGACGAGACCGCGCGTTACATCAAGACGCTCGATCCCAACCACCTCGTCTCGACCGGATCCGAAGGTCTGAAAGGCTCGATCGAACGCGAGGACGTCGTGCTCGCCGCGCATCGCCCGTCGTCGATCGACTATCTCACCGCGCATATCTGGCCGAACAACTGGACGTGGATGGACGCGGGCAACCTCGCCGGCACCTACGACGCGGGCGCGGCGAAGGTGGCCGACTATATCGACACGCACATCCGGCTCGCGACAACGCTCGGCAAGCCGCTGGTGATCGAGGAGTTCGGCTATCCGCGCGACGGCCAGGACGCCTATGATCCGACCATCACGACGGTGTACAAGGATCGCTTCTACCGCCAGATCTACGCCGCGATCGAGGCGAACGCCAAGGCCGGCGGGCCGCTTGCCGGCTCGAATTTCTGGGCGTGGAACGGCGAGGCGCGCACGCCTCATGTGGACCACAGGTTCCAGCGCGGCGACCTCGGATATATGGGCGATCCCCCGCACGAACCGCAGGGCTGGTACGGCGTGTTCGACAGCGACGCGTCGACGCAGTCCGTGATCCGCGCGCACGCTGCGGCGATGGCGGCACTCTGATGCTCAACCGTCGCGAGACGCTGGGGATGACGGCGGCGCTTGGCCTGCTCCACGGCGTACCGGCGCTAGCCGCAGTGCCGAACCGCAGCTTGAGCAATCCGAAAGCCACCCCCGCCACCCGGCAACTCTACGCCTATCTATGGAGCCAATACGGCAGGAAAACGCTGACCGGGCAACAGGAGCAGGGTTCCGGCCCGACCAATCCGAACGGCGAGCTCGACTATCTCCAGCGCGTGACGGGCAAGCTCCCCGCGATCCTCGGCCTCGATTACATCGACCCGCGCGACAATGATGCGGTGAACGACCGTGCCACCGCCTGGGCGCGTTCGCGCGGAATCGTCACGCTGTGCTGGCACTGGGGCGCACCGGACGTCGGCACCGGCTACGAGAACTCCAAGAAGGATTTCGACGTCGCCGCCGCGCTGAAACCCGGCACCCCGCAGAACGTCGCGATGATGCGCGACATGACCGAGGTGGCGCGCCTGCTGAAGGTGTTGCAAGACCGGGGCGTCCCCGTCCTGTGGCGCCCGTTCCACGAATTCAGCGGCGACTGGTTCTGGTGGGGCAAGCACGGCCCCGACGCGTTCAAGGCGCTCTGGGCGCTGATGTACGACCAGTTCACGCGCGTCCACCGGCTGAACAACCTGATATGGGTGCTCGGCTGGGCAGGGCAGAACGTCGATCCCGCCTGGTATCCGGGCCGCGCTACGGTCGATGTCGCGGGTGCGGATATCTACGCGAACGACCACGGCAATCTCGCAGCCATGTTCGCGCAGGTGAAGGCGATCGTCGGCGACACGCTGCCGATCTGCCTGCACGAGAACGGCCCCGTTCCCGATCCGGCGTTGCTCGGTCCGACCGCGGACTGGCTCTGGTTCATGACCTGGCACACGCGCTGGCTGACCGGCGCCGACCAGAACACGCCCGACCAGTTGCGCCGCGATTTCGCATCGAAACGCTACGTCACCAAAGACGAACTCCCCGCATGGTTGAAGGTGAAGGCATGAAGACGATCCTCGGGCTGTTCGCTGCCGCACTGCTGTCGACGTCGGCAATCGCCGCCCCGCCGACTGTGACCCCGACGACCGCGAAAGCCGGCGCGCCCCTCCCGGTCCACATCGGCGGCCGCGTCGAGCGGACCGCGGATGGCTATGAGCGCCAATGGCCCGGCACCTATTTCGAAGTTGCGTTCCGCGGCCCGAGTGCGCTCCTCAGGATAGGCCAGGGCGATGTCATCCTCCGCGTGGCCGTCGATGGCGCGCTCGCCGTTAAGCTCGTCAAGCCGAAGCCCGGCCTCTACCGCGTCGCCGGCCTGTCGAACGGCCGCCACACGATCCGCGTCGACGTCGCCAGCGAGAGCCAGGCCGGACCGAACGTCTTCGGCGGCTTCTTCGCAGGTCCCGAAACACGCGCGCTCCCCGCGCCCACCCGCACCCGCCAGATCGAGTTCATCGGCGATTCGCATACCGTCGGCTACGGCAACGTCTCGGCGAAGCGCGACTGCACCGGAGCCGAAGTCTGGGCGACCACCGACACCGCGCAAGGCGTGCCAGCACTGACCGCCCGCCGCTACGGCGCGGACTATCAAGTCAACGCGATCTCGGGCCGCGGGATCGTCCGCAACTATGACGGCATGGCCGCCGACACCGTCCCCGCCGCCTACCCGTTCACGCTGTTCGACAAGGCCAAGCGCTACGCAGACCCGGCCTGGCACCCAAGCCTGTTCGTGATCGCGCTCGGCACCAACGACTTCAGCACGCCGCTGAAAGCCTCCGAACCGTGGCAGACGCGCGATGCGCTCCACGCTGATTACGAGGCGAAGTACGTCGCCTTCGTCAAAGCCGTTCGCGCGCGCAATCCGGGCGCGCATGTCGTGCTCTGGGCGACCGATCTGGCGGACGGCGAGATCGCGGCGGAAGTCGGCAAGGTCGCCGCGCGCCTCAAGGCCGAAGGCGAGCGCAACATCGGTTTCGTCCCCGTCACCGGCCTCGCCTTCTCGGCCTGCCATGCGCATCCCTCGACCGTCGACGACGGCAGGATCGCCACCGCATTGGCCGGCTATGTCGATGCGCATCCCGAAATATGGACCGCGACCAAATGACCAAATGATTTGCGTAATACTGCCCGGGGCCGGTAGCAGGGTCGCAAAGGTACCGATCGCGATCGGGTACCGCCCAGGGAGAGTATGATGTCGGCGAGTTTTTCCACGTTCACGATCGCGCTTCTGCTGCAATCGGCGGCAACGCCGGTAGCGGCCCCGACCGCCCCCCTGTCGGCGGTCGCGCATCCCGAGATCTGGCCGACCGCCAACGCGCGGCCGCTGCGCGATCCGAAGGTCGAGGCGCGGATCGACGCGATCATCAAACGCATGTCGGTCGCGGACAAGATCGGCCAGCTGATCCAGGTCGACATCGCCAGCATCGAGCCGTCGGACCTGCGCACGTACAAGCTCGGCTCGATCCTCAACGGCGGCAATGCCGGGCCCGGCGGCAACGATCTGGCGCCGCCCGTCGAGTGGCTGAAGCTCGCCGACGCCTTCTATGACGCCTCGATGGCGCGCAGCGACGGCCGGCCCGCGATCCCGGTGATCTGGGGCACCGACGCAGTCCACGGTAACAACAACATCCCCGGCGCGACGCTCTTCCCGCATAACATCGGCCTCGGCGCCGCGCGCGACCGCGACCTGATGCGCGAGATCGGCCACGTCACCGCGATCGAGACCGCCGCCGCCGGCATCGACTGGACCTTCGCGCCGACGCTCGCCGTCGTCCGCGACGATCGCTGGGGCCGCACGTACGAGAGCTATTCCGAAGAGCCGCAGATCCAGGCCGATTACGCCGGCGCGGTGATCGAAGGCGTCCAGGGCAAAGTCGGCACCAAGGAATTCCTCGCCCCCGACCACGTCATCGCGACTACCAAGCATTTCCTCGGCGATGGCGGCACGGGCGGGCGCGACCAGGGCGATGCGCGCATCCCCGAAACCACGCTCCGCGACATCCACCTCGGCGGCTACCCGGCCGCGATCGAGGCCGGCACGCAGTCGGTGATGGCCAGCTTCTCGAGCTGGAACGGCGCCAAGATGCACGGCAACAAGAGCCTGCTGACCGGCGTGCTGAAAGACCGCTTACACTTCGACGGCTTCGTGGTCGGCGACTGGAACGGCCACGGCCAGGTCGATGGCTGCTCGAACGAGAGCTGCGCCGCGGCGATCAACGCCGGCCTAGACATGTTCATGTATTCGGGCAGCGGGTGGAAGACGCTCTACGCCAACACGCTGAAGCAGGCGCAATCCGGAGAGATCCCCGCCGCCCGCCTCGACGACGCGGTCCGCCGCATCCTGCGCGTGAAAATCCGCGCCGGCACGTTCGATCGCGGTCGCCCGTCGTCGCGCGCGCTCGCCGGCAGGATGACCCTCATCGGTGCCGCCGACCACCGCGCGATCGCGCGGCGTGCTGCACGCGAATCGATGGTCCTGCTCAAGAACGAAGGTGGCCTGCTCCCGCTGAAACCGTCTGCGAAAATCCTCGTCGCGGGCGGCGGTGCGGACAACATCCCGCAACAGGCCGGCGGCTGGTCGCTGACCTGGCAGGGCGGCGGCACGACCAACGCGAACTTCCCCAATGCCGAGACGATCTGGTCGGGCATCAGCACCGCGGTCAAGGCAGCGGGCGGCACCGCGACGCTGTCGGCCGACGGCAGCTTCGCCAAGAAGCCCGACGCGGCGATCGTCGTGTTCGGCGAGCAGCCCTATGCCGAGTTCAAGGGCGACCGTCCGAACCTCGAATACAGCGCCGAGGACAAGTCCGACCTCGAACTGTTGCGAAAACTGAAGGCGGCGGGCGTCCCCGTCGTCGCGGTGTTCCTGTCGGGGCGTCCGCTCTGGGTGAACGCCGAGTTGAACGCCTCCGATGCGTTCGTCGCGGCATTCCTGCCGGGCAGCGAAGGCGGCGGCGTCGCCGACGTACTGTTCCGCAAGAAGGACGGCAGCGTCGCCAACGACTTCCGCGGCAAACTGAGCTTCTCGTGGCCAAAGCGTCCCGACCAGTATGTCCTCAACCGCTCCGCCGCCGGCTACGACCCGCTGTTCGCGTTCGGCTACGGCCTGAGCTACGCCAAGCCGGGCACCGTCCCCAAGCTCGACGAAACCCGCCCTGCCGGCATGGCCGCGTCGTCGAATGGCACGATCTTCGGCAAGGGCCGCGTTCCCGAGGGCTGGTCGCTCACCCTGGTCGAGCAGGACCAGTCGAAGGTCCGCCTGCTCGGCGTCAACGCTACGACCGCGACCAAGCGCCTCACCGCCTCCGCGGTCGACCGCCGCCGCCAGGAGGACGCGCGCGCGCTCGTCTGGGCGGGGGGCCCCGCGGATGCGCGTGTCGAGGCCTCGGGCCCGCTCGACCTCACGCGCGAGAGCAATGGCGAGCTGAGCCTCGTCGTCGACGTCCGCGTCGATCACGCGGGCAACGCACCGGTCGGGCTCGGCATGGTCAGCAACGACGGCAAAGCCGTGACGGTGCCGATCAGCAAGACACTCGCGGCGGGCAAGCCCGGCGACTGGCAGCAGGTCATCGTCCCGTTGCAATGCTTCGCCAAGCGCGGCATCGACATGGCGCACGTCACCGCGCCGTTCGTAATCGCCACCGACGGCAAGCTCGGCCTGTCGATCTCCGACGTGAAGATCGACTCCGCGCCCGTGCCGATGACGAAGTGCGGCGATTGAAGCGGCTCCTGCTTGGTGCGGCGGCCGTCCTGCTGACGACCGCCGCCACGCAAGCCCCACCCGCACCGATCCGGATCGACCAGGCCGGGTTCGAGACGACCGGCCCCAAGCTGGCGGTGCTGCCATCTGCGCAGACGAAACCGCTCGCGTGGACACTGACCGACGCGCGCGGCAAGATCGTCGCGTCGGGCCAGACGATACCGATCGGTCCCGATGCAGCGTCAGGCGAAAGCGTCCACCGGATCGACTTCGGCATTTTCCGGACGCCCGGCACCGGCTATCGCCTCCACGTCGGCACAGCCGCCAGCCACCCGTTCCCGATCGCCGAGCGCCCGTTCGCGGCCGTGGCGACCGCGGCGATGGCGTTCTTCTACCAGCAACGCAGCGGCGTCCCCATCCTGCCCGCGTTCGTCGAGCGCAAGGACCTCGCCCGCCCCGCCGGCCATGCAACCGACATCGCCACCTGCTTTGCCGGCCGCGACCAGAAGGGCGTCGAATGGCCCGGCTGCAGCTACAAGATCGACGCGACCGGCGGCTGGTACGATGCCGGCGACCAGGGCAAATACGTCGTCAACGGCGGCGTCTCGACCTGGACTCTGCTCGACTTGCACGAACGGCTCGCGGCGTTCGGTGACGCAACCGCGTTCGCCGACGGCCGCCTTGCCCTACCCGAACGCGCCAACGGCAAGGACGACCTGCTCGACGAAGCGCGCGTCGAAGTCGCCTTCCTGCTCGCAATGCAGATCCCCGACGGTACCAAGCTCGCTATCGCTCCAGACGCGGGCGTCGCAGGCGAGGCGATCACCCGGTTCGAGACGATCGACGCAGGCGGCCTCGTCCACACCAAGATCGCCGACGAGAACTGGACCGGACTTCCAACCGCCCCCGCCGACGATCGCGAACGCCGGTTTCTCTACCCACCATCGACCGCGGCAACGCTCAACATGGTCGGCATCGCGGCACAATGCGCGCGGATCTGGCGAACGATCGACCCCGCCTTCGCCACCAAATGCCTCACCGCGGCGCGACGCGGCTGGGCGGCGGCACTTCGCCACCCAGCCCTCCTCACCAGCTCCGACTTCACCGGCAGCGGCGGCTATGGCGACCCAGACGTCCGCGACGAGTTCACCTTCGCCGCCGCGCAACTCTACGCGACCACTAACGAAGCGGTTTTCTTCGATCGCTTGCGCAAGGACGGCATCTTCACCGATCCCGGCACGGATATCGGCTGGGGATCGCTCAGACTGGCGGGGGCGCTGACGCTCGCGACCGTGCCCGACGCGCTCCCCGCGGATGACCGTACCAAGCTCCGCACCCGGATCACCGCGCTCGCCGACGGCTTCGTCGCCGAGGGCAAGCGCAGCGGCTACGGCATACCCTTTGGCGGCACCAGATATCCCTGGGGCTCGAGCAGTTCGATCCTCAACCGCGCGATCATGCTCGGCGTCGCGTGGCAGATCGACCGCAAGCCCGCCTATCGCGACGCGGTATTGGCGAGCCTCGACTATATACTCGGCCGCAACCCGCTCGACCGGTCTTACGTCACGGGCATCGGCACGCGCCCGATGCAGCACCCGCACCACCGCTTCTGGGCGGCCGCAGCCGACAAGCGCTACCCCGCACCACCCGCCGGCGTTTTGTCAGGAGGCCCCAATTCCGCCGCCGCGAACGAGCCCGGCCCGATGAAAGGCTGCGCACCGCAGACCTGCTGGATCGACGACTACCGCGCCTTCACCGTCAACGAAGTCGCAATCAACTGGAACGCCCCGCTGGTCTGGACCGCAGCCTTCCTCGACGCGACGCGAGGCCGCTAAATTCGGCGCTAGCGTCGTTCCAGCGTTCGCGCGAGGTATCCGCGGATCGCTTCGGTCCGTTCCGGCGACGGGCTCCCCAGCACGCCGCGCATCGCCTCGGGCAGGTGCGCGGCCGCGGCTTGCGCATCGTCGCCAAACACATACTGGTCGAACCAGCCCCGCACCGCCGCCCGCTCGCCCTCCGGCAGATCCCGGATCGCCAGGATGGCGTGGATCAGCGCGGGGAACGGCGAAGTCGCGCCCCCCTGCCCCCACCAGTAATTGACCAGCACGTTGAACCGCCCAAGCGCCTTCACGTCATGCCACCACATTGAGGGTATGAAGATCGCGTCGCCCGGCTCCAGCACCGCAACCTGCATCTGCTCACGCGCCGTCGCGAACCGGGGATACCGCTCCAGATCGGGCGCCTCGAGATCGACCAGGCTCACCGGCTGGCCGGCGATCGTCACGTCGAGCGGCCCGACATACAGGTTCGGCCCCTGCTCAGGCGGAAACAGGCAGAACCGCCGCCGCCCCGCGACCACGACCGCGACGTTGCTCGACACGTCGTAATGCGTCGAGACCCGGCTCTCGTTCCCGATCCACACCCGCGGCACCGCATCGGGAGTCGGCAGCGGCAGGACGTTCGCCTCCGCCCAGCCCGGCAGGAACTCCCCCGCCGCAGCCGCCCCGGCATAGATTGCCGGCGCGCCCGGCACTCCCTGCAACGCGATCAACTGGTCGACCAGCGTCGGGATCGGCGCCTTGGCGCGCTCGAAATTAAAGCCGCTCAGGTCGTCGCTGTAGAAGAACCGCCCGCGCACGTCGCTTTGCGCGACCATCACGTCGGCGGAGCGCCCGCCATCGAACGACACGATATGCTCGCCGATCGCGCGATCGGATTGCCGCGCGGCGCGGACGGCGGGCCAGTCCGCCGCCAGCCCGCGCATCACCACCGGGCGATAGCCATGCGCGATCTCGGCTTCGAACCGCACCGCGTCGATCGCACCGGTTTCGGCAACCGGAAGGCCAAGGATCTCACTCATCGCGTGCGTGTAATCCCTGGCCTCATATCCCGCTACCTCAGCCCGCTACCTCAGAAGGTCATGCGCGCCGAGAGCGTATACGACCGGTCGTTCTTGAAGAAGCTGCGCGGCGCTTCGAGACCCGCGCCGTTCAACAGGAAATTGGTCTTGGTCGTCTCGTCGAGCAGGTTCGACGCGGTCACGCCGAGCTTGAAATGCTCGTTCACCGTCACGAATGCCGAGGCGTCGAGCTGCCCGGTCGGCAATGCGTAGACCGGCAGGAACGGGAAGCAGCAATCGCGGTTGGTCAGCAGGAACTTCGAGCGCCAGCTATACGCGACGCGGGCATAGAACGGACCCTTGTCGTAGAAGCCGGCGACGTTGACGGTATGCTTCGACAGGCCCTGGAGCGGGAGGTTGTCGTACAGGCCGGCGACGTCCTGCGGCGGACGGCTGCCATCCGCGGCGCCGTTGGCGGGCACCGGGTTGGGGATCTTGCCCGCCTTCACGAAGGTGTAGTTCGCCTGCATGCCGAGACCGCTGAGCGCGCCGGGCAGGAAGTCGAAGGTCTGCTGGTACGCGATTTCCGCACCCTTGATCCGCGACTTGCCGTTGACGTTGGCGGGACCACTCACCTGCACGTCGAACGTCTGCCCGTTGTTGGTCAGCGTGCGCGTATAGCCGAGATTGTCGACGATGATGTTCGACAGAGTCTTGTGGAACAGCGTCGCGGTGAGCGAGCCGACCTTCGAGAAATACCACTCGCTGGTCAGGTCGAACTGGAGCGCCTCGACGGGGCGCAGGAAGGGATTGCGCGACTGGGCGGCGAACTGGAAGTTGCCGGTCGTGTTGCCACCCGATGCGCCGACACCGACATAGTTGCGCAGATCGCCGAAGTTCGGTCGCGAGATCGCCTTGGATCCTGCCGCACGGAACAGCAAGGTCGGCGTGACCTGAAGCTTCACGTTCGCGCTCGGCAACCAGAAGTTGAACTTCTGCTTGGCGATATCGGGGGTCGAGGAGCCATTGGCATACGCCACGATCGCCGCCTGTTGCGCAGCCGGCACTGTACAGATCGGATTGATCGATCCGGTGGTCGGCGGCACGTCGCGCTGCGATTGGCAGAAACCCGCCAACGTGGCCGGATAGGTGCCGCCGTTGGGATTGGCGGGCAGGTTGGTCGTGCTAAAAATCGTGTTCTGTTGCGGGAAGGTGATCGCACCGTCGGAGCTGTCCTTGGTACGGACGAAGCGCAGACCGATATTGCCCGTCAGGCTCATGCCGTTGCCGAAATCCTCGACGCCGAAATCGGCGCGGGCATAGGCGGCGAAGGTCTGCTCGCGATTTCGGTACACCTCGCTCGGCAGGTATGCGCCATCGATCAGCGGACTGCCGTCGGCGGTCTTGCGATCCTCGGCAGGCGTATAGGTGCCGCCACCCAGCGCCGTAATCTTGCGAAGCAGGTTGGTGAACGCGTCGTGGTCACGCAGGATATCGTCGGAAACGAACGTCGTGCTCGGCGGCGTGTTGGTACCGCCGCGGAAGAAGTTCGTGAAATTGTGAAGGCTCTGCTCGTTCTGGTCGAGTGCCGCATAGCTGACCACGCCCTTGGCGGACCAGGTTTCCGACAAATAGCCCCAGTTATTGTAGTCGACCGCCTTCACCGTCTGCTTGCGATCGGCATAGCGGCCGCCGACCCGGACGTTGCGCAGGAAGGCATCGTCGCTGACGTCGAACTGCGCATCGCCGCGGAACGCCCACTCATGGCCCTCATTGTCCTGACGCCCGTTAAAGGCGTCGCGGAAATACAGCGAGTTCGGGTTGGCGAAATAGCTGGCCGTATCGAAGCCCGGCGTGATCGAGGTGATCTGCGGGATATTGCCACGCAGGTCGATCGCGGTCTGGCTGAACGTGGCAGTATCGAGGATGTCGTCGCGGACCTTTACCTTCGACGTCGCGTACTGGCCGTCGAAGTTCAGGTGCAGGCGATCGATCGGCTCGAACTTGATGTTGAGCGACTGATCCTGCGAGATCGACTTCGAGAAGAAATGCCGGTTGGATTCGGTCGTGAACACGCCATCGGGCGCGAACTGGGTGAGAACGCCGTAGCCGGCCGGGGTATTGCCCTGCACCGCACCGCTGCGCTTGCCGAGCGTGCCGCTCGTGAAGACGCCATCGTCGTCGTAGGTGAAGCCCGATGCGCCGACCGGGAAGACGGTATTGGCATCCCCGTAATACACGTTCGGCTCGACCGTGTGCTCAAGCCAGTCGTCGGTCGATTCAGCCCGAACGAACTGTCCGGTGATCAGCAGATTACCCGATGCGTTCTCATATTGCGCGGCGCCCGAATAGCCGATGCGCGTGCGGTTGAAATCCTGCGTGCGGGACCCGGCGCCCAGCGGCGCGTACACCACGTTGCGACCGGCGGGCAGCGGGAAGGTGTCGAACAGCGTGGACTGGTACGGCGTCCCTGCGTTGAGCACACGACCTTCGCCGGCATCCTGAACGCCGTTGCCATTGGTGTCGTCATTGTAGCGCGGCAGCATCGACGAGATGAACACCGAGTCCGAGCGGCTGTAGAGCTTCTGGTAGGTGCCGCTGGCGAGGATGCCGAACCGGCCTGCGCTGCCCAGGTCGAACTGCTTCGAGACGAGCCCGACGAACTGCGGCGCGCCGCGCTTCTCCAGATCGCCGAGGTTCATGCCTGCCGAGAGGAACAACAGGTCCTTCTTCGAATCGAACGGCTTGCGCGTGTTGATGTTGACGGTGCCGGCGATGCCGCCCTCGACCAAGTCGGCAGTGAGATTCTTGAACACCTCGACCGACCCGACGATTTCCGCCGGAATGTCGTTGAAGCCAATCTCGCGACCGCCGCCGGCTGCGAACGCGTCGCGGCCGTTGAACTCGCCGCGAACGTAGCTGAGGCCGCGAATGACGACGCCAGAGCCCTGTGCGGAATAATGTGCGGAGTCGCTGGGCGCGGCGAAGCGGCTGATCGACACGCCGGGGACACGCTGCAACGCTTCGTTCACCGAGCGATCGGGCAGTGCGCCGATGTCTTCCGCGGTGATCGCGTCGACGACGGTGTCCGAATTGCGCTTGATGTTCTGCGCGTTGGCCAGGCTCTGGCGGATGCCGGTGACGACGATCTCTTCGCGCTCTGGGTCGGGGGTGGGGTTGCCTGCGTCCTGCGACGCGCCCGAGGTGCCGGTGGTGTTGCTGGCAGAACCCGGCGCGGTGCCTGCGACGGCCGAGTCTAGGCTGGTTGCGCCCGAGGTCGTGCTGGCGGCGCCCGAACCCGCCGGAGCCGGCACAGCCTGCGCGTCGGCGGCAGGCGTCACGGCAGGATCTGCGACCTGCGCGAAAGACGGCTGGGCGATGAATGCGATCGCGAGCGCGGATACGCTCGCCCCGAACAGACGCGACGCAACATTAGCCATGATTAACCCCTTCAACATCCACAAGCGCAGGTCGTCGCCGCTATGAAGCAGGCGTTCTGACCGGGCTTTTCCCCATCGGCACGAACGGCAGTCGTTCGCTTGACCAGCGTGGTAGGCGGCTATGTTTCACGCCACAAGTCGAATAAGACAATTTGATAGACAGATATGTCGGACGTATCCGGACTGTGGCCAAAGTGTAACAGGCTCGGATCGGTCCTAACCGGCGAGAGGGGATCATGAACGGTATCGAACGGACGCGCGTGGTGGTTGTGGGAGGCGGTACCGCCGGCTGGATGACGGCGGCGGCGCTGGTCCGGCTGTTGCCGGCGGCGTGTACCGTGCACCTGATCGAATCGGCGGAGATCGGCATTGTCGGTGTCGGCGAGGCGACGCTGCCGCATATCCGCGCATTCGTCGAACGGCTCGGGCTCGACGAGGCTGATTTCATGCGGGCGACGCATGCGACGTTCAAGCTCGGCATCGACTTCCGCGATTTCGGCGCGATCGGCGACAGCTACATCCACCCGTTCGGGACGTTCGGACGACCGCTCGGCGACGTCGGTTTTCATCACTATTGGCTGCGGCTGGCAGCGGAAGGGCGCGCTGGCCCGATCGGCGACTATTCGGTCGCGGTCGCCGCGGCCAAGGCTCACCGGTTCGCGATTCCAGATGGCCCCCCCGACGATCTCGCCGCCAGCTTCGGCTATGCGTATCAGTTCGATGCGACCTTGTTCGGGCCGTATCTGCGCCGTTTCGCCGAGACGCACGGCGCGCGTCGTACCGAAGGCCGGGTGCTGTCGGTTGAGAAGGACCCGCTCACCGGCGACGTCCGCGCTTTGCGGATGGACTCGGGCGAAACGATCGAGGGCGACCTGTTCGTCGACTGCTCGGGCTTCCGCAGCCTGTTGCTCGGTGACGCGATGGCCGAGCCGTGGGAGGACTGGTCGCGCTGGCTCCCCTGCGACGGTGCCGTCGCGATGCCCTGCGCGTCACCAGAGGGACCGATCGAACCCTATACCCGCGCCACCGCGAAACCCGCCGGCTGGCAATGGCGCATCCCGCTCCAGCACCGCGTCGGCAACGGCTATGTCTATTCAAGCGCACATCTGGACGATCAGGCGGCCGCCGACGCACTGGTCGCCTCGGTCGAAGGCACGCCGCTCGCCGACCCGCGGTTCCTGAAGTTTCGCGCAGGCCGTCGCCGCAACTCGTGGGTCGGCAACGTCGTCGGCGTCGGGCTCGCCTCGGGGTTCCTCGAACCGCTCGAATCGACCAGCATCTACCTTGCGCAGATGGCGATCACGCAGCTGATCGAGCTGTTCCCGCAGCGTGCTGGATCGGCAGGAATCGCGGCCACAGACCGCGCCGAGTTCAACCGCATGGTCGACATGGAATATGACCGCATCCGCGACTTCCTGATCCTCCATTATCACGCCACCACCCGCGACGATTCGGACTTCTGGGACCACGTCCGGACGATGGACGTGCCCGATACGCTGGCCGAGAAGATGGAGCTGTTCCGCCGCGCCGGCCGCGTCACGCACTATAGCGAGGGGTTGTTTCTCGAACCGAGCTGGCTGGCGGTATACCTCGGCCAGGGCATCATCCCGTCGGGCTGGGACCAGCGCGCCGACGGCCCTGCGCTCGAAGGCCTCGACCGCGCGATCGCCAGGCTGCGCGACCAGGTCGCCGCCACCGCCGGCGCGATGCCCGACCACGCCACGTTCCTCGCGCGCCGCAATGCGACGATCCCCGCATGACCGAGCGTACGCCTATTCGCAGCGTCGCGATTCTTGGCGCAGGTATCGTCGGCCTGTCCGCGGCCGTTGCGTTCGCCCGCGCGCTGCCCGGTCTCGCGATTACGCTGATCGAGACGCCGGCCGATCCCGCGGCGCTGGCCGACAGGATGCCCGGCACGCTGCCGTCGATCGCGACGTTCCATGAGCGCATCGGACTAAGCGAGGCCGACCTACTCGCCGCGGGCGCGACCCACCGGATCGCGACGCGGCTGTCCGACTGGCGTGCGGACGGCGTGCCGGTCATCTTCGCGTACGGCGAACGCGGAGGACCGATCGCTGACGGCGCGTTCCACCAGCACTGGCTGAACGCCCGCCGCGCCGGCAAGGTCGCCGCGTTCGACGCGTTCTCGCCGGCCGCGGTGCTTGGCGCGGCCGATCGGTTCGTCCACCCATCGGACGATCCCGCATCGCCCCTGTCGGGCTTCGGCTCCGCCCTCCGCCTCGATCCGCCGCGCTACCGGGCGCTGCTCTCGGCCTATGCGCGGCATCTCGGGATCGTCCCCGTTGCGGGGCCGTTCGCAGCTATCGAGCGTCGCGCAGATGGCGGCGTCGAAACGCTGCTGCTGGCGGATGGCCGCCGCGTGAGTGCCGACCTCTATCTCGATTGCGCAGGCCCTGCCGCCCCGCTCCGCTCGGTGATCGATCCGCAATGGGAGGATTGGCGCGCGTTCCTGCCGGTCGATCGCCTGCTGCTCGGCACGGCCCCCGCGCGCGCGGTCACGCCGACCGACGATCTGGTGGCGGTACCGGCCGGCTGGCGGTTCGAGACGCCGCTGCGCGATCGCACGTTGGTCGGTCTAGCCTACACGTCCGAGCAGATGCCCGACTCCAGCGCTCGTCGAACCCTCCCCGTGGGCAACGAAATCATACCGATCGCCCCCGGCATCCGCCCTCATCCCTGGGTGCACAACGTGCTGGCGATCGGCGATGCCGCCGTCGTGCTCGATCCGCTTGCCGACGCGAACCTGCATCTCGCGCAGTCCGCGATCCTGCGCGCGATCGACCTGCTGCCGGGCCGCGATTGCGCGCCGACCGAACTCGCTGAGTATAATGCGCGCACTCACCGCGAAGCCGCACGCGTCCGCGATTTCCAGGCCGCGCATTATCTTGCGACCGAGCGCACCCGCGGGCCGTTCTGGAAAAGCATCCGCCATCTCGCACGCCCGGACAGTCTCGCCCACACGCTCGACCAGTTCGCACATCGCGGGCGCCTGCCGTTCCACGAGGACGAGAGCTTCGATGCAGACGACTGGCGCGGGCTGTTGCTGGGGCTCGGCATGATCCCGCAGGTCCCCGATCCGATCGCGGCGGCAACGCCGCTGGAAACGGTACGCGCCGCACTGACCCGCATGGCCGAGGCCAACGCCGCGCTGCCGTCGCGGCTCCCCCCCTACCCCGCCTATCTCGCGCAAGCGGACCGGAGACGATGAATCCCCCCATCCGCAAAGTCGTCATCGTCGGCGGGGGGACCGCCGGCTGGATGGCCGCCGCCGCCGCCGCGCGCTATCTCGACGACGGCCAACGCCAGGTCATCCTGATCGAGTCCGATGCGATCGGCACGGTCGGTGTCGGCGAGGCGACAATCCCGCCGATCCTCGGCTTCAACCAGCTGATCGGCGTCGACGAACGCGAGTTCGTCCGCGCGACCGGCGCCACCTTCAAGCTCGGGATCGAGTTCGTCGGCTGGGACACCGGCGCGGATCGCTACATGCACGCATTCGGCGGACACGGCCGCGACATCCAGGGCCTCGCCTTCCACCAGCTCTGGCTGAAGCTGCGCGATCGTCCCGGCATCGGCGGGCTCGACGCCTATTCGCCGTCCGCGGTCGCCGCGTATCTCGGGCGTTTCGGCCAGCCGAGCGGGACCGCGCCGCTCGCCTACGCCTATCATTTCGACGCGAGCCTCTACGCCGCGTTCCTGCGCCGCCGCGCCGAGGAGGGCGGCGTTACCCGGATCGAAGGGCGTATAAACGCCGTCGACCGCGATCCCGAGAGCGGCCATGTCCGCGCGGTTCGGCTTGACGATGGCACCGCGGTCGAGGGCGACCTGTTCATCGACTGCTCGGGTTTCCGCAGCCTGTTGCTCGGCGAGACGATGGGCGTCGGCTTCGAGGACTGGTCGCACTGGCTACCCTGCGACCGCGCGGTCGCGGTGCCGACCGAACCGAGCTCTCCGCTGCTGCCCTACACGCGCGCGACGGCGCGCCCGGCCGGGTGGCAGTGGCGAATCCCGCTCCAGCATCGGACCGGCAACGGCCATGTCTATTCCAGTGCGCATATTTCAGATGACGAGGCGACCGCCACGTTACTCGCCAATCTCGACTCGAAACCAACGGCCGAACCGCGGCAACTCCGCTTCAAGGCGGGTCGGCGTGCGAAGATGTGGGAGGGGAACGTCGTCGCGCTGGGGCTTGCCGGCGGGTTCCTGGAACCGCTCGAATCGACCAGCATCCACCTGATCCAGACCGGCATCTCGAAACTGTTCGCGCTGTTCCCCGATACGGGCTTCGGCGATGTCGAGCGCGACGAATATAACCGGCTGATGGGCGACGCCTACACGTCGGTCCGCGACTTCATCATCCTCCATTACCACGCCACCCGCCGTGACGGTTCGGCATTCTGGCGGCACGTCCGGACGATGCCGATCCCCGACAGCCTGACGCGGAAACTCGCGCTGTTCCGCGAGAAGGGCCGCATCTTCCGCTACGACGACGAACTGTTCGGCATCCCGAGCTGGGTCCAGGTGCTGCTCGGGCAGAACGTCGTGCCGGTCGGCTATGATCCGATCGTCGACGCGCTGGATGCGGACCGGGTTGCGGACGCGCTACGGCAGATACGCGCTGCCACGTTGCGTGCTGCCGAAGCCCTCCCCGCACATGCCGATTTCGTCGCCCGTCACGCGCCGTTCGACCGTCTCCAGGAATTTGCCAAATAATTTGGCTTTTTCCGTCGAGCGTGCTTTTTGGCGTCTCGATCGTGCAGCCCGGCCAGAGATCCGGCTGCCGAAAAGGGGATGACTGATGACCGACCGCTCGATCCGTATCTTTGGCGCCACCGCGTTCGCGTCGCTGCTCGCGTCTACCGCGGCGGCCCAGACGCCGCTCCCCTCCGGTTACGCCGAACGCGACCCGGTTCGGTCGGAATGGCCGGTCCAGGTCCGCCAGTCGCTCGGCCAGGTCACCCCGCAGGACCCCGCCACGCTACCCCGCAGCCGCGCGCCCTTGTCGAAGCCGGTCGCCAAGCCCGCCCCGCGCGGCCCGGCCCTCGCACAACGCTCGCCCGGACTGTGGACCGTCGCCGGCTGGCGGCTCGCCGAAGCCCCGACCGCGCAGGCGGACGGCGCGGCGGTATCGCGCGCCGGCTATGACGCGAAATCCTGGTACGTCGCCACCGTGCCCGGCACCGTGCTGACGACGCTGGTGGATCGCGGCGTCTATCCCGACCCTGCGTTCGGGCTCAACAACATGGCGATCCCCGAACGCCTCGCACGGCAGGATTACTGGTATCGGACCGAGATCGACATCCCCGCCGAGACGGTCGGCAAGCATCTCGAACTGAACTTCAAGGGCGTGAACTACGCCGCCGAAATCTGGCTGAACGGCGCGCGCCTCGGCACGATGAAGGGCGCGTTCATCCGCGGTCGGTTCGACGTCACCGGCAAGCTCGCCCCCGGCCGCAACGTCATCGCCGTGAAGGTGTCGCCGCCGCCGCATCCCGGCCTCGCGCACGAGGAATCGATGACCGCAGGCGTCGGCGAGAATGGCGGCATGCAGATGCTCGACGGCCCGACCTTCGTCGCGACCGAGGGCTGGGACTGGATCCCGTCGATCCGCGACCGCAATACCGGGCTGTGGCAGGGCGTCGACCTGATCGCGACCGGCGACACCGCACTCGGCGATGCGCAGGTCGTGACGACCCTGCCCAATCCCAACAACAGCGTAGCGAACGTCGAGATCACTGTCCCTGTCCGCAACCTGACCGACCAGCCGACGACCGCCACCGTCACTGCGAAGTTCGACGACGTGACGGTCAACAAGTCGGTGCCGCTCGCGCCGCGCGCCAGCGCCGACGTCAAGATGACCCCCGCCGAGTTCCCCGCGCTCGCGGTGCGCAACCCGAAGCTCTGGTGGCCGAACGGCTACGGTGCACCCGCGCTGCACGACCTGACGCTGACAACCGCCGTGAACAATGCGGTCTCGGATACAAAGACGCTGCGCTTCGGCATGCGGCAAGTGACGTACGAAATCTCGCTGATGGACAAGACCGATACGCTGCGCCGCGTCGGCATCGACCTGTCCAAGGCGCGCGCGCTCCACACGCAGATCGTCGACGGCACGCACCAGGGTATCCGCCAGACCGAGAATGGCTGGGCCGCGTCGCTGGTCCCCGGCGCCGAGACCTCGCCCGCGGTGACGCCGATCGCCGGCGATGCCGGCCTCGCGCCGTATCTGCTGATCAAGGTCAACGGCGTGCGGATCGCCGCGCGTGGCGGCAACATCGGCATGGACGACTTCATGAAGCGGACCGAGCGCGAGCGCCTGCTCCCGTTCTTCCGGCTGCATCAGGACGCCAACCTCAACATCATCCGCAACTGGGTCGGCCAGAACACCGAGGAGACCTTCTACGATCTCGCCGACGAGCACGGGCTGATGATCCTCAACGATTTCTGGGAATCGACGCAGGACTACAACATCGAGGCGCAGGACGTGCCGCTGTTCGCCGCCAACGCCGAGGACGTGGTAAAGCGATTCCGCAACCACCCCTCGATCGTCGTCTGGTTCGGCCGCAACGAAGGCGTGCCGCAGCCGATCCTCAACGAGGCTTTGCAGGGCATCGTCAACCGCGACGACGGGACGCGGCTGTATATGGGCTCGTCGAACCGGGTGAATTTGCAGAATAGCGGGCCGTATAACTGGCGTCCCGAAGCGAGCTATTTCACCGAGCATGCCAAGGGGTTTTCGGTCGAACTCGGCACGCCCAGCTTCCCGACGCTGGAGGCGTGGACGCGCGCGATCCCAAAGGCGGATCTGTGGCCGATCGGCGATGCGTGGGCGTATCACGACTGGCACCAGACCGGGAACGGCGCGGTCAAGACGTACATGGATGCGCTCGCGACGCGTTATGGCGCGGGGACCAGCCTGCCCGACTTCGAACGCAAGGCGCAGATGATGGAGTACGACTCCTACCGCGCGATCTTCGAGGGGTTCAACGCCGGGCTCTGGACGACCAACTCGGCACGGATGCTCTGGATGACGCAGCCCGCCTGGCCGTCCTCGGCATGGCAGATCTTCTCGTCCGACTACGACACGCACGCCGCGTTCTACGGGACGAAGAAGGCGTCGGAGCCGGTCCATGTCCAGATGAACCTGCCCGATCACAAGGTCGTGCTGGTCAACAACGGCCCGGCGCTTACGGGCGCGGTGGTTCATGCCAAGGTGACGTCGCTCGACAACCGCGTGCTCGCCGAGCAGCGCGCGACCGTCAGCGCGGGCGCAGGCCTCGTCGCCGACGCCTTCACGCTCGATCTCGCGCCGTTGCTCGCACAGGGCATGGTGCTGGTGTCGCTCGACGTGACCGACGCCGCGGGGAAAATCGTCTCGCAGAACGTCTACTGGCAAGGGGCCGACGACGCCGCCTATCGCGGCATGACGACGATGGCGAAGGTCCGCCTCACATCGACCGCGACCAGCCGCCGCGACGGCGACGAGATCGCGACGACGCTCGACCTGTCGAATACGGGGCCGTTCGCCGCGCTTGCGACCAAGCTGACGGTGATGAACGCCGACGGGACGCAGGTGCTGCCCGCGTATTTCACCGACAACTACGTGTCGCTGCTGCCCGGCACGCGCCGCCGCATCGAAATCCGCTATCCCATGTCCGCGGCGAAGGGTCGAACGACCGTCGCCCTGCGCGGCTGGAACGTGACGCCGACCGTCGTGAAGGTACAATGATGAAGACGCTCCTCGCCCTCGCACTCCTGTGCACCGCCGCCTCGGTATCGGCGCAGGACCGGCATCTCCTGTCGCCCGATGGTGCGATCGACGTCACGATCGGCCAGGACGCGGCGACCAGGGGGCCGACCTACGCCATCGCCTTTCACGGGCGGCCGATCATCGGCACGTCCCCGCTCGGCCTCGCGTTCGAGGGGTATAAAAAGCTAGGGCCCGACACCGCGGTTTCGGCCGCGACCCGCGCGAGTGCCGACACGCGCTATCGGCTGCTCGCGGGCAAGACATCCTCCGCGCGCGATCATTACAATGAACTGACGCTCGGGCTGACCGAGACGGGCGGCGCACATCGCAAGCTCGAGATCGTGTTCCGCGCGTACGATGAGGGCGTCGCGTTCCGCTACCGCCTGCCGGTCCAGCCCGGTTTCACCGACCTGCGGCTGGCGGGCGAGTTGACCGAATTCGCCTTTCCCACAGATTATCACTGCTGGGGCCTCAACCTCGGCCGCTTCGATACCAGCCATGAGGGCGAATACGATCAGGTCCAGGCATCGCAGGTCCGCCCGCACAATCTGTTCGAGACGCCCGTCACGTGTCGCACCGGTGTCGGCGATACGAGCTTCGCGCTGACCGAGGCGGATCTGCGCGAGTATTCGGGCTCCTACCTGACGGGTCGCGAAACCGGTGCGCTCGGCTTCGTTACCCGCCTGACGCCGCGCCTCGACGATCCGGCGATCGCGGTGAAGGCGGACGTCCGCACCACCGGGCTGACCACGCCGTGGCGCGTGGTGATGCTCGGCGACACGCCCGGCAAGCTGATCGAGTCGACCATCCTGACCAGCCTCAACCCCGCGCCGCAGGGCGACTTCTCGTGGGTGAAGCCGGGCAAAACCGCGTGGGACTGGTGGAACGGCCCGACGCTCAAAGCCTTGCCCAAGGCGGGCATGAACGACGCGACGATCAAGGCCTATATCGACTTCGCCGCCGCCAACTGCCTGCCCTACATGCTGATCGACGAGGGCTGGTACATCAACAGCGGCGGCGGTCCGGTGGTGTATCCCGGTGCCGACATCATGACGATCGTCCCGACGATCGACCTCCCCGGCCTCGTCCGCTACGCCGCCGACCGCAAGGTGGGCCTGTGGCTCTGGGCGAACTGGCGCGTGCTCGATGCGAAGATGGACGCGGCGTTCGCGCGCTATGCGGCGATGGGGATCAAGGGCCTGAAGGTCGACTTCATGGATCGCAGCGACCAGCAGATCGTCGAATTCTACCAGAAGATCTTCAAGGCGAGTGCCGAGCATCAGCTGATGCTCGACCTGCACGGCGCGTATCACCCGACCGGCGCGACGCGGACCTGGCCGCAGTTCCTGACGCAGGAGGGCGTGCTCGGCGCCGAATACAACAAATGGACCCGCCGCATCACCGCGCGGCACAACGTCACGCTCCCCTTCACGCGCGGTCTGGCCGGGCCGTACGACTATACGCCGGGGGGTTTTCGCAACGCGACGCCGGCGACGTTCCGTATCGAGCCGCAGACGCCGATGGTGCAGACGACGCGCGGCCAGGCGCTGGCGATGTACGTCGTGTTCGACAGCCCGTTCATGGGAGTCTCCGACAGCCCGGACAATTATGCGGGGGCCGCGGGCTTCGATTTCCTGCGCGCCGTGCCGGCGAGCTGGGACGAGACCCGTGTCGTCTCGGGCGCGATCGGCGAGCGGATCGTCACTGCGCGGCGATCGGGCAAGGACTGGTTCGTCGGCGCGATGACTAACGAGACGCCGCGCATGCTCGACGTGCCGCTCGACTTCCTGGGCAGCGGTCGCTTCACCGCGACGATCTGGCAGGACGGCGCTGCACCGACCGAAGTCGTCACCACCACCCGCATCGTCACTGCGCGTGATACGCTTGCCTTGAAACTCGCAGGATCGGGCGGCGGCGCGATCCGCCTCGTGCCGATCCGATAAAGGAAACCCGATGAAACCGACCCGCCTGTTGTTCGCCGCGCTCGCCTTTGCCGTGGCCGCGCCCGCTTTCGCCGCCGACCCCACGCCCGAGCAGAAGGCGCAATGGGCGAAGGAGGCCGAGGAGCGGCTGCACACCGACTGGGCCTATCTCGGCCGGTACCGCGACGCGAACGCCGCCCTGCCCGAGCCCGTCAAGGGCCAGCCGCGGATCGTGCTGATCGGCGATTCGATCACGCAGGGCTGGTTCGATCAGGTCCCCGCGTTCTTCAAGGGCGGTCGGATCGGTCGCGGGATCGGCGGGCAGACCACGCCGCAGATGCTCGTGCGCTTCCCCGCCGACGTCATCGCGCTCAAGCCCGCCGTGGTGCAGATCATGGCCGGCACCAACGACATCGCGTTCAACACCGGACCGATGACGCCCGACGAGAGCAAGGCGAATATCCGCGCGATGACCGAACTGGCGCAGGCCAACGGCATCCGCGTCATCCTCGCCTCGATCCCGCCCGCCGACCAGTATCCGTGGCGTCCGGGTCTCGACACCGGCAGCAAGATCGTCGCGATGAATACGTGGCTGAAGGCCTATGCCGCGGCGACCGGGTCGACCTATGCCGATTACTGGTCCGCACTGGTTGCGCCCGGCACCATGGGCATGCGCGAGGGGCTGTCGTCGGATCACGTCCACCCGACACCCGCCGGCTATGCGGTGATGGCGCCGGTCGCCGAGCGCGCGTTCAAGGCAGCGCTGGCCAAGCCCGCCCCGACCCGCGCGGTCATCGCCCAGTGATCCTGCTCGCCGCGCTGCTCGCCGCCACGGTCGTTCCGACTCAGCAGGGCGCGCTGCGCGGCGAGGTCACCGCGGACGGCCGCCACCTGTTTCGCGGGATCCCCTATGCCGCGCCGCCGATCGGCCCGCTCCGCTGGAAACCGCCACAGCCGGTGCGGCGCTGGACGCGCGCGCGCGACGCGACGAAGTCCGCGCCGTCCTGTCCGCAGGTCGATCGCAGCTGGAACACGCAAGCGGCGTCGTTCGCGAGCGAGGATTGCCTGTATCTCGAGGTCGCGACGCCCGACCTCAAGCCGGCCAAGCCGCTGCCGGTGATGGTCTGGATCCATGGCGGCTCCAACTACGCCGGCGGCGGCGCGGGCACGATCCAGTCCGGGCTGGTACGCAAGGGCGTCGTACTCGTCAGCATCCAGTACCGGCTCGGCGCGCTCGGCTTCCTGTCGCACCCGGCGCTGACCCGCGAAGGCGGCGGCGCCTCGGGCAATTACGGGCTGATGGACCAGCAGGCGGCGTTGCGCTGGGTCCGCGCCAACATCGCCGCGTTCGGTGGCGATCCCGGCAACGTCACGCTGTTCGGCGAGAGCGCGGGCGCGATGGACATCGGCCTGCATCTGCTCAGCCCAGGCTCGCGCGGGCTGTTCGCCAAGGCGATCGAGGAAAGCGGCACGCTGGGCTTCGGTACCCCGCCGCGGAGTCTCGCCGAGAACGAACGCCTCGGCACCCTGATCGCGGCGAAGGCCGGTATCCCGCAGACGGCCGCCGCCCTCCGCGCACTCCCGATGGCCGACCTGATCGCCGCGACCGAGGCGGTCGAGGTGCCAGGACTCGCCGACAAGAGCTTCATCTGGCTCCAGGCGATCGTCGACGGTCGCGTGCTGACCGAAACCCCTGCCGAAACCCTGGGGAAAGGCGGCAACCCCGCCGCGCTGATCGTCGGCAGCAACGCGCGGGAACTGACGCTCCACGGCGGCGTATCGCGCGCCGGCGAGACGATCGCGGAAGCCTTTGGGAGCAACGCCGCGTTCGCGCGAAAAGCGTACGGTATCGACGCGATCCCGGTCGCCGATCCGCGCATGGGCGACCTCGACCTGATCCTGTCGAACGACATCAATTTCCGCTGCCCGGTGACCGTGGTCGCCGCGGCACGGGCACGCGCGGGCCAGCCGGTCTGGCAGTATCAGTTCGACTATAGCGCGCCCGACGCCAAGCCCGTGACGCACGGCAGCGAAATCCGCTACGTGATGGCGGGCAGCGAAGACCTCGAAGCGGGTGCGCCGCCGATGCAGGCCTATTGGCTGTCGTTCGCGCGCACCGGAAATCCGAACGCGGCGGGGCTTCCGGCGTGGAAGCGCTACGATCTGGCGACGAAGACCTATCTGGGCTTCGTCAACGGCGGCCCGCAACCGGGCAACGATCTGCGCGGCGAGGTGTGCGGGTTGCGGACCGCGCCGTAGCGCCTCCTTGTTCTCCCGCGAAGGCGGGAGCCCATACTGGCTCCCCCCTTCGCCGGGAAACAAGCTTCCAAGCGACGGAGGCAATAATCCTCCCCCGCCCGGGGGAGGATCCTAAGTCCCTGCCGGCCACAACCGGGCGGCGCCGCGGACGCCGCTGCTGTCGCCCCAGACGGCCTGGACGATCTTCGCGTCCCAGCCGTCGGAGAAGGTGTGGCGACGCACCGCATCGGGCAGCCGGTCGTAGATCTCGGCGACGTTCGACATGCCGCCCCCCAGCACGACGCAGTCGGGATCGATGAGATTGGCGATCAACGCGATCGCGCGACCGAGGCGATCGACATAGCGTTCCAGCGTCGCCGCGGCGTCGGTGTCGCCCGCACGCGCCGCAGCGACGATCATCTCCCCCTCCAGCGCGTGGCCGGTGACGGTTTCGTGATCGCGCCGAAACCCGGTGCCCGACACCCAGCTTTCCAGGCAGCCGCGCTGGCCGCACCAGCATTCCGGCGCCGGAAACTCGGACTCGTTCGGCCATGGCAGCGGCACATGCCCCCATTCGCCGGCAATGCCGTTCGCACCCTCGACGATCCGCCCGTCGATCACGAGGCCGCCGCCGCATCCCGTCCCGACGATGATCGCGAACGCGGCGCGCGCACCGGCGGCGGCGCCATCGACGGCTTCGGACAGAGCGAGGCAGTTGGCGTCGTTCGCCATCCGCACCGGCCGGCCGATCGCGATTTCCAGGTCCTCGCGAAACCGGCGCCCGTTCAGATACAGCGAGTTGGCGTTGCGCATCAGCCCGGTGCGCGGCGAGATCGATCCCGGCGTACCGATGCCGATCGTCCCCTGCTGCCCCGCCTCGGCCTCGACCGCCTGCACCAGCGCGCGGACATCGCGCACCGCGTCGTCATAATCTCCGGGATTCGGCACGCGCAACCGGCTCAGGAAACGGCCATCGTCATCCAGCGCCGCCGCCTCGATCTTCGTGCCGCCGAAATCGATACCAATCTGGACCATCGTCCGTGTCTCCCTCCGCGCGCCGTCACGCGACGTCGAGATCGGATGGGAACGCGAGGCGCGGTGTTCGGCGCAGCGATCGGGATCGTCTGGCGCCTGTCTCTCCCACCGTCGCTCTGTCGCTGCGGCTATTGTCGACTCGACCTAGCCAGATTGCTGCAGATTAAAAAGACAAATTGCATTAATCGGATCGGCCATTGCGTCCGACCTGCATCAGGATCGCCTCGGACGGCAGGATATGATCGAGGAACGGCAGGATCGCTGCCCCGATCGCTGGCGCGTCGTCCGACATCGCCGCCCGCATCACGCGCGCCACAGACGGCAGCGCGGTATCGGCAAGCATCGTATTCAGGCGATCGACGAGCGCATCGACCAGTACGGCCGGCAGGCGGCCACCGATCAGCACCGCACCCGGATCCACCAAGCAGCTGACCGCGATCAGCGGCTCGATCAGCGACTGCGCTGCATCCTCGATCCAGCGTTCGACGATCACCGTCACCGCCGGATCTTCGCGGGTCAGCGCATCGACGCCTTCGACCTCGCATCCGCCTGCGTCCAGCCTCGCATACAGCGCGGACAGCGACACGGTTTCCTGTACCGTCTGGCCCGCCGCACGCCGCGTCATGTCGGGCATGAATCCGATCTCGCCACTGCGCGCACCGGCGCCGCGAAAATAATTGCCGTCGATCACCAATCCGCCACCCAGGCCTGCGCTGACCAGCACGTAGAAGAAGCTGCTCAGGACCATGCCCGATCCGAACTGCGCCTCGCCGATCGCCGCCGCGGCCGCGTCGTTGTCAACGTGTACGGACCAGGGGACGATATCCTCGACCATCGCCTGTACGTCGATGTCGTTCCAATTCTCGTACGCGGATGGCCGATGCGGCAACGTCACGCGGCCAAGATCGTCGGGCATCGCGACTCCCACGCCCAGCATGCGACTTTCGTCGATCAGCTTGGACGCGCGGATCGCGGCAACCTCGTCGCGCAGCCACGCGACGACCGCATCGGGCATAGCAAACGCCACCTCGAGCGTCGCACGGGTCAGCACGGTGCCGGCCAGATCGAGCGACACGATCGTGATGTGATCGCGGTCGATGTTGATGCCGATCGAAAAGCCACCGGCGGGATTGATCACTAACTGTGCCGCGGGCTGGCCACGCGCGCCCTGCCGCCGCCCCGCTTCGCTGATCAGTCCGGCGTCGAGCAGCCGCCGCGTGATGTTCGCGATCGTCGGGGCGGTTAGTCCCGTGATCGCCGCCAGGTCGGTGCGGCTGGCTTCGCCGCTGACCCGGATCGCCTGCAGCACGGTGCGCTGGTTATAATCGCCCGCGCGTTCGAGATTGGTACCGGACAGGCTGATCCCCAGTCGTGCACCCCGATCGAAGGACGCTGGCTTGGCGGTCGCGGTGCTCGCAGTGGATGCGCCATCCTGTATCGCCATGCCGGTCAGCTCCCCCGTTGTCATCGTTTGGTCCCATAATGGTCTTGCCTTTGTGTCAGGCCCGACCTCCACTGGCAACGCCGCGTCTGGCTAGCATGACGATGCCGGTCGTTCATACCACCCGTCGTGACGTCGCAACGACGATATCTGCGGAATCTACGGAAGCACCTGCATGAGCTTCGAAACCCTGCGCCGCAAGCCAGGCGCTGGAAGGCACGCTCGCATCGGTCTTCGCCCGCACTGCTTGGCAAGTCGGCGGCCGATGCGGCAATCGCCAGACTATTTTTGATGGCCTCTGCCGGTATGCCTGACGCCTCGCCGTCGTCGCGACAACGACAAGATCGATAACACGCTGACGGAGCACCCTACCCGTTCCACGACCAAGCGCATCTGCTTGGCCGTGGTTCGGAATCGGATCCAAAGATCAGAACTTCACGCGCACACCGAAATTATAGCGTGCGCCGGTTTCCTGGAGCGCCAGGAACCGGTCCTCGACGGCGGACCATTCGTTCACCCGCTCGTTGGTGACGTTGACGCCCTGGACATAGACCTGGAAATTGGAGGTCAGGTCATAGGCGACGTTGAAGTCGAGCTGGCCGTAGGACGACCGGTTGCGCGGACGGCCCTGGCTCGACCGGCACTGGCGCAGATAATCCGAGCGCCAATTATACGACGTGCGCGCCGAGATGCCGTATTTCTCGTAGAACACGCTGCCGTTGGCGGAATGCGGCGACAGCCCGTTATAACCGCAGTCGAAATCGGCGAGCGTGTCCTCACGTTGAACCTTACTGTCCACATAGGTGTAGTTGCCGGTGACACCGAAGCCCGAGGCGAAGCCGGGCAGCCAGTCGAACGCATATTGCGCGCCCACCTCGATGCCGCGGATATAGCCGGTCTGCCCGTTTCGGGTGCGGGTATCCTGGAACACGCGGCCGAACCGGTTCACCGGCAGCGTCTGCAGTTCGAGGAAGTTGCTCAGATCCTTGTAGAACCCGCCGACGCTGACATAGCTGACCGGGGTCATGTACCATTCGACCGACAGGTCGTAATTGGTCGACTTGAACGGCAGCAGGCTGGGGTTGCCGCCGCTCGACTGCGGCACCGAGATACGGCCGCCGAAGTCGTTGTTGACGCCGAGATCGGTCAGCGTCGGGCGCGTGACGGTCTGCGAGAACGCGGCGCGCGCGAGCAGCTTTTCGGTGACGTTGAACCGGATGTTCGCCGACGGCAGCGCGTTGACGTAGCTGTTGCGGACCGACACCGCCGTCGCCGGCCCGTAGGTGAACTGCAGCGTGTCGTCGCCAGGCGTGTTGGCGATGTTGATGACGGGCGTGTCGAAGCCCGAGGACACGACGTCGGTCTGGACGACGCGGACGCCGACGTTACCGGCCCAGCGCTCGCCGCCGAACTGCATGCTGATATAGCCCGCGGTCAGCTTCTCCTGGACGTTGACCGTACCGCGAAGCTGCTCGCGTACGCCGAACGGTCCCCCCGGCAGCGCGAGGAGCTGCTGCGCGAAGGCAGCCTGCTGCGCGGGCGTACGGCCGTTGGTCGGGATCGACAAAGTGGCGGGGTCGTTGAGATAGGCGAGGAACGCCTGCGGATCGAACTGGAACAGCGACGGCGGAATATTCTGCCCCCCGCCCAGCAGGTTGGTCCAGTCGTAGCCCTCCAGCAGGCCGGACGCGATCGGTACCTGGTATCCGCAATAGGTGCAGTTCGAGTCGCTGTTGTTGAACTGCCGATTGATCTTGCGCCGCTCGGTATAGGACCCGCCGATCTGCACCGATTTCAGCACCGAATCCTGGATGTCGTACTTGGTATCCAGGTGGAACTCGGAGCCGCGATCGCGCGATCGGTTGGTGTCGATGCCCATGTAATGCAGCCGCATGCGATTGGGATCGTTGATGATCGCGTTGTCGAACGTTGCGGTCGGCAGTCCCTGGCCAGGGTTGAGATTGAACTGGTAGCTGTACGGCAGCAACGCACCGATCACGAGATACTGGTTCGGCGAGACACGGTTCGCGCCGGTGACGGACGCGTCCAACCGCACTTCGACGTCCTCGGCAGGGTTCCACTTGATGTTGCCGCCGAACTGATAGGCCTCGGACTCACGCTTCGTCAGATTATAGACATGGTCGATCTTCGAATTGAGACCGTTGTTGGTCAGCCTGTCTCGATTGTCCGCCAGGAACTGCGGGTTCTGGGCGATGAAGTCGCCGCCGATCATGCCGAGCCCGGTCGCCGTCCCGTTGCTGTCGAACGTCGGCTGGAAATAGGGCGCGGACAGGAAGTTATCCATCTTGCGGACCACGCCTGACACGGTGAACTTCGAATAGATGCCGTCGACGGTGATCTCGAGATTGTCGCGCGGCTTGAACTGGACGGCACCGGCGAGGTTGATCCGCTCGCGCTCTTCCTGCGAGCGCTGGTAATACAGGCTCTGGGGAACGTTGACGTTGCCCGTTGCCGGGTATCGCGGGTCGGCGCCGGTGATCAGCGTCGGCGTGCCGCCGATCACCGAGATGATATCGGGCCGGCCGTTGATCCAGCCGTCGATCGCGATCGTGTCTTCCTGGTTTTTGCGCTTAGTGTACGATCCGGACAGCACGACGCCGAACGTCTTGTCGGTGTTGGTCCACGACGCGGTCGCCGACGTATCCGGCCCGGCCTTGTCGCGCAACGTGTCGTAGATCGCGCCGGCGGAGGCCGAGAAATGGAACCCGTCGCGCCCCGACAGCGGGCGTGCGGTGATGATGTTGACGGTGGCCCCGATGCCACCCTCCTGAAGCTCGGGCACATTCGATTTGAACACGTCGGTGCGCTGGATCATGTTGGACGACAGCACGTCGAACGAGAATTCGCGTCCCGGATTGTCGGTCGCCATGACGCGCCCGTTGACCAACACGGTATTGAACTCCGGGCCGAGGCCGCGAACGGTGATGAACTGGCCCTCGCCGCCCGACCGGTCGATCGCGACACCGGTGATGCGCTGGAGGGATTCGGCGATGTTGGAGTCGGGGAATTTGCCGACGTCCTCTGCACTGATGCTATCGACGATCTGCTGCGCGTCACGCTTCACGCGCGCCGAATTGGCCAGGCTGCTGCGGATACCGGTGACGACGATTTCGTCGCCTCCGGCAGGATTGTCCTGGCCGGGTTCGGCGGCGGCGGGAGTCGGATCCTGCGGGAGCGCGGTGGCGCCCTCCTGCACCGATCCGGGCGCGGGTGCGGTTACCTCTTGTGCCAACGCGGGCGTGGTGACGAATACGCTGCCAAGCAACAGACAAGCACGTGCAGTAAGTAGCTTCATATTGCCTCTCCCTGTATCGATCCAAATTAATCAGATTCGTCTATGTTTTTTTCTCAAGCTATAATTGCTCGATGTTTTTGATAGAATTGGAATGTGTTTTGCTGAGCGATATTTGAATTAGAACGCTCATTTAAATTCACGAAGCGCACGTCCAATTAGGACTGGACGAATATTCATTTACAAAATCCTGCTGACGCCGTGTTCATCCAAATGAACGATGCTGATCGTTGCCGGTAAGCCAGTCCTGCTGCGGTACGCCGACCGTCGGCCCCGGATAGAGCAGACGCCCATTTGGAAGGTTATAGGGATAAGGTGCCCCGCGACGTTTCGACCTCCGGGTCGACGGTTCTTGCAGGCAAACCGGCGAACGTGAGCCAAGGACGTACACTTGGGCTTGCGGCCGCTCCACGCTGTCGGTCACGAAGAAATTGGCCGGGGCATGCGCAGGCTGTGCAGCCAATGGGCAGATTGCGTTGCCGGCCCCACGCGCCTTTTCGTCGCGCGCAACCTTTACAAGATCGGCGCATCGCTTCCCGCCGATATCTTCAGCCCACCCTCTTTTAAGGGTACACCGAAGTATCTCGTCGCAATATCGACTTGATTGCCTGCGACGAACCACGGGAACGCACAATAGACAACCCTCCGCTGAAGTCAGCCTGGCACGCTTGTCAGTACTTCGTTCACCGCCATGTTCGATCGCGGCTCGGCTCGACCAGATAACGGCCTTGTCCGATCTCATCGGAAAAATTCATGTGCTTTCCTGATCGCTGCATATGCTGTGATCATGCTCACCTCTCCTTTCCCGACGTCTTAGCGTCAGTTTGAATCGGTATTATTGTAATAAATGGCCTATGTAAAGGATTACATTCCTCTGTTGGTCGCTATTTGGCGTAGCGCGGGGCATGGCGCGGCTTCCGCCGATGGCCAGGATATGCATCGTCAGCGGTCGGTTCCGCTCCGCGAGCCAAGCGCGATGGCGGACAAGTCGGTGCCTGGATCGATCGGAACGCCCGCCTCCTTGCGTTCGGAATAGCGATCCACCAGCCGGCCGGCATGTGGGCGTAACAGCACGGTGAAGCGCACCAGCTCCTCCATCACGTCGACGATGCGGTCATAATAGCTCGATGGCTTCATGCGACCGGCGGCATCGAACTCCTCGAACGCCTTGGCGACACTCGACTGGTTGGCGATTGTCACCATCCGCATCCAGCGACCGAGCACGCGCAGCGTGTTGACGCTGTTGAACGACTGAGATCCGGCCGAAACCTGCATGACCGCCAGCGTGCGCCCTTGGGTCGGGCGCATGCCCCCAATCGCCAGGGGTAGGTGATCGACCTGCAATTTCATGATGCCGGTGATCTGCCCATGCCGCTCCGGGCTGCACCACACCTGCCCCTCCGACCACAGCGATAGCTGACGCAGCTCATGGACCGCCGGATGATCGTCTCCCGCCACCTGATCCGGCAGCGGCAGGGTAGACGGGTCGAAGATGCGCGTGTCGCATCCGAAGAAACGCAACAGCCGCGCTGCCTCCTCGACACAGAGTCGCGAATAGGAGCGTTCGCGCAAGCTGCCATAGAGCAGCAGGATACGCGGGGGCGGATCGCCGGCACCAAGCCCCAGCGCCGGCCGCTCGACCGCATAGCGGCGATCGAGGGCGGGAAGATGATCGGGGTCGGATAGATCGCGCACCGGCATCAGGCGAACCCGATCCGCAGCGCAAGCGCCGCGAGAGTGATGAGCAGAACCGGGACGGTCAGCGTCACACCGACCTTGAAGTAATAACCCCAGCCGATCCTGATGCCCTTCTGCCCGAGGACGTGAAGCCACAACAGCGTCGCCAGCGATCCGATCGGCGTCAGCTTGGGCCCGAGGTCGCAGCCGATGACGTTGGCATAGATCATCGCGTCCTTGATCGCGCCGGTCGCGTGCGTTGCGTCGATCGACAGCGCGCCGACGAGAACGGTCGTCATGTTGTTCATGACCGACGACAGGACCGCCGCGATAATACCCGTGCCGAACGCCGCACCCCAGACGCCGCCTTGCGCCGTCCGATCGAGCAAGGCCGCCAGATGGTTGGTCAGGCCGGCGTTCCGCAAGCCGTACACGACGAGGTACATGCCGAGCGAGAAGATCACGACCTGCCACGGCGCGCCGCGCAGCACCTTGCCGGTCTTGATGACGTGACCGCGGCCGGCGATCACCAGCAGCAGGATGGCACCGGCAGCGGCGACGGCGCTGACCGGCACGCCAAGTGGTTCGAGCAGGAAGAAGCCTCCCAGCAGCAGCGCCAGCACGACCCAGCCGGCGCGGAAGGTTGCGAGGTCGCGGATCGCTTCGGACGGGCGCCGAAGTGCGGTGACGTCATAGGTTGCCGGGATATCGTGCCCAAAGAACAGCAGCAGCGCGCCCAGTGTCGCCGCGATCGACACGAGATTCACCGGGGCCATGACGCTGGCATAGTGGCCGAAGCCGATCCTGAAGAAGTCGGCCGACACGATGTTGACGAGGTTCGAGACGACCAGCGGCAGGCTGGCGGTGTCGGCGATGAAGCCGGCCGCCATCACGAACGCCAGTGTCGCCTTGTCCTTGTAGCCCAGTGCACGCAGCATCGCGATGACGATCGGTGTCAGGATCAGCGCCGCACCGTCATTGGCGAACAGTGCCGATACTGCGGCGCCCAGCAGCACGATCAGGACGAACAGCCAACGGCCGTTCCCTTTGCCCCAGCGTGCGACGTGCAGCGCCGCCCATTCGAAAAAACCGGCTTCATCGAGAAGGAGGCTTATGACGATGATCGCGACGAAGGCTCCGGTCGCGTTCCAGATGATGCCCCAGACCACCGGCACGTCGGGCAGCGAGACGACCCCGGCGAGCAACGCCACCACGGCTCCCCCCATCGCGCTCCAGCCGATGCCGAGCCCCTTGGGTTGCCAGATGACGAGCGTGATCGTGGCGACAAAAATAGCGATGGCAAGCAGCATCAGGCGACGCGCTGACCCGAGGCGTCGACGACCTGTTCGCCGTCTTCCTTCGTGAACGCGCCCTGTTGCGGCTCAGGTAGCAGATCCAGCACCGCTTCCGAAGGGCGACACAGCTTCACGCCGAGCGGCGAGACGACCAGCGGTCGATTGATGAGGATCGGGTGCGCCATCATCGCATCCACCAGCGCGTCGTCGGACAGCGACGTATCGCCCAGGCCCAGCTCTGCATAAGGCGTACCCTTCTCGCGGAGCAGATCACGGGGGCGCATCCCGGCCCGGTCGATCAGCTCGACCAGCAAGGCGCGCGACGGTGGAGTCTTCAGATACTCGACGACGTGCGGCTCGATGCCGGCGTTGCGGATCATCGCCAGCGTGTTGCGCGAGGTGCCGCATGCGGGATTGTGAAAAATGGTGACGTCGGTCATGTGCGGATTTCGCCTTTTTAGTCTTCGACGGCATTGTCGTGAATGTCCTGCAAGCATTGGCGGATAGCCATTGCAGGAACGTCACGTCTCAGGATCACCAGTTCGACCAGTCGGGCACCTCGATCGGCGCTCTCCACCAGCTTGAGCAGACTTCCCCTGCTGCACCGCCGCCCTTCCCCCCGCCGGTCGACGATCGCCGCGCCGAAAATCGAGCGTGCGCTGTCATGCGTGCACAGCAACAGCCCATCTGTGATGGCCGCGGTCACGCGACCGCCTGCGCATCGCACCGGCTACGCAGAACGACATCGGCAAGTGACGCGCAAATCTCAGGCGATCCGCCGCAACAGTCCTTCATCAGATATTCCAGCAATTCGGTCATGGTCTCGTACCTTGCCGAGTAGATTATCGATCGGCCTTCGCGACGGCTGTCGATCAGCCCGGCGTGCGACAGGATGGTAAGGTTTGCCGAAAGCGTGTTTGGCGGAACCTTCAAACTCCGCGCGATTTCGCCAGCAGCGATGCCGGTCTGGCCCGCCTGCACCAACATACGAAACACCGTCAGGCGTCCCTCGTGAGCCAGAGCAGAAAGTCCCGCGACTGCGTTCCTGATATCCATGATTCTACTTTACCAGAAATCTCGCATTGGCCAAAGGGAGATCCTGCGTTTCCCCTGCCGTCGAATGTCGATTTCACCGGAAGCTCAGACCTCGACAGTCTGCTCCCATTCTTTCGCGTGGGGGTTGGTCGCAGACAGGCACAACGGCCACGACGCATTTGAAGCGTGAGCCGTTGGCCGGATGCAACCCGATAGGAGCGATAACCACCCAGAGGATCGCCGGACGACCCGCCCGCATTTCTCGCCGCCTCCTTTGCAAAACCAGTCCGGCGCGCCGTTCGCGGCGGCGGCAGCGGCGACGCTAATCTGGAGCGTAACGGTCTACCGGGATGGCGAGTTCGGCGCCGTTCTCGAATGGCTGGGCGCGCCGATGCTGCAAGGCCAGAAACGACGCCAGCCCCGTGGCTTGCGCTACGGGGCTAGGATTGTCGTTGGGTATGGTTGCGGGGACAGGATTTGAACCTGTGACCTTCAGGTTATGAGCCTGACGAGCT
>NZ_JBCEBT010000006.1:0-191705 GCF_049472435.1 Sphingomonas sp. 4RDLI-65 | reverse complement strand
CGAAGATGACGTTTGCCGGCCTGGGCAACGCGCAGGATCGCGCGAAGGTGATCCTGTATCTCAACCAGCAGGGTTCGAACCTGCCCCCCCCCCCCGCCAAGCAGTGCTGCGTCCGGAACTGCCCCTCACCCCAGCCCTCTCCCCGGAAGGGGGAGAGGGAGCAGAGAGCTCAGCCCTCGGCGGCTTCCCGCTCGGCCCGCTCGCGGTAGAACGACTGCACCGCGTCCCACGCCTCGTCCGCGGTCTCGACGTAGCGGAAGATTCCGAGGTCCTTCTCGCTGACGACGCCTTCCTCGACCAGTGCGTCGAAATTCACGACCCGCTCCCAGAAAGCGCGGCCGAACAGCAGCACCGGGATCGGCTGGATCTTGCCCGTCTGGATCAGCGTCAGCAGCTCGAACAGTTCGTCGAACGTCCCGAACCCGCCCGGAAACGCTGCCAGCGCGCGGGCGTGGAGCAGGAAGTGCATCTTCCGCAGCGCGAAATAGTGGAACTGCACCGACAGCGACGGCGTGACGTACGGGTTCGGCGCCTGCTCGTGCGGCAGGACGATGTTCAGGCCGATCGATTCGGCGCCGACGTCGGTCGCGCCGCGGTTGGCCGCTTCCATGATCGACGGACCACCGCCCGAGCACACCACGAACTGCCGCCAGCCACGCTCGTCGCGCGGCAGCACGCTGACCTTCGCAGCGAGTTCACGCGCGACGTCGTAATATTTCGACTTCTCGACCAGCCGCTCGGCGATCTTCTTCGACTTCTCGTCGGTCGCGAGCGCCAGCAAGGCCTGCGCCTTCGAGGGCTCGGGGATGCGCGCCGAGCCGTAGAACACGAACGTCGAACCGATCTTCGCCTCGTCGAGGACCAGTTCGGTCTTCAGCAGTTCGAGCTGGAACCGCACCGGCCGCAGGTCTTCGCGCAACAGGAAGTCCATGTCCTGGAAGGCGAGCCGGTAATGCGGGTGCTGCGTCTGGGGTGTGGAAACGGAGTCGCGGGCGGACTCGGCATCCTGGCTGGCGTTCGCGAAAACGCGCGCGGGTACTCGTGTATCTGTCATTTCGTCGGGATTAGAGGAAACGGGGAGGGAGGGCTAGAGCGGTGCGCTAGCGGCAGAAATTGGCGCGATCGTCCTCGAGGTGGAGATGGTTGCGGTGCGCGGCGTTGTAGTCGGGGCTGAGCACCGTCCCGAACCGCTTGCAGGCCGACGCACGGATCGTCTGAAGGAACTGCCGGACCTGCGGGTCGGCCGAGTTCCAGTCGTTCAGCACGGTGATTCGCCGCCCGTCCTTCAGCACGAACCCGCCGACGTCGATCGCGTTGGCGATCGCGTGGCCGGAGCGCCGGTTTGCGTTGCGCGCCGACCCGACGATGTTGCGGCACGAATAGCTCCCCATGCTGTCGATCCGCGCGAGTTCGCTGCCGAGCATCTGGTATGCGGCGGGTGCGACCGCGTTGCGCGTCCAGCCGATGAACGCGCGCGCTTCGCTGCAGCGGACCGCGGTGAGGTTGGCGACGGGGACGCCGATGTCGACGAGCTTTATCGTGCCGGCGAGACCGCAGCCGGGGCCTGTCTCGCGATCGGGCAGGACCTGGAACGAGACGTGCAATTGGCGCAGGTCGGCGAGACATTGTGCGGTCTCGCGATTGCTTGGGACGGAGAGGTTGGGACGGGTTTTGGTAGGGGCGCTGGGGCGGTCCGCGCGTCCGCAGGCAGTGAGCAAAGGGATGACGACAAGGGGATAAAATACGCGATACATTGGCGCATAATCCTCGCCTTGGATGGGATTGTCACCCTTCCTCCGTTCGTGCTGCGCTAAGTCGAAGCATCTCGCCGTAGGGACGAGACCCTTCGACTTCGCTCAGGGCGAACGGCAAGGAGAAGAGGTTGACACCCCTGCGAACGCCGTTAGGGCCGGCGACGGGCCACGCGGTCCCAACGCCGCGCGTGCTCTCTGTGAGGAGAGACTATTTTGACGGATACCATTACCGCACCCGCATTGGGTGTGCTCGACCAGCCGACGACGAAGCCGGCGCGTCCCTTTTTCAGCTCCGGTCCCTGCGCGAAACCTCCGGGTTGGTCCGCGGACAAGCTCGCCACCGATTCGCTCGGTCGCTCGCATCGCTCGAAGATCGGCAAGACCCGCCTCCAGTACAGCATCGACCTGATGCGCGAGCTGCTGAAGCTTCCGACCACGCACCGCATCGGCATCGTCCCCGGCTCCGACACCGGCGCGTACGAGATGGCGATGTGGACGATGCTGGGCGCGAAGCCGGTGACGGCGCTGGCCTGGGAAAGCTTCGGCGAAGGCTGGGTCACGGATGCGGTCAAGCAGCTCAAGATCGACCCCACGGTAGTGCGCGCCGATTACGGCCAACTCCCCGATCTGGAAGCGGTCGACTGGTCGAACGACGTGCTGTTCACCTGGAACGGCACTACCAGCGGCGTGCGCGTGCCGAACGCGGACTGGATCCCGGACGACCGCGAGGGTCTATCGTTCGCCGATGCTACTAGCGGCGTGTTCGCATACGATATCGACTGGACCAAGATCGATGTGGCCACCTTCTCGTGGCAGAAGGTTCTCGGCGGCGAGGGCGCGCACGGCGTGCTGATCCTGGGGCCGCGTGCGGTCGAGCGGTTGGAGACGTACACGCCGGCGTGGCCGCTGCCGAAGGTGTTCCGCGTCGTCTCGAAGGGCAAGCTCGCCGAGGGCGTGTTCAAGGGCGAGACGATCAACACCCCGTCGATGCTGGCCGTCGAGGACGCGATCTTCAGCCTCGAATGGGCGAAGTCGCTGGGTGAAGACGGGCTGATCAAGCGCTCGGATGCGAATGCGGCGGCTTTGGACAAGATCGTCGCGGAGCGGGATTGGCTCGGTCATCTCGCGATCGATCCGGCGACGCGGTCGAAGACCAGCGTGTGTCTCACGGTCGAGGGTGCGGACGAGGCGCTGATCAAGGCGATGGCGGCGGCGCTCGAGAAGGCTGGCGCGGCGTATGACGTGGCGGGTTACCGCGACGCGCCTCCGGGCTTGCGCATCTGGTGCGGCGCGACCGTCGACACCGCCGATATCGAAGCGCTCGGCCCCTGGCTCGACTGGGCCTACGCGACCGCCAAGGCGGCCTAACTAGCTACCGCGTCTTTTACGCCCTTCTTCCAACAACCACCGCCATTCCGTCATCCCGGCGCACGTCGGGACCCATGGACACGGAGCACTCGCTCATGAAGCGAACCGCTACCGTGGGTCCCGGCTTCCGCCGGGATGACGGGGGGGTGAGGATCGGATCGGAAGGCGACCACCCAATCCCCCCGAAATTCCCAGGAGCAATCCCATGCCAAAAGTCCTTATCTCCGACAAAATGGATCCCCGCGCCGCCCAGATCTTCCGCGAGCGCGGCGTCGAGGTCGACGAGATCACCGGCAAGACGCCCGCCGAACTGATGGCGATGATCGGCGAGTATGACGGCCTCGCGATCCGCAGCTCGACCAAGGTTACCAAGGAAATCCTCGAGCACGCCACCAACCTCAAGGTCGTCGGCCGCGCCGGGATCGGCGTCGACAACGTCGACATCCCCGCCGCGTCGGCAAAGGGCGTGGTTGTGATGAACACGCCGTTCGGCAATTCGATCACCACTGCCGAGCACGCGATCGCGCTGATGTTCGCGCTCGCCCGCCAGTTGCCCGAGGCCGACGCCTCGACGCAGGCCGGCAAGTGGGAGAAGAACCGCTTCATGGGCGTCGAGCTGACGTCGAAGACGCTCGGCCTGATCGGCGCGGGCAATATCGGCTCGATCGTCGCCGACCGTGCGCGCGGCCTCAAGATGAAGGTCGTCGCGTTCGATCCGTTCCTGACGCCCGAGCGCGCGATCGAGATCGGCGTCGAGAAGGTCACGCTCGACGAACTGCTCGCGCGTGCCGATTTCATCACGCTGCACACGCCGCTGACCGACCAGACGCGCAACATCCTCTCGGCCGAGGCGCTCGCCAAGACCAAGAAGGGCGTCCGGATCATCAACTGCGCGCGCGGCGGCCTGATCGACGAGGTCGCGCTGAAGGCGGCGCTCGATTCGGGGCAGGTCGGCGGCGCCGCGCTCGACGTGTTCGTCGAGGAGCCGGCTAAGGCATCGCCCTTGTTCAACACGCCGAACTTCGTCAGCACGCCGCATCTCGGCGCATCGACGACCGAGGCGCAGGTCAACGTCGCGATCCAGGTCGCCGAGCAGATGGCCGATTTCCTGATGTCGGGCGGCGTCACCAACGCGCTCAACATGCCGTCGCTATCGGCCGAGGAAGCGCCGAAGCTGAAGCCGTACATGGCGCTGGCGGAGAAGCTGGGGTCGTTGGTCGGGCAGCTGACCACCGGCGCGGTATCGCGGATTTCGGTGCATACCGAGGGCGCGGCCGCTGAGCTCAACGCCAAGCCGATCGTGAGCGCGGTGCTCGCCGGCTATCTCCAGACGCAGACCGCGACCGTCAACATGGTCAACGCGCCGGTGCTGGCGCGCGAGCGTGGCCTGGAAGTCCGCGAAGTCCGCACCGAGCGTGAGGCGGACTACCACACGCTGCTCCGCGTCGCGGTGAAGACCGAGGATGGCGAGCGGTCTGTTGCGGGGACGCTGTTCGGCGATTCGGCGCCGCGTCTGGTCGAGCTGCTCGGGATTAAGATCGAAGCCGATCTTGCCGGGCCGATGCTGTACGTCGTCAATGAGGATGCGCCGGGGTTCATCGGTCGTCTTGGGACGGCGCTGGGCGAGGCTGGGGTGAACATCGGCACGTTCCATCTCGGCCGTCGCTCGGCCGGTGGCGAAGCGGTGCTTCTCCTCTCGGTCGACGAAGCGGTGATGCCGGAGCTCCTCACCAAGGTCCGCGCGCTCCCCGGCGTGAAGACCGCGATGGGCCTCAACTTCTGACGGTGTTACTGACTTAGCCCTCTCCCCTCCGGGGAGAGGGTTGGGTGAGGGGCAGTTGGAGAGGACAGCGCTCGCGGCGCCCCTCACCCCGGCGATCTGCATGCACGCTAGCCCCACATTTCCGTTCGTGCCGAGTAGAGACCGAGTAGCGCTGCAAGCGCGTATCGAGGGCTCGTATCGAGGTACACGTCCCGCGGGCAGGTATCCCTCGATACGCCATCTCGATACGTGCCCTTCGGGCACTACTCGATGGCTACTCGGGACGAACGGGTTGGGGATAGTCGAGACGAACGCAGTTCAATCTCGCCGCAACCTGTTCTAGAGGCACGCGCATGACCGCACTCCTCCCCGAAGGCTTCCGAGATCGCCTCCCCCCGTTCGCCGACTCGGCCGCGGCGCTGGAAGCCCGCGTGCTCGAAGCCGCGCGCCTCCACGGCTACGAACGCGTTGATCCACCGCTCGCTGAATTCGCCGACGGGCTGGAAATGCGGCTGAAGGCCGGCGGCCTCCACGATGCGGTGCGTTTCGTCGATCCGGTGTCGCAACGCACCCTTGCGATCCGCCCCGATATCACCGCACAGGTCGCGCGGATCGCCGCCACGCGGATGGGGCATCACCCGCGGCCGGTGCGGCTGAGTTACGCTGGTTCGGTGCTGAAACTTCGCGCGTCGCAGCTCGCGCCGGCGCGCGAGACTCGGCAGATCGGGTGCGAGTTGATTGGGCTCGATTCGGTCGCCGCCGCACAGGAGCTCGTCGCGGTTGCGGTCGACATGATCGCAGCGGCGGACGTCGCGGGCGCGTCGATCGACTTCACGCTTCCCGATCTGGTGCCGACGCTCGCCGCCGGGCCGCTCCCTGTTGCGGACGACCTCGTCGCCACCTTGCGCGATCGTCTTGACGCGAAGGATGCCGGTGCCGTTGCCGCACTCGCGCCCGCCTATCTCCCCCTGATCGAAGCCGCCGGGCCGTTCGAACAGGCCATGGACCGCCTCCGCGCCTTCGACACGACTGGCGCGCTCGCGTCGCGCCTCGACGGTCTCGCGCGGATTGCCGAGGCGCTCGACGGTCGTGTCGCGCTCACGCTCGACCCGACCGAGCGGCACGGGTTCGAATACCAGACCTGGCTCGGCTTCTCGCTCTTCGCCGATGGCAGCGCGCGTGAAGTGGGGCGGGGTGGCACTTATACCGTCGTCCACGAAAACGGCGCCGAGGAAGCCGCCACCGGCTTCTCGCTGTTCACCGATGCGCTGGTGGAACGTACCGCCACCGTCGACCGCCGCCGCTTATTCCTGCCCTATGGCACCCCAGCCAACGAAGGCGCCGCGATGCGCGCGCGCGGCTGGGTAACCGTCGCCGCGCTAGAGGCAGGCGACACCCCCGAAGCACAAGTCTGCACGCATCTATGGGTGGCGGGCGAGCCCCGCGCGCTGTAGGCGCTGCGCGTAATCCTCAGGAGATAGAGTTTGGCCAACGTAGCAGTCATCGGCGCGCAATGGGGCGACGAAGGCAAGGGCAAGATCGTCGACTGGCTCGCCGAGCGTGCCGACATGGTCGTGCGGTTCCAGGGCGGGCATAACGCCGGCCACACGCTGGTCGTCGGCGAGAACGTCTACAAATTGTCGCTGCTGCCGTCGGGTATCGTCCGCGGCACGCCGTCGTTCATCGGCAACGGCGTGGTGCTCGATCCGTGGGCGCTGAAGGACGAGATCGCGCGATTGGGAGCTCAAGGCGTCGTTGCGACGCCGGAGACTCTGCGGATCGCCGATACCTGCGCGCTGATCCTGCCGTTCCACCGCGACCTCGACGGCCTGCGCGAGGACGCCAGCGGCGCCGGCAAGATCGGCACGACCCGCCGCGGCATCGGGCCTGCGTATGAGGACAAGGTGGGTCGCCGTGCGATCCGCGTGTGCGATCTCGCGCATCTCGACGATCTCGGACCGCAGCTCGATCGCCTCACCGCGCATCATGACGCGCTGCGCGCCGGCTTCGGCGAGCCGCCGATCGACCGCGCGCGGCTGATCGCCGAGCTGCGCGAGATCGCTGGCTTCGTCCTCCCCTTCGCCAAGCCCGTGTGGCGCGATCTCAACGCCGCGCGCTCGGCCGGCAAGCGGATCCTGTTCGAGGGCGCGCAGGGCGTGCTGCTCGACGTCGACCATGGCACGTACCCGTTCGTCACCTCGTCGAACACGATCGCCGGCGCAGCGGCCGGCGGGTCGGGCCTCGGGCCATCGGCGGTCGGCTTCGTGCTCGGCATCGCCAAGGCGTACACGACGCGCGTCGGTTCGGGTCCATTCCCGACCGAGCTCGAGAACGAGACCGGCGAGCGCCTCGGCGTCCGTGGCCACGAATTTGGCACCGTCACCGGGCGGAAACGTCGCTGCGGCTGGTTCGACGCGGTACTGGTGCGCCAGGCGGCGGCGGTTGGCGGCATCACCGGGATCGCGCTGACCAAGATCGACGTGCTCGACGGGTTCGAGACCGTGTCGATCTGCACCGGCTACAGCTTGCGCGGCGAGACGCTCGATTATTTCCCGGCGCACGCGGCGGACCAGGCGCTGGTGGAGCCGATCTACGAGACGATGGAAGGCTGGCAGGAGACGACTGCCGGTGCGCGCAGCTGGGCCGACCTGCCGGCGCAGGCGATCAAGTATATCCGCCGCATCGAGGAGCTGATCCGCTGTCCGGTGACGCTGGTGTCGACCAGCCCACAGCGTGCCGACACGATCCTCGTCCGCGATCCCTTCTCGGACTGATACGCAAAAAGCCGGGCGATCGCTCGCCCGGCTTTTCATTTACGTGAGAACGGTTGGATCAGCGCGGCGTGGTCGTGCCGGTCGTTCCACCCGTGGTCGAACCCATCGTACCGGTGGTCGTGCCACCCATGGTACCTCCGGTCGTGCCACCCATGGTACCTCCGGTCGTGCCACCCATCGTGCCGGTCGTGGAGCCCGTGGTGCCGCCCATGGTGTCGGCGCCCATCGTGCTGCCGGTCGTGCCGGACATCGTGCTGCCCGTCGTACCGGTATCACCCGTCGTGCCGCTCATGGTGCCCGACGTGGTGCCGCGCGTACGGCTCCGTGCCTTGGTGCCACGCTGCGTGCGTGTCGTCGTGGTCGACTGCGTGGTCGTCGAGGGGTTTGCCTGATCCATCGTACCGGTCGTCGTCCCGGTGGTGCCGCCCATCGTCGAGCCGCCCATGGTGCTGCCGCTCATCGTGCCGCCAGTGGTGCCGCCCATCGAGCCAGTGGTGCCCGTCTGAGCCATCGCCACGCCTGGAATGATCAGGGCTGCGGCTGCGATCGATGTTAGAATACGCATTATCACTCTCCTAAGTTATTGAAGAGCAAGCGCTTCAGCGCCGCGTATGTTCCGTCCTCAGCCGCACTGGCCCCGATGCAGCAACGCCTGGTCGGCCAGCACGAGTGCCACCATCGCCTCGACGACCGGGACTCCGCGGATGCCGACGCAGGGGTCGTGACGCCCCTTGGTGGCGATCGTCGCGGCTTCGCCGGTGGGGCTGATCGTCTCGACCGGGGTGAGGATCGAACTGGTCGGCTTGAACGCCACACGCAGGCGGATCGGCTGGCCGGTCGCGATCCCGCCGGCGATCCCGCCAGCATGGTTTGCAAGGAACTCCGGACCATTGACACCCGGACGCATCGGATCCGCATTCGCTTCGCCCGACAGCGCGGCGGCGGCGAACCCATCGCCGATCTCGATGCCTTTGACTGCGTTGATGCTCATGCAAGCGGACGCGAGTTCGGAATCGAGCTTGGCATAGAGCGGCGCGCCCCAGCCTGCGGGCACACCAGTCGCCTCGCACGCGATCACAGCACCGAGCGACGATCCGGACTTCCGCGCGGCATCGACGAGTATCTCCCAGCGGGCGGCGGCGGCGGCGTCCGGGCAGAAGAACGGGTTCTGGTCGATCTGCGCGTCGTCGAAGTTGGCCGGATCGATCGCATCGCCACCGATCGCCTCGACCCAAGCGCGGACGCGGACCTGCGGGACGACGAGCCGTGCGACCGCACCGGCGGCAACGCGCGCCGCCGTCTCGCGGGCGGAAGAGCGCCCACCACCACGGAAATCGCGAAACCCGTATTTCGCGTCATAGGCATAGTCGGCGTGACCGGGGCGATACGCCTTGGCCACGTCGGAATAGTCCTTCGAGCGCTGGTCGACATTCTCGATCATCAGGCTGATCGGCGTGCCGGTAGTGCGGCCCTCGAACACGCCCGAGAGGATGCGCACCGTATCCGGCTCGCGCCGCTGGGTCGTAAAGCGCGAGGTGCCGGGGCGACGCTTGTCGAGCCAAGGCTGAATGTCGGCCTCGGTCAGCGCAATCCCCGGCGGGCATCCGTCGACCACCGCACCCAGCGCAGGCCCATGGGATTCGCCCCAGGTGGTGAAGCGGAACAGCCGTCCAAACGTGTTGAAGCTCAAAACCCTCTCCCCTTGGGGGAGAGGGAGGGGCCCGCCGCAACGCGGTGGGAGGGTGAGGGTTCGTTGGCGACCGCAACAATCGTCGCAGCCACGCCATCGATATTGGTCATCACGTCATCGTTCCCGAAGCGGCATACCCGGTAGCCTTCGGTCTCTATTAGCGCGGTTCGCCGTTTGTCATAGTCCTGTGCTTCAGGTGAGGCGTGCGTGTCGCCGTCGACCTCGATGACCAACCGGACTTCGGCACAGAGGAAGTCGACGATGTAGGGGCCAAGCCATACTTGTCGGCGAAACTTCAGGCCGCAGACCTGACGGTTGCGCAGGACTTGCCATAGCCGGTGTTCGGGTTCGGATGGCATCTTGCGTGCTTCGCGTTGACGATCGCGTGGGGTGTTGCCGGGTGGTCGTTTCATTCCCTCACCCTCCCATGCTTCGCATGGGCCCCTCCCTCTCCCCTGAAGGGAGAGGGGTAGGTCGACGCGGTCGCTCTCGGTTTAAGCCAGTGCGATGTCGGGGGCGTCTTCGGCTTTCATGCCGATCACGTTGTAGCCAGCGTCGACATGGTGCGTCTCGCCGGTCACGCCGCTTGCAAGGTCGCTAAGCAAATACAGTCCAGCCCCGCCGACGTCATCAATCGTCACGTTGCGCTTCAGCGGCGAGTTCAGCTCGTTCCACTTCAGGATGAGGCGGAAATCGCCGATGCCGCTCGCCGCCAGCGTCTTGATCGGGCCCGCCGAGATCGCATTCACGCGGATGTTGTCGCGGCCGAGATCAACCGCCAGATACTGCACGCTCGTCTCCAGTGCCGCCTTCGCCACGCCCATCACGTTGTAATGCGGGATGACCTTCTCGGCGCCGTAATAGCTGAGCGTCAGCATCGACCCGCCCTCGGTCATCATCTTGGCCGCGCGCTGCGCCACCGCGACGAACGAATACACCGAGATGTTCATCGTCATCAGGAAATTGTCGAGGCTCGTATCGACGAACCGCCCACGCAGCTCGTTCTTGTCCGAAAAGCCGATCGCGTGGACAACGAAGTCGATCGTCGGCCATTCCTGCGCCAGCTTGTCGAACGTCGCATCGAGCGCACCCATGTCCGACACGTCGCAATCGAACAGCCGCGCCACGCCCAGCTGCTCGGCGAGCGGGCGGACGCGCTTCATCATCGTCTCGCCCTGATAGCTGAACGCGAGTTCCGCGCCCGCCTCGGACAGCTTCTTGGCGATCCCCCAGGCCAACGACTTGTCGTTCGCCAGGCCCATGATCAGCCCACGCTTGCCCGCCATCAAACCGTTCACGCCGTCCCCGCCTCTGCCTGCATATCCGTAGCGGGTTGCTCTAGCGTTGTTTCGGGTGGTTCCGCCAGTGCCGCGTTGAGATGCGCGCCGAATACCAGTCCGAGCCCGATGACGTAGAAAAACAACAGCATGATGACAACGCCCGCCAGACTGCCATAGGTCAGGTCGTAGCCACCAAGCCGCGACAGGATCACCGGCAGCAACGCGGTCGCGCTGACCCACCAGGCGGTCGTGAACAGCGCGCCCGGCCATTTGCGGCATTTCGAATAGCGATAGCGCGACGGCGTCACCGAATAGAATAGCAGGTACAGCGCGCCGAACATCAGCAGGCCGGGGATAAGCCGCGACAGCCCGACCCAGCCGGCGGCGTCCTGCGCGAACGGCACGAGCCGGTAGATGAATTGCTCGGCCGCGGTCAGGATACCCTGGACGAGGAACGACAGCAGGGCGATCACCACCGACAGGATGATCACCGCAGACGAGCCAAGCCGCGATTTCCAGAACGGCGCGGTCGCCTTGATCCCGTAGGCGCGGTGGAAGATGTCGCGGATCGTTTCGACGAAGCTTCCGACCGTCCACAGGCCGACGAGCGCGCCGAGCCACAGCAGCGACCCGGTTCGTGCGGCGAGCACGTCGGCGATCGGCTTGCGCAACAGGTCGCCGACGTTGGGCGGCAGGACGTTCAGGAACGATTCGACCGCGCGCACCGTCTCGACGCTCTGTCCGAACAGCGACAGGATCGCTGCGGCGACGATGAAGAACGGGAACACCGTCATCAGCGCGAGATAGGCAAGGTTGCCTGCGTGGATGAACCCGTCGTTGAACACGCCGATCGCCGCGCGCTTGAAAACCTCGAACGCGTAGCTGCCGGGCCTGACCTTTGCCATGCCGCGGTTGAGACGGGTACGGGCTGCGCCATGGTCATGGGCGCGTGCTTCGGGCGATAGGGGACTGTCGTTCACAAGGCGTTCAGACGCCCATGGACCCCCGCGGGTTCCCCGCCTCGCGTCCTTCCCAGCTTTCGACGAACGCGGTCAGCGCCGCATCGCTCGCCGGAATATCGATCATCAGCGTGACGAGCTGGTCGCCCCGCGTGCCGCCCTTCTTGTGGAAACCCTTGCCCTTTAGGCGCAGCGTCTTGCCCGACGTCGTGCCCTTGGGGATCGTCAGCATCACCGGCTTGTCGACCGTCGGCGCCTTGATCGAGCCGCCCAGGACGGCCTCGGCCAGCGTGATCGGCAGTTCCAGTCGGACGTCGTCGCCGTCGCGCGTGAAGAACTTGTGCGGCTGGACCTCGATCGTCAGGATCGCATCGCCCGCACCGCCTGGACCTTGCTCGCCCTTGCCTGCAAGCTTCATCTGGGTCCCGGTCTCGACGCCCGCCGGCAGCTTCAGGTCGAGCGTCTTGCCATCGGACAGCGTCACGCGCTGCGGCTCCAGTGTTGCGGCTTCGACGAATGGCACCTGCAGGCGATACGCGACGTTCTCGCCCTTGGGCTGGGGCCGCCGACCGAAGCCGCCGGAGAACCCGCCGCCACCGCCACGCTGCGCGCCGCCGAACAGGCCCTCGAAGATGTCGCTCATATCGGGGGCCCCGGGGCCGCTCTCATAGCCCTCGCTGCGGAAGCCGCCGGGCTGTGGTCGTCCGCCGCCACCGCCGCCAAAGCCAAACGGCGACGCTGGATTGCCGTCACCATCGATCTCGCCGCGATCGAACCGCGCGCGCTTGTCCTTGTCGTTCAGCAGGTCGTACGCGTTGGTGACCGTGCTGAACCGCTCCGATGCCTTCGGATTGTCCTTGTTGCGATCGGGGTGAAGCTCCTTTGCGAGCTTGCGGTACGCCTTCTTGATGTCGGCTTCGGTCGCGTCGCGCGCTACACCCAGAGTCTTGTACGGATCGGCCACTTACGTCCCCATTCTTACTTGCGCGTCTATGTGGGGCGAGCGCCCGCGCAACGCAATTGCGCGCGGGGTGTTTGGTTGCACGAGAGGAACGATCATGACCGACAAGCAACCTATGCAGGGCGTGCCGAAGAACGACGACGGCGCGAAGGAGAAGGACGGCGTCAACGACGCGCCGGCCAAGGGCAAGGGTGGCGAGAGCGGCGGCGGCGCGTATCCGAACCCTCACGACGAGAAGAAGTAGCGCTGGTTCTGTCATTCCCGCGCAGGCGGGAACCCATATTGGCAGGCCTGCGGGATCATCGCAGACGTTCGAGTATCTGGGTCCCCGCCTTCGCGGGGAGGATGAAGACGGTAGTTATGTAGCGCCTTGGGCCCGCCGTTCATCCAACGGCGCGACGTCGACACTCACATCCATGTTCTGTGCACCCGATCCGAGCACCACGCCATCCACGGGTGCGATCTCGGCGTAATCCCGCCCGACCGCCATCACGATGTGATCGCTCGCCATCCAGATTCCGTTGGTCGGATCGACCCCAACCCAGCCACGCACCGGCCCGCACCACAACAGCACCCACGCATGCGTCGCATCCGCGCCTACGAGCCGCGGCTGACCCTCGGGCGGGATCGTCCGGATATACCCCGACGCATACGCCGCCGGCAGCCCCGCCGCGCGTAAGCCGGTGATCATGATCTGGGCGAAATCCTGGCACACGCCCTTGCGTTGCAGGAACGCCTCGTGCGGCGGGGTATCGACCAGCGTCGCGTCCGCGTCGAATTCGAACTCCTGCTGGATTCGCCGGGCTAGCGCGATGCCCGCTTCCAGTGCACCGCGCGAAGGGTCGAGATCGACCGCGCAATAGTCCGCGATTGCCTGGTCAAGCGGGATCAGCGGCGAGGGGTAGATGTAATTTGACGGGCTCGCCGCGGAGAGATCGGTGCTCGTGCGCGCCATCGCCGCGATTTCTGCGAGGGTCGGATCGCTCGCGTCGGGCACCGGCACAAGCCGGTCCACCGTCATCCGTGACCGGCTCTCGATCGTCAGATGCCGTACCGGGCTGTCGACCACCAGCCGCGTGACGTTGGCGAGCCCCGCCTCGGCCCGCGCGGCACTAGTCCGCCCCGCCGGATGCACCGACAGCGTGTAGGAGTCGAGGTGCTGCCCCGGCCAGTCGATCGGCTTCAACCGGAGATTGCAGCGCGCAAACTTGACGCTCGCGCCGTAATCGAACGTCGTGACGTGGCGAATGTCGTAGATCATGAAAATCCTCCCCGGCACGGGGAGGGGGACCGCCAGCTTGCTGGTGGTGGAGGGGGGGCGCCACGAACGGTGCGCTGGTGGAGAGCCCCCTCCACCATGCGCTGCATGGTCCCCCTCCCCGTGCCGGGGAGGATTTGTAGATCTACCCTCACGCCGCCCCTCACGCCAACGTCAGCCCACTAGTCCGCAGGGGTTCGGCCCCCTGCAGGAAATACCGTCGCGCCAGCGCATCCGACACTGCCCCGAGCCGCCGCTCGATATCCCCCAGCGTCTCGGCATTCAGCTCCGCGGCCGTCGCCGTCATCACGATCGCCTGCAATCCGGTCGCCTGCGCCTGTTGCGGCTCCGCCATCTCGTCGTCGCTCAGCACCGGCAATTCCGCCAACCGCGCCGCGATCCGCTCCGCCGAGAACGCGAGGCTGCGCGGATTGCCCGGATCGAGCGCCACCAGATCCATCACCGGCACGCGCGCGATCCCTGTCGGATAGCGCTGGCGATAACTGATCTGGCTATCGGCAAGGTCGAGCAACACGGACAGATCGTCCGGCGACGCGCCCGGCATCCCGAACAACCGGATCGCCCGCGCCATCGCCATTGCGCGCTCGACCCGCCGCCCGAGATCGTGAAACCGCCATGCCGCGGTCCGCCCCATATGCTCGGCCGACAGCCCGGCGATCGCGGCATAGCGCCGTTGCAGCGACCCCGCCCGTTCCAGCATCCCGCGATGTGTAGGGAAGGGCGCTTCGAGCAGTCGCACCATGTCCGCCGACAACCGATCGCGCGAGCCCTCCCCGATCTCTCTCGCGTGGCGGTTGAGAGTCAGGATCGACTGCCAGCGTTCGTCCTCCATCGCGGTCCGCGCGAGCGCGGTCAGGTCGGCGCGGCGCAGGCTCGGCGGATGCGGCGCGCTGCCTGCACCCACGATCAGCCCGACGAGTTTGCCGACCGTGGTAGGCGACAAGACGGCTCCCCCATCCACGTCGATCGAATTGCCGAGCATTACGCGGATCGCGCCGAGCAGCGCTTCGCCGCGCTCCAGATAGCGCCCCAGCCAGTAGAAATTGTCCGCCACCCGGCTCGGCAACGTGCCCGGATTGCGGCGGACGTGGAGCGAATCGGGTGCGGTCAGCAGCGATACGGGCGCGACCGGCTCGGCGCCGTAGATGCACACGTCGGCGGACCAGATGCCTTCGCCCATGACGGCCGCCCGCGCGTCGGGATGCTCGCCGATCCGCGCGAACCCGCCGGGGAGGACGGTCCATTCGCCATCGCCGCCACGCGCCGCGAAGACGCGCAGGGTAAACGGGCGGGGGACCAGCGCATCGCCGACGACGACCGGCATCGTCGAGAGCTGGACGAGCTCCTGCCCGACATAATCCTGCGGCCTGTTCGCCATGTCGGCGAGCAGGCGCGCCCGGTCTTCGCCAGTGATGTCGGCGCCGGTGGTCGGGCCGCCGGTCATGCCGAGCGGGCGCGCATGGAACGCCGGCCCGATCAGCAGGCGGTCGAAATTCGCCTCGACCTGCGCGCGTGCGCCGTCCTGCCCACACCACCAGGTCGCGATGTTGGGGAGGAGCAGGTCCTCGCCGAGCAGCGATTTCGCCAGCTGCGGCAGGAACGCCGAGAACGCCGGCGCCTCCAGCACGGCCGAGCCCGGCGCGTTCGATAATACGACGTTGCCGGCGGCGTAGGCGTCGATCAGTCCGGGCACGCCGATCTGCGAATGCGTGTCGAACGCCAGCGGGTCGAGCAGCCGCGGGTCGAGCCGCCGCCACAGCGCATCGATCCGCTTGAGGCCACCGATCGTGCGGACATACACCTTGTCCTCGAGCGCGGCGAGATCGGCGCCCTCGACGAGCAACAACCCCAGATAGCGCGCGAGGTGTGCTTGCTCGGGATAGCTCGGGTTGAAGCGGCCGGGGGTGAGCAGGCCGATCCGGGGGTCGGTCCGCTTGCACATCGCCGCGATGCCGGCGCGGAACGCGGCGAAGAACGGCGCATGCCGCTGGACGTTGAGCCGGTCCTGCAACCCGCCGAGCGTACGGCTGACGGCGATGCGGTTCTCCAGCGCGTACCCGGCGCCTGCGGGTGCGCGGAGGTGATCGGCCAGCACGCGCCATTCGCCTGTCGGCCCGCGCCCGAGGTCGATCGCGATGAAATCGAGATGGCGGCCGCCGGGTGGGTCGAGCCCGACCATTGGTCGCAGGAAGAACGGACTGCCGGTGACGAGCGCGGCGGGGATGTGGCCGTCGGCGACCAGTGTGCCCGCGCCGTAGAGGTCGGCGATCACCGTCTCCATCAGCGTCGCGCGCTGGATCACGCCGCGCTCGATACCTGCCCATTCGCCTGCCTCTATCAGCAAGGGTACGGGGGAGACGGGCCAGGGGCGCTCATCGGGTTCGTCGGCGATGCGGAAGCCGGTGCCGATGTCGACCGCGTGGCGCTGGACGCGTTCGCGGATGTGGCCGAGGTCGTCGGAGGCGACGGTCGCGAGCTCGGCGAACATCGCCGCCCAGGCGGGGTCGGCGTCTTCGCAGAGCACGTCGGCGCTGGTGCTGCGCGCGCAATAGTCGGCGATCCAGCGCTCGGCGTGGATCATCGCGTCGAAAAGGGGCGCGGTTTGCGTCGCCGTGTCCGCCGTGTCCAATGCCTCAAGCCCCCGAATACAGGCGGCGGTGTTTCACCTTTCGACGCGGCGGTGCAACATAAATTGTCGTTTGGGGCGCGGGGTTACTGCTGTTCGCGCGCGAACGCGGGGGGCAGGAATCTCGAGCGTTACGGCCCGCTACCCTGGACCCCCGCGTTCGCGGGGGAACAGTGAGAAGGGCATCGCCGTCTCCAAAAGCACCACCCCGGCGGAGGCCGGGGCCCAATTGGGGGACGTTGCTAATTCAGGGCATCGCGCCGTTACGACCACCTTTCCAATTGGGCCCCGGCCTTCGCCGGGGTGGTTGTGAGTTGGGAGGCGGGCGCTCACAAATCCGGCAGCACCTGATCCGCTACACCCCAGCCCTCAAGCGCCCGCGAACTAGCGCGCTCGATCAGTTCCGCCCCATCCTTCACACCCCAGCGCGCGGCCGTTTCGATATCGCGCAACTCGGTCCACGATACTGGTGCCGCCACCGGCGCGCCCGCTCTCGCCCGCGCCGAATACGGCATCACCGCGGTCGCGCCGCGCTGGTTGCGTAGCCAGTCGATGAAGATTCGCCCTTTTCGCTTGGCCTTCGCCATCGTCGCGACGAAGCGCTCCGGCTCCGCGCCCGCCATCGCTCGCGCGAAGCGGTCCGCGAAGTCCTTTACCGCCGGCCATCCCGCCTCGGGGGTCAGCGGCACGACGACGTGCACGCCCTTGCCCCCCGACAGCATCGGGAAGCTGACCAGCCCCAGTTCGGCGAGCTGGTTCTTCAGATGCTCGGCCGCCTTTTTCGTATCACCGAAGTCGAGGCCCTCGTCGGGATCGAGATCGAACACGAGGCGGTCGGGCTTCTCCAGCGTCGCGTTCGACGATCCCCAGCCGTGGAACTCGATCGTCCCCATCTGCACGCACGCGACCAGCCCGTCCGCATCATCGACGTACAGATAGTCTTCGGTCGAGCCGTCCTTCTCGCGGATCGACACCTTATGGACCGCGTCGCCGAAGCTGCCGGCATCGTGTTTCTGGAAGAAGCACGCGCGCGAGCGGCCTTGCGGGCAGCGGACGAGGCTGATCGGGCGGTTGGCGGCGAACGGCAGCATGATGCCCGAGACCGCGACGTAATAATCGGCGAGGTCGCCCTTGGTGACGTCCGACTTGTCGAAGATCACGCGGTCGCGGCTGCTGACCTTTATGTTGGTCTCGGGTGCGGCTTCCGGCAGCGGGGCTGGGGTTTCGGCGACGACGTCCTTCGCCGCCTTGTCCTCGCGCAGGCCGATGAAGCTGGAATGGCGGAGCACGCCGTCCGGGGTGACCTCCGCGAAGGCGATCTCGGCGACCAGTTTCGGGGTGACCCATTTCGCGCCGCGAACGGCGGCTTTCGGGGCCTCGACCGTCGGCGTCTTGCGATCGAGCGCGTCGAGCTTGTCGCGGATGTCGTCCATCAGGGCCTGGTCGAACCCGGTGCCGACTTTCCCTGCATACCTGAAGCCTTCGCCCTCGCGGACGCCGAGCAGCAGCGATTTGAACCCGCGCTTCTTTTCCGAGGGCAGCCAGCCGACGATCACGAATTCCTGGCGGTGGGTGCATTTGACCTTGAGCCACGCCTTGGTGCGCTTGCCGAGATAGGGGGCGTCGGCGCGTTTCGAGACGATGCCTTCGAGGCCTTCGCGGCACATCGTCTCGAACAGTTGCTCGCCCGCACCGATGACGTGGTCGGAGTAGCGGAGGCGGTCTTCGTCCTCGGGGATCAGCGGTTGCAGGCGCGCCTTGCGGTCGAGGTTGGAGAGGCCGGTGAGGTCTTCGCCATCGAGTTCGAGCAGGTCGAATGCGAACAGCGTCATGTCGCCGCTGCTGGAGATGGCGTCTTTCAGGGTCGAGAAGTCGGGGTGGCCGTCCTTGAATGCGACGATCTCGCCGTCGATCAGGGCGGATTTGACGGGAAGCTTGGCGGCGGCTTCGGCGATAGCGGCGAACTTGTCGGTCCAGTCGAGGCCGGTGCGGGTGAAGACCTTTGCCTTGCCGTTGGCGATCGAGACGAGTGCGCGGTAGCCGTCGTATTTGACTTCGTGGAGCCAGGCGGAGCCGGTGGGTACGGCGTCGACGAGGGTGCAGAGTTGGAGTTCCTGGAAATCCTCCCCGGCACGGGGAGGGGGACCGCCGCGACCTTTCGCGGGGGTGGAGGGGGGCTTGCCACTGGCGAGAGCTTTACGGCTGGCGGTTCTCTTGCGGCGCGCCCCCTCCACCAGCTTCGCTGGTCCCCCTCCCCGTGCCGGGGAGGATTTGCCCTCTTCGATCTCGATCATCGTGCGGCCGGTCGAGACGCTGGTCAGCGCTTCTTCCACCAGCGTGTCGGTGCCGCCGGCCGCGGCGTCGTCGATTTTCCGCAGGAGCCAGTTTTCGCGTTTTTCCTTCGCGCGGGGCTTCAGGCGGATGAGTAGCCATTCGCCCTTCATCCGTTCGCCATCGAGGACGAAGTGGAGGTGGCCCTTGTCGAGATCCTTGGCGGACTTGCCCTTGATCGGCGACCATGTCCCGCGGTCCCACAGCATTACCGTGCCGCCGCCATATTCTGACGGAGGGATCGTGCCTTCGAAGGTGGCGTAGCTCAGCGGGTGATCCTCGGTGCGGACGGCTAGGCGTTTTTCGTTGGGGTCGAGGCTGGGGCCGCGGGTGACGGCCCAGCTTTTGAGGACGCCGTCGATTTCGAGGCGGAAATCCCAGTGGAGGCGGGTGGCGTCGTGCTTCTGGACCATGAACGAATTGCCGTTGCCGGGGGCTAGCGTGCCGGCTGGTTCGGCGGTCTTGGTGAAGTTTCGCTTGGCATTGTAGAGGGCGAGGGGATCGTCGACCATTTACTCCCCTCCCGCWWGCGGGAGGGGAGGAGAATAGGGTTATGCACGTTTCTTTGCCGCGGCGGGCTTGTCCGCAGTGGCCTTCGCAGGCGCCTTCTTGGCCGGCGTCTTCTTCTCCGCAGCCTTGGCCGGCTCCTTCGCCGCCATCGACTTCTTCAACGCCGCCATCAGGTCGACCACGTTCGAGCCGGTCTTCCCGCCGGTATCCTTGTCCTCGATGATCTTCTTCCCGTTCGACTTGCGCTTGCGTTCGATCAGGTCTTTCAGCGCGTCGACATAGCGATCGTGGAACTCCTGCGGGTGGAAGTCGCCACTCCGTTTCCCGATCAGCGCCTCGGCCAGTTCCAGCAGTTCCTCCGAAGGTTTGTCGTCGGGAATATCCCGGAAATAGCCCTGCGCCTTGTGCACCTCGTCGGCGTAGCGCAGCGTCTCCAGCACCATGCCGCGCCCGCACGGTTTCAGGCTGACGACATATTCGCGCCCGCGCATCGCGAGTTGGCCGAGCCCGACCTTCTTCGTCCGCTTCAACGCCTCACGCAGTACGATGAACGCCTCCTCCGCAAGATCGTCCGCCGGCACGACGAAATACGGCTTCTCGTAATAGAGCACGTCGATCTCGCTCGCGTCGACGAACTGGGTGAGTTCGAGTGTCTTCTTCGATTCGAGCTTCACCGCGTCGATCTCGTCCTGGTCGAGCAGGACGTATTCGCCCTTCGAGACCTCATAGCCTTTCATGATCTCGTCGGCATCGACCGGTCCTACGCCGGTGACAACCTTGTCGTAGTGGATCGGCTGGCCTGACGGCTCATGGATCTGCTTGAACGACACCGCCGCGCCGGACTTGGTCGCGGAATAGATCTCGACCGGGATCGAGACCAAGGCCAGCCGGATCTGCCCCTGCCAATATGCGCGTGCTGCCACTTGGCGTCCCTTCGTTGCGGAAACGATTCGATTACCTGGGTCAATCATCGGCACGGTAGAGTCGTTCCCAAGTTTCGTTCCGCGCCGAATCCCGCTAAGGCGCGCGGCATGTCAGACGATCCCTTCACGCTGTTCGATAGCTGGTACGCCGAGGCCAAGCAGTCCGAGCCGAACGACCCGAATGCGGTCGCGCTCGCGACGGCGGATGCCGAGGGGCGGCCTTCGGTGCGCATGGTGCTGTTGAAGGGGCATGGTCCCGATGGCTTCGTGATCTACACCAACCGCGAGAGCCGCAAGGCGGGCGAACTGGCGGCCAATCCGCAGGGTGCGCTGCTGTTCCACTGGAAGTCGCTGCGCCGGCAGGTTCGCATCGAGGGGCCGGTATCATGGGCCACCGACGAAGAGTCGGACGCCTATTTCGCCTCGCGTGGTCGTGATTCGCAGTTGGGCGCGTGGGCGTCGGAGCAGTCCCGGCCGCTCGACAGTCGCGACACTTTCGAGCAGCGCTTTGCCGAGATGACCGCGAAGTTCGAGGGTCAGGACGTGCCGCGGCCGCCGCATTGGGGTGGCTACCGCGTGACGCCGACGCGGATCGAGTTCTGGCAGGACCGCGCGCATCGGTTGCACGAACGCCGGCTGTTTACGCGTCAGGACGGCGGCTGGAGCGAAGGGCTGTTGTTTCCATGACGCAGGACGAACGTCGCAGGGTCATACCTCTTGCCACCCGCGCGGCGCTCGCCAGCGTCGCGATGGCGTGTTTCCTGCTGTTGCTGAAGGGCTTTGCGGCGTGGTCGACGGGGTCGGTGGCGATGCTCGGCTCGCTCGCGGATACCGCGCTCGACCTGCTCGCGTCGCTGGTGACCCTGTACGGCGTGCGGCTCGCGGCGACGCCGGCGGATCACGACCACCGCTTTGGCCACGGCAAGGCGGAGGCACTGGCCGCGCTGTTCCAGGTCATGCTGATCACCGCGTCGGCAGTCGGCATCGCGTGGCGTGCTATCCTCGCGTTCGGCGATCCGCAGCCAACGACGGGCGCGGACTTCGGCATCGGCGTGTCGGTGATCGCGATCGTCGCGACGGTGTTCCTGCTCGCCTATCAGCGTCGGATCATCCGCCAGACCGGCTCGGTCGCGATCCTGGCGGACAATGTGCATTACCAGTCCGACGTGCTGCTCAACGGCTCGGTGATCGTCGCTTTGGTGCTCGATCAATATGTGGGGTGGAGCGGCGCGGATCCGATCTTCGGCATCGTCATCGCGCTGTGGCTCGCCTGGGGCGCGTTCTCGGCGTCGTCCAATGCGATCGACCAGTTGATGGACAAGGAATGGCCCGAGGATCTGCGGTCGCAGTTCCTCGATGTCGCGGCGCGCCAGCCTGGCATTCGCGGGATCCACGATTTCCGCACGCGGCGGTCGGGCAGCCACGACTTCGCGCAGTTTCACATGGAGGTCGCGCGCGACCTGACCGTGGCGAATGCGCATGACATCGTCGAGGCGGTCGAGCGCAATTTGCGCACCGCGTTCCCGAAGGTCGAGGTGCTGATCCATCTCGATCCCGAGGGGCATGTCGACACCGACAATCCGCTGGTCGAGGCGGACGTGACGCCGCACTGGTTTGGTAAGCGGGTATAACCCGCTCGGGGTTCGGCAAGCGGGTCTAAGGGGCTTCAGACATGAGAATACCGTTCGCGCAGATCGATGCGTTTTCCGACACGCCGTTCGGTGGCAACCAGGCGGCGGTGATGCCGCTGTCGGCGTGGCTCGACGATGCCGTGCTGCTCGACATCGCGCAGGAGAACAACCTCAGCGAGACGGCCTTCATCGTTGCGTCGGACGACGAGGGTGTCGATTTCGACCTGCGCTGGTTCACGCCGGGGGCGGAGGTTGCGCTGTGCGGCCATGCGACGCTGGCGAGCGGGCATTTCGTGCTGTCGTCGGATACCGCGCTTGATCGGGTGCGGTTCCGGACGCGGCAGGCGGGGATGCTCGAGGTCGCGCGGGCGGATGGCGGTTACACCCTCGAACTGCCGGCATGGGGTCCGAGCCCGAAGGCGATCCCGGAGATCGTCGCTGCGCTGAACGTCGCAGAGCCGGTCGAGACGTTGTGGCACGAGAAGGGCTATGCGCTGGTGATCGTCGAGGACGAGGCGGTGGTGCGTGAACTGAAGCCCAACTTCGCCGCGCTGGCTGCATTCCCGATCGTCGCGATCGTCGCGGCGCGGGGGGAGGCGACCGACATCGTCAGCCGCGTCTTCACGCCGTACTACGCGATAGACGAGGATCCGGTGACGGGGTCGGCACATGCCGTGATGGTGCCGTATTGGGCGCCGACTCTAGGGGACAGCTTCACCGCGTATCAGGCGAGTGTGCGGGGCGGGAAACTGACGTGTCGGCTGGTTGGCGATCGCGTGGTGCTGGGCGGGGCCTGCGTGACGACGATCGAGGGCACGTTCCTGCTGCCTTGATGTCTTGGCGTGGTTGAAGGTGCCACCACTCCGGCGAAGGCCGGGGCCCAGTTGGAAAGGTCGTGGTAACGGCGCGATGCACTCACCAACCCTCGTTTCCCAACTGGGCCCCGGCCTTCGCCGGGGTGGTGGCCTTGCTTGGAACCCGTCCTGCGATACCTACCGCTTGCGCCCCTTGGTCATCGGATCGGGCTTTTTCGGTTTCACCCAGCCCGGCGGGGGCGTCATGCGTTGCTGGCTCGTGCCTAGCCCCATCGCGCCGGGCTGTTGCCGGGTCAGCCCAGCCGTGTCCGCGACGTCGCCGCCGCCGCGCAGCACGCTGATCTGGTCGCGCAACCGGCTCGCGGTTTCAAAGTCCATCGCGGCGGCGGCGGTTTCCATCTGGCGGCGTAGATCGTCGATATCCATGCCGCCTCAACGCACCAAGTGCGCAAAGGGCACGCGTCAGGCAGCTACGAGTGCGGCCTCGGTTTCCGCGATCCAGCCACCGCCGAGCACGCGCTCGCCTGCATAGAGTACCGCCGCCTGGCCGGGTGCGACGCCGTATTCGGGTGCATCGAACACCACGCGGTCGCCGATCAGGCGGGCGGGGACGGGCTTGGCCATCGACCGGACCTTGGCGGTCAGCGGCCCGGTGAAGTCGCCGCCGAGCCAGTTGATGTCGGTCATCCGTGCTGCCTCGACCGCGAGTGCGCGACGGGGGCCGACGACGACGCGCTTGGTTTCGGGTTCGACGCGGACGACGTAGAGCGGCTCGGGACTGCCGCCGATCTCCAGCCCGCGGCGCTGGCCGACGGTGAAGTGGATCAGCCCGCGATGCTCGCCGAGCTTCGCGCCGCCGAGATCGACGATGTCGCCCGCGGTCTCCGCCGCCTCGGGCCGAAGCTTCTTCACCAGCCCGGCATAATCGCCGTCGGGGACGAAGCAGATGTCTTGGCTGTCCGGCTTGGCCGCGACGCCCAGCCCGAGTTCCGCCGCGATCTCGCGCACGCGCGCCTTGGGCAGGCCGCCGAGCGGAAAGCGCAGATAGTCGAGCTGGGTCTGCGTGGTGGCGAACAGGAAATAGCTCTGGTCGCGCGCCGGATCGGCGCCGCGGTGGAGTTCGGCGCCGTGCGTGCCCTCGACGCGGCGGACATAATGCCCGGTGGCGAGGCAATCCGCACCGAGATCGCGCGCGAGCTTCAGCAGGTCGGTGAACTTGGGCCCCATGTTGCACTGGACGCACGGGATCGGCGTACGCCCGGCGAGATATTCGTCGGCGAACTTGTCGACCACCTGCTCGCGGAAGCTCGTCTCGTGATCGAACACGTAATGCGCGATGCCGAGTCGGTCGCACACCGCGCGGGCGTCGCGGATGTCGCGGCCGGCGCAGCATGAGCCGGCGCGGCCGACCGCCTCGCCGTGATCGTAAAGCTGCAACGTCACGCCGATCGTCTCGGCACCGGTGGCATGCGCGAGCGCGGCGACGACCGAGCTGTCGACGCCACCGGACATCGCCACGACGATGCGCTTTCCTGGCCCCACGCTGTTCGCGCCTGGCCCGAGCTGAAAATCGGTCTGATCCATGGTCACCACATAAGCGCGACGGCGTGCGGTTGCAAAAAGATGCACTGATTAACGTGCATCAGGACGAGTCGATGGAAAAACGCGACCAGCGATTGCAAAAAAGCGACAAGTTCACGAACTCTTTCGCCGAGTTTTACGGTCCCTTCACCCCCTCGCGCTAGACCGGGCTTCCCAGATGTAGTCGCGAGTATCCCGTTGGACCTGAGTTTTCCCCGTTTCGATCGCGATGCCGAGGTCACCGTCCTTCCGGGTGACCTGGCCGTCCTGATCGTCGGTATCGCGGCCCGACAGGCAGCGAGCCCGACTGCGGCGGTGCAGGCGGGATTTGCGCGCGCGACCATCGACCCCAAGCTGTTCGCGCCGCTGCATGGGGCATTCAATGGGCCGATGGCGGCGGCCTTAACCCGTTGGAAGGACGAATGAAGATGCTGTTTACCGCGGCGTTTCAGCCGATCTTCAAATCCTGCGACTATATGTCGTGTGTGCGTATCGAGAGGGGGCCCCCCGCCCCGACCAGAGGTTTCAAATGATCGAGAACCAGAAAATCCGCCCCGGCAAGGTCATCGGGCCGTTGGGCGAACAGTTGACGCTGGATACGCTGCCGCCGCCCAGCACGACCCGCTGGGTGGTGCGTCGCAAGGCCGAAGTGGTCGCCGCGGTGAATGGCGGACTGTTGAGCGTCGACGATGTGTGCGCGCGTTATGGCCTGACCGTGGAGGAGTTCGCCAGTTGGCAGCGCGCGATCGACCGGTCGGGCATGCCCGGACTCCGCGTTACGCGCATCCAGCACTATAAGTCGTTGTACGAGCGCCAGCAAAAGTACTGAGACCTAAAACTCAAAACGCGGGCGGAACAAAAATAACCGCTCGCTCGTCTTTCCGCCATCGCCCGGATACGGGTTCAACGGAGGGAAAATATCATGGGTCTCATTCTTTGGCTGATCATCGGCGGCGTCATCGGCTGGATCGCTAGCATGATCATGCGCACCGACGCGCAGCAGGGCATCCTGCTGAACATCGTCGTCGGCATCGTCGGCGCGTTCATCGGTGGCCTGATCCTGTCGGGTGGCTCGATCAACAGCGCACCGCTCACGCTGACCTCGTTCATCGTGTCGCTGCTGGGTGCGATCGTCCTGCTCGCGATCGTGAATCTCGTGCGTCGCGGTAGCGTTCGCTAAGAGTTCGCATCGTCACGCGAAGAAAAAGGGCCGTCCGGGCAACCGGGCGGCCCTTTTTTCGTGCCCTTTTTTCGTGTGGGGCGATGTTTGGCGCATCTCCCTTGCGATCCTCCCCCGCCAGGGGGAGGTGTCGCCGAAGGTGACGGAGGGGGAGGACGCGGAACAGACGTTGCCCTTTCCTCCCCCTCCGTCTGGCAAGCGCCAGCCACCTCCCCCTGGCGGGGGAGGATCAGTGGGTTGCTCAGTTCAGCAGGAACCTGACCGACAGCGTGACGGTCACGTCCTTCTCGCCGGGGGCGATCTGCGTGCTGTCCTTGGCCATCGAGGCGCGCATCATCATCATCGGTTGCGGCGAGCCGCCCGTGTCCTGACCCGATTCGGTGATCGAGACGATCCGCGAAACACGCAGGCCCGCTGCCTTCGCATACAGGTCGGCGCGGCGCTTCGCCTGCGCGATTGCGTTGGTCCGTGCCTCGTCCAGCGCCGCCTCGGGCTGGTCGATCGACAGGTTCGGCCCGTCGATCTGGTTCGCCCCCTCCGCCACCAGCGCGTCGAGGATCGTGCCGGACTTCGCAACGTCGCGGAAGCGGATCGAGACGGTGTTGGTCGCCTGGTAGCCCGTGATCACCGGTGGCTGGTTGTCGGCATAGCGATATTGCGGCGAAAGCTGGACCGACGAGGTCGCGACATCGCGCGGCGCAACGCCCGCCCGCTTCAGCGCCGCGAGCACCTTTGCCATGCGCTGCGCATTGTCGGTCAATGCCGCGGCGGCGGTCGGCGACTGCGACACGACGCCCGCGCGGATCGTCGCGAGATCGGGTATGCGGGTCGTGCGCCCTTCTGCGGACACGTCCAGCACGGTGCCGGCCGCAGGGACCATCGGCTCGACCGTCGTCGGCGCGGCCTGTGCACCGGCCTGCACGCTGGTGGCAGCAGCCAAGGGCAGTGCGGCGACGGCGATCAATAACGTTGCGGTATTCATGGCTTCTTCCTCCCGAAAGCATGTCGCCGAGCGTGTGCCCGCACGCAGGGCAACGCAAGCTGAACGCCGCCCCGGGCCATTGCGAATAGATCGAATTCGAAGCATGTATTCGCGCCGTGCTCACCGAGACCACTTGAGCACGGTGACTTATTCAGATAACACAGCGAGCGACGCTGCGAGTGCGGGTCGGGGCTGCGGGTCGGATGGGCTCGTGGAATAGGCCCGTATGAGGGGATTGTGACGCGCATGAATTACGAGACGAAAATGGTCGGCAGCGAGAGCGACGAGCAGCTGGCCCTTCCGGATTACACCGCGCCGTCGCATCGCCGTCGCAACATCATCATTGCCGTCATCATCGTCCTGGCGATCGTCGCCGCGGTGTTCGCGTTCAAATCCGGCAAGAAGGATGCGGTCGCCGGGCCCGCGATCGAGCAGGTGCCGACCGTGTCGGTCGTCGTGCCGGGTCGCCAGACCGTCGACAGCACGATCTCTGCCACCGGCACGATCGCCGCGCGGCGCGAGATGCCGGTCGGCGTCGCGGGCGAGGGCGGCATGATCACGCGCGTGCTAGTCGAACCCGGCACCTGGGTCGCGGCGGGGCAGGTGCTGGCAACGGTCGATCGCTCGGTCCAGACCGAGACCGCGGCGTCGCTCGCCGCGTCGGTCAGCGTCGCACGCTCCGACGAGACGATCGCGCAGGCCGAACTCGATCGCGCCCGGCAGCTGGTCGATCGCGGGTTCATCTCGAAGGCCGATCTCCAGCGCAAGGCGGCGACGCGCGATGCCGCCGCCGCGCGCGTGAAGGTGGCGCAGGCGACGCTCGGCGAGGCGCGCGCGCGCAACGGGCGGCTCGATATTCGCGCCCCCGCCGCCGGCCTCGTGCTGACGCGCGGCGTCGAGGCGGGGCAGATCGTCGGACCCTCCGCGGGCGTGCTGTTCCGAATGGCGATGGGCGGCCAGATGGAGATGCGTGCGCAGTTGAGCGAGGCCGATCTCGCCGGGATCCATGCCGGATCGCGTGCGCAGATCGTGCCGGTCGGCTCGACCCAGCGTTTCGCGGGCGAAGTATGGCAGGTGTCGCCGGTCATCGATCCGCAGACCCGCCAGGGCATCGCGCGGATCGCGGTCGCCTATGACCCGGCGCTGCGCCCCGGTGGTTTTGCCGCGGCGACGATCGTCGGCGGTGCGACCCAGGCGCCGCTGCTGCCCGATTCGGCGCTGCAGAGCGACGAGAAGGGCAGCTTCGTTTATATCGTCGGGGCCGGCGACAAGGTCGAGCGACGCCCGGTCAAGATCGGCCAGGTGTCCGATGCGGGCGTGACGATCCTCGGCGGGCTCGGCGGCACGGAGCGGGTGGTGCTGTCCGCCGGCGGCTTCCTTGCGCCCGGCCAGAAGGTGAAGCCGATCACCAAGCCCATCACGCAAAAGGCGAGCTGAGGCCCATGAACTTCCGCAACATCTCGGCGTGGTCGATCCGCAACCCGGTGCCGCCGATCGTGCTGTTCCTCGCGCTGATGCTGGCGGGAACCGTCAGTTTCATGCGGATGGACGTCAACCGCGATCCCGACATCGATTTCCCGATCGCGATCGTGGTGGTCAACCAGCCGGGTGCGGCACCGACCGAGATGGAGACGCAGGTCACGCAGCGCGTCGAGGCGGCGCTGCGCTCGCTCCAGGGCATCGACGAGATCAACTCGACCGTCACCGAAGGCCAGTCGCAGACGATCATCCAGCTGACCATCGGCACGCCGATCGATCGTGCGGTGAACGACGTGCGCGACGCGATCGCGCAGATCCGCAGCGACCTGCCCGACGGCATCCTCGAGCCGCAGGTCTATCGCGCGAACACCAGCGGCGACGACGTCGCGAGCTTCGCGGCGATCACCACCGACATGACCGTCGAACAGCTGTCGTGGTATATCGACGACACGGTGACCAAGGAGCTGCTGTCGGTGCCCGGCATGGCGACGATCAGCCGCAACGGCGGCGTCAGCCGCGAGATCCGCGTGATCCTCGATCCGCTCAAATTGCAGAGCCAGGGGCTGACCGCGAGCCAGGTCAACGCGCAGCTGCGACTGGTCAACCTCAACGCGGCGGGCGGTCGTGCCGAGATCGCCGGGTCCGAACAGTCGATCCGCGTGCTCGGCAACGCGCGCGATGCCACCGATCTCGGCCAGACCCAGATCAACGTCGGCAACGGCCGCACCGTGCGGCTGGCGGACATCGCGCAGGTCCGCGATCTCTATGCCGAACAGCGGACGCGGGCGACCGTCGACGGGCGCCAGGCGATCACCTTCGATTTCCAGCGCTCGAAGGGTGCGTCGGACCTGACCGTCTATCACGCCGCGATCGAGAAACTGCGCGCGCTCGAAAAGCGCAATCCGTCGGTCAAGTTCATCCAGCGCTACACCAGCACCGACTATACCGAAGCGCAGTATGAGAGCGCGATCCATGCGATGATCGAGGGCGCGATCCTGGCCGTGATCGTCGTGTTCATCTTCCTGCGCGACTGGCGTGCGACCGCGATCTCGGCGCTCGCGATCCCGCTGTCGGCGATTCCGGCGTTCTTCTTCATGGAACTGCTCGGCTTCGACCTGAACGGGATGACGCTGCTGGCGCTCAGCCTGGTCGCGGGCGTGCTGGTCGACGATGCGATCGTCGAGATCGAGAACATCGTCAGGCATATGCGGATGGGCAAGTCCGCCTATCAGGCATCGATCGACGCCGCCGACGAGATCGGCCTCGCCGTGCTGGCGACGACGATGGCGATCGTCGCGGTGTTCCTGCCGGTCGCGCTGATGCCGGGTATCGCCGGGCAATTCTTCAAGAATTTCGGCCTGACCGTGGTCGCCGCGGTGCTGATGAGCCTCGCGGTCGCGCGGCTCGTGACGCCGATGATCGCGGCGTATTTCCTGAAATCGTTCGGTCATGCCAGCCACGGCGAAGGCAAGGTGATGGACTGGTACGTCCGCACGCTGCACTGGACGCTCGACAGCCGCAAGGCGGCGGCGTGGCGCGCGCGGGGCGGCATGCGGCGAGTGTTCAACCGCGTGCTCGATCACCGGATGTGGGCGATCGGCGCGGGCGTCGCGTCTTTCGCGCTGACGCTGTTCATGTTCACCGTCATTCCGTCGCAGTTCCAGCCGACCCGCAACGAGGACGATTCGAGCGCGCAGATCGAGATGGTCCCCGGCACCACGCTGGCGCAGACCGATGCGGTCGTCGCACGCGTCAGCACGATCCTCGGCCAGCAGCCCGAAGTGACGACGGTCTATGCACGCACCCGGGTCGGCAGCGGCAACGTGACCGCCAACCTGCGGCCCGATCGCAAGGAGACCTCGGTCGAGTTCGAGCGCCGGCTGGCGCCACAGCTCGCCGCGATCCCCGATGCACGCGTGTCGTTCCGGTCGCAGTCGGGCTGGGGCACCAGCGGCCGCGACGTGACCGTCGTGCTCGGCGGCAGCGACCCGATCAAGCTGCAGCAGGCGGCGGACAAGATCGTTGCCGAGATGGCGTCGCTGAAGTCGCTGACCGCGCCGCGCGTGTCGGGCGGCATGCAGCGGCCCGAGATCGTGATCCGGCCGCGGTTCGACCTGGCGGCGACGCTCGGCGTGACGACGCAGGCGCTGTCGTCGGCGATCCGGATCGCGACGCTGGGCGATATCGACCAGAATTCGGCGCGCTTCTCGCTCTCCGATCGCCAGATCCCGATCCGCGTCGCGCTCGACCAGTCGGCGCGGACCAGCCTGTCGACGATCCAGAACCTGCCGGTATCGACCGCGGCGGGCGGCTCCGTGCCGCTCAGCTTGGTCGCGGATATCGGGCTTGGCTCGGGCCCGACCAAGATCGACCGCGTCAACCAGCAGCGCCAGATCACGCTCGGCGCCGATCTCGCCCCCGGCGTCGTGATCTCCGATGCGATGAAGCAGGTCCACGCGCTGTCATCGATGAAGACCCTGCCGGTCGGGGTGAGCGAACTCCAGCTCGGCCAGACCAAGTGGCAGGCGGAGATGATCACCAACTTCATCACCGCGGTGATCTCGGGCACGTTCCTGGTCTTCGCGGTGCTGGTGCTGTTGTACCGCCGCGTCCTGCCGCCGTTCGTCAACATGGGGTCGCTGCTGCTGGCGCCGCTCGGCGGCCTGCTCGCGCTGTGGGCCACCGGCCAGCCGCTGTCGCTGCCGGTGTATATCGGCCTGCTGATGCTGCTCGGGATCGTCGCCAAGAATTCGATCCTGCTGATCGACTTCGCGCTCGACGAGATGAGCAAGGGCGTCGATGCGTTCACCGCGATCATCGACGCCGGACACAAGCGCGCGCAGCCGATCGTCATGACCACGGTCGCGATGGTCGCGGGCATGGTGCCGACCGCCTTGTCGCTCAGCGGCGATGCATCGTCGCGCGCGCCGATGGGCACGGTCGTGATCGGCGGTCTCGCGCTGTCGACGCTGCTGACCCTGCTGATCATTCCCGCGGCCTTCAGCCTAGCGGTGGGCATCGAGCGTAGCGTCGGGCCCCGGCTCAGCCGTCGCCTGCTCACCTATCGCCCAGGCGACGAAGGTGGTCCGGTGATCGAGGGACCCGCACCGGGACCGTTGCTGGGCCCGACGACCGCGAAGCTCGGCCACGGCGATGGTCCGCACCCGGCCGAATGACGCGCATGCGCGGTCCGGCGACGCAGGAATGCGGAATCGGATCTTGAACAATCCTTCGGCGCCTGAACTATACCGGCGCTGGGGGATTGTTTCGGGTATGAAGTTTTCACACCGTACGCGCCCGGTCGGCGAAGCAGCCCCGGCCGCGCTCGTTCGCATGCGGGTGGTCGCGACCGGCCTGCTCGTGCTGATGGCGGCGACCTTCTTCGCCAGCCGCGCGCTCGTGCCCGTCCACCCCGCCTTCGCATTCGTCCGCGCGTTCGCCGAGGCAGCGATGGTCGGCGGACTTGCCGACTGGTTTGCGGTGACTGCGTTGTTCCGGCACCCGCTTGGCCTGCCGATCCCGCATACCGCGATCGTGCCGCGCAACAAGGATCGGATCGGCGACACGCTCGCGCAGTTCCTGCGTGCGAACTTCCTGATTCCGATCGTGATCGCACGGCGGACGCGGCGGCTGGACGTCGCCGGCGCGATCGCCCGCTGGCTGACCGATCCGCCCGAGGGCGCAGGAGGGCGCTTCAGGCAGGGCGCGTCGAAGCTCGTCGCGCAGGTGCTCGAAGGGCTCGATCCGGCGCGGCTCGGCGGGATGGTCAAGGCGGGGATCGGCACGCGCTTGCGCCAGACCGAGGTTGCGCCGATCCTCGGCCAGTTGCTCAAGGCCGCGATCGCCGAGCGCCGCCACGCGCCGCTGCTCGAAAGCGCGATCCGCTGGGCGGCCAAGACGCTGGCGGCAAACGATCACCTCGTCCGCGCGATGGTGCACGACAAGGCTGGCTCGATCCTGCGCTGGACCGGGCTGGATACGACCGTCGCGGACAAGCTGATCGGCGGTTTCGACCGGCTGCTGGGCGAAATGGCAGAGGATCCCGAGCATCCGCTGCGGCTGAAGGCGGAGGAGGGGCTCGATCGGCTGGCGTGGGACCTGCAATATGATCGCCGCATGCGCGAGCGGGTCGAGGCGATGAAGAACGACCTGCTCGACAACCCGGCGATGCAGCGTTGGCTCGACGGGTTGTGGGAACAGGCGCGCGCCGCGCTGCTGGCGATCGCGCGCGATCCCGAGCGGGCGATGGCGGGCAAGCTGGGCGACATCCTCCGCCAGTTGGGCGAGACGCTGCAGCACGATCCACGGCTGTCGCGGACGATCAACCGGTTCGTGCGGAGGGCCGCGGTCGGCGCGGCGGCGGATTACGGCGACGGTATCGTCAAGCTCGTGTCGGAGACGGTGCGCAGTTGGGATGCGGATACGATCACCAGCCGGCTGGAGAATGCGGTCGGGCGGGACCTGCAATATATCCGGGTGAACGGGACGATCGTCGGTGGTCTTGTCGGGCTGGTGATCCACAGCGTGGATGTGCTGCTGTAGGGGCGCGGCTTCCGCTTCACGCTGTGTCTTGTGCCTCCTTGTTCTCCCGCGAAGGCGGGAGCCCAGTCTGGGTCCCCGCCTTCGCGGGGAAACAAATGAGGTAAAGAACAGCCGTTCTACCGGCCACGCCCTCGCTGTTTCCGCGCCCGCCCCGTTTAATGGGCGAGCGCTATTCCGCTACACCACCACCCCGGCGGAGGCCGGGGCCCAATTGGGGAACGTTGCTGAGTCCCGCTGCGCGTCGTTACCGCGACCTTGCCAATTGGGCCCCGGCCTCCGCCGGGGTGGTGAATGGGGAAAAGGGGTGGTGAGTGGGGTAAAGTGTCTCAAGCCTTGCGAACCTACCCTTCTCTTGCCTTTCTCTTGAACGCCGAGCCGCTACCGTTCCCAATCCGGCGTCGGCCAGCCCTTCGCCTTCGCCAGCAACCGCAACGGACCATGCGCATTCACCGCGAACGGCTCGTCCGCCCAGGCGAAGGTCGGCGCATCCGAGACGTGGTCGGAATAAAATCGCACGTGCGCCGTCTCGCGCACGATCCCCTCGCGCGCCATCCACGCCTCGATCATCCGCAACTTGGCCGGGCCGTAGCAATTCTCGCCCTCTATCCCCGCCAGCAGCACGCCGTCGCCGTCGCGCACGCTCTCCGTTCCGATCACCGCGTCGAAGCCGAGCCGGTTCGCGATCGCCTCGACATAGAATCGGTACGATGCGGTTGCCATCACGAGACGATAGCCCGCCGCGCGGTCTGCCTCGATTTGCGTCCGTGCGCTCGCGAAGACGCCGTCGCGCATCACGCGGTCGGCAAACGCCTCCGCCGCGCGGCGTTCCTCGGCAGGGGTCATGCGCTTGCCGAGCATCATCCGCTGCATCAGATATTTGAGCCGGCCGCGACTGATCAGCTTGCCGACATAGCCGAGCGCGGCGACGCCGGCGAACGGCACGAGCGCCAGCCGCCACGGTGCGCCGCCTTTTCGCGCGGTGTGCAGCAGGAACGGCGTCCAGGTCGGCGCATGCGTGATCGTCTTGTCCATGTCGTAGATGGCCAGACGGATGGAAGGGTTTTCGGTCATCGTCGCGACTTACGCCGCATTCGTCTTGCCGATCCAGTCACTTTGCCGCAAAGGTGCGGCCGATGAGCGCGATGGCCGATTTCCAACAGGACGGTGCCGATACCGGCACGCTTCGGTTTACCGGCGATCTGTCGCTGGCGAAGATCGGCAATCTGCCCGATCGGCTCGAGGCGGTTGATGCATCCTCGGTCAAGCATGTCGACCTAAGCGGCGTCGACCGGATCGACACGATCGGCGCGTGGGTCGTCCACCGGTTCGCGGCGCGCAACGACGCGACGATCGACGGGCTCGACGAGAACGACCAGGCGCTGTTCGACCAGGTCGTCGCGTCCGATCAGCCGGTCGCTGCCAGGCCTGCCAAGGTCGGCGCGGTCTCCCGCGTGGTCGGCGAGATCGGCGACGCGGTCGTGCTGTCGGGCAAGACGATGCTCGGCCTGCTCGGGTTTCTCGGTGCGACGACGATCGCGTTCGGCAGCGTCATCCGCCACCCGCAGCGCTTTCGTTTCAACGCGGTCGTCCAGCGGTTCGAGGTGGTCGGCGTCGCCGCGCTCGGCATCGTCGGGCTGATGAGCTTCCTGATCGGCATGGTCATCGCCCAGCAGGGCGCGGTCCAGCTCCGCCAGTTCGGTGCCGAAGTCTTCACGATCAACCTCGTCGGCCGCCTGACGATCCGCGAGCTCGGCCTGCTGATGACCGCGATCATGGTCGCGGGTCGCTCGGGCTCGGCGTTCGCGGCGCAGCTCGGCACGATGAAGCTCACCGAAGAGATCGACGCGATGCGGACGATAGGCGTCTCCCCGATGGAGGCGCTGGTGCTGCCCCGCGTGCTGGCGGCGATCGTGATGATGCCGCTGCTCGGCTTCTATGCGTCGGTGATCGCGATCATCGGTGGCGGCCTGCTCTGCTGGGTCCAGCTCGGTATTCCGCCGGTCACCTTCATCGCGCGTATCCGCGAGGTCGTGCCGATCACCGACCTGTATATCTCGTTGATCAAGGCGCCGGTGTTCGGCGCGATCATCGCGATCGCCGGCTGTTTCCAGGGCATGCAGGTCGAATCGGACGCTGAGCAGGTCGGCCTGCGCACCACCTCCGCGGTCGTCCAGGGTATCTTCCTGGTGATCGTGCTCGACGCGTTCTTCGCGGTGTTCTTCACCTGGTTGGGTTGGGACTGATGGCCCGCAAGACAAACGACAAGGCCGATGACTTCATCATCTCGGTGAAGGGGCTGAAGAACGCGTTCGGCGATTCGGTGGTGCACGAGGGGCTCGACCTCGACGTGCGGCGCGGCGAGATCCTTGGGGTCGTCGGCGGCTCGGGTACCGGCAAGTCGGTGCTGATGCGCTCGATCATCGGCCTTCAGACCCCGGTGGCGGGCGAGATCACGGTGTTCGGCGAGCCCAATATCGGCCGCGAGGAAACCGAGGCGACCGAGATCCGCAAGCGCTGGGGCGTGCTGTTCCAGGGTGGTGCGCTGTTCTCGACGCTGACCGTGGCCGAGAACGTCGAAGTGCCGTTGCGGGAGTTCTACCCGGACCTGTCGCCCGCGCTGCTAGCGGAAATCGCGTCGTACAAGGTGGTGATGACGGGGTTGCCTGCCGACGCCGCGAACAAGTTTCCGGCCGAGCTGTCGGGTGGCATGAAGAAGCGTGCTGGCCTTGCCCGTGCGCTGGCGCTCGATCCCGAATTGCTGTTCCTCGACGAGCCGACCGCGGGTCTCGACCCGATCGGTGCGGCGGCGTTCGACGGGCTGACCCAGTCGTTGCAGAAGACGCTGGGCCTGACCGTGTTCCTGATCACGCACGATCTGGATACGCTGTATGCGATCTGCGACAGGGTGGCGGTGCTGGCCGACAAGAAGGTCATCGCGGTCGGCACGATCGACGAACTGATCGCGCTCGATCACCCGTGGATCGAGGAATATTTCAAGGGGCCCCGCGGCCGTGCCGCGGTCGCGACTCAGGAGGCGCATGAGCGCGCCGACGAAGAAGCAGCCCGACACACGCCCCATGAAAAAGTGGGTGAAGTCCAGTCCAAGCAGTCCGCGCCGGACGACGCCGACGCGACATACGCCGAGAAAGAAGCAAGGACGCGCTGATGGAAACCCGTTCGAACCACGTCCTAGTCGGCGCCGTCGTGCTGATCCTGCTGGCCCTGCTGGCGCTGTTCACCGTGTGGATCGCGCGGATCGGCGGCAAGGAAGAGAAGGCATACGACATCTTCTTCCGCCAGTCGGTCGATGGGCTCGCACCCGGCTCTGCCGTGGTGTTCTCCGGCGTGCCGTCGGGTCAGGTCAAGTCGATCTCGCTGTGGAAGAACGATCCGCAGTTCGTCCGCGTCCGGATCAGCGTCAAGGACGAGACGCCGGTGCTCCAGGGCACGACCGCGTCGATCTCGGGCGTCGGCTTCACCGGTGTCAGCCAGATCTCGCTCGATGGCGCACGCAAAGGTGCACCGGCGATCGGCTGCCCGGAGACAAAGACGCCGACCGAATGCCCGTACGGCGTGCCGGTGATTCCGACCAAGATCGGCGGCCTGGGTGCGATCCTGAACTCGGCCCCGCAGTTGCTCGAGCGTCTGTCGACGTTGACCGAGCGCTTGACCGGCCTGCTGACGGACAAGAACCAGGCGTCGATCGCCGGGATTCTCGAGAACACCAACCGCCTGACCGACGCACTCGCGGACCGTGGTCCCGAGATCGCCGCGACGCTGGCGCAGACCCGCGTGGCGATCCAGCAGGCGGGCGATGCCGCGCAGCAGTTCGGCGTTCTGGCGCAGACCACCAACGGTGTGCTGTCGGAAGAGGTGAAGCCGGCGATGGCGAACCTGAACAAGGCGATCACGTCTGCACAGCAGAGTGCCGAAACGCTCAACGCCGCGATCGGCGATGCGCGGCCGGGCCTGCAGGCGTTCTCGAAGACGACCATTCCCGAGGCCAACCGTCTGGTCCACGACCTGCGGACGACCGCGGCGGCATTGTCGTCGGTCGCCGAAAAGGTCGACCAGCAGGGGGCGAGTTCGCTGATCGGGCAGCAGAAGCTCCCGGATTACAAGGGTAAGTGAGGCACGCCATGAAGACACCACTCATCCTGATCGCGATGCTGCCACTCGCCGGGTGCATCAGCTTCGGCGCGAAACCGCCCCCCACGTTGCTGACGCTGACGAGCGTATCGTCGGTGCCGGTCGGCCAGAACCAGGATTCGGCGACCGCGAAGTCGATCACGATCCAGGTGCCGGTCGTGCCGCAGTCGCTCGCGACCGCGCGTGTGCCGGTACAGGCGACGCCGACCTCGATCGCCTACGTCACCGATGCGCAGTGGGCGGAGCCGCCGGCGCGTCTGTTCGCACGGCTGGTGTCGGACACGGTCGCGTCGCGGACCGGGCTGGTGGTGCTGTCGACGGCGCAGTCGATCGGCGATCCGGGCGGGTTGCTCGGTGGCGAACTGCGGTCGTTCGGGCTCGATGCGACGACCCGCGAGGCGGTCGTGACGTTCGATGCGTCGCTGACCCGCGTCGGCAAGACGTCGGTGGAGAAGCGCCGCTTCGAGGCGCGCGTGCCGGTGTCGGCGATCGATGCGACGTCCGCCGCGGCGGGGATCAACCAGGCGGCGAACCAGGTTGCGACCGAAGTGGCGGACTGGATCGGCCGCTGAACGTCGTGTCGCGCTGAACGCGGCGTCGCTTTGAACGCGGCGTCGCGCTGAGCGTTGTGGCTCTCTGACGAGGAGAGCTGCGATGCCACAGGGCGACAAGGACGCGTACACCGACAAGCAGAAGCGCAAGGCTGCGCATATCGCCGATGGCTATGAGGCGAAGGGTGTTTCCGAGCCTGAGGCCGAGGCGCGCGCCTGGGCTACGGTGAACAAGGATTCGGGCGGGGGCAACAAGTCCGGGTCGGGTCGGGGCAAGCCCGATACGCAGGCGTCGGCGCGGAGCGGCGATCGCTCTGCTGCTGCGAAGAAGGGTTGGGAGACTCGGCGGAATGCTGCGGAGGGCTGACAACACCTGATCCTCCCCTGCGAGGGGAGGTGGCAGTCCGTAGGACTGACGGAGGGGTATCGCGCTGTCGACAGGGTTTCACCCCTCCGTCTGGCAAGCGCCAGCCACCTCCCCTTATAGGGGAGGATCAAGTCTGCCTCAGCGCGCCAGCATCGCCTCTGCCTCGGCCAGATGCAGCCGCTCGACCATCTGGCCATCCAGCCGGATCGCGCCCTTGTCCGCGTTCTCCGGCTTGGCGAAGGCCGCCACGATCGCTCGCGCCCATGCCAGTTCGTCCTCGCTGGGACCAAAGCCGGCATTCGCCGCATCGATCTGCGACGGATGGATTAACGTCTTCCCGTCGAATCCCAGCATCGCACCCTGCGCGCACTCGGCTGCGAAGCGCGGCGCATCGTCGAGCGCGTTGCACACGCCGTCGAGCGCGACGATCCCAGCCGCGCGCGCGGCGATCACGATCGATGCGAGTGCCGGGATCAGCGGCGTGCGATCCGGCCCGAGACGGCACCGCATTTCCTTGGCGAGATCGTTGGTGCCGGCGATCAGCGCCGTCAGCTGCGAGCCCCAAGCCGCTTGCGACAGCGCCGGAAGCGACAGGATCGCGGCACAGGTCTCGATCATCGCCCAGATCGGCGGGCCGTCTTCGCCCAGCGACGTGCGGATTTCCTTCAGATCGGACGGGTACGATACCTTGGGCACGAGTACGGCGTCGACGCCTATGCCGCGAACCGCGGCGACGTCTTCCGCATACCACGGCGTGCCGAGGCCGTTGATCCGCACCACGAGTTCGCGCGCACCGAAACCCCCTTTGCGTACCGCCTCCACGACCCGGTCGCGCGCGGCGGCTTTCTCGTCCGGCGCGACCGCATCCTCCAGGTCGACGATGATGACGTCGCAGTCGAGCGTCCGTGCCTTGGCGATCGCCCGCGGATTCGACGCGGGCATGTAGAGTGCGCTGCGGCGGCGGCGCATCATGGGCGGTCCGCCATCAGTGCCCGCGTGACCCCGTTGGTCCAGCCGAAGCCGTCCTGATTGGGGTATTCGCCGCCGCCACCCGGCTTGCGCTTGACCACGTCGTATTTCTCCAGCAGCTTGCCGCTCGCCTGATATTCGCGATCGACCGAGGCGAGCCAGGCCGTGGTGATACGGTCGGCAAGCGCGGTCTCGCCGTAGCCGCGCAGGCCCTGGATCGCGATCCATTGCAGCGGCGCCCAGCCATTGGGGTCATCCCATTGCTGACCGCTGCCGATCAGCGTCGTGCGCAAGCCGCCTTCGCCGACGAACGGGCGGAGTGCGGTGGCGGTAGCCTTGGCCTGATCGGGGGTGGCGATCTTGGCGAATAGCGGGAAGGCCATCGCGGCGCTGGCGAAGGCGTTCGCGCGGTTGGTGTCGAGATCGTAGTCGGCGAAGAACCGGCCGTTCCACAGATGTTGGCGGATCGCGGCGGCGCGGGCGGTTGCTCGGGCGGTGTAAGCCGTTGCGCACGCGGTGTCGCCGAGCGTCCGGCAGTTCGCGGCGATCGCCTGCTCCATGCCGACCATGAGGCTGTTGAGATCGACCGGTGCGAACCGCGTGGTGCGGATCGTCGCGAGCGTGCGGCTGTCCGCCAGCCAGCGCGACGAGAAGTCCCAGCCGCTTTCCGCCGCGGCTCTCAGATCACGGAAGAGTTCTCCGCGATTACGCGACGGCGTACGGTCGGCGAGCTCCGCGTCCTCGCGATAACTCTCGTCGCGCGGATCGTCGCGGTCGTCCCAATAGCGGTTGAGCAGCGCGCCGTCGGGGAGGCGGACGGCGCGGCGCGATTGCTGGCCGGGCTTGAGCGCGTCGGCGCCGGCCATCCAGAATGCGTGCTCGGCGCGAAGCTGGCGGGTGCGGGTGGCGAGCGTCTTCGGGTCGCGCGACAGGCCGGCGATCAGGTAGAAGAACGGTGGTTGCGAGCGGCTGAGATAATAGGTGCGCGTGCCGTTGGGGATGTGGCCGTAGCGGTCGATCAGGCTGCCGAAATCGACCACCATGTCCTCGACCAGATCCTGCCGCCCGGACCGCTGCACGCCGAGCATCGTGAAATAGCTGTCCCAGTAATACATCTCGCGGAAACGGCCGCCGGGGACGACGTAGCGCTTCGGTAGGGTCAGCGCGGAGGAGCCTGCGGGGACGCTGGTCTGCGTGCGCGTGAGTTGCGGCCAGAGCGCGTCGATGTGCGCCTTCAGCGTCAACCGCTCGGCCGATGGCGGCGCGGCGGGCGTCGTCGGGATCGTGAAGTTCGCCGCGACGAACCGGCGCAGCGCGGGCTCTGCATCGCAGCGGCATTTCGCATAGTCGGCGAGGATCGCCTTCGCCGGCCGCTTGGGCGTCGCGTCGGCGAAGGTCTTCGAATCCGGAAACAGCCCGCGCATCTGCACCGCCTTGTAAAGCGGGCCGAACATCTGCGCAGGCGATTGCGGCGCGGGCGATGCCGCGATCAGCAGCGAGGAGAGCGCGAGCAGGCCGTAACGGCGCATCAGGTGACGACGTCCGGTGCGGTGCGGCCGGTGTTCTTGGCGATTCCCGCGATCGACTCTGCCGCCGCGACGATGCTGGCGAGCATCTCGCCGGTATCGCGGTCGAGATCGCCGCCGACCGGTTCGTAGCGTTCGAGATACACGCGCAGCGTCGCGCCGCTGGTGCCGGTGCCCGACAGGCGGAACACCACGCGGCTGCCGCCCTCGAAGAGGATGCGGACGCCCTGGTTGCGGCTGATCGAGCCGTCGGTCGGGTCGGTATAGGCGAACTCGTCCGCGGCCTCGACGGTCAGGTCGCCGAACTGCTGGCCGGGGAGGGTGGCGAGGCTTGCACGAAGCGCGGCCATCAGCGCGTCGGCGCGCGGGGTTTCGACGCCTTCGTAATCATGGCGCGCGTAGTAGTTGCGGCCGAACTTCGCCCAGTGATCGCGGGCGATGGCGTCGACGCTTTCGCCGCGGACCGCGAGGATGTTGAGCCACAGCAGCACCGCCCACAGGCCGTCCTTCTCGCGGACGTGATCCGAGCCGGTGCCCGCGCTTTCCTCGCCGCAGATCGTCGCCATCCCGGCGTCGAGCAGGTTGCCAAAGAACTTCCACCCGGTGGGCGTCTCGTAGGCGGGGATACCGAGCGCGGCGGCGACCCGGTCGGCGGCGGCGCTGGTCGGCATCGAGCGGGCGATGCCCTTGAGGCCGCCTGCGTAACCGGGCGCCAGGTGCGCGTTCGCGGCCAGCATCGCGAGGCTGTCCGAGGGGGTGACGAAGCGGTGCTTGCCGATGATCAGGTTGCGGTCGCCGTCGCCGTCCGACGCGGCGCCGAAATCTGGCGCATCGGGTGCCATCATCGTCTCGTACAGTGCGTGCGCGTGTACGAGGTTGGGGTCGGGGTGGTGGCCGCCGAAATCAGGGAGGGGCGTGCCGTTGCGCACCGTGCCGGGCGCGAAGCCGAGGCGACGTTCGAGGATTTCGGTCGCGTACGGCCCGGTGACGGCGCTCATCGCGTCGAACGCCATCGTCAGTTTTGCCGCGCGGATCGCGTCGAAGTCGAACAGCGTCTCCATGAGCGCGGCGTAATCCTCGACCGGGTCGACGACCTCGACGGGCATGCCGCCGACCGTGACTTCGCCGTCGGTGTCGAGGTCGATGTCGTCGGCGTCGACGGTCAGCCAGCGGTCGATCTCGAGCGTGCGCGCGTTGATCGCGTCGGTTACGGATTCGGGCGCGGGGCCGCCGTTGGCAATGTTGTACTTGATCCCGAAATCCTCGTCGGGGCCGCCGGGGTTGTGGCTTGCCGAGAGAACGAGCCCGCCGATCGCGCCACGCTTGCGGATCATGTGGCTCGCGGCGGGGGTCGAGAGGATGCCGCCACGACCGACGATCACACGGCCGAAGCCGTTAGCCGCCGCCATCCGGATCGCGACCTGGATGACTTCGCGGTTGAGGAAGCGGCCGTCACCGCCGATGACCAGCGTCGCGCCGGCCTTGTCCGCCACCACGTCGAACACGCTCTGGACGAAATTCTCAGCATAGTTCGGCTGCTGGAAGACCTTCACCTTCTTGCGCAGGCCCGACGTGCCGGGCTTCTGGTCTGTGTAGGGCGTGGTCGAAACGGTGCGGATCATGCGGGCTCCAGGAGGCTCGAATACAGGTTTGCGTAGCGGCGGCCGCTCTCGTCCCACGAGAAGTCCGCGCGCATCGCGTTGCGCTGCAGCATGGCCCAGCGATCGGGGCGTGCATAGAGCGCCATCGTTCGGCGCAGCGCGTGGCTGAGCGCTTCCGGCGTGACGCCGTCGTGCTGGACGCCGGTGGCGACGCCCGCGGCGATCGCGGCTTCGTTGGCGTCGATCACGGTGTCGGCGAGCCCGCCGGTTCGGGCTACGACGGGGATGCAGCCGTATGCCAGGCCATAGAGCTGCGTCAGGCCGCAGGGTTCGAACCGCGACGGGATCAGGATCGCGTCGGCGCCGCCTTGGAGGAGGTGTGAAACGGGTTCGTCATAGCCAATGCGGACGCCGATGCGGCCAGGGTGGCGTTCGGCTGCGGCGAGGAACGCGTGTTCCAGGGCGGTGTCGCCCGAGCCTAGCAGCGCGAGACGACCGCCGAGTGCGACGAGTTCGTCGAGCGACGCGGCGAGGACGTCCATGCCCTTTTGCCCGGTGAGGCGGCTTATGACGGTGAAGAGCGGGCCGTCTTCGGTGTCGAGGTCGAACAGTCTTTCGATCGCGCGCTTGTTGGTGCGGCGGCGGGCGAGCGTGCGTGCGGTATAGCGTGCGGGGAGCGACGCGTCGGTCTCAGGGTTCCAGACGGCGGGGTTGATGCCGTTGACGATCCCCGTCACGCGGCTGGCACGGTCGTTGATCAGGCCTTCGAGGCCCATGCCGAATTCGGCGCGGCGGATTTCGGCGGCATAGGTCGGGCTGACGGTGGTGATCGCGTCGGCGGCTTCGAGCCCGGCCTTGAGGTAGCCGACGCCGCCATAATATTCGACGCCGTCGAGCGCGAACGCGATGTCGGGCAGCGCGAGGTCGGCGAAGATGTCGTAGCCATAGCGCCCCTGGAACGCGATGTTGTGGATCGTGACGACGGTCTTGGCGGGGACGCCGGGGCCGGGTGCGTAGCGGAGATAGGCGGGGGCCATCGCCGCCTGCCAGTCGTGCGCGTGGAGGATGTCGAACGCGTAGCCGGGGACGACTCCCGAGGCGAGATCGGCGGCGGCGCGGCTGAACGCGGCGAACCGGCGCCAGTTGTCGGGCCAATCTGCGCCGGTCGCGTCGCCGTACGGGCCGCCGCCTCGGGCGAACAGCGCGGGGGCGTCGAGGACGAAGAGGGCGTGGTCGCCGATCTTCGTCTTGAGGATGCGGGCTTCGGTGCCGAGCAGGTCGGTGTAGCGGTGGACGACTTTCGCGCGCTTGGTGACGGCGGCGAGGGCTGGGTAGCCAGGGAGGAAGGTGGTGAGCGCAACGTTGTGCGGCGCGAGCGCTGCCGGCAGCGCGCCGACGACGTCTGCGAGACCGCCGGTTTTTATGAGGGGGTAGGCTTCGGAGGCGACGGAGAGGACGCGCATCAAATCCTCCCCGGCACGGGGAGGGGGACCATGCATCGCATGGTGGAGGGGGGCTTCCGCAAACGGTTTGCCTTCGATCGCAGGGTACGCTCGCGGTGAGCCCCCTCCACCCTTCGCCAATGGCGAACGGTCCCCCTCCCCGTGCCGGGGAGGATTTGTGTTGGTCATCACGCGGTCAGCCGGTCGATCATGGATTTGGTCACCAGCACCACGCCGCTGTCGGTACGGCGGAATCTCTGTGCGTCGAGCTCTGCGTCTTCGCCCACGACCAGGCCATCGGGGATCTCCACGCCACGATCCACCACCACCTTAGACAGACGCGCACCGCGACCGATCACGCAGTGCGGGAGGATCACGGCTTGATCGAGCATCGAATAACTATGCGCGCGGGTGCCGGTGAAGATCAGGCTGCGGTGGATCGAGGAACCCGAGATGATGCAATCGCCCGATACCAGCGAAGACACCGCCTCGCCGCGCCGCCCATCGTCCGCGTGAACGAACTTGGCCGGTGGCGTGACCTCCGAATAGGTCCAGAGCGGCCAGCTGCGGTCGTAGAGGTCCAGCTTCGGCACCACGTCGGTGAGGTCGATGTTCGCCTCCCAATACGCATCCACCGTGCCGACGTCGCGCCAATAGGCTTCGACCTCGAGCCCCGACCGCACGCAGCTGTCGGAGAAGCGATGCGCGACCGCCTTGCCGTGCTTGACGAGGTACGGGATGATATCCTTGCCGAAATCGCGCGAAGAACCGGGCGTCTCGGCGTCGCGGCGGAGTTCGTCGAACAGCAGCTTGGTATGGAAGACGTAGATCCCCATCGACGCCAGCGCGATATCCGGGTTGCCGGGGATCGCGGGCGGATCGGCGGGTTTTTCGACGAACGCGGTGACGTTGTCATGCTCGTCCACCGCCATCACGCCGAAGCCGACCGCCTCCATCCGCGGCACTTCGAGGCAGGCGATCGTGACGTCCGCGCCGGTCTCGCAATGCTGTTGCAGGATCAGCTCGTAGTCCATCTTGTAGATGTGATCGCCCGCCAGGATGACCATGTATTCGGGCGCGTGGCTCTCGATGATGTCGATGTTCTGGTAGACCGCGTCGGCGGTGCCTTCGTACCATTGGAATTCGCTGATACGCTGCGAAGCGGGGAGGATGTCGAAGCTCTCGTTGCGTTCCGAGCGCAGGAAGTTCCAGCCGCTCTGGAGGTGGCGGATCAGCGAATGCGCCTTGTACTGCGTCGCGACGCCGATCCGGCGGATGCCCGAGTTGATCGCGTTGGACAGCGCGAAATCGATGATGCGCGCCTTGCCGCCGAAATACACCGCGGGTTTCGCGCGCGTGTCGGTCAGCTCCATCAGGCGACTGCCGCGGCCGCCGGCCAGCACATACGCCATCGCATCGCGCGCCAATGGCTGTCCCCGCCGTTCCACCATGTCGTCTCTCCCGCCTTCGTTTTCAGTTCGTGCGTACAACGTCTCGTCACCCCGAACCGGTTCCGGTCTTCAGGGCGCGAGCTTACTCCTCGAACTCGAGCATGATCGTCGCGAGCGGGGGCAGGGTAACCCAGGCCGCACCGTCCTTCGCGACGACACCGCCGAGATTGCCGAGCCCGCTGCCCCAATATTCATGCGCGTCGCTGTTGATGATCTCGCACCAGCGGCCGTCGTGCGGCAACGGGATGCGGTACGGCGCGCGGGCGATCGGCGTCATGTTCGCGATGATCGCGACCGGCTTGGCGCCGGGGGCCTTGCGCAGCCAAGCGAAGACCGAATTGGCGGCGTCGTCGGCGATCAGCCATTCGAAACCCTCTGCCTCACAGTCGCGGGCGTGGAGCGCGGGTTTCTCGCGGTAAACCGTGTTGAGATCGCGGACGAGGTTGCGGATCCCCTCATGGCTGCGCGCATTGCGCAGGTCCCAGTCGAGCGCGCGGTCTTCGGACCATTCGCGACGCTGCGCGAATTCCTGCCCCATGAAGAGCAGCTTCTTGCCCGGATAGCCCCACATGAATGTGTAATACGCGCGCAGGTTTGCGAATTGCTGCCAGTCGTCGCCGGGCATCTTGGTGAGCAGCGAACCCTTGCCGTGAACCACTTCGTCATGGCTGAGCGGCAGGACGAAATTCTCGCTGAACGCGTAGACGAGCCCGAAATTGATCTCGCCGTGATGGTGCTTCCGGTGAAGCGGGTCACGCGCCATGTACTGGAGCGTGTCGTGCATGAAGCCCATGTTCCACTTGAACCCGAACCCGAGGCCGCCGCTCTTACCGTCGTCGCCGACGGGGGCGGAGACGCCCGGCCAAGAGGTCGATTCCTCGGCGATCGTGAAGACGCCGGGGTGCTGGCCGTAGATCTCGCGGTTCATGTCGCGGAGGAATGCGACCGCTTCCCAATTCTCGCGGCCGCCTTGCTCGTTGGGAATCCATTCGCCGGCCTTGCGCGAATAATCACGGTACAGCATCGACGCGACCGCATCTACGCGCAGGCCGTCGACATGATAGCGCAAGGCCCAGAACAGCGCGTTGTTGACGAGGAACGACGCCACTTCGCGCCGCCCGAAATTGTAGATCGCGGTGTTCCAGTCGGGGTGGAAGCCGAGCCGCGGGTCCTCGTGTTCGTACAGCGCGGTACCGTCGAAATGCGCGAGGCCGAACGCATCGGTCGGGAAATGCGCGGGGACCCAGTCGAGCAACACGCCGATCCCGGCGAGATGCGCGCCATCGACGAACCGCGCAAATCCCTCGACGTCGCCGAAGCGGGCGGACGGCGCGTAGAGGCCGGTGGTCTGGTAGCCCCAGCTCGGGTCGTACGGATGTTCGCTGATCGGTAGGAATTCGATGTGCGTAAAGCCCATCTCGACCACGTACGGTATCAGGCGATCGGCGAGCGCGTCCCAGGTCAGGAACCAGCCATCAGCGTCGCGGTCCCACGATCCGGCATGGACCTCGTAGATGCTGATCGGCACGCGGCGGGGATCGACCGAGGACCAGTGTTTCCGGTGATCGGTGTCGGCCCAGTCGTGCGCGAGTTTTCGCGTGATCGAGGCGTTGGCGGGGCGGAGTTCGCTGGCGAAGGCAAACGGGTCGGCCTTCAGCGGTTGCAGCTGGCCATCGGGGCCGACGATCTCGAACTTGTACGCGCGATATTCGGCGATGTCGGGGATGAAGATCTCCCACACGCCGACGTCGCCACGCTTGCGCATCGCGTGGCGGCGGCCGTCCCAATCGTTGAAATCGCCGACCACCGACACGCGCTGCGCATTGGGAGCCCAGAGCGCGAAGTGGACGCCGTGTGCGCCCTCATGCTCGATCAGGTGCGCGCCCATCTTGTCGTGGAGGCGGCGGTGCGTGCCCTCCGCCATCAGCAGGTCGTCTATCGGGCCGAGGACGGGGCCGAAGCTGTAGGGGTCGGTGACCCACCACGAGGTTTCACCCGCCTTGGCGTGGTATTTCACCGGCTGTTGCGTGCCGTCGATCGGACCCTCGAACAGGCCGCGATCGTCGATGCGGGGGAGGATGCCGAGCGCGGTGCCGTCAAGCGCGTGCGCCTCCGCCGTGTCCGCGCCGGGCAGCCAGACGCGTGCGAACACGCCGGTCGGGCCGCTGTGGACGCCGAGCAGCGAGAACGGATCGTCGTGACGCCCTTCCAGCAGGGCAACGATGGCGCCTTCGGGTGGCTTCACATCACCGTCCAGATTTCCCGCGCATATTCGCGGATCGTGCGGTCGGACGAGAACCAGCCGACGCGCGCGACGTTGCGGACGGTCGAGGCGACCCAGGCGTCGCGGTCGTTCCAGCGCGTGTCGACCGCACGCTGGGCGGTAGCATAGCTGTCGAAATCGGCGGCGAGCATGAACCAGTCGCCGTCGTACAGCCCGCCCATCAGTCCGGCATAGCGCGTCTTGTCGTCGGGTGAGAACACGCCGGACGCGATCGCCGACACCGCCTGGCGAAGTTCGTTCGAGCCGTCGATTACCGCGCGGGGATCGTATCCGTTGGCGCGCTTTGCCTCGACCTCGTCCGCGGTCATGCCGAAGATGAAGATGTTGTCGTCGCCGACGCGGTCCTTGATCTCGATGTTGGCGCCGTCGAGCGTGCCGATGGTCAGGGCGCCGTTCATCGCGAACTTCATGTTGCCGGTGCCCGACGCTTCGAGTCCGGCGGTCGAGATCTGTTCGCTGAGATCGGCGGCGGGGATGATCTTCTCGGCCAGCGACACGTTGTAATTGGGCAGGAACGCGACCTTGAGCAGGCCACCGACCGACGGGTCGGCGTTGATCCGGCGCGCGACGTCGTTCGCCAGTTTGATGACGAGTTTCGCGTTGTGGTAGCTCGACGCCGCCTTCCCCGCGAACAGCTTTACGCGCGGCGTCCAGTCGCGTTCGGGATGGCTGCGGATCTGGTCGTAGAGCGCGACCGTCTCGATGATGTTGAGCAGCTGACGCTTATACTCGTGGATGCGCTTGATCTGGACGTCGAACATCGCGTCCGGATCGACCCTTAGGCCCATGTTGTCCTTGATGTGATTAGCCAATGCCACCTTGTTCGAACGCTTAACCGCCGCAAAGCGCTCCCTGAAACCGGAATCATCTGCAAAAACATCCAGATCGACCAGTTTCTCGGCATCGTCGAGGAAAGCGTCGCCGATCGCATCGCGGATCAGCGCGGTGAGGCCGGGGTTGCACTGCTGGAGCCAGCGGCGCGGCGTGATCCCGTTGGTCTTGTTGTTGATCCGCGTCGGGTAGAGCTTGTGGAGATCGGCGAAGACCGTCTTCTTCATCAACTGCGTGTGGAGCGCGGCGACGCCGTTGACGCTGTGCGAACCGGCGAAGGCGAGGTTCGCCATCCGCACCCGACGCTCGCCGCCTTCGTCGATCAGGCTGATCGCGGCGATCGCGCGGTCGTCTATGCCGTCCGTGCCGCGCGCCTCGCGGAGCAGCTTGGCGTTGATCGCGTAGACGATCTGCATGTGGCGCGGGAGCAGGCGTTCGAACAGCGGCAGCGGCCAGCTCTCCAGCGCCTCGGGCAGCAGCGTGTGGTTGGTGTAGCCGAAGGTGGCGCGCGTGATCTTCCACGCCTCGTCGAACGCGAATTCGTGGTGGTCGATCAGCAGCCGCATGAGTTCGGCGACCGACACCGCGGGGTGCGTGTCGTTGAGCTGGATCGCGGCCTTGTCGGGCAGCGTGCGGATGTCGCCGAAATACTGGATGTGTCGGCGGACGATGTCCTGGATCGACGCGGACGAGAAGAAATACTCCTGGCGGAGGCGGAGTTCCTGCCCGGCGGCGGTGGAGTCGTTGGGGTAGAGGACGCGGGTGAGCGTTTCGGCGCGGGTCTGGTCGGCGAGCGCACCCGAGAAATCGCCGGCGTTGAAACGGTCGAGCTTGATCGGGTCGAACGCGCTGGCCGTCCACAGCCGGAGCGTGTTGACGTGCTTGCCGCGCCAGCCGACGACGGGGGTGTCGACGGCGGTGGCCTCGACCGCCTCGGACGGGCTCCAGTGGACGTTGCCGTTGTCCGCGACGGTCACTTCGCCGCCGAAGCCGACGAAATAGGCGCTCTCGCGGCGTTCGAACTCCCAGGGGTTGCCGTGGGCGAGCCAGTTCTCGGGCATCTCGACCTGCCAGCCATCGTCGATCCGCTGGCGGAACATACCGTTCACATAGCGGATGCCGTAGCCGTAAGCGGGCAGCGCGAGGCTCGCCATGCTCTCCATGAAGCAGGCGGCGAGCCGGCCGAGGCCGCCATTGCCGAGCGCCGCGTCGGGCTCGATCTCCTCCAGTTCGGCGAGGTTGACGCCGTGGAGCTTTAGGGCCTGCGTGACCTCGTCGTTGCGCTGCAGGTTGGTCACCGCGTCGCGCAGCAGCCGGCCGATCAGGAATTCGAGGCTGAGATAATAGACGCGCTTGGCGCCGGCCGCGTGCGCCGCCTTGGTCGAGGCCATCCAGCGTTCGACGATGTCGTTGCGGACGGTCAGGATCGTTGCCGCGAGCCAGTCGTGCGGCCTCGCGGCCTGGGCATCCTTGCCGATGCGGTGGACGAGCGTGTCTAGGATCGAGTCGGCGAGATCTTGAACGGCGGGCTGCTGTACGGCGGGGTCTGAGGTCACGCGGCTTCCGAAATCGTTACGGTCGCCGTGATCCTAACCCTCCGCGAGCCGATGTCACGCGGACTTCCTTCCGCGATCGGAAGAACTTGCTCTGCTGATGCTTTGAGATCTTGTGCATCACCGCGCTGGGGCGGTGGTGGACAGGGTAGGGTTCGAACCTACGTAGGAGAAACTCCGGCAGATTTACAGTCTGCTGCCTTTAACCACTCGGCCACCTGTCCAGGCCGCTTTTGCAAGCGCCGCTCTTTCAAGCGAGGCGGCTCAATGGCGAAGCGCGCCCCGCCTGTCAACGCGGGTTTTGCGAAGTTTCGTGGTTCATAGTTGCCGCGGGAGCGGAATGCCGACAAGGACGCGGCATACACAGACACGATAGAGAGCGAATATGGCACGCAAGGGACACAGGCCGAGCAAGGCACCGGCAGGCCGCCCCCGCTTCTGGGGCAAGCACGCGGTAGGGGCGGCGCTCGCCAATCCGGAGCGCACGGTGCGGAAAATCCTCGGCACGCGCGAGGCGCTGGCCGGGTTCGACCTGCCCGCCGACGTACCGGTAACCTATGCCGAGGCGATGGATCTGGCGCGGCTGGTGCCGGGCGATGCGCCGCACCAGGGCGTGGTGATCGAGGTCGAGCCGCTCGAGGACATGTGGCTCGCCGACCTGTTGGAGCACGGCAAGGACGATAATCGCCCGCTGGTGATCCTCGACGGGGTGACCGATCCGCATAACGTTGGCGCGATCCTGCGCTCGGCGGCGGCGTTCGATGCGCTGGGTATCATTACGCCGGATCGCAATGCGCCGCCTGAGTCGGGGACGATCGCTCGGGCGGCTTCAGGTGCGCTTGAGAGCGTGCCGTGGATTCGGGTGGTGAACCTCGCGCGCGCTCTGGAAGAGATCGCGGCGGCGGGGTTCTGGCGGATCGGGCTGACCGGCCACGCGACGCAGACGCTGTCGGAAGCGATGGGCACGCAGCGGATCGCGATCGTGCTCGGCGCGGAAGGCGAGGGCATGCGCCAGAATACCGAGCAGCATTGCGACGAGCTGGCGAAACTGCCGATCTCGGAGAAGGTGGAGAGCCTGAACGTGTCGAACGCAGCGGCGATCGCGCTGTACGCGATTACGACACGCTGACCTTAACTCCCTCGCCCCTACGGGGAGAGGGAAGGGGGCCGCCGCCCTTGCGGTGGGAAGGGAGAGGGGAGTGAGGCTGGGGACATTCCATCCCAACGCCCCTCTCCCTTCCGGCGCAAGCGCGCCTCCCTCCCTCTCCCCGGAGGGGGGAGGGAATCAGTCCTCCGCTGCAATCTTTACCTTCAGGCCATCGAGACCTTCGGTCAGCTCGATCTGGCACGACAGGCGCGAGAATTCGTCGCGGTCGCTGGTCGAATCGAGCAGGTCATCCTCGTCCGGCCCCATCGGCTTGAGTTTGGCCGCAAAGTCCGGGTCGACATGGACGTGGCAGGTGGCGCACGAGCAACAGCCGCCGCACAGCGCCAGGATCTCGTCGATCCCGGCGTCGCGGATGACTTCCATCACAGAAAGCCCCGCCTCGCCGATGATCTCGCGTTCTTCCCCTTCGCGCGTCACGACGATAAGCTTGGGCATGTCATTCTCCGAAAAATTCTCGTGCGTTCATGCCGTTGCGCGCGCCAGGGATCAAGCATCATGGGCCTGAGTGCAGAGCAACTCGAAACCGCGATGGCGGCGTTGTGCGAAATCGAACCGGCGTTCGCGGTCGCGGTCGGCAACGCCGGCCACCCCGCGCCGCGGATCAGCGCGCGCGGTTTCGCGACGCTGTTGCGGACGATCGTCGGCCAACAGGTGAGCGTCGCCTCGGCGGCGGCGGTGTGGAACAAGCTCGACGCAGTGGTCGGCGGCGCGGGCGATCCGGCGAAGATCGCCGCCGCCAGCGACGAGTTGCTGAAGAGCGCGGGCCTCTCCCGCCAGAAGCTCGGCTACGCGCGCAGCCTCGCCGACGAGGTGACGAGCGGGCGGCTCGATCTCACCAACCTGCCCGAGGACGATGAAGAGGCGATTGCCGCACTGGTTCGCGTGAAAGGCATCGGCCGCTGGTCCGCGGAAATCTACCTGCTGTTCGCGGAAGGCCGTACCGACATCTGGCCGGCAGGCGACCTCGCGATCCAGATCGAGGTCGGGCGTATATTGGGCCACGAAACGCGGCCGAGCGAGAAACTGACTCGTGAGGTGGCGGAGTCTTGGCGCCCGCATCGGGGTGCGGCGGCGATCTTCGCGTGGCATCATTACCAGGCGGACATGAAGGTGATCTGAGACGGCGATTTCGATCCTCCCCTGCAAGGGGAGGTGGCAGTCCGCAGGACTGACGGAGGGGTGACACCCTCTCGATAGGGCGGATACCCCTCCGTCTGGCAAGCGCCAGCCACCTCCCCTTGCAGGGGAGGATTGATTGAGTGGGTCACACCCTGCTTGTCCGACCCGCCCCCTTCCGGCAAAGCAGCCCGCGATGTCAGCCCCCAATCTCCCCGCGTCGGATTTCGCCAACTCGCTCGCCGAGAGCCACCGCACCGTCGTCGTCCCTGAAGGCGCCTCCTTCTGGCGGCGGCTGTTCGCCTTCGTCGGGCCGGGGTATCTTGTCGCGGTCGGCTATATGGACCCCGGCAACTGGGCGACCGACATCGCCGGCGGCTCCGCGTTCGGTTACACGTTGCTGTCGGTCGTGCTGCTGTCGAACCTGATGGCGATGGTCCTGCAAGCGCTGTCCGCGCGGCTCGGCATCGTCGCCGGGCTCGACCTCGCCCAAGCCTGCCGCGCGCATTATTCGAAGCCGGTCTCGGTCGCGCTCTGGTTCCTGTGCGAGATCGCTATCATCGCCTGCGACTTGGCCGAGGTGCTCGGCACGGCGATCGCGCTGAAGCTGCTGTTCGGCCTGCCGCTCGTCTACGGCGTCGTGCTCACCGCGCTCGACGTGTTCCTGATCCTCGCGCTGCAACGCTTCGGGTTCCGCAAGCTGGAGGCGTTCGTCGTCGCCTTGCTGGTGATCATCGCCGGCTGCTTCATCTTCGAGCTGTTCCTCGCGCGGCCCGACATGGCTGGCGTGCTCGGCGGACTCGTCCCGACGACGCAGATCGTAACCAACCCGGCGATGCTCTACATTGCGATCGGCATCCTTGGCGCGACCGTGATGCCGCATAACCTCTACCTCCATTCGTCGATCGTCCAGACGCGCGCGTTCACCAAGGACGCTGCGGGCAAGCGCGACGCGATCACGATGGCGACGATCGACGGCACCGTCGCGCTGGGGCTGGCGTTCTTCATCAACGCGGCGATCCTGATCCTCGCGGCGGCGACCTTCCACGTCGCCGGCCGTACCGACGTCGCCGAAATCGACCAGGCGTATGAGTTGCTGGCGCCGATGCTCGGGATGGGTGCGGCGAGCGTGCTGTTCGCGGTAGCGCTGCTCGCCTCGGGCCAGAACTCGACGGTGACCGGCACGCTCGCCGGCCAGATCGTGATGGAGGGCTTCCTCAACCTGCGCATGCCGGTGTGGGCGCGGCGGCTGGTGACGCGATTGCTCGCGATCGTTCCTGCGGTGTTCGTGGTCGGTGCGACCGGCGATTCGGGGGCGACGAAGCTGCTGGTGCTGAGCCAGGTCGTGCTGAGCCTGCAACTTCCGTTCGCGGTCGTGCCGCTCGTCAAGTTTACCGGCGACCGCACGATCATGGGCGAACTGGTGAGCCCGGTCTGGCTGAAGACCCTCGCCTGGGTGATCGCCGCGGTGATCATCGGGCTGAACGGCACGTTGCTGTACGGGATGCTCTAGGCGATCGGGGCGCCCGCATTGGGTAGGGCCGCTTCGTCGGAGTCGGGCTTTTTGGCGAACAGTGCGCGGTCGGCGGGGCCGAATGCGTATTTCCACAGGATGTAGAGATAGGTCGCGGCGATCGCGGGCTCGCCGATCGCGAGTTCGACCCATTCGTAGCGCTTGGGCAATGCGGTGAACGCAGCGCCGACGACGATTGCGGCGCCGGCTGCCCAGACCAGCGGCCAGCGCCACGGCGAGACCTTCGCACCGAGCAGATGGCCGAGCAGTTTCGACTTGATTACCGAGGTCAGCGCGACCGATAGCATCAGTGCGATTGCCGGGCCCGCCGCCTGATAGTTGACGGGATAGCCCAGCGCTCGGATCGCGAAGATCAGTGCAAAGCTGAGCCCGACCTGGAAGGCGAGCATTGCCGCGGAAATCATCAGGTTGCGGTGGCGCGCGATGTAGACGAGTGCGGATTCGCTGACGGCTCCGGTCGAGGCGAGCACTTCGGCGGTGAGCAGGAACGCCAGCGCCGCGGTGCCGGCGACGAACTGCGGGCCGACCACGCCCATCACCGCTTCGCCGGGGATCGAGCCCATCAGCGCGAGTCCGCCTTGCGCCGCCATGATCCAGAACGCGACCTGGCGGACCTGGTTGGCGATCGCGGCGCGGTCGTTGTTGGCCAGACTCTGCGTGATGACGGGGCCGAGGATCGGGTCGAAGCTGGTCTTGAGCTTCTGCGGCAGGCTCGCGACCTGTTGCGCCATGTAATAGATGCCGACGACCTTCGGCTCGAACATCACGCCGAGGATAAAGCGGTCGACGTTGCGGCTGCCCCATTCGAGGATGTCGGCGCCGGCGAGCGGCACGTTGGCACGGGCTAGCGCATAGAGCGGGCGGAGGTGCGGCGACCAACCGCGCGGGACGCCGTAGCTGCGCAGGAACGGGACGAGGCTGGCGATCAGCGCCGCGGTCATCGACGCGACGTAGCTGAGGACGAGGCCGTCGCGGATCGTGAAATAGGAGAATGCCCAGGCGGCGATCGATATCGTCCACGGTTCGACGACCGCGCGGGCGGTGACGGCGGCCTTGACGTTGAGGCGGTAGGCGAGCGCGGCGAGGCTGACGTCGGACCAGGCGATCGCGACGATGATCAGCGGCAGGAATCGGTCGAGCCCGGTGATCGCGCTGTTCGGATACATGATCTGCGGGAAGGTGCAGAGCACGGCGCTGGCGATGAGCGAGGCGATAAAGGCGACCGCCATCGCGTCCCATACGACGTTGGCGTGCGGACGGTCGGCGCTGCTGAGCGCCTGGGCGAGACCGCGCTTCAGGCCGAGTGTCGCCAGCAATGCCGCGAGTTCGACGACCACGACCGCGATCGCGAAGCGGCCGACGAGGTCGGGGCCGTAGATGCGGCCGGCGATGAACAGGAACGGGATGCGCGCGGCGAGGCGGAGGACGAAGCCGGCGATGTTGGTCCGACCACCCTTGGCGAGTGTGTCGATGTCCTGCGTGGCTTCGGTCACTGCCAATAGCCTCCGTCACCCCGGACTGGTTCCGGGGTCCACCGTTCCGCATACCTATAGGTCGGCGAGTTCGCGGCACGGTGGATGCCGGAACAAGCCCGGCATGACGGAGTGGGCTGGCTCAATGCGCTGCGCCCCAGCTCAGGCCGGTGCCAATTTCGATGCCCAGCGGTACGTCGAGGATAACTGCGGGCAGTGCGGCGTTGGCCATGACGCGTTCGATTACGGGCTTGGCCGCTTCCACGTCACCCTCGGGAAGTTCGAACACGAGTTCGTCGTGTACCTGCAGGAGCATGCGGACGTTCGGGAGGCCGGCTTCGAGCAACGCTGGACCCATGCGGACCATCGCGCGCTTGATGATGTCCGCGCTGGTGCCTTGGATCGGGGCGTTGATCGCGGCACGTTCGGCGCCCTGGCGTTCGTGCTGGATTTTCGACCGGATGCGCGGGAAGTGGGTCTTTCGGCCGAACAGCGTGGTCGTGTAGCCGGTGGCGCGGACGCTCTCCGTCGTCTCGACGATGTAGGTCGAAATGCCGGGGAAGCGGTCGAAATAGCGGTCGATCATCGCCTGCGCTTCGTCCGCCGAGACGTCCAGCCGCCCGGCAAGGCCCCAGCGCGAGATGCCGTAGAGGATCGCGAAATTGATTGTCTTCGCGCGGCCGCGGGTGTCGCGGTTTACCTCGCCGAACAGTTCCTGCGCGGTGAGGCTGTGGATGTCGTCGCCGTTCGCAAACGCGGCCTTTAGCGCGGGAACGTTGGCCATGTGCGCCGCCAAGCGCAGCTCGATCTGCGAGTAATCCGCCGCGAGGATGACGTTGCCGGGCTCGGCCACGAACGCGTCACGGATCTGGCGGCCGATCTCGGTGCGGATCGGGATGTTCTGCAGGTTGGGATCAGTCGACGACAGCCGTCCGGTCTGCGCGCCGGTGAGGCTGTACGACGTGTGGACGCGGCCCGTCGCCGGGTTGATCTGCGCCTGTAAAGCGTCGGTGTAGGTCGATTTCAGCTTCGACAACTGGCGCCAGTCGAGCACTTTGCGCGCGATCACTGCACCGGGCGAATCCTTGTCGGCGGCGATCCGCTCGAGTTCGTTGACGTCGGTCGAATAGACGCCGGACTTGCCTTTGCGGCCGCCCTTGATGCCCATCTTCTCGAACAGCACGTCGCCCAATTGCTTGGGGCTGCCGATCGTGAACGGCGCGCCGGCGAGCGCGTGGATTTCGGTTTCCAGGCTCGCCATCTGGCCGGCGAACTCGGTCGAGAGTTTCGACAGTTTCGCGGCGTCGACCTTGATCCCATGCATCTCCATCTGCGCGATGACGGGCACGAGCGGGCGGTCGACCATCTCGTAGACGCGGGTCGAGCCTTCCGCGGGCAGGCGGCGCTTGAACCGGCGCCAGAGGCGGAGCGTCACGTCGGCATCCTCGGCGGCGTAGCGCGTGGCGGCCTTGAGGTCGATTTCGTTGAAGGTCCGCTGAGTCTTGCCGGTGCCGACGACGTCCTTGAACGCGATGCAGGTGTGCGAGAGGTGCGTTGCGGCGAGTTCGTCCATGCCGTGGCCGTGGAGGCCGGCGTCGAGATCGAAGCTCATCACGATGGTGTCGTCGAACGGCGCGATCTGCACGCCGCCGGTCGACGCGTAGGCGCGGCCGAGGACGATCATGTCGTATTTGAGGTTGTGGCCGATCTTCAGAATGCTCGGATCCTCCAGCAACGGCTTGAGTTTCGCGAGCACGAGGGCGCGGTCGAGCTGGACCGGGTTCTCCGCGAGCAAATCGGTGCCGCCATGTGCGACAGGTACGTAGCAGGCGAGGTTCGGATGCAGCGCCATGCTCACGCCGACCAGATCCGCGCGCGTGGCGTCGATGCCAGTGGTCTCGGTGTCGATCGCGATCCAGCCTTGGTGGCGGGCGACGGTGATCCAGCGATCGAGCGCGGCTTCGTCGACGACGGTTTCATAGTCGTCGTGCTTGCACGGTTCGTCTTCGTCGAGATCGGCGGTGCTCGTGGGCGCCTCGACGTGGGCTTCGGCGACCGCGGAGAGCTTGGCGATCAGCGACTTGAAGCCGTGATGTTCGAGGAACGCGCGTAACGGGGCGTCGGGGATGCCCTTGAGTTCGAGATCCTCGAGCGGCTCGGGCAGCGCGACGTCGCATTTCAGCGTGACGAGCACTTTCGACAGCCGCGCCATCTCGGCATGCTCGATCAGGTTGTCGCGCAGCTTGCCCTTCTTCATGCCGTCGGCAGCCGCCAGCACGGATTCGAGGTCGCCGTGTTCGAGGATCAGCTTGGCGGCGGTCTTGGGGCCGACACCGGGGACGCCCGGAACGTTGTCGACGCTGTCGCCCATCAGCGCGAGCACGTCGCCGAGCTGCGCGGGCGTGACGCCGTGGAACTTCTCCGCGACATGCTCCGCGCCGAGCCGGCGGTTGTTCATCGTGTCGTACATGTCGAGCCCGGGCTCGATCAGCTGCATCAGATCCTTGTCGGAACTGACGATCGTGACTTCCCAGCCTTGGGCTAGCGCGGCCTTCGAATAGCAGGCGATGATGTCGTCGGCTTCGAGTCCCTCGGTCTCGATGCAGGGGAGGCTGAACGCACGCGTGGCGTCGCGGATCATCGGGAACTGGGGGACAAGATCCTCGGGTGGGGGAGGGCGCTGCGCCTTGTACTTGTCGTAGAGATCGTTGCGGAAGGTCTTCGACGATTTGTCGAGGATGACCGCCATGTGGGTCGGACCATCGGCGGCGTGGACCTCGTCTGCGAGCTTCCACAGCATCGTCGTATAGCCGTACACCGCGCCGACCGGCTCGCCATGCTTGTTGGTGAGCGGCGGCAGCCGATGATAGGCGCGGAAGATATAGCCGGAGCCGTCGACGAGATAGAGATGGGGCATCGCGCGCGGTCTAGCGGATGCGGGGGCGGCCTCCAATGGCGGAAGCGTGGTTGTTGGGTATCAGGTGGGGAGAAAAGCGGTGGGGTGTTTGGGGGCGGTCGTGTCCCCATAAGGAACCGCCACCCCGGCGGAGGCCGGGGCCCAGTTGGGGGACGGCAATAACAGGGCGGTGCGTGTCGTTACGACCACCGTTCCAACTGGGCCCCGGCCTTCGCCGGGGTGGTGCAGTGGTCAGTGCCAGCGTTCCTTGTTCTCCCGCGAAGGCGGGAGCCCAGTCTGGATCCCCGCCTTCGCGGGGAAACATGCTGCCTTTACTTCTTGATAAGCCCGATCTCCACCAGCCGCTCGTACAGATAATCATGCGCGGTGATCGGGGTCGGATAGCGGTTCGCGTTGTCCGGCGTGATCGTGCCGGGCAGCGTCTCGATCAGGAAGTCTGGCGCCGGATGCAGGAAGAACGGCATCGAATAGCGCGAATGGCCGCGGCGCTCGGGGGGCGGGTTGATTACGCGGTGCGTGGTCGAGGGCAGCACGTTGTTGGTCAGCCGCTGGAGCATGTCGCCGACGTTGACGACCATCGCGCCCTCGGGCGGCTTGATCGACAGCCAGCGGCCGTTGGCGCGGTCGAGCAGTTCGAGACCGGCTTCCTCGGCACCAAGCAGCAATGTGATGAGGTTGATGTCCTCATGCGCGCCGGCGCGGACGCCTTCGGCATCGGCGGGGATCGGCGGGTAATGGAGCAGGCGGAGGATGCTATTGCCGTCCTTCACCGCCGGGTCGAACCAGTCGGGCTTGAGCTTCAGATGACGCGCGATCGCGGACAAGAGCTTGTCGCCGGCGCGGTCGAATGCGGCGAACAGTTCTAGGAAGACGGGCTTGAAGCCTTCGGGCCGGGTCGGCCAGATATTGGGCGCCATCGTGTCGGCGTAACGATGGCCCAAGGGTAATTCCCGGCCGACGTGCCAGAATTCCTTGAGGTCGACGACTTTCGCGTCCTTGGCGATCTCGGTCTTGAACGGCGTGTAGCCGCGCGCGCCGCCGCCGCCGGGGATGTGATAGCCGCGCTTCTCGTCCTCGGGGAGGTCGAACAGAAGCTTGGTCTCGGCCCAAGCGCGCTCGATCAGGTCGGCGGGGATGCCGTGATCGGCGACGATCGCGAAGCCGAACCGCTCGAACGATTCGCCGAACGCGGCGGCGAAGCCATCGGGGTCGGTAGCTTGGGTGGCGAGGCTGAGAGTCGGGACCTGGGCGGCGGGCGTGTCGAGCATGGGGTTCGTGTCCGGATTGGGGGACGACCGATATAGGGGATTGGCGAGGCGGTGCCAAATGCCTGGGTTAGGGTGGGTTTACATTTTGGACGATCCTCCCATGCCAGGGGGCGCCGAAGGTGGCGGAGGGGAGACACGGAACAGGCGTTGCTCCTTCCTCCCCCTCCGTCTGGCAAGTGCCAGCCACCTCCCCCTGCGGGGGAGGATCGTAGGTTACCCGCTGATGACGATCGTGCCGGTCGCCTTGTCCTTGCCGTCGGGAGCGAGTTCGAGGCGGAAGGGTTTGTTTTCGTCGGTCGTGCCGATCAGGTTCGTGCCCTCGGGATGCACCTTGTAGCCGACCTTCCCCAACCGCTCGGCGAACCAGTCGCGGACGATCGTTGGGGTCGCGGGGCTGGCGAAGGCCACGCGGAGGCCGCCGGCCTTGTCGTTGCCGACGATGTTCAGATTCTTGATCGACGAGCCTGGATATAGCCGTACGCCGTTGAGATCGAAATTGCCGGTGTCGAGCCTGATCTTCGGCAGCTTCACCGTGCCCTGGAAGCCGGGGACGTCGATCTTCATCTCGCCGGTCTCGCCATTGATCGCGCCGAGCACGTTGCCGCCGTCGGCGTTGATCGACACCGACGCGCCCTCGTTCGAGCGGTCGCAGGCGGACAAGGCGAGCACGCCGGACAGGCCGACGGTAGCGAGGAGGAGGGGGCGGAACATGATCGTCTCCCGAGTGTATTGTGGTTGCAATACAGATAGGCGGTGCGGGCGGTTCCTGCAACGCACCTGCAACGCAAGCGCCGGTTGGCGGGCTGGTACGCCAGGCGCCGGTTAACGGGTTTCGCAAGCGGGCCCGAGCGGGTAAGGGCGCTGGCATCATGCAGACCCAGAACCCCCAATCCGACGCGCCGGCGATGCGCGGCGCGCCGATCGGTTTCGTCGAATTCGTTGCGCTGGTTGCGTCGCTCATGTCGCTGACCGCACTCGGGATCGACTCGATGCTGCCGGCGCTGCCCGCGATCGGCAACGCGCTGGGCGTGACGAGCGAGAATGCGCGGCAGTTCGTCGTGACGGCGTTCGTGATCGGCTTCGGCGTGGCGCAGTTGATCCACGGGCCGCTCGCGGATCGGTTCGGGCGGCGTACCGTGCTGCTCTGGTCGCTCGGACTGTATGTCGTCGCCAATGTCGCGTGCGCGATCGCGGGCAGCTTCGTGCTGCTGCTCGCCGCCCGCGCGCTCGGGGGCGCGGTGATCGCCGCGGCCCGCGTCGCGACGATCGCGCTGGTCCGCGACTGCTATCACGGGCGGGCGATGGCGCGGGTGATGTCGATCGCGTTCATGGTGTTCATGATCGTGCCGATTCTCGCGCCGACGTTCGGCTGGACGGTGCTGCAGTTCGGCAATTGGCGGGCGATCTTCTGGACGATCGCGGTGCTGACGATCGGCGTGTTCGTGTGGTTCTATCTGCGCATGCCCGAGACGCTGGCGCCCGAGAACGTCCTGCCGATCACGCCGCGGCGGATCCTGTCGGACTGGCGCCAGACGCTCGGCGACCGGCTGTCTCTCGGCTATACGCTGGCGTCGACGGCGCTGATGGCGGCGCTGTACGGCTATCTCAATTCGATCCAGCAGATCATGGCGGACGTGTTCCACCGGCCGACTCTGCTCGCGCTGATCTTTGCGGTGACGTCGGTGACGATGGCGGCGTGCAACCTGCTCAACTCGCGGATCGTAATGCGGCTCGGCACGCGGATGATCAGCCACGGCGCGCTGGTCGTGCTGGTCGTCGTCTCGCTGGTGCATCTGACGGTGATCTGGACGGGGCTCGAGACGCTCGCCAGCTTTGCGATATTGCAGGCGCTGACGATGGGCTGCTTCGGGCTGGCGACGTCCAATTTCTCGGCGATGGCGATGGAGAATATGGGGCGGATCGCGGGCACCGCGTCGAGCGTGCAGGGGTTCGTCAGCGTGACCGTGGGCGCGGTGTTCGGCGCGCTGATCGGGCAGGCGTTCAATGGCACGACGGTGCCGCTTGTCGGCGGGTTCCTGCTGGCGGCGCTGGTGGCGCTGGTGGCGATCCTGATCACCGAGCGGGGGCGGCTGTTCCGGCCGACCGTCGGCGTTACCGCCCGCGCTTGAAGGAACTAGCGCGCACGTCCACCGTTCGCATCCGGTAGGCCTGCATCATGCAGGCGTCCTGGAACGAGGGAGTGTGACGATGGGCGGACATCAGGTGCCGAGTGCCGGTTCGGGCGACGACGGCTATGACGAGGAAGGCTATGACGAGAGCCAGCGCGCCGAGATCCTTGAAGCGACCCGCAGCGGGCCGACCGACGGCATCATCCTGACCGACCTCGATCCCGACCTGGGCGAGGACGACAAGGACGACGAGTCGATCGACGAGACGAAGATGGACTCCGAAGAGGTCGGCGAGACCGACGCCTCCGTCACGATGGACGAGGACGACATGGACGAGGACGACGTCCAGGACGAACTCGACGATGACAGCATCGACGACGACGAGGACCTCAAGGACGCAGACGACATCGCGCTGAAGCCCTGACCGGCTGAGTCACTGATCCATATGCGACGCGCTCCGGGTGAGCGCGTCGCTATCCGCCCGCGTTCGCCAGCACGGCGAGATCGTGGGCGTCGAAGGCCGCGCCGGTCGCATCGATGGGTTGCGCGGCGGCCATTCCCGACGCTGCGTTCGTCGGTGGTTCCGGGGCGTCGTTGGCGACGTCATAGGCGGTCCACAGGATCCCTGCCGACCAGAACAGCGCCGCCCAGCGGCTGCGAAAAAGACGCGAAAACCCCATTCATGCTGCATCGCACATAGGTTCTCACCAGAGCGCCAACGGATAGGCTTAACGTGAGCGCAGACTGTTTTTTGCCACTTTTCCGCTGTATTTCGGCAGTCTGAGTGCCTTCATTGACATGGTTCGTTCATCGAACTGACAGGAACCGTTGCTGTAGCGCAACACCCGCGAAGAGTTCCCGGAACATGACGATTTTCGTGCAACAAACCGCGTGCCGGCCGGTTTCCACTGGCCTGGACCACACCGGCGCACCGTGCAGCCGGGGATCCACGCAACACACGATATAAGGTCATTTCTTCATGCGTAAGCTTTCCCTGGCAGTCGCCCTCGCCGCCGCAGCCTTCGCTGCACCCGCTTTCGCGCAGGACATGTCGGCCCCGACCGACAACAGCGCACAGCCCGGCGAAGCAGCAGCGCCCGACGGCTCGAAGGCATTCGGCATCGAGCCGTACTTCGGCGTCATGGGCGGTTGGGAGCAGTTCGACAACGAGCGTGGCCACGGCATCCCGCAGGCGCTGAACGCTGACGGCTCGACCCGTCGCGGCTACAAGCCATCGGGCTCGCTGGTTCAGGGCGTGCTCGGCGTGAACGTGCCGCTCGGCCCGGTCTTCGTCGGCGCAGAAGGCAACGTGATCAAGGGCATCGATGGCAACATCGATTGGGAATACGGCGCAGCAGGCCGCTTCGGCTTCCGCGCTGGCGACAGCGGCCTGATCTACGGCAAGGTCGGCTACCAGTGGGTCAACTTCGACCATTTCTCGGCGCTGTCGACCAACGGTGGCAACACCAGCCGTGACTACAACGCCGTGACCTACGGCATCGGCGCAGAAGTCGGTCCGCAGAGCATTGGCCTGAAGGGCATCACCGGCAACGCAGGCTTCCGCATCCGCGCCGAGGTCAACACCTTCGGTTCGGCACAGAGCTTCCGTCCGATGCTCGGCATCATCACGCATTTCTAAGCCTTGCGCCTCGCAAGAGGTTTAAGCTGGATGCGTAACGGGGGGCGGGGAGTGGCTAGGGCCATTTCCCGCCCTTCGTGCGTCTGGCGTCGGCGCGCGTCGAGCGAGTGGCGTGTGGACGGTGCGGGTGTCCGTGCGACGATCGTAGGCGACGTGCGTACGTTGTCGCGTTGAACCCAAGGCGTGCGGGCGTGCGGGCGTGTGTCGGAGTGAGCATGTCGGACTGGCTTGGGGCAGCAAAACGTTGCTGGCCATGCAAGGCGCGGACATTGCCGTTGCCGATTTTCGCCGCAGACGTGACCAGTGCGATGTTCACGATGCGTTCGCCTCATTTCCGACTCCACTCGGCGCAAGTCGATCGATCGGGCAGGTGACATCGTCGCGCGCGCGCGTACGCGCGGAGGACGATGGAGTATGTGTTTGATTTCATGCGGTTGCTGAGCGGCGACCGCGCCGGCGCCACGCGTCGCGGTGGAGCGGGGCGTCGCCCTGCGCCGGGCGTGCTGCTGCAACTTCGTCTGATCTTCTACGGTGTGCTGCTGGGGCTGATGATGCCGGTGATCCGCCAGATCGACTGGTCGGCGCTGGTGCCGCCTGGCCTCAAGATCGAGTGGCCGACCGGGTTCGGCATCGCCTGGCCCGCCGGGCACCTGCGGGTGCCCGGCGGCTGGGGTTGGGGTGCGGACGCTGCGAAGGCGGGGGCGTCGTCCGCTGCGGCTGCGGCTGCCGGTGCGGCGGCCAATGCCGGTGCCGCCACCACCGCGAGTGGCGCTCTTGCCACCGCGGCGGGTGTCGCCAGTGCAGCGTCCTCCGCGGCGGCGCTCGCCTCCGCGCTGTCGGGCGGCAAGGCGGTCTCGGCGCGCTTCACGATCTGCGGCCATGCCAAGCGGATCGACTGCATGGTCGACGGCGACACGTTCTGGATGGCGGGCACCAAGATCCGCATCGCCGACATCGACACGCCGGAGACGCACCCGCCCCGCTGCGCCCGCGAGGGGCGGCTGGGGGAGGCGGCGACGGTGAAGATGCAGGCGCTGCTCAACGCCGGCCCGTTCACGCTGGTCCCGATTAAGCGCGACGTCGACCGCTACGGCCGCAAACTGCGCATCGTCGAGCGCAACGGGGTGTCGCTGGGCGCGGTCTTGGTCCGCCACGGCCTCGCGCGTCACTATGGCGGCGGCAAGCGCTCGCCTTGGTGTTAGCGGGCGCGAGTTGCCGCTGGTCGTGATTGCCATCGAGGTGTATCCCTCAACGATGGCCCGCGATGATGCCCTGTTCGATACGAGCGATCCCGCTGCGGAGGCTGAGGCCAACGCGCGTGCAGATGCAGACGTGCAAAGCGGACGGTTGATCAGTCACGATGCAGTGAAGCGCTGGCTCGTGTCATGGGGGTCGCCCGAGCCTTTACCCCGACCTCGCGTCGGCGATTAGTTGCGCATCGTCTGGACGGACGATGCCGTCGCCAATCTAGAGGCGATCGTTACCTATGTCTCCGCGTTCAATCCCGTTGCGGCCAATGCGTTGGGGGCGCGGCTTATCGCGGTGGCGGACAGCCTCGCGAGCTTTCCAGATCGAGGTCGCGACGTTGGCGACGGACGGCGTGAGCGAACCACGGTCTGGCCGTATATTCTTCGCTATCGCGTCGTTGACGATTGCGTGATCATTTTGCGCGTCAGGCATGGGGCGCGTGACGAGGAGGCAGAAGATGACTGGAACGAATGAGTCGGGGCAGCGGGCTGAGCGCAACTATGACGCGTGGAAACGGGCCAAGATCGAGCGCGGAATGGCGCAAGCGCGCGACCGATCGAAGATGGTTCCGATCGAACAGGTGCTGCGCGAACTGGAGGTCTGAATGTGGCGAAGCGCTGCAACCTGCCCCGCAGTTCTGTTGCAGTGTGTCTTTGCTAATACGTCGTCAGGCGAGGAAGAGTGTGTCCTCACCCGTCAGCCCCAGCCGGCAATGAAGACTGTCGGCTGACAATTCGAACCCGTTTGGCCAGGCGAGCGCGCCGCTTTCGATGAAGGCCCGAGCGAAGTAGGTGGGGTCGGCAAGAGGGCGCGTCATGACGGTGTCGCGTTCAATGAGATCAGTCGCGGACCAGAGCGTGGCCGCGCCGTCCGAAAATATAAGTTGCAGGGCGTCGTCACCAACCACCGCAAGGCGGACGAGCTTAATCATCAAGGTCTGGACCGGCGATCATGCCCGGCTTAGCTCGCACCAATTGCAGCCAAAATTGCTGAAGCAACTAAACTACCTCCGGCTCCCTCTAGGACCTTTCGAATGGCAGATAATGCCTTTTTTACTGCCGATTCGTCATCATTTTCTAATGAAGAGCGCAGCATTTCAATGCTCGGTCTCAATTTCTCTGCAGTTGCACGAGGTAGGCCAGGGGTGGCTTCTTCTATCTGATCTGCCAGCCTGGAAATCTTTGCGAAATCGACATTTCCAGAATTGCTCAAAAATCCACTGTTAACGGCATCACCTTCCACATCGCCGATGACGCCTATGTTGCCGCCATAGATATGATTTGTAACCATTTTTGCCTCATTTTTCTGGGCCTCTCCAAACGTGAATCCGTCGCCCAAAATACCATGTCCTTCCAGTTCGAGGGTCCAATCCAACGTTTTATTTCGGACGTAATCCAAGGCGACTTTGATTTGGGTTTTTGAAAAATGGAGGCCACACTCCATGCGTGCGGGCAAGCTTCTCTGAAGCGTTTCTTGAACGGTAGGATTGTAGTACATTATTAATGTACCATCGCCTGCCGCTAGCTCTTCTAGTTCGGCAATAGGTTGCATGAAGAACACTGTCCGGATAATTCTGCCGAATTGACCATCGTCAGTCATAATAGGGCACCACCCATTGTATGGGTTATTGAATTTAGGCTGACCAATGCCTTTCCGATATTCAGGTAAATCGTTGGGTGCGCAGTTGTACCCCTCCAGCTCGGCAGATAACCATGTTTTGAGCTGGTTTAATTCTAGTTTGGCCGCAATGACCTTCGCTTTGCGCAGGATCGAGCTGGCCGGAACCGTGCTTTCAAGGCAATCTCTTTGCAACTCAAGTACGATTCCGACCATGTTATGCCCTATTCCGCTGCAACCGAATCGCTGAACATGTCCCGAACTTCGCTCATGTCCACATTCGCAATCGGCCCCTTCTTCGCGGTCTGGCGCTTGTCGAACGAGTCCCAGACGTCGTTCCACTGGCCCTTGGTCGCGGCCTTCGAATATTCCGTCGCGCGCTGTTCGAAGAAGTTGGCGTGCTCGACGCCGTTGAGCATCGGGATCAGCCAGGGCAGCGGGTGCTCGTCGATCATGTAGATCGGCTTCAGGCCGAGCTGGCTCATCCGCCAGTCGGCGATGTAGCGGATGTACTTCTTGATCTCCTTGGGGGTCATGCCGTTGACCGGGCCCATCTCGAAGGCGAGGTCGATGAAATTGTCCTCGAGGCGGATCGTCGTCTGGCAGACGTCGGCGATGTCGTCCTTGACCGCCTTGGTGAGGCACTGGCGCTCGGCGCAGAAGGTGTGGAACATCTTGATGATGCCCTCGCAGTGCAGGCTTTCGTCGCGGATCGACCAGGTGACGATCTGGCCCATGCCCTTCATCTTGTTGAAGCGCGGGAAGTTCATCAGCATCGCGAACGAGGCGAACAGCTGGACGCCCTCGGTGAAGCCGCCGAACATCGCGAGCGTGCGGGCGATGTCCTCGTCGTTGTCGACGCCGAAGCTCTGCATATAGTCGTGCTTGTCCTTCAGCTCGCTATATTCGAGGAAGGCGCCATACTCGCTCTCGGGCATGCCGATGGTGTCGAGCAGATGGCTGTAGGCGGCGATGTGGACCGTCTCCATGTTGCTGAACGCGGCCAGCATCATCTTGATCTCGGTCGGCTTGAACACGCGGCCGTATTTCTCGTGATAGCAATCCTGCACCTCGACGTCCGCCTGCGTGAAGAAGCGGAAGATCTGGGTCAGCAGGTTGCGCTCGTGATCGGTGAGCTTCTGCGCCCAGTCGCGGCAATCCTCGCCGAGCGGTACTTCCTCGGGTAGCCAGTGGAGCTGCTGCTGACGCTTCCAGAACTCGAACGCCCAGGGGTATTCGAACGGCTTGTACTGCTTGCGGGCTTCGAGGAGGGACATGGGAGGCCTTTCGGGGGATGGGTTTTAAATCGGGAAACTGGTGGGATCAGGAGGGCGGCGTCATGTCTCGGTGCTCCACTGCCACATCGCGGCGGCGGACATTGCGAGGACGATCGCGCCCGAGGTGAGCATGATGCCGATCATGCGGAACGCGTAGGTCTGCGGTTCGGTGATGCTCGGCGAACGGAGCCGGAGCAGCATCGCGGTGCCGACGATTCCGAGCACGCCGGCGACCACGAACATGATAGCTGAACCATATGTCATGCGACCAACTCGCACGGCGTGCGTTGAGATGCGGAACCCAAAACAGGAGAACGACCATGGTCGATGCAACCCAGATCCAGGAACATGCCGAAGTCATCGGTGCGGACGGCGTCCATGTCGGCACCGTCGACAAGGTCGAAGGCAACCGCATCAAGCTGACCAAGAAGGACTCGGGTCCGCAGGTCGTCGAGGGCACGGGCAGCCATGAAGGGCATCATCACTTCATCTCGCTCGGGCTGGTCGCGGATATCGAGGACGGCAAGGTCCGCCTTTCCGCCAACGCCGACGTGGCGGTGACGTTCGAAGAAGAGGCCTGAGTCCCTAGCGGCGCGTGTCGTACGCGCCGCCGAGACTGCCCGAACCCCGGTCCGTGATCCACGGGCCGAGGTTTCGTGCGTCAGGCGCCCCCCGGTCCGTACTTCACGGGCCGGGGTCACGCTTGAACGCCGAGGCGCCTTACTGGCAGGCAAGGCACTCATCGTAATCCTTCGACTCGACGTCGATCTGGCGCAGGTCGATCGTGTTGTCGGCCTCGACCCCGCCGGCGAAGCCTGCGCGCTGGACCGACTTCGAGCGGAGGTAATAGAGCGACTTGATGCCGAGCTCCCACGCACGGAAGTGGAGCATCAGCAGGTCCCATTTCTCAACGTCGGCGGGGATGAACAGGTTCAGCGACTGTGCCTGGTCGATGTACGGCGTGCGATCCGCCGCCAGCTCCAGGAGCCAGCGCTGGTCGATCTCGAACGACGTCTTGTAGCAGTCCTTTTCCTCGACCGAGAGGAAGTCGAGATGCTGGACCGAACCACCCTGCTCGAGGATCGAGTTCCAGACAGCATCGCTGTTCTTCGACTTCTCGCTCAGCACCTTTTCGAGATACGGGTTCTTGACCGAGAAGCTGCCCGAGAGCGTCTTGTGCGTGTAGATGTTCGCCGGGATCGGCTCGATGCACGCGCTGGTGCCGCCGCAGATGATGCTGATCGACGCGGTCGGTGCGATCGCCATCTTGCAGCTGAACCGCTCCATCGCGCCGACGTCGGCGGCGTCGGGGCAGGGGCCACGTTCGATCGCGAGCTGCATCGAGGCTTCGTTGGCCTGGGTGCTGATGTGCTTGAACATGCGCAGGTTCCACGACTTCGCCATCGCGCCCTCGAACGCGAGACCGCGCGCCTGGAGGAAGCTGTGGAAGCCCATCACGCCGAGCCCGACCGAGCGCTCGCGGCCGGCGGAATAGGCGGCGCGTTCCATGCCGGGCTCGTGGCGGTCGATATAATCCTGCAGGACGTTGTCGAGGAAGCGCATGACGTCCTCGATCAGGCCCTTCTCGTCCTTCCACTGGTCCCACGTCTCGAGGTTCAGCGACGACAGGCAGCACACCGCAGTACGCTCGTTGCCGAGGTGATCCTTGCCGGTCGGCAGCGTGATCTCCGAGCACAGGTTCGAGGTCGAGACCTTGAGGCCGAGCTCGCGGTGATGTTTCGGCATCGCCTTGTTCACGTGGTCGGCGAAGACGATGTACGGCTCGCCGGTCTGGAGGCGGGTCTCGACGAGTTTCTGGAACAGCGAGCGCGCGTCGACGGTGGCGCGGATTGCCTGGTCCTTCGGCGAGCGCAGGTGCCATTCCTCACCGTTGCGGACGGCTTCCATGAAGGCGTCGGTGATCAGCACGCCGTGGTGGAGGTTCAGCGCCTTGCGGTTGAAATCGCCCGACGGTTTGCGGATTTCGAGGAATTCCTCGATCTCGGGATGCGAGACGTCGAGGTATACCGCCGCCGAGCCACGACGCAGCGAACCCTGGCTGATCGCGAGCGTCAGTGAGTCCATCACGCGGACGAACGGGATGATGCCGCTGGTCTTGCCGTTGAGGCCGACCGGCTCGCCGATGCCGCGGACGTTGCCCCAATAGGTGCCGATGCCGCCGCCGCGCGAGGCGAGCCAGACATTCTCGTTCCAGGTGTCGACGATCCCGCCGAGGCTGTCGGGGACCGAGTTCAAATAACACGAGATCGGCAGGCCGCGACCGGTGCCGCCGTTCGAGAGAACGGGGGTAGCGGGCATGAACCAGAGCTTCGAGATCGCGTCGTAGAGGCGCTGCGCGTGGCCGGCGTCGTCGGCATAGGCCGACGCAACGCGGACGAACAAATCCTGATAGCTCTCGCCCGGGAGCAGGTAGCGGTCCTTGAGCGTGTCCTTGCCGAATTCGGTCAGCAGCGCGTCGCGGCTGTGATCGACCTCGACCGGGTAGATCTGGGCGCGCACGGAGTGGCTGTCCTGCGCCTGGCGCGGCGCCTTGGGGGCCTCGGCTTCAGGCGTGGCAGTGGTTTGTTCGATCGTGTCTGTGGTCATGTCGCTATCCCGGCTGCTGTCTCTGAAATCCATCGAAACCGCTCCTAGTGTTCTGTATTCGTTCGAATCGGTCGCCTGTCGCCATGCTACCATCGGGCGAGCTCAAACGGGAGAACAAAAAGTGACCATCGCGGCGGTGGAAGGCGCGCTTACGGTCATATCGCATAGGACTATGCGAGGGTTGTTCTACCAGCGATTGGGTCCGCCCCCGAACGCAACCCCAAGAGATTGTGCCAAAGCGCAGGGAGACGCAAGGGGGTGCGGGGGCGGGTCGGGGCTCGGTTCGTCGCGTTCGTTGCGGGGTTGGACGAGCGGGGGATTCGCGACGCGTGGAGTTCTGCGGGGTTCGCGATGTGCAAGGGAACGGGGCGGGAACGAAAAATTATTTAAGGGGTGGGAGTGGCAAATGTTGCTTTGGTTTTGGGGAGGGTGCGGGAGGTGTGGCTTGGTTTCCGTAGGGGCTCCATTCCATCTCTAGTTCCCCCGCGGAGGCGGGGGCCCAGGAGCCGCGAGCGTCGTCCTGCGTGATTCCCGGACCCCCGCTTTCGCGGGGGAACGGGATGGGGGCGTTCTCCTCTTCCAAACGAGAGAACCACCCCGGCGAAGGCCGGGGCCCAGTTGGGAGACGTCGCTAATGGAGTGCAGCGCGTCGTTACTGCGACCTTGCTAACTGGGCCCCGGCCTTCGCCGGGGTGGCCGCGGTGGGAGGGTGGCGGGACGTCCCCAGCGCTACCCCTCGATGATCGTTCGGATCTGCGTGGCCAGCGCTTCCATCGCGAAGGGTTTGGTGATCATCGACATGCCGGGCTCGAGGAAGCCCGACGCCAATGCGGCATTTTCCGCATAGCCGGTCATGAACAGCACGCGGAGGCCTGGGCGCAGTGCGCGGCCGGCGTCGGCGATCTGGCGGCCGTTCAAGCCGGGTAGGCCAATGTCGGTGACCAGCAGGTCGATGCGCTCCATCGTCCGCAGCTTCTCGAGCCCCGTCGGGCCGTCATGCGCCTCGACCGCCTGATATCCCAGTTCCCCCAGCACCTCGACGATCAGCGCGCGGACGACGGCGTCGTCCTCGACCACCAGCACGATCTCGCCTGCGTCGGTGACGTGGTCCTGCGTCAGGCCGGGGAGCGCCTCGTCCTGTTCCGCTTCGCCGTAGTGCCGCGGGAGATAGAGCTTGATCGTCGTGCCCTCGCCGATCTCGCTGTAGATCTTCGCATAGCCCTCCGACTGGCGGGCGAAACCGTAGATCATCGACAGGCCGAGACCGGTGCCCTGGCCGATCGGCTTGGTGGTGAAGAACGGCTCGAACGCTTTCGCAATCGTGTCGGCGGACATGCCGGTGCCGGTGTCGGACACGCAGATGCAGACGTAATGGCCGGGCCGCACGTCGCGCTGGCTGGCGGCGAAATGATCGTCGAGATGTGCGTTGCAGGTCTCGATCGTCAGCTTGCCGCCATGCGGCATCGCGTCGCGCGCGTTGATGACGAGGTTGAGCAGTGAATTCTCGAGCTGGTTGGGATCGCACAGCGTCGTCCACTGCCCGGTGCCGAGCACCATCTCCAACTCGATCTGCTCGCCGGTGGTGCGGCGGAGCAGATCCTCGAGCGAGGCGACCAGCGGGTTGACCTTGACCGGGCGTGGATCGAGCGGCTGGCGGCGCGAGAAGGCGAGCAACCGGTGGGTCAGCGCGGCGGCGCGGTTGGCGGCGGTGGTGGCGCCGGTGATGAAGCGATCGAGCTCGCCGACGCGGCCTTGCGCGACGCGGCGCTGGACTATCTCCAGGCTGCCGGTGATGCCTTGCAGCAGGTTGTTGAAATCATGCGCGATGCCGCCGGTCAGCTGGCCGACAGCCTCCATCTTCTGCGCTTGGCGGAGTGCCTCCTGCGCCTCGACCAGTTCCTGCGTGCGATCGCGGACGCGTTGCTCAAGGTCGGCGTTGAGTGCCTGCAGGTCGCGTTCGAGCCGCTTGCGATCGGTGACGTCGGCGCCCTCGACGAAGATCCCGACGACCGCGCCGCCGGCATCGCGAATCGGCTGGTAGACGAAATCGAGATATCGATCGTCGATCGGGCCGCCGGGCTCGGCCTGGACCGCGTAGAGCATGCCGGATGCGGTAAACGGCTGGCCGGTCGCGTAGACATGGTCGAGCAGTTCGAGAAACCCCTGTTCGACCGCGTCGGGAAGCGCCTCCTCGACGGTACGGCCGAGCACGGGACGGTGGCCGACGAGCTTTTCATACCCCGGATTGCTAAGTTCGAACCGATGGTCGGGGCCGCGGAGCATCGCCATAAAGGTCGGCGCCTGCGCGAACATCTGCCCCATCCGCTCGCGTTCGTCGCGTAGCGCGCGTTCGGTGAGGACGCCCTCGGTGCTCTCGTAGGTCGAGCAGAACATGCCCGCGACCGCGCCGCTCTCGTCGCGCACCGGCGAATAGGAAAAGGTGAACCACGTCTGCTCGTCATAGCCCTTGCGATTAACGAGCAGCGGCAGGTTCTCGAAGAACGAGGCTTGCCCGGCCAGCGCCTTGTCGACCAGAGGGCCGATGTCCGACCAGAGTTCGGACCAGATTTCCGGCAACCGCTCGCCGAGCGCGGCGGGGTGCTTGTCATAGAGGATACGCGCGTAGTGATCGTTGTAGAGGAAGCCGAGCTCCGGGCCCCACGCGACGCACATCGCGAATTCGGACGCGAGCATCAGCGAGACGATCGACCGCAACGACTGTGGCCAGCGCGCGATCGGGCCGAGCGGGGAATGCGACCAGTCGTGCGCGCGGATCATCGCGGCCATTTCGCCGCCGCCGGTCAGGAAATCCGCGTCCGCCGCGATATCGGTATGCATTTCAGATCCTTGGGCGTGTGTCGGCGACAATCGGACGGGCGATCGGATAGGCGCTGATCGCGGCATTATCCATCGTTCGAACCATCATGGATCAATCACGAAGACAGTTCGACGGCCAATTGGGTCAGCGTATCGACGGTGAAGTCCCAATCCTGCGCGGCATCGGCATCGGGTGCGCGGCGGCCGCCATATTCCAGGGGGCGGTCGACATAGGCGGTCTGCAATCCGGCGGCGCGGGCGGCGGCGAGATCGCTGTGATGCGCGGCGACCAGGCAGAGTTCGGCGGGCTCGTTACCCAGCATGCGGGCGGTCGCGAGGTAGGATTCGGGAAGCGGCTTGTAGACCCGGCTGACTTCGGCCCCGAGGATCGCGTCCCAGGGAAGCCCGGCCCGCCGCGCCATGTCGAGCATCAGCGCGATGTTACCGTTGCTGAGCGTGACGATCGGGAAACGCGTCTTCAGGCGGGTGAGGCCTTCGACGGAATCGGGCCAGGGATCGAGCCGGTGCCACGCGTGGGTCAGGTCGACCAGCGTGCCCTCGTCCAGCGTGGCGGGATCGATCGCATGGTGGCGGAGCAGGTCTTCGAGCGCCTCGCGGTGGAGCGTATCGAGGATGACGAATGGCCGCTGCTCGCTGCGGACTTCCTCCAGCGCGGGCTGGTAGCGTTTGCGCCAGCCATCCGCGAACCGGTGCGGGTCGATGTCGGTGCGGCCGAGACGCGCGAGGACCGACGCTGCGTCGCGGGCGATGCCCGAGCGCCAGTCGACTACCGTGCCGAAGACGTCGAACGCGAGCGCTTTGATGGGGGGCGTGGGCATGGGGGAAAGACGGTGTTGGGAGCGGTTGGTTCCGAGGGGGCGGGCGGGTGGTCCGCTATCTACCACCCCAGCGGAGGCTGGGGGCCGGGTGGGCGTGCAGCATTTGGTCAGTGCTGCGCGGGGTTACCGCGACCTTTCCACCTGGGCCCCGGCCTTCGCCGGGGTGGTTGGTGGGGTTGGCGACGATGTCGGTTATCCCCGGGCTACACCCGCGAGCCACACCCCCGAGCCTTTAGCCCCGAGACTTTAGCCCTGTGGCGCACCCGAAATCCCTCCCGATCGTCACCCCAGCGAAAGCTGGGGTCTTCTGGTAATCGCGCGCGCCTGCCGCGTGAGACCCCAGCTTTCGCTGGGGTGACGGGTGACGGGTGACGGGTGGGGCTTGGTGGTGACGTGGAGCCGGGACGACACTAGGCGCGCTTGGCCTGGACTGGCGCGTCGCGATGGTCTTGCGATCCTCCCTCTGGCGAGGAGGATCGTGATGCTTGCGACCTATTAACCTGCGCGGCGGATGCGGGACGCGGGGCCCTGGTTCAACCGGTCCAGGTTGAAGGCCTCGTGGAACTCGATCCCCGCCTTACCGCCGCGCGCCCAGCGGATGCGGGCGGGTGTCATCTGGTCTTCGAGCAGTTCGATCCGCATCTCGACGCCGACCGGATTGCCGTCGATCCTGAGCCCGTCGAGCAGCGCGCCGGTGGTCGAGATGTCGCGGATCCGGACGTCGCCGCGGACGCCGTCGATCAGGATCTGGGCGGAACGCAGCATCTTGTGGCGCGGCGCGCGGCTGACCTTGAAACCGCTCGCGGTGGCGACCCCGTTCTCGACGCCCAACTGGCGTAACGCCTCGTCGGCGCGGACCGGGCGACCGTAGACATAGCCCTGGATATGGCTGCAGCCGAGATCGCGGATCAGGTCGATCTCGTCCTGGATCTCTACCCCCTCCGCAGTCGTCTCCATGCCGAGCGTATCGGCGAGCGTGACGATCGCCTTGATGATCGCGGCGTTGCGGTTGCCGGGCTCGGCGGCGCCCTTCACGAACGACTGGTCGATCTTGATCTTGTCGAACGGGGCGTTGCGCAAATAGCCGAGCGACGAATAGCCGGTGCCGAAATCGTCGAGCGCGAGCCGGACGCCGATGCCCTTGAGCGCCTTGAACATCTGCTCCGACGAGGTCGTCTCGTCGAGAAAGACGCCTTCGGTGATCTCGAGTTCGAGCCGGCCGGGGGTGATTCCCGACTGGGCCAGCGCGCTGGTGACGAGTGCGGGCAGACCTGCGTTGGCGAACTGGATCGGCGAGACGTTGACGGCGATGCGGACGGTGTCGGGCCAGCGCGCCGCCTCGTGGCAGGCGGTTCGCAGCACCCATTCGCCGATTGCCTCGATCAGCCCGCATTCCTCGGCCACCGGAATGAAGTCGGCGGGCGAGACCGGGCCCCGCGTCGGGTGATCCCAGCGGATCAGCGCCTCGTAGCCGGCGATGTGCGTCGTCCTGGTGTCGACGACCGGTTGATAGCAGAGGTGGAACGCGCCTTCGGTGACGGCAGCGCGCAGATCGTCCTCGAGCAGTTTCCGCGTCCTGGCGCCGGTCAGCATGGCGTCCGAGTAGAAGCGGTGGACGCCGCGGCCATCGCCCTTCGCCGCGTACAGCGCGAGATCGGCGTTGCGGACCAGCGTTTCCGACGTGTCGCCGTCGTCGGGAGCGATCGCGATGCCGATCGAACAGCCGATCGTGACCGCGGTGCCGCTGATGAAATAAGGCTGCGACAGCGACGCGATCAGATCACGCGCAAGCGCGGCCAGCGTGTCGCGGTTGTCGATGCCGGGCAGGACGACCTCGAATTCGTCGCCACCAAGGCGTCCGACCAGTCCGGCATCGCCGACCCCGCGCTGCAGGCGTTGCGCCACCTGTTGCAGCAGCGCGTCGCCGGCCTGGTGGCCGAGCGTGTCGTTGACCGCCTTGAACCGATCGAGGTCCATCAGGAACAGCGAGGTCGCGCGGTACGGCCCGGCCTGCTGCGCGAGCGTCTTGTCGAGCGACAGCCGCATGCGCTGGCGGTTGGCGAGGCCGGTCAGCCCGTCGAACAGCGCGAGGCGCGTGATCTCCGCTTCCGACCGGCGCTTTTCGGTCAGGTCGCTGCCCGAGCCGATAAAACCCTGGAAGCGACCGAGATCGTCGACCACCGGCCGGCCGGAAATCGACCACCAGCGCTCGCAATCGGCATCGCTCGCCGCGCAGACCGAATAGTCGGAGAAGGACGTGCGCGAGGCGATGTGGAAGGCGAGCGTGCGCTCGGTGCCGGGCGCGTTGCTGTCCATTCGGAACAGGTCGATGAGCGGCTGGCCGATCGCGCCGTCGGTGCGGCCCAGATCCTGTGCGACCTTGGCCGACAGATAGGTGACGCGGCCCTGGCGATCGGCTTCCCAGAACCAGCCGGTGCCCTGGCCCTCGAATTCGGCGATCATCCGGACCGCGAGGCGGCCATGGCTGGCGTGTTCGGCACGATCGAGTTCGACGCCGTGATCGACTTGCGCGAGTCGCCGGGTGGCGATCGCGAGACAGCCGAGGAACAGGATCGCGACCATCAGCGCCACGCCGATTCCCGCCAGTATCGCCAGCGCCGCTACCGCGCCGATGCCGAACCCGAGCGTCGCGGCGCGGACGGCGTGGATGCCGACCGTGGTGACGACGATCGCGCCGGCGACCGCGACGATGCAGCCGAACTGCAACGGCCCCGCCGGCATCCGTGCGCTGGTCCATGCCAGCGACAGCAGCACCGCCGCGATCGCCGCGACGCACAGCATGACGATGCGGTTGCGGCGATAGGCCGGCCAGCGTCGCGGCACCGACAGATGCAGTACGCCGAACATCGCCGACGATATCGCGCAGAGCAGCATCGCATGGATGGCGACGATCGGCACGAACGCGCGGAGGGGCGGTGCGACGAAGCCGACCACGATCAGCAGCGCGCAGGCGAGCATCTGCGTCGCCAGCGTGAACGGCCACAGAGCGGCGATCTGGGCGAGCTTCGATTCGAGCAGCACCGTGACCTGCTCGCGCGAATCCTCGACCAGGCCGAACACGGCCGGCGCAGGCGATCGATCGCGCGCGCGACGATCGGCAATGGGAAGTGGCGCGTACATAAACCCGTTATGAGTGTAATAGCTTGCCGAGATGGCGTGCTATCGAGGTTAACCGGACGTTCGGACGATAGGCGCGCGGGGACGCGTCAGCGGGTGATGACGGCGTGCTTCATCGGCGCGAGCTTGCTCAGCAGTGCGTTCTGCGCGGCGAACGCCACGCCCTCGCGGCGCATCGCGGCCTGGAGGTTTTCGACCAGCGCGTTCATGTCCTTGGCCTGGAGGCCGAGATCCCTGTGCGCGGTCGTCATGTCGCGCCCCGAATAGCTACAGCCGCCCCCCAGCAGATAGCAGAACTGCTCCTTCAGCGTGCGACGCAGGCGGTTCATGTCCTGGCCCTTGAAGATGTCGCCGATCCTGCGATCCGACTGGCTGGTGGCGACGAGGTCGTCGACGATGCGGTCGATCCCCGCGCGGCCATGGAACGCATCGAGCAGCGCCGTGCCGGTGAACGGGCGGGCGCCGGCGTTGGCGTCGGCCATTGCATAGGGCGCGACCGGGTCCTCGCCGGGCAGGGCGGAAGCGGTCTGGAGCAATGTGAGCAGGAGGGGGAGCATCGTCATGTCCTCAGAACGCTGCCTGGAGCGACAGGAAGCCGCCGCGCTGGCGGTCGGCGGTAGCGATCGATCCGAGATCGACATAGGCGGCGGTCGCAGTCAGGTTTCGGCCGATCGCATAGGCGGCATAGGCCGTCTTCCAGTCGTCCTCGCGGGCGAACCCCAGATTGTCGGGTTTCGAGCGATATTCGGTGCCGACCACGAACCGCCGCGACACCTGGTAGCCGACCGTACCCTCGACCTGAAGCGAGCGGTTGCGCCCCTGGTCGCCGCCAAAGCCGAGCAGCCCGTTCTGGTTCGCCTTGGTATAGCGCGCGGTCGCGCCGAGCAGGATGCTCCGGCGCAGCAGCAGCTTGGTGGCGGCGGCGTAGAAATCGACTCCGCTCGCATGGCGCGCGCCGACCGCGGCGGTGATCGGCGCGTCGAGATTGTGCTTGTATTGCAACCCGACCGCGACCTGCGGCAGCCAGGCGCTACCATAGACGGCGTCGCCCGCGACCCGCACCTTAGCGCCGAACACGTCCTGGTTCAGCGTATAGTTGCGGCCGATGCCGAGCGTCGCGCCGACCGCGCGGGTGTCGAGATTCTGCCGCGCATAGCTGAGTTCGAGGCGGTCCTCGATCCCGATCGCGCCGCCATAGCTGGTCCAGCGAAAGTCGGGCAGCGCGATCACCGAGACGTGCGCGGACCCGCCGATGCCGTCCGCGGTTTCGTTGCCGGCGATCAGCGCCCAGGTCGAGATGCCGCCGCCGGAACTGCCCTCGATCGTCGAGACGCCGTTGGTGAGCATCAGCTTGCCGCCGGCGCGGCCTTCGCCGGCCAGGGCGGGAGCCGACGCCATCAACGATAGCGCGAAAACGAGGGTGATGACTGGAGTCGATCTGGCGCGGTGGCGCGAACGCTTGGGGTCCTTCATCCGGTCTCGATACCGGGCACTGGTTAACGCGGTATTAGAAGTCAAAATGGTTCGATCTTCACCAGTTTGTAATCATGGAATATTATCCGAAACCGCATGGTATTCCGCGTCTCGCTCCTCCCAATCGCCCTTCTCGCGCTGATCGCAGCGCCGTTCGAGGCCCATGCGGCGCCCGTGTCGATCGACGTGCGCGGTCTCGACGGCCGGCCGCTGGTGGGTGCCGTCGTCACGATCGAGACGCCGAAGGCACCGCCGGTGACGGTGCGTGGCCCCTATATGGTCGAGCAGCGCGATATCGCGTTCCAGCCGCATGTGCTGATCGTGCCCGTCGGTGCCGCGGTGGGCTTTCCGAATCGCGACAAGGTGCGCCACCATGTCTATTCCTTCTCGAAGGCCAAGCGCTTCGACCTCAAGCTCTATGGGCGCGAGGATGCGCGGACGGTGACCTTCGACACGCCGGGGGTCGTCCCGCTCGGCTGCAACATCCATGATTCGATGAGCGGCTTCGTGTTCGTCACGGCCACGCCGTTCGCCGCGCTGACCGATGCGGCCGGGCATGTCGCGATGACCGGCATCCCCGCCGGCGGCGCGATCGTGCGTGTCTGGCATCCGTCGATCCGCGCGCCGGGCAGCACCGCGTCGCAACCGGTGACGGTGGCGACATCGGGACTGTCGACGACCTTCGCGCTGCACCGCTGATGCGTGTGTCGCTGCCCGGGGTATCGGGATTCTGGCGATCTGGGCGGTTCCGGTTCCGGCGGCTGCGGACCAAGCTGTCGGTGCTGTATGCCGGGCTGTTCGCGGTCGTGCTGGTGCTGCTGGCGGTCGTCGCGCAGGTCATGATCTGGAGCCACGCGCGCGAGTCGGTGCGCGCCGAATTGACGACCAGCGGCAGCGTGTACGACCGTCTCTGGGCGCTGAAGGCCCAGTCGCTCGCCAGTTCGGCGGACGTGCTGGCGCGCGATTTCGGATTTCGCGCCGCGGTGGCGAGCGGCGACCGGCCGACGATCGCGTCGGCCCTCGCCAATCTCGGCCAACGGGCCTCGGTTTCGGCCGCCTATGTCGTCGATACCGACGGGCAGGTGACCGGTCCGCCCGGCGCGCTCGAATCGGCGGTCGCGCAATTCCCGTTCGCGGTTGCCGAGGGCCGTCGCGATGCGGTGGTCGCGGTCGGGGATCAGGTGTACCGGCTCGTCCTGTCGCCGGTGATGGCGCCGACCCGGATCGGCTGGGTGGTGTTCGCGGTCCGGCTCGATTCGACCGAGATGCGCGCGCTCGAACGCTTGTCGGCGATACCGCTGGTCGCGACGATGATGCGCCGCGATGCGACCGGGCACTGGCTGGCGGCGGATGGATCGATCCCGGCCTCGGAAGCGATCGATGCGCTCGTCCTTCGCTCCCGATCGGAACGCGCGCTCGCGACGCTCGGTCTCAGCCAGGGGCGCGCCTTCGCGATCGCCAAGCCGCTCGTGGGGATCGGCCGTGCGCCCCAAGCGGCGATCCTGATCCGCTATCCGCTCGACGCCGCGCTGGCGCCGTACCGGCCGTTGCAGGCGGGCATCATGCTCGCCGGGTTTGCCGGACTGTTGCTCGTGCTGCTCGCGAGTGGCCGGCTGGCACGCGGCATCGCGCAGCCGATCGCCGCGCTCGATGCCGCCGCAAGGGCGCTCGAAGAAGGCGGGCGGGCACCCGCGGTGATCGAGGGCGACGACGAGATCGGCCGGCTCGCCGCGAGCTTCAACCGGATGGCGGCGGGGATCGCCGAGCGCGAGACGCGGATCCGCCATCTCGCCTTTCACGATCCGCTCACCGGCCTGCCCAACCGTGCGTATTTCCATCAGTCGCTCGACCGGGTGATCGCGCAAACGGGGCGTGGCAGCGGCGATAGGGGCGCAGGCGATCGTGGCGGCGCCGACCGCGCCGGGGCAACCATCGCCGTACTGTGTATCGATCTCGACCGGTTCAAGGCCGTCAACGATACGCTCGGCCATCCGGTCGGCGACGCGTTGCTGGCATCGATCGCCCGGCGGCTTGTCGATCTCGCACCCGATGGGCTGGTGTCGCGGTTCGGCGGCGACGATTTTGCGATCGTGCTGGCGGGGCCGTTCGCGGCCGATCGCCCGCGGGCACTGGCGCAGGCGATCCTCGATGCGGTGCGCGTGCCGGTCGACGCGGACGGGCACCCTGTCGGTATCGGCATCAGCATCGGCATCGCGATCGGGCCGGTCGACGGGGACACCGCCGATCGCCTGCTGGAGAATGCCGACCTTGCCCTGCACCGCGCCAAGCAGGACGGGCGCGGCATGTTTCGCTTCTTCGAACCCGCGCTCGACGCCGCTGCGCGCCGCCGCCGGCAACTCGAGCTCGATCTGCGCGAGGCGATCCACCGCGGCCAGTTCGTGCTCAACTACCAGCCGGTGTTCGACCTGAAGGCCGATCGGATCGGCGGGTTCGAGGCGTTGCTCCGCTGGCATCACCCGACCCAGGGCCTGGTGTCGCCGGTCGAATTCATCCCGGTCGCCGAGGATACCGGGCTGATCGTCGCGATCGGCGAATGGGTGCTGCACGAGGCGTGTCGCCAGGCGGTACACTGGCCCGAGCATGTCCGCGTCGCGGTGAACGTCTCGCCGCTCCAGTTCCGCAACGCCGGGTTCCAGACGATCATCCTGCAGGCGCTGGCGAACAGCGGCCTCGCCGCGAACCGGCTGGAGATCGAGATTACCGAATCGGTATTCCTCGGCGGTGAGGGGCCGGTCGTCGCATTGCTGCACAGGGTGCGCGAGATGGGCATCCGCATCGCGCTCGACGATTTCGGCACGGGCTATTCGTCGCTGAGCTATCTGCGCAGCTTCCCGTTCGACAAGATCAAGATCGATCGCTCGTTCGTCACCAGCGTCGCGAGCGATCCCAGCGCGGCGGCGATCGTCCGCGCGATCGTCGACCTCGCCACCGCGCTGCACATGGAGACGACCGCGGAGGGGGTCGAGCATGTCGAGCAGCTCGACCGCCTGCGTGGCGAGGGCTGCGGGAACATCCAGGGCTATCTGTTCAGCCGGCCGGTCGAGAGCGATCGTATCGCCGGGCTGCTCGATCAGGTGATGCTAAAGGCGGCCTGACGGTCGGGGAGGTCGCTCAGTCGGTCTCCGCCCGTGGCGCACCGCTCGCGGTGACCGGCTGCGGACCGTTCGCGGTCGCCTCCAGCGTCGAATCCCCGCCGAGCACACGGTACAGCGTCACGCGGTTGCTGGCACCGACCAGCTGCGTCGCGACGAGGTTGCGTTGCGCGGTATACAGCGAGCGTTGCGCGTCGAGCGAGCTGAGGAACGTGTCGATGCCGCCGCGATAGCGTGCGTCGGTCAGGCGGAACGTGTCCTGTGCGGCGGCGGCGAAGTTGACGTTGGCGGCGAGCTGATCGGCGATCGTGCCCTGCCGTGCGAGCGCGTCGGCGGTTTCCTGGAACGCGGTCTGGATCGACTTTTCATAGGTCGCCAGCGCGGCGTCGCGCTGCGCCTTTGTGTAGGCGACGTTGGCGACGCCCGCGCCGGCGCGGAAGATCGGGTAGCTGACCGACGGCGCGACCGAATAGTTGAACGCGCCGCCGGTGAAGAGCGACGACAGCGCGCTGCTGGCGAACCCGAGCAGGCCGGTGAGCGAGACCGTCGGGAACAGTTCCGCACGCGCCGCGCCGATCTCGGCATTGGTGGCGCGCAGTTCGTATTCGGCCTGTACCACGTCCGGGCGACGCAGGAGGATGCGGCTGTCGAGTCCGGCGGGCAGCGTGGCGATCGTCGGCAGCGCGGTCTCGATCGAGGCGGGCAACAACGCGCTGTTCACCGGCGCACCGACGAGCAGTTGCAGCGCGTTGATATCCTGGGCGAGCGCGGTCTTCTGGGTCGCGAGGTCGCTCTGCGCGGTGAACAGGATCTGCTGCGCCTGGCGGAGGTCGGTGCGCGGCGCGACGCCGCCCTTAAGCCGCGCTTCGGTCAGCGTGACGCTGCGCTGCGAACTGGCGACGGTGTCCTGCGCGATCTTCAGCAGGCTCTGGTCCGACGCGTAGGTGAGCCAGGCATCGGCGATGTCGCCGACGAGGGTGAGGCGGGTCGCGCGGGCGGCGGCCTCGGTCTCGAAATAGCGGCTGAGCGCGGCGCCGGTCAGCGAGCGGATACGGCCGAACAGGTCGAGTTCGAACGCAGTGGTACCGAGATCGACCGAGAAGGCGCTGTTCGAGCTGGACGACGAACTGACGACCGTCCCGGTGGAGCCGGTGCCCGTTCCGGTCCCGGTGCCTGTACCAGTTCCGGTTCCCGTTCCCGTCCCGGTGCCCGTGTTGCTCGTCGCGGTGGTGCTCGCGCCGTTGCCGCCGCCCGAATAAGTGTAGCGACCGCTCGCGTCGATCTGCGGGAACAGGTCGCCACGCTGAATGCGGTATTGCGCGCGGGCGGCGGCGATGTTGGCGGCGGCAACGCGGAGATCGCGGTTGTTCGCCAAGGCCTGGACAATGATCTGCTGGAGGCGCGGGTCCCTGAACACGTCGCGGTAGGTGATCGCGGGGAGCGCGGCTTCGGACTGGCGGAGATACGCGTCGCCGACCGGCCATGACGGCGGTGTGGGGAGCTCGGTACGCGCGTATTTCGGTGCGAGCGAGCAGCCGGCGAGCGCGGTCGAGGCGGCGAGGATCAGGACTAGCGAGCGCATCATGCGGGCTCCGGCCGGTGAGGGCCCTGTGGTTCGGGTGGTCCGAGCGGTTCGTTGTGATCGCCGCCGTGGTCGTCATGGCCCTGGAAGCCGGTGGGCTTGCCCCGCAGCTTGGCGATGCCATCGCGCGCGCCGCGGCGGACGAGGACAAAGAACAGCGGGATGTAGAAGATCGCGAGGATCGTCGCGGTCAGCATGCCGCCGACCACTGCGGTCCCGATCGCGATGCGGCTGTTGGCACCCGCACCGGTCGAGAGCGCCAGCGGCAACACGCCGAGGATGAACGCGAACGACGTCATCAGGATCGGGCGCAACCGGATCTTCGCCGCGGACAGTGCCGCCTCGATGACACGCTTGCCCTTCTTCTCCTCCTGCTCGGCGAACTCGATCATCAGGATCGCGTTCTTCGCGGCCAGGCCCATCGTCGTCAGCAGGCCGATCTGGAGATAGACGTCGTTGATCAGCCCGCGCAGAGTCACCGCGAGGATCGCGCCGACCAGGCCGAGCGGGATCACGAGAAGCACCGCGATCGGGATCGTCCAGCTCTCGTAGAGCGCGGCGAGGCAGAGGAAGACGACGAGCAGCGACAGGCCGTAGAGGAACGGCGCCTGACCCGAGGACAGGCGTTCCTGATACGACAGGCCCGACCACGCGACCGAGGTGCCGGGGATCTGCCCCGCAAGCTCGGCGATCCGGTTCATCGCGTCGCCCGAGCTGACGCCGGGCGCGCCCGAGCCCTGGATCTCGTACGAGGCGATGCCGTTGAAGCGCGACAGCGTCGTCGGTGCCTGGCCCCAGCTGGTCTTCGCGAACGACGAGAACGGCGCCATCTGGCCGTTCGATCCGCGCACGAACCACTGGCTGAGATCGGACGGTTGCGCGCGGAACTGCGCGTCGCCCTGGACATAGACGCGCTTCACACGACCGCGGTCGATGAAGTCGTTGACGTATTGCCCGCCCCAGGCGGTCGACAGCGTCGAGTTCACGTTCGCCTGGGTCAGGCCGAGCGTCGACAATTTCTGCTGGTCGGCATCGACGCGCAGCGTGGCCACGTCGGGCAGTTCGGTCAGGCGGATCGCGGTCAGCGACGAGTCGGCGCGGGCGAGCGCGAGCAGCTTGTCGCGCGCGGCGTTGAACTCGATCTGCGTCAGGCCACCGGCGTTCTGCAACTCCATCGTGAAGCCGTTCGACGACCCGAGACCACGCACCGCCGGCGGGACGAGCGAATAGACCTGCGCGTCACGGAAGCCGGCAAAGGCCTTCGAGGCGCGACCGGTGATCGCATCGGCGGTGTTTTCCTTGCCTTTGCGATCATCCCACGGCGCGAACGAGACGAAGCCCTGCCCGGTGTTCTGGCCGCTCGCGCCGCCACCGCCGCCACCGCTGACGGTAAACATCGTGCGGATATTGGCCTTCTCGTTGGTGAAGTAATATTGCTCGATCTGCTTCTGCAGCGCGAAGGTACGGCCTTGCGTGGCGCCCGCGGGAAGCTGGAACTGGACGATGCCCGAGCCCTGGTCCTCGGTCGGCAGGAAGCCCGTCGGCAGCCGCAGGAACAGCACCGCGAGCAATGCGACGACGGCGACGTAGATCAGCAGGAAAATCCACTTCCGGTCGATCACCGACTGGACCGCACTGGTGTATTTCTGCGTGCCCTTCTCGAACCCGCTGTTGAACTTGTCGCCCGCGCGCGTGAAGAAATACGCGACCTTGGGAAATTTGCGTTCGCCCCAGCTCTTCTCGTGGTTGCCCTCGGCGTCCTTCTTCTTCTGCTTGAGCAGAGTCGCGGTGAGCGCGGGGGAGAGGATCAGCGCGACCAGCACCGACAGCACCATCGCCGACACCATCGTCAGCGAGAACTGGCGGTAGATCACGCCGGTCGAGCCACCGAAGAACGCCATCGGCAGGAACACCGCCGACAGCACCAGCGCGATCGCGACCAGCGCGACGGTGATCTCGTTCATTGATTCGATCGTCGCCTCCCGAGGCGTCATCTCGGGATTTTCCTCCATCAGGCGCTCGACGTTCTCGACCACGACGATCGCGTCGTCGACCAGCAGGCCGATCGCGAGCACGAGCCCGAACAGAGTCAACGTGTTGATCGAGAAGCCGGCGAGATAGAACACGCCGAACGTACCGAGCAGCACGACCGGGACCGCGATCGTCGGGATCAGCGTCGCGCGCCAGCTTTGCAGGAACACGAACATGACGATGACGACGAGGATGACGGCTTCGATCAGCGTCTTCACGACCTCGTCGATCGACAGCTTGATGAAGTCGGTGGTGTCGTTGGCGTAGGCGAATTTCAGGCCGGGCGGGAAGCTCTTGGCGGACTTGGCGACGAACGCCTTGACCAGCTCGGCGGTCTTGAGCGCGTCGGCCCCCGGCGCGAGCAGCACCGCGATACCGGCGCCGGGATGCGCGTTGACGCGGCTGCGGGCGTTGTAGTTCTCCGCGCCCAGTTCGATCCGGGCGACGTCGCGCAGCTTGACCACCGCGCTGTCGTTGGTGGTCTTCAGGATGATGTTGGCGAACTGCTCGGGCGTCTGGAGGCGCGACTGCGCGGTGACGGTCGCGTTCAGCATCTGCGTGTCGGGTTGGGGCTGGCCGCCAAGTTCGCCGGCCGCGACTTCTGTGTTCTGCGCCTGGATCGCGGTCGTCACGTCGCTCGGGATCAGCTGATAGCTGGCGAGCTTGTTCGGGTTCAGCCAGATCCGCATCGCGTATTGCGCGCCGAACACGTTGCTGTCGCCGATGCCGGGAATACGGCCGAGCGGGTCCTGCAGGTTCGAAACCAGATAGTCCGAGACGTCCTGGTTGGTCAGCTTGTCGGTCTCGTCGTAGACGCCGACGATCAGGAGGTTGTCCGGGTTCGATTTGCGGACGACTAGGCCCTGCTGCTGGACCTGCGAGGGGAGGCGGGAGAGCGTCTGCTGGACCTGGTTCTGGACCTGGACCTGCGCGATGTCGGGATCGGTGCCCTTCTCGAACGTCACGGTGATCGTCACCGACCCCCGCGACGACGAGGACGAGCTGAAATAGATCAGCCCGTCGATGCCGGTCAGCGATTGCTCGACGACTTGCGTCACGCTGTTCTGGATGGTCTGCGCGTTGGCGCCCGGGAAGGTCGCGCGGACGGTCACCTGTGGAGGCGCGACGTCGGGATATTGCGCGATCGGCAGGCTCATGATCGCGCCGATGCCGCCAAGCATCACGATGATCGCGAGCACCCAGGCGAAGATCGGGCGATCGATGAAGACACGGGACAACATAAGGGCTTAGTCGGCCTTTTTCTGGCTGGACTGGCCGCCTGAGGAGTCATCCTTGGGCGCTTCGATCTTCTGCGCGGTGTTTTCGGGCACCGGCTTCACGCCCTGATTGGGCGCGATCTTCGACAGGCCCTGCGTGATGATCTTGTCGCCGGGATTGAGCCCGCTGGTGACCACCCAGAAGGCGCCCTGGGTGCGGTCCGCCTTGATCTTCTTCTGCACTGCCTTGTTGTTCGCATCGACGACGTAGACCGTCGCATTGCCCTTCGCGTCGCGCGACACGCCCGCCTGCGGCACGAGGAACGCGCGCTGGTTGATCGCCTGCGCGAACTTGGCCTGGACGAACATGCCGGGCAGCAGCAGCCCCTGCGGATTGGGGAAGCGGGCGCGCAGCGTCACGGTGCCGGTCTCGGTGTTGACCAGCGCCTCGGCGAACTGGACGGAGCCGGTCGCGCCGTATTCGCTGCCGTCCTCTAGCGTGAGGCGGACCTCGGCGCGGGTCGCGACGATGCCGTTCTGGCCGAGCGAGCGGCGCAGCGCGAGCAGGTCGCCGGAGGATTGCTGGATGTCGACGAACATCGGATCGAGTCGCTGGATCTGCGCGAGCGGATCGGTCTGCGTCGCGGACACGAGCGCACCGACGGTGAACAGCGAGCGGCCGATGCGCCCGGTGATCGGCGCGGGGACGGTCGTGAACTTGAGGTTGATCTGCGCGGTCTCGAGTGCGGCGCGGGTCTGCGCGACCGAGGCGGTGGCCTGGCGCGAGGTGGCGACCGCGTTGGTGTAATCCTGCTTGCTGATCGCCTCCATCTCGGCGAGCGGCTTGTAGCGCTGGGCGAGAATATTCTGCGCCTGCTGGTTGGCGCGCGCGCTCTGGAGGTTGGCCTGCGCCTCGTTGGCGGCGGCGCGATAGAGGCGCGGGTCGATCTCGTAGAGCGGCTGGCCCTTCTTGACGAGCGTGCCCTCGGTGAAGAAGCGGCGGCGGATGATGCCGGTGACCTGCGGGCGGACGTCCGAGCTTTCGAACGCGGTGGTGCGGCCGCTGAGTTCGGTGGTCATCGCGACGCTGGTCGGCTGGACGACGACATAGCCGACTGTGGGGGTGCCTTGGCCTGGCTGGCCTGCGCGACCTGCCTTGCCCTGAGCCTTGTCGTCACCGCCGGAGCAGGCGGCGAGCGCGAGTGCAGGCACCAGCAGGAGGGCGCACTGCCGCGTGGAAAATCGTGTGGCTATCAAGTTGGTATCCGCTCGCGATCGGTGTGGGCAGCTGTTGGTCGGGCTAAACCACGAGGATGTACCAGAAGTATGTCAGTTGAAAAGCGGGGGTGAGAAATAGGGTAGGAAGAGTAACCTGGTTTGTTTGGTTGCGGGTGAAGCGATCGCCAAACCAAGAAGATTGTTTCCCCGCGAAGGCGGGGATCCAGACTGGGCTCCCGCCTTCGCGGGAGAACAAGGGAAGGGTGTTCGCCCGCGATTGCCCGCACAGCGCGCACCCACAGAACCACCCCGGCGGAGGCCGGGGCCCAATTGGAATGGTCGTGGTAACGAGGGGCTGCGCTCCGTTAAAGACGTCTCCCAATTGGCCCCCGGCCTTCGCCGGGGTGGTGCTTGTTCTCCGGGTCCTCCAAACCAAATTCTCTCGGGTGCGTTGAGCGGTGGATGCCGTAACGAGCCCGGCATGACGGATGGGGTGGGCTGATGGCTTCTATCGATGATGACAAGAAGGCCGCCGCGGTTGCGGCCGTCGCTGAAGTTCGAGAGGGGATGCTCGTCGGCCTTGGGACCGGCTCGACAGCGGCATTCGCGATCCGGGCGCTAGGCGAGCGGGTCGCGCACGGTCTGCAGATCCGCGCGGTCGTCACGTCCGAAGCCTCCGGCAAACTCGCACGCGACGTCGGCATCGACGTCCTCGATTTCGTCGACATTGCCGCCGTCGACCTCACGATAGACGGTGCGGACGAGATCGACTCGCGGTGTTTCGCGATCAAGGGCGCCGGCGGGGCGATGTTGCGCGAGAAGATCGTCGCCGCGAGCTCGGCACGGATGGTCGTGATCGCCGACGGCTCCAAGCGCGTCGACCGGATCGGCGCGGCCAAGCTGCCGGTCGAGGTGCTGCCGTTCGCCATAGCCTATGTGATGCGTGTCCTCGCCGACATGGGTGCCGCGCCTATCATCCGCGACAACTACCGGACGGACCAAGGCAATCTCGTCGTCGACTGCCATTTCGCGACCCTCGAAGATCCCCACGCAACCGCCGCCACCCTCTCCACAATCCCGGGCATTCTCGGGCACGGGCTGTTCCTCGACGAGGTCGACGCCGCGTATATTGCTACGAATGGCATCGTTACGCGACTGGAACGGGCGGGTGCATCCGACTAAAGGCACCCTATGTTGGCAACCAGATCGGATGCGCGGCGTTCGGTCACCGTCTAGAGCGAGGCTTCTTCCATGACCGATACCGCAACCGCCGCCCCCAAGGCGGACCCCATGCTGCACGAGGACGGTTCGCCCGAACGCCTCGCGATCGATACCATCCGCACGCTGTCGATGGACGCGGTGCAGAAGGCCAATTCGGGCCATCCCGGCACGCCGATGGCGCTCGCGCCGGTCGGCTACACGCTCTGGTCGAAGTTCCTGCGCTATGACCCGAAGCATGCCGACTGGCCCAACCGCGACCGTTTCGTGCTGTCGGTCGGCCATGCGTCGATGCTGCTCTATTCGCTGATCCACCTCGCCAAGATCGAAGAGATCGACGCCGAGGGTAACAAGACCGGCAAGGAGGCCGTCAGCCTCGCGGACATCGAGCAGTTCCGTCAGCTGTCGTCGAAGACTCCCGGTCACCCCGAATATCGCCACACCACCGGTGTCGAGACCACGACGGGTCCGCTCGGCCAGGGTTGCGGCAATTCGGTCGGCATGGCGATCGCCGAGCGCTGGCTCGCGGCGCGCTACAACAAGGATGGCTTCACGCTGTTCGACCATGACGTCTACACGATCTGCGGCGACGGCGACATGATGGAGGGCGTTTCGGCCGAGGCTGCGAGCCTCGCCGGCCACCTCAAGCTTTCGAACCTGTGCTGGATCTACGACAGCAACCACATTTCGATCGAGGGCGCGACCGATCTCGCATTCGACGAGGATGTCGGCCTGCGCTTCGACGCCTATGGCTGGAACGTCATCCACATCGACGACGCGAACGATACCGCCGCGCTCAGCCGCGCGATCGAGACGTTCAAGGCGACCAATGACAAGCCGACCTTCATCGTCGTGCATTCGGTGATCGGTTACGGCAGCCCCAAGGCGGGCAGCGAGAAGGCGCATGGCGAGCCGCTCGGCGAAGAGAATATCCGCCTCACCAAGCAGGCTTACGGCTGGCCCGAGGACAAGTCGTTCTACGTGCCCGACGGCGTGATCGAGCATTTCAACGGCGCGATCGCCGAGCGTGGCGCCAAGCTGCGCGACGAGTGGGTCGCGCTGACCGACAAGTATCGTACCGCGTACCCTGAGCTGTCGGCTGAGCTGGACCTGTTGCTCAAGGACGAACTGCCCGAGGGCTGGGATGCCGACATCCCGACCTTCGAGGCGGATGCGAAGGGTGTCGCCAGCCGCGACTCCGGCGGCAAGGTGCTCAACGCGATCGCGGCGAAGGTGCCGTGGCTGATCGGTGGATCCGCCGATCTCGCGCCGTCGACCAAGACCGACATCAAGGGTCAGCCGTCGTTCGAGGCAGAGAACTACGCCGGGCGGAACTTCCACTTCGGCATCCGCGAACATGGCATGGGCGCGATCGTCAACGGCATGGCGCTGTCGCATTTGCGTTCGTACGGCTCCACCTTCCTGGTGTTCGCCGACTATATGCGCGCGCCGGTGCGCCTGTCGGCGATCATGGAAGTCGGCGCGATCTGGGTGTTTACGCACGACTCGATCGGTGTCGGCGAGGACGGCCCGACGCACCAGCCGATCGAGCATCTCGCCACGCTGCGCGCGATCCCCGGTCTCGACACGATCCGTCCGAGCGACGCGAACGAAGTCGTCGCGGCATGGAAGGCGGTCCTGAAGGACGCCAGCACGCCGGCCGCGCTGATCATGTCGCGCCAGGCTCTGCCGACGCTCGACCGCACCAAATATGCGAGCGCCGACGGGCTCGAAAAGGGCGGCTATGTCCTCGCGGATAGCGATGGCACGCCCGACGTGATCCTGATCGCGACCGGCAGCGAAGTGTCGCTGGTCGTCGAGGCGCACGAGAAGCTGACTGCGGACGGCGTGAAGAGCCGGGTCGTGTCGATGCCGAGCTGGTATCGCTACGAATTGCAGGACGCCGCGTACAAGGAAAGCGTGCTGCCGCGCGAAGTGCGCGCGCGCGTTGCGGTCGAGATGGCCGGGTCGATCGGGTGGGACCGCTATGTTGGGCTCGACGGCGCGACCGTGACGATGTCGACCTTCGGTGCCTCGGCACCGCTCGCCAAGCTGCAGGACAAGTTCGGGTTCACCGTCGACAATGTCGTCAAGGTCGCCCGCCAAGTGATGGAGACCAAGTGATGGGTGCGCTCAACGATCTCGAAGGCTTCGGCCAGGCGGTATGGCTCGATTTCGTCGACCGGAAGTTCCTGGAGGCCGGTGGTCTCCAGAAGCTGGTCGACGAGGACGGACTGACCGGCGTCACGTCGAACCCGTCGATCTTCGAAAAGGCGATGGGTCACGGCGATGCCTATGACGCGACGCTGGCCGAATACGACAAGCAGCATCCCGGCGCGGCGACGATCGATCGCTACGAGCATCTCGCGATCCAGGACATCAAGGCGGCGGCGGAGACGTTGAAGCCGGTCTACGACAAGCTCGACGCGAAGGACGGCTATGTCAGCCTCGAGGTGTCGCCGTATATCTCGGACGATACCGACGCGACGATCGCGGAGGCGAAGAAGCTGTGGGCCGCGGTCGACCGGCCGAACCTGATGATCAAGATCCCGGGGACACTCGCGGGTGGTCCGGCGATCTCGTCGACGATCGCCAGCGGGATCAACGTCAACGTGACGCTGCTGTTCGCGCTCGACGCCTACATCCGCGTCGCCGAGGCATATGCCGCGGGGCTCGAGGAGCGCGTCAAGCAGGGGCAGCCGATCGACAAGATCGCCAGCGTCGCCAGCTTCTTCGTCAGCCGGATCGATTCGTCGATCGACAAGGAGATCGATGCGCGTCTTGAGAAGGGCGATGCCGAGGCCGAAGCGCTGAAGGCGGTCCGCGGCAAGGTCGCGATCGCGAACGCGAAGATGGCGTATCAATGGTATCTCGATTTCCTCAAGTCGGATCGTTGGCAGGCGCTCGCCGCCAAGGGTGCGCAGCCGCAGCGGCTGTTGTGGGCGTCGACCGGGGTGAAGGATCCGAGCTATCCCGACACGCTCTACATCGACACGCTGATCGGCAAGGACACGGTCAACACGATGCCGCCGAAGACGATGGACGCGTTTCGCGACCATGGCACCGCGGCGGAGACGATCACGCAGGATGTGGAGGGCGCGAAGCATACGCTCGCCGAAGCTGAGCGGCTGGGGCTCGACCTGAATGGCGTGACCGGCAAGCTGGTCGAGGAAGGCGTGGCGTCGTTCGTGAAGGCGTTCGACGACCTGCTCGGCTCGATCGCCAAGAAGCAGCCCGCAACGGCGTAACGCAACTTTTCCGTTCGTGCCGAGTAGGGATCGAGCGAAGTCGAGAGACCGTATCGAGGTACATGTCCTTCGATACGTCGTCTCGACAAGCTCGACGTCTACTCGGGACGAACGGCAGTTATTTTTCCAGCGAAAGCGCGGAGTGAAATCATGAAGATCGGACTGATCGGCCTCGGCCGGATGGGCGGCAATATCGCGCGCCGGTTGATGAAGAACGGCCATGAGGTCGTCGCCTATGATCGCGATGCGGAGGCGGTAAAGAAGCTCGCTGCCGACGGCGCGGAGGGCGCCGACTCGCTCGACGACATGCGCGCCAAGCTCGCGAGCCCGGCGATCTGGTGGGTGATGGTGCCCGCAGGCGAGCCCACCGAGCAGACCGTCCAGGCGATCGCCGCGAAGGCTAACGACGGCGACATCATCATCGATGGCGGCAACAGCTTCTACAAGGACGACGTCCGTCGCGCGAAGGAACTCGCTGAGAAGGGTATCCGCTATGTCGACGTCGGCACGTCGGGCGGCGTGTGGGGCCTCGAGCGCGGCTATTGCATGATGATCGGCGGCGAGAAGGATACGGTCGACTATCTCGATCCGATCTTCGAGACGCTGGCACCTGGGCTGGGCGACATCGTCCGCACGCCGGGCCGCGTCGAGGGTCAGGCCGATCCACGCGCCGAGAAAGGCTATATCCACGCGGGTCCTCCGGGCGCCGGCCACTTCGTCAAGATGGTTCATAACGGCATCGAATACGGCCTGATGCAGGCCTATGCCGAGGGCTTCGACATCCTCAAGGGCAAGTTGGGCGAGCATGTCGCGGAGGACCAGCGCTTCGACATCAACCTGACCGACGTCGCCGAAGTGTGGCGTCGCGGCAGCGTGATCTCGTCGTGGCTGCTCGACCTGTCGGCGATCGCGCTGGCGAAGGACGGCACGCTTGAAGGATTCAGCGGCAGCGTCGCGGACTCCGGCGAGGGCCAGTGGACGATCGACGCGGCGATGGAGGAGAAGGTGCCGGCAAACGTGCTGAGCGCGGCGCTGTATGCGCGCTATCGCAGCCGCGTGGACCACACGTTCGGCGACAAGCTGTTGTCGGCGATGCGCTATGGCTTTGGCGGTCATGTCGAGATGCCGCAGTGAGCGCGATCAAGCTCCTCGTCTCCGATGTCGACGGGACGCTCGTCGACAAGGAGAAGAAGGTCGCGCCCGCCACTGTCGATGCGGTCAAGCGGTTGAAGGCGGCGGGCCTTGGTTTCACGATCATCAGCGCACGGCCGCGCTCGGGGATGATGCCGATCGCGGAGCTGCTTGGCATCGACGAGCCGATGGGCGCGTTCAATGGCGGGATCGTGTTCAAGCGTGACGGCACCGTGATCGAGCATCACATGATCGACGTCGATGTCGTGCGCGGCGCGATGGAGATCGTTGGCGATGCCCCGGTCGATACATGGTTCTTTGCGGATGACGTGTGGTATGCGAGCACCGATCAGGGCGGGCATGTCGGTAGCGAGCGGAAAGCGTCGGCGCAGGATCCGGTGATCGTGTCCGATTTTTCCGATCTGCTGGCTAAGGCGGACAAGGTCACGTTCGTCAGTGATGACGAGGACCTGTTGCGCGACCTGCATGCGAAAGTCGCGGCGAAGTTCGACGCGCAGGCGACGATCGTCCAGTCGCAGACCTATTATCTCGACATCACGCCGGTGGCCGGCAACAAGGGCAGTGGCATCGAGGAACTGGCAGACGCGTTCGGCATATCCCTGACCGAGACCGCGGCGATCGGCGATCAGGCGAACGACATCGCGATGCTCAAGCGCGCCAAGCTGGCGATCGCGATGGGCAACGCGCCGCAGAATGTCCGCGACGTTGCGCACGAGATTACCAGCGCGAACGATGCCGACGGCGTCGCACACGCGATCGACAATTTTATCCTTACTGGAGTTTCCGCATGAAAGAGTTGGTTGCCTTCGACCTCGATGGAACGCTGGCCGAGAGCAAGCAGCCCTTGCAGGAGCCGATGGGCGAGGCGTTGGCGAACCTGCTCGACGTCGCGCATGTCGCGGTGATCTCGGGTGGCGACTGGCCGCAGTTCGAGAAGCAGGTCGCGTCGCGGCTGCCCGAGCGGGCGGATCGTACCAAGCTTTGGTTGATGCCAACGACGGGGACCAAGCTGTACCGGTTCGATGGCGAATGGCGCGCGGTGTATGCCGAGCTGTTCGAGGACGACGAGAAGCAGAAGATCCTCAAGGCGTTCGACGAGTCGTTGGAGGCTACCGGCTTCGTGCCGGAGAAGACCTGGGGCGAGCGGATCGAGGATCGGGGTAGCCAGATCACGTTCTCGGCACTCGGCCAGGAAGCGCCGATCGATGCCAAGCACAGCTGGGATCCCGATTTCGCCAAGCGCAAGGTGATCCAGGCGGATCTGCGCAAGCGCCTGCCGGGGTTGTCGATCAACATGGGTGGCGCGACCTCGATCGACATCACGCGTGAGGGTGTCGACAAGGCGTATGGTTTGAAGAAGCTCAACGAGGCCAGTGGCATCGCGCTCGACAAGATGATGTTCATCGGCGACGCGATCTTCCCGGGTGGGAACGACTATCCGGCGGAGCAGCTTGGGCTGGACGTCGTGAAGGTGAAGAACGTCGACGGCACGCTGGCGGCGATCGCCGGGATCGTCGCGTGTCTGAAGTGATGGCATGAGCGTCGCTTTCCGTCGCGAGAGTGACGAGGAACATCTCGAGCCGAAGTTCGAACAGCCGATCGCGCCGGGACCTAATCTGGTCACGGCGCGGGGATTGCGGTTGATTGGCGAGCGGGTGGTCGCGATCGAGGCTGCGGTCGCAGCGGAGACGGACGAGGAGGCTCGGAAGCTTCTGCTGCGCGATCTGCGCTATTGGCATACGCGGCAGACGACGGCCGAGATTGCGCCGTCGCCGGAAGAGGACGAGGTCGGGATCGGCTCGCGGGTGCGCGTTCGGATGAACGGGGCGGAGCGGGTTATCTCTATCGTCGGTGGCGACGAAGCCGAGCCTGGCGAGGACCGGCTGGCGTTCTCTGCACCGTTGGCGCGTGCGCTGATGGGGGCTGCGGTTGGCGAGACGGTGGCGTTTGCGGACAAGGCGGACGCGATCGAGGTGCTGGCGATCGACAAGGATGATGGCTGATGGCTGAGGCGAAATTCGAGCGGCATCGTCAGGCTTGGACGCAGGACGAAATCCAGAAGCTTCATACCTTGGCCAAGAAGGGCATGGCGTTAAAGGCGATCGCCAAGGCGCTTACCCGGAGCGAGGAGTCGGTGAAGGTTCGGGCGAAGGAAGATTCGTTGAACATCGCCAAGTTGCGGTAGTTTGGGGCGTGCTTAGCCCTCTCCCCTTCGGGGAGAGGGTTGGGTGAGGGGCTGTTCTGGGCGATGCACTGCTTGGCKGSCCCTCACCCCAGCCCTCTCCCCGGAGGGGAGAGGGAGCAGGAGTGCGGTGAGCCGCCCTGCAAAATAACTGAAGCTTGACCAACCGAAGGCACCACCCCGGCGAAGGCCGGGGCCCAGTTGGAAAGGTCGCTGTAACGAGGGGCAACCTGCGCCACTGCCGGCCCCCAACTGGGCCCCGGCCTTCGCCGGGGTGGGGCAATCCCCATGTAAGGCGTTAGTGGACGCGGGAGCAGATCACCACCTTTGTGGGCAATTCCAAACACGCTACAGCGGCCACCCCTTCTTGTTCTCCCGCGAAGGCGGGAGTCCAGTCTGGGTCCCCGCCTTCGCGGGGAAACATTCTTAATTGGCAGCTGCTGACCGAAGCAGCACGGAGCGACACTTGTCCGACTACGACGCGATAATCCTCGGCGCAGGCGCAGCCGGTCTCATGTGCGCCGCCGTCGCCGGCCAGCGCGGGCGGAAGATCCTGCTCGTCGATCATGCGGACCAGGCCGGCAAAAAGATTCTCATCTCCGGCGGCGGGCGGTGCAACTTCACCAACGTCCACACCGCCGCCGATCGCTACATCTCCGCGAACCCGCACTTCGCCAAGTCCGCGCTCGGCCGTTACACCGCTCAGGACTTTATCGCGCTCGTCGAGTCCTATGGGATCGCGTGGCACGAGAAGACGCTGGGGCAACTCTTCTGCGACGGCTCCGCGAAGCAGATCGTCGAAATGCTGCTCGACGAATGCGACAAGGGGCGGGTCGACCTGTCGCTCGGCCGCGCGGTCACAGGGGTTGACCACGCCGACGGGCAGTACCGCGTGTCGCTCGACGGTCGCACCGTCACCGCCCCCGCTTTGGTCATCGCAACCGGAGGCCCATCGATCCCGAAGATGGGCGCGACCGGGTTCGCCTATGATCTCGCGCGGCAGTTCGGGCTGAAGGTCGTCGAACCACGCCCCGCACTTGTCCCGCTGACGCTGGGCGGCGATGAAATCCTGTTCCGCGAACTGTCTGGGGTCGCCGCCGACGTGGTTGCCACCGCAGGCAAGACCGCGTTTCGCGAGGCCGCGCTGTTCACGCACCGGGGGCTGTCGGGCCCCGCGATCCTCCAAGCATCGTCCTATTGGCGCAACGGCCAGCCGATCGGGATCGATTTCCTCCCCAATCGCGAGTCCGGCTGGCTCCCCGCCGCCAAGCGTACCACGCCGCGCGCGACTCTCCGGAAACTGCTTGGCAGCACGCTGCCGGACCGACTCGCGGAGACTTTGAGCGAGCGATTGGGCATGGGCGGCGAAATTTCCACGCTCACCGACCGCAAGCTCCAGGACGCCGAACGTGCGCTAAGTCATTGGCAATTCACGCCAAATGGCTCAGAAGGCTATTCCAAGGCCGAGGTCACCGCTGGCGGAATCAGCACTGCGGAACTATCTTCGCAAACAATGCAAGCCAAACGCGTACCAATGTTGTATGCGGTCGGCGAAGCGGTCGATGTCACAGGGTGGCTCGGCGGCTACAACTTCCAATGGGCATGGGCGAGCGGGTGGGCCGCGGGCCAAGTCCTGTAGGGACCACCACGCCAGTGCTTTGCCGTAGCGTCAAGCCGGCCACCAATTAGGACGTACATGCCTTTTACAAATATTCCGTCGCTTCTTTCCGAGGCGCTCGAAGCGCGCGGCTATACCGCGCTCACCCCCGTTCAGGCTCATGTGATCGAGGACAATGCGATCGGTCGCGACCTCGTCGTGTCGGCGCAGACCGGCTCGGGCAAGACCGTGGCGTTCGGCCTGGCGATGGCCGGCGAACTGCTCGGTGATGCCGGCGAGGACGGCGTCCAGCGCCTGCCCGCGCCGCACAAGCCGCTCGTCCTCTGCATCGCGCCGACTCGCGAGCTCGCGCTCCAGGTCAGCCGTGAGCTGATGTGGCTTTATGCCAAGGCCGGTGCGCGCATTTCGACCTGCGTCGGCGGGATGGACGCCTCGAAGGAGCGTCGTTCGCTCGCCCACGGCGCGCATATCGTCGTCGGCACGCCGGGCCGTCTGCGCGATCACCTCGAGCGTGGCGCGCTCGACCTGTCGGCCCTCAAGGTCGCGGTGCTCGACGAGGCCGACGAGATGCTCGACATGGGCTTCCGCGAAGACCTCGAGCAGATCCTCGACGCGTCGCCTGAAGCGCGCCGCACGCTGCTGTTTTCGGCGACGATGCCGCGGCCGATCGTCGCACTCGCCAAGCGCTATCAGAAGGATGCGCTGCGGATCTCGACCGTCGGCGAGGATCGCGGTCATGGCGATATCTCGTACCAGGCCGTCACGGTCTCGCCGTCCGAGATCGAGCATGCGGTGATCAACCTGCTGCGCTTCCACGAGGCGGAGACGGCGATGCTGTTCTGCGCGACGCGTGATAACGTGCGTCACCTGCACGCGAGCCTGGTCGAGCGTGGCTTTGCCGCCGTGGCGCTTTCGGGCGAGCATTCGCAGAACGAGCGTAACGCGGCGCTTCAGGCGCTGCGCGACCGTCGCGCTCGCGTTTGCGTTGCCACCGATGTTGCGGCTCGCGGGATCGATCTGCCGACGCTGTCGCTGGTCGTCCATGTCGAACTGCCGCGTGACGCCGAGACGCTCCAGCATCGCTCGGGTCGTACCGGTCGCGCCGGCAAGAAGGGCACCGCCGTCCTGATCGTGCCGTTTCCGCGTCGCCGTCGCGTCGAGATGATGCTCCGTGGTGCGAAGATCAACGCGGAGTGGGTCAACGCCCCGACCGCGGAGGACATCCGCAAGAACGATCACGAGCGGCTGATCGGCATGCTGTTGCAGCCGGTCGAGGTCGAGGAGGAGGATCGCGCGCTCGCCGTCCGCCTGATGGCCGAGAAGACCCCGGAGGATATCGCTGCGGCACTGGTGCACATGCACCGCGCGACGATGCCGCAGGCCGAGGATCTGATCGACCAGAGCAAGCAGCCGACGCAGGACGAGCGTTCGCAGGGGCCGCGCGCAGGCTTCGAGGACACCGTCTGGTTCCGGATGGACATCGGTCGTCGCCAGAACGCCGATCCGCGCTGGATCCTGCCGCTGATCTGCCGTCGCGGGCACATCACCAAGTCGGAGATCGGTGCGATCCGGATCGGGCCGAACGAGACCGCGTTCGAGATTCCCCGCGCGGTGGCGTCGCGGTTCTCGGCGGCGATCCAGCGTACGGCACAGGCTGGCGAAGAAGAGAGCGGCGTGGCGATCGAGGCAATGCAAGGTGCGCCGGAGAGCGGTGCGCGGCATGATGGCGGTGGCGGTCGCAGCAATGCGAACGGCCCGCGTTCGACGCTGCACCGTGCGGCGCCCCGTGGTGGTCCGGCGCCTGCGCGCAAGCCGCCGTACCGCGGTAATCGCGACCGGACCTGAGGGATCGGATTCACGAACGTGTGAGTGCGACCTGACCCAAACCCGTCACCCCAGCGAAAGCTGGGGTATCCCACGTGGCTCGCGACATGCGACTAACAGGGAGATCCCAGCTTTCGCTGGGATGACGGAATTGGGGCTGCCAAGTTGAAGGTGTGGAGCGTGGTGGGCATGCAATCGCGATGGTCCACATGATCGCGGACACTCCAATCCGCATTCTCGTCGACGCCGACGCGTGTCCCGTCAAAGACGAGATCTACAAGGTCGCGTGGCGGCACGAAGTCCCCGTGACGATCGTCGCGAACAGCCATTTCCGCATCCCCGTCCACCCGCTGATCTCGCGCATCGTCGTCAGCGACGGGTTCGACGCGGCCGACGACTGGATCGCCGAACAGGCCGATGCGAAGTCGGTCGTGATCACCGCCGACATCCTGCTCGCCGATCGCTGCGTGAAGGCCGGCGCGACGGTGCTAGCCAATACCGGCAAGCCGTTCACCACCAGTTCGATCGGCGGCGCGATCGCGACGCGCGCGATCATGGCCGACCTGCGCGCCGGCGGCGACGTGATCGGCGGGCCGGCGCCGTTCTCCAAGACCGACCGTTCGCGCTTCCTGTCCGCGCTCGATGCGGCACTGGTACGCCTTAAACGAGGTTAAGACCCTCCGACGTCTCGACTTCCGTATCGCCGCGAGGCACACACCTTGCATGCGCTCACATCTGCTCGACCGTGACGAATTGCTGGCACGCCAGGCGTTCCAGCTTGCGCTGGTCGACCTGTTGCGCGCCCTGGAGCGGCCCGAGGACATCATGGCCGCGGCCGCCTCGGCACTCGGATCGCATCTCGACGTCGCGCGCTGTGGGTATGGCGAGGTATCCGAGGACGGAACCGTGCTGCACGGCGGCGGCGACTGGATCGGTGGCAGCCTGGCAAGTCTGGCTGGCGATTCCTGCGCGCTGAGCACGTTGGGCACCGGGTTGCTCGACGATCTGCGCGCGGGGCACACGGTCATCGTCGACGATTGCCATACCGACCCCCGGTCCAGCGATCCGGCGTATGGTGCCACCTGGACGCGGATCGGTGCCTGTGCGCTGATCGTGTACCCGCTGATCCATGACGATCGACTGACCGCGATCTTCTACCTTCACGAGCCGAAGCCGCGCCACTGGACGCATGCCGACATCGCGCTGGTCGAGGACGTCGCGTTGCGCACCGCGGATGCGGTCGAGCGGGCACGGGCGGAAACCGCGCTCAGGGCCAGCGAAGGACGGTATCGCTCGCTGTTCGAGTCGATCGACGCCGGGTTCTGCGTGATCGAGATGCTGTTCGTCGACGGCACACCGCACGACTACCGCTTCATCGAGGTCAATGCGGCGTTCGCGCGCAACACCGGGCTCGACGACGTCATCGGCCGGACCATGCGCGATTTCGCCCCGGACATGGAACAGCGCTGGTTCGACCTCTACGGCCATGTCGCGATCACCGGCGAGCCGACGCGGTTCGAGGATCCGGCCGCCGCGCTCGACGATCGCTGGTACGAGGTCTACGCCTACCGCGTCGATGCGCCGGGCCTCCATCATGTCGCGGTGCTGTTCAACGACATCAGCGATCGGCGGCGCAAGGATATCGCGCTGGCCGAAAGCCGCGAGGAGCTGGAACTGGCGACGCGCGTCGCCCGGCTCGGGCGGTTCGATTACCATCCCACATCCGGGCGGCTGACCTGGGACGATCGGTGTCGCGAGCTGTTCGGCCTGCCCGCTGGCGAGCCGGTGACCTATGCGATGTTCCAGTCTGCGGTTCATCCGGACGACCGCGCGCGGATGGACGCCACGGTCGCCGCGACGCTCGATCCCGACGGTCCGCGCCGTTTCGATGCGGACTATCGTGCGATCGGTCGCGACGACGGGATCGAGCGGTATATCGCCGCGCACGGTGTGGCCTTCTTCGATGGGCGGGAGCCGATCCGGCTGATCGGGACCGTGCTGGACGTGACCGAGGACCGCAAGGCGCAGGCGGTGCTGCGCGAGACGAGCGAGCGGTTGCGGCTGGCCAGCCGGGCGACCAACGACGCGATCTGGGACTGGGACCTGCGCCGCAATCACGTGTTGTGGAACGAGGCGCTGACCGCCGCCTATGGCCACGACCTCGCGCAGGTCGAACCGACCGGCGACTGGTGGATCGGGCATATCCATCCCGACGACCGCGCCCGGATGGATACGAGCATCCACGCGGTGATCGACGGTGGCGGCAGCGACTGGAGCGAGGAATACCGGTTCGCGCGCGCCGACGGCAGCTATGCCGACGTGCTCGACCGCGGCTATCTAATCCGCGACGAGGATGGTGCGCCGATCCGGATGATCGGCGCGATGCTGGACCAGTCCGCGCGCAAGGCGGTCGAGCGGCAGTTGCGCGCGATCAACGAGGGGCTGGAGGAGGCGGTGGTCGCGTCGAAGGCGGATCGCGACCGGCTCTGGGACCTGTCGTCGGATATCATGCTGCGCGCGCAATATGACGGCACGATCGTCGCGGTGAACCCGGCCTGGACCGACATGCTCGGCTGGGCGATGGACGAGATCGTCGGTCGACCGCTGTTCGCGCTGTTGCACCCCGACGACGTCGCCCAGACCGGCCACAGCGTCGCCGCGATCGTCCGCGGCGACCTGGTGACGCGGATCGACAATCGCTACCGCCACAAGGATGGCAGTTATCGGTGGGTCAGCTGGGCCGCGCAGCCCGGCGACGGGATGATCAACGCGATCGGTCGCGACATCACCGAGGAAAAGGAGAACGAGGCGCGGCTCGCTCGGGTCGAGGATGCGTTGCGCCAGGCGCAGAAGATGGAAGCCGTTGGCCAGCTGACCGGCGGGATCGCGCATGATTTTAACAATATGCTCACCGGGATCATCGGTGGGCTCGACATGGTCAAGCGCAACCTGCCCGAGGTGCGGCACGAGCGCGTCGATCGGTACATCGAGGCGGCGACCGTCTCCGCCAACCGCGCGGCGGGGCTGACGCAGCGCCTGCTCGCCTTCTCGCGCCGCCAGTCGCTCGACGTGAAGGCCGTCGATGTGAGCGTGCTGGTCGACGGGATCGAGGACCTGCTGCGGCGGACGCTCGGCGAGAATGCGGGACTCGAGGTGCGGCGGCAGGCGGGAATCTGGCCGGCGTACACCGACGCCAACCAGCTCGAAAGCGCGCTGCTCAACCTGGCCATCAACGCGCGCGATGCGATGCCCGAGGGCGGCTTGCTGACGATCGAGACGGCCAATGCTCATCTCGACGCGCATTATACCGAGACGATCGATGACCTGGATCCGGGCGATTTCGTCGTGATCGGGGTGTCGGATACCGGCACGGGCATGAGCGCGGCGGTAATCGCCAAGGCGTTCGATCCGTTCTTCACCACCAAGCCGATCGGGCAGGGCACCGGGCTCGGCCTGTCGATGATCTACGGCTTTGCGCGGCAATCGGGCGGGCACGTGCGGATCTATTCCGAGGAGGGGCGTGGGACGACGGTAAAGCTGTACCTGCCCCGGTTCCGCGGCGGCGCGGCGGCGGTGGCGGAGATCGCTGATGCCGAGCTGCCTCGTGCCGACGGCGAGCGCGTGCTGGTGGTCGAGGACGATCCTGCGGTGCGCATGCTGATCGTCGATGTGTTGGCGGGGCTTGGCTACGGCGTGCTGGAGGCGGCGGACGGGCGCGCCGCGCTGCCGTTCCTGGAGGGCGAGCAGCGGATCGACCTGCTGGTCAGCGACGTCGGCCTGCCGGGGCTCAACGGCCGTCAGGTCGCGGAGATCGCGCGCCAGCGTCGGCCGGGGCTCAAGGTGCTGTTCGTGACGGGCTATGCGGAGAAGGCGGCGGTGCGTGGCGATTTCCTGGACGAGGGCATGGACATGATCACCAAGCCGTTCGCGCTGGATGTGCTGGCGAACCGGATACGCGCGATGATCGGGCGGTAAGGGGGCGGTTGTTCGCGATCCTCCCCTTGGCGGGGGAGGATCGGCCTGATCCGACAAACCCGTGGTTCCGCGCACGCGCGGGGTTGCCATCCCGCCCCCCGCATCGGCATAGGCCCGCGTTCATTAAAGGACGACGCGATGCAGACGGACGCTGGCGGCCCCGCCTTGGGGCTGGATTTCGGCACGACCAATAGCGTCGTGGCGCTGGGGACGCGCGGTGGCTCACCCGAGCTGGTGACGTTTGCCGCCCCCGCCGAGACGAGCCCGGTGTTCCGCTCGGCGTTGTGTTTCTGGCAGGACGACAGCGGCAAGGGGCTCGCGTCGGATGCCGGGCCGTGGGCGATCGCGGAATATATGGAGTATCCGCTCGACAGCCGGTTCATCCAGTCGTTCAAGTCGGTCGCGGCGATGAAGACGTTCGAGCAGGCCTCGGTCTTCGACAAGCGCTATCGGTTCGAGGAAATGGGCCAGCTGTTCCTCGAAAAGCTGATTTCGCATGCGGGCGGCAGGCTTGACACGCGGCCGCACCGGATCGTGGTAGGGCGGCCGGTCGAATATGCCGGCGCGCGGCCCGACGAGGCGCTCGCCCGCACGCGCTATGACGCGATGTTCAAGGGTTTCGGCGCGGAGATCCACTATGTCTACGAACCGCTCGGTGCCGCTTATAGCTACGCGACGCGGCTGACCGAACCGGCGACGATCCTGGTCGCGGATTTCGGCGGCGGTACGAGCGATTTTTCGGTGGTGCGCGTCGCCGAGCCGGGCGCGGCGCGACGGTGTACGCCGCTGGGACATGCGGGCGTCGGGATTGCCGGGGATCGGTTCGATTACCGGATCCTCGACCGGCTGGTGCTGCCGATGCTCGGCAAGGGCGGCGCGTACAAGTCGTTCGGCAAGGAACTGGAGATTCCGCGCGCGTATTTCGCCGATTTCGCGGACTGGTCGCGCCTTGCGCTGATGCGCAACCGCAAGACGATGACCGAGCTGGAGCGGTTGCAGAAGACCGCGATCGATCCCGACGCGATCGGGCGGATGATCGCGGTGATCGAGAACGAACTGGGGTATCCGCTGTACGATGCGGTCGGGTCGCTCAAGCGTGCGCTGTCGAGCGGCGAGGACGCGCATTTCCACTTTGCGGGCGCGGGGCTTGAGATCGAGGCGGACGTGACGCGCGCGCAGTTCGAGGGCTGGATCGCCGACGACGTCGTGCGGATCGAGGCGGCGGTCGACCGGGCCTTGGAGGTGGCCAACGTCGGTGGCGACGAGATCGACCGGGTGTTCCTGACCGGCGGGTCGTCGCTGATTCCGCGCATCCGGCGGATCTTCGTCGAGCGGTTCGGCGAGGCGGCGATCATGAGCGGCGGCGAACTGACCTCGATCGCGCACGGCCTCGCATTGATCGGCGAGCAGGACGACATCGCGGCGTGGTCGGCATGATCCCGCGCGTGCTTCTCGGGACGGCGCAGGTGCCGGGCGGGGGGGAGCTTCGGTTGCTCCAGCGTGGTGCGGAGTTCTCGATCATGCTAGGCGCGAACGAGTTGATGAACAGTCGGCTGAGCGGGTCGGAAGAGGCGCTGGCGGAGCAGGCTTGCGACCGGATCGGCGACCGGCCGGGGGTGCGGATGCTGATCGGCGGTCTTGGGATGGGCTTTACGCTTCGTGCTGCGCTTGGCCGGCTTGGGGCCGATGCCGAGGTAGCCGTCGCCGAGATTGTGCCCGCGGTGATTGAGTGGGCGCGCGGGCCGATGGGGGCGCTGCATGGTGACGGCCTGACCGATCCGCGGACCCGAATCTTCGAGGGCGACGTTGCCGCAGCGATTGCCGAGGGTAAATGGGATGCGATCCTGCTCGACGTCGACAACGGCCCAGACGGGATTTCGCGGCCGGGTAACGATCGGCTATATGGCGCACGCGGATTGTCGTTGGCGCGGGCGGCGTTGCGACCGGGGGGCATACTTGCCGTGTGGTCGTCGGCACCGAGCAAGCCGTTCGCTACCCGACTGGCCGAAGCGGGGTTCGCGGTCGACGAGGTGATTGCGCGCGCGACGCGGAAGGGCGGCGCGCGGCATACGATTTGGTTCGCTACCAAGGCATGATCGGGCGCTGGGCCGTATTGATCGCGCTGTCAGCGGTGATTGCGGGGGTGCTGGAGCTGGTCGGGCTTCCCGCGGGGTTGCTACTCGGGCCAATGGTCGCGGCGGTGGTGCTGGCGGTGCGGGGGTGGTCGCTGACCGTGCCGACCTCGGCGTTTCGCGCCGCTCAGGCGGCGGTGGGGACGCTCATCGCGGGCTCGATCACGACCGGGATCGTCGCGACGGTGGCGGATCACTGGCCGGTGTTCCTGATGGTCAATTTCGTCACGCTCGCGGCGAGCAGCGTGCTCGGCTATCTGCTGAGCCGGTGGCAGGTGTTGCCGGGAACCGTCGCGGTGTGGGGATCGACCCCGGGCGCGGCGAGCGCGATGGTGTTGATGGCGCAGGCGTACGGCGCGGACTCGCGGCTTGTCGCGGTGATGACCTACACGCGGGTGGTGAGCGTGGCAGTGGTCGCTTCGGTGCTGGCAGCGGTGATGGTCGGTGGTGGGAGCGGGCATCATGTTGCGGGCACTTGGTTCGCATCCGTCGATCCGGTTGCCGTGCTGCGGACGATCGCGATTGCTGGTGTTGGTGCGGGTGTCGGCGTGGCGCTCAAGCTTCCCGCCGGCGCCCTGCTTGGGTCGCTGATGGCGGGGGCGGCGCTCAACGTTACCGGCGTCGCGCAGCCGGTGTTGCCGCAGTGGCTGCTCGCGATCAGCTACGCGGTGGTCGGGTGGCGGATCGGGCTGTCGTTTACGCGCGATACGCTGCGGGTGGCCGGCAAGGCGATGCCGCGGATCCTGTTGTCGGTGGCATTGCTGATCGCGTTCTGTGGGGGAATTGCTGCGGTGTTGACGCGGTGGTGGGGGATCGATCCGGTGACCGCGTATCTGGCGACTAGCCCTGGCGGGATGGACTCGGTCGCGATCATCGCGGCGTCGAGTCCGGTGGACGTGCCGTTCGTGATGGCGTTGCAGGTGTTGCGGTTTCTGGGCGTGTTGCTGATCGGGCCACCGCTCGCGAAGTTCGTGGCGACGCGGCAGGGTGGTGTGCCGCCGCCGGTCATCCCGACCTAAATCTGATCCTCCCCTGCAAGGGGAGGTGTCGCGCAGCGACGGAGGGGTGTCGCGCTATCGGGAGCGGGGCACCCCTCCGTCAGCGCTTCACGCTGCCACCTCCCCTTGCAGGGGAGGATCTGCAGTCACGCCTTGGTCGGGCGGTAGGCTTCGACGTCGATGTCGTGGCGCTTCAGCTTATCGTAGAACGTCTTTCGCGGGATGCCGAGTGCGGCCAGGGCCGAGCGGACGTCGCCGCTGACCTGTTGGAGGGTGGCGCGGATGGTGGCTTCCTCGAACTTGTCGACGCGGGCGGGGAGGGGGATGTCGCTGTCTTCGTCGACCGGGTCTTCGGCCTCGACGCGGAGGACAAGGCGCTTGGCGAGGTTGTCAAGTTCGCGGACGTTGCCGGGCCAGTCGTGCTGACCGAGATAGGCGAGCGTGGCGGTGTCGATCGTCGGCACTTCGCGGCCGAACCGTTCTGCCGCCTGGTGGAGCAGGTGGCCGAACAGCAGCGGCACGTCGTCGCGACGTTCCCTCAGCGGCGGGATGCGTAGGCGTACCGCGTCGAGGCGGAACAGGAGATCGGCGCGGAAACGGCCTTCTTCGACCGCTTGTTCGAGGCCGGGTTTGGCGGCGGCGATCACGCGGAGGTCGAGCGCCCGCGGCAAGTCGCCGCCGACTGGCATCACCTCACGCTCCTCCAGCACCCGCAGCAGTTTGGCCTGGAATGCAGGCAGCGTGCTCTCGATCTCGTCGAGGAACAGCGTGCCGCGGTTCGAGGCCTCGATCCGGCCGGTGCGCGGCAGGCGGGAGTCGCCGTCGTGGCCGAATAGCTCGATCTCCGCGACTGCCTCGGGGAGCGCGGCACAATTGACGGCGACGAACGGCCGCGAACGGCGGTTGCTCCAGCGGTGGAGCAGGACTGCGACGAGTTCCTTGCCGGTGCCGGTCTCGCCTTCGATCAGGACATCGATGTCGGCTTGCGCGATCTGGCGCATCGTTTCGCGGAGGCGGACCATCACCGGGGTCTCGCCGATCAGTGGCTCGGCGCCGATCGTTTCCTCGGCGGCGGCGCGGAGCCGGCGGTTGTCGAGGACGAGGCGGCGCATTTCGAGCGCACGCCGCGCGCCCGCAATCAGGTGATCGGTCGCGAACGGCTTCGGGATGAAGTCGAACGCGCCGTTCTTCAGCGCGGCGACCGCCATCGCGACGTCGCCGTGGCCGGTCATCAGCAGCACCGGGATTTCGTGGTCGATCGCGGCGATCCGGCGGAAGAGTTCCAATCCGTCCATCTTCGGCATGCGGATGTCGGACACCACCGCGCCGTCGAAGCCCGCAGTCACGCGGGCCAGCGCGACGGTCGGGTCGCGCTCGGCGATCACCGCGATGCCGGCGAGTTCGAACGATTGCTCGAGCGCACCGCGCAACACGTCGTCGTCGTCGACGAGCAATACCGCTTGCTCGCTCATGCCTTCACCAGGATCATACGGAAAATGGCGCCTTCGGGTGCTGGGACGAGGTCGAGCGTGCCGCCGAACTCGGTCATGATGTCGCGCGCGATGCCGAGGCCGAGCCCGAGGCCGTCCTTCTTGCTCGTCGCGAACGGGGTGAAGAGGTGGTCGGCGATCGCCGCGTCGATGCCGGGGCCGTTGTCGGCGACGGTCAGCACGACGTCGCGGCCCTTCCGTCCGACCGTGACGCTCACGCGCGCGTCGCGGCGATCAGCGACCGCGTCGAGCGCGTTCTGGAGGAGGTTGACCAGGACCTGCTCCAGGCGGACGCGGCCGGCGATGACTGTCAGCCGCGCCTCGGGACCGGTCGGGAGGTCGAGCCTCACGCCCTTCGCGCGGAAGCGGTCGCCGATCAGCAGGCGGACGCCGTCGATCGCCTCGTCTAGCGCTACGGGGCCGATCGAGCCTGCGCCGCGCCGCGCATAGCGCCTGAGCCCAGCGGTGATCGTGCCGATCCGGCTGGTGAGGTCGACGATCGACTGGAGATTGGTCGCCGCGCGCACCGGTTCGCCGCGGTCCAGGAAGGCGGCGGCGTTGTCGGCGAAGGTGCGGATCGCGGCGACGGGCTGGTTGATCTCGTGCGCGACGCTGGCGGTGATCGTGCCGATCGAGCCGACGCGGTTGGCGTGGGCGAGTTCCTCGCGCGCCTGGCGGAAGCGCTGGTCGGAGGCTTCGCGCTGTTCCACCTCGATCTGGAGACGGTCGGCGGTAGCGCGTAGCTCGGCGGTGCGGCGTGCGACTTCGGCTTCGAGTTCCGCGCGCGCACCCGCATTGCGCTTGCGACGTTCATAGAGCCACCACGCGGCCAGCATTGTCGCGATCGTCGCCAGCGCCGCGATCGCGGTCGCCCAGCGGGTACGCGCGGCGGCAGTGCGCAGCGCGGCGTCGAGCGGCTCCATATGGACCAGCCGCCACTTCGCGATCGGTACGGGCAGCGAGACCTCTACCGCCGGAGTCCCGTCTGCGAGACGCGCGCGATCGGCGTCGAGTATCAAGGGCGCGGGCGTAAGCGGGGAGGCGCCAAACTGTCGCGTCGCGATCAGTGCCGCGCGGCGCGTTGACGACAGGGGGCGGGTCGTGCGGAATTGCAGCGCCGGGTCGCTGGAGATCAGGATGATGCCGTCGGCGTCGGTGACGAAGGTCGCCATGTGGTCCTGGATCCAAGCGCGCGCGATCTTGCCGAACTCGACCTTGACCACGACTACGCCGAGCGGTCGTCCGTCACGGTCGATCCGTCGCGAGAGATACAGGCCGGGGCGCCCGCTGACGCTGCCGAGCGCGAAGAACTCGGTCGCGCCCGATGCCATCGCCTTGGTGAAATACTCGCGGAACCGGTAGTCGTGGCCGAGGAAGCTGTCGGGCCGCGCGGCGTTCGACGCGGCGATCGTCATCCCCCGCGTATCGAGCGCGTAGATCACCGGCGCGCCGGTGCGTTCCGCCAGCATTGCCAGCTTTTCGTTGAGCGCCGGGTCGACGCGTCCCGATGCGAGCGCAGCGCGCACCGCGGGATATTCTCCGAGCATGACCGGGAGCAGGCGATAGGTCTGCAACTCGGCTTCGAGCAGGCGGAGGTTGCTGCGGGTCTGCTGGACCGCGCGCATCCGCACCGTGGCGGTCACGTCCGCCACCGCGCGCGGGCCATAGATCGAGGCGACTCCGGCGACGATCACACCGAGTGCTGCAAACGCCAACAGCACCGCCAGCGCGGTCATGAAAAGAGGGGATCGAAGCCGCGCCATTTGTGCGGATTATCACACACGAACGGGGTTCGCCATCACTCAAAAACGGCATTTCCCGCACATCTGAAAACGCGGTATGCCGACAAAGCACGCAAAACCAACGTTTTATACCGAATGCGACCTAGTCTTGTAGTCCCCGGTCCGGCCCGGCATTACCGTCGCCATAACGTCCCGTGGCAGTGGACGAGAGTTTCAGGAGGCGATGTTGACCCTACCATCCCAGACATATGGCGTCGCGGAAACGCCTGCGCGCAAGCGCTGGAGCGGCCAGCTGTATATCCAGGTGCTGATCGCGATCGCGCTCGGCGCGGCGCTCGGGCATTTCTACCCGACCTATGGCGCGGCGCTGAAGCCGCTCGGCGATGCGTTCATCAAGCTGGTGAAGATGATCATCGCACCGGTGATCTTCCTGACGCTCGTCACCGGCATTGCCGGGATGAAGGAGCTCGGCTCGGTCGGTCGGGTCGCGGGCAAGGCGTTCGCCTACTTCCTGTTCTTCTCGACGCTCGCGCTGATCGTCGGGCTGATCGTCGCCAACGTTGTCCAGCCGGGCGCGGGGATGAACATCGACGCCGCCACGCTCGATACCAAGGGCATCGCGGACTATACCGTGAAGGCGCACGAGACGACGATCACCGGGTTCCTGATGAGCATTATCCCGGACACGATGGTCAGCGCGTTCACCGAGGGCAACATCCTCCAGATCCTGCTCGTCGCGATCCTGTTCGGCATCTCGCTGAGCCTGGTCGGCGAGCCTGCCAAGCCGGTGCTGAACTTCCTCGAGCGCCTCAGCCTGATCGTCTTCAAGCTGGTCGGCATCCTGATGCGCGCGGCCCCGCTCGGTGCGTTCGGTGCGATCGCCTTCACGATCGGCAAATACGGGATCGGCAGCCTCGCCAATCTCGGTGCGCTGGTCGCGACCTTCTATCTCACCGCGATCCTGTTCGTGGTGGTCGTGCTCGGCACCGTCGCGCGGCTGACCGGCTTCTCGATCTTCAAACTGATCAAGTATCTGAAGGCTGAATTGCTGCTGGTGCTCGGGACGTCGTCGTCGGAAGCAGCCCTGCCGAACCTGATCCAGAAGATGGAAGCTGCAGGCTGCGAGAAATCGGTCGTCGGGCTGGTCGTGCCGACCGGCTATTCGTTCAACCTCGACGGCACCAACATCTACATGACGCTGGCCGCCTTGTTCATCGCGCAGGCGACCAACACGCATCTGACGCTCGGCCAGGAACTGCTGCTGCTGGTCGTGGCGATGATCTCGTCCAAGGGTGCGGCGGGCGTTACCGGCGCGGGCTTCATCACCTTGGCCGCGACGCTGTCGATCGTGCCGACGGTGCCGATCGCGGGCATGGCGCTGATCCTGGGCGTCGATCGCTTCATGAGCGAGTGCCGCAGCCTCACCAACTTCATCGGCAACGCGGTCGCGACGATCGTCGTGGCGCGCTGGGAGGGTGCACTCGACCGCGACAAGCTCGACGCGGCGCTGTCGGGTAAGCTTCCCGAGTTCGTGCCGGCGGCAATCCCCGCCGCTGCCACCGCCCATTGATGCCGACGGGGACGGCCAGTCCGTCCCCGTTCGCCCGTTCCCGCCAGCCAGTACCGGAACTTGCTTATGACCTCGATGACGATGCGCCGCTTGCGGCACGCGGCTGGCCTTGCCACGTCCGCACTCTCGATCTTCGCGTTCGCGAATGTTGCCACCGCCCAGGCCGAGGCGCCGCCGTCACGGCAGGCCAATATCGGCGCCAAGGACGTGTCGAGCACCGCCGACGCATCGCCGATCGCGGAGAGCTATCCCGATGCCGCGATCGGCGACGGGGTGACGGCGGGCGGCTACAACCAGTCGCGCTGGGCGGAGGACTGGTCGAAGCTGCGCGACCCGAAGAAGCGCAAGGATATCGTCGACCAGCTGAAGTTCATTTCCCTCGCCGGTGATGGCGACGTGTATCTGACGCTGTCGGGCGAGGCGCGGTTGCGCGTCAACCAGACCACCAACCCCAATCTGCGCGACTCTGAAGCGCAGCGGCAGGATATTCTCCGCCTGTTCGGGGGTGCCGATCTACATGTCGGTCAGCATCTTCGCTTCTACGGCGAGCTCGCGCATGGCACGCTGGAGGGAGAGAATCTCGGCACCGCGCTGCCGAACCTGCGCAACAAGCTGGCGGTGCAGCAGGCGTTCGTCGACCTGACCGGGACGGTCGCCGATGTCGATGTCGGCGTCCGCTATGGCCGCCAGACGTTCGCGGACGGTCCGAACCTGCTGGTCGTGCCGCGTGACAACAACACGCTGTTCTTCGGGTTCAACGGCTTCCGGGCCTGGGCGCGCACGGCCGGCGTCCGTGCCGACGTGTTCGACTTCAAGCCGACCGCATACGGCAATGGCGGTACTCAGGATGACAATGCGGAGAGCGCGCGGCGTTTCTCGGGCATCTCGACCGGGATCGTCGTTCCCGAATCGCTGTTCGGCGGATCGAAGCTGTACGTCGATCCCTTCCTTTGGCGGCTGCGTAACCGCGCGGCGGTATGGGGCACCGACACCGCGCGCGAGGTCCGCAATTTCTACGGCCTTCACGTCTGGGGTGATGCCGGGCCGGTCAACCTTGACTGGACGATCAACTATCAGGGCGGCAGCTACGATAACCGCTCGATCAAGGCGTGGCTGATACTCCTGGCGCAGACCTACAAGCTGGGCGAGGGCAAGAACGCACCGCGTGTCGGCTTCCACGCGGACTATGCCAGCGGCGGTGGCGCCTATGGCAATGGCACGCTGCGCACCGCGCTCGCGCCGTTCGGCAACAACATCTATTACAGCTATCAGTTGTTCGCGACGCCGACCAACCTTGTCGCGCTGGCGCCGAACGTGACGTTCAGCGTGTTCGACAAGCTGAGGCTCACCGCGGAATATCAGCGTTCCTGGCGCGATACGACGAGCGATGCGGTGTACCGCGCGAACGGGTCCGCGTTTGCCGGCACGCAGAACGTCTCGGGCAGCAGGATCGCGGATACGTTGCGGTTCCAGGCGGTGTATCCGTTCACCTCGCGGCTGTCGTTCACGGGGCGCTACGAGCATCTGATCGCGGGGCCTGCGCTGACGAACGCGGGGTATAAGAACTCCGACTTCCTGGCCGGCTGGATCAGCTACCGGTTCTGATAACCTATTGATCCTCCCCTGCCAGGGGAGGATCAAGGCGCGGCGATACCGTTCGGATTAACCTGCGTCGCTCCGCGCAACAAATTCGGTAATTCAGACCATACCGGTCCTTCAATTCCACGTTCGACTGTGGCACATGGGCTCCAACATCAGGAGCACATGGCCATGGATCTCAGCTTCACGCCCGAAGAAGAATCATTCCGCGACAAAGTCCGCGCATTCTTCCGCGACAAACTCCCCGCGCGGCTCTCGACATTGGTCCGCGAAGGCAAGCGCCTGCGCAAGTCGGACATGGAGGAATGGCACGCCATCCTCAACGAGCGCGGCTGGCTTGCGAACCATTGGCCCGAGGAATGGGGCGGCCCTGGCTGGAGCGTGATCCAGCGCTTCATCTTCGACAATGAATCCGCGCTCGCGCACGCGCCTCGCGTCGTCCCGTTCGGCGTCAACATGCTCGGGCCGGTGCTGATCAAATACGGCTCCGAAGAGCAGAAGAAGCAGTGGCTGCCGCGGATCCTCGATGGCTCCGACTGGTGGTGCCAAGGGTATTCGGAGCCGGGGGCGGGATCCGATCTCGCCGGTCTGAAGACCACGGCGGTCAGGAAGGGCGACGTCTATGTCGTCAACGGCCAGAAGACCTGGACGACGCTCGGTCAGCATGCCGACATGATTTTCTGCCTCGTCCGCACCGACCCGGCGGCGAAGAAACAGGAGGGCATCTCGTTCCTGCTGATCGACATGAAGTCGCCGGGCATCGAGGTTCGCCCGATCACGCTGATCGACGGCGAGCAGGAGGTGAACGAGGTGTTCTTCACCGATGTCGAGGTGCCGGTCGCGAACCTCGTCGGCGAGGAGAACCTCGGCTGGACCTACGCCAAGTATCTGCTGACGTACGAGCGCACCAACATCGCCGGCGTCGGTTTCTCGATCGCGTCGTTCGAGCGGCTGAAGGAAGTCGCGCAGATGCAGAAGAAGGGCGGGCGTGCGCTGGCCGACGATCCGCTGTTCGCGGCGCGGATGGCGCGGGTCGAGATCGATCTGGCCAACATGCAGACGACCAACCTCCGCGTGCTAGCGGCAGTTGCGGGCGGTGGTGCGCCAGGTGCGGAGAGTTCGATGCTCAAGATCAAGGGGACCGAGATCCGCCAGGAGATCACCTCGCTGACCCGCCGCGCCTATGGATCGTACGCGGCGCCGTACATACCCGAGGCTCTGGAGGCGGGGTGGAACGGCGAGGATGTCGGTCCGGAGGACGCGGCGATGGCGGCGCCGAGCTATTTCAACAACCGCAAACTGTCGATCTTCGGCGGGTCGAACGAGATCCAGAAGAACATCATCTCCAAAGCCATCCTGGGTCTCTGATCACATGAACTTCGAACACACCGACGACCGCCGCATGCTCGCCGACACGCTCGTCCGCGCGCTGCGGGACGGCTATCCGATCGATACGCGCAATGCGGGCGCCTATAGCGAGGCGGGGTACGATCCGGCGGTCTGGCAGCAGCTGACCGAACTCGGCATCGTCTCGGCGCTGTTCGACGAGGCGGCCGGCGGCTTCGGCGGCAGCGGGTTCGACATCATGGTGGTGTTCGAGGCACTTGGCCGTGCGCTGGTGGTCGAGCCGTTTCTCGGCGCGCTGATGGCGGGGCGTGCGCTGGCGGCGGGCGGCGGGCATGATGAAACGCTGGCCGGGATCGTGTCCGGCGAGACGATCGCCGCGTTTGCACATGAGGATGGCGCGACGCCGGTAACCGCGACGAAGAGCGGCGATGGCTGGACGCTGAGCGGGACCAAGGCGGTCGTTCCGCAGGCGGGCGCGGCGTCGGTGTTCGTGGTGACGGTCGAGCAGGACGGTGGTCCGCTCGTGTTTCTCGTGCCTGCCGACACGACCGGCGTTTCGGTACGGAGCTACAACGTCGTCGAGGGTGGCGGCGCTGGTGACGTGACGTTTGAGAACGTGACGCTGGGGGCGAACGCGCGCGTCGGCGGTGACGGGCAGGGGCAGGCGATCGTCGACGCGGCGGTCGGTGCGGGCCTTCTCGCGCTGTCGGCCGAAGCGGTCGGGGCGATGGAGTTCGTCAAGGAAGCCACGCTCGGCTACCTCCGCGACCGGAAGCAGTTCGGCGTGCCGATCGGCAAGTTCCAGGCGCTCCAGCACCGCATGGCGACGGTGTTGCTCGAGATCGAGCAGGCGCAGTCGGCGGTGATCAACGCAGCGTCGGCGTTCGACGGCGACGATGCGAAGGCGCGCGAGCGGGCATTGGCCGCGGCGAAATACACGATCGGGCGGACCGGCGCGCTGGTCGCGGAGGAGTCGATCCAGCTTCATGGCGGTATCGGTATGACGTGGGAATATGCGGTGTCGCATTACGCCAAGCGCTTGGTGATGATCGACCACCAGCTCGGCGACGAGGACTTTCACCTGCAGCGGTATATCGCGTTGGGATAAGACTGGTGTGGAGCCGCTAAGCTCGCTTGCGCAGCATGCGTCATCCCCGCCTGCGCGGGGATGACTATATTGTGCGTTCGTTAGAGTGCTGAGTGCTCACCCTCCGCCACCGTACGATCCGCCAGATTCCGTTCCGCCACTTCGCGCTCGATTGTCGTCCGCGACCGGATCATCGGCCGCAGCCGCACGCCAAGGCAGATCACCGTCGGCCACAGCAACGTGTTGACGATATCGAGCGAGGTATCCTCCCACCGCCACGAGCCGAAGTTCAGCCGGTCCATGATCTCGTTGAACGCTTCGCCGGCCGCGACCACCCACCACGGGATGAACGTCCCGAACGACCGTCGCGTCACCAGCCGCGCGAGCATCAGCAGCGCCATGCCGGCATGAATATGCAGGATCGTGTCGGGCAGGCCGGTGCCGTCGCCGATCGAATCGATCATCTGGTGATAGAGTGTGGGAATCAACGCGGTACTCCGGGCAAACGGGGCTCGTTGCGGGGCGGGCTATACGGGGCTCATCCGGGGGCCGCAATCGAGGTCGGCGACACACCCAGCATCAGTGGCTTCAGCTCGCCGACCGTTGCGTCCAGCCACGCGATGAACCGGTCGATCCGTGCGATCCGGCGGACGTCACGGTGAACCACGAGCCAGAACGAGCGTTGAATATCGACGGCGTCCGGCAGCACGCGGACCAGCCCCGGTACGCGGTCGCCGATGAAACAGGGCAGTATCCCGCAGCCCGCCCCTGCCGCGATCAGTTCGGCCTGCGCGACGATGCTCGAGCTGCGGATCGAGGCATCGAGGCGCCCGTCGATCTCGGCCAGATAGCGGAGTTCGGGGGCATAGATCATGTCGGGAACATAGCCGATCAGCCGGTGCCGCATGAGGTCCGCAGTGGTCGCGATCGGTCCCGTCCGCGCGAGATGATCGGGATGCGCGTAGAGGCCAAGGTGATAGTCGGTGAGCTTCCGAGCCACCAGTGGGCCGCTCTTCGGCCGCGCGAGCATTACCGCGATATCCGCTTCGCGTCGCGACGGGTTGAGGAAGCCGGTCGAGGCGATCAGGTCGATGGCGATCCGCGGATGCTGGTTGGTGAACGACGGAAGGCGTGGCGCGAGGATACGGCTGCCGAACCCTTCCGAGACGCTCAGCCGGATCGGTCCCGCGAGCACGCCGGCATCATTGCCGACCACTTCCTGGATACCGAGCGCGGACGCCTCCATCGTCTCGGCGTGGTCGAGCAAAGCTGCGCCGCGTTCGGTCAGCGCGTATCCGGCCACGGTCTGCTCGAACAAGGTCGTCTGGAGTCGCCGTTCGAGGCGTTGCAGCCTCCGCGAGACCGTCGTCGCGTCCTGGCCGAGCAATTTTGCAGCAGGCCCAAGCCGGTGTGTACGCGCTAACGTAAGAAAATACCGGACGTCGTCCCAATCCATGAACGCCTTACCTCAAGCTGCATATTTGCAGAGCGAATCTGCAAACAGCCCCACTTGGCTGCGAAACGCTTATGCCCGACGGTGTGGATAACTAGAAGAGGATGCCATGCGGACCATCGAGAATTTCGTGAGCGGTGCGGCGAGCAAAGCGGAGCGCTTCGGCGACGTGTTCGACCCGAATTCGGGCGAGGTGCAGGCGCGGGTCCGGCTGTCGGGCGCGACCGATCTGGACCGCGCCGTCGCGGCCGCGCAGAAGGCTCAGCCCGCCTGGGCGGCGACCAATCCGCAGCGTCGCGCCCGCGTCATGTTCGAGTTCAAGCGGCTGGTCGAGGCGAACATGGACGAACTCGCGCGGCTGCTCTCGTCCGAGCACGGCAAGGTGATCGCGGATTCAAAGGGCGATATCCAGCGCGGGCTCGAAGTCATCGAGTTCTGTTGCGGCATCCCGCACATCCTCAAGGGCGAATACACCCAGGGCGCAGGGCCGGGGATCGACGTCTATTCGATGCGCCAGCCGCTCGGCATCGGCGCAGGCATCACGCCGTTCAACTTCCCGGCGATGATCCCGCTGTGGATGAGCGGAGTCGCGATCGCCACCGGCAACGCGTTCATCCTCAAGCCGTCCGAGCGCGATCCTTCGGTGCCGGTGCGCCTTGGCGAATTGTTCGTCGAGGCGGGGTTGCCCGAGGGCATCTTCCAGGTCGTTCACGGCGACAAGGAAATGGTCGACGCGATCCTCGATCATCCGGCGATCAGCGCGGTGAGTTTCGTCGGCTCGTCCGACATCGCGCATTACGTGTACCGTCGCGGCGTCGAGGCGGGCAAGCGAGTCCAGGCGATGGGCGGCGCGAAGAACCACGGCATCGTCATGCCCGACGCGGACCTCGACCAGGTCGTCGCCGACCTGTCGGGTGCGGCGTTCGGCTCGGCGGGCGAGCGCTGCATGGCGCTGCCGGTGGTGGTGCCGGTCGGCGAGAAGACCGCGATTGCGTTGCGCGAGAAGCTGATCCCGGCGATCGCGGCGCTGCGCGTCGGCGTGTCGACCGACAACGACGCGCATTATGGCCCGGTTGTGAATGCTGCGCATCGCACGCGGATCGAGAACTGGATCCAGACCGGTGTCGACGAGGGCGCGGAACTGGTCGTCGATGGTCGTGGATTTTCGCTCCAGGGGCACGAGAAGGGCTTCTTTATCGGGCCGTCGCTGTTCGATCACGTGACGACGGAGATGTCGGCGTACAAGGAGGAGATCTTCGGACCCGTCCTCCAGATCGTCCGCGCCGCGGACTTCGAGGAAGCGGTGCGGCTGCCGAGCGAGCATCAATACGGCAATGGCGTCGCGATCTTCACGCGCAACGGTCACGCGGCGCGCGAGTTCGCGGCGCGAGTCAATGTGGGCATGGTGGGTATCAACGTGCCGATCCCGGTGCCGGTCGCGTATCATACGTTCGGCGGGTGGAAGCGTTCGGCGTTCGGCGACACCAACCAGCACGGCATGGAGGGCGTGAAGTTCTGGACCAAGGTCAAGACGATCACGCAGCGCTGGCCGGACGGGTCGGCCCTGCCGGCTATGGCCGAGGATGGCGGTCCGGCGCGGAATAACGACGCGTTCGTCATTCCGACGATGGGGTGATGCGGCTCGCGTCGGTTGCCTTCGTCGTTCGCGACTATGACGAAGCCATCCGGTATTTCGTCGATATGCTCGGCTTCGTGCTGGTCGAGGACAGTGATCTCGGCGGCGGCAAGCGCTGGGTGCACGTTGCCGCGCCGGGTGGTGGCGCCGCTCTGCTGCTTGCCCGGGCAGTTGGCGATGAGCAGGTCGGGGCAATCGGCAAGGCGGCAGGCGGACGCGTCGCGTTCTTTCTCGAGGTCGACGATTTTCGAGCGACCTACGATGCGATGCGCGCGCGCGGCGTTACTTTCCAAGAGGCGCCGCGGCGGGAAACCTATGGTTGGGTGGCGGTGTTCTCGGATCTATATGGCAACCGATGGGACCTGATCGAGACGAGCGCATGAGCGCGCAGATACTGACCTTCACGTGCGAGGATCGCGTCGGGATCGTCGCCGCGGTCACAGGTGAACTCGCGGCGGCGGGCGGGTTCATTCTCGACAGCCAGCAATATGCCGATCTGGAAACCGGGCGGTTCTTCATGCGCGTTGTGTTCAGCGCGGCCCAGGACGGCGAGGCGGATTTGCGCGCGCGGCTCGGCACGGTCGGCGAGACGTTTGCGCTCGACTGGTCGCTGGTCGCTGCGGATGCCCGGCCGCGCGTGCTGATCGCGGTGTCGACCACGTCGCATTGCCTCAACGATCTGCTGCATCGTTGGTCGACCGGTGCACTGCCGATCGAGCCAATCGGCGTGGTGTCGAACCACGAGATTTTGCGCGGGCTGACCGAATGGCACGGACTGCCGTTCCACCATCTGCCGGTCGATACGGGCAACCGGGCGGCGCAGGAGACGGCGTTGCTCGACCTGTTCGAGACGAGCGGCGCCGATCTGCTGGTGCTCGCGCGCTATATGCAGGTGCTGAGCGCGGATCTGGTCGAGCTACTGGCCGGGCGCTGCATCAACATCCACCATAGTTTCCTGCCGAGCTTCAAGGGCGCCAGGCCGTATCACCAGGCGCATGCGCGCGGGGTGAAACTGATCGGCGCCACCGCGCATTTCGTGACCAGCGATCTCGACGAGGGTCCGATCATCGAGCAGGCGGCCGAGCGCGTCGATCACCGCGCTACCGTGCATGATCTGATCGCGATCGGCCGGGACAGCGAGGCGCAGGTGCTCGCGCGGGCGGTGGGATGGATCGCCGAGCGGCGCGTGTTGTTGAACGGCAAGCGTACCGTGGTGTTTCGCTAAACGAGAGGAATGGATTGGACAGCCGAACGGCGCCGCTCGCTGAAGGACAGATGATGAACCAGTTCGACCTTACCGACGACCAGCGCGAGATCCAGGAGCTGGCGCGCCGCTTCACCGCAGACCGGATCACGCCGGAGGCGGCTGAGTGGGACGAGAAGCACATTTTCCCGCGCGATACGATCAAGGCGGCGGCAGAACTCGGCTTTGCAGCGATCTATGTCAGCGAGGAGAGCGGCGGGATCGCGCTCGGGCGGTTGGAAGCCGCGCTGATCATGGAGGCGATGTCGTACGGGTGTCCCTCGACGTCGGCGTTTATTAGCATCCATAATATGGCGGCATGGATGATCGACCGGTTCGGGTCGGCCGTGGTGAAGGACAAGTACCTCCCTGACCTGGTGACGATGGACCGGCTGGCGAGCTATTGCCTGACCGAGCCGGGCTCTGGGTCGGACGCGGCTGCTCTGAAGACGCGCGCAGTGCGTGATGGCGACGACTGGGTCGTGACGGGCTCGAAGCAGTTCATCTCGGGTGCGGGCGAGAACGAGGTATACGTGACGATGGTCCGCACTGGGGAGGAGGGGCCCAAGGGCATCTCGTGCCTGGTGATCGAGAAGGACATGCCGGGGGTGTCGTTTGGCGCGAACGAGAAGAAGCTCGGCTGGCACTCGCAGCCGACGCGACAGGTGATCTTCGACGGAGTCCGCGTGCCGGCCGCAAACATGGTCGGCGGCGAGGGCGAGGGCTTCCGGATCGCGATGATGGGGCTCGATGGCGGGCGGTTGAACATCGGCGCGTGTTCGCTTGGCGGGGCGCAGCGGTGCCTCGACGAGGCGATCGCGTATACGAAGGACCGCAAGCAGTTCGGCAAGGCGATCGCCGATTTCCAGAACACGCAGTTCATGCTGGCGGACATGGCGACCGAATTGGAGGCGGCGCGCGCGCTGCTGTATATCGCCGCGGCCAAGGTGACTGCGAACGCGCCCGACAAGACCAAGTTTGCGGCGATGGCGAAGCGGCTGGCGACGGACACGGGGTCTTCGGTGGTCGATCGCGCGTTGCAGCTGCATGGCGGGTACGGGTATCTGCAGGACTATCCGATCGAACGCTTCTGGCGCGATCTGCGCGTGCATTCGATCCTCGAGGGGACGAACCAGGTGATGCGGATGATCGTCGGTCGCGAACTGACGCGGCAGTGAGTCCGCGCAGCTTCAAGTCTTTCTTCTGCTCCGCGCCTCTGCGCCTCTGCGCGAAAAAGTTTCTTGTTCGCGCAGAGGCGCAGAGGCGCGGAGATGATGTTCGGGAGGTGAACGCGTGACCGATGATCTGATCGTCGAGAGTGAAGGGCCTGTCGGCCGGATTCGGTTGAACCGCCCGAAGGCGCTGCACGCGTTGAACCTAGCGATGTGCGAAGGCGTGCTTGAGGCGCTGGAAGCGTGGCGTGGCGACGCGGCGGTCGAGGCGATCGTGGTCGATCATGCCGAGGGGCGCGGGTTCTGTGCTGGCGGGGATATCCGCATGCTTGCCGCGTCCGGCGCGACCGATGGCGTCGAGGCGCGGGCGTTTTTTCATGCCGAGTATCGGATGAACCACCGGCTGTTCACCTATGCCAAGCCGATCGTCGCGTTCATGGACGGGATCACGATGGGCGGTGGCGTCGGGCTGGCCTTGCCGTGCCGGTATCGGGTCGCGACGGAGAACACCAAGTTTGCGATGCCGGAGACGGGGATCGGGCTGTTCCCGGACGTCGGCGGCGGCTGGTATCTGTCGCAATTGCCGGGGCGGATCGGGCAGTATCTCGCGTTGACCGGGCATCGGCTCGACGGGGCGGAGTGTTTGGCGCTGGGGCTCGCTACGCATTATTTGTCGAGTGACGCGGTGGAGACAGCCAAGACGCGGATCGGCAAGACGCCGCAGGATATTGCGGCGGTGCTTGATGCGCTGGCTACATCGGCGCCCGAGGCGAAGATACTCGCGCGGAAGGACGACATCGACCGACTGTTCGCGTCGGACGTGCTGGAGGAAATCTACGCTGCGCTCGACGCGGATGGTGGAGAATGGGCTGTGCAGACGCTCGCGACGCTCAAGACCAAGTCGCCGCAGACGATGAAGGTGTCGCTGCGGTTGCTCCACGAGGGCGCTGCGATGGCAAGTTTCGCGGACGAGATGCGGCAGGAATATGCGGTCGGTGCGCATGTCGTGCAGCGGCATGACTTTATCGAGGGCGTGCGCGCGGTGATTGTCGACAAGGACAATGCGCCGAAATGGGAACCGGCGACGCCCGAGGCTGTGACCGATCATGTGATCGATCAGATCTTCGCGCCTTTGCCGGAGCATGAGGCGTGGACGCCGGGCTGAACAGAAAACACGTCGCCCCAGCGGAAGCTGGGGTCTCCCGGTAATGATGAGACCCCAGCTTTCGCTGGGGTGACGAAATTGGAAGGGTTTGGAATGGCCGAATACGAAACGATCCTCGTCGAGCAGCGCGGCGGCGTCACGCTCGTCACGCTGAACCGGCCCCAGGCGCTGAACGCGCTCAATTCGCAGGTGCTCGCCGACCTGATCGCTGCGTTTGCGGCGTTCGATGCGGATGCTTCCCAGGGCTGCGCGGTGCTGACGGGCTCGGCCAAGGCGTTCGCGGCGGGGGCGGATATCAAGGAGATGCAGTCGCAGGGCTTTGCCGAGATGTACGCGAGCAACTTCTTCGCGGGCTGGGAGCATTTCACGCGGACGCGGAAACCCGTGATCGCGGCGGTGGCGGGCTATGCGCTCGGCGGCGGTTGCGAGTTGGCGATGATGTGCGACTTTATCCTCGCGGCCGATACCGCCAAGTTCGGCCAGCCCGAGATCAAGCTGGCCGTGTCCCCCGGCATGGGCGGATCACAACGCCTCACGCGCGCAGTCGGCAAGGCCAAGGCGATGGAGATGTGCCTGACCGGACGGATGATGGATGCCGAGGAAGCCGAGCGCGCGGGCCTCGTGTCGCGGATCGTGCCGGCGGACGATCTGGTCGAGGAGGCGGTGAAGACCGCCGCGACGATCGCGGCGATGGCGCCGCTGGCGGTGCTGGCGAACAAGGAAATGGTCAACGCGGCCTTCGAGACGGGCCTGACGATGGGCGTCCAGTTCGAGCGGCGGCTGTTCCACGGGCTGTTCGGGACTGAGGACCAGAGCGAAGGCATGGCCGCGTTTGTCGAGAAGCGGCCGGGTAGCTGGACGGGGAAATGACGAATTCCCCTCCCGCTTGCGGGAGGGGTCAGGGGAGGGGAGTGCCCCGATTGCCGACACTGTGATTGCGGCGCKGSSCTCCCCCAACCCCTCCCGTGAACGGGAGGGGAGCAAAGATTAGGAGAGAGAACATGGCACGGATCGGATTCATCGGGCTTGGCAACATGGGCGGCGGGATGGCGGCGAACCTCGCCAAGAAGGGCCATGACGTCCGCGCGTTCGATCTGAGTTCCGACGCTCTGGACAAGGCGAAGGCCGCGGGATGCCTGCCGGTCGCTTCTGCGCGGGAAGCCGCGGATGGCGCCGAGGCGATCGTGACGATGCTCCCGGCGGGCAAGCACGTCGCTGAGGTGTACGACACGCTGTTCGGCGTCGCGTCGCCCTCCGCGATCCTAATCGATTGCTCGACGATCGACGTCGCCACCGCCAAGCAGGTCGCCGCGGCGGCACAGGCGAAAGGCCTCGTCGCAGTCGATGCGCCCGTCTCTGGCGGGATCGGTGCGGCCAATGCGGGCACGCTGACCTTCATGGTCGGGGGTTCGGCCGAGGCGTTCGATCGGGCGCAGGCTATCCTCGCCGACATGGGCAAGGCCGTCATCCATGCCGGCACAAACGGCGCGGGGCAGGCGGCGAAGATCTGCAACAACATGATTCTCGGCGCGACGATGGTCGCGACCTGCGAGGCGTTCGTGCTGGCGGAGAAGCTGGGGCTCGATGCGCAGGCGTTCTACGATATCGCTAGTGTGTCGTCGGGGCAGAGCTGGTCGATGACGACGTACGCGCCGCTGCCCGGGATTGGTCCCGATACGCCCGCCGATCACGATTATCAGGGCGGCTTCGCGGCGGCGCTGATGCTCAAGGACCTGCGGCTGGCGATGGCGGCGGCGCAGGATGTCAGCGCGGATACGCCGATGGGCGCGAAGGCCGCCGAGCGCTACGAGGCGTTCGCCGACGCCGGGCAGGGCGGCCTCGACTTCTCGGCGATCATCCGCACGTTACGGGACTGAGCCTCAGAGGAAGCAGATCAGCATCAGCAACAGTCCGAGGATCGACGCCATCCAGCACAGGCTGCGGACATATTTAATGCCGAACAGATAGAGCGGGATGTAGGCGATCCGCGCACCGAACCAGAGCCATGCACCTATCGCCCCCAACCCGCCGGTGCGATCGGTCACCGCCAGCCCGAGAGCGAGCGCGACGAACACCGGATAGGTTTCCTGGAAGTTCTTGAGCGCACGTTCGGCGCGACCGGCCATTTCGCCGAGCGGTTTCTGCTCGCCGTCGCGTGAGCCTGCGTTCCAGTCGAGCCCGCGATCACGCGTCGCGGTCTGGCCCTGGATCATGATGTACGTGAACAGCAGGACCGTCGACCAGCCGAGCAGCAGCAATTCGGTAGGCAAATGCGTCATGGTCGATCTCCGCAGGGGGCAGCGGATATCGAACGCCGCTATGTCGGCGAGGTTGCGCCGTGTTGGACCTGACTGGCAAGCTGGCGTGCATCGCGGGCGCGGTGGAACGCGCGGTCGGCGTCGTCGATCGCGCCGAGAAGGCTACCGAAACACGGCACCTCGTCGATCGGATAGACACGCGACAGGTCGTGTCCGAGCGCGAAAACGTCGCGCTGCGTGAGCAACCCGATCGCGACGATGCGGTCTTGATCAGGCATATGTCAGGCTCCGTTGGTGTAACACACGTTAACACGTCGCAGCCGCTATGTATCAGTAATATAGGATAAAGAGGCCAAGCGAGCCTTAGCCGAGCCCAAGTCGCTCGCGCGCCTGCCAACGGGCAATCATCAGCACGGATACCACCGCCAGTCCGGTCGCGAGCCCGGTCCAGATGCCGACCCCGCCCCAGCCGCGTCCGAATGCGAGCCACGCGCCGACGCCGATGCCGATGCCCCAATAGCCGACCGCCGCGTAGATCATCGGCACCTTGGTATCGCCCAGCCCGCGCAACATGCCTGCGCCGATCACCTGCGCGCCGTCGACCACCTGGAACACCGCGGCGACCGCGAGCAGCGAGATCGCGAGGGCGACGACCGGTGCATTGGCGGGCGCGTCGACGTCGAGGATGATGCCGATCAGCAGTTGCGGCGCGAGGATCAGCAGCGCGGCGGTCAGTACCATGAAGCCCTCGCCAATCGCGAACGCCGCCCAGCCGGCGCGACCGATCCCCGCGCGATCGCCGCGGCCCGAGGCGAGTCCGACGCGGACGGTGGCAGCTTGGGCGATGCCGAGCGGAACCATGAAGGTGACGCTGGCGATCTGGATCGCGATCGCATGCGCTGCAAGTGGCACGGTGCCGAGCAGTCCCATCAGGAACACCGCGGCGATGAACACGGTGGACTCGAACCCGAGCGTGATCGCGATCGGCAGGCCGAGTGTCCACACCGCGCGGTATCGCGGCCAGTCGCTGCGCCAGAACCGGCCGAGCAGGCGATAGCGGCGGAACGGCCTGGCGCAGACGATCACGGCGGCCATCGCGACGAAGCTGAGGCCGTTGGCGATGCTGCTCGCGGTGCCGGATCCGAGCAGACCGAGGGCTGGCAATCCTGCGTGTCCGAAGATCAGCAGCCAGTTGAGCCCGGCGTTGACGATCAGCAGCCCGAGCATCACCACCAGCGACCAGCCCGGCCGCTCGAGCGCGGCGACGAATGCACGCAGCACGAGGAAGGCGAGGCTCGGGAGCATGCCCCACATCACTGCGCGCACGAATCGCGCCGCGTCGTGCGCTAGCAGCGGGTCTTGATCGAGCAGGTGCACGAGGATCGCCTCGGCATTCCAGAGGATGATCCAGGACGGGATGCAGAGCGTGGCGGCGACCCAGATCGTCTGGCGCACGGTCCGCCGAATATCGCGCACCGCATGCGGCCGGGCGCCGCGCTCGCGGGTGATCATCGGGACCGCGGCGGTCGTCAGGCCCATGCCAAAGACGAGGAACACGAGGTAGAGGTTGAGCCCCAACGTCGCCGCCGCCAGCGTATCCGGCCCGAGCCGGCCGAGCATCGCCACGTCGGTCGCGCCGACCAGCGCCTGGGCGAGGTTCGTCGCGACGAGCGGCCAGACGAGCTTCAGCGTGGCCGCGAATTCGGTGCGCCAGGGGTGGGGCGGGGTGGACGTCATGCGCCGGCTTTAGCCGGGTTCACGGCCAAGTCGATTATTCCGTTATCCTCCCCTGCGAGGGGAGGATCGAGGCAGGGGGACCTCGCTAGTTCATGGACGCTGGTTCACGGACGAACGATCGGATCTTCGATGCACGCGCCGCTCCCAAACTCCATCATCCCAGCGAAAGCTGGGAGATCATCATGGGGCGGGCGTCATCTGCCTCGTGGGATACCCCGGCTTTCGCTGGGGTGACGGTTGTTTCGGTCAACTGCATGGACACGGTCGACAGCGCCATTTCTAAGAGGGCCGCGGCCACCCCGGCATCTAGCGCATCAGCCCAGCGGCGCGGAGGGCGTTTTCGATCGTCGCCTGGATACCGGCAGGTGCTTCGGTACGCGGCTTCAGCGCGGGCTTCGTCGCCGCGGGGATGGCAATCTTGGCGACGCGCTCGACCGGCGAGGGCTTGGCTGCGGTCTCGGTCCTTGCAACCGGAACCAGGCCCCAGGACTTGGCGATCACCGTGCTCGAAATCCCGACATCGAGCATGAACGGCCCCGCCGCCCCCAGCCGCTGGCCACGCGACGGGTCGATCGGCGTGCCGTGGCCCATGCCTGGTACGGTCCAGTCCTCGACTACGTCGCGCCCTTCCGCGTCCGACCAGATCCGGTGGACGGCGGTGCCGACTCGCTCCGTGCGCACGGCTTTCGCATCGACGCCGTGGATGCCGCGCCACTGTCGCGCGATCGTGTCCGCATTCGCCACGCTCACCGTCGCGTCCGCACCGCCGTGCCAGATCGCGAGCGTCGGCCAGCGTCCGTCATGTCCGCGCGAGCCGCTGCGGACCGCGTCGGCCAGCGCGGTGTTGCTGGTATCGCCGTGCCCGCGCATCCGGTCGAGCGCCTGCGACACGCCGGTCGCGGTACCATAGGCTAGCCCACCGATCACCGCGCCGCCCGCGAACAGGTCCGGCCGGGTTGCCAGCATCGCCATCGTCATCGCGCCGCCTGCCGACAGCCCGGTGACGTATACGCGGCTGCGGTCGAGGCCGTGGCGGGCGATCATCGTCTCGGTCATCTGCGCGATCGATTCGGCCTCGCCGCCGGCCTGCGCGGTGTCCTCCGACGCGAACCAGTTGAAGCAGAGGTTGGGATTGTTCGCGCGCGTCTGTTCGGGAAACAGGAGCGCGAACCCGGCGCGATCGGCGAGCTGCGACCAGCCCGAGCCGTGGTCATAGCCCGCCGCGGTTTGCGTGCAGCCGTGCAGGACGACGACCAGCGGCGCGCCGGGTGGCAGGTCCTTGGGGACGTAGCTGTGCCCAAGCAGCGCGCCCGGATTGGTGCCGAACTCGATCAGCGGGGTAAGGCGGCTTGGCACGGTTTCGCGCGGAGTCGGGGCCCCGGCACGCGCCATGCGGGCGATGGTATCGGCGATGTTTCTCACGTGAATCGAGCCTTTCGTCGCCAGCGTACTCGGCCGCGATCTTATCTCAACGTCGCACGTACATCATTTGTTGCTGCAGTGCAGCAAGAACGTCAGGAGTCTTGTCCGAGCATGTCGCATGCGTCGCCGATCGCCGCGTAGATCCGGTCGAGATCGGTATCGTCGATGCAATAGGGCGGCATCACGTAGACGGTGTTGCCGAGCGGGCGGAGCAGCAGATCGCGCTCGCCGAAGAACGCGAGCAGGCGCGGACCGATCTGCGAGAGATAGCCGTCCTCGCCCTCTAGTTCGACGGCGGTGATGGTGCCAATCTGGCGGGGGTTGGCGATGCGGGGATGCTTGGCCAACGTCTCCAACCGCGTGCGCTGGCGTGCGGTGAGATCGGCGATCCGGTCGCGCACAGGTTCGTCGCGCCAGATCGCCAAGTTCGCATTGGCGGCGGCGCAGGCGATCGGGTTGGCGGTGTAGCTCGACGAGTGGAAGAACATGCGCGACCTGTCGGTGCCGTAATGCGCCTGGTAGATCGCCTCGGTCGCCATCGTCACTGCGAGCGGAATCGCCCCGCCGGTCAGCCCCTTCGACAGGCACAAGATGTCGGGCACCACGCCGGCCTGTTCGCAGGCGAGCAACGTGCCGGTGCGGCCCCAGCCGGTCATCACCTCGTCGGCGATGAACAGCACGCCGTGCGCGGCGCAAATCCGCCGCATCTCACCGAGGATGTGTGCTGGATAGATGTGCATCCCGCCCGCGCCCAGCAGCAGCGGCTCGACGATGAACGCGGCAGGGTGCGCGGCGCAGGCCTTCTCCAGCGCGTCGAGCGTCGCCTGTTCCTGCCCGGCGGCAGGGAAGGGGATCGTGCCGACGTCGAACAGCAGCGGTTCGTACGCCCGGTTGAACACGCCGCGTGCGCCGACCGACATCGCGCCGATCGTGTCGCCGTGATATCCATGCTCCAGCACGAGGATGCGGTGGCGGTCTTCGCCGCGATCGAGCCAATAGCCGAGCGCCATCTTCAGCGCGCACTCGACGCTGGTCGAGCCGGAGTCCGAGAAGAACACGCGGGTCAATTCGGGCGGCATGATCGCGGTCAGCCCGCGCGCGAGGTCCTCGGCGGGCTGGTGCGTCCAGCCGGCGAAGATGATCTGGTCGAGCTTGCCCGCCTGCTCGGCGATCGCCGCCATGATCTTCGGGTTGGCGTGGCCATGCGTCGTCACCCACCAGGACGAGATCGCATCGACGATCCGCCGCCCGTCCGCGGTATAGAGCGCCGCGCCCTCGGCATGCGTGACGAGCGGGATGGGCTCGCGCAGGCCGTGCTGCGTGAAGGGGTGCCAGACGGGGGAATTCACTGGAATGCCTCCAGGTCGAAGTTCGCGGCGAACGCCTCGGCCAGCGTCGCGGCGTTGAGCGGATCGAGGCGGGGCAGGCGGCCCAGGCGGCAGACCTTACCGAGTGCGGCGATCGTCGCCTCGCTATCCTCGACCGCGTCGCCGACGAAGGCGATGCCGAGGATCGGCACGCCGCGACTGCGCAACGCCTCGATCGACAACAGGCTATGGTTGATCGTGCCGAGGCCCGTGCGCGCGACGAGCACCACCGGCTTGCCCCAGCGCGCGAACAGGTCGGCGAAGATCAGGTCGCGTGTCACGGGCACCATCACGCCGCCCGCACCCTCGACCACCAGCGGGCCGTCGACTTGGGGCAGCGCGAGCCGGTCCGGATCGATCGTCAGGCGGTCGATCTCCGCGGCGAGATGCGGCGAGCACGGCGTCGTCAGGCGGTATGCCTCGGGCAGGACTCGGTCCGCGGGCACACCCAGGGTCACGACCGAAGCCGCGTCGCTGCCGTCCGCAAGCCCGGCCTGGACCGGCTTCCAGTAACGCGCGCCGAGCGCGGCGGTCAGGCCGGCGGCGAACACCGTCTTGCCGATATCCGTGTCCGTCCCGGTGACGATAATCGTCATTGCAGCGCCTCCTTCATGACCTCGCCCAGTGCCTCGATATCTGACGCGGTGGCGTTCAGCGTCAACGATATCCGCAACCGCGACGTCCCGTCGGGCACGGTCGGCGGCCGAATGCCGCGGACGTCGAACCCCGCCGCCTGGATCGCGCTCGCGACACGCATCGTCCGCGCCGCGTCGCCCAGCACCAGCGGCAGAATCTGCGACCCAGTCGCCATGACACCGTCCGGCGCCAGCACGCGCTCGGCCGTCGCGATCAGGCCCCACAGCTGGTCCCGCCGCGCGGGTTCGTCGGCCATGATCCGCAATGCTTCACCGACCGCCAGCGCCATCAGCGGCGACGGTGCGGTGGAAAAAATGAACCCGCGGCCGCGATTGACGATGAACGTGCGCATCACCGCGGGGCCACACAGGAGCGCGCCCTCGCAGCCGAGCGCCTTGCCGCAGGTCCGCAAGGTGATGACGTTCTCGTGCCCGTCGAGTCCTTCGGCGAGGCCACGGCCGTCGGTGCCGAACACCCCGGTCGCATGCGCCTCGTCGATCAACAGGATCGCGTCGTGGCGATCTGCGACGCGCGCGAGGTCGGCGAGCGGGGCCTGGTCGCCGTCCATGCTGTAGAGGCTCTCGACCGCGATCCACACGCGGCCCGTGCCGCCCGCCGCGCGCCAGTTGGCGATGGCATCCTCGAACGCATTCGCGTCGTTATGCGTCGCGCTCACGCAGGTCGCCCGGGTGAGGCGCATACCCTCGTGCGCGCTTGCATGGATCAGGGCGTCGTGGACGATCAGGTCGCCGCGCTGCGGCAGCGTCGCAAACAGGATCGTGTTCGCGACATAGCCGCTCGCGAAAAACAGCGCCGCCTCGGTCCCGAAGAAGCGTGCCGCATCGGCCTCCAGCGCCTCATGCTCGGGCGCGTTGCCCCGCAACAACCGCGAGCCGCCCGAGCCGACCGGCACGCCCCGCGCCAAAGCCTCGATCATTGCGCGGCGCAGACGGTCCGATCCGGCGAGTCCGAGATAGTCGTTCGAGGCGAAATCGACGCCCGTGCGCGGTCGGAGCGATCGATACCGGTCGGCGGCGGCCAGCGTGGCGAGGTCTCGTTCCTGGTCGGCAAACATCATCGCGCCGCCCTAACCGCAACGCGCCGCGAAGACGATCCCCGGGCGCAATCCACCGTTGCAAATCAGGCTCGCACAATCGCCCACGCCGAATTATCATACAAAAAACGGGAGAGTAGGATGTCAGGATTAACCCGCCGGTCGGTGCTGGGGCAGAGTGCGCTCGCATTGACGGTCGCCGCGACCCCGGCGTTCAGCGCGACCACGGCGATGCCCGTCGTTGCAGCGCCGCGACGTCGCGAACGCCTGGAGGAATGGCGGTTCCATCTGGGGCACGCCGCGGACGTCGATCGCGATTTCGGGTTCGGACGGAACCAGCGCACCTATGCGAAGGCCGGAGCGGGGACTGCCGATGCGGCGATACCGGGTTTCGACGACAGTGCGTGGCAACAGGTGCGTGTGCCGCACGACTGGGCGGTCGCGCTGCCCTTCGCGCCGCCAGCCACCCCCGCGCCGAAGGAAATCGAGGATGCGGTCGCGGCGCACGGCTTCAAGGCGATCGGGCGCGATCATCCGGCAAACAGCATCGGCTGGTATCGCTGCCCGATCGCGGTCGCCGCGGCGGATCGCGGGCGTCGGCTGTGGCTCGAATTCGACGGTGTGTTCCGCGATTGCCTGGTGTTCGTGAACGGCCATATCGTCGGCCGCAACGAGAGCGGCTATGCGCCGTTCCGCGTCGAGATCGACGACTTTCTCGACTATGACGGCGGCGGCAACGTCATCACGGTGCGCGTCGATGCGACGCTCGGCGAAGGTTGGTTCTACGAAGGCGCAGGCATTTACCGCCACGTCGACCTGATGCGCGCGGATTCGGTGCACGTCCCGCAATGGGAAACCGTCGTCCGCAGCGACGTGCAGGCCGATGGCGCGCAGGTCACGGTCTCGACCGAAATCTTCAACAGCGGCGATGCCAAGGTCGAGGGCGTGGTGCGGCAGCGCGTGATTGGTCCCGATGGGCGCGCGGCCGCGAGCTTGGCAGATACGCCGTTTGCGATAGCGGCCGGCGACCGCACCATGCTCGACGCCCGAACGCAGGTCGCGACGCCCGTCCTGTGGTCGATCGAGACACCTCGGCTCTATACCATAGAGGCAGAGATCGTCGTCGGCGGGCGCGTCGTCGACCGCTACGATACGCGGTTCGGCATCCGCACGATCCGTTTCGACGGCGCGCGCGGTTTCCTGCTCAACGGCAAGCCGGTGAAACTGCTCGGGACCTGCAATCACCAGGATCATGCGGGCGTCGGTACCGGCATCCCGGATGCGCTGCACGCGTGGCGGGTCGCGCAACTCAAGGACATGGGCTCGAACGCATGGCGCAGCGCGCACAACCCGCCCGCGTCCGCGCTGCTCGACGTGTGCGACGAGATGGGCATGATGATGATCGTCGAGGCGCGGCTCAACAGCAGCGACGACGAGGCGATGGCGCAGCTCGACCGGATCGTCCGCCGCGACCGCAACCGGCCGAGCGTGATCGCATGGTCGCTCGGCAACGAGGAGCCGCAACAGGGCTCGGCCAAGGGCGCGCGCGTCACGTCCGAGATGCAGGCGGCGGTGCGGAAGCTCGATCCGACCCGCCCGACGACGTTCGCGTTCGACAATAGCTGGGACAAGGGCGCGGCCAAGGTCGTCGACGTCGTCGGCTTCAACTACCGCACCGACAAGATCGAGGCGTTCCACCAGCAATTCCCCGAAATGCCGACGATGGGCACCGAAACCGGCAGCACCGTCAGTACGCGGGGCGCGTATGTGAACGATGCCGCGGCGCATGTGGTGCGCGCGTACGACACCGAGCATCCGTGGTGGGCGTCGACTGCGGAAGCCTGGTGGTCGATCGCGGCGACGCGACCGTATATCGCGGGCGGGTTCATCTGGACCGGCTTCGACTATCGCGGCGAGCCGACGCCGTTCGCGCAGTTCCCGAGTATCTCGAGCTATTTCGGCGTGCTCGACACGTGTGGCTTTCCGAAGGACAATTTTCATTATTATCGCGCGTGGTGGCGGCCCGACCTGCCGCAGGTTCACCTGCTGCCGCACTGGACGTGGCCGGGCCGCGAGGGCCAGCCGATCGAGGTCTGGGCACATGGCAATTGCGACGAGGTGGAGCTGCTGCTCAACGGGCGGTCGCTCGGGCGCAAACCGATGCCGCGCAACGGGCATCTTGCCTGGAGCGTGCCCTATGCGCCGGGCAGGATCGAAGCGCGTGGGCTGAACAAGGGGCGGCGGGTGGCGTCGTCGGTGCGCGAGACCGCGGGCGTGGCGGCGGCGGTGCGGCTGACTGCGGACCGCCGCGTGGTGAAGGCGGACGGCAGCGACGTGGTCATGCTGCGTGCGGAGATCGTCGATGCGCGGGGCCGGCCGGTGCCCGACGCGGATACGCTGCTGCGGTTCGAAACGAGCGGCGGCGCGGCGGTGATCGGTGTCGGCAACGGCAATCCGACCAGCCTCGAAGCGGATGTCGCAAGCCAGCGGCGGGCGTTCCACGGGCTTGCGCAGGCGATCGTGCGGGTCGGGTCGCAACCCGGGCCGGTCGAGATTTCGGTGTCGGGCGAGGGGCTCAGGTCCGCGTCGCTGCGTATCATGGCGGTGCGGTGATGCGGCGCGCTTTGCTCGCGTTCGCCCTGCTCGCGTCGACCGCCACCGCGCAGCCGCTCGCCCCCAAGCCGGCCGGCGGGGTCTATCTCGGTGCCGACCTGTCCTACGTCAACGAGATGGAGGATTGCGGCGCGGTCTATCGCTCGAAGGGCAAGCCGGTCGATCCGTTCGTCCTGATGAAGGCGAAGGGGGGAAATATCGTCCGCGTCCGGATCTGGAACGACGCGAAATGGACGAAATACAGCGATCTCGCCGACGTCACCAAGACGATCCGGCGCGCGAAGGCGGCGGGCATGCAGGTGCTGCTCGACTTTCATTACTCCGACGATTGGGCGGACGGCGAGAAGCAGATCCCGCCTGCGGCTTGGGCGAAGCTCGACACCGGGGGGCAGGCGAAGGCGCTGTATGCGTATACGCGCGACGTGCTGGGGAAGCTCGATGCGGACGGCCTGATGCCGGAGATGGTGCAGGTCGGGAACGAGACGAACCCGGAGCTGATGGGCGGCGTAAAGGATCGCAAGATCGACTGGACGCGTAATGCGACGTTGCTCAACGCCGGGATCAAGGCGGTGCGCGATGCGGGGAAGGGTGCGAAGATCAATCCGCGGATCATGCTGCACATCGCCCAGCCCGAGCATGTCGCGGCGTGGTTCGACGATGCGGCGGAGGCTGGCGTGCGCGATTTCGACGTGATCGGCATCAGCTATTACCGGAAATGGTCGACGCGGACGCCGATCCAGTTGGGCGAGACGATCGCGCTGGCGAAGGCGCGGTACAAGGCGGACGTGATCGTGGTCGAGACTGCGTATCCGTTCAGCCCGGTCGGGGAGGATGCGTCGCCCGATCTGCTGGGCGCGGATTCGCTGCTGCCGGGCTATCCTGCGACGCCGCAGGGGCAGCTGAAATATCTGGTCGACCTGACGCAGACGGTGGTCGATGCGGGCGGGATCGGCGTGGTGTATTGGGAGCCGGGCTGGGTCTCGACCGGGTGCGGGACGCGGTGGGGAACGGGCTCGAACTGGGAGAATGCGGCGTGGTTCGGGCTGGGGCGGCACGAGGCGCTGCCCGCGTTCGATTTTCTTGGGCGGCGGTATGTGAAGCGGGGAAAGTAGAGGGGACAGCCCACCCGTCCCGTTCCTCCTGAGTAGCGGTCGAGTAGTCGCCGAAGGCGGCGTATCGAGACGGCGTATCGAAGGACAGGTTGGTGCGCGGAACCTGTACCTCGATACGCGCCCTCGATACGCCCAAGTGGGCTACTCGGTCGCTACTCGGCACGAACGGAAAGGGAGAGCGAACTCCGGGGAAAATACGAACGGAAGCGCGTTACTCGCCCTTCAACGCCGCGATGAAGCCGGCCGCGCGGGCGCCGACGTCCGCTGCGGTCATGCCGGGTGCGTACAGGGCCGAGCCGAGGCCGAAACCGGCCGCGCCCGCCTTGCGCCATTCCGCCATGATCTCGGGCACGACGCCGCCGACCGGCAGCACGCGCGTGTCCTTGGGCAGCACCGCGCGCATCGCCTTCAGCACAGCCGGACTCGCGGCTTCGGCCGGGAACAGCTTCAACGCGGCTGCGCCTGCCTCGAGCGCGGCGAAGGCCTCCGTTGGCGTGGCGATGCCGGGGAGGGCGACATAGCCGCGTTCCGCTGCCGCCGCGATCACGCGCACGTTCGCATTGGGGGCGATAATCAGCGTCCCGCCGGCTGCGCCGACTGCCTCGACGTCCTCGACGCGCAACACCGTCCCCGCACCGACGACTGCGCGGCCCTTGAGCGAGCGCGCCAGCCGGGCGATGCTGTCGAGCGGGTCGGGCGAGTTCATCGGCACTTCGAGGATCGTGAAGCCTGCCTCGACCAGTGCTTCGCCGATTGCCTCGACCTCGTCGGGCTTCACGCCGCGCAGGATCGCGATCAGCGGGCATTTCGCGAAGGCGTTGTCGAAGGCTTGGCGATGGGTCGTGTCGGGAGTCATGCAGCGAGATCCTGGATGCGGGTGATGCCGGCCACGAACGCGGCCTGGCTGTCGATATGGTGCGAGGCGCCGCCGAGCGCATCGATCGCGCTGGCATAAAGTGCGCCAAGCGCCGGGTCGGCGAGGATGTGGACGGTTGCGCCGGGCGTGATCCGCGCGGCGGTATCAGCACCGATCAACAGGCCGCTCGCGAACGAGGCTGCGTGCGCGTCGTCGGCCAGCCCGAGCACGCCGCGCGCCCTGATGGCGAACAGGCTGGCGGCGAGATCACGCTTCGCTCCCTCGGCGACGCCTTCGAGGAATGCGGCGCCCGGCTTGACCGGATGGCCGAGTTGGCGCGAAAGGACGCCGTGCGCGCGGAGCAGGGCGAAGAGTTCGCCGGTCATCGCGGTGGTGAATTGCGTGATCCTGCCGCCCTCGACGGTCGCCCATTTGCAGTGCGTGCCGGGCTGGCAGAGCAGTGCGTCCGCGGGGACGAGCCCTGCCGCAACCGCGCCCAGCAACTGGACCTCCTCACCGCGCATCACGTCCGCGTGAAGTCCGTCGCGGTACGACAACCCCGGTACGATCGCCGTGCGGTCGTCGATCCGGTCGAGCGCGGCGGCGACTTCGGTCAATCCTGCGGGTGCTGCGACATAGGGCACGCTACGCCAGCCGATGTTCGAGCCGACCATCCCCGCGAGCAGCATCGGCAGGTCGCCGAGCCGGTCGCGAATGCTCGCGACTTCGGCCTCATACTCGCCTGCCGCGACGTTTGCCGCGCCGCGATCGTCCCGCTCGGTCGCAACGACGTGGCCGTTCTCGATCCGGAACGCACGGCGGTTGGTCGTGCCCCAGTCGACTGCGATGAATGCGCCCATGCTCACCACCATGTCGCATACAGCGCGACGAGGATCATCACCACGCCGACCGACGCGATATTGAATCCGCGCGTCGTCGTATAGTCGACGTCGCGGGTGACGATCCGGTTCGCCGCGCTCGACTGCGGGCGGACCAGCGAGGCAATCACCGCCAGCACCAGCGCGATCACGAACGCGATCAGCATCCGGTTCATGAACGGAATTTCCGGCGCGGCGTATTTGAGCAGCAGCGAGATCGCGAACGACGCGACCGCGGCGATCAACGCGCCAGCCTCGGTCGCACGCTTCCAGAACAGCCCTAGCATGAAGATCACGACGATTCCCGGCGTGAAGAACCCGGTATATTCCTGGATATACTGAAACGCCTGGTCTGACTTGCCGAGCAAAGGCCGCGCGGTGATCATCGCCAGCACGATCGCGACGGCGGCGGCGATGCGGCCGACCTTGACGAGGTTACGCTCGACCGCGGGATCGGCGACCTTCGTCGAACCATCTTCGGCGATCGAGGTCGCACCGCGGCGCTTGGCGTAGAGATCGAGCGTGAAGATCGTCGCGATCGAGTTGATCTTCGATGCGGTCGACGCGACGATCGCGGCGATCAGCGCTGCAAAGACCAGCCCGAGAAGGCCGGGGGGCAGCAGGCGCATCATCGTCGGATAGGCCTGGTCCGGCTTGGCGAGATCGGGCGCGAGGATCACTGCGGCGATGCCCGGCAGGACGATGACCAGCGGCATCAGCAGCTTCAGGAAGGCGGCGAACACGATGCCCTTCTGCGCTTCGCCGAGCGACTTGGCGGCGAGCGCGCGCTGGATGATATACTGGTTGAAACCCCAATAGCTCAGGTTCGCGATCCACATGCCGCCGACCAGCACCGAGATGCCCGGCAGATCCTTGTAGAACGCATTGTCCTTCGACAGGATCATGTGGAAATGGCCCGGCGCCTGGGTAACCAGTCTGTCGAAGCCGCCGAGCATGCCTGCGTCGCCGCCGAGTTCGCTCAGTGCGAGGCCGGAAACGATCAGCCCGCCGACGACCAGCAGAGTCACCTGGACGATATCGGTCAGCGCGACCGCCTTCAGGCCGCCCTTCAACTGGTAGAGCAACGCGAACAGGCCTAGGCCGATCAGCGCGAAATCCTGGTTGATCCCGGCGACCTGGTTGACCGCGATCGAGCCGAGCCAGATGATCGAGGTGAGGTTCACGAACACGTACAGGCCGAGCCAGAACACTGCCATCAGCGTGCGGATCGACGGGCCGTAGCGCTGTTCCAGGAACTGCGGCATCGTGTAGATCTCGTTGCGCAGGAAGATCGGCAGGAAGAATTTGCCGACGATCAGCAGCGTCAGCGCCGCCATCCATTCGTACGAGGCGATCGCGAGGCCGATCGCATAGCCCGACCCGGCCATGCCGACGATCTGCTCGGCGGAGATGTTGGCGGCGATCAGCGAGGCGCCGATCGCCCACCACGGCAGCGATTTGGACGCGAGGAAATAGTCGGAACTGTCCTTGGCCTTGCCGCCCTTGTCGCGCGACACCCATTGCGCGAGGCCGAATATGCCGATCGCGTAGACGATGACGACGATCAGATCGATGCCGGACAGGCTCATGGACGTTCCTCTTCCACCCGGTTCCCGTCGATTACAGGCCAGATACTCGACATTTATACGACAAATATCGAAAGTCTAGCGTAACGCTTGGACGCGTGACACGGTGACGGTGTTGCGCCAGAACCTGCGGAAATGGCGACCGATATGACAGACAGCGAAATTCCTCCCGCAGCCGCCGTGCTCGGGCGCAACCTGACGCACGGCATGCTCGATACGCTGGGGCGCGCGATCGTGACCGGGCGGTATGAGAGCCGGCCGTTCCCGACCGAAGCGGAGATCGCCAAGACGCACGGCGTCAGTCGGTCGGTCACGCGCGAGGCGGTCAAGATGCTGACCGCCAAGGGCCTGGTCAGCGCGCGGCCGCGGCAGGGGACGGTGGTGCAGCCGGCGAGTGCGTGGAACCTGTTCGATACCGACGTGCTGCGCTGGACGCTGGAGCGGAAGTTCTCGGTCGAGCTGTTGCGGCATTTCAATCAGTTGCGCGTAGGGATCGAGCCCGAGGCGGCGGCGCTGGCGGCGCGGTTCGGCGATGCGGCCGACCTGCTGGCGATCCGCAGCGGGCTGGAGCAGATGGAGGCGGGCGAAGCCGGGCTGACCGATCCGCTCGAGGCGGACATCGCGTTCCACGTCGCGATCCTGCGCGCGTCGAAGAACCCGTTCTACGCGCAGTTCCAGTCGGTGGTGTCGACTGCGCTGCGCACCTCGATCCGCTTTACCAACAAGATCAAGGGCCGGTCCGCGAACGTGGCCGATCACGCGGCGGTGGCGGACGCGATCATCGCGCGGGACCCCGAGGGGGCAAAGGTGGCGATGACGCGGATCATCGGCGACGTGCTGACGCTGATCGGGGAGGAATAGGGGGCGAATTGTAATCCTCCCCCGCTAGGGGGAGGTGGCGCCGAGGGCGACGGAGGGGGAGGACACGGAACAGCGGTTCTCTCTACCGCCCCCTCCGTCTGGCAAAAGCCAGCCATCTCCCCCTGGCGGGGGGGGATCGAAGGACGCCACCCCCCGGCGAAGGCCGGGATCCAGTTGGGTGCCGCCAATGACGGCGGGTGTCCTTTTCTACCAAGCTTGTTTCCCCGCGAAGGCGGGGATCCAGACTGGGCTCCCGCCTTCGCGGGAGAACAAGGAAAGGTGTGTACCGTCAGATTACGGACTCGCCCTTGTGCGGAAGAAATATGCACCGAACACGTCCAACGTAACGGACGCGGGACTGCCCCCTCAGTGGCTATCGCGCGGCAGGCCCTTTTCGGCGATACGCTGGTACTTCACCGCGCTTTCGATCACCGCGCCGCCGTCGAACTGGCCGACGATGTTGCGGTGGATTTCCTGCCACGGGGTCTGCGATACCGGGAAGAAATACCCGTCGGCATCCACCGCCGCGCGCCGTCGCGCGAGTTCGGCATCATCGACCAGCATGTCGGCGCGGTTGGCCCGCAGGTCGATGCGGATGCGGTCGCCGGTCTGGAGCAAGGCAAGGTTGCCGCCCGCCGCCGCCTCGGGCGAGGCGTTGAGGATCGACGGACTGCCGCTCGTCCCCGACTGGCGCCCGTCACCAAGGCATGGGAGAGCGTGAATGCCCGCGCGGATCAAGGCGGCGGGCGGGCGCATGTTCACCACTTCCGCGCCGCCCGGATAACCGATCGGGCCGGTGCCGCGCATCACCAGGATGCAGGTTTCGTCGATGCCGAGCGCGGGGTCGTCGATCCGCTTGTGATAATCCTCCGGGCCATCGAACACGACCGCAGTCGCCTCGAACGCCTCGGGATCGTCGGGATTGCTGAGGTACATCTCGCGGAACTGGTCCGAGACGACGCTCAATTTCATCACTGCGGCGTCGAACATGTTGCCGCGCAGCACGGTGAGCCCCGCATTGGCGAGCAAGGGCGCGTCGAGCAGGCGGATGACGTCGACGTCGCGCGTCGTCTGGCCGCCGATATTCTCCTCGACCGTCTTGCCGTTCACGGTCAGCGCGGAACCGTCGATCATGCCCTTCGCCAACAACTGCCCCATCACCGCGGGAACGCCGCCCGCGCGGTAGAAGTCCTCGCCGAGATATTCGCCGGCGGGCTGCAAATTGACGATGAACGGCACGTCCGCGCCGTGATTCTCCCAGTCCTCCAGCGTCAGTTCGACGCCGACATGACGCGCGATGGCGTTGAGGTGGATCGGCGCGTTGGTCGATCCGCCGATCGCCGAATTGACGCGGATCGCGTTGAGGAATGCCTGGCGCGTGAGCACATCCGAGGGACGGCGGTTGGCGGCGACCATCTCGACGATCCGGCGGCCCGTCTCCCACGAGCATTCCTGGCGATCGCGGTGCGGCGCGGGGATCGCCGCCGAGCCGGGCAGCGACATGCCGAGCGCCTCGCACAACGAGTTCATCGTCGTCGCGGTACCCATCGTGTTGCAGAAGCCGGTCGACGGCGCCGACGACGCGACCAGCGCGATGAAGCCCTTATAGTCGATCTCGCCCGCCGCGAGCAGCTCGCGCGCCTTCCACACGATCGTGCCCGAGCCGGTGCGCTGGCCGTTGTAATTGCCGTTGAGCATCGGCCCCACGGAGAGCGCGATCGCGGGGATATTGACGGTCGCGGCGGCCATCAGGCAGGCCGGTGTCGTCTTGTCGCAGCCGATCGTCAGCACGACGCCGTCGATCGGGTAACCGTGCAGCACCTCGACCAGGCTCAGATAGGCGAGGTTGCGGTCGAGCCCGGCGGTCGGACGCTTGCCGGTTTCCTGGATCGGATGGATCGGGAATTCGATCGGGATGCCGCCCGCGTCGCGGATGCCGTCGCGGACGCGCTGCGCCAGCACGAGGTGATGGCGGTTGCATGGCGCGAGGTCGCTGCCGGTTTGCGCGATGCCGATGATCGGCCGGTCCGACTGGAGTTCCTCGAGGCTGAGCCCGTAGTTGAGGTAGCGTTCGATATAGAGTGCGGTCATGTCCGGATTGCTGGGATCGTCGAACCACGCACGCGACCGCAATCTGCCCTGACCGTGGCTGGCCGAGCCGTTGTCGATCTTGTCCGTCATGTCGTCGTCTCCGAAGTCCGGCATATCAAGGGCTTGAGTCGAAAGACTAGTGCCGCCGCCTATTCGCCCCGTTGATAGCGGGCGCGCCGCACGTTACAATCGATAAGTAAGATAAATAGAGAGGATTTTCGAATGGCCGTGGACGCTTCGACTGCACAGCCGGTCCGCCTGGCGCCTATCAAACTGGCGATCGTGGGGGTCGGCAAGATCGCGCGCGACCAGCATCTGCCGGCGATCGCGGCCGATCCGCGGTTCGAACTGGTCGCTGCGGTCAGCCGCAACGCGACGGTCGAGGGGGTGGCGAACTATCACGACATCGGTGAACTGCTGGCAGCCGGCCATGAGCTGGATGCGGTATCGATCTGCACGCCGCCGGTCGGCCGCGCGACGATCGCGATGGCGGCGATCGATGCCGGATTGCACGTGATGCTGGAGAAGCCGCCCGCCGCGACGTTGTCTGAGATCGCGCGGATCGAGGCGCACGCCGCGGCGGCCGGGCGGACGCTGTTCGCGACCTGGCATTCGCGGGAGGCGGCAGGCGTCGCGGCGGCGCGCGCGTGGCTGGCGGAACGCACGATCGAGCGCGTGACGATCGACTGGCGCGAGGATATCCGACGGTGGCATCCGGGGCAGGACTGGATCCTGGAGGCAGGCGGCTTCGGCGTGTTCGACCCGGGCATCAACGCGCTGTCGATCGCGACCGAGATCGTCCGTGGGGCGTGGGTGGTGGACTCGGCCGATCTGCGTGTGCCGGAGGGACGGATGTCGCCGCTCGCCGCCGATCTGCGCATGACGTGCGGCGATGTCCCTGCGACTGCGGCGTTCGATTTTCTCCACGAAGGCCCGCAGCAATGGGATATCGTCGTCGATACCGATGCCGGTCCGCTGACGTTGCGGATGGGCGGATCGGTGCTGGAGATCGACGGTCAGGTCACCGAGGCCCCGGATGCCGAGTATCCGCGGCTGTACGCAAAATTCGCGGAACTCGTGCGGGCGGGTGCGAGCGATGTCGACGTGACGCCGCTCCGCCTGGTCGCGGACGCGTTCCTGGTCGGCCGGCGCGAGATCGTGCCTGCGTTCGCGTGGTGACGGAAACCGATCGGGGGATATGACCTCTGGATACGGCGCGGAATGTTTCCCCGCGAACAACAGGAACGGCAAGGCTGAGATACGATGCGGGCAGCTTCCCGGCACATCCGGTGCGGGAAGCTGTAAAGTATCTTCGATTACTTTCCGCTGCGCTATCCCGCCTACCTGACTGATCCACGATAGGATCGCCGGAACGCCCCCGTCTGCGGTCACGTTGATCTGCAAAACGAGGATACGGATCGATGCTTCAGGTCAGTCGGGAAATCGCGAACGAGGATAGGGTGTCGGCGGTGGCGCCGGTCGCGGCGGCGCTGGTGGAGCGACTTCGCGAGGACGGGCTGATCTACGTAGCAGCGGACGATCAGCGCGCGACCGAGATCGCCGCGGTCGCCGCTGCGCTTGCGCCCGATGCGCTGGTTGTCCAGCTGCCGTCGAGCGATGCGCTGCCGGGCGACGAAGCGCCGGCGTCGCCCGCCAATGTCGGTCGCCGCGTTGCCGCACTGCGCCAGGTACGGGCAGGCGTCGAGTCCGGTACCGCGCCGATCCTGCTGGTCACGACCGCGGAGGCGACGGCGGTGCGCTATCCCGAACCGGCGTCGTTCGACGCGGCGCCGCCCCGGCTTGCGACTGGGGACACGATCGACCCCGATGCCTTCGCGGCGATGGCGGCAGAGGTCGGCTATGTGGCGGACGACCGGGTCGACGAACCCGGCGAGATTGCGGTGCGGGGCGGCGTGATCGATATTTTTCCGGCCGACCGAGAGGCGCCGGTCCGGATCGAGTTCACGGACGGGCGCATCACGGCGCTGCGGACCTACGACCCGGTCACCCAACTCGGCCAGGATATGATCGAGACGATCGAGGTCGGTCGCGCGACCGAACCGGCGGTCGAGGCCGGCGTGGCGATCCTTGCTCATCTGCCAGACGCCGCGCTTGCGTTCGACCGCGATGCCGAGCGTCGGCGTACGCGCTTCCTGGCGATCGCGGCAGATGGCCTGCCGCGGCGCAAGGCAGCGGCCGACCTGGTCGAGGCCAAGGCATGGACCGCTGCAACCGCGAAGTGCGAAACGCTTCAGCTCGAGACGCTCGACGACATGCCGCCGCGCTTCGTCGAGCGCCGCGATCCCGCGCGCGCGTTCGTGCGATACGCCAAGGACGCGCTGGCCGACGGCCGGCTGCTAGTGGTCGGTTCGCCGCGCGATTTGCGTTTCCTGCTCCACAGGCTTGGTCCGAAGATCGCGTTCGAGCCAGTCGCCTGCTGGGCCGATGCGGTCGCCGCCAAACCGGGTAGCGCGATGCTGCTGACCGCGCCGATCGATCGTGGTTTCGTCGCGAGCGGGATCACCGTGGTTGCGAGCGCCGACCTGCTCGGCGGCCGTGCGCGCGGGGACGAGATCGCCGTGCGTGGCGGTGCTTATGCGCTCGGCTTGTCGAGCGAACTGCGGTGCGGCGACGTGATCGTCCACGAGGTGTTCGGGATTGGCGTCGTCCGCGGGCTCGAACGCCTGCCCGATGACAAGGGCGATGCGATCGTCCTCGAATATGCCAGGCAGGGGCGCCGGCTGGTGCCGGTCGCGGAGGCCGACCGGATCTGGCGCTATGGTGCGGACGCCGACGTGGTGACGCTTGACGCGCTCGATGGATCGTCGTGGCAGAAACGGCGTGGCGCGATCGACGCGGCGATCGCAGAGAGCGCCCGCGATCTTGCCGAGCTCGCCGCCGAACGCGACGCCCGGACGACCGATCCGATCGAGCCCGACCGTGCGGCATATGAGCGCTTCGCGGCGGGGTTCGCGTTCACCGAAACCCCCGACCAGGCTCGCGCGATCGCGACGACGCTCGCCGATCTCGCCAGCGGCAAGCCGATGGACCGGCTGGTGATTGGCGATGTCGGCTACGGCAAGACCGAGGTCGCACTCCGCGCCGCCGCCGCGGTGGCGCCGGCTGGGCGACAGGTCGCGATTGCTGCGCCCACCACCGTGCTGGTCCGCCAGCATATCGAGACGTTCACGAAGCGGTTTGCGGGGAGCGGTGTCACCGTTGCCGGGCTATCGCGGCTGTCGAGTACCAAGGAAAAGGCGCGCGTGAAGGCCGGGCTCGCCGATGGGTCGATCGGCGTGGTGATCGGCACCGGCGCGATCGCGGGGAAAGGCGTCGCGTATCACGATCTCGCGCTCGTCGTGATCGACGAGGAACAGCGCTTCGGCACCGCGGACAAGGCCAAGCTGCACGCACTCGGCGCCGGCCATGCGCTGACGCTGAGCGCGACGCCGATCCCGCGGACGCTGCAATCGGCGATGATCGGGTTGCAGGGGCTGTCGATCATCGCGACCCCGCCCGCGCGTCGCCAGCCGATCCGGACGTCGGTCGCGAGCTTCGACGATGCCACCGTGCGCGCGGCACTGCGGCGCGAACGCGCGCGGGGCGGGCAGAGCTTCGTCGTGGTCCCGCGGATCGACGACATGGCGCCGCTTGCCGCCAGACTCGCCAAGCTCGTACCCGAACTCGGGCTGGTCCAGGCGCATGGCAAGATGCCCGCCGTAGAGATCGACGAGGCGATGGTCGCATTTGCCGCAGGCGACGGCGATGTGCTGTTGGCGACCAACATCATCGAGGCGGGGCTCGACGTGCCGCGGGCGAACACGATGATCGTGCATCATGCGGACCGCTTCGGTCTGTCGCAATTGCACCAGTTGCGCGGTCGGGTCGGGCGTAGCGGACGGCGCGGGCAGGTGATGCTGCTCACCGATGGCGACGCGACGATCGCCGAGCCGACGCTGAAGCGGCTGCGCACCCTGCAGGCGTTCGACCGGCTCGGCGCGGGGTTCGCAATCAGCGCGCGCGATCTCGATTTGCGCGGTGCGGGCGACCTGGTCGGCGAGGCGCAGGCCGGGCACATGAAGCTGATCGGCATCGACCTGTACCAGCATCTGTTCGCGCGGGCGCTGCGGCTCGCGCAGGGTGAAGCTGTCGACGACTGGGTACCGGACCTGCACATCGAGGTCGGCGGCTGCCTGCCCGAGGCGTGGATCCCCGAGGAGGAAGTGCGGCTGTCGCTATACGGCCGGCTCGCCCGGCTGGAGGACGTCGCCGCGCTCGACCGGTTCGAGGCCGAGCTCGACGATCGCTTCGGCGCGATGCCGGAGGAGGCCAGGCACCTGCTGCAGGTCGCGCGTATCCGCATGCTGGCGCGGGCGGCGGGCATCCGGCGGATCGACGCGGGACCGGCGGCGATCGCTCTCACACCGCAGGATCGCGACGCGGCGAAACCGGCAGGCGACCTGATCGAGAAGACCGGCCGCTGGATCGCCGCCGAGGCGATCGCCGACCCGATCGACCGCGCCGGGCGGATCGAGGATCTGCTCGCCGCGATGATCGAGTAGGCGGCCCGATCGATCCTCTCCCGCCAGGGGGAGGATCGTTGTTTTTACTCCGCAGCCGCAGCCAATGGCACCGCCAGCGCTTCTTCGGTCAGCGCCGCCAGCGTCGCCCGCACCAGATCGACCACGCGCGCGAACCCCGCCCCCGGCGCGTGCAGCTTGCGATCGAGATACAGTGTGCGATCGAGTTCGAGCTGAATCGCGTGGATCCCGGTGGCGGGATTGGCATGCCGTTCGAGGATATGGCCGCCCGCATAAGGGGTGTTCAGCGCCACCGAAAATCCGTGTGCGGTACAGGTCGCCGCCATCCGGTTGACGAACCGCGCGTCCGCTGCATGGCCGAACCGGTCGCCGAGCACCACACGCGCCTGTCCAGGCCCCAGCGGCGGCATCGAATGCACGTCGAGCAGTACCGCCACCCCGAACCGCGCCCGCGCCGCCGCCAGCGCGGCCGACACCGCATCATGATACGGGCGGTAATCCCTTGCGATCCGCGCGGTGACGTCGGCACCGGTGAACCGCCGCGCCCACAGGTCGCCCGCCCCGGACGCACGCCGCGGCACGAGGCCCAGGCCGCTGCGCAGCTTGGCGGATTGCTGTGCCAGCGGGAGCACGGCCGCGCCTTCGTCGACCAGCGGATCGCGCTCGTCCTCGCGCCGGTTGAGGTCGATCCACGCCCGCGCCCGCGTCTGGACGATCGTCGTCTGGTCGGTGCGCGCGGCGCGTGCGACGGCGTCGACCAGGCGATCTTCCAGTGGCAGCACGCCCGCCAACGGCACGCGCAACGCGGCCATCAGGGCCAGCGGATAGTCACGCCCCGCATGCGGTACCGAGATCACTACCGGGCTCGCGGGCGGCGTCGCACCCAAGCGATCGTACGAGCGCGCGTCCGGGTTGCTGTGTGGACCGGGGGCAGGCGATGACGGATGCATGGCGGACACGCTAGGACGACCTGTCCGCGCGGGCAATCGATCTGGAAATCTTAACCGCTTTGCGCGTAGGTCGGTGCTTGCGAACTCGGCGCCGAACACCGCGCCAAACATTGTGCGAAAACGGGACTTTAGATCGATGTTGCGAATCCTGCTGGCCGAGGATGACCAGGTCATGCGCGAATATCTCACGCGCGCCCTCGAACGCTCGGGCTATGCCGTGACCGCCGTCGATCGCGGTACCGCGGCTATTCCGCTGCTCGAGACCGAGACGTTCGACCTGCTGCTGACCGATATCGTCATGCCCGAGATGGACGGCATCGAGCTTGCTCAGCGCGCCGGCGAGATGTGCAAGGACCTCCGCGTGATGTTCATCACCGGCTTTGCGGCGGTCACGCTGAAGGCCGGGCGGGCGATGCCGCAGGCGCGCGTCCTCTCGAAGCCGTTCCACCTGCGCGACCTGGTCGCCGAGGTCGATCGGCTGTTCGAGATGGATAATGTGACGGGCATGCATTGAGCGCTTGCGCCCCGCGATAACCGCGGCTAGTGGAGCCCTCCGGCGGGCGTGTAGCTCAGTGGTAGAGCACTGTGTTGACATCGCAGGGGTCGCAAGTTCAATCCTTGCCACGCCCACCATAGAAAGCCTTGGTAGCCTTCGGGTTTCCAAGGCTTTTTACGTTTTAGCAGCCGCTGAATTGTGGTTCGCGGGTTCCTCAGCATAGACGGCATCGACGACGGCGCGCTCAGCGGTTCGTGGAATGGGGTCGGGCTGGTCCCGCCGCCGATCGGTAACCTCGCCTTGTAGCGGTTCGCGGTGGTCGCATGACGCCGAGAGGTTATGCTTCGCCGAACATCTCGCGTTGCGACTTGTCGAGTTCCTCTGCGTAGCGGCGTCGTACGTAGGATTCGGACAAGATCCCCAACACGGTGCCGTCGCCCGCCACGACCGCCATTTCGTCTGCACCTGCCGTATCGAAGGCCGCCATCACCGCCTTGATGTCGGCATCCGGCGACAGGACATGGTCCCGGTGGATCGCCAGCGTGCCGACCGCCTCGGTCGACACGACACCCTCGGCAAACGCACTGGCGGTCTGGACCACGCCGGCATAACGATTCTCGGCGTCGACGACGACCACGCGACTGGTCGACCCCAGCGGAAACAGCCGGCGAAACTCGGTGACCGTGATCCGGGCAGGCGTCGCGCGCTCCACCTTTCGCATCATCCGTCCGGCGGTCAGCGTACGGACCCACCCGACATCGCGCGCGCTCTTGATCGTCTCCCCGCGCAAATGGAGCCGCCACGTCGAGAACGAGTAGCCGAACGTCTCACGGACGATGGTCGACGCGACCAGCGCGGCGGCGACCGTCGCACCGGCGAGCGAAAAGTCGTGCGTCGCCTCGAGCACCAGCATCGCCATCGTCATCGGACCGCCGACGACCGCGACGGCCAGCGCCCCCATGCCCACCAGCGCCGCATTCTGGGGATCGACCAGCGATTGACCGGCGACCCAGCCCAATCCGCCCGCATAGAGCTGGCCGAGCAGGCTGCCGAGGAACAGCGAGGCGAAGAAAAGTCCGCCGCGAAAGCCAAAGCCGAGCGAGACGACCGACGCCGCGCACTTCATGACGAAAATGGCGGCCAGGAACGTGAGCGGCACGCCGAATTCGAGATCGATGTGGAGGGCGCCGTGCCCGGCCGACAGCACCTGCGGCGTCAACAGGGCCAGGGGAATCAGCAGGACGCCTCCGAGCACAGGCCGCCACGACGTCCGGATCGGCAGGCGGCGGGTCAATGCCTCGACCTCGGCAACCGCGCGCATCAGAGCGATTCCGACCACCGCGGCGATGGCGCCGAGCCCGGCATAAAGCAGGTAATGGTGCGTCTGCACCTGTTCGGCCACCGCCACATCGACCAGATAGGGCTCTGCTCCGAACGCCTGCGCGACAAGCACGCCCGACAGCGACGCCGCAGCGACGGGGGCAATCGCGGCGGGCGTGTAGGCGCCGATGACGATCTCGAACGCGTAGAACGCGCCGGCGAGCGGCGCGCCGAACGCGCCCGCAATCGCCGCGCCCGTGCCGGCACCGACCAGGATCCGCAGGTCTGCGCGCCGCAGCCTGAACCAGCCGCCGGCAATCGATGCGATGACCCCGCCGAGCTGGGCATAGGCGGCCTCCAGCCCGACCGACGCACCGAACCCGTTCGAGATGATCGTCTGTCCGGAAATGACCAAGCTGTCGCTCCACGACATGCGACCGCCGTGCAACGCGTTCGCCTCGACCGCGTCGACCATGTGCCGCGCCCGCGCCTTCGTGGCCCAGGAGAAGAGAACCAGCGCGATCCCGCCGACCGGCAAGGCGAAGAGGACCAGCACGGGAATCGCCGGCGTCGCGCTCAGGCGCTGCCCGGTCGGCAAGGCGAAGAGCAGATGCTGTAGCGACCGCGCGACGGTACCCTGCACGACGCTCAGCAATCCGGCAGCACCACCGATCGCCACTGCCAGCAGGATCAGGACCGCCTCACTCGCACGCAGGCGTTGGCGCAACCAGGCGGTTGCGGATCGTATCGCGCTGACGTCCGGGGTCACATTTGCTTCCGCCGAGGCACCGTGGTGCGGCGCGCTCGGAACCGCGAGGGAGCACGGCGAAGGCCACGAAGACGGTTCACGTCGTCGTGCATCCCGCATCCGTTATCCCGGCCGGCAGAGCAGGGACGAGCAATGCGCGGGCAGGGGAGCGGGAGAGGCACATCGCACCGGTTAAACCCAAGTCCCGATCCCGGCTATGCGAATCTCGTTGGGCCAATCCTGGCGGGAAAGATCTTGGCGGGGGCAGCCTGACCATCGGCGTATCCAAGGTCGTCTCTGCGCCGAGCGGAGCGTTGGGCGCGTCGAAGTCGCCGGGCTCCGGTTTCGCTCCAGGGTCAGCGCACTACAAAGCCTGAAAAGGGAAGTGCCGTTGCCATTTGAATTGCTGTGTCGTCGTATCGGGGTCGTTGCCGGTCTGTCCGGTCTTGCCGCTTGTGTCCCGGCCGGAAGGCAGCCGGCATCGCCAGCCTCCGTGCCGATCACGGTCCAGACCACCATACCCGCCCGGACGCCGCCAAGGACGCCGCCAAGGACGGGGGCAACGCGACCACAGCCGTCGGCGGATCTGCTCAACGCGGTCCAGGCGCTGGGCGCGGGATTCAAGGGCGCGGCCGGTATCAGTGTCCGCGATATCGACGAGGGCTGGGTGGTCGCGTGGGAAGGCGATCGTCCTCGTCCACAGCAGAGCGTCAGCAAGTTCTGGGTTGCGATCGCGGTTATGGATGCGGTCGATCGAGGCCGGTTGTCGCTCGCCGATCCGGTGACGGTCACACGGTCGGATCTGACGCTGTTCCACCAGCCGATCCGGACGCTCGTCGGCAAGGACGGCTACAGGACGACGATCGGCGAGCTGTTGCGCGGGGCGATGACGCGCAGCGACAACACCTGCAACGACATGCTCCTCTGGCGGGTCGGCGGGCCGACCGCGATCAACCGGATGCTGGCGGATAAAGGCATCGCCGGCGTCAAGTTCGGCCCTGGCGAGCGGCAGTTGCAGGCCCGCACTACAGGCCTCGAATGGCGGCCGGAATGGGCAGGGGGCTGGGGCTTCCTCCAGGCGCGCGCGGCGATGACGTACGAAGCGCGCGACAAGGCCTTGCGCCGCTATCTCGCCGATCCGCTCGATGGTGCGTCCGCCAATGGCGTCACGCTGGGATTGTCGCTGCTGGCGCAGGGCAAGCTGTTGAGCCCGCGATCGACCGCCTCGTTGCTGACGCTGATGCGATCGAGCAAGACCGGCCCGCTCCGCCTCAAATCCGGCCTTCGCCCCGGCTGGACGCTCGCGCACAAGACGGGGACGGGGCAGGATCTCGATACACTCTCGACCGGCTATAACGATGTCGGATTGCTCGTCGCACCCAACGGGCACCGCTATGCCGTCTCCGTGATGATCGCCAGCACCCGCGAGCCGATCCCGGTGCGGATGCGGCTGATGGGCGACGTGACCCGGGCGGTCGTGGCGACCGCAGGCCGATAGTTGGTCGCGCTTTTTCCGGCGTGATCGAATTGGCTTATTCTGGACAATCGAAGCGCCTCGGCAAAGGCCTCCTGTCAATTCCGTTTGGCAGCCGCGTTCCATTCGGAGACTTTCGCGCGCGTTGCGGCAAGCATGCCGTCGAGCGCCGCGCGATCGTACGAACGTCCGCGCAGCACGACCATCCGGATCGCGCGCGTCGCGGCGATCGACTGCAGCGGGTTGCGGTCGAGGAGCACGAGGTCCGCCGCCTTGCCCGGCGCGATGCCGCCATAGCGCGCCATCTCGCCGAACCACGCCGGGCCCACGCGCGTCGCCGAGGCGAGCGCCTGGGACGGCGTCAGCCCGTATTTCACATACAGCGCCAGTTCGTCGTGAAGGCCGACGCCCGGATAATCATAGCTGTTGAGGAAGCCCGCATCGGTGCCCGCCATGATCGTCACGCCGGCCTTGTTCAGCATCGGCAGGATCGCCGCGACCCGATCGAAATGGGCATGGCGTGCCTCGATCTCGGCCGGCGTGGCAGTCGCCGCGCGCTGGACCCGCCAGTCATAGGTCTTGCGCAGGCCGGGGCCGATATAGGCGAGATACGCGTCGTTCGCGTGGCTCGTTGCGTCGAGATGCGCGGTGATGCTGCTGATGTTGAGCGTCGGCGTGACGAAGACGGCCTTTGCAGCCATGCGGCGATAGGCCGCCATCGCGGTGGCCGGATCGAAGCCGGTGTCGATCCGGCGGTTGGCCTCGGCCCGGTCGATCCGCCCCGCGGCGAAATCGGCGGCGATGTCCGCCTCGTCCCTGACGCCCGCCTTGTAGGCGTAATCGAGATGCTCGATCGAACTGATGCCCGCGTCGATCGCCTGGCCGACGGTATCCTGCATCGGAATATGGCCGGATACGCGCAGGCCCGCGGCACGCGCGCGCGAGACGGCGTACAGGAACAGCTTGGGATCGAGCGTGTTGTCGGTGATCTTGACGAAATCGACGCCAACCGTCTTCTCGTGCGCGATGGCGGCGTCGACATCGGCGCGGCTGCCAACCTCGATCGTGCCCTTCCAGATCGGCTTGATGCCTTCCAGCTTGGCGCCCGACGTCAGCAGCCGCGGGCCGAACAGCGTGCCGCGCGCGATCTCGCCGCGCCATGCCAGCACTTGGTCCGGCAGGTCGCCCGAACAGTCGCGGATCGTGGTGATGCCGTGCGCGATGTAAAGCGGCAGCAGCGCCTTGTTCTCTGCGATCAGGTCGGGCCCGCCGCCGAAGTGGACGTGCATGTCCCACAGGCCCGGAATGAGGTAGCGCCCCTTGCCGTCGATGACCGACGTGGTCCGCCAGCGCCGCGCGATCGTCGCATCGGCACCGACCGCGACGATCGTGCCGTTGCGCCAGGCCACGGCCTGGTCCGCCTTTGCCCGTCCATGCTCGACATCGACGATGGTGACGTGGCGGATGACGGCGTCGGCGCGCTGGGCCGCAATGGGGGCCGCAACGGGGGCGGCAACCTGTGCCGCAACGGGAGCGGCGGGCGTCGCCAGCGCGACGGCGGCGGTCAGGATCAGCTTCATGACCTGGACATATCCGTGACGGTTTCCATGGTCTACCGTTCCTGTCCCGTCATTTGATCCGCGATCGCGCCGTCCGTCTTCGGGCAATCTGCCGCGCGGTGGTCGCGAAGGTTTGCCTGGACAGCTTGGAACAGCGATTGGCTGGCGCACACGGCCAACACACGGCCAAGGGGTACTGCCGTGTTGAACCGTGAAATCTGCAGCCAGGTCGACAAGCTGCGCGATGCGATGTGGTCGGGAGGCGTATCGAACCCGCTGACCGGCGTCGAACAGCTCACCTATCTGTTGTTCATCCGCCGGGCGATGATGCCGGCGCCTATACGATGATCCTCACCAACCCGCCCTTTGCCGACGCGACGCCGAACGGGGTGAGCGACGTGTTCGATCTACCCCAGACGCTGGCGATCGTGACCGCGATCCGCGACCTCGCGTCGCGGTATGCCAGCTACGCTTAGAACAACGCCGCGCGTATCTTGGGTGGCTTCAGCGTAACGCGGTCACTGCGTGACGCTCCGTTCGCCCGCCAGCGCACGGCGCAGCGCGGCCACTTCGGCATTCAGCGCTGCCAGCCGATCGGGCGTCATGCCGGTACGCTCGACCATCAGTGCGCCGAGGCAGCCGGTTTCCGCCCAGCATGCCTTGCCCGCTTCCGTCAGGCGAACGCGGACCTGGCGTTCGTCCGCGGGATTGCGGATGCGAGTGACGAGCCCGGCGGCTTCGAGCCGCTTGGCGAGCGGAGTGATCGTGCTGGGTTCGAGCGCGAGCCGGTCGGCGATCGCGCCGATCGACCGGCCATCGTCGGTCTCGTTGAGCGTCTGGAGAACGAGAAACTGCGGATAGGTGATGCCGAGCCGGTCGAGCACAGGCTTGTAGGCGCGATTGATCGCGATCGTCGCGGCGTACAGCGAAAAGCAGAGCTGGTCGTCCAGCGGCAGGGGGGTGGGCACGGCAGAACTCCTTCGCACTCGCAATAGCACGATAATGCTTATCGCGGCAAACTAATGCTGGACAGGCCGCCACTCTCTTCCTAAATATCTTATCGCAATAAACGTTATGGAGATATGTAATGTCGATCGACGTCAAGTACACCACAACCGCCACCGCAACCGGAGGGCGTGACGGCCATGCCAGATCCGAGGACGGCCGATTCGACGTCGCGTTGTCGACGCCGAAGGAACTCGGCGGTGCGGGCGGTGACGGCAGCAATCCCGAGCAGCTGTTCGCGGCGGGTTACTCCGCCTGCTTCATCGGCGCGCTGAAGGTCGCGGGGCAGCAGCTGAAGGTGAAGGTGCCCGACGACGTCGCGGTCACCGCCAAGGTCGGCATCGGCCCGCGCGCTGCGGGTGGTTTCGGCATCACCACCGACCTGACCGTCACGCTTCCCGGGCTCGATCGGGAGCAGGCACAGACGCTGGTCGATGCGGCGCACGACATCTGCCCGTATTCGAACGCGACGCGCGGCAATGTCGATGTCGGCCTGACGCTTGCCTGATCGATAGGCGGCTGATCTATGGACGGCGGGCGGGGTGGCATCCCCGCCTGTCGGCATCGTTCTGGCGTTCGGGAAGAACTGCTTCGTTTCAGAGTTAAGCACCTCGAAGGACTCTGAGAGGCGCGCGCTATGGTACAACGGTGCTATCGTCCGCCTACCGATTTCGGCCTGGCCGAACGCCACTTCGGGTGCTTGCTCGCCAGCAAGCACGCGGCGAATTCGCCATCTCGTCAAAGGTCGGCCAGTTGCGCCGCGCCGCGCGCGACAACGACGCGACGACCTATTTCCCGTTCACGACATCGCCCAACACGTCGCATTCCGACCATTCGAAGCTTTTGAAAAAAATGCGAAAGCTGGCATGCGCCGCGCATGATTCGAACCGCCTCCATGCTCGCCCTCCTTTTGTCCTCGACCGCGGTCTCGGCGCAATCGCCCGCCACGCCGCCCGCCACGCCATCTGCCGAGCCTGCGCCCGAGATCGTCGTCACCGGGCGCGGGTTGGCGGATGCGCCGGGCGATCGGGCCTATGATATCGTCACGATCGAGCGTGACCGGATCCAGGCGAATGCAAGCAATCGGCTGGAGAGCGTGCTCGCCGACGTCGCCGGATTGCAGCAGTTCCGGCGGTCGGACTCGCGTAGCGCCAACCCGACCAGCCAGGGCATTTCGCTGCGCGGGATCGGCGGCAATGCCTCCAGTCGCGCGCTGCTGATCTTCGACGGCGTGCCGCAGGCGGACCCGTTCGGCGGCTGGGTCGCGTTTCCGGCCTATGCGACGGGGCGGCTCGGGCGCATCCGCGTGACGCGGGGTGGTGGCAGTGGATATCAGGGACCGGGCGCGCTGGCCGGGACGGTCGAACTAGAGAGCGCGACGCCCGATCAACTGACGCCGTTCCAGGGCAGCGTCGCTTATGGCAGCCGCGATTCGGTCGACGCGCAGGGCTCGGCGGCGCTGGTACGCGGGTCGGGGTTCGCGACTTTGTCGGGGGCTTACGCGCGCGGGGATGGCTTTACGCCGACCGTCGAGGAGAGCCGCGGGATCGTCGATCGGGCCGCGCCGTATGAGCAGGCGTCGGGCGCGCTGCGGACCGTTGTCGGGATCGGCGCGAAGACCGAATTGCAGATGAATGCGAGCGCATTCACCGATCGGCGCGACCGGGGAAGCGACTTTACCGACAACAAGAGCGAGGGGGCGGATGCGAGCGTCCGGTTGATCGGGCGCGGGCGTTGGGGGTATTCGGCGCTGGCGTATCTGCAGACACGGGCGTTCGCGAGCAGCTTCAACAGCATCAATGCCGCGCGGACGACCGCGATCCAGTCGTTGAACCAGTATAATACGCCTGCCACCGGGCTGGGCGGACGGATCGAGATCGCGCCGCCGCTCGGCGAGAGCATCACGCTGAGGCTGGGGGCGGATATCCGCGACGTGAGCGGCAAGACGCAGGAACTCTATACGTTCGTCAACGCGGCGCCGACGCGGCGGCGCGAGGCTGGCGGCGGCACCACGACGACCGGTGTCTTCGCGGATGGGAGCCTCGTGGCGGGCGACTTCACCTTCAGCCTTGGCGGACGGGTCGACTGGTGGTCGATCGATGGCGGCTATCTGACGGAACGGCCGCTGGCCGGCGGGGCGGCGCTGACCAATCTGCGCTATGCGGATCGCGATGGCAGCGAGACGACCGGTCGGGCGGGCGTGGCGTATCAGCCGGTCGAAGCGATTACGCTGCGCGCTGCCGGGTATCGGGGCTGGCGACTGCCGACACTCAACGAACTGTATCGGCCGTTCCGTGTCGGCAACGATGCGACTGCGGCGAACGCGTTGCTATCGCCGGAGCGGCTGACCGGGGTCGAGGGTGGCGTCACCCTGACGCCTGCGCCGGGGGTCAGCATTGCCGCGACCTATTTCTACAACCGGCTGAAGGATGCGATCGCCAACGTCACAACGACCAACCCGCCGCAGGTGCTGCCGGGGGTCGCGACCTACCGCGTCCGCCAGAATCTCGATGCGATCCGCGCGCATGGGTTCGAACTGGATGCGGCGTATCGGCCGGGTCCGCTGGGCGTGCAAGCATCGTGGTCGCACACGAACTCGAAGGTCGAGGGTTCGGGGATCACCGCCGCTCTGGACGGCTTGCAACCGGCGCAGACCCCGCGTGACCAGGTGTCGGGAACGGTCGACTGGCGGCACGATGCGGCGGCGCTGTCGCTGACCGTGCGGCATATCGGTCGGCAGTTCGACGACGATCAGAATACGCGGGTGCTTGGGGCCGCGACGACGCTGGATGCGTATGCCGCGCTGCCGATCATGCGGTCGCTGGTGGCCGAGGTCCGCGGGGAGAATTTGTTCGGCGAGCGCATCGAGGCGGGGATCAGTGGCGCGAACATAGTCGAACGGGCCACGCCGCGGACGATCTGGGTGGGGTTGCGGTACGGGCTTCGGTGATACTTCTCCATTGAGGGAAACGAAGACAGCGTGTTTCCCCGCGAAGGCGGGGATCCAGTCTGGGCTCCCGCCTTCGCGGGAGAACAAGGAAGGGAAAGCGACGTCCTGACCAACACGCCACCACCCCGGCGGAGGCCGGGGCCCAGTTGGGGAACGTCGCTAACTAAGCGCGGTCCTTCGTTACTGTGACCTTGCCAACTGGGCCCCGGCCTCCGCCGGGGTCGCGCTGTGGACGGTGAGCCAGCTTACCCCAGCGCACCCCCTTGGCGGGAACGACTGTAGAGCGTTCCCCGCGTTGACCCGTGCACGACGCGCGACTAATGCCGCTCTCGTGAAGGGTCCCGGCGACGGGATCAAAAGGGAAGTCGGTGCGCGGGCCGGGTCGTCACGATCCAAATCCGCAAGACCGGCGCTGTACCCGCAACTGTGACCGGATAGCGGCCACCCCGATATGCCACTGGGTTTCGACCTGGGAAGGCGGGGTGGGCGCGGCGACCCGGAAGCCAGGAAACCTGCCTTTCACGGTCGATCCACTGCGCGGGCGGGTGCTCCGGCGCGGACGAGTGCTCCGGTTCAGCCGGGCTTCCTCGAGCGAGAGACGTCTGCCGCTCCCGAATGGTCGTGGGCGGTTCTGCCAGGACGTACCCCATGACGAAGTTCTTCCTTCTACTCGGCGCCGCGGCGATCGCAGCGCCTGCTTATGCCCAGACCATCCCCGATACCGATGCTCCCGAACTCGTCGTCACTGCGAGCCGCGTCGCACAGCCCGCCAGCGAGATCGGCCAGGCCATCACCGTCATCGACCGCGCCGAGATCGAGCGCCGCCAGACCGTTGTCGTCTCCGATCTGCTCGCGACCACGCCCGGTGTCACCGTCACGCGCAACGGCACCGTCGGCGCGCTGACCAGCGTCCGCATCCGCGGTGCAGAGGCGGACCAGACGCTCGTCGTGATCGACGGCGTCCGCGTCAACGATCCGTCGTCGACCGGCGGTGGCTTCAACTTCGGCAATCTGCTGTCGAGCTCGGTCGAGCGGATCGAGGTGTTGCGCGGCCCGAACTCGGTGCCGTGGGGCAGCCAGGCGATCGGCGGCGTCGTCAACATCATCACCGCCGCACCGACCGAAGGCGTGCAAGCTCGCGCCAACGCCGAATATGGCTATGCCGACAGCGTGTTCGCGAGCGCAGGCGTGTCGGGTAAGTCCGGGCCGGTATCGGGCTCGCTGACCGGCGGCTATCTGCGCACCGACGGCATCTCGTCCGCCGCCAGCGGCACCGAGCGCGACGGCTATCGCCAATATGGCGCAACCGGACGGGTGGGCGTCGAGTTCGCACCAGGCATCGGCCTCGACCTGCGCGGCTATTTCGCCGACAGCCGCGTCGAGATCGACGGCTTCCCGGCCCCCGATTACGTGCTCGCCGACACGCCCGAATATTCGAAGACGCGCGAGGCTTACGGCTATGCCGGGCTGCACGCGAACTTCGCTGACGGTCGGATCAACAACCGCGTCGCGTTCACGATCGCCGACATCAACCGCGACAATTACGACCCGAGCTTCGGCAGCGATCCGACCTTCATCGGCCGCGGCCGCAGCGAACGCTACGAATACCAGGGCGACTTCCGCCCGTTCGACCAGGTCCGCGTGGTCGCCGGAGTCGAGCGCGAGAACAGCCGCTTCAACGACGGCTTCACCTTCGCGGATACCGGCATCAACAGCGTTTACGGCCAGCTGATCGTCAAGCCGCTCGACATCCTCACGATCACCGGCGGCGTCCGCAACGACGATCACGACGATTTCGGCAGCCACACGACGTTCGGCGCAAACGCCGCGCTGGCGCTGCGCACCGGCACCACCGTCCGCGCGAGCTACGGCGAAGGCTTCAAGGCGCCGACGTTGTACCAGCTCTTCTCCGACTACGGGAATCGCGGCCTCGATCCGGAGACCGCGCGCAACTTCGACGTCGGTGTCGAGCAGGCGTTCCTCGCCAACCGGGTCCGCGCAGGCGTGACCTATTTCAACCGCCGGACGCGCAACCAGATCGACTTCCGCGATTGCAGCCCTGCAGAGCAGACGACCGCCGGTTCGATCTGCGTCGACCGCCCGTTCGGCGTCTACGACAACATTGCCCGCGCCGAGGCGGACGGCGTCGAGTTCACCTTGGCCTTGCGCCCGGTCGACGCGCTGACGCTGACCGCGAACTACAGCTATATCGACACCGAGAACCGCACGATCGGTAGCGATTTCGGCAACGATCTCGCGCGCCGTCCCAAGCAGACTGCGAGCGTCGACGCCGATTACCGGTTCGCGTTCGGACTGTCGGTCGGCGGTACCGTGACGATGGTCGGCGACAGCTTCGACGACGCCGCCAACACCGTGCGGCTCGACGGCTATGCGCTGGCGGGCGTCCGCGCGGAAATGCCGATCACCGACCAGATCGCACTGTACGGCCGCGTCGATAACCTCACCGACTCGCGGTACGAGACGGTCGCGGGCTACGGCAATTACGGTCGCGCGGCGTATGGCGGCGTGCGGTTGCGGCTGAAGTGAGGCGAAGGCCGATCCTCCTCGCGCTCCTGCTCGGGGGCTGCGCGCAATCCCCCGGAGCGGGCGGTGGCGGGGGGATCGTCTCGACCAATCCGTGCGTGGATTCGGTGCTGGTCCGGATCCTGCCCGCATCGCGGATCGCCGGGATCAGCCATTATTCGCAAGATCCGTCCGCGACCTCGATCCCGCTCGACGTCGCGCGTCGGTTTCGCGGAATCGCCGGGACCGCCGAGGAGGTGATCGCGCTCCACCCCGATCTCGTCATCGCCAGCACGTATACGCCGCCGGCGACCCAGGCGGCCTACGCGCGGGCCGGGCTGAAGACGCTGCTGCTCGGTATCCCGGACTCGATCGCGGAGAGCCAGGCACAGGTGAAGCAGATCGCCGACGCGGTCGGTGCGCCCGCGGGTGGCGTGCGGATCAACGCCGATATCGATCGCGCGGTGGCGCGCTGGAGTCGGACGGATGGACTGTCGCCGAGCGCGTTGCTCTATATCAGCGGCGATCTCGCAACCGGGGGGAGCACGTTGCTGAACGAGATGATGACGCGTGTTGGCTTCCGCAACGCCGCCGCGAGCTACGGCTTGACGCATACCGGCACGCTCTCGGCGGAGACGATCGTGACGCAGCCCCCCGCGATCGTGATCGCCCCCGAACGCGCCAGCCGCGGCACCGCGCTGCGCCGTCGGTTGTTGCCGCGTACGCCGCAAGCCGTCTTCCCCCGCGTCCTGATCAACTGCGGCGGCCCGACCATTCCGCCCGCGCTCGAACACCTCGCCGCGATCAGGGCAAGGCTGTGATGCGACACCCATACCAAAACCACCCCGGCGAAGGCCGGGGCCCAATTGGAATGGTGGAAATAATGGAGCGCTGCACGCCGTCACGATCGTCCCCCAATTGGGCCCCGGCCTTCGCCGGGGTGGCGGCGGTGTTTGGTATGAGCGAGGAGGCGTTCTGATGACCCGCACGCCCAAACTCATCGGGCTCGGCCTGCTGGTCATCCTCCTGTTCGGCCTGTCGCTCGGCTGCGGCAAAGTCTGGGTGCCGCTCGACGCCTGGTTCTCGAGCGACCCGCGCTGGTGGATCATCCTCGAACTCCGCCTGCCGCGCGCGGTCCTCGGCCTCGTGCTCGGCGCCACACTCGGGCTGTCGGGAGCAGTCCTGCAAGGCTATCTCCGCAACCCGCTCGCCGACCCCGCCGTCGTCGGCATATCGTCGGTCGCAGCACTTGGCGCAGTCGCTGCGATCATCTTCGGCCTCGGTTCGGGACCCGCGATCTTCGTCGCCGCGATGCTCGGCGCAGGCGGCGCGGTCGCGCTGCTCGCCGCGCTGACATGGCGGTCGCCGAGCGCGATCACCTTCATCCTCGCCGGCACCGTACTCGCCAGCCTCGCCGGCGCGCTGACCGCGTTCCTGATCTCGATCGCGCCGAATCCCTATGCGGTCGCCGAGGTGATCGACTGGATCATGGGCGCGCTGACCGACCGCGGCTGGACCGACATAAAGCTCGCACTGCCGCCGATGCTGCTCGGCGGCGTCCTGTTGATGCTCACCGGCCGCTCGCTCGATGCGCTGTCGCTCGGCGAGGTGGCGGCGCGGTCGCTGGGGATACGGATGGGGCGTGTCCGGTGGCTAGTCGTGCTCGGCACCGGGCTCGTAGTGGGTGCAGGCGTCGCCGTGACAGGCGTGATCGGCTTCGTCGGCCTCGTCGTGCCGCATCTGCTGCGCCCGATCTTCGGCCACCGCCCGAGCGCCTTGCTGCTGCCTTCGGCGCTAGGCGGCGCGGCGCTTGTGCTCGCCGCCGACAGCCTCGTCCGCCTCGCCCCTGGCGCCGGCGAAGTCCGTCTCGGCGTCGCGATGGCCTTGATCGGCGCGCCGTTCTTTCTCGGGTTGCTGGTCAAGGAACGGGGCCGCGCATGGATCTGATCGTCGACGTGCTGCGCGTGAAGCTGGGCAAGCGCACCGTCCTTCACGACGTGTCCGCGCATCTCCGCCCCGGCCGAGTCACCGCGATCCTCGGTCCCAATGGCGCCGGCAAGAGCACGCTGGTCAAGGCAGCCGCCGCGCTCGTCGGTGGCAGCGCGGGCAGCGTCCGGCTCGACACGCAGGACGTCGCGACGATGGACCCGCGCGCCCGCGCCCGCGCGATCGGCTATCTCCCGCAGGACGCGACGGTCCACTGGAACATCGTCGCGCGCGACGTCGTCGCGCTCGGCCGCCTGCCGCACCTCGGCGCGCATGCCGCGCCATCGCCCGAAGACCACGCCGCCGTCGAGCGCGCGATGCACGATACCGAGACCGCGCACCTCGCCGATCGCCCGGTCGGCGAACTCTCCGGCGGTGAGCGCGCCCGCGTCCTGCTGGCGCGCGTGTTCGCAGGCGAACCCCGCTGGCTGCTCGCCGACGAACCGCTCGCCAGCCTCGACCCCTCTCACCAGATCGACCTGCTCGCCCGCCTGCGCGCCTATCCCGCCAGCGGGGCAGGGGTCGCGATCGTCCTCCATGACCTCGTCCAGGCGCAGCGCGCGGCGGACGACGCGCTGCTGATCGCCGACGGTCGGATCGTTGCGTTCGGTCCGGTCGCCGAGGTGATGACCGCGGACACGCTCGCGCGCGTGTTCGGCGTCCGCGTAGCGCCGCTCGACGATGGCGGCCGCCGGTTGCTGGTCCCGGTCGGGCGCGTCGAGATCGGCTAGCCAAGCGACACGCCCGGTGGATCGAGGCTAAGCCGGGGTCGGCGAGGTGAAAGATCATCGACGCGCCGGGCCCGGTTCACTATCCCGCGCCGGGTGATCGACATTCCCGCCCCCCTTCGCCTGCGCCTCGACGGCGACGCCCTCGTCCAGAACTGGCGCACGCTCGACCGCATGAGCGGCACCGCGGCCTGCGGCGCGGCGGTGAAGGCAAACGGCTACGGTCTCGGCGCGATCGAAGTCGCCCGCCGCCTCGCCGACGCCGGCTGCCGCGACTTCTTCGTCTCGAACTGGCAGGAAGCCGCCGAACTCGCGCCGCTGGGCCTGACCGTGTCCGTCCTCCACGGCGTCCGCGACGAGGACATGCCCGCCGCGGCCACCGGCTTCGCCCGTCCGGTCCTCAACACGCCCACCCAGGTCGCCCGTTGGAAAGCCGCAGGCGGCGGTGCGTGCGATGTGATGGTCGACACCGGCATGAACCGCCTCGGCGTGTCCGCGGACGACATCGCAGGCGGGCTGCTCGACCACCTCGATATCGAGACGCTGATGAGCCATCTGGCCTGTGCCGACGAGGACTCGCCGATGAACGCGGTCCAGCGCGACCGGTTTGCCGCACTCGCAGGCGCGACATCGGCGAAGCGCATGAGCCTCGCCAACTCCGCAGGCATCGCGCTCGACGGCTATGCGTTCGATCTCACCCGTCCCGGCCTCGCGCTCTACGGCGGCGTTCCCCGGAACGAACTAAGCGCGATCCGGCAGGTCGTTCGCCCCGAGGCACAGATCCTGCAACGCCGTCGCGTCCATGCGGGCGACAGCGTCGGCTACAACGCACTCTGGACCGCCGAGGAAGATACCGAGGTCGCGATCGTGAACCTGGGCTATGCGGACGGCTATCGACGGCATTTCACTAATGTCGGCGCAGCGTTCGCGTCGGGCCGGGTGTTGCCCGTCCTCGGCAGGGTGTCGATGGATCTGGTTGCGATCGACATCGACGCGGCCCGGGATCTGGCGGAGGGCGACTGGATCGAGTTGGACTACGCCCTGCCCACCAGCGCAACCGCATCGGGGCTTTCGCAATATGAGCTGCTCACCGGCCTTGGCCAGCGGTTCGAGCGGGCGTGGACGACTAGCTGATAGTCCACGGATCGATTGGCTCTGCGCGGATCCAGCGCGTGGCCAGCCATTTCGCCCCTTGCACTACAGGCAATCCGGCGTGCCGGCTGGATTGGTCGATCGCGCCGTCCCGGGTCAGCGTCCGGAAGACGATCGCATCGCCGCCGCGGGGCGTGATCGTCAGGTTGCTTGCGGGGAAATGTGTTTCGCCGCCGCCATAACCCTCGTTCAGATAGATCAGAACGGTCGCGATGCGCTGGTTCGCGGCATCCTGGATCGTGTCCAGATGCAGCCGGTATTGCTGCCCTGGTCGGTACCGCAATATCGTGAGCGGTTCGCCTTGAGCAATCTTCGTTCCGCTTGCGGCCGCAATGCGCTGGTTGAGCGCACGAACGACCAAATTCTCGCGCGCAGGCCCGATCGCGGTCCCGTCCGAGGTCCGGATCGGATGCGCGATCCAGCGACCTGTGCGCGGATCGATCACGCGGGCAGGCTCCAGCATCGTTGCCGCGACGCTGGCAAGATGTGCGCATTCCGCAGGGGTGAAAAATTTTGGAAAACGGATCACATCGGGCGAAGCGCTCAGTATCTCCTGCGCCGGCAAAGCGATCGGCGCGCCCGCAACATCGATGGCCATCGCCTCGAGCAGCGCCAATTGCTCCAGCGCGATCGGATCGTTTCGTGCCGCGGTTCGCAACAGGGCCAGAGCGGCCGGCCAGTCGGCCTTGCCGCCGCTACCGTTGGCCGTCAGCGCGATCTCCATCAGCGCGGCATCGACATGACCGATCGAAACGGCCCTGGCCAATAGCGTGCGAGCCTTGGCGAGGTCCCGGGAAACGATGTCGCCAGCGAGATACCATACCGCCAATTGCATCACTGCATCGACGTCACCGCGCTCTACGCCGGTGTTCAAAACTACAAGGGCTTCCGGTGCTTGGCCGATCGAAACCAGGTGCAGAGCCTTGGATGCAGCGCTTTGTGTCATGCCCGGTTTCGTATCAGATGGAGCGCGCAAAGCACCAACGCGGAAAACAAAAAAAGGGCCGAGTTTCCTCGACCCTTTTTCTAAACTTGCCGTTCCGATTGCTCAGAATCTAGCGGTGACCCCGATATAGCCGAACCGACCGCGGTTGTCATAGATCGCGCTGCCTGCGCCGACACCCGTGAGACCGTACGGCGGCAGCTTGTTGCTGACGTTGTTCACACCGAAATACATGTTGAAGCGCTCGGTCACGTCAACTCCGGCACGGATATCGTGATAGGTGACGGCCGGGTATTTTTCGATCGTTGCATAGTCGGCATTCTGCGGCGCCTGACCATTCACCGAGTTATAGTCCTCGAAAGTGTTCAGGTACATCTTGTCGATCCAGCGTACCGAGTAGCCGAACGAGACCTTGCCGATCTTGACGTCTGCGGTGATGTTGAACTGGTCGGAAGGATCGCCCAACTCGCCGGTGATCGTGTTCTTGAAGCTTGGATCAGCCGGATTGGTGAAGTTGTCGCGCTGGATCACATGAGTCCAGATGCCCTTGGCGGATACTTCACCCCAGCCGAAGCGGTGGTTGTAGGCGATGTTCGTATCGATGCCGGTCGCCTTCAGCTTGGCGAAGTTGGCAGTCGATTGCAGCAACGAGCCTTCGAGAACACGGAAGGGGATTTCACCGCGCGGACCGCCACCGGCGCCTGCGCGCTTGAACAGGGCACAGAACGGATTGTTCAGGGTTGGCGAGTCGTAGCAGAGATTCAGGATGTTCTGCGCGGCAACCGCGGAGATCACCTTGTCGACCGTGATGTTGTAGTAATCGGTCGAGATCGAAAGGCCCGGCAGGAAGCGCGGCTGGAACACGCCGCCGATCGTATAGGACTTCGAGGTTTCCGCCTCTAGCTGCGGGTTGCCACCGCTGATGATCTCCAGCGACGAGTTGTAGACATAGTCATAACCAGCGGGAGCACCGGCGGCGGTGCAATTCGCTGCACGGGTAGCCGAACCTGTGCCTATGTTGCGGGCCGAGCAGGGATCGTTCGGTGCAGGCGTGAAGTTCTGGCTCTGGGCCGAATACAGGTCGCCAAGATAGGGCGAGCGCACCGACTTCGAATACGAACCGCGCACCATCAGATCACGGATCGGACGCCAGTTTACACCGCCGCCATAGGCATAAACCGTGCCGACCGAACCCTTGTAGTCCGCGACTCGACCCGAGCCGTTGATCGTCAGTTCCTGCAGAAGCGGAACGTCCTTGATCAGCGGGATCGAGATTTCGCCGAACGCTTCCTTCACCTCGAATGCCGGCGAGCGGAAGGCGGGGATCGCGTTGTAGAACGCGTATCCGGCCTGCGTTACCGGATCGAGATCATAGGACAGCGTCTCGCGACGATATTCGCCGCCCACCGAGAACGCGATCGGACCGCCCGGAAGTTCGAACAGCTGGCTGAGATCACCGGATACGAAGCCCATGCCCTGGAACTGGGTCGCCTTGCCGGTCGCTTCGGTCGAAACGGTCAGATATTGACGAGCCGCCTGGCTGATCGATCCGTCGCCGAACGGATTGAGCGGAACGCAGGCCGCGACGTCGGCTGCCAAGACCGCTGGGTTACCTGCCCGGTCGGTACCGGCATAGGCTGGGGTGACCTGCGAGCGGCAGACGATCTGGCCCGATGCATTGCGGACGGTATCGTTGGCGAGCAGGAAGCGCTGGCGGTTGATATTGCCCTGAATGACATTGCGTTCGCGGTGTTCGCCGTAGTTGGCGGACAATTCGTAATGCCAGTCGGTGTTGAAATCGCCACGGACCCCGCCGACGATGCGGTAGGTCTCGCGCCGGATGTTTTCGTCACGGATGCCGAGATCGACATAGTTGCGGCGCGACGAGAAGCGGAACGTTCCGGCTGCGATCTGCGCCAAGGTGGCGTTACGCAGCGCGATGCCGGTCGCAGTCGTGCCGAACGCGGCACCGGTGTTCGGATTGACGCCCGAGTTCACCGCTGCCGTCAGCTGCGCTGCGAGCGTCGCCCGTGCGCCAGCATCGAGATACGGGTTGTCGAGACGAATGCCCTCGCGGTTGACGGGGCCATTGCCGGTCGGGTTGGTGAGAACGTAGGACCGATCGTTGAAGCCGGCGACGGAGATGCCGTCGGCGAGCGTCTGCCCCTGCGAGAAGAAGGGTCCGCTCTGCGAACCGCGGGCTTCCGAGCGGACATATTTGGCTTCGATGAACGGCACGAGTGCCGGGCTGATCTCGAAATGGCCGATCAGGTTGGCAGCATAACGGTTGAGTTCCGGCGACAGCACGAGCAGCTGGCCTTCGCGACCGATATACCCGTTCCCACCAACATAGCTGCCGTTCGGCCCCAGGCCGACGCGGGTGCCAGTCTGCGGGGTTAGCGCACCGCCCGGCTGGAACAGATAAGCGCAGGTGAACGAGCTACCCACTGAATCCACACCGCATGGTGCAGTCGCAGTGTTTGCGTAGCGGATGCCGACTTGGCCGCCGGTCGAAATCGTCGTCGAGCGGATATCGCGGATGAAGACGCGATCAGGAATGCTGTCAGATCCGTTCACTGCGCCTGCCGGATCCGTATCGACGATGACGAAAGCGTCGTTCTGACGAAGATTGGGGCGACCCGAGGCGTAATAGTCCTGCTGATGAGCATATTCGAGATTGACGGCAATGTTGCCGCGACCGTCGGCAAAATTCTTGCCGGCGACTGCCGACAGATACTGGTTGCCTGCATCGCCATATTTGCTGACGCCGGTCTGGCCGTGCAGATCGAGGCCGTCGTAATTTTCCTTGAGGACGAAGTTGACGACGCCCGCGATCGCGTCCGACCCGTAAACTGCCGAATTGCCGCCCGACACGATGTCGATCTTTTCGATCAAGTCGGTCGGGAAGGTGTTGATGTCCGGGCTGTTGCCGTTGTTGATGATCTCCGACGAGACGTGGCGTCGGCCGTTCACCAGAACGAGTGTGCGCGAAGTGCCGAGACCGCGAAGATCGAGCAGGTTGAGGCCGCGAACACCGAGGCCGCTCGTCGAATTCTGCGAGCTGACCGTGCTGCGCAGCTGCGGCAGGTCGTTGAGAACGTCGCCAACCGAAACGCGCCCCGACGAGAAAATGTCAGCGGCGGTGACCGTCGTGATCGGATTGGGCGACTCGTCGTTTGCGCGGCGGATGCGCGATCCCGTGATCAGGATTTCTTCCGTCCCGGCATTTTCCCCCTGTGCGGTCTGGGTCGGCGTGGTGCCATCTGCGTTCACCGGCGGCGAGTTCGCGTCGGTAACGGCTTGCGCAACGGCGAGGCTCGGCAGAAGCGACAAAGCGCCAACCAGCGCGGTCGCACCCAAAAGGCGTGATAAGTTCATGAAAATCCCCCGTTTCGGCATTTGTGCCGTGATGGCCACAAAGTGACGCGGGGGGGGCGGCCACGCAACGGTTTATTACGCTATGATGAACGTGGCGCCATTATTGAACGTCTCGTGTTACAAAGATGCAACAACTGGTAATAAGTTTTACCGTTCTATGCACATCGCGATGCCCATGCCGCCGCCGATGCAAAGGGTGGCCAGCCCGCGCTTCGCGTCGCGCTTCTGCATTTCGTAGATCAGCGTCGTCAGGACGCGCGCGCCGCTGGCGCCGATCGGGTGGCCGATTGCGATCGCGCCGCCGTTGACGTTGACCTTCGATGCGTCCCAGCCGAGTTCCTTGCCGACCGACAGGGCCTGCGCGGCGAAGGCTTCGTTGGCTTCGATCAGGTCGAGGTCGACGAGCGACCAGCCGGCTTTCTCCAGCGCGCGCCTCGTGGCGGGGACGGGCCCGATGCCCATGATCGACGGGTCGACGCCAGCCGAGGCCCAGCTCTTGATCGTGGCTAGGATGGTCGAGCCGCGGCGTTCGGCTTCGTCGCGGCGCATCATCACCAGCGCGGCGGCGCCGTCGTTGAGGCCGCTGGCATTGGCGGCGGTGACGGTGCCGTCCTTCTTGAACGCGGGCTTCACGCCTGAGACGCTCTCGATCGTCGCGCCGGCGCGGATGTATTCGTCGTCGGCGACCACGGTGTCGCCCTTGCGGCCCTTGATCGTGACCGGCGCGATCTCGTCCTTGAAGCGGCCCGAGCCGCGTGCGGCTTCCGCCTTGTTCTGCGAGGCAACCGAGAAGGCGTCCTGTTCGCCGCGCGTGACCTGGTATTGCTCGGCGAGGTTCTCGGCGGTGATGCCCATGTGATAGCCATTGAAGACGTCGGTCAGGCCGTCGCTGACCATCGTGTCGACGAGGGCAAGGTTGCCCATCTTCTGCCCGCCGCGGATCGATTGTGCATGCGCGGAGAGCGACATCGATTCCTGGCCGCCTGCGACGACGATGGTTGCGTCGCCGGTCTGGATCGCCTGGGCGGCGAGGGCGACCGCGCGGAGGCCCGAGCCACAGACCTGGTTGACGCCCCACGCTGGGATTTCCTTTGGCACGCCAGCGGCCATTGAGGCCTGGCGCGCAGGGTTCTGGCCTTGCGCGGCGGTGAGGACCTGGCCGAGGATAACTTCGGAGACGTCTTCGCCTGCGACGCCCGCCTGTTCGAGCGCGGCTTCGATCGCGATGCGGCCGAGTTCGTGCGCGGGCGTGGTGGCGAACGCGCCGAGGAAGCTGCCGACGGGGGTGCGCTTGGCGGCGGTGATGACGACGTCGCCGGGGAGGGGGGCGGTCGGGCGTGGGTCGGTCATGTCAGGATCCTCTATGTTTGGACCCCATGTAGGTCAGTCGAGCGCGGCGATCCAGTTGGCGAGCGGTTCCCAGAGGCGCGTGCGGGCGGAGCGGCCGACGATCATGCCGACATGGCCTGCGCCCAGATCGCGGCGGTCGGCGAGCCCGATCGCGGTGGCGGCGGGAACGATGCGGTCGCTGAGCGATACGAACTCGACGGTCGGGCAGGCGAGCGCGAGCGGATCGATCGGCGTGCCGGCGATGACCCAGCCGCCCTTGCCGGGCAGGTCGTTGGCGATGCAGTCCTCAAACAGCGACGCGGCGGCGGCGTAGGGGAGGGGGGCGCCCGCGTTCGCCCAATCCTCGAGCCGGACGAACGCGCGCGCGGCATCGCTGTCGGGAGCGAGGTCTGCGAACGCTTCGTATTTGGCGATCGTCCGCGCGGGGTCGAGTTGCCAGAAGCCGGCTTGCAGGACTTCCATCGGCAGGAGGCCGAGCATCGCCGCGGCGGGCTGGACCGTGGCCCAGGTTGCGGCGAGTGCGGGGCGGCCTTCGCCATAGCCGCTGAAGTGCCACGGTGCGGCGATCGTCGCTACGCCCGCGAGCGGCATGATGGCGGCGGCACCGAGCGCCAGCGTGCCGCCGAGGCAGTAGCCGACCACGACCGGCGGTTCGTCGAACACCTGCAACAGCGGGACCAGCAATCGCTCGACATGCGCCGCCAGGTCGAGGTCGCGGTCGTCGGTGCCGGGTGTTCCCCAATCTACCAGCGACGCGTGGAATCCCTGTCCGGCGATCCACCGCAACAGCGAAGTCTCTGCGGCGTGATCGAGGATGTCGGGCGGGTTTATCAGCGACGGCACGAACACGACGGGGCGTCCGGTGCCGCCGTAATCGCGCAACGACACGCGCCCGGCGCGGTGGATCGCGGGCTTCGGATCGGGCCGTCGCTCTCGGGGCGCCACTTGGTAGGCGCGCAAGCCGGCTAGCGCGCGCGCCATCCGGTCAGGGAATGCTGCGGTCTCGCTGCGCAGCACGGACAGGAACAAGGGTAAGGGCCTTGGGCCATGCTGCGGACCGTGTTGCGGTGCGTCATCAAAGACTGTAGCCTCCGTTTCAAACATAAGACGGGGGATCCATGAAGAAGCAACCGGCTGCCGACGGAATCGTCATCATCAAGAAATACGCCAATCGGCGACTCTATAACACCGAGACTTCATCCTACATCACGCTCGATCATCTCGCGACGATGACTCGTGAAGGCCGCGACTTCAAGGTGGTCGATGCGAAGACCGACGAGGACATCACGCACAACGTCCTCACCCAGATCATCATGGAGGAGGAAAGCCGCGGCGAGACGATGCTGCCGGTCAATTTCCTGCGCCAGCTGATCTCGATGTATGGCGATTCGATGCAGACGATGGTGCCGGGCTATCTGGAGGCGTCGATGGACAGCTTTCGCCGCAACCACGACCAGTTCAAGTCGGCGGTCGAAGGTGCGTTCGCCAATTCGCCGTTCGCGGATATCGCCAAGCGCAACCTGGCGATGTTCGACGTTGCGGCGCAGGCGTTGACGCCGGTCGCGCCCGCCACAAGTCCTGCTCCTGCTGCCAATAAGGACGACGAGATCGCGGCGTTGCGCACCGAACTCGCGAAGCTGCAGGAAAAGGTCGAGAAGCTCGGCTGATCGGTTGGACTGATGGGGGTGCCGGTGTTGTGGAGTGCGAGTGGCGGCCTAGCCGCGCTTGCCATCGTCGCGGGGTTCGGTGAGCGTCGCAGGCGAAGGCGGCGCGATCCGGATTTGGTCGGGTGGGTCGACTGGCCGACGGTGCAGATGCTGGCGCTGATCGCCCTCGCCGTCACCGTAGGTCTCGCATTCAAGACCTGAACGGCCGGTCGTTCCTGAGATAGACGATCGTGTGCCATTTGTTGCGTGGCGTCGTGAAGACCGGGCGGTAGTCGCGCGCCAAGATTGCCTTCACGGCATGCAGGCTCCCGGGATTCCAGACCGACAGCCGCCGGTCCGAGGTGACGATCACCGGCGGGCGGCCGGCGAGGATGCGGCGCACTTCGCCGGCTTCGTCGATCCCGGTGGCGCCCTGCTCGGTCGCGTAGGCGAGCATGTTGGGGAAGGCGTAGGGCGTCGGCACGCAGGCGTGCGCGAGGTGATAGGTGATCGTGTCGCCGATGAAGACGTACGGGCATTCGCCGCCGCTGTTCGCCTCGACGATGCGGGCGACCTGATAGGCACCCTTCGAATCATTTCGATTGACCACGCGTTCGACGACCAGAATGACCACCGGCACGGCGATCGCCAGCGCCAGCATGCGGATCGACCGGCCGAGCGTCGGTGCGGCGAGGATCGCGAGCGGCGCGACCAGCGGCAGCGCATAATGATCGAAGAACGTCCCGATCGCGAAGAATCCAACCAGGGCCGAGCCCAGCCATGCATAGCCGACGACCATCGTCTCGGAGGCCACGCCGCCCCGTGCGCGTGCACGCCAGGTCAGGGCGGTCGCGATCAGCAGCGGCGACAGCTGTCCCGCGATCCCCAGCAGCCGCATGGCCAGCTGCCCCGCCGGATAGCCGCGCCGCAGCGTGATCGAGGCGAAATTGGCGAACCAGAACGCGTCGAACGCTGTCGGGCCCTTGGCAAGATACCAGCCGATCGCGGCGAGCGTCGGGGCAAGGCCCATCAGCGCCCAGATCGCCGCGGCGGGCACGAGCTTTGCCCAGGATCCGCCCGCGCGTCGGAAGAACCAGATATGCGCGACGCCGAAGAACGCGCCTTCGAACATCGGCGTGTATTTGAGCTGGATCGCGATGCCCGCGAGCAGGCATGCGCCGATACCGCTCACCACGATCGCGCCGGTGCGACCGGCCGCGGCCTTTGCGGGCAATCGCAGCGTCAGCAACCCGGCGGCCGCCATCAGCAGATTGTAGAACACCGGCGCCTGGCCGCCGCCGCCGCCGACCAGCGAGATGCCGAGGAGATAGGCCGCGCCTGCCGCAAGCGCACCGCGATCGTTCGCACCGATCGCCTTCGCCGCGCGCCCGATAACGAGTGCGGTCGCCCAGGCACAGGCGGTCGCCAGCAGCTGATAGGCGAGAATGCCGTTGCCGGGGAGCATGCGGATGCCTGCGAACAGCACGAACAGCCCAAGCGGCTTGCGGTCCCAGATGTCGATGAACGGCACCGCACCGCGCAGCATCAGGTCGCCGCCGAGCAGGTAATATTGCTCGTCGACCTTGATGACCGGATTGCCGAAATCCCAGGCGCGGATCGCCAGCGCGACCAGCAGCAGGATCAGCGCGGGCGCCCAGCGGTTACGCAAGGTCAATAGAAATTCCCGAGAGTCAGGGGGCGTGTCGTGCCGTCGCACAGGCCGAGCGCGACGACGCGGCCGGGCGCTCCGGCCGACCAGGATGCGATCGGGTTGGTCGGATAGTCCGCGGGGATCGGCGCGCCGTCGATCGCGCAGATCATGTCGCCGTCCTTCCAGCCGGATGCCTCGGCGGGGCCGCCGCGCATGACGTGGAGGACTTTCAGCCGGTCCTTTTCGACGCCCACCAGCAGCCCGCTGGTCGAGCGGAGCGGCGGGATGTCGGCCTTGGCACCGCGGCTGAGCACCATGCGGCGCGCACCGGGATCGAGCAGCACGCGGTAATTCTGGAGGAAGCCCGAGCCGATCCGGCCGGCGGTGCCGATCGACTGCGAGAAGCCGCCCGCGGGTTCGATGCGGACTTCGACCGAACGCGCGACCATCTCGCCGAGGCGGAGTTCGGGGGCGATCGCGAGACCGCTCACCGCCGGCCCTGCCAGCCCGAACGCGATCGCGGTCGTCGTGCGCAGGGTTTTCAGGCCCGCCGCCTGCCAGCCCGGGGCGGTCACGGTGATCGAGGATCCGTCGCCAGTATCGACCACGACCGGAGCCAGCCGCCGGCTACCGAGCGTGATCGCGCTTTCGTAGACGCTGCGTTCGGTCGAGACGCGCAAGGGGGCGGTCGCGCCCTTGAACGGCAGGCGGCCCGAGCGGAGCAGGCGGAAACGGTGCGCGGCGTAGTCGATGTCGAGCGCGTGACCGGCGAGCATGTCCGCGCCGACGAGCAGGTCGACCGCGTCGGCGCTGCCGGTGGCGATCGCGGGGAGGTCTGCGACCGTTACGCCGCCACCGGTCCGCGCGAGGCCGCCGAGCGCGATCGTGCGTGTCGGCATCCAGCCGAGTGCGACCGATCCGCCGATCGCGGTGGCGCTGCCGCCTGCGACCAGCTTGGTGGTATCGACGGCGGGGGAGGCCTTGGCGAGCAACGTGTAGCTGACGCCGGTGTCGAGGATCGCGGTCACGTCGCGGCCATCGAGCTGCATCGTGAACCGGACCTGGTTGCCGGGGGTGAGATCGAACGGCACCCAGCGCGCTTCGGCGTCGGTGGCGAGGTGGTAGGTGCCGCGGTCTCGGGCGGCGGGGGAGATGGCGGGTGTCGGCGCGGCGGGCTCGCGCGCGGAGACGATGAGGACCGCGAGTAGCGGGACGAGCGTGAGAAGAGCGCGGCGCATGTGGGGCCGTCCCTAGCGAGTCGGGAGCGGGGTACAAGCGGGGGCGGGTGCGCGCGCGTATCGAAGAAGGTACTTATCGCCTCGCCGCAAGGCCGTTGTCGAGTTCCAGCGACAGTCCGCACTACCCTGTTCTCCCGCGAAGGCGGGAGTCCAGTCTGGGTCCCCGCCTTCGCGGGGAAACATTCTTCTCTTGTTTGATGCGTCAAAGCAGATCGGGGATCCTCTCCCTGGCAGAGGAGGATCGTTGGGGATTTTGTGTGAGGACGGCAAAAGGGGGACGAGACTGTCGAAATCAACCGGGCAACTCTCCCGAGTATCGCGGCCGCGAAACACGCGCACTGCCCGAAAAATGCCCCACCCCGGCGAAGGCCGGGGGCCAATTGGAGGACGGCGATAACTGCGGACGGCGCTCCGTTACTGCTACCTCTCCACTTGGGCCCCGGCCTTCGCCGGGGTGGTGGCGGTCGGAAGAGATAGGCTCAGAGCAGGAGTGCTTCCCCTACAGGCACGCCTCAAGATACGCCTGGTCGAACCCGAACTGCTTGGCCTTCTCCAGCGTATACGGCCGCAACCCCATCGAGCGGTATTCGCCCAGGATCTTCCCGTCCGCCGACTCGTCCATGTATTCGAACTTGAACAGCTCTTGCGTGACGATCACCGGGCCCTCCATGCCGATCACCTCGGTGATGTTGGTGACCCGTCGCGAACCGTCGCGCAGGCGCTTCACTTGGATGATCAGCTCGACCGAGTCGGCGATCTGCCGCGAGATCGCTTCCTTCGGCACCTTGATGTCCGACATCATCACCATGTTCTCCATGCGGGCCAAGGCCTCGCGCGGGGAGTTGGCGTGGAGCGTGCACATCGAGCCGTCGTGCCCGGTGTTCATGGCCGCGAGCATGTCGAAACACTCGGAGCCACGAATTTCGCCCAGGATGATCCGGTCAGGCCGCATACGCAGCGCGTTCTTCACGAGATCGCGGATCGAGATCTCGCCCTGACCCTCCAGATTGGCGGGGCGCGTCTCGAGCGGCAGCCAGTGCGGCTGTTGCAGGCGAAGTTCGGCGGCGTCCTCGATCGTCAGCACGCGCTCGCCGGGGTCGATCATCTTCGACAGCGCATTGAGCATCGTCGTCTTGCCCGAGCCGGTACCGCCCGAGATCACCACGTTGAACCGCGACGCCCCTGCGATCTTCAGCGCGGTCGCCATCTTCGGCGACATCGATCCAAACCCCGCCATCATGTCGAGCGTGATCGGCTTGGCGGAAAACTTACGAATCGAGATCGCGGTGCCGCGCAGCGATAGCGGCGGGACGATCACGTTGACGCGACTGCCGTCCTTCAAGCGGGCATCGGCGAGCGGCGAAGTCTGGTCGACGCGACGCCCGACCGAGTTCACGATCCGCTGCGCGATCTGGAACAGATGCTCCTCGTCGCGGAACTGGATCGGCGCGAGTTCGAGCTTGCCCTTGCGCTCGACATAGGTCTGTTCGGGGCCGTTTACCATGATGTCGGTGATGTTCGGATCCGCCAGCAGCTCCTCCAACGGCCCCAGCCCGAGCAGTTCGTCGACCAGCACCTTTTCCAGCGCGAACTGTTCGCGGCGGTTGAGCGTCAGCTTCAGCTCGGCGAGCACTTCGCCGATGATCGGGCGGAATTCCTCGGCGAGTTCGTCCTTGCCGAGCGTCGCGGCCGCCTCCGGATCGACGCGTTCGAGCAGGCGCGGGAGGACCTGTTCCTTGATCTTGTGGATCGACTGTTCGAAACCCTCGACACGGCTGTTGCCGGCCTCGCCGCTTGCGTTCTGGCGGTCGGAGAGGCGCTGCATCGCGTCCATCTGCGTGCCGGGCATCGTGCCGGGGCCGAAGCCGTCGGATTCGCCGGGCATCGGCAGCGATTCGATCGGCGGGAATTGCGAGCCGCCCTCGGGCTCGGACCGCGGCGCGGGGCCACCGCCCTGCATGGGACGGGCGACGCCGAATGCGGGCCGGGCCGCTTGCCCCCCGCTCATGCCATTACGACGCCCGAATGCACTCATGCCCAAATCCCCGGATAAGTGCGTACCGGGTTAGGCGCGAAGGCTTGATAATTCGCTAACCAAACCGGAATGGTGGATGTCGTCTCATGAGTGCCTAGGGTTGATCGCGGTCAAGAACTCCCCGAAGGCTGGGGAATGATCCGCCTGCTGCTCCTTCTCGCGCTGACTTTCGGGTTGGCGAGCTCCGCGTCTGCCGACGACATCGCCGCCACCGGGCGCGGCGTGGTGCGCGTCGTGACGATCGCGGTGGTCGACGATCAGGTGGTCGGCTTCGGTCACGGCAGCGGCTTCGCGATCGCGCCCAACCGAATCGTCACCAACGCGCACGTCGTCGATCTCGCCGAGCGCTATCCCGACAATGTCGTCGTCGGGATCGTCCCGACGGAGGGTACCAAGTCGTACCAGGGCAAGGTGATCGCCTATGATTCGCAGCGCGACCTGGCGCTGATCGAGTTCACCGGCGCGCGCCTGCCGCCGAGCGCGCTGTATACTGGGCCGATGAGCGAGGGCGACGCAGTGGTGTCACTCGGCTTCCCTGGCAATGTCGACCTGGCGACCGCGCGGTCGGCGGCGGATTACATCCGGCCGATGACGCCGGTGCGGTCGGAGGGCGTGCTTTCGGGCCGCCGCGTGCTGAGCAATGTCGAGGTGCTGTTGCATACGGCGAGTATTGCGCGTGGTAATTCGGGTGGTCCTCTTCTCGATCGTTGCGGGCGGGTGATCGGGGTGAACTCGGCGATCACGCGCGGCGAAGAGGGTGACTCTACGTTCGGGTTCGCGATTGCGGATACGGAGCTCGCCGGCTTCCTGCGCGATGCGAAACAGCCTTATGCGTCGATCGGGACGGGGTGCACGTCGATCGAGGATCGCCTGCGGCAGGACGCCGACGCGGATGCGCGGGCGACCGCAGATGCGGCGTCGGCCAAGCGTGACGCCGCGACACAGGACGCGATGGCACGCGAGGTTGCGCTGGAGAAAGCGCGGACTGAGGCGTCGCGCAGCCGGGAGAACGTGATGGCGATCGCCGGGCTGCTGCTGGTGGCGGGGGCGCTGGTGATCGGGAGCGCGGGGTTGCTCGAATCGCGGGGCCAGCGGCGGCAGGCGGTGTGGGCGCTCGGCGTTGGCGGGCTGAGCGTGCTGGTCGCGATCGTCGTGTTCGTGTTGCGGCCCTCGGGTGAGGTCGACGTACCGCTGTCCGCATTGCCCAAGACACGGATCTCGACGCCCAATGCGGCGCTCGGCAAGCTGATGTGCACGCTCATCCCCGAGCGCAGCCGGATCACGATATCGTCCAGCGACGACGTGCCGATCGACTGGGGGGCGAAGGGCTGCGTCAACGGCAAGACGCAATATGTCGAGGCGAACGGTCGATGGGATCGCGTGCTGGTGCCCGACGCCGAGCAGACCGTATCCGTCCTGTCGTTCGATCCGGCGACGCGCGTCTATTCCAACACGCGCTATCTGCTGTCGGCGGCGGGGATGACCGCGGCGCGGACCGCGCGCGGTGTCGTGCCCAACGTCTGCAACATGGACGATGCTGCGCTGGCGCGGCTTGCCGGGCAGCAGGCGGCGGTGCGTGCGGTATTGCCGCCGCTGCCGAACGAGAAGCTCGTCTATTCCTGCAAATCGGCGCGCTGAGCTTCGGTCGCCAGTAGCGCCCGTTTACGATCGAGCCCGTAGGCATAGCCGCCGAGCGCGCCGCCGATCCGCTGCGCGCGGTGGCAGGGGATGACGATCGACACCGGGTTCTGGCCGCAGGCGGTGCCGGCCGCGCGGACTGCGGCTGGGCGGCCGGCGAGTGCGGCGAGTTCGCTGTAGGTACGGGTTTCGCCGATCGGGATGGTCCGCAAGGCTTGCCAGATCGCTTCCTGGAAGGCGGTGCCTCGGACGTCCAGCGGGAGGTCCTGGTCGCGCTCAGGGGATTCGACCGCCGCGACGACTTGCGCAGCTAGGTCCGCAAGCGCCGCGTCGCCGGGCTCGATCGTGGCGTTGGGGAAGCGGCGGTGGAGTTCGTCTGCGTCTTCGTCGAACGAGACGCGGCAGAGGCCCTTGTCGGTGGCGGCGACGAACAGTGCGCCGAGGCTCGTGTCGGCGGTGGTCCAGCGGATCGTGACGCCTTCACCACCGCGGGCCCAGGCGCTGGGGGCCATGCCGAGCCGTTTCGCATCCGCCTCGTAGAACCGGCTGGGGGCGGAATAGCCGGCGTCGTAGATCGCTTCGGTCACGGTCGAGTCCTCCGACAGGGCGTTTGCCGCGCGTCCGGTGCGCAAGGCGCGAGCGTAGGCGGCAGGGGTGACCCCGGTGGCGCGCTTGAACAGGCGGTGGAAATGGTGCGGCGCGTAGCCGACTCTGGCCGCAACCGCGTCGAGCGAGAGGCGGTCTTCGGCGGCTTCGAGCAGCGCGACGGCCGCGGCGACGGCGATGCGGTCACGGCCGACTTCGTCGGGCGTGCAGCGCAGGCACGCGCGGAAGCCGGCGGCGCGCGCGCTGGCTGGGTCGGGGTGGAAGGTGACGTTCTCGCGCTTGGGGTGGCGCGCGGGGCAGCTTGGCTTGCAGTAGATGCCGGTGGTTTTCACGCCGACGACGAACCGGCCGTCCCATGCGCGTTCGCGGGCCTCGAACGCGGTCCAGGCGGTGTCGTCGTCGAGGGGAGGGGCGGTGGTCATCGCGTGGTTATAGGCGCTGTCGCCGCGCGTGCATCCCGTGGCTTGCGGTCAAAGCGGAGCCAATCGCCGACCCGGCCGTTCTCTTGCGCATACCCCATAACGAAAGATGTCTCATGGCCTCCGACACGCCCGTCTGGTTCATTTCCGGCTGCTCGACCGGGTTCGGTCGCGAACTCGCCAAGCTCGTCCTCGCGCGCGGTTGGCGTGCCGTTGTCACCGCGCGGGATGCGGACCGCGTCGCCGATCTCGCGGAGGGCGTCGAGGATCGTGCGCTGGCGGTGTCGCTCGACGTGACCGACCAGTCGCAGATCGACGATGCGGTCGCGCAGGCCAAGGCCAAGTTCGGGCGGATCGAGGTGCTCGTGAACAATGCGGGCTATGGTTATCAGGCGTCGGTCGAGGAGGGCGTCGAGTCCGAGATCCGCGCGCAGTTCGATGCGAACGTGTTCGGGTTGTTTGCACTGACCCGCGCCGTGCTGCCGATCATGCGCGCGCAGAAGAGCGGGCATGTAATCAACATCACCTCGGTCGCTGGTCAGGTCGGGTTCCCCGGCTCGGGTTATTATGCCGCGTCGAAGCATGCGGTCGAGGGTTGGTCCGATGCGTTGCTCGCCGAGGTCAAGCCGCTTGGGATCGATGTGACCTGCGTCGAGCCGGGGCCGTTCCGGACGGATTGGGCTGGGCGTTCGTTGAAGCAGACGCCGGTGAAGATCGCGGACTATGCGGAGACGGCGGGCAAGCGGCTCGATGGTACGCGTGAGGTGAGCGGGACACAGGCCGGCGATCCGGTGCGGGCGGGCGAGGCGATGATCGCGCTGACCGAGAACGCGAACCCGCCGCGGCATTTGGTTCTGGGCGCCTGGGGGTATGATGCCGTGACGACGAAGCTGGCGGAGCGGTTGAAGGAGATCGAGGTACATAAGGCGGACAGCCTTGGTGCCGATTTTCCGGGGGAGTAATCTCGGAGGCGCTACGCATTGTTTCCCCGCGAAGGCGGGGACCCAGACTGGGCTCCCGCCTTCGCGGGAGAACAAGGCGGCGGGGGCTGCTTTCACGTTTGTAGCGCTAGCCTGCGCCGAGGCTTTCCGCCAGAGCGACCACCCCGGCGAAGGCCGGGGCCCAATTGGGGGACGTCGCTAACGGAGCGCATCCCTCAATTATTGCCACCTTGCCAATTGGGCCCCGGCCTTCGCCGGGGTGGCGCGAAACTGGAAGGGAGCGATCAGCCGCCGTTGGCGCGGAACAACTCCAGCGTCCGCGCCTTCGCCAGATCCGCGCTCGGCTCGTGATAATCCTTCCGCCGGTCCGAATTGAACCCGTGGCCCGCTTCGTAAACATACACCGTCGCGTTCGGCCAATCCTTCGCGATGACCTGCTCGACGCCCTCCATCGGGATACCGTGGTCGTGGCGACCGAAGTGCAAGATCACCGGCACCTTCGGCTCCTCGTCCGCCGCGGCGGGGATCGTGCTGCCGTAATAACCGCTTGCCGCCGCAACGCCGGTGAGCTTGGTCGAGGCGAACCACGCGACCGAGCCGCCATAGCAATAGCCGACCACGAACACCGGCCCGGCGGGGGCGAGCGTGTCGACGCAGGTCTGGACGTCCTTCAGCGACAGCTCGAACGGGTGAAGCTGGCGTGCGAGCTCGACCCCGCGGGCGAGACCGTCACCCGAATAGTCCGCCTCGAAACCGGGATGCTCGCGATCGAACAGCGCTGGCGCTAGAACCTCGTAACCGTCGGCGGCATATTCGTCGCAGAGATCGCGGATGTGGTCGGTCACGCCGAAGATCTCCTGCACCAGCACGAGGCCACCGCGGCGTTCGCCGGTCGGCTGCGCGTGATAGACCGCGACGCTCGCGCCGTCGGACATCGTCATCGTTTCCATCGTGCCGGTCATTCTTCAGTCCTCGTCGATTGGTCGTAAGGCCTGTCCAATACCGTCATTCCCGCGGAGGCGGGAACCCATAGTGGCAGGCCGTGCGGCGAAAGCGCTGGGTCCGGAGATATCGATCCCCGCCTTCGCGAGGATGACATAGGAAGGGTGGCCGCCTCGACACGAATGACAAAACAGTCACAAACCCGTCCCCCCGACCCTCCCGCCGGGTTGCCAATCCGACAACCCGATGCTAACCGCGCCGCGTCCCAGGAGAGGTGCTTTCGCGCCCTCTCTTCCTTTGGGTCGGTTATTCGTTGCAGGCGAGGATAGAGGTTCCGTGGAGACATCCGGCGGTATTCAGGCGAGCTTAGGCGGGCGTTATGCGCTGGCCCTGTTCGAACTCGCGCGTGACGCGAAGACGATCGACGCGGTCGAGTCGAGCCTGGCGAATGTGCGCGACGCGCTCGCGCAGTCCGAGGACTTCCGCAATCTGACGGTCAGCCCAATGGTGTCGCGTGGCGCCGCGGTGAAGGCGGTCTCCGCGGTCGCCGACGAACTCGGTGTCGACGCGACCACCAAGAGCTTTCTTGGCGTGCTCGCCGAGAACCACCGGCTGGGCGCACTGCCGAAGATCATCAAGGCTTTCCGCGCACTTGCCGCGCAGCATCGCGGCGAGATCGCGGCCGAGGTGACGTCTGCGCATCCGCTGACCGACGAGCAGGTGATCGAGCTGAAGCATCAGCTCCGCCAGCGGGTCGGCCGTGAAGTTTCCGTCGACCTCAGCGTCGACCCATCGTTGCTGGGTGGACTCGTCGTCCGCGTCGGCAGCCAGATGATCGATTCGTCGATCAAGACGCGTCTCAACACTCTCGCGCACGCGATGAAGGGCTAAGCTAATGGATATCCGCGCCGCAGAAATCTCGAAGATCATCAAGGATCAGATCGCCAATTTCGGCACCGAGGCCCAGGTCAGCGAGACCGGCCAGGTGCTGAGCGTCGGCGACGGCATCGCGCGCATCTTCGGCCTCGACAACGTCCAGGCCGGCGAGATGGTCGAATTCTCGAACGGCGTGCAGGGCATGGCGCTCAACCTCGAGGCCGATAATGTCGGCGTCGTGATCTTCGGGAGCGATTCCGAGATCAAGGAAGGCGACATCGTCAAGCGCACCGGCACGATCGTCGACGTGCCGATCGGCAAGGAGCTGCTCGGCCGCGTGGTCGATGGCCTCGGCAACCCGATCGACGGCAAGGGCCCGATCCACACGACCGAGCGCAGCCGCGTCGAAGTGAAGGCACCGGGCATCATCCCGCGCCAGTCGGTCAGCGAGCCGGTGCAGACGGGCCTGAAGGCGATCGACGCACTCGTCCCCGTCGGCCGTGGCCAGCGCGAGCTGATCATCGGCGATCGCCAAACCGGCAAGTCCGCCGTCGCGATCGACGCGTTCATCAACCAGAAGATCGCCAATGCCGGCGACGACGAGTCGAAGAAGCTGTATTGCGTGTATGTCGCGATCGGCCAGAAGCGCTCGACCGTCGCACAGCTGGTCAAGACGCTCGAAGAGAACGGCGCGATGGAATATACCATCGTCATCGCCGCGACCGCGTCGGACCCCGCACCGCTCCAGTATCTCGCACCCTACACCGGCGTCGCGATGGGCGAGTATTTCCGCGATCGCGGCATGCACGCGCTGATCTGCTACGACGATCTGTCGAAGCAGGCAGTCGCCTATCGCCAGATGTCGCTGCTGCTGCGTCGTCCTCCGGGCCGTGAAGCGTATCCGGGCGACGTGTTCTATCTGCACAGCCGCCTGCTCGAGCGTGCGGCGAAGATGTCGGACGCGAACGGCGGCGGCTCGCTGACCGCGCTGCCGATCATCGAGACGCAGGCGGGCGACGTTTCGGCGTACATCCCGACCAACGTGATCTCGATCACCGACGGCCAGATCTTCCTCGAGACCGACTTGTTCTTCTCGGGCGTGCGTCCGGCGATCAACGTCGGCCTGTCGGTGTCGCGCGTCGGTTCGGCGGCACAGACGAAGGCGATGAAGAAGGTGTCGGGCTCGATCAAGCTCGAGCTGGCGCAGTACCGCGAGATGGCGGCGTTCGCGCAGTTCGGGTCGGATCTCGATGCGTCGACGCAGAAGCTGCTCAACCGCGGTGCACGTTTGACCGAGCTGCTGAAGCAGGCGCAGTTCTCGCCGCTGCCGTTCGAGGAGCAGACCGTGTCGATCTTCGCCGGCACCAGCGGTTACCTCGACAAGGTGCCCGTCGCCGACGTGACCCGCTACGAGCAGGCGCTGCTGGCCGACATGCGTGCGAACCATGCCGACGTGCTGAAGCTGATCCGCGATACCCGCGACTTGGGTAACGAGGCGAAGGACAAGCTGAAGGCAGCGCTCGAAGCGTTCGCGAAGACTTTCGCTTAAGTAAACTCCCTCTCCCCTGCGGGGAGAGGGTCGGGGTGAGGGGTGGTACCGCGAGGTGCCGCCCTTGGCAGCCCCTCACCCCAACCCTCTCTCCGGAGGGGCGAGGGAGCAGGAAGAGACGATGGCATCACTTAAGGCCCTCAAGATCCGCATCGGCTCGGTGAAGTCGACGCAGAAGATCACCAAGGCGATGAAGATGGTCGCCGCTGCGAAGCTGCGCCGTGCGCAGGACGCGGCGGTTGCCGGGCGTCCGTATGCCGAGCGTTTGGAAGCGGTGATGGCGAGCCTCGCGGGGCGCGTCGGCATCGCACCGGGCGCCTCGCCGCTGCTCGCGGGTACCGGCAAGGACCAGGTCCACCTGATCGTCATCGCGACGTCGGAGCGTGGCCTCGCGGGCGCGTTCAACACCAACATCGTCCGTGCGGCACGTCGCAAGGCCGAGGAGCTGATCGCGGCTGGCAAGACCGTGAAGTTCTACGTCGCCGGCAAGAAGGGGCGCGTGATCAAGCGCTTCTTCCCGAACGACATCCTCGCCGACCACGAGATGAGCCAGATCAAGAAGCTCGCGTTCAGCGACGCGCAGGAGATCTCGGAAGACCTGATCAAGCGCTTCGGCGAGGGTCAGTTCGATGTCGCGCATCTGTTCTACGCGAAGTTCGTCTCGGCGCTGGTGCAGGTCCCGACCGGTATCCAGATCATTCCGATCCCGCTGTCGACGATCCCCGGCGCAGAGGCCAAGCCGAACGCTCCGGCCGAGGCCGTGGTCGAGTACGAGCCCGACGAGGAAGCGATCCTCGCCGATCTCCTGCCGCGCAACGTCGCGATCCAGATTTTCCGCGCGCTGCTCGAAAACGCCGCGTCGGAGCAGGGCTCGCGCATGAACGCGATGGACAACGCCACGCGCAATGCCGGCGACATGATCACGCGCCTCTCGATCCAGTATAACCGTACCCGCCAAGCCGCGATCACGACCGAGCTGGTCGAAATCATCTCGGGCGCCGAAGCGCTCAAGTAAGTCCAAGGAAGCAGACAATGGCAACCGCCCCAGAGACCCTCGGAACCACGCTCGCCCCCAAGGCCACCAATAACACCGGCCGCATCTCGCAGGTCATCGGTGCGGTCGTCGACGTGCATTTCCCCGACAATTTGCCCGCCATTCTGTCGGCGCTCGAAACCGATAACAACGGCAACCGGCTCGTCCTCGAGGTCGCGCAGCATCTCGGCGAGAACACCGTTCGCACGATCGCGATGGACGCCACCGAGGGTCTGACCCGCGGCCAGACCGTCACCGACACCGGCTCGCAGATCCGCGTGCCGGTCGGCCCGAAGACGCTCGGCCGCATCCTCAACGTCATCGGCGAGCCGATCGACGAGCGTGGCCCGGTCGGCGCAGAGACGACCGCCCCGATCCACGCCTCGGCGCCGCTGTTCGTCGACCAGTCGACCGAGAGCGCGATCCTGGTTACCGGCATCAAGGTCATCGATCTGCTCGCACCCTATGCGAAGGGCGGCAAGATCGGGCTTTTCGGGGGCGCAGGCGTCGGCAAGACCGTTCTGATCCAGGAGCTGATCAACAACATCGCCAAGGGCCATGGCGGCACCTCGGTGTTCGCGGGCGTCGGCGAGCGTACCCGCGAGGGTAACGATCTGTACCACGAGTTCCTCGACGCGGGCGTCATCGCCAAGGATGCCGACGGCAATCCGCAGTCTGAGGGCTCGAAGGTCGCGCTGGTATTTGGCCAGATGAACGAGCCGCCAGGCGCACGCGCGCGTGTCGCGCTGTCGGGCCTGACGATCGCCGAGTATTTCCGCGACGTCGAAGGCCAGGACGTGCTGTTCTTCGTCGACAACATCTTCCGCTTCACGCAGGCGGGCGCAGAGGTTTCGGCACTGCTCGGTCGTATCCCGTCGGCGGTGGGCTATCAGCCGACGCTGTCGACCGACATGGGCGCGCTGCAGGAGCGCATTACGTCGACCAACAAGGGGTCGATCACCTCGGTGCAGGCCGTGTACGTGCCGGCCGACGATCTCACCGATCCGGCACCGGCGACGTCGTTCGCGCATCTCGATGCGACGACCAACCTCAACCGCGCGATCTCGGAGCTGGGCATCTACCCGGCAGTCGATCCGCTCGATTCGACCTCGCGTCTGCTCGAGCCACGCGTCGTCGGCCAGGAGCATTACGATACGGCTCGCGCCGTCCAGTCGACGCTGCAGAAGTACAAGTCACTGCAGGACATCATCGCGATTCTTGGCATGGACGAGCTGTCGGAAGAAGATAAGCTCACCGTCCAGCGTGCGCGGAAGATCCAGAAGTTCCTGAGCCAGCCGTTCCACGTCGCCGAGGTCTTCACCGGCATCAGCGGCAAGTTCGTCCAGCTTGAGGACACGGTCCGCTCGTTCAAGGCGGTGGTCGAGGGCGAATACGACCACCTTCCCGAGGCGGCGTTCTACATGGTCGGCGGCATCGACGAAGCGGTCGCCAAGGCCGAGAAGATGGCTTCGGAAGCGTAACTTCTACTGCTCCCCCTCCCGCTAGCGGGAGGGGGCTGGGGGGTGGGCMCCCGCCCTCCACGTCGCGCGACGCTGTTAGCGCGAGCCCACCCCCGGCCCCTCCCGCATGCGGGAGGGGAGTGAGACCCAGACATGCTGCATTTCGAACTCGTCACGCCAGAAAAGCTCGTCCGCTCGGAGGAGGTCTACATGGTCGTCGTCCCCGGCACCGAAGGCGATTTCGGCGTCCTTGAAGGCCATGCGCCCTTCATGTCGACGGTCCGCGACGGCGGCGTTCAGGTATACCGCACGCAGAACGGCACCCCCGAGATCATCGCGATCAAGGGCGGGTTCGCCGAGGTCAACGCCAAGGGCCTGACCGTCCTCGCCGAACACGCTGGCGAGTAAGCGTACCTAACAAGATTGTTTCCCCGCGAAGGCGGGGATCCAGACTGGGCACCCGCCTTCGCGGGTGAACAAATTTTCTTCCTACTCTTCTGCTTCCACCCCGGCGAAGGCCGGGGCCCAGTTGGAACGGTCGAAGTAACGAAGCGCGGCGCCTGTCACCTGCGTCCCCCAATTGGGCCCCGGCCTCCGCCGGGGTGGTGGCACAGGCCGGTGTGGGAGCGCGCCCGCCGCTACAGGAAATTATACGGGTCGACGTCTACCGTCACTCGAACCTTCGACGGCCAGTCCAGCTTCCCCAACCATTCCCGGATGACATCCTGCACATCCAGCGCCCGCCGCGCATGGACGAGCAGCCGATACCGATGCCGCCCCCGCAACATCGCCAGCGGCGCGGGCGCAGGCCCATAGACGTGCATACCCTCGACCTCGGGCGCACTCCGCCCCACCAGCTTGGCGGTATCGTGCGCGCAACCCTGGTCCTCCGACGATACAACGATCGCGGCGTAACGCCCGAACGGCGGCGCCCCCGCATCCTTGCGCGCATCGGTCTCCGCGGCGTAGAATGCATCCGCATCGCCGGTGATCAGCGCCTGCATGACCTGAGCACGGGGACTGTGCGTCTGGATAAACACGTGGCCCGGCTTCTCGCCGCGCCCCGCACGCCCCGACACCTGCCGGATCTGCTGGAACGTGCGCTCCGCCGCGCGCAAGTCGCCGCCGTCTAGCCCGAGATCCGCATCGACCACGCCGACCAGAGTCAGGTTTGGGAAGTGATATCCCTTCGTCACCAGCTGCGTGCCGACGACGATGTCGATATCGCCCGCCTCCATCCGCCCAACGAACTCCGCCGCCTTGGCCGGCGACCAGATCGTGTCCGACGTCACCACGGCGGTCTTCGCCTCCGGAAACAGCGCGGTCACCTCGTCCGCGATCCGCTCCACCCCCGGCCCGCACGCGACGAGCGTATCCTCGCCCTTGCATTCCGGGCACACGCGCGGCGTCGGCTCCGCATGCCCGCAATGATGGCACGCCAGCCGCCGCGTGAGGCGATGCTCGACCATCCACGCCGTACAGTTCGGGCATTGGAACCGATGCCCGCACGTCCGGCATAATGTCAGCGGTGCATAGCCCCGCCGGTTGAGGAACAGCAACGACTGCTCGCGCCGCTCCAGCGTCGCCTGCATCGCCTTCACAAGCCGCGGTGCCAGCCAGCGGCCGCGTTCGGGCGGTTCCTTGATCAGGTCGATCGGCTCGATCGTCGGCATCTCCGCCGCGCCGAACCGCCCCGGCAGCTTCAACTCCGCATACCGCCCGGTCACGACCTGCTGGCGAGTCTCGATCGCTGGCGTCGCGGAGGCGAGGATCACCGGGCACCCCTCGAACTTGCCGCGCATCACCGCGACGTCGCGCGCGTGATAGTGCACGCCCTCTTCCTGCTTGAAGCTGGTCTCGTGCGCCTCGTCGACGACGATCAACCCGAGGTCGCGGTACGGCAGGAACAGCGCCGAGCGCGCGCCGACCGTCACCAATGCCTCGCCGCTCGCGATCGCCCGCCAAGCGCGCCGCCGCTGAGTCGAGCGCAGCCCTGAATGCCACGCGATAGGCTCGCACCCGAACCGGTCGTGGAAGCGCTTGAGGAACGGCTCGGTCAGCGCGATCTCGGGCAGCAACACCAAGGTCTGCCGCCCATCGCGGATCGCCTGCGCCACCGCCTCGAAATACACCTCGGTCTTGCCCGAGCCCGTAACGCCGTCGAGCAGCGTCGGGTGGAACGCGTGCTCCGCCACGCCAGCGACCAGGGCATCCGCCGCCGCGCGCTGGTCGTCGGACAGGACCGGCTCGTGATGCGAGGGATCGGGCACGGGGTAGGGGACGTCGATACTTACCTCGACCGCCTCGATTGCACCGACCTTCACCAGCCCGCGAATGACGGCGTCGCTCACCTCCGCCAGCGTCGCCAGTTCGCGGATCAGCCCCTGGCGATCACCGATCCGCTCCAGTGCCTGCTCCCGCTGCGGCGTCAGGCGAGGCGGCACGACTCCGGTCGACCTATACTCGATAGCCGTCCGCGCGCCCTCCAGTGCAGACGTCGAAGCCAGCGTCATCCGCAACACCGACGCCGCCGGCGCGAGGTAATAATCCGCCGTCCACTCGACCAGCCGCCGCAGCGGCGCCCCCAAAGGTGGCACGTCGGCGACCGCGAGCAGGTTGCGCAACCGGTTGTCGCCGACCTCCGCATCGGACGGCATCCGCTCCGCCTCCCACACCACGCCGAGCAGTTGCCGCGGCCCGAGCGGCGCGACGACGATCGAGCCCGGCCCAACCTCCATGCCGGCAGGCACGCGGTAGTCGAGCGGCCCGAGGGCGGCGTTGAGGATCAGGACACGGGCGCGGGACGACATCGTGTCCGTATATGGGGACAGATCGACTCCGCGTGAACCGTCTAAGCGGCGTTGCGGTTGTCGCTGCGGCGTCGTTCGCCGACCCGCGTGCGCTTGGCCTGGTACAAGATCGTGTCGGCGCGGTGGACGAAATCACGGATCGAATGGCAGTCGGGCTCAAGCGCGGCGAGCCCGACCGTCCCGGCGCTGACCATCGCCAGTCCGTTCAGTGCGATCGGGAAGCGGAGGGCGTCCTGCAGCCGGACACAGACCTGCTCCGCGACCGCGATCATCTCCGGATCCTCGATGATCAGGCCGAATTCGTCGCCCCCGAGACGGGCGGCAAAACTGTTCTTGAGCCATGGCGCCTGCAGCACGCGTCCGACGCCGCGCAACACGTCGTCGCCTGCAGTATGGCCAAGCGTGTCGTTGATCGCCTTGAAGCCGTCCAAATCGACCAGCGCGAGCAACAGCGGCGTGTCATTGGCATGCGATCGCGCCATCGCCGCTTCCAGCGCGCGATCGAACGCGGCGCGATTGGCGATTCCGGTCAGCGAATCGGTGTCGGCGGAGCGACGTAGCGTGGTTTCCAGCGCGTGGCGTTCGGTCACGTCCTGGAACACGCCGACCAGGCCGACCGGGGTCCCATCGACGGTTTCGCGTTCGCCCAGCACCCGGACGCGACGAGCCTCGCCCTGTACGGTGGTGAAGTCGACTTCGACGTCGAACGGCTCGCCGGTTGTGATCGCTCGGTCGAGTTTCCCCGCCAGTTCTTTGCGCGCGTGCGGCGGATAGAAGCCCATCGCGACGGGCATTTCCGGCATGTCGCCGACCGGCAGGCCGTAGATTCGATAGACGCCGTCGGACCATTCGACTTGTTCGTCGTCGAGCGCCACGCGCCACGATCCGATCGCGGCCATCCGTTCCGCCTGGCGAAAGATGCGATCCTGCCGTGCGAGCGCCGCCGCCTGGCGATCCGCGGTGGTGGCGATCGCGATCGCCTGGTGCGCGGCGGCGCGGGCGGCGATGGTGGTCTCGGCCAGCGTGGCGAGATGCATCAGCGCGCGGCGACCGGCGTCGTTCAGGCTGCGCGGTACCGAGTCGATCACGCATATCGAGCCGATCGCGTGGCGCTCGCCCCCGCTGTCGATCGCGTGGATCGGCGCTCCCGCATAGAAGCGCGCGCCGTCCGACGGCATGACCAGCGGGTTCAGCGCGAACCGCACGTCGTCGCCCAGATCCTCGATGACCAGCGGATCCTCGTTCTGGATCGTGTAGGCGCACATGCCGATATCGCGGCTGATCTCGCCGCGCTCGCCGCCGGCCGCAGCCTTGATCCACAGCCGTTCGCTGTCGACCAGCGTCAGCAACGCGGTGGGGCAATCCAGCATCTCCGCAGCCAGCGCGACCAGCGCGTCGAATTCACGTTCCGGCTCGCTGTCGAGCAGCGCCAGCGCGTGCAATGCCGCAACCCGCCGCGTTTCGTCCGCGAATACATCGGTCGTGAGGTCGGCTGGTGACATGGTTGTTCGATATAGGGGGTGCGTTAATTTTCTTTGCCGTTCGAACGCGCTACTGTCCACCCAATGGACAGGATCGATCCCCTGCCGCCGTCAATGCGGTGGGCCGAGCACCTTGCCCGCGATCGTCGGCGATCGGTGCATACGGTGCGCGCGTACCAGGCATCGGCCGAGCGACTGACGGCGTTTCTGGTCGGTCATTGGGGCGAGCGGGTCGATCGTACCACGCTCGCACGGGTCACGGCGGCGGACCTGCGGGCGTATCTGGCGCAGCGTCGCGATGCCGGGTTGGGCAATGCGTCGGCCGCGCGCGAACTGTCGGCGGTGCGCGGTTTCCTGTCCTGGGCGAACGCGGCGGCGGAGCAGCCACGGTTGCGCGGGCCCCGGGTGAAGACGGGCGTGCCGCGGCCGATCTCGCCTGCCGAGGTCATGGCGCTGGCCGAGGAGGTGGCGGACGATGCCGCCGAGCCCTGGATCGCGGCGCGCGACTGGGCGGTGCTGCTGCTGCTGTACGGGGCGGGGTTGCGGATCGGCGAGGCGCTGGCGCTGACGGGCGCGGTATTGCCGCTTGGCGAGACGATCCGGGTGATGGGCAAGCGGGCGAAGACACGCGTGGTGCCACTGCTGCCCCAGGTGCGGGAGGCGATCGAGGCGTATGCGGCGCAGACGCCCTGGCCGATCGCGCGCGCCGAGCCGTTGTTCCGCGGAGCCAAGGGGGGCCCGCTGTCGCCGGTGATGATCCGCCGCTCGGTCCGCATGGCGCGCGCGCGGCTGGGGCTGGGGGATCGCACGACGCCGCATGCGCTGCGCCACAGTTTCGCGACGCATCTGCTGGGGCGGGGGGCGGATCTGCGCGCGCTCCAAGAGTTGCTCGGACATGCGAGCCTGAGTTCGACGCAGGTCTATACGCAGGTCGATGCGGCGCACCTGATGGACGTGTACCGCAACGCCCATCCGCGGGCGTGAATTACCCCTTGGGCTTCCACGTGACGACGCGCCAGACATAGCCGACGATGATGACGACGAACGTCGCGACGGCGACTGGCCCGACATAGCGGTCGAGCTCTTCGAAATGCGAGCCGAGCAGGATGCCGGCATAGGTCAGCACGGTGTTCCAGATCGCGCTGCCCGCCGCGGTCCAGATCACGAACTGCCAGATCGGCATGCGCGTCATCCCCGCGGGTAGCGAGATGACGGTGCGGAAGGTCGGCATGAACCGGAACACGAAAATCACCCAGCCGCCGCGCTTCATGAAGAAGCGGTGGATCGTCTCGACGTCGGACCATTCCATCGTCAGCCAGCGGCCGTTGCGCTCGATGAACGGACGGAAGCGTTCGTAGCCGATGTTGCGGCCGATATAATACCAGAAGTAGTTGCCGACCACCGAGCCCGCAGTGCCCCAGGCGATCAGCGGCACGACGCTCATGTTGCCGCGCGCGACCGCCATGCCGCCGAGGCCCATGATGACTTCGGACGGTACCGGGGGCACGATATTCTCGAGTGCCATCAACAGGAAGATACCGAAATATCCGCCCCAGGCGATGAGATCGAGGATGAATTCGGTCATGCGCTTCTTCCCCTCCCGCATGCGGGAGGGGGCAGGGGGTGGGCGCGGGCTGTCCGCTGCTGCTGCGATTGGAATTGGCCGGGAGCCCACCCCCGGCCCCTCCCGCATGCGGGAGGGGAGTAGTTAGACACGCGCCGCGACCTTCGCCTCGATCGCTTCCCAGATCATCGCGGAAACATCGGTCCCATCGAACCGCTCGATCGCGACGATCCCGGTCGGCGAGGTCACGTTGATCTCGGTCAGCCACGTGCCCCCGATCACGTCGATCCCGACGAACAGCAACCCGCGCTTCTTGAGCTCAGGCCCGAGCACCGCGCAGATCTCGCGCTCCTTGTCGGTCAGCTCCGACTTCTCCGCCGAGCCACCAACCGCGAGGTTCGAGCGGATCTCGCCTTCGCCCGGCAGGCGATTGATCGCGCCTGCGACCTCGCCGTCGATCAGCACGATGCGCTTGTCGCCCTTCGCGACGTCGGGGAGGAACGCCTGGACCATGTGCGGCTCGCGCCAGGTCATGTTGAAGACCTCCATCAGCGCCGACAAATTGGCGCCGTCCGACTCGACCTTGAAGATCGCCTTGCCGCCATTGCCGTGCAGCGGCTTGATCACGATCGCGCCGTGCTCGGCGAGGAATTTGCGCGCTTCGTCGAGCGATCGCGTGACCAACGTCGGCGGCATGAACTGCGGATAGTCGAGCACGAACACCTTCTCGGGCGCGTTCCGGACCTGCGCGGGATCGTTCACGACGAGCGTCTTGTCCGCGATCCGCTCGAGCAGATGTGTCGCGGTGATATAGCCGAGGTCGAACGGGGGATCCTGGCGCATGAGCACGACATCGGCCTCGTCGCCGAGGTCGAGGTTGACGGGTTCGCCGACGCTGAAGTGATCGCCGACCACGCGTTGCACGGTGACCGGATGTACCTTCGCCCAGACCCGGCCGTCGCGGTAGTTCAAATCCTCGGCCGAGTAATGGAAGAGCGTGTGGCCACGGTCCTGCGCCGAGAGCATCAGCGCGAACGTCGAATCGCCGGCGATGTTGATGCTGTCGAGCGGGTCCATCTGGACGGCGACGGTGAGGCTCATTCTCGCATTCCTTCCATGCATCCCGATTTCCGTCACCGCAGCGGAAGCTGGGGTCTCCCAGTTACGGAGAGACCCCGGCGTCCGCTGGGGTGACGGGTTGGGATGGTTCGGATCGGGACTTAGGAAGGCGGGCGGGATTTGTCACCCACGCTCACCTGATCGCTACCCGATCCAGGCATTCTCGATATGCCGCGGGCGCGTGCCGGGGGCGAGCAGGATGACGTCGACGCGGATATCGTCGCCGGGTCCGGCATAGCGCGGCATCAGATATTCCGCCGCTGCCGCGACGCGGGCGAGGCGGGGTTCGTCGATCGCGAAGTCGAGTTCGGCGGCGGTCGCGCGGGTTTTTACCTCGACGAAGGCGATCAGGTTGCCTCTGCGCGCGACGATATCGACTTCGCCTGCCGGTGTGCGGACGCGGCGATCGAGGATGCTCCAGCCCTTGAGGCGCAACCACCATCCGGCCAGCCGCTCGCCGCGCCGACCTGCCGCCTCCGCGACCTTTCGGTCGTGCGTCTCCTTCCGCTTGCGGGAGGGGATAGGGGAGGGCGGGGGCGGCATGTCCGTGGCATGCCCTCCCCCGACCCCTCCCGCAAGCGGGAGGGGAGATCAGGGCTTCGGCTTCAATTCCAGCGCCCGTGCGTAGAGGGCCTTGCGGTCGAGGCCGAGTTTCTTCGCGACCTCGCTTGCGGCCTGCCCAGTCGACAGCCGCGTCAATGCTTCGGTCAGCGCCGCGTCGCCATCCTCCGCGCTAGCGGGCGGCGCTTCACCCGGCGGCGCGACGACGATCACGATCTCCCCGCGCGGCGGCGCATCCGCATAGCGGGCGGCGAGCGTCGACAGCGTCCCCGTCACCGCTTCCTCGAACTTCTTGCTGATCTCGCGAGTGACCGCCGCCTCGCGGTCGCCGAGCCCTTCCAGCAGAGCCGCCAGACACGCGCCGAGCCGCGGGCCCGATTCATACATTACGAGGGTCGCGCGGATCGTCGCGACTTCGGCGATCGCCTCCGCCCGCGCGTGCAGCTTCGACGGCAGGAAGCCCACGAACAGGAACCGGTCGGTCGGCAGCCCCGCCAGCGTCAGCGCCGCCACCGCCGCGCACGGCCCCGGGATCGTCACCACCAGATGCCCCGCGGCGCGCGCGTCGCGCACCAGCTTGAACCCGGGATCGGAAATCAGCGGCGTCCCCGCGTCCGACACCAAAGCCACCGCCTGCGTCGCCATGCGCGCGATCAGCGCCGGACGGACGCCTTCCGCGCTGTGATCGTGATACGGCACCATCGGCGTTTTCGTGCCGACATGGCGGAGCAGACCGGCGGTCACGCGGCTGTCCTCGACCGCGATCACGTCGGCCCTGCGGAGGATGTCGGCGGCGCGCGGCGACAGATCGCCAAGATTGCCGATCGGGGTCGCGACGATGTAGAGACCGGGATCGAGAAGAGTTTCAGGGTTCATGGGGACGGTCATGGCAGACGCGACGACGATAGGGCAATCGGCACGTACCATGCGACGAGGGGCCATCGGGCGCTGGGCGACGCTTGCCGCGGCGTGCCTGCTCGGCGCGTGCCAGACGATCGTCCCGCGTGGTCCCGTCGAGCCATCGCAGCAGCGCCCGACCACGCGTCCTGCCGATCGCCCCGAGATCGGCGTCGAGACCGGCATCCCGCGCGATGCCGAGCGTAACCGCGTCGCGCTGCTCGTGCCGCTGTCGGGCAGCAACGCCGGTGTCGGCACCTCGATCGCCAACGCGACGATGCTGGCACTGCTCGATACGCAGAACCAGCGCGTCCGGATCACCAATTACGACACCGCGACCGGTGCCGCCGCCGCCGCGCAGCGCGCGATCGCCGAGGGTGCGCAGCTGATCCTCGGGCCTCTGCTCGCCGACGATGTCCGCGCGGTCGCGCCGATCGCGCGCGCCGCGAACATTCCGGTGCTGAGCTTCTCCAACGATCTCGGCGTGGCGGGTAACGGTGCGTATCTGATGGGCTATGTCCCGACCCAGTCGGTCGCGCGGGTCGTCGATTTCGCGAAGGAGCGCGGCGTCACCAACTTCGCGGGACTGGTCCCGAACGGCCTGTACGGCGAACGCGCCTCGACCGCGTTCCTCCGCGCCGTCGAGGGTGCGGGCGGGCAGGTCGTCTCGCTCCAGACGTATGCGCGGGGCCCCGGTGGCGTTTCCGGCGCGGTCACGCGGCTTGCGGCGAAAGCGCCGTACGACGCGGTGCTGATCGCCGACAGCGGTTCGAACGCGGCGGCGGCGGCGGCGCTGGTCAAGCGTGGCGGCGGCGCATCGACGCGTATCCTCGGCACCGAATTGTGGAACTCGGAGCCCGGCATCGCCGCCAAGCCCGCGCTGGCCGGCGCATGGTATGCGAGCGTGTCGGACACGCTGTACCGCCAATACGCCGCCAAATACCGCGCGCGGTTCGGCACGGGGCCGTACCGCTTGTCGAGCCTCGGCTATGATTCGGTGCTGCTGACGGTCCGCATCGCCCGCGACTGGAAGCCCGGCACGCCGTTCCCGGTCAACCGCCTGCGCGACGGCGACGGCTTTGCCGGCATCGACGGCGCGTTCCGCTTCGGCAAGGACAACGTCGCCGAGCGCGCGCTGGAGGTGAAGGAAATCCGCAGCGGTACGACGACCGTGGTCTCGCCGGCGCCGGCCGGTTTCGGGAAGTAAGCGTGTTCACCTGCGAAGGCGGGTGCCCAGTCTGGG
>NZ_JBCEBT010000005.1:0-254269 GCF_049472435.1 Sphingomonas sp. 4RDLI-65 | reverse complement strand
AGTCGTTCTACCGCGAGCGGGCCGAGCGGGAAGCCGCCGAGGGCTGAGCTCTCTGCTCCCTCTCCCCCTTCCGGGGAGAGGGCTGGGGTGAGGGGCAGTTCCGGACGCAGCACTGCTTGGCTGCCCCTCAAGATCGGAAGAGCACASGBCCAGTTCCGGACGCAGCACTGCTTGGCTGCCCCTCACCCCGACCCTCTCCCCGCAGGGGAGAGGGAGAAGACGTTATTTCTCCGAGCGGGCGCCCTTGCGCGCAGCTTCCGGATCGACCGACGGGGCGCCAGACGCAGGCGTGCCGGTGTTGGCGATGTCCGCCGTATCCGCGCCGTTCTCCACCGCAGCCTCGGCCGCATTGGCAGTCGCTGGCTGGTCCGCACCGGCCGCCGGGGCAGCGCCCGCCGCAGGTGCCGCCGGCAACGGCAGGTTCGAACCCTGCTGGTTGAGATACAGGATCACATTCGCGCGATCCTGCGCGTTGCCCAGGCCGGCAAACGTCATCTTCGTACCATTGGCAAACTTCCGCGGCGACGTCAGCCACGCGTTCATCTTGTCGAAGTCCCACGTGCCACCGACGCCCGCCAGCGCCGCCGAGAAGGCGAATCCGCCCTTGCCCTTGGCGATGCCCTCGCCGAGCGTGGCGTACAGGTTCGGACCGATACCGTTCGCGCCGCCCTGGTTGACGGTGTGGCAGGCCGCACATTTCTTGAACACTTCGGCGCCCTTGGCGGCGTCTGCGGTCGGCAACAGCGAGGCGATCGGCACTTCGGCGGCGGCACCGCCTGCGCCTTCCTCGACCACGCCCTCGATCGCATAGCCCATCTTCTCGGGACGCTCGCCGTGGAACATCATCCCACCGACGATCGACAGCCCGAGCGCCGCACCACATCCTGCGAGCACCCAGCCGGCGATCGTATTGGTCCGATTGTCCATCTTGCGCATCCGCCCTGTTCTGTTTGGGATAGCCATAGAAAAGGCAGGCGCGCACCGCAAGCCGCGCTTGTATGGCGCGCGTGTATGGCGTGGGGCGGCACTTCACGCGACTTGAACAGGCAAGCAGCGCGCCTTAGGCGCTGGCGGCATGGAAAACTTCGCCGTACCCGCCCGCCCGATCGTCGCGCGGATGACCGAGGCCGCCGCCGCAGACCCGACGCGCGCCGTCGCGTTCCAGGGTGCCCCAGGCGCCAACAGCCACGTCGCGGCGGTCGAGGCGTTCCCCGACGGCCTGCCCCTCCCCTGTTTCGATTTTTCCGACGCGATCGACGCGGTGAAGGACGGCCGCGCGGACTGCGCGATCATCCCGATCGAGAATTCGCTGCACGGCCGCGTTGCCGATATCCATTTCCTGCTGCCCGAATCGGGGCTGGTGATCACCGGCGAACATTTCCTGCCGATCCGCCATGCGTTGATGGGCCCCGGCCCTCGCGACGGTATCCGGCAGGCGATGAGCCATCCGCAGGCGCTCGGCCAGTGCCGGCACTGGCTGAAGGCGCACGGGATCGAGCCGGTAAGCTATCCCGACACCGCGGGCGCCGCGGCAAAGGTCGCCGAACTTGCCGATCCTGCAATCGCGGCCCTGGCGCCGCCTGCCGCGGCGGGGCTCTACGGACTGGACCTGCTCGCGACCGACATCGCCGATGCGGATCACAACATGACGCGGTTCGTGGTCCTCGCGCGGGGCGGCAAGCCACCCGCGGCGCAGGAGCCGGTCGGCGGCGAATGGATGACGACGCTGATCTTCGAGGTGAAGAACGTCCCCGCCGCGCTCTACAAGGCAGTCGGCGGCTTCGCGACCAACGGCGTCAACATCACCAAACTGGAGAGCTACCAGCGCAACGGCAGCTTCTCCGCCACCGAATTCTATGCGGATGTCGTCGGCAAGCCAGGCGACGCGAATCTCGACCATGCGCTGGAGGAACTGGGGTTCCACTCGAAATGGCTGCGCGTGCTCGGCACGTATCGCCAGGCACGCTCGCGGGGGTGATGCGATCCTGATCCTCCCCCGCCAGGGGGAGGTGGCGCCGTAGGCGACGGAGGGGGAGGACACGGAACGAGCGTGGCTCTTACCTCCCCCTCCGTCTGGCAAGGGCCAGCCACCTCCCCCTTGCGGGGGAGGATCGTGAGAAGGTCAGTTGGCTGCTGGCAGCCGCAACCGCACGAGCAACCCACCCAGGTCCTCGCTCTCCTCGAGCGCCACATTACCCTCGTAGATTTCCGCCACGTCGCGCACGATCGCGAGACCCAGCCCCGTCCCCGGCTTGCCCGTATCCAGCCGCACGCCACGATCGAAGATGCGCACCCGTTCCTCTTCCGGAATGCCGACGCCATCGTCCTCGATCAGGAACTCGACGAAGCCCGCCTGCGCGCCGACCGTCACGAACACGCTGCCGCCGCCATATTTCGCGGCGTTCTCGATCAGGTTGCCGAGCATCTCGTCGAGATCCTGCCGCTCGACATGCACCTGCAACCCACGCGGCCCGGTCACGTCGATCCGCACATGCCGGTACAGTCGCCCAACCGCCCGCTCGACCGATTCGAGGCTAGGCCAAACATCCGCCCGACTATGCGCAGAGCCACGCCGCCCGACTGCCCGCGCCCGCGCGAGGTGATGGTCGACCTGCCGCCGCATCGTCCGCGCCTCGCGGATCACCGTGTCGGCGAGATCGTCGGACTGCGCGGTCGCCGCGTTCATGATCACCGTCAGCGGCGTCTTCAACGCATGCGCGAGGTTGCCGGCGTGCCGCCGCGCTTCCTCCGCCTGGCGCTCGTTATGCTCGATCAGCGCGTTCAGTTCCTCGACCATCGGCGCAACCTCGACCGGCATCGCGCTCGACACGCGGTTCGACTGGCCGGCGCGCATCCGGGCGATTTCCTCGCGCACGCGGCGCAGCGGCCAGAGCCCGTAGAAGGTCTGGAGCGCCGCCATCACGATCAGCCCCAGCGCAAGCAGCGCGAAGCTGCGGACCAGCGTGCGTCGCAGGGTCGTGATCTGCGCATCGAGCCCATCGCGACTCTGCGCAACCTGAAACCGCCAATGCACCTTCGAGCCGGGCAGCACGACGTCACGCTCGACGATCCGCAGCTTCTCGTCGGGAAACTGGGTGCTGTTATAGACGTGGACGTTGCGATCGTCGTGCGTGCCGCCGAACGCCAGCCGCCGATCCCAGAGCGAGCGCGACGGAAAATCCTCCCGGCCCTTGCCCGACACCTGCCAGTAGAGCCCCGAATAGGGCTCGACGAAGCGCTGGTCGGCGGCCGCATCGCGGGTGAAGATCACTTCGCCCTCAGGCCCGATCTCGGACGAGTTGAGCAACGAGCGCAGGACATATTCGAGCTGGTCGTCGAAATTGCGCGTAACTGCCGCCGACAGCACGCGATCCAGCGCAAAGCCCCCGCTGCCGAGCAACACGACGATCCACACCGCCGCGATCAGGATCATCCGCCGCGACAGCGATCCCTTGACCGCCGCCGGCACGCGGATCGGCGTGTCGGTTTTAAGCGGGTCTACTGGCGGCGGCGTGTCCATCGGACGACGATCAGGCGTCCGGATCTTCGAGGCTGTAGCCGAGGCCGCGGATCGTCGTGATCACGTCCTGGCCCAGCTTCTTGCGGATGCGCGTCACGAACACCTCGATCGTGTTCGAATCGCGGTCGAAATCCTGGTCGTAGATATGCTCGATCAGCTCGGTGCGGCTGACGACCTTGCCCTTGTGGTGGAGCAGATAGCTCAGCAGCTTGTATTCCTGCGCGGTCAGCTTCACCGGCTCGCCGGCGCGCGTCACCTTGCCGCTGCGCGTGTCGAGACGGATGTCGCCCGCGGTCAGCTCGGACGAGGCGTTGCCGCTCGCGCGACGGATCAGCGCACGAAGACGCGCGATCAGCTCCTCGCTCTGAAACGGCTTGGCAACATAGTCGTCGGCACCCGCGTCGAGCCCGGCGACCTTGTCCGACCAGCTGTCGCGCGCGGTCAGAACGAGCACGGGCATCACCTTGCCCTCCTTGCGCCAGCGATCGAGCACGGTCAGCCCGTCGATCTCGGGCAGGCCCAGATCGAGCACGACCGCGTCGTAATTCTCGGTCGAGCCGAGGAAATGCCCCTCCTCGCCATCGACCGCGAGATCGATCGCATAACCGGCGCCCTCCAGGGTGTTCTTCAACTGCTGGCCGAGATTCGGCTCGTCCTCGACGATCAGAACGCGCATGATAATCCTCTCGTTTAGGGGGTCAGCGACCGGTGCGGCCGACGATCTGGCCGGTGCGGCCATCGACGTCGACCCAGATGACGGTTCCATCGCGCAGGAATTTCAGCGTGTAAATGGCGCTGCCCGAATCATAGTCGGAGCCGAGATATTGCGAGCCCTTCATCGTCGGGATCACCCGCCCCTCGATCTCGCGCAGCGACAATTGCCGGCCGGTCTTGCGCGCCTCGAACGCCGACATCTGGTCGCCGCGGCGCTGGTCGCCGCCGCCGGCCAGCATCGGGGCAGCACCGCTCAGCACGGGCATCGCGGCCAGGGTCGCAAGGATAAGCAACATCTTCATGGCCGTGGCATAGCCCCCGGGCATTGAACAGCCTGTGAATGGTCGCGTCAGTCGCGCGACATCACGAAGCCCGCGAGGTGTAACTTGCCTGCATCACTCGGCCCCCCTACGTGGCGCGGACATGGCAGCACCAATCTTAGCATTCGAAGGCCTCGGGCTCGTCCAGGGCTCCGGATGGCTCTTTCGCAACCTCGACATCCACATCGGCCCGCGCGACCGGCTCGCGCTGATCGGCCGCAACGGCGCCGGCAAGACGACCTTGCTCAAACTGCTCGGCGGCAGCGTGATCGCCGACGAGGGCCGCAGGGTGATCGTCCCCGGCACGCGCGTCGTGATCCTGGAGCAGGAGCCTGACCTGCGCGGGTTCGCGACGTTGCGCGATTACGTGATGGCGGGCGACGATGCGCCGGTGAACTACGAGGCGGATTCGATCGCCGACCAGCTCGGCATCGATCTTTCGCGCGAGGCGGCGTCGGCGTCGGGCGGCGAACGGCGCCGCGCGGCGATCGTCCGCGCGCTGTCGCAGGACCCCGACGTGCTGCTGCTCGACGAGCCGACCAACCATCTCGACATCGGCGCGATCGAATGGATCGAGGAGTGGCTCAAGCGCTTCCGCGGCGCGTTCGTCGTCATCAGCCATGACCGTACCTTCCTGACCCGGCTGACCAAGCAGACCTTGTGGCTGGATCGCGGCGCGATCCGCCGTGCGGAGGTCGGTTTCGGCGGGTTCGAGGCGTGGACCGAGCAGGTCTATGCCGAGGAACAGCGCCAGGCCGAGAAGCTCGACGCGCGCTTGAAGCTGGAGGAGCATTGGCTGCTGCGCGGCGTCACCGGCCGGCGCAAGCGTAACCAGGGTCGCCTGACCAAGCTGCACGAGATGCGCGCCGAACGCGCGTCGATGATCGGGCCGCAGGGGTCTGCGAACCTGACGACCAGCAGCGACGACTCCAAGACGAAGGTCGTGATCGACGCCAAGGACGTCACCAAGGCCTACGGCGACCGCACGATCATCGGTAACCTCACGTTGAGGGTCACGCGCGGCGACCGCATAGGCATCGTCGGCCGCAACGGTGCGGGCAAGTCGACGCTGTTGAAGCTGCTCACCGGCGAGATCCAGCCCGACAGCGGCTCGATCAAGCTCGCCCAGACCCTGGACGCGGTCGTGATCGATCAGCAGCGCAGCCTGATGGCGCCCGAGAAGACGGTCCGCGAAGTCGTCGTCGACGGCGGCGAATGGATCGACGTGCTCGGTGTGCGCAAGCATATCCACGGCTATCTGAAGGACTTCCTGTTCGATCCCAACATGGTCGACGCGAAGATCGGCTCGCTATCGGGTGGCGAGCGCTCACGCCTGCTGCTCGCGCGCGAATTCGCCAAGCCGTCGAACCTGCTGGTACTCGACGAGCCGACCAATGACCTCGATCTCGAGACGCTCGATCTGTTGCAGGAGGTGATCGGCGATTACGACGGCACCGTCCTGATCGTGAGCCATGACCGCGACTTCCTCGACCGGACCGTGACGATCACGCTCGGGCTCGACGGCTCGGGCACCGTCGACGTCGTGGCCGGCGGCTACGAGGATTGGGAAAAGCGGCGCGTATCGACGACGACCGGCAAGCGTGCCTCGAAGAAGGTTTCGGCGACCGCCCCGGTTGCCGCGCCGGCCCGCGCAAAACTGACGTACAAGGATCAGCGCGACTATGAGTTGCTGCCCAAGCGGATCGAGGAGCTCGATGTGCAGATGGCGCGCGACGCAGTAAAACTAGCCGCTCCGGACCTATATATGCGCGACCACTCGACCTTCGCCAAGCTGACGGCGGCAATCGAGCAGGCGCGGCGTGAGAAGGAAGCGGCCGAACTGCGATGGCTGGAACTTGCCGAACAGGTCGAAGGCACGGCGTGAACTTCAACAACCGATTTGGATCTATCGCCAGGCGGTGTCGCGCGGCCGGTCAGGCGAGGAACGGATTGACAATTATTGCGTTGCGACATATCCTTACGGCTTAATTTTGGAGATGTTTATGACCCTCAAGGCCCTTACCGGTAGCGCGCTCGCTATCGCAATGATGTCGACCTCGGTTGCAGCGACCGCAGCGCCTGCAAACGCAGCAAGCAGCCTGTCGGTTTCGCATGCCCGCGTCGGCTCGGCGACCACCGGCAAGAGCAAGGCTGCTGGCGGCGGTCTGCTCGCAGCGCTGATCGCTGCTGGCGTCGTCGCAATCGGCGTCGTCGCGATCGTCAAGGACGACAATTCGGACAGCAACTAAGAATATCGGGCCGACGCGGAACGTCGTCGGCCCATGTTTTTTGCGACCGGCCTTCGGGCTGGTCTATCCCGGTCAGCCTTTTCAGGCTCGGCCGGGATTCTGCTGTATGATGGTCGGCGGCAGGGTCAGAGTGCCTTGCCGGCTTGGCCTGCCAGATCGACGATGAACTGCCAGGCGACGCGGCCCGATCGGCTGCCGCGACGAGTCGCCCACCCGATCGCCTCGCCAGGCTCGAACGTCAGGCCGTGCGCCTTCGCATACGCAGCGACGATCGCCAGATATCCATCCTGATCGAGCGCGTGGAAGCCAAGACTCAGTCCGAATCGATCCGCTAGCGCGAGGTGATCGTCGGCCGAATCCCGCGGGTTGATCGCACTTTCCTGCTCGGCGATATCGCGCGGCGCCAGATGGCGCCTGTTCGCGGTGACCACCAGTCGGACATTGGCAGGCCTTGGCTCCGCCCCGCCCTCCAGCATCGACCGTAGTGCGCGCGCTTCTGCCGGCACGTCGAACCCAAGATCATCGACGAACACCACGAACGCCCGGTCGATCGGCGCCAGCGTGCTGAACAACGTCGCAAGGCCACCCAGTTCCGAGACTTCGACCAGAGCCAGATCGCTATCGGCGTGTCCGCGCTGGACCGACGCCACCGCGCTCTTGACCAGCGCCGACTTGCCGGTACCGCGTGCCCCCCACAGCAATACGTCCTGCGCCGCATGACCGCTCGCCAGATGCCGTAGATTGGCCATCAGCGCCGCCTTTTGCCGCTCGACCCCGATCAGCATGTCCAGCGGCAGGGGTGCGAACACGCGTACCGGCACGAGTGCGCCGCCACGCCAGACATACGCCGCGTGGGCGCGTGGATCGGCGGCAGGCGGCGGCGGCGGCGACAGCCGCTCCAGCGCGGCGGCGATGCGGTCCAGGGGATCGGTCATGCGCCGCTATTGGCGACGCGATCGCCTTTCGACAAGCACCGGGTCGACAAGCACCGGGTCGACAAGCACCGGGTCGACAAGCACCGGGTCGACAAGCACCGGGGGACAGGATCCACCGCACGCCTAGTCGAGTTGGCGAAGATGCCCCGCGATCGACACGTTGCCGGGCGCAAGCTGCGTCGCCTTGACGAGCAATTGGCGAGCACCCGCGATTTCGCCATTGGCTGCCATCGCGATGCCGTACGCATCCGCCGCCGCCGCACTCATCGGCAAAAGCGCATAGGCGGCGCGGCCATAGCGTACCGCGATCGGCCCATCGTCGCTGCCCGCATAGGCCTGGGCGAGGTCGATCAGCACGCCGCCGTCACGATTGCCGACGCGGCGACGGACACCCTCCAGCGTCTCGATCGCGCGGTCCCAGTCGCCCGATGCGACCTGCCAATGGCCAAGCAGTCGCTGACCCGCCAGGCTCTGCGGGTTTTGCGACAGATACAGAGCGAGCGATGCGGCGGCATCTTCCCCCCGTCCGGCGCGGCCCAGCGCATCGACCAGACGCAGCATTGTCGGCTCGTCGAAAGACAGGTCCGCGGCACGCGCGTATGGTTGCGCCGCCTCACCGTAACGCCCGGCTGCCACTAGCACGTCGCCCAGCGCGAGTTGTGCAGCCGGTGCGCCGGGGCTCGCCGCAACCAAAGTCTGCGCGCGCGCGATTGCGCCGGCGATATCCCCGCTGGCGAGCAGCCCGCGTATCACGCCCAGCACGAAGGTCGGGTCGCCGATCGCCTTGTCGGCGCCGGCCTGGAGCGCGCCCACCGCATCGTCGGTCGCGAACACAGTGGCAGGCACCACTGGCCCTGCCGCCGCCCGGTCGAGGACCTGCGCGGCGCGCATACGGTTGCCGACCCCCTCGAACGCACGGGCGATCACCGTCAGCGAATAGCTGTCGGCATCGCTGCGCAGTTCGATCGGGCGCAGGATATCGAGCGCGCCGCGCGGATCGCCCGACCGAAGCAGTGCCGCACCCAGCAGGCGACGCGCGACGATACTAAGCGGCTGTCCAGCTACGAGCCGGCGCCAGATCGTCGCCGCCTGTTCGAACTTGCGCTCCGCAAAATCCAAACTTCCTGCCAGCAGCAGTGGTCCCGGCAGGCCGTCGATCGCCCCGCCCGTCGCGCGCAGCAACGATCGCGCGAGGTCGATCCGCCCGGCACGCGCGGCGAGCACCGCCTGCAGATACAGCGCCTGCGGACTGCCCGGGCGCGCCTGCAATGCGCTGCGCGTCGCCGCCAGCATGTCGGCGTTGCGCCCCGCCTCGCCCAGCGTCGCGGCATATTCGATCAGCGCGGGATGATAATAGGCATCGCGCCGCAACGCCGCCTCGAACCACGGCAGCGCGGCGATCAGCCCGTATTGGCTGCGAATCACCTCGCCCTGCAGCGTCAGCGCGGCGGGCTCGCGCGGCGCCAGCGCCACGGCGCGCGCCGCAGCGATCGAGGCTCCACCGACATCGCCCGCGGTCAGCTGGATACGACCCAGGTCGGTCCACCCCGCCGCGTCACCGGGCGCGCGATCGAGCACCCTTTGGAGGATCGCACGCGCCGCGACCACGTCACCCTGCGATGCCAGCGCGCGCGCCTGGATCCGGGCGGCATAGCCGGCGTAGCGCGGTTGCGCCTCAGCCGCCTCGTCGATCGCGCCATCGGGATCGCCTTGCAGCAACCGGGCATGCGCCTTGAGCTGATGCAAGCGATCCGCGGAAAGCCCCGATTCCACCGCCCGTGCCAGTTCGGCTTCCGCGGCAAGACCGTCGCCGAGTTCGAGGTAGGCGCGCGCCAGCACGGCATGCGCGATCGCCAGTTTCGGCGACGCGCTGATCGCCGCCTGCGCGTTGGTCCGCGCGGCGCTGTAATTCCCCGCGTCCAGCGTCGTCAGGCTGTCGACGAGCGAACGACGCGCATCGGGTGGCGGCGGACGCAGCGCCAGCGCGATACCGATGCCGACGACGAACAGGCACGCCGCACCGATCGCGAGCACCCGCAAGCGTTGGCCGCCGAGCATCGCCGGCAGATTCAGCCGCCGTCGACGCTTGCGCCGACGCAACATCGGATAGCGCACGTCAGGCATGGAGATCATAGCTTTTCAGCAGGTCGTACAAGGTCGGCCGGCTGATCCCGAGCAATCGCGACGCGCCCGAGATATTGCCGTCGGCACGCGCGAGTGCCTGGCGGATCGCCTTGCGGTCGGCGAGTTCGCGCGCGGCGCGCAGATTGAGCGCCGACGCCTCTTCCGCCTTGCCGTCGAGATCGAGGTCTGCCGCGGTGATCAGCTTGCCATCGGCCATGATCACCGCGCGCTTGATGCGGTTTTCCAGCTCGCGGACGTTGCCGGGCCAGCCCCAGCCGTCGATCGCACCGCGCGCGTCGGGAGCAAGGCCGGTAACCGCGGCGTTCATCGTCTTGGCGTAGCGCATGACGAAGTGGCGAGCGAGCAATACCGCATCGCCGGTACGCTCGGCCAGCGGGGGGATACGCACGACGATCTCGGCGAGACGGTAATACAGATCCTCGCGGAACCGCCCATCGGCAACCATCGCATCGACATTCTGGTGCGTGGCGCAGACGATCCGCGTGTCGACCGGGATCGCCTTGCGCCCGCCGACCCGCTCGATCACGCGCTCCTGCAGGAACCGCAGCAGCTTGACCTGGAGCGCGAACGGCACGTCGCCGATCTCGTCGAGGAACAGCGTGCCGCCCGCGGCCTGCTCGATCTTGCCCTCGGTGGTCTTTACGGCGCCGGTGAACGCGCCCTTCTCATGGCCGAACAATTCGCTTTCGAGCAACGTCTCGGGAATCGCCGCGCAGTTGATCGCGACGAAATTGCCGCGCGACCGCGGCGACGCGTCGTGCAGCCCGCGGGCGAGCAGTTCCTTGCCGGTGCCGCTCGCACCGAGCAGCATCACCGAGACGTTGGCCGGCGCGACTCGCTCCAGCGTGCGGGTCACCACCGCCATCTCGGGCGACGCGGTAATCAGACCGCCGAAACTGCCCGTACCGATCCGCGCGGCCAGCCGCCGGTTCTCCGCCTCCAGCGCGTGGACGTGGAACGCACGGCTGACGATCAGGCCTAAGGCGTCGATGTCGATTGGCTTGGCATAGAAATCCCAGGCCCCGTCGGCGATCGCCTGCAACGCACTTTCGCGAGCACCATGCCCGGATGCGACGATCACCTTGGTATCGGGCTTCATCGCCAGGATATCGCGCAGCGTGGCAAAGCCTTCGGTGACGCCGTCCGGGTCGGGCGGCAGGCCAAGATCGAGCGTGACGACCGCGGGTTCGTGCAACCGGATCGCGTCGAGCGCCTGCGCACGATCGCTCGCGACGACGATCTCGTACCCCTCATACGCCCAGCGGAGCTGACGCTGCAGGCCGACGTCATCCTCGACGATCAACAGGACGGGGCGCACCGTCTTGGCGATGTCGGTCATGCCGCGACCTCCAGCGCTTCGGCGACCGGCAGCGCGCCAGCGGCAGGCAGCAGGATGCGGAACCGCGTTCCCTCGCGTTCGCGGCTGGTGACCTCCAATGCGCCGCCCATCGCGTGGACCAGCTGGCGTGCCTCGAACGCGCCGATGCCGAACCCGCTCGGCTTGGACGATACGAACGGCCGGAACAGCTGGTCGCGGACGAATCCCGGCGCCATGCCACAGCCATGGTCGATCACGTCGATCGCGACACGGTCCCCAGCCGATTCGACGCAGAGCAGGATCGCATCATCGGCGCCACTCGCCTCGATCGCGTTCTGGACGAGCTGGCCCAGTACCTGTTCCAGCCGCCCCGCCTGCCCCAGCGCGAAGCTCGACACCGCACGCGCGGCGATCGGATGCTGGCCACGACGGGCGGCGACGATCCGCTCGACGACGGCGGCGACGTCGAGCGGCCGGATCGGTTCGTTCGGGCCGGCATTATGCTGAGAGAGGCGGGCCAGGAGCACGTTCATGCGATCGGAGGAGTCCTTGAGCGTCGCAACCATGTCGACGCGGAAATCGGGATTGTCGGCATGGCGTTCGGCGTTGCGCGCGACCAAAGTGAGCTGGCTGACGAGATTCTTGATATCGTGCAGGATGAACGCGAAGCGGCGGTTGAACTCGTCGAACCGTGCCGCATCCGCCAGCGCCGCATGCGCGCGATCCTCCGCGATATAGCTCGCCGCCTGCCGCCCGGCGACGCGGAGCAGGTCGAAATCCTCCCAGTCGAGCGCGCGATCGACCGGCGGCCGCGCGAGCACGATCGCCCCGACCAGCACGCCGCCATGCACCAGCGGCACGATCGCCCAGGCATCGGGACAGCCGCAAAGCCACGCCGGAACGCTCGCCATCTCGGCATCGGGCGCGGTTCCGGCGCGCACTCGGTCCAGCTCGACGATCCGCGCGTCGCTTGCGAAATATCCCGGCAAGGCCTCGTCCGGGGGTCCGTCGGCAGCATCGGGCCAGTTCCACGTCGCGCCCGTCCCCAGTGCAGCGCCGTCGGGGACCAGCAACAGGCCGCCCGGCGAATCGGTCAGGTCGGCAATCGCCTTCACCACGCGCGTATCGAGCGACTCGGCACCCGCTCCCGGCTTGCCCAGCGTATCGGTGAAGCGCTGCCACTCGGCGCGGTAATCATAGCGGTGGAGGAACAGATGCTTGGCGATCTTCACCTTGGTCCAGGCCCGCAGCCAGGGAGTCGACAGCAAGGCCAGCACTACGGCCGTGGCGCCGAACACGATCGCGGTCTGGGCGATCCGCGCATAGCCACCGGCATAGCCTTGGACGATGCTGGTTGCGAGCGCGACGAGACCGGCATAGGTCACCAGCGCGACCGCGGACAACGCCCGGACCGCGATCGGCCTGGACAACGCCAGCGTCCAGTCGCCACGCCGGTGCACCGCGATCGCCAGCAGCGCCGCAACGCCCGCCATCGCCACGCCGCGTCCGACCACCAGGGCGACCGACCAGCCTCCTGACACGTACCGGGCGGTGAACAGCAGCAGGTCGACGCTCCACATCGACGCCAGCGACAATACCACCAGCCGAACGCCGCCGCGGGACGCAGGCGCCGCCTGATAGAGATGATGCACCAGTACCAATGCGCTGACCGCCGTCATCATCCCGAACACCAGCCGCGCCGATCCGATCGCGGTCAGGGCCTCGCGGTCCAACGGCGCAAGCTGGACGACCGCGAGTATCGCGCTGGTCCCGGCGATCGCCATAACCACGACGTACACCGCGCCCAGCGCGACGCTGCCCGCACGATCGTGCCGGACGAGCGCCAGCATGAAGAGCAACCAGGCGATATTGCGGACGCTTTCGGCGATCCGCGTCATGACATCGCGCGAGTCGATGCCCGCCACCGCCAGTGCCCACAGGCTGGTCGCGAACAACGCGACGACGAACGCGCCATGCGGCCACCGCCCCATGCTCCAGTTGCGCGTCCGCTCCCATGCCTGTCCTCCTGCTCGCTCGCCACGCAGCAGCGCCATGCCCAGCGTACCGAACAGCAGCGCCGTCAGCGCATGGCTCCACAGGATCAGGGCAGCACTCATGCCGCGCTCATCGGGCGCCGGTCGGCCACAGCACGACGCGCAACGTCTGCAGCAGGATCAGCATGTCCAGGAAGGGCGAATAGTTCTTCGCGTAATACAGGTCGTATTCCAGCTTGTGCCGGGCATCCTCGATCGACGCGCCATAGGGATAGTTGATCTGCGCCCAGCCGGTGATCCCCGGCTTCACCATGTGCCGCTCGGCATAATAGGGCAGCTGGTCCTCGAGCTGCTCGACGAACTGCGGCCTCTCGGGGCGCGGCCCGACAAAGCTCATCTCGCCCTTCAGCACGGTCCAGGTCTGCGGCAGTTCGTCGATCCGCACCTTCCGGATGAAACGCCCGATCCGGGTGATGCGGGGATCGTCCTCGGCCGCCCACACCGCCTTGCCGGCGACCTCGGCATCCTGCCGCATCGAGCGTAGTTTCAGGATGTCGAACCCTTCGTTGTAGAGCCCGACGCGACGCTGCCGATAAAAGGCCGGGCCCTTCGACTCGAGCTTGATCGCGACGGCGGTGAGCAGGATCACGGGCAGCGTCAGCGTCAGCAGCAGTGCGCTAGCGAAGATATCGAAGGCGCGCTTGAAGACGCTCGACAGCATGCGGCTGGATGCGAACCCGTCGGAGAAGATCAGCCACGACGGATTGACGCTTTTCAGGTCGATGCGCCCCGTCTCGCGTTCCAGGAAGCTGGAGATTTCGCTGACCTGTACGCCGGTGGTGCGGACACGGAGAAGGTCCTTCATCGGCAGCGCGTTGCGGCGCTCGTCGAGCGCGAGCACCACTTCGCTCGCATTCTGGTCGACGATATGCGCGGCGAGATTGGGGATGTCGCCGCGCGGCGTTGCGTTCCGGACAACCGGGTTGGTCTCGCCCATCAGGACGAAACCCGCCACGATGAAGTTCACGCCCGGCTGTTCCGACAGAACAAGAATCTGCGCCGCACGCGTTCCCGCGCCCAGCACGACGATGCGCCGCTTGAAGATATCGCCGCCCAGCGTCTTGCCGAGCAGCGCGCGTACCGTAACCAGCAGCATTGTCGCGATGACCGTCGAATAGAGCAGGTTGGACCGCCAGAGCGCCAGCGCGGGAACGATGAAGAAAACCAGCGACAGCACGATCACCCCGAGCGCCAGCGCCACTGCCAACCGTGCAGCGGCAAAGCGGAGCGACAGGAACGACGCGACGCCATACGCACCGACCGCGACCAGCGATACCTGCAGCGCGATCGCGAAGGTCAGCAGCTGTGCGATCCGCGTGTGGATGGGCTCGACGGCCATACCGATCTGGTGCGCGCGAACCACCCAGCCGATCTCCGCCGATACGACCAGTAGAATCAGGTCGACCAGCCCGAGCAGAAGCACGGTATTCGGCACATAATGCTTGAAGAGCCGTATCATGCCACGCTATCCCGACACATCATTTGTAAATGCTACCGACACCTGAGCGCAGGTTTCGCAGCAAAACACCAAAAAACTCTGAAGACCCGGCATCCTTTCGCTCATTTGGGCTTTCGGATCATTCGGCGATTGGCAGCGACAAACGGCACGCTATAGCCCGGCTCCACAGGAGGATGCATGACCGCACGTAAGATCGTTCCCGTAATATTGTCCGGTGGCTCGGGGACACGCCTCTGGCCGATGTCGCGCCCCGAAATGCCCAAGCAGATGCTGGCGTTGACCGCCGACGAGACCATGTTGCAGCTGACCGCGGGCCGCGCGCGCGGCGAACGTTATGCCGCACCGATCGTGGTCGCTAATGCGCGCCACGCCGATCTGGTCGAACGACAGCTCGCCGATGCGGGCGCGACCCCACAGGCGTTGATCCTCGAGCCGGCGGGCCGCAACACCGCGCCCGCCATCGCACTCGCCGCAATCGCCGCAGGTGGCATGTCGGCGACCGGTGGCGGCGACGCGTTGCTGGTCATGCCGTCGGACCACGTTATCGGCGACATCGCAGCGTTCCACGCGGCGATCGAAGCAGCGATGCCACTCGTCTCGCAGGGCTGGCTGGTGACGTTCGGCATCGCGCCTGACGCACCGGAGACCGGCTATGGCTGGATTCAGATCGGCGACGAGCTCCAGCCCGGCGTCCACCGCGTCGCGCGGTTCGTCGAGAAGCCGCCGCTCGACAAGGCGCAGTCGATGCTGGCGAGCGGCGATCATGCCTGGAACGGCGGGATCTTCCTGTTCCTCGCCGATGCCTATCTCGAAGCGCTCGCGCAGTTCGATCCGGGCATCCTCGTCGCGACGCGCGAGGCGATGGACAAGGCGCGCGTCGAGGGCACGCGGATCTATCCCGACGCGGTGGCCTTTGCCGCATCGCCGGACGACTCGATCGATTATGCGGTCATGGAAAAGGCGGACCGCGTAGCGGTAGTGCCGGTCGACATGGGCTGGAACGACGTCGGCAGCTGGGATGCGCTGCATGCGATCAGCGACGTCGATGCCGACGGCAACGCACACCGCGGCGACAACGACGGCGGCGTGCTGGCGATCGACACCAAGAACTGCTTCGTTCGCAGCGACGGCGTCCGCGTCTCGCTGGTCGGCGTCGAGGACCTGATCGTTGTCGCCAGCGGCAACGACGTGCTGATCATGCCGCGCGGCCGCAGCCAGGAGGTCAAGAAACTGATCGAGGCGATGAAGGCGAAAGCCTGACCGCAAACTCGCCGCAACCGGACTCAGGGTCGGTTGCGGCGTTTCGGTACCTTGGAGAGCAATGTCAGCAGCGTCGGCAAGTCATCGGTGATCATCGTATCGGTCGGCGTCTGCCACGACGCCCTTAGCGTTTCACCGAGATCGCGCAGTGGCATTTCGTACGAACGCTTTGGTCTCTCGTCTCGCACTGTTGCCTCGATACGCACATGGGAAAGCCCGGCGGGCCCCTCGGGGGGATCGAGGACGCCACCGGGCTCACCCATATCAACCGTCGACGCGTGGCGGAGTTCCAACGGTCCATCCGAGATTTCGGACCGATCGGCACTGGCGGATGCGCCGCGTCATCGCCTACGATAGCCGAAATCTCACGGGAGAGTACGCCATGGATCGTCGCCAGTTCCTCGCATCGGGGGGCGTCGCCGCGCTTGCCACCACGCTGCTACCCTCAACGGCGTTCGCTCAATCGACCGGCGCTCAACTGCCAGGTGACGCCGCGCTGAATGCGGACTTCGAGCGCATTTTTCAGCGCAGCGTTGCGCGTTCGCCCGAACTTGCGACCTCGCTTGGCCTCGACAAGGGCGCGTTTGCCGCGGCGAAGGGCAAACTCTCCCCACGTACGACCGAGAAGCGCGCCAGCGACATTGCCGACACCAAGGCCGGCCTTGCCAGTCTCGCGCGCTACGACGGCGCGAACTTGTCGCCTGCTGCCAAGCTGAACCTCGAAGTGGTGCGCTATTCGCTGGCCACGCAGATCGCCGCGCCCGAAAAATTCGGCATCGACAGCCCGATCCGCCCCTATCGCATCTTCCAGCAGGGCGGCGCCTATTTCCAGGTCCCCGATTTCCTCAATACCGCGCACACCATCAATGCGACCCCGGACGCGGAGGCATATCTGTCGCGGCTCGACCAGTTCGGCACGGTACTCGACCAGGAAAGCGCGATGCAGCAGGCCGAGGCGGGGCGGGGCCTGCTTGCGCCCGGCTGGTCGCTCGACCTGACGCTTGGCCAGATGAGGACGTTGCGCGGTCAGCCCGCAGCGACGTCGAGCATCGTCCAGTCGCTCGTCAAGCGCGCGGCGGCGAAAGGCATCGAAGGCGACTGGCAGGCGCGCGCGACCAAAATCGTCGAGGGCAAACTCTACCCGGCGCTCGACCGCCAGATCGCGCTGATCGAGCGGTTGAAGCCGACCACCAAGCCCGGCGACGGGATCTGGCGCGTGCCCAACGGCGATGCGATCTATGCGATGGCGCTGAACCAGGCGACGACCACGACGATGAGTCCCGACGAGGTCCACCGCATCGGCCTGGCGCAGGTCGCCGAGATCACCGCGCAGCTCGACACGATCCTGAAGTCGCAGGGCTACACGACCGGCACCGTCGGCGAGCGGCTGGCGAAGCTGAACGTGATGCCCGACCAGCTCTACGCGAACACTGCGGCAGGGCGCACCGAGCTGATCGCCGGGCTGAACGAGGGTATCAATGCGATGTATGCCAAGCTGCCCCAGGCGTTCTCGTCGGTCCCTACGGCGCCGCTCGAAATCCGTGCGGTACCGGTCGAGATCCAGGACGGCGCCGCCAACGGCTATTACAACCGCGCCTCGCTCGACGGCAGCCGCCCGGCGATCTATTTCGTCAATCTAAAGGACGTCGGCGACTGGCCGAAATACACGCTGCCGTCGCTGACCTATCACGAGGGCGTGCCGGGGCATCACCTTCAGATCAGCCTCGCGCAGGAATCGAAGGACATCCCGACCCTGCGCAAGATCGGCTTCTTCTCGGCCTATTCGGAGGGCTGGGCACTGTATGCCGAGCAGCTGGCCGACGAACTCGGTGCGTACGCCACGCCGCTCGAACGCGCCGGCTATCTCCAGTCGTTCCTGTTCCGCGCGACGCGCCTCGTGGTCGATACCGGGATCCATGCGAAGCAGTGGAGCCGCGAGAAGGCGACCGACTATATGGTCGCGACGACAGGCTTCGCGCGGCCGAGGACGCTGCGCGAAGTCGAGCGCTATTGCACGCAGGCCGGGCAGGCCTGCAGCTACAAGGTCGGCCATATGGCGTGGACGCGCGCGCGGGTGAAGGCGAAGGCCGCGCTGGGCGACCGCTTCGACCTGAAGCAGTTCCACGACATCCTGCTGGAGGGCGCGATGCCGCTGACGATCCTGGAACGCCGCGTGGATGAGCGGATCGCGGCGCTGCGGGCGCGGGGGTGAACGGAGACCGCTGATCCTCCCCCGCAAAGGGGGGGGTGGCGCCCTCGGGCGACGGAGGGGGAGGACACGGAACAGAGGTTTTCCCTTACCGCCCCCTCCGTCTCGCGAGTGCCAGCCAACTCCCCCTGGCGGGGGAGGATCGTTTTAAATCCGACGCCTGGTCTGACACCTGCGAAGCCGCCCTGCCCTCGCCTCCGTTCGTAGCTAACCCCGTCCCGTTCGTGCGTCCCGTTCGTGCGTCCCGTTCGTACCGAGTAGAGACCGAGTAGCTGCGCCAGCAGCGTATCGAGGGCTCGTATCGAGGTACAGTTTCCGCGTACCAACCTGTCCTTCGATACGCCGTCTCGATACGCTCCTACGGAGCTCCTCGACGGCTACTCAGGACGAACGGGAAAAGGGACAAGCGGGCCGGCAAGAGAATAGAGGCTACCCCCTACTCCCCCAAAGTCCGCGGCGTTACCGTGATCATCACTACGCCGTGCGGCGGCACCATCGACGAGAAACGTCCCTCACGAAGCCGCCGCGTCGTCCCCGACCACAGGTCGCGCACGTCAGACGCCATCCCCGAGGTGTAGCCGATCTCTGGCCATGCCACCGCGATCTCGGCTGCCGCCGTACCCCGGTTTAGCAACAATACCGCACGACTCCCGTCCGCCAGCGGTCGCGCCCAGACCTCCCGGTCGCCGTCGTCGCGCACCCGCCGCCCCTGCATCCCGAGCGGATCCTGATCGACCGCGATCACATCCGCATTCAGCAGGATCGCGCGGGTCTTCGCGTCCATCTTCGCGACGTCGTTACCTGCGATCAGCGGCGCCGCCATCATCGCCCACAGGCTGAAATGCGCGCGATATTCGGTGTCGGTCATGCCCCCGTTGCCGACTTCCAACATGTCGGGATCGTTCCAATGGCCGGGGCCCGCAAACGGATAGAGCGGCTCGTTCTTGTCGACGATGTCCATCATGCCGAGCGAATAGGTCACCGGCCCCGCCCACGCATCGCGAATGTCGCCGGTGGTGCGCCACATGTTGCCGATCTTCGCGCCCCATTCCCACGGCCGGTTGTTGCCCCATTCGCAGATCGACAGCAGCATCGGCCGGCCGCTATCGCGCCCAGCGTCGCGAATGGCATCCGACATCAGCGCATAAGCTTCCTCGGCATTGCGCACCCCGGTCGAACACCAGTCGTATTTCAGGTAATCGACGCCCCAGCGCGCATAGGTGAGCGCGTCCTGATATTCATGCCCCTGACTGCCCGGCCGCCCGCCACAGGTCTTTCGCCCGGCGTCGGAATAGATTCCGAACTTCAGCCCCTTCGAATGCACATAGTCCGCCAGCGCCTTGATCCCCGACGGGAACTTGCTCGCATCCGCGGTGATGAAGCCGTCCTTGTCGCGCGCGCCATGCCAGCAATCGTCGATCACGACATAGCCGTAGCCCGCCGCCTTCATGCCGCTCGCCGCAATCGCGTCGGCAGTATCGCGGATCACCTGCTCGGTGACCTTGCAGCCATATTTGTTCCAGCTGTTCCACCCCATCGGCGGCGTCATCGCGAGGCCATTGGCGGTGCGCCCCGCTTCACGCGACGGGCGCACCGTGTTGGGATCGACGAGCTGGTCCTGCGCCGCCACGCCGCTGGTCACGAAGACCAACATCAGCGCCGCGACGACCCGGCGGATCGCGATCACCGTCCGCTGCGATCGAGCGTCTGCGCTGGCACGCGGACCGTCACCGTCTGGACGATATCGGTCGCCGAGCTGGCCAGCATCACCTTGTAGTCGCCGCCGGCGATCTTCCAGCCGCCGCTCGTCACGTCGAACGTCGCGAGCAGGCGTGGATCGACCGTCACCGACACCGTCTGGTCGGCGCCCGGCGCGAGATCGACCTTGCGGAACGCGCCGAGCCGCTTGGGGGCTTCCCAGCCTGCGCCCGAGACATAGACCTGCGCGACCGCCTTGCCCTGCACGGCACCGGTGTTCTTTACCGAGAAGCCGGCCTTGATACCCTTGCCCTCGGCCGCCGCGGTCAGGCCGCCCATCGCGAAGGTCGTATAAGAAAGCCCGTAGCCGAACGGGAACAGCGGCTTGGCACCGGTCTTGTCGAACCATTTATAGCCGACCGCCGCACCCTCGATGTCGTAATTACCCATAGGATGCGCGTCGCGGTCGAGCTTCGGATTGCCCTCCAGCACGGGCCGTGGCGTCTGCGCGAGCGATGCCGGGAACGTCGCGGGCAGATGGCCCGACGGATTGACCGCGCCGGTCAGCACGCGCGCGATTGCCTCGCCACCCGCCGTGCCGGGATACCATGCCTCCAGCACCGCGCCGACCTTGCCCAGCCACGGCATCACCACCGGACCGCCGGTTTCGAGGACCACGACCGTCTTCTTGTTGGCTTGTGCCACCGCATCGATCAGCGCGTTCTGTCCGTCCGGCAGGTTCAGGTCGGGGACGTCGAACGACTCGCCGGTCCACTGCTCGCCGAAAACCACGACGACGTCCGCCTTCCGCGCTGCCGCGGCCGCAGCCTTCACGTCCTTGCCGTCGAGATGGGTGACGGTCGCGCCGGTCGCCGCCTGCAACGCCTTCATCGGCGACGACGCGTGATAGGTCTTCGGGCCGGGGAAACCGCTCGGGAATTCGTCGGGTACGACCAGCCCGTTGGCCGGCGCGTTATGCGAATAGACCTGACTCGAGCCGCCGCCCGACAGCACGCCGACATCGGCATGCGCGCCGATCAGCAGGATCGACTTCGCCGTCTTGGCGATCGGCAATAGCCCCGCGGTGTTCTTGAGCAGGACGATGCCCTCCTCCGCATCCGCGCGCGTCACTGCGGCATGGGCGGCGTAATCGATCGACGTCGCGCGATCGCCGGCGACCACCGTGTCGAACGCACCGACCGAGACCATCCCCCACAGCACGCGACGCGCCATGTCGGTTGCGCGTGCTTCGGTCACATGGCCGTTGTTGACCGCCTCGCGCAGCGCATCCGCGAAATAGGGCGCGCGATCGAACGCCCAGCCCGATTGCTGGTCGAGCCCGGCATTGGCCGCCTCGCTGGTCGAGTGCGTCGCGCCCCAATCGGACATGACATAGCCCTTGAAGCCCCAGTCGCGTTTCAGGACGGTGTTGAGCAGCCAGTCGTTCTCGCACGCATAATGCCCGTTCACGCGGTTGTACGAGCACATGACGGAGCCGGGCTGGCCGACCTCGTTGGCGATCTCGAACGCGAGCAGATCGGACTGACGCGCGGCCTGTTCGCCGATCTTGTGGTCCATCGTGAAGCGGTTCGTCTCCTGCCCGTTGAAGGCGTAATGCTTCATCGTCGACACGACATGCTGCGACTGGATCCCCTTGATCTCGTGGCCGGTGATGACACCCGCCAGCAACGGATCCTCACCGCCATATTCGAAGTTGCGCCCGTTCCGCGGTTCCCTCGTGAGGTTCATGCCACCTGCGAGCTGCACGTTGAAGCCCGACAGGAATGCCTCGTTGCCGATCATCGCGCCGCCGGCCTGCGCGAGTTCGGGGTTCCAGGTCGACGCGGTTGCGATCCCCGACGGCAGCGAGGTACGAAGGCGCGGCGTCGGCCCACGCTGGCTGGCGACGCCGACGCCGGCATCGGTCTGCCACTGGTTCGGGATGCCGAGCCGCGGGATACCGGGCACGATCCCGGCGGACGCCGGCAGTCCGTCCTTGGGATAGACAAAATTCTTGGTCGGCGACTTCAGCCAGTCGGCGGTGGTCGCAAAATAGCCGAAGGTCAGCTGCAGCTTCTCGGCGAGCGTCATCTCCTTGAGCAGCAGGTCGACGCGCGCATCGGCGGAGAGCGCTGTATTCATCCAGGGCCGCGCCTTGGGCGCCTCGGTCGGTGCTGCGGCCGCGCCGGGCGCATTGTTGGTCGTCTGGGCGGCGAGCGGAGCCGATAGCGCCAGGACCGATCCCGCCAGCAATCGAGCGAGCATGCGGGGGGAGTGGGATAGGGTCATGGGCTCACCTGAAGTTGTATGACGAATTGCGCCGCGGTGTGCCGTGTCTGTGGTGCGAGCACAACAGGTGGTCGACCCGAATCCGGTAGATGGATATGCGAATGTCGGAGGCAGGCCGGACCGAAGAGCGATGATAGCCCCGGATGACGCTCTACGCGCCGAAACCGCCGCCACCGGGCGTCTCGATCACGAACACGTCGCCGGCGTGCATGTGGACCTTGGCGGTGGAGCCCAGGTGCTCGACGTTGCCATCCGCGCGCTCGACGGTCGCGAAACCAAGCCCCCCGCTTGCGCCGCCCGCCATCCCGAATGGCGCGACGCGGCGGCGGTTGGCGAGGATGCAGGCGGTCATGTCCTCGCGGAACCGGACGCGCCGCGTCGCCCCGTCGCCGCCGTGGTGCGCGCCTGCCCCGCCCGAGCCGCGGCGGATCGAGAATTCTTCCAGCAGCACCGGAAAGCGCGTTTCGAAAATTTCCGGGTCGGTGAGGCGGCTGTTGGTCATATGCGTCTGGATCACCGCCGCGCCGTCGAAGCCGGGGCCCGCGCCTGCGCCGCCAGCAATCGTCTCGTAATATTGGTGCGTGTCGTTGCCGAAGGTGAAGTTGTTCATCGTCCCCTGGCTCGCCGCCATCGCGCCGAGCGCGCCGAACAGCGCGTCGGTGACGACCTGGCTCGTCTCGACGTTGCCGGCGACGACCGCGGCCGGGTAGCGCGGGTTGAGCATCGAGCCTTCGGGGACGCGAATCGCGACACCGCGCAGGCAGCCATCGTTGAGCGGTACCGCCTCGTCGATCAGCGCGCGGACGACGTAGAGGACGGCCGCGCGCACGATCGAGACGGGCGCGTTGAAGTTGGTCGGGCGCTGTTCGCTGGTGCCGGCGAAGTCGACATCCATCGTCGCAGCAGCGCGGTCGACGCGGACCGCCACGCGGACGATCGCGCCGTCGTCCATCTCGTAGACGAAAGCGCCGTCGTCGAGCGTCGCGATCAGGCGACGGACGGCGGCGTCGGCATTGGCCTGGACGTGCTCCATGTACGCGGCGACGACGTCGGTGCCGTATTCGTCGGCCAGCCTTGTCAGCCCGGCCGCGCCTCGCGTGCAGGCGGCCAACTGTGCGGCAAGGTCAGCGATGTTCTGGTCGATGTTGCGTGCTGGGTATGGCCCGGACGCGAACACCGCGCGCAGTTCTGCTTCGAGGAAGCGGCCTTCGTCGACCACCAGCACGTCGTCGAGCAGCACGCCCTCTTCCTCGACCGAGCGGCTCTCGGGCGGCATCGATCCGGGCGTGATACCGCCGACGTCTGCATGATGGCCGCGCGCTGCGACGAAGAACGCGGGTGTGTCGTTCCCTCCTTTTCCAGGGGCGCCTGCGAAGACCGGCATGATGACGGTGATGTCGGGAAGATGCGTGCCGCCACGATAGGGCGCGTTGAGGGCATACGCGTCGCCGCGGCGGATACCGCGACCGTCTGCGCCGCTACCACGCGCGTCGATGATCGTGCGGATGCTCTCGCCCATCGAGCCCAGATGGACCGGGATGTGCGGCGCGTTGGCGACGAGGTTGCCGTGCGCATCGAATAGCGCGCAACTGAAGTCGAGGCGTTCGCGGATGTTGACCGACGCGGCGGAGCGCTGGAGCGCGGCGCCCATTTCTTCGGCGATGCTCATGAACAGACCGGCGAAGATCGCCAGCCGCACAGGATCGGATTCGGTGCCGATACTGGCGCCGATACGGGGGGCGATGCGGTCGAGGATCAAATTGCCGATCGGATCGACGCGCGCGCGCCAGCCGGGCTCGACGATGGTGGTCGAGACGCTGTCGAGGATCAGCGCGGGGCCGTCGATGGCGTGTCCGGCGGGCAGGCCTTCGCGCGCGAAGACCGGCGTGTCGTGCCATGTGCCGGCCATGTAGACGGAGGTGACGGACCGGGGCGCGGCTGGCTCTTCGGGGAAGGCGACCAGCGCGCCATCGATCGGCGGACTCTCGGCAATGGCTTCCGCGACGATTCGGTCGGCGATCAGCGGTGCTTCGCTGGCGAACCCGAACTGCGCGATGTGCGCGGCGTCGAATGCGGCGATCATTGCTGCCGGTTCGTCGAGATCGAGTTCGATGGTGTGGTCGGTCTGGCCTCGGCGCAGATGCACGCGGCGTTCGATCCGAACGTCGTTGGCTGGGACGCCCTGCGCTACGAGGGCTTCGCGCGCCGCCTCAGCCAGATCGTCCAGCGCCTGCGTGATCTCGGCGTAATCCGAGAATGCCGCGCCCGACGTCGCCTCGCGCAACACCCGACGATCGGCCAGCCCCATGCCATACGCCGACAGCACCCCGGCCAGCGGGTGGATCATCACTCGGTCCATCGCCAGCGCGTCGGCGACGAGGCATGCATGCTGCCCCCCGGCTCCGCCGAAACACGCCAGCGTATAACGCGTCACGTCATGCCCCCGCGCGACGGAAATCGTCCGGATCGCATTCGCCATGTTCGCCACCGCAACCGCGACGAACCCTTCGGCGGCGACCTGCGGATCGAGCGGCAATTCCGCGAACCGGGCGGTCACCGCCTCGGCATCGAGCGGCTGGTCGCCCGCCGGTCCGAACAGCGCCGGGAAGAACTCGGGCCGCACTTTCCCCAGCATCACATTGCAGTCGGTCACGGTCAGCGGGCCACCGCGGCGGTAGCACGCAGGCCCCGGCACCGCGCCCGCGCTCTCCGGGCCGACGATCAACCGCTCGCCATCGAACCGACAGATCGAGCCGCCGCCGGCCGCGACGGTGTGAATTCGCAGCATCGGCGCGCGGATGCGGGCGCCAGCGATCAGCGTCTCGGTGTCGCGTTCGTACGTCCCGGCGTAGTGCGACACGTCGGTCGAGGTGCCGCCCATGTCGAAGCCGATGACCTGTTCGAACCCGGCCTCGCGCGCGGTTGCGGCCATACCGACGATGCCGCCCGCCGGCCCCGACAGGATCGCGTCCTTGCCGCGAAAGCCTGCGCCGTCGACCAGTCCGCCCGACGACTGCATGAACAGCGCGCCCTGCCCCAGCGCGGCGCTCAGGCCTGCGACATAGCGATCGACGACCGGCGACAGATAGGCGTCGACGACAGTCGTATCGCCGCGCCCGATCAGCTTGATCAGCGGCGCGACGCGGTGGCTGACCGAAATCTGCGTGAAGCCAATGTCGGCGGCGATCTTCTCCAGCGCTTCCTCGTGCGCGGTGAAGCGATAGCCGTGCACGAGCACGATCGCGATGGCGCGCAGACCGGTATCGAATGCAGCCTGCAATCCTGCACCGGCCGCGTCGACGTCGAGCGGACGTAGCACATCGCCCTCGGCCCCGACCCGCTCGTCGATCTCCACGACATGCGCGAACAGCGGCGGCGGCCGGTTCACGTCGCGCGCGAAGATGTCGGACCGTTCCTGGTGACCGATCAGCAGCGCATCGCCGAACCCGCGCGTGATCGCGAGGCACGTCGGCTCGCCCTTCCGCTCGAGCAAAGCGTTGGTCGCGACCGTCGTGCCGATGCGCAGTTCGAGCGGGACGTCCGCCCCATCAGTCAGCCGCCGAATCGCCTCGACCGCCGCGTCACCGTAGCGTTCGGGATCTTCCGACAGCAGCTTGGCGGTGACGATCCGCCCGTCGGGCCGCCGCGCGACGACATCGGTGAACGTGCCGCCGCGATCGATCCAGAACTGCCATGTGGTCATTGGTTACTCAGCCCAGAAATTGCGTCATCCGCGCCGCCGCCGCGGTCCACGCGACCCCGCGATCGTCGAGCCATGCATCGTCGTAATAGGTGCAGGCATAGCGGTCGCCGCCATCGCACAACAAGGTGACGATGCTCCCCGTCTCACCCGCCGCCGCCATCTCCTCGACGATCTGCGCGCACGCCCAGAGGTTGGTCCCGGTCGAGCCACCGACACGCCGCCCGAGCCGGTCGGACAGCGCGCGCATCGCACCGATGCTGTCGGCATCCTCGACCGCGATCATCCGGTCGATCACGCTGGGCACGAAGCTCGGCTCGACCCGCGGCCGTCCGATCCCCTCGATCCGCGACGCGCACCCTTCGGGCAACGCGACCACCGAACGATCCTCGAAATGCCGGTGGAACACCGAGTGCACCGGGTCGGCGACGCACAATTTGGTGTCGTGCCGGCAATAGCGGATGAAGCGCCCGATCGTCGCCGACGTGCCGCCCGTCCCCGCGCCGCAGACGATCCAAGACGGGCACGGATGCTCCTCCTCGGCCATCTGCGCGAAGATGCTCTCGGCGATGTTGTTGTTGCCGCGCCAGTCGGTCGCGCGCTCGGCATAGGTGAACTGGTCGAGATAATGCCCACCCGTCTCGGCCGCCAAGCGGTGCGATACCGCGTAGACGGTGCGCGGATCGTCGACCATGTGGATCTCGCCGCCGTGGAAGCGGATCGCGTCGAGCTTGGGCTTTGCGGTCGTCGCCGGCACCACCGCGATGAACCGCAGCCCGAGCATTTTCGCGAAATACGCCTCCGACACCGCGGTCGACCCCGAAGAGGATTCGATCACCGTCGTCTCCGGCCCGATCCATTCGTTGCACAGCGCATACAGGAACAGCGACCGCGCGAGCCGATGCTTGAGGCTGCCGGTCGGGTGCGAACTCTCGTCCTTCAGATACAGGACGATACCGGGGAAACGCGGCAGGTCGACGCGGATCAGGTGGGTGTCGGCGGACCGGTTATAGTCCGCCTCGATCCGCCGCACCGCCTCCGACAACCAGTGCCGGTCGACGCGTTTTGCCGTCATTGCAGCCCGTGGCGGATCAGCATCGCGGTCGGCTCCGGGTCACGGCCACGAAACGCGCGGAAGCTCTCCGCCGCCGGTCGCGTCGCCCCGCGCGCAAGCACTTCCTCGCGGAACCGATCGCCGGTCTTGCGATCGACGAGCCCCGCTTCCGCGAACGCCTCGAAGCCATCCGCGGCCAGCAATTCCGCGTAGAGATAGCTGTAATAGCCCGACGCGTAGCCGCCCGCGAAAATGTGGCTGAACGCGTGCGGGAAGCGGTGCCATTCGGGCGGGCGGATCACCGCCACCTCGTCGCGCACCGCCTCGATCACCTCGATCGGATCGCTGCCCATCGTGCCGAGATGCAGCAGCAGGTCGAACAGAGCGAACTCGATCTGGCGCAGGATGAACATCCCCGCCTGGAAATGCCGCGCCTTCACCATCCGCTCGAACAGGTCGGCGGGCAGCTTCTCGCCGGTCTTGTAGTGGCCCGACATGCCGGTCAGCACGGCCTTGTCCCAGGCGAAATCCTCCATCAGCTGGCTCGGCAGCTCGATCGCGTCCCACTCGAACCCGTTGGTGCCGGCGATGCTCGGCCGGTTCACCTTGGTGAAGAGCAAGTGGATGCAATGGCCAGTCTCGTGCAGCAGCGTCGTCACGTCGTTGTGGCTCAGCAAAGACGGCGTTTCACCACCATCGGGTGCGAAGTTGCAAACCAGATACGCGACCGGCACCGTCACGGTGTTGCCGTCATGCAGGCGCGGCCGTGCCTGCGCCATCCATGCGCCGCCGCGCTTGCCGGTGCGGGCGTGCAGGTCGAGATAGAGGCCTGCGAACACCGTTCCGCTTTCGTCCACCACGTCGAAGAAGCGGGCGTCGTCGTGGTACAGCGAGACGTCTTCGCGCTCGACGAGCTTGATGCCGAACAGGCGCTGCATGAGCGTCTGCCAGCCTTCCATCACGCGCTCGACGGGGAAATACGTCTTCACCACCTGCGCATCGACCGCATAGCGATCCTGCCGCAGCCGGTTCGACACGAAGCCCGCATCCCACGGCTCGAAATCGGCGATCCCAAGCTGCTCGGCCGCAAACGTCTTCAGTTCGGCGAGGTCGCGCTCGGCCGCCGGCTTCGCGCGCCGCGCCAGATCGCGCAGGAACGCGATCACCTCGGCGCCGTTCGGAGCCATCTTGGTCTCCAGCGACCACGCGACCGGATCGGTGAAGCCGAGCAGCTTGGCGCCCTCGTGCCGGAGTTCGAGGATGCGCGCGATCCGGGCACTGTTGTCGAACTCGCCCGCGTTCGGCCCTTGGTCCGACGCACGCGTCGCGAATGCGCGGTACATGCGGGCGCGGAGGTCGCGGTTCTCGGCGAAGGTGAGTACGGCGTTGACGCTCGGCTGTTGCAGCGTGACGAGCCAACCCGCCTGCCCCTTCGCCTTAGCTGCATCCGCGAACATCGCCTTGTCCGCGTCCGAAATTCCGGCGAGATCGGCCTCGTCCGTCACCAGTTCGGACCACGCATCGGTCGCATCGAGTACCGCGCTGCCGAACTCGTTCGACAGGCCCGACAGCTCGACCGAGATCTCGCTGAACCGGTCGCGTGCGTCTGGCTCCAGCGCCACGCCCGACAGCGTGAAGTCGCGGATCGCCTGCTCGACCGCGACCCGGTCTTCAACGGCCAAGTCGGCGAACTCGGGCGACACGCTCAACGCCACGAACACCTCGTACAGATCGCGGTTCTGCCCGACCTTCATGTCGTTCTCGACGAGCCGCTTCTGCCCCTCCGAATACGCCGCGCGCAGCTCGGGCGTGTCCGCGACGCCGTGCAGGTGCGACACCGCCGACCAGATCGCGCCGATCTCGGTGTTCGCGCGCTCGTATGGCAGCCACGCACCCGCGAAATCGGTCGGCCGTGCGGTCGTCAGCGCCTCGACCATCGCCTCATGCCGCGCGATCGCCTCGTCCAGCGCCGGTGCGATCTGGTCGGGCGACAGTTCGGCGAAACGGGGCAGCGACAGCGTATCGAGAAGCGGGTTCGTCGGGGCAGTCATTTGGAATCCTTCAGCATTCGACGACGTTGACGGCCAGGCCACCAAGCGACGTCTCCTTATATTGCGAGCGCATGTCCTCACCGGTCTGGCGCATCGTCTCGATCACCGCATCGAGGCTGACGATATGGCGACCGTCCCCCCGCAGCGCCAGATACGCGGCGTTGATCGCCTTGATCGCGCCCATCGTGTTGCGCTCGATGCACGGAATCTGGACCAGCCCGCCGATCGGATCGCAGGTGAGGCCGAGGTTATGCTCCATGCCGATCTCTGCCGCATTCTCGATCTGTTCGTTGGTGCCGCCGAGCGCTGCGACCAGCGCCCCCGCCGCCATCGAACATGCGACGCCGACCTCGCCCTGGCACCCCATCTCCGCCGCCGAGATCGACGCGCGCTTCTTGTAGAGGAAGCCGATCGCCGCGGCGGTCAGCAGGAAATCGTGCGCGCCCTTCGCCGTCGGGTCCTTGGTAAAGGTTTCATAGAACCGCAGCACCGCGGGCAGCACACCCGCTGCGCCATTGGTCGGCGCGGTGACGACGCGGCCACCCGCGGCATTCTCTTCGTTCACCGCGAGCGCGTACAGGCTCACCCATTCGAACACGGCAGAGGGATCAGCGGCAGTATCGCGAGCCTGCAACCCCTCGAACAGCGCCTTTGCCCGACGCGGCACCTTCAATCCGCCCGGCAGGATACCGCCCTGCCGACAGCCGCGATCGATCGACGCGAACATCGCACCACGGACGGCATCGAGAAACGCATCCGTCTCGCTGTCCGGCCGCCACGCGATCTCGTTCTCGCGGACGATCTCGGCGATCGTCATCCCCGTCGCATCGCCCGTCGCGAGCAATTCCGCCCCCGACGAGAACGGCCGCGGCAACAGGATGTTAGCCTTGACCGGCCCAGACCCCGCCTCGACGATCGCGCCGCCGCCGATCGAGAAATAGGTCCGCTCGACAGTCCGCCCGTCGGCGAACGCGGCGGTGAAGGTCACCGCGTTGGGATGCCCCGGCAGAAATGTCTGCGCATGGAACAGCAGGTGCTGGCTCTCCTCGAACCCGATCTCGACCCGCTCCGCCAGCACCAGCCGCCCACTCGACCGGATCGCCGCCAGCCGCACCGGAATCAGGTCCGGATCGATCGTCTCCGGCTGCGCACCGCTGAGCCCCAGCATCACCGCGCTGTCGGTCGCATGCCCGCGCCCGGTCAGCGCCAGCGAGCCATACAGATCGACGCGCACCGCCACCGGCTTCTCATCCGCGACCAGATCGGCGAACAACCATGCAGCACGCATCGGCCCGACAGTATGCGAACTCGACGGCCCGATCCCGATCGTGAAGAGGTCGAGGATACTGATCGCCTGGTGGCAGTCGGGTCGGGCACGCGTGCGCTCGTCGGGGCGGTCGAAGGTCAGCGGATCCATCTACGCGCCATGCACCGCGCGGGCGCAGATGTCAGCCGGATTTCAGCCATTGCCGCAGCACCGCGGTGACCTCGCCCGGACGTTCCATCGGCGACAGGTGCCCGCAGCCGCGCAGCAGGTGGAAGCTGGCGCCCGGGATCCGCAACGAGAGCGCTAGCGCGTCCTCGGGCGTACAGATTCGGTCGCGATCGCCGACCGCGACCAGGGTGGGCACGTGGATCGCGGCGATCGCTTCGCTGATGTCGGGTCGGGCGAGCAACGCGCGTTGCTGGCGTTCGAAGACGATCGCACCGACGCGGTCCGCCATCGCCTGCGCCGGGCCACTGACGTTTGCCGACAGCCGTGGATCGGCATGCGGCGCGGTGGCGAGCATGCCCTGCCCCGCCACCGTGCGCGGGCGGACGTCCATCGACCCGCGCGTGCCGAACAAGGCGATCCGTTCGATCCGATCCGGCGCCTGCCGCACCATCTCCATCGCGACGTAGCCACCGAGACTCACGCCTGCGACCGCGAACCTCGCCGGTGCGCTGGCGAGCACGCGCGCCGCCATCGCCGACAGCGTATCGTCCTGCGACAGGTCGCCGAACTCGACCTGCGCGATGCCGGCGAGGTCGACGATCTGGCGGGCCCAGAGCTGCCCGTCGCAGCCCATCGCCGGGAGCAGGATCAGCGGGGTCCGCAACCGTTCGAGACGACGGGCGCGGATGCGGTTGCGGATTTGCGTGCGGGGAATGGCCATCGGATCAGGCCACGAACGGGAAAGCGAGCGCGATCATGCCGATGATCGTCATCACAACGCAGACCGCGACCGCGGGCACGAGCGTGAAGCGCTGGTGATCGGCGAGATCGATCCCGACCAGGCTGACCAGCAGATAGGTCGACGGCACCAGCGGGCTGAGCAGGTGGACCGGCTGGCCCATCAGCGACGCGCGGGCGATCGCCTCAGGCGCGACGCCGTAATGCGCGCCGGCCTCGGCGAGGATCGGCAGCATCCCGAAATAGAACGCGTCGTTCGAGATAAAGAAGGTGAACGGCATGCTCAGCACCGCGGTGATCGGTGCCATGTACGGCCCGAGCGCGGGCGGGATCACACCGACCACCGCCTTGCTCATCGCCTCGACCATGCCGGTGCCGCCGAGAATACCGGTGAAGATGCCCGCCGCGAAGATCAGCGACACCACCGCCAGCACGTTACCGGCATGCGCGGAAATGCGCTCCTTCTGGTCGGCGACGCCGGGATAGTTGACGATCATCGCGATCGCGAACGCCAGCATCATCAGCACCGACAGCGGCAGGATGCCCCATACCAGCAACGTCAGCAGCGTGATGACGAGCGCGGCGTTGAACCAGATCAGCTTGGGCCGGCGCGCCTCAGGATATTGCGAGACGGCCATGCCGGTGAACTCGGTGTCCGCGGTGATGCCTGCTTCACCCATCCGCGTCCGCTCCTTGCGGCCGAAATACACGGCCAGACCGATCAGGAAGGCGAGGCCAGCGATCATGCCGGGGATCAGCGGCAGGAACAGCGTCGCCGGATCAAGCTTCAAGGCACTCGCGGCACGCGCGGTCGGCCCGCCCCACGGCGTCAGGTTCATGATCCCGCTCGTCGTCATCAACAGGCAGACGAGGTACAGCCGGTTCATGTTGAAGCGCTTGTAGAGCGGCAGCAGCGCGGCGATCGTGATGATGTACGTCGTCGAGCCATCGCCATCGAGGCTGACGAGCGCGCACAGCACGACCGTTCCGATCAGGATCCGCATCGGATCGCCGTGGACCATCCGGATCAGCCGCCCGACCAGCGGATCGAACAGGCCGGTGTCCGTCATCGTCGAGAAGAACAGGATCGCGAACAGCAGCATGACGCCGGTCGGTGCGAGGTTCTTGATGCCGTCGATCATCATCGGGCCGAGACCCGCGGCCTCGCCCGCGAACACGCCGAAGATCGACGGAATCACGATGAGCGCGACGAGCGGCGTCATCTTCTTGGTCATGATCAACGTCATGAACGTGGCGACCATCAGGAAGCCGAGCAGGGCAAGGTTCATCGCATCGTCCTAGGAAAGGGCGTGAATAGGGAGATCAGAAGGTGACGCCGACCCGGGCGCTGAGCGTCTGCCCGCTGTCGTTGCCGACATAGTCGCCGGCGCGGTTGTCGGTGTTCCACTGGATCGCGTTCACCTGGAAACGGGTGAAGCTGTTGAGGTACCAGTTGACGCCTACAGTTGCCGCCCAGCCATCGCCGCCGGTCAGCAGATTGTCGAAATCGAGGCTTTCGTAGCGCGCGGTGAGTTCGATCGCGCCGACCCCGCCGTCGAACGTGGGCTTCAACACCTTGGGCTGGCCGAAGCTGCCAAGCCGCGGGTTGTACGGCGGCAGGTCGCCGGTCAGGAACAGACCGCCCGAGACGCTCCACGCCTTGCTGACGAAATCGGGACGTCCGCCGTCGAGCCGCGCGTTGCGGCGGCCTGCTTCGCCCATCACCCACAACGGCCCGCGATACCCGCCCAGCTCGACGCCGTAGCCGGTCGTACCCGTGCCGCCGATCAGCGGCCCGGTCGACACGCGTAGCGCACCGTTGAAGCGACCGCCGATCACCGTGTTGCGGGTCAGTGTGCCGGCGACCGACGATAGCGATTCGTCGAAGCCCCACGCGCCGATGTGCAGTACGCCGGTATCCGACTTGATCGGGTTCCAATGGGCGCGGCCGAGCACCGTGCGGCTGTCGCCAACCGTCTGCATGCCGTCGATCCGGTCGCCGGTGACGGTGACCGAGGCGTGGCCGGTCTTCCAAAAGATGCGCGGCATTACGCCGATGCCGTAGAAACCACGCTGCGGGATGATCGCGGTCGAGACGGTGGAGCGTTCGAGGAACGGCGTCGAATCCGAGCCCGTAGAGCCCTCGAAGCTGCGGTCGTTGAACAGATGACCGGCGCGGACGTCGTAATCGAGGCCGGGCTTGATCTTGTTGCGCCAGCCGACGAACGCGGTGACGACGTCGACCTCGTTCTCCGAGAAATCGCTCTCGAACTGGTAGAAGAAATGCGTGCCGACGCCGCCTTCGAGGCCAAGGCGGAGTGCGCGCATGCCGGTCGTCGTCATGTTGCGGCCGTCGTATTTCGAGCCGAAGCTGGAGCTGACGTCGGTCAGGATGCGGCCGCGCGGCTTGAACGTGTAGACGCCGTCCGCGGAGTGGAAGACGGGCAAGCCGGCGCCCCATTCGGTGGTCACGCCCGACGGATTGTCGCGCGCGGCGACCGCCTGCGCGACGCTACGGTCGGCGGGGCCGGGAGGGGCGAGCTGCGGCGCGAACGGCACGGTGCGACGCGGCTCGGTGTTCTGCGCGACCGCCTGCGGTGCTGCCTGCAAGGGTGCTGCCGGCGCGGACGCCTGCGTGACGGCGGCGTTGTTCTCCAGCCGGTCGAGCCGCGACTTCAACGCGGCGATCTCGGCAGCCTGCGCACGTACCAGCGCGGCAAGGTCGGCGTCGGTCGGAGCCTGCGCGAGTGCCGGGGTTGCTGCAATCAAGGCGAGTGCGGCGCACCCGGTACGGAAGAGGGTCATTGGGCTTTGGCTCCGGTGGCGAGAATCGCGGTCCAGTCGCGCAGGAAACGCTGGCGCTTGACGCGGTCGAGGTTGACGAGAAGTTGCGGGCCCACGCGGATCGGGCGCGCCTGGGCTTGGGGAAGGCGGCGGGCGGCCACGTCGGTGCGGACCGGCCACAGGCTGCGCTTGGCGAGCAGTGACTGGCCTTCGCGCGACAGCAGGAAATCGAGGAACAGCTTCGCCGCCGCCGGGTGCGCGGCCTCACGCGCGATGAACGCGATCCGCGAGGTGACGATCGTATAGTCCTGGAGGAACGCGACGCCGATCCGCGGGTCGGTGCGCGCCCGCTCGAGCGCGTACGAGCCGATGACGTTGTACGCGATCGCCTGCCGCCCCTCGGCGACGCCGCGCAGCATCGGCTCGCTGGTCTGCGCGAGGACGGGCTTGGTCGCCGCGATCGCCTCCAGCAGCGACCGCGTATCGCGCGTGATCGCGAGGTCCTCCGACAGATACAGATAGCCGACGTTGGAGCGTGCCGGGTCGAACGTCGTGACGCGACCGTTGAGCGCGCGGACGTTCTTCCGCAGCCATGTCTCCAGCGCGGCATGCGTGCGTGGCACCTGCGCGGCGGGCACGAGACGCTTGTTGTAGACGATCCCGATCGGCTCCGCGGTGACGCCGAAGCCCATGTTCTTCCACACCGACACCGGCGGCAGCGCGGGTTTTTCGGGGCTCGCATAGCCCTGCGCGAAGCCGTCGTTGATCAGCTTCACCTGAAGGTCCATCGCCGACGACCAGACGAGATCCGCCGACAATTTCCTGGCGCGCGTCTCGGTGACGAAGCGGCGATACATCTCGGTCGAGCCGAGATCGGCGTACAGCACGGTGATCCCCGGATACCGCTTCCGGAACGCGGAGACGACCGGCAGCAGTTCGGCGCGATCGGCATTGCCGTAGATCCGCACCTGCCGCTCGGCACGCGCGTCGGAGATCAACTGGTCGTAGGATCGCGGATAGCCCGCCGGGCGCTGTGCTACGAGCGGAGTCGCGGCGAAACTCGTAGCCAGCAGTGCCATCTTCAGAAAAATTCGGGCCATCATCACTCTCCTCGCCTTCCGTCTCTGTGTTCGGATAGACTGCATCGGTGGAGTACGAACCGAACCTGTCACCAACCTTTCATGGTTTTTCATGCGCATCCTGCTGATCGAGGACGACGCGGCGCTCGCGCGCAGCATCGGCGCGTTGCTGCGCGCGGGTGGCAATGCGGTTGATCACGTGGTGACCGGCGAGGACGCATTGTCGGTGGTCGCAGGCGAGCCCTATGCGCTGGTGATCCTCGACGTCGGTCTGCCGGGTATCGACGGCTTCTCGGTGCTCGAAACGCTGCGCCGTCGCGGCGAGCGGGTGCCGGTGCTGATGCTTACCGCACGCGATGCGCTAGACGACCGTGTGCGCGGTCTCGACCTCGGCGCCGACGATTACCTGCGGAAGCCGTTCGAGCCCGAAGAACTGGAGGCGCGTGTGCGCGCACTCGGACGTCGACGCGGCGGCGATCCGCTCCCGGTGCTCAGCGTCGGCACGCTGACGATCAACCGCTCGACTGGCGACGCCGACATCGCCGGCCGCGCGCTCGACTTGCGCCGTCGCGAACGCGCGGTGCTGGAAACGCTGGCGACACGCGCAGGCCGCGTGGTGCCCCGCGAACTCCTGATCGGCGAAGTGTTCGGGTTCGACGAGCCGGTCGGCGGCAACGCGATCGAGGTCCACGTCACCCGCCTGCGCACCAAGCTCGCGCCGGACGGCCCCGGTATCCGCACCGTCCGCGGCGTCGGCTACATGCTCGATGCTGGCTGAGGCGCCGAGTACGGAACGGCGCGCGCTCGCGCTCAGGACGCGCCTGCTGGCAGCGGTGCTCGGCCCGCTGCTGGCGGCGGCGATCCTGATCGGCGTGGTCGGCGCGACGCTGATCGCCGACGTCGTCCGCCGCACCAATGACCGCGTGCTCGGCGGGGCACTCGGCGCGATCGCGGAGACGGTGCAGGTCGAGCGCGGCGAGGTGACGCTCGACCTGCCCGCCGCCGCGTTCGGGATGCTGGAGAACACCGAGCGCGATAACGTCTATTACCGTGTCGCCGTCGGCAGCGACCTGCTGACCGGCTATGCGGACCTACCAGCCCCCGATCCTGCAACGCTCGCGGTCGACGTGCCGCGCTACCGCTTCGCCCGCTACCGCAACCAGCAGATCCGGATCGCCGAAGTCCGCCGATCGCTCCCTCGCATCGACAAGCCGGTCATCGTCCAGATCGCCGAGACGCTCGACAACCGCGGCGCACTCACCCGCCGCCTGATGCTAGCGCTGTTGATCGGCGAATGCGTCCTGGTCGGTGCGGCGGCGCTGCTCCTCCGCCCCGCATTAGGCTGGAGCCTCCGTCCCCTCGCGCGCCTCCGCGGCGCAGTCGAAGCGCGCGACGAACGCGCCCGCCCCGATTTCTCGCCGCTCGACACCGGCCCGCTTCCCAGCGAACTCCGCCCGCTCGCCGGCGCGTTCGACCGCCTCCTGGCGCAGCTCGACACAGCCACCGTCGGCGTCCGACGCTTCACCGCCGACGCCTCGCACCAGATGCGCACGCCCCTGTCGGTGCTGAAGGTCCAGGTCGCACTCGCCCGCCGCGGCTCGGACGCAGAACGCCGCGAGGCGCTCGACGAGATCGCCGACGCGGTCGCCCGGCTCGAACGCCTCGTCACGCAACTGCTCGCGCTCGCCCGCGCCGAGGAGGCCGGCGTATCCGCACCACTCGAGGCGGTCGACCTCCGCGAAGTCGCCGCCGCGGTCATCACCCGCCGGATCAACCAGGCGATCGAGGCCGGTGTCGACCTGACCCTGGACGTCGAAAATAGCGAGGCTGACGAGGCGGGCGACCTGCCGTATATCGTCTCCGGCCACCGCACGCTGATCTTCGAGATCCTGTCCAACCTGATCGACAACGGGATCCGCTATAATCATGTCGATCGGCGCGTTGGCGGCACGGTTTCGGTCAGGCTCGTCGCGACGGCGGCGGATACAACGATCATCGTCGCCGACGACGGCCCCGGCATCGCTCCATCCCACCGCGCTACGGTGTTCGATCGGTTTGTCCGCCTCGGCGGCGTCGACAGCCCGGAGGGAAGCGGTCTCGGCCTCGCCATCGTCCGATCCGCCGCGGCCCGGCTGAACGCGACGATCGCATTTGCCGACGTCGATCACGGCACGACCTTGATCCTGCGATTTCCGCGATCCTCGGCCGCCGTCGATCGAAACAGATGATCCGGACATGCTGCCCCGCGACGTTTTCAACCGAGCCGGCTTGGCGCGCGATCGCCGAAGCCTGACAGGTCGCGGCTTAAGGGAGGTAGCGAGAGGCGGCCGGCTGCACGCACGACCGCCATCTCACGATGCCGGACGGTGCGCGCTCAGTGCACGCCCTGCTTCCGCGCGCCCACGATCAGACCACGGGCAATCTGGCGGACCGCCTCGTCGTCCTTGGTATCGTCGGTCGCCGGGTCGCCGAGATGATCCAGGCTCTGCTCCATGAAGTCGAGAAGCCCGGCGTGCCGCGCCTCGACATATTCCATGAGCTTGAACAGCAGATGCTCGGTGGCGATCTCGCGCTGTCGCGTCTGGGTTGCAGTGTCGGGCGTCATTACGTTGCGGCCTGCTCGGAGGCGTCGAACTCGTTGAACGCCTCGCGCACTTCGCTCGCAGTCGCCTCGTCGGCAACCTCGACGTGCACGACGACCTTGCCGTTCAGTTCGGCATCGTCGCGGGCTTCGGGGCTTGGTCCGCCGGCCTTGTTGTCCGAACCGTCTTCTGCGACGCCTGCCGTATTCTCGTTCCCATCGGCAGCAATCACGACCTTCGCGCGATCGATCTCGAATTGCTGCACGAGCCGCTCCACCGTCATTTCGGCTTCGCGCCTGGTATCGAATTTTGCGGTCAATTTCATGATGCTAACCCTCAAGCCGGCATGGCTCGACAGGACAACCCCTCAGATCGCGGGTGGTGCCATGCACCCCGCCGGCCGGACGCCGATCGACATCGCCTCGTCGCCGATCTCGCGCCGCGACCTGAACCGGCACAGCTACATGCTGGTCAGACTGCGAGACCGCGACGCTTGATCTCGCCCAGCAATGCTTCGGCAACCGGATGCCCGACCTCGCCACCGGATTGCCGATAGGCGTTCGTCAGGTCTGCATCCGACGCTTCAGTCAACAGGTCCCGGACTTCCGCACTGAACCCGTCGACTTCCTCGGCCGCAGCCTCCGCAGCATCGTTGCTGGTCACGGCCGGCTCGTCGCCGGGCGCGGGCGCATGCGCCATCACGGCATCCTGCTTGAAGAGGTCGAACGCGTCGGCGGCTTCGCTGCGCTCCTCCAGGGCGATTTGGAGGAGGGTGTAGAGGTCGAGCGGCGATGCGGTGTTTTCCATATCGCAACCTATGCCCGCTCAGGTGATTCGGGCAAACCGTTCAAATGCGTTTCAACGAAGGTCGCCGCGGTGGCGATCGGTTCCGTCGCGAAACCACAGAGTCTCGGTTGAAACCCAGCAGTCCGCTGAATGTACAAAGCCCGTCCCAAGACCGCAGGATTCGAAGAGACCGGTGGGTGGCGGAGCGGGAGACCATCTTATCAAGCTATGATTAGCGCGGTAATTACTCGATAGTTTATCGGGTAAATCGTGCGCTCGACAGTCGCAACCTCTCGTATCTCGCCTTCATATTGACGCGCAGCGAGACCCACCGAGGGGACATTCATTCCGCTGCCGCGGATCGGGGCGAGGCAACAGCGGAGTCGGCAAAGACCCTGTGCGGGGGCTCGTTCGATGGACGGGCGGTAGCGCACGAAGCTCTTTTTCAGTCTCCGAACTTTGCCCTGCCTCATCAGGATAGAACGCGTGGCTGTGACAGTCAGAAGCCACGGACCCAGTTGACAACGGATTGTAAGAAAGTTCTCCTGCCGATCTCACGACTCGGGAGATAGTCATGTTCAAAAAAGTGCTGACAGCGGCCGCACTTGCAGCATTTTGCGCAGTTGGGATAACCGCGCCCGTTCAGGCCCAAGGGAAGAAGCAGGAGTTTCGGGTCGTCTGGTATACAGACGAAAGCTACACGCAGATTTCTGGACAATCGATCCGATTCTGTGATGGGACGTTCTTCAAGAACGGCACACCGACCCTTTACGAGGAAGAGACTTACTACGGCTGTTAAGCGCCGAACTCAGGGCCTTCCTCGTCTGGGTAAAACGCATACGGATCAGATATCGGCCGTACTGCGAGTTGCATCGGACGAGGTTGTGCCGGCTTCGGAACATCAGCGACCGGATCGGGCAGGGTAGGTACCCCGCCTCGGAACCCGATCCGGATATAGGCCCCGCTACCGTGCATCGCCTGAAAGACCGCGGTCGCGTCGAGTGCGGATTGCGGGGGCCGCTGCCGGTCAGGCGATGGCAGTGGCTCTGGATCCCGGTGACGATCGCCGGGCTGCTCGCGTTCGGCTGGCTGTCGTTTCGATGATGACCGACCGGGTGATGACCGAGCGCGAGGTGATGGTGAAGGCGATCAGCGATCCTTGCAGAGCATGGCGCGCTGACCGCCGACTATATCATCGCGCAGCTGGGCGACGTCATTGGAAACCAGATAGCGGTGGAGGACTGGCGCCGCGTCGCTGCCGCTGTCGATCAGATCACCGCACCCTCTCCGCACGGCGCGATCAGGAGGCTGCAGTTCGACGGGATCTTGAAACCTCCCGAGCACGGCGTCCGCTTGGCCCTTGCCTACCTCTATTCGATCACGCTGACGAAGAGCCGAGAGTCGTTCGACGAGCTATGGCGAACGCTGATCGGGCGAGGGCAGCCCCATAAAGAGAGCTTCCGATCGACATGGGCGAATACGCAGTTCGCTGGGATTTGCCGAGACGTGGGAGTGGCCCAAGATATCGACTTCGTTGCGGCGTTGGCGCGCGCTGGGAACTCATCCGACCCGAGCAGCCCAGGCAGGAGAAAACCCGGAGTGCGTTCTTAAGCCGTGCTCGCTAAGTTTTGGCTGTCGCGGCGAGTATTATTCAATCGTGCTCGTCACACGTCCTCGTCGCGACACTGTTCCGAATCGGGAATCTTTGGTTGTTGATCGTCGCGCTGGGCAGGCGATATACCCTATACATCGCAGCGGGTTGAGCTTTCCCAAGACGCCTCCCCGCTGCGGTGCAATCTCAGAATTTCCTGATACAGGCTGGCCTGTCTTGGCGTCATCTCTGCCTTGGTGAGCGATGCCGCGATACTGCTCAGTTTCCTGCGGCCGTCTCGATTACCGCGGTTGCTGCCACTGCCTGGTTCAGCGCGGCAAGCTGCTCCGAGGCCGTTGCTGCATACCGCGCTGCCAATAGACCGCGTTCCGCCAGCGACATGGCCAGGCGCACGCGCGCCGCGCGCTCCGGCGACAAGAATGGGAGCACGAGCACGGCCGTTGACGCGATGCGGCCATACGCAGCGTGAGACCGATCGATCGCGGACTCGATCTGCGCAGCCTGCCCGGTCGACGGGGTCGGCATCGTCGCGCAGTCGGCGAGCATCATCGACGCCGCCAGCGCGAGGGCAAGGCGCTTCGGGTAGCGCGTCAGTTGGCTCGCCCTTTATCTCCAAAATTGGGGAGGGCCATTACGCGGCGGGCTTGTCTTCGCCGCCGGGCAGAGTCTTGCGCAACCGGCCAAGTGCGATGGCAATTATGCCGGCACCAAGCGCGCCGAAGCCGGTACCGATCATCAGCGCCATCGCCGGATCACGCCGCAGACGGATTACTCCGGCCGCGGCGAACATGACGGCGAGCAGTGTCACCGGCAGGTCGACAGTCCAGCGATGCTGCTCGCGTCCAGTCTGGACGACGTAGAACCGGACCGCCAGACAAGCGCAGATTGCCGCGATCATGCTGCCGGCTTCGAAAGGATAGCCGACGAAATACCAGATCGCCGGGCCGGCCACCGTGACCACTGCGCCGCGGTCGCTGGCGATAGCCGCCGCAGCGACCGGTAGAAATGCCCCCATGGTAGCCCCCGCTTTCCAGATCATCGAGTGGACACCACGCCGATCGCGGCGATGAGGCTGAGGAGGCCGATCGCGGCCGGACGTTTGAGCATGGGCAAGCTAGCCCAAATATCGATCGGGAACGGACGCCGACGCAGCCGCGCGACCATGCCGCGCGACGACAGATAGAGCATGCCAAGCCCGGTTACGCCGAACAGCAGCGCAAAAGGATTTATGAAGCACTTGAGCGTCAGATACCAACCGGTCGCCACTGGATCGCGCGGGTTCCAGTTCCAGAGTGAGATCGCTTCACCGCCGCAGCGGATGACGATCGCCAGCGCGAAGCAGAACCCGGCAACGCGCCAGATCGTGACCGAGTGGTTCCAAAGGTCCCGCCCGCGGTTGCGACGCCAAGCGAGCCAAGCATTATCGGGACAGGTCGTGCGAGCAGTGCCGCGGATGGGGGCTGCGGATAGATCCGAAATGGACTATGCTGCGCTGCACACTGAGGGAGATGGTCGATGACCGAAGTTCTCGTGTTGGCGCTGGTCGCCGTCGTTGCCGCGCTGCTCGCTAGTCATGTCAGAAAACACCGTCGACGCGATTTCAGACGCCAGGTCCGACAGCGCCACTTCGAAGAGCTGCGACGGTGGGAGGAAATGACCAAGCCAAGAAATTCACGGTGAGTTAGGTGGGCAGGGTCCAGCGGAGGCCAACGACCTGCACCTCGTTCCCGGTGCCGCCGACGATCGGCCGGCGCGGATCCAGCGACACCTGGCAGGCGACCGCGCCGGTCGACCCGACGAGCCATGCCGAATGCACGATCGCCGCGCTCGCGTCGGCGGAGATCACCGGCACGCGGTTTAGAAGCAGATCGCCGGTCAGGACGCCGTCGACCGTCTCGACGATGAGATCGCCCTCGATCACAGGCTCGTCGGGATAGCCGAGCAGGAATCGAATGCCGTCCGAGATGCGCAGCCGAACGCCGGTGCCGAGGGCGGCGAAACCTCCGCTGGTCACGAGTGCTACCTTCGCCGCGGCGAGGGCCTATTGTCCGTTCATATGAGGCTCCTTTGAAATGTCCGGCTACTGTCGGGCTGGCCAGTGTCGGGTCCGCGACGTCGCGCGATCAGCTGGCCGGACACTGGGTAGACTGCGACACCGGTGAAATCGGCAGCGCCTGCAGAGCCAACCCATTCTGCGGTACCGCGGCGCTTGGTGGTCGTGCCCGCGCCCAAGCTGATATCGAACGATGCGTCGTCGTTGCCGCCAACCACGACGATCCGAACCGTCTTGTTCGCGACGTCGTGCATGCGGTCGATCACCGTCGCTTCAAACCGGCGCCGCCCAGCCGAAGCCGGTGTTGTTCCGCATCGTGATGTTGGCGAGGTCGTTGCCGAGCACGAGGAACGGAGTCGTATGATCCGACCCATCAGCCGCGTAGCCGCCACCCTCCAGTCCCTGACCGCCCTCGATCGTGACGTAGGAGATATCGGTGTATGCAAAGCCCCGCTTGAACGGCCCTGGTGAAGACTTGAAGATCGACAGCGTGCCGTTGACCGGCCACCCGCCGTCATCGTGCTGCACGACGTTCGCCAACGGCGTGTTGTCGTAGGCCTGCTGGTCGTAGGGCAGGCTCTCGAACTTGATTTCGGTGCAGATCGGCCGGACGGTATCCCGCCAGAGCAGCGCGGGCTTGCGGCTCTTGCCGACGGTAGCATTCGTGACCTGCGGATCACGAACATGGATCCCAAGCTCGAGACCGCTATCGCCCGCCCACAGCGCGACGATGTTGCTGAGCTTCGCGCACTCGATGAAGTCGTCGGTCTTCGCACTGGCGAGGTTCGCCGTCAGAAAGACGGTGTTTTGCTTGGCGGTCCCGAGCGCGATGACCTCGTCTGCATAGAAGTCGTCGGTGCCCGGGTTCCCGCCCACTAGGCAATTGTCGTGGCAACGATAGGCGCGCAGGCGGCGGATCGAGAACCCGGCCGCGCCTTGCACCTTAACCCCGCTGCCGGCGGAACCGTCGATCGTGATATTGTCGGCGATCACATTGCCGCATTCGACGCGGATACAATCCCGCCGGCCTCGGTGACTGGTACCCGGACTATCTGGAACTGCCGAATGGTGCGATCCATCAGTTCGGGTACGACGCCGAGCCAGAAAACTTCGAAAGTGTGACCGCGGTTATCGAGCGGGAAACCCGCCCAGCATAGCTACAGGCTCGAGCGGGAGATGCACGCCGCCGCCAAGGCCGGGGAGGCAACCTCGTGACCCTGGATCAAGCGGCGGCCCTGACCTGCGGGCACGGCATGGCCAACACGCCGACGTTTTTCAAAATCTGGATGCCATACCTGTACCAGCGCATCGGCGTTGCCGGTCGTAAGCACGCGTATCTGCCGCTCAACCGCGACTACGTTCCACTCGGATTTCGCAGGCAGGACGGCTTCATCAACTACGACGAAACTGCGCTGAGGCACGCCGTGTACTTTAGCCGCAATCCGTCGGCGCTGAAGGACGTCTGGTGGAACCAGCGGGACGGCAGCCTGTGGCTGTACGACGACAGCACACGAAGCCGTCTCGACTATTTCAAACGGCTCGAGCGGCTGCTGACCCGCAAGGTGGAGATGGTAGCATGACCTGCGAATCCTGCCGGTTCTGGGATCGCTACGCCGAGAGCGACATCTCGACGAAGTTCGGCGACTGCCGGTACAACCCGCCGCGCATCGGCGAGACGCTGCTCGCGCGGATGCTCCCCGGCCTGAGCGTGCCACTGTCCGAGTACGACGATATCGAGCGCGACATCTACGTCGCCAGCGCCTTCCCGGTCACGCACCAGGAAAGCGAGTGCGGCCGATGGGACGGGAAGGTTCCTACATGCTGACGATCCGATCGGCGAACTCGTGCGCGAGCTGCCGCCACTGGCGGCGCATGGGTCCGAAGCTGGCCAACGCCCAGCGCGATCCTTCGTGCGCGGCGGATGAAGGCACATGCGAACGCCGGGCGCTCAGCGTGGTCCAAGGGAACTCGCCGTTCCCGGTGTCGATGTTCCCGGTGACCCACGAAACTTGCGGTTGCGGTAAATGAGCTGCGCGAACCAGTGCGGGCGGCGGTCACGATGACGGCGAGCGCGTCGGCTCGGGCCGCGAGATTGACAGCACGGTCGTCCCCTTGCGGCGGGTTGCGTGATGGCGGGCAACGCCTTCGCCGCGCAGGCTGCGCTGTACGTCGCCGACTGCGCAGCTGGTAAGGTCGCAGACATGATCATTGATCGCACGACGAAGCGCGTCGTCAGGGCTGCCAAGGCGCACACCATCGATCGTTTTCGTCGCCCAGGTCGCTCGCTCGCGCCGCCAGCCACAATTCAACGCGGGAACAGATATCAACGATGATCCAGGGCGAGATAGGCGATGCCGTTCCAAATGATCGCCGCGTCACGCTGCAGCGATCACCGTCAGCCGGGAATGCCCCAGTTGGCATCCTCGTTGGCCGCCTTTGCCGTACGGACCAGATGCTCGACGTAGTTCTGGAAGATCGGAACCGTGAAGGTGACCAAAGTGGGCTCACCCTTCGGCTCCTTGAACGTCAGCACGACGAAGCGGCCGCCTTCCTCGTCAAGGACAAGGCCGGCTTCCATCGCGCCGGGGCCGCTGGGGGTGATAATCGTGGCTGTCATGGTAGTGCCTCGTTGCTCGCTTGCTCCGCTGCCATACCGCAGCGGCGCCAGCGTACCAGAGGCGCCGCAGACTTAAGCGACCTTTGCGGCCGCGCGGTTCGAACCCACATCGTTTGCAGGACGAGCAGCTCGCGCGTCGACCGTCGCGAAGGTCTGGGCACGTGCATTCCGCGCGTTACGATAGTCGAAGTAGAGGGCGATCAGGGAGAACATAGGAACCTCGGACAAGACATTGCTGCGTCGCAGCATCACTCGGCCATTTGGTCCCCGTGCCCCCGGGGTGCAAATGCGTTGTATCCTATCGCGATTGCGCAAACCGAAAGCGCCCGCCCCGTAACACGAAGATCAGTCGGCGGGACTGCTAGTGGTCATGCCTCTGCCGCCGCAACCTGTCCCCGTCGCAGGCCTCGGATCTCGTGCGCGGTAATCGGCCGATCGCGGCCGGCGCACTTGATGACGATAGCTTCAGCCTCCCCGCCGTCGTGCTCGTCGAACGCCTCGATCATCTGCTTTAGCGATCCAGAAGCGAGACGCTCGTCCCCGGACTCGGCATCATCGGCATCGACGCCGGTGCGCAATAATTCGGCGGGCATATTCCACATGGTCTTCAACATGACGTCTGGCTCCTGCCCCCAGGTCGTCTGTGCAGTTGGCCATCGAGTGCCACGGCGTCCAGACGCACACAGTCGCGGATGCGCTCGCCGTACCGCTGACCGCGACGAACTGCCGGCCGGGATCGATCGCCGGCTCGATGCTCTCGAAATGAGGTACCAACGATGACCCGCAAAGCTGGCCAACGCGTCACTGCCAACGCCGATCGCTTGGTTATGCTCAAAGTCGTCGAGGACATCGTTGGGCTGAAGCGCACCCGAATCTATAGGCTCATCCGGGAAAGCGGATTTCCAGCACCATACAAGCCCGGCGGTGTTGGATCGCGTTGGAGCGAAGCCGAGGTCCGCGCCTGGGTGGCGCGGATCAAAGAAGCCAGAGCGGCTTAGCACTAACGTTCGCGTACTTGCGACTCAGCCAGTTTTAGGACCGCCTCGACAGCTAATTGAAGCGTAATCAGTAGCCGCAGCGCCTTTATCTCGGACCGTCAGGAGATGCAATTGGTGCATTGGGAAACGGGTTACCCCCATAGTCATGGTCGAAGGGTAAGTCGTTACTCGGCGGTGGACAGTGCGAGCCCGCGTACTCGTCCCAGCATTGATTGGGAGTATCGAACTCGGCGTAATTATTAATACATCCGGTTGCTACCAACTGGCATTGGTACGCCGACCATGTGCCTTCTTGCGCGCTGACATTCACAGAAGATAACGCGCCTACTGTGAAAAACAGTCCATACATCACGCCATGTTTCATCGCTTTTCTCCCGATCGGATCACCCGCGCAGGGAAGCTGTCATGATCGCCCGAGCATTTCAGGGAATTTAGATTTAGCTCGGATAGGCTAACCCCGCGGCCCCTTCGGCGACGTCTCAGCCCACCTGATCGGCTGGCCTAAATGTGCATCGGACGTGGTGAGGTCCGCCGCAAGGATCGCCGCCCACTCGCACGCCAGTTCGCGCCGCCGTGGCATGTACGCTGCCCGGTTGTAGGCGCCCTCGACCTTATCCTTCGGAGCGTGCGCGAGCATGAGATCGATAATCGCGCGATCCGGCGACGCGCCCTTGTGCCCTGCCTCGCGCCACTGGCGATCGGCGCGCTCGTTCATGACCGTCGAGAATGCGGCACGGAAGCCGTGGGGGACGTGGCGGGAATGATAACCTGCCCGCTTTAGCAACGCATTCAGCGTGTTCTCTGACATCGGCCGGTGTGCATGGCGCTCGCCGGGGAAGATGATCGGCAGGTCGCCAGACAGCCGCCGCACGACGCGGATCAGGTCGGCCGCCTGCGGAGCGAGCGGCACGAGGTGATCGCCGGCCTTAATGGCCTTCCGATCCTCGTCGCCCTTCATACGCGCCGCAGCGATCCGCCACAGCGCCGCCGGGGCGGGTGCGTCGGGCTTGGCCCAGTCGATACCTTCGATTTGATCCCAGCGAGCGCCGTGGACCTCGTTCGGTCGGACCGCGGTCAATGACAGGAACTGCAAGGCGAACTTCGTCAGTGCTCGGCAGCGCTCGTTGTCGCAGTTGATCAGCACCGCGCGCACCGCGGCGATACGCTCGTCCTAGTCTTCGATGCCGTCGATAATCGACGGCTGCTTCGTCGCGCGGGGTTGCTTCTTCAGCGCCTTGCCGAGGCTGGCCGCCGGGTCCGCTTCACATAGGCCGGCAGCGATACCATACACGAAGATGGAAGATACCCGCTGGCGCAGACGATGAGCCGTCTCGATCGCCCCGCGTTCCTCGACCTTGTTCAGCACCTCGAGCAGCTTCGGCGCGAGGATGAGCCGGATCGGCAGGTCACCGATCGCGGGAAAGATATCGTTCTCGAGGCTCTCGATCACGTCCTCCGCATGGACGGTCGACCGGTTCGGCTTGCGCAACGTATCCCATCGGCGCGCGACGATCTCGAACGTGTTGCCGTCAGCGAAGGCGCGGGCCTTCGCCGTGATCTTGCGCTTGACGGCAGGATCACGGCCGTCGGCCAGCGTCGCCTTCGCTTCGTCGCGCTTCCGCCTAGCGTCGCTAAGAGTCAGCGCCGGGTATGACCCGAGAGAAAGCGTGTTCTGCGGCATCCGACCGCCGGGCTTTGTTGGCTCGCCATAGGCATAATTCATCCACCAATGGCGGCCACCGGCTAGCGTGACGTAAAGATAGAGCTGTCCAGAATCACCCAGCTTGTAAGCGGTGTCCTTGGCCTTCGGCTTTGACCTTGGCGTCGTTGAACATGATGACGCCTCATACCATCCATTTCGAAGTTCATACCATGCGAGGTGCCATACCGATGCATGGACGGTAGCGCACAGGGGCGCACAGCCAATGCCGCGAAAAGCCCAGAAAACCGCCATAAATTGGGCCCGGCGAACGGGAAAGAACGGCAAAATATGGAATGGTGGCGGAGCGGGTGGGATTCGAACCCACGATACGCTTTTGACGTATACTCACTTTCCAGGCGAGCGCCTTCGACCACTCGGCCACCGCTCCGCATTGCTCTGGAAGGGGGTCTGCTAGTGCGGGTTTCACGTGCGCGCAAGCGATTGCGTGCAAGGACGCGCTCGGGCAGTCTCCCGACATGCTGAATCTCCTTCTCGCTGCCGCGCTCGCCCAAGCCGTTGCCGCCCCACCCCCGGCCGCCGCGACACTTCCCTCGGATCCGTTGCCGGCGGATTGGATGGCGGTGCCAGACGACGAATTGCTCGTGTTCACGCTGGCCAACGGACACCACTTCACCGTGCGGCTCGCGCCTCGGTACGCGCCCGTGCATGTCGCCAATATTCGGAAACTGGCCGCGGCGCATTGGTGGGACCGGGGAACGAGCGTGTACCGGTTGCAGGACAATTACGTCGCGCAATGGGGCGATGCGACCGATAAGAAGCCGCTGGTCGAGGGCGTCGTTGCCAACCCGCCGGCGGAATATTCGCATGCCGGACCGACGACCGTCGCGCGGCTGTCGCAGCGCGATCCTTATGCCGAATGGGCGGGATTTAGCCGCGACGGTTGGCCGCTGGCAGGCAATGGCGCGACCGAGTGGCTGCCGCATTGCTATGGCATGGTCGGCGTCGCACGCGACCTGGCGCCGAGCACGGGAAGCGGCGCGGAGCTGTATACGGTGATCGGCCATTCTCCGCGGGCGCTGGACCGCAACATCGCAGTGGTGGGCCGGGTGATCGACGGGATCGAGTGGCTGTCGTCATTGCCGCGCGGGACCGGCGACCTTGGGTTCTACGAGACCGAGGGCGAACGAAACCCGATCGTGTCGGCGCGGCTGGCGAGCGACCTGCCGGCGGCCGAGCGACCGCATTTCCAGTATCGCGCGGCGGACAATGTGCGGTTCACCGTCTGGATCGCGTCGCGGGAGAATCGGGCGGGGCCGTTCTTTACGGTACCGGCAGGCGGCGCGGACATCTGCGCCGCGCTGCCACCGGTGCGTAAAGCGCCCTAGCGGATGACGGGCGGCTTGCCGAACAGGCCTGCGTTATAGTCTTCGATCGCCTGCACGATCTCTTCGCGCGTGTTCATGACGAACGGGCCGTGCGAGACGACGGGTTCGCCGATCGGGTCGGCGTGGCCGTAGAGGATCGTCGCGGGAGTTTCGGTTTCGACGGTGATCGTGTCGCCATCGCTGCCGAACGTGGCGAGATGATGCGGCTTGATCGGTGTGCCGTTGGCCGAGGGCGAGCCGGCGACGACGTAGAAGAAGACCGCGCGGCCACTTGGCGCTGGCAGGTTGACCTTGGCGCCGGCTTCGAGTTCGACGGTCATCATCGCAACACCGGTCAGCGATTCGATCGGGCCGCGATCATCGCCGAAGCTGCCCGAGATCAGGTTCACGGTGCCACCTTCGACCGGGATCGCGGGAATGTCCTCGCGCTGGAGGCCGGTATAGGCGGGCTTGGTCATCTTGAGCCGGCCGGGGAGGTTCACCCAGAGTTGCAGGATCTCCAGCGGACCGCCATCGCGCTTGAACGAGGCGGGCGAGATTTCGGCGTGGATCAGGCCCGAGCCTGCGGTCATCCACTGGATTCCGCCCGCGCGGATGACGCTCTCGTGACCACCGCTGTCTAGATGCGCCATCTCGCCTTTCAGTATGAAACTGACCGTCTCGAACCCGCGGTGCGGATGCGGGCCGAACGGGAGGCCGGTATTGCCGGGGCGATAGGTCTGCGGGCCGTGATGGTTGAGGAACAGGAACGGATCGACTTGGGGCAGGCCCGGCCCCGGTAGCGGGCGGCGGGTGACGAGATCGGCGATGTCGTCGCGCTGGGCGGGGTATTGGTTGAGGACCCGCCGCATCTCAGGATGCCTCACGGTCGGCGGCGGTAGGGCGGGCGATGTCGGCGAGCAGGTCGTCGACCCCGGCCTTGAGGAAGTCGAGCGTGCGCTGATCGGTGAGGCGACCGTCGGCGATCTTCTCGTGCACCGCGCCGACGACGGCCTGCGGACGCAGGACGGTCCGCGCGCCGATCGAGGCAAGCGTCTCGTTGAGTTGCGCGTGGGCGCGCGCTCCGCCGACTGCGCCGGGTGACGAGGTGAGCGTGAAGACCGGCTTTCCCGTGAGCGTCGCCTTGCCGTGCGGGCGCGAGGCCCAGTCGAGCGCGTTCTTCAGCACGCCGGACATGCCGTGGTTGTATTCGGGAGAGGCGATGACGATCCCATCGGCTTTGGCGATCGCTGCGCGCAGGGCTGCGACGGCTTCGGGGGGCGTGTCGGTGTCGGCATCCTGATCGTAGAGGGGCACGTCGTTCAGCGGGAAGATCGTCAGCGTGGCGTTGTCGGCGACTGCTTCGCCAAGCGTGGCAAGGATCGCGCCATTGTACGAGCTGCGGCGCAGGCTGCCTGAAATGGCGAGCAGGACGGGAAGAGCCATGGAAATTCCTTTAGTTGAAGCGGTAGCCGGAGATCGCGGTTTGCAGGACTCGCTCCTCGTAGACTTGTGCGCCGGGCTGGTCGGAGGCGCCGGCGGCGACCATCAGCGGTAGGAGATGCTCTTCGCGCGGGTGCGAGAGACGGCCGGCGGGGGCTTCGGCCCAATTGGCTAGCGCGGCGGTGCGCGCGGTGGGTTCGGACTCGACCGCGGCGGTCAGCCACTGGTCGAACGCTTCGGACGGTGCGGTGAAGCGCGGGTCGCCGTAGCCGCGCATGTTGTGGAAGCTCATGCCCGAGCCGACGATCAGCACGCCTTCGTCGCGCAGCGGGGCAAGCGCGCGGCCGGCAGCGGCGTGTAGCGCAGGGTCGAGATCGCGGTCGACCGACATTTCGACGACTGGGATGTCGGCGTCGGGGAATGCGACCTTCATCGGGATAAAGACGCCGTGGTCGAGGCCGCGCTTGGGGTCGATGGTGGCGGTCAGGCCGGCTTTGCGGATCAGGTCGGCGGCGCGAGCGGCCAACGCGGGGTCGCCGGGCGCGTCGTAGCGCAACTCGTAGGTATGCGCGGGGAAGCCGCCGTAATCGTAGATCAGTGGCGGCGTTGCGGCGCCGGTGAACGCGAAGCCGCGCGTTTCCCAGTGGCCGGATACGACCAGGATCGCCTTTGGTTTTTCGGGCAGCGAGGCGGCGATCGATCGGAGGTACGCGGCCATACCGGTCCAGTTGCCGACGGGGTCGTCCATGAAGAAACAGGGCCCGCCACCGTGCGGGATGAAGAGGCTTGGCTGGCGGGAGTTTGTCATGGCCTTGAGGTAGGCGGCGGTGGCGGCTATCGGAAGGCCGCGAATGGCAACGCTGCGTTGCCGGTTGGCGCGGCAGTCAGGTCCAGTAGAGGATCCGAGCCTCGGGGAGTTTGGCGGCAATCTCGTCCTGGAAGAAACCGCGGAGCGCGCGCATCGTGTCGGCGTCGTAGACGTATTTCATAGAGCCGAACTTGGTGCGTTTCTCGGTGCGATTGGCCATGCTGAGGTCGAGTGACGAGCTGGTGTACCAGGTTTCGAGTACCGCCTTCGATCCGGGGGTGTAGCGGTGGGTGATCAGTTCGATCGTGACGTCGGGCACGTCGGCGAGCACCCTGCCCGCCTCCGTCAGCAAGTCGCCATACGCCTCCCGCCACCCTTCGGCGGCGATGATCGGGGCGATCGTCAGGCCGATCTTGTAGCCGGCGTCCGCCATTCTGCGCAGCGCCACCAGCCGCGCGGCGACGGGGCTCGTGCCGCCTTCGAAGCGCGCATAGGCGGCGGGGTTGATCGAGGCGCGCATGCGGGTGCGGCCGCGGTGGTCTAGCGTCAACAATGGCTCGACCGCGTCGAACTTGGTGGTGAAGCGGAGTTGCACGTCCGCCTCCCACGCGCCGAAATGCCCGATCAGCGCGGAGAGCGATCCGGTGACGTGCTCGATGCCGAGCGGGTCGGTGTAGCAGGAGGCCTCGAACGTTGTGCCTTCGTGCGCGCGGGCGGTCGAGCGCGAGGTAACCGTGCCTTGCCCAAGATGCGCGGGGAGTTCGGCGAGGATCTCGGGCAGGTTCGCGTAGACGCGCGTGATGGGGGGCCCCTTGAGCGAGCCGGCGAGGTAGCAATAACCGCAATGCGCGGGGCGGCCTTCGGCGAGGTCGATCCGCCAGTCGGCGCTGGGGGCGATCGGCTGAAGCTTGCGTTTCGAGGGCGGCGCGACGACCAGCGCCAGCGTTGCCTTGGCTTCGGCATAGGCGCGGCGGGAGTCGTCGGGGAAGTCGAGCTTGAGGCGGTCGCTTGGTAGCGTCGTGACGGGCACGCCGAGCGCGGTGGTGCGCGCGGCGATCTCGGCACCGTGCTCCCAGGTCAGCGCGGACGGGGTCGCTAGCAGGCGGCGAGGTTGCCAGAGTTTTTGCGAACGCATTGGAGGACAACGCCGGCCCTCCCCTATGCGTTGCCGCTATTTTACCGGGCGTTTCTCGAGCTTTCGCGCGAGCGTGCGGCGGTGCATGCCGAGACGGCGGGCGGTCTCGGAGATGTTGAAGTCGGTTTCGGCGAGCGTGGTGTGGATGCGCTCCCATTCGAGCGTCTTGATCGAGGTCGGGCGCTCGGAGAGTTCGGTGTCGACGCTGCCCTCGGTGCGATCGAACGCGGCTTCGATGTCGTCGGTGTTCGAGGGTTTTACGAGATAGTGCGACGCGCCGAGCTTGATCGCCTCGACCGCGGTGGCGATGCTCGCGAAGCCGGTGAGGACGACGACCAGGATTTCGGGGTCGTGCGCGTGGAGCGTCTGGACGCAGACGAGGCCCGACGCGCCGCCCAGCTTGAGGTCGACGACGGCATAACGGGGCGTGCGTTCGGCGAGCTGCTCGACGAGTTCCTCGTGGCTGGCCGCCTGCATCACTTCGTAACCGCGGCGTTCGAACGAGCGGCGGAGCGTGCGGGCGAAGGTCTCGTCGTCCTCGACGATGGCAAGGAGCTTTGGTTCGGTCATGGCGTCCGTCACGGTGCTTGTCATGACAGGGCGATCGCGGAGAGGGGCATGCGGATTGTGACTTCGGCGCCGCCGCCCTCGCAGTTCACGACCGATACGCCGCCACCGAGCTTGCGCATGACGTTGACGGCTAGGAACAGGCCGAGGCCGTGGCCGGGTTCGCGCTTGCTCGACTGATAGGGTTTGCCGAAGCTGGCGAGGCGCTCCTTGCTGAAGCCTGGGCCGCGGTCGCGGACGATCAGGGCGAGGTCGCCGTCGCTGCGTTCGCCGCGGAACGCGACCCAGTGCGGCGAGGCTTCGGCGGCGTTGTCGAGCACGTTGGCGATCACCTGTTTGAGCGCGGGGTCGGAGACAACCTGCGGATCGTCGCCGACTCGGGTGGTGTAGTCGAACTCTACACCCGCATGGACCGCGCGCCATTCGTCGACGATCGCGTCGAGGAACTGGTGGAGCGGCATGATCTCGGGCGCCTCGCCGCGCGCTTCACCGGCGGACAGGAGGATGCCGGTGACGATCGCCTTGCAGCGCTGGACCTCGGATTGCATCTCGACGATCTCGGCTTGGAGGTCGGCGTCCTGTGCGAGCGTCGGCATGCGGCGCCAGTCGGCGAGGATCACGGCGATCGATGCCAATGGCGTGCCGAGTTCGTGCGCGGCGCCCGATGCCAGGAGCCCCATGCGGACGATGTGGTCCTCCTCCGCCGCCTGCTGGCGCAGGTCGGCTAGGCGCGTGTCTCGGGCGCGCAAATTGCCGGTGATGCGTGTCATGAAGAGCATCAACAGCGTCGCGATCAGCATGAAGCAGAGCAGCGAGCCGATCGTGTAGAGCAGGAAATACTCGCCGCTGTAGTTCGGGGGCAGGATCAGCGGGTGGTAGTAGAGCGTGAGCAGGCCGAAGCAGGCTGCGGTGACGACGACGATCGCCCAGCTCGACCAGCGATCGAGTAGCACCGCGCCGAGCACGACGTGGAGCAGATAGAGCGAGATGAACGGGTTGGTGGCGCCGCCCGCGAGATAGAGCTGCGTGGTGAGCAGGCCTACGTCGAACAGCAGCGCGAGCAGCAGCTGGATGTTCGCGCCTTTGCGCCAGCCGTAGAGCGGCATGCTGGCGAGGTTGAGCCCGACCGCGGCGGCGAGCGCGGCCATCATCGGGACGAGCGGGAGGTCGAAGCCGAGCGCGAACCGTGCGAACAAGATGGTGACGAGCTGGCCGGCGACCGCGATCCAGCGCAGCGTCACGAGCTGGCGCATGTTGGCGTTGCCGGTCGCGTCGGTGCGCGCGGTGGCGAGCGCGAGCCAGCGTTGCCAGCCCTGGCGTGCGCCTGCCGTTGTCATGCGTCCCCCATTTTCATGCGTCTGGGGCCCCTCGCCGCTTGCGCGCGTCCTGGCGGACGAACACGACGAACGCGACGATCGTCATCGCAGCGAGCGCGAACCAGGTCAGCATGTAGACGAGGTGGTTGTTCGGGAAGGCGATTATCGTCTGACCACCGACCGGGGCGGCGGTGCCGGACTTGTCCGCGTCGACGAAATAGGGCGCGACGTTCGAGAGACCGCGCGCGCTGGCGATCGCGGCGACGTCGCGCGAATACCATTTGCCGGTGGCGGGGTCGTTGTGGCGCAGGAAGCCTCCGCCGGGCTCGGTGATGCGGAGATAGCCGGTGATCGTGACCGGGCCGGTCGGCTTGGTATGCGCCGTGCGTTGCTCGGGTGAGACATAGCCGCGGTTGACGAGGACGGTGAAGCCTTGGGCAGTCCGCAAGGGCGTGACTACCCAATAGCCGCTACCGAGCGCGGTTGCCGCGCGGACAAGCGTTTCGCGAGTGTTGTCGAGGGTGCCGTCGAGGCGGATGCGACGATAGGCGTCGCTGGTGGCAGTGATCGCGCCCCAGGACGCGGGGCCCGGCGGGGCAACCGGCGGGGCGTGTGCACGCGCCGCGACCTGTTCGATCAGGTTGAGCTTCCAGGCGCGGCGCTCGACCTGCCAGATGCCGAGCGCCATGAACCCGGCGAACAGCAGGAGCGCGACCAGGCCTGCGACATAGACGGCAGGGCCCGGTCGCGTGCTCATCACATATCCGCCGCGGCCTGCATCGGCATCATGTTCGTGTTCATGTGATACATCACCCAGATCGATCCGCTGAGCGTGATGACGACGAGGATGATCGTGAAGATCAGCGCCATCATCGTCCAGCCGCCCTCCGACTTGCCGCTCATATGCAGAAAGTAGATCATGTGGACGACGATCTGCGCGACCGCGAACACCATCACGACGAGGGCTGCGGTCGACGGGTCCTTGAACGCGCCGGTCATCACCGCCCAGAACGGGATCGCGGTCAGGATGACCGAGAGGAAGAACCCCTTCAGGTAGCTGCCACGCGTACCGTGCGCAGCGTGGTCGTGATCCGCATGCGCGTCATGCGTGTTGGCGTGGGGGTCGCTCATCGTAGGGTGCCCATCAGATAGACGAAGGTGAAGACGCCGATCCAGATGACGTCGAGGAAATGCCAGAACATGCTGAGGCACATCAGGCGACGCTTGTTCGCAGCGATAAGCCCGTGCTTCTGGACCTGGACCATCAGCGTGACGAGCCAGATCAGGCCCATCGTGACGTGAAGGCCGTGCGTGCCGACGAGCGTGAAGAACGACGACAGGAACGCGCTGCGGGTCGGACCCGCACCCTCATGGATGAGGGTGGCGAACTCGTACATTTCGATCGACAGGAAGGCGAGGCCGAACAGGCCGGTGAAGACCAGCCACATCTGCATGACGCGCTGGCGACCTTCCTCCATCGACAGCATCGCGAAGCCGTAGGTGATCGACGAGAACAGCAGCATCGCGGTGTTCACCGCCACCAGCGGCAGCTCGAAGATCTCCTTCGGGCTGGGGCCGCCGGCATAGCTGTTGCCGAGCACGGCATAGGCCGCAAACAGCACCGCGAAGATGAGGCAATCGCTCATCAGGTACATCCAGAAGCCCAGCATCGTGCTGCCGCCGTCGGGATGCTCATGCTCGTCCAGGTCGTAGAACGAGACCTTCTCGGTCTCGTTCAGGCCGTCCTTCATGGGTATTGCGGACATCGCGTCAGGCTCCCTGGGTCGCGAGCTGGCGGGTGCGCGCGTCCTCGCTGGCGATCACGTCCTCGACCGGGATGTGGAAGTCGCGCTTGTAGTTGAAGGTGTGGAAGATCGTCGTCGCGAAGATGCCGACCAGCGTGAGCCCTGCGAGCCACCAGATGTACCAGATCATCGCGAAGCCGAACGCCACGCTGAGGCCGGCGAGCACGACGCCCGTACCGGTGCCGCTCGGCATGTGGATCGACTTGAAGCCGGAGACCGGACGAACCGCCTTGCGCTCCTTCATGTCGTACCAGGCGTCCAGGTCGTGGACGATCGGCGTGAACGCGAAGTTGTACTCCGGCGGCGGCGACGAGGTCGCCCACTCCAGCGTACGGCCACCCCACGGATCGCCACTGTGATCGGCGAGCTTCTCACGGTTCCGGATGCTGACGAAGATCTGCATCAGGAAGGCGCCGATACCGGCTGCGATCAGCGCTGCACCAAAGGCGGCGATCACGAACCAGATCTGCAGGTTCGGATCGTCGAAATAGCGCATCCGGCGGGTCACGCCCATCAGGCCGAGCACGTAGAGCGGCATGAACGCGAAGTAGAAGCCGACCACCCAGCACCAGAACGATACCGTGCCCCACTTCTTGTCCAGCTTGAAGCCGAACGCCTTCGGGAACCAATAGTTGATGCCGGCGAACATGCCGAACAGCGTGCCGCCGATGATCACGTTATGGAAATGCGCGACCAGGAACAGCGAGTTGTGCAGCACGAAGTCGGCGGGCGGCACCGCGAGCAGCACGCCGGTCATGCCACCGATCGTGAAGGTCACCATGAAGGCGATCGTCCACATCATCGGCAGTTCGAACCGGATCCGGCCCTTGTACATCGTGAACAGCCAGTTGAAGATCTTGGCCCCTGTCGGGATCGAGATGATCATCGTGGTGATCCCGAAGAACGAGTTCACGCTCGCGCCGGACCCCATCGTGAAGAAGTGATGCAGCCAGACGAGATAGGCGAGGATCGTGATGACGAGCGTCGCATAGACCATTGAGCTGTAGCCGAAGAGGCGCTTGCCCGAGAAGGTCGAGGTGACCTCCGAGAAGATGCCGAACGCCGGCAGGACCAGGATGTAGACCTCGGGGTGACCCCAGATCCAGATCAGGTTGACGTACATCATCGGGTTGCCGCCCGAGTCGTTCGTGAAGAACGCGGTGCCGATGTAGCGGTCGAGCGACAGCATCGCGAGAACCGCGGTCAGTACCGGGAAGGCGGCGACGATCAGGATGTTGGTGCAGAGCGACGTCCAGGTGAAGATCGGCATCTTCATCATGGTCATGCCGGGCGCGCGCATCTTGACGATGGTCGCGACCAGATTGACGCCGGACAACAGCGTCCCGATGCCCGCGATCTGCAAGGCCCAGATATAGTAATCGACACCGACGTCGGGCGAGTACGCCAGTCCCGAGAGGGGCGGCATCGCGAGCCAGCCGGTCCGCGCGAACTCACCGATGAACAGCGACATCATGACGATCACGGCACCCGCCGCGGTCATCCAGAAGCTGAAATTGTTGAGGAACGGGAACGACACGTCGCGCGCACCGATCTGGAGCGGGACGACATAGTTCATCAGGCCCGTGACCAGCGGCATCGCCACGAAGAAGATCATGATCACGCCGTGCGCGGTGAAGACCTGGTCATAGTGGTGCGCGGTCAGGTACCCTTCGGACCCGTTGAACGCCATCGCCTGCTGCGCGCGCATCATGATCGCGTCGGAGAACCCGCGCAGCAGCATGACGATCGCCAGGATGATGTACATGATGCCGATCTTCTTGTGATCGACGCTGGTGAACCACTGGTTCCACAGATAGCCCCAGACCTTGAAATAGGTCAGCGCGGCGACGAGCCCGAGCCCGCCGATCGCCACCATAGCGAAGGTGGCGACGACGATCGGTTCGTGCAGCGGCAGCGATTCCAGGGTCAGGCGGCCGAAGATTGTCTTCAACAGAGTGTCGTTCATGATGTGTCTCTAGCCGTTGGCGACGGGGCGCGTGCCCGGCATGATGGAGGGGGTCAGCATCGTGTGGTTGCGGTTGGCTTCTGAGCCCGGCGCGCTGTTGGCGCCGTCCCGTTTTATGTCGGCCGGCGCGGTCCAATGATTACCGTTGCCCTTTTCGTCGGCGTCCTTCAGCAACGCACCCTTGACGCGCTCGGACGCCTCTTGCGGGCCCTTGCCGCCATTGACGCCCGGCATCGCCATGCCGGCATGCGAGTCCCCCCCGCTTTTGCCGCCGTGCATCATCTGCGACATGCAGACCTTGCCGGGCTGTACGCACTGCTCGACGATCGCCGTGAAGATCTTCGGCTCGACCGTGTTGTAATAGCGGACCGGGACCTTCTCGCTCGGCTTCTCCAACTGGAGATAGCTGGCGCGGTTCAGGCCGCCCCCGCGCTGCTTCACCTGGTTGATCCAGGCATCGAAGCCAGCATCGCTGACGCCGTGGAAGCGGAAGCGCATCCCCGAGAAACCCGCACCGCTATAGTTGGACGAGAAGCCCTCGTAATTGCCGGGCTTGTTGATGACCGCGTTCAGCGTCGTCTGCATGCCGGGCATCGTGTAGATCATGCCGGCGAGCGCAGGGATGTAGAACGCGTTCATCACCGACGACGAGGTCATCTGGAAGCGGATCGGGCGATCGACCGGTGCGGCCAGTTCGTTGACCGTGGCGATGCCGTATTCCGGATAGATGAACAGCCACTTCCAATCGAGCGCCACCACCTGCACCTCGAGCGGCTTGCCGGCAGCATTGGCGCCATTACCAACCTGCTGCTTGTCGACCAGATTGCCGACCGGCACGTTGTTCGCGAGCGTCGGCGTGTCGGGCTTGATCCGGCCGAGCGGACGATACGGATCGAGCAGATGCGTGCTGGTCCAGGTCAGCGCGCCGAGCGCGATGATGATCAACAGCGGAATGCCCCAGATCAACAGCTCGAGGCCGACCGAGTGATCCCAGTTGGGTTCGTACTTGGCGGCCTTGTTCGACTGGCGATAGCGGAACGCGAAGAACAGGGTCAGGCAGATCACCGGAACGATGATCAGCAGCATCAGCCCGGTCGAGATCAGCACCAAGTCGCGCTGCTGCACTGCGATATCACCCGAGGGGGACATCACTACCCAGTCGCAACCGCTGGTGAGCAATGCCAAGGGCATGGCAACCAACCATTTTCGGGCCGAGATTTTGGTGCGGGAAAGCTGTGTCACGACGGTCATTCGGTCCCCCTACGCCTCAGTTGCGCTGCGCTACAGTGGACAATTTGTCCAATGGGCGCTGCACTGCAACATCGGCATGGCTTTATCATGTCCAAGGGTAGCATAGATTGCCCCTGCCCGCATCCGCCGGAACAGCGTATGATGGGTCCGCGCCCCGAAGAGCGAGTTGAAGAATGAGTGCTAACACGATCCCCGAGACGAGCTTCGAAGCCGATGCTCGCAGTATCCACAGCGACGGCGAGCACGTCACGCCGGGCGTGATCGCGATCGGCGTGGTGATCGGTCGCACCTCGGAATTCTTCGACTTCTTCGTGTACGCGATCGCCTCGGTGCTCGTGTTCCCGACCTTGGTGTTCCCGTACGTCGACCGGTTGCAGGGCACGCTCTATTCGTTCGCGGTGTTCGCGCTGGCGTTCATCGCCCGCCCAATCGGCTCGATCATCTTCATCGCGGTCGATCGCGCTTACGGCCGCAGCGTCAAGCTGACGATCTCACTGTTCCTGCTCGGCACCTCGACGGTCGCGATGGGGTTCATCCCCGGCTATGATTCGGTCGGCAACTGGTCGGTCGCGATCCTCGCGCTGCTGCGCATCGGTCAGGGCATTGCGCTCGGCGGTGCCTGGGATGGCCTGGCGTCGCTCCTCTCGCTCAATTCGCCGGAAAAGCATCGCGGCTGGTACGCGATGCTGCCGCAGCTCGGGGCGCCGATCGGCCTGCTGGTCGCGAGCGGCCTGTTCGCGTTCTTCGTGGCGGCGCTGCCGAACGAGGATTTCTTCGCCTGGGGCTGGCGCTATCCGTTCTTCGTGGCGTTCGCGATCAACGTCGTCGCGCTGTTCGCGCGCCTTCGCCTGGTGGTGACGCCAGAGTTCGAAGAGATGTACGCCAAGCGCGAGCTCGAGCCGGCACCGGTCGTCGAGACCGTGCAGTCGCAGTGGAAGGCGATCTGGCTCGGTTCGTTCGTGCCGCTGGCAAGCTTCGCGCTGTTCCACATGGTCACGGTGTTTCCGCTGTCGTGGGTCGTGCTGTTCACGCGTGAAGCGCCGGGCCGCTTCCTCGTCGTCGAGGTGATCGGCGCGATCATCGGGATCGGCGCGATGTTGGTGTCGGGGCTGCTCGCGGACCGGTTCGGACGTCGCACGATGCTCGGCACGATCGCGGTGTTGATCGCCCTGTTCGCGATCGCCGCGCCGTCGCTGCTCGATGGCGGCGAGATCGGCGAGCGCCTGTTCATGGGGATCGGCTTCCTGCTGTTCGGCCTGTCGTTCGGCCAGTCCTCGGGCGCGATCGCCTCGAGCCTGTCGCCGCAGCACCGCTATACGGGCTCGGCGCTGACGACCGATCTGGCGTGGCTGTTCGGTGCAGGGTTTGCGCCGCTGGCGGCGCTGCTGCTCACGAGCAAGCTGGGGCTCGCGGCAAGCGGCGCCTACCTGTTCTCGGGCGCGGTGTTCACGCTGATCGCACTGGGGCTCAACAAGCAGCTGGCCAAGCGCGACATCGCGCGGTGAGGTTTGGGGGGCCACTCCCCCTTACCGACACCACCCCGGCGTAGGCCGGGGCCCAATTGGGGGACGGTGTTAAATGAGCGCAGCAGCCCGTTACCATGACCTTGCCAGTTGGGCCCCGGCCTTCGCCGGGGTGGTTGCGATTGGAATATCTCCACGCCCTTACGCAACCGTCGGCCCAGCGAAAGCTGGGGTATCACCGTTGGCGGACGCTGCGACCCGGAACGGGGAGATCCCAGCGTTCGCTGGGATGACGATTAGGCAATCAGACCCGTCGGCGATCAATCGCCCAAGACAGCGCCCAGATCGCAAACCCGCCAAGCGCCAGTGCCGTCCCGACCCAGCCGGTCGACGGCAACCCATAACCGCCCGCAATCGCCAGCCCGCCAAGCCACGGCCCGATCGCGTTCGCCGTATTGAACGCGGAATGGTTGAGCGCCGCCGCCAAGGTCTGCGCCTCCTCCGCCACATCCATCAGCCGAGTCTGAAGGATCGTCGACAACCCTCCCCCGCACCCGATCAGCACGACCACCGGCAGCATCGCCCACAGATGCGGCGTCGCGGGTGCGTAGAGCGCAAGCGCCCCTGCCCCGAACAACAGCGTAATCCCCGCCGCCGGCATCAGCGCAACGTCCGCCGCCTTCGCGCACACCAAAGTGCCGATCGTCATGCCAACGCCGAACAGCGCGAACGCGACCGGCGTGAACGCGGACGATACGCCCGTTACCTCGGTCAGCGTCGAAGCCAGATAGGTATAGACGCAGAAGATCCCGCCAAACCCGACCGCACCGATCGCCAGCGTCAACCAAACCTGCCCGTTACGCAGCGCAGCCAGCTCCCCCAGTGGACTGGCATCCTTGGCAGGCCGCAGGACTGGCGCGAACTTCAACAACATCGCCACCGTCGCCGCCGCGATGATCGCGACGATCCCGAACCCCCAGCGCCAGCCGAACCACTGGCCGATCCCATTCGCCAGCGGCACGCCTGCGATCGTCGCGATCGTCAGCCCGAGCATCATCCGCGAGACCGCCCGCGACCGCTTCTCGCGCGGCACCATCGACGCCGCGACCAGCGACCCTACCCCGAAATACGCGCCATGCGGCAGACCGCTCAGGAACCGGGCCACCAGCATCAGGTGATAGGTCGGCGCGAGTGCGGACAGCCCGTTGGCGATCCCGAGAAACGTCATCAACCCGATCAGCAGCACCCGCCGCTCGATCTTCGCCGCGAGCACCGCGATCGTTGGCGCCCCGACGACCACGCCGAGCGCGTAGGCGCTGATGACATGCCCCGCAGTCGGCTCGTCGATGCCAAGCCCCCGCGCAAACTGCGGCAACAGGCTCATTGCGGCGAATTCGGTGGTGCCGATCGCGAACCCGCCGACGGCGAGCGCAAGCAATGCAAGGCGGATGTTGACGGTGGATTCGGCGCGGTCTGTCATGCCGCCGACTTTGCAGGTGCAGCATGATGCTTCAAGACTTGGCCGACCGATCAAATATTTGCGTCGGCCAAGTCTGTGTTCGTCAGCGGCTCGTGGTCCTGCCGAACGCTCCGCCCCCCGGTGCCACACGTCGGATCGCGGCCAGGACGTGCGTCAGCAGGCCATCGGCATCGTGACGGATGTTGTGCCCGCCCGGCATGCCGATCTTGCGCACGTTGGCGAGCGTCATACGCGGACACAGACTGTCGGTTTCCTCCACCCCGGAGATGCAAGTGACCGGCGCCCAGGTCAGCGTGTTCGCGGTGGTCGCGCCGATACCGTCGGGCGTCGCGTGATCATATAGCAGCCCCGACGGGTCGGCACGGTAGAAGACGGTCTCGCCGGGCAGGATCAGCACGATCGCGGCAATGCGCGGCCGCAAGTCCGCCGGCAGGTCCGCCAATCCCGTCTGGACGATGTCCGCGCCGTACGACTGGCCCATCACCACGACCCGCCGCGCGCCCGTCCTCGCCAGTGCAATCCGGACCCCGTCGGCAACGATCGCGTCGAGTTCGCCGCGGGTGCGATGCCGACCGAACAGCGCAGGCGTGGTGATCCCGACGACGGGAATGCCGTGCTCGGTCAGCCCGCGCGACGTCGACGCGCCGAGCAGGAAGCGCAGCCCCATGTCGCCCGAAAAGTTCACCACCGCGATCGCCGGTGCTTCCGAAGCATGAACGCCGATGGCGGGATACACATGGACGGGGTCGCGATCGAAATACCCCGCCAGATAGACGAACAGGACAATGACCGCGGAGAGAATACCGGTCACCCAGCCACCGCGGCGCCAACGCCGTGCAGCTCCGGTGCGGGTCGATCGTTTGAATGCGGTCACCGGATTGTCCTGCGCGTACGAAGACCGTCCCGATACCGGGGGTCGGTCACGGCTATCATGACGGGCGGATTACGTAATCATCCGCTTGAGCGTCTCGATCCGGTCCGCTTCTGCCGCCGGCTTGTCCGTCCTGATGCGGGCGATCCGCGGAAAGCGCATCGCGACGCCCGACTTGTGCCGCTTCGACTCGTGGAGCGAATCGAACGCGATCTCGAGCACCAGCGTCTTTTCCACCTCGCGCACCGGGCCAAACCGGTTCTGCGTGTGATTGCGAACGAAGCTGTCGAGCATCTTGAGCTCCTCGTCGGTGATCCCGGAATACGCTTTCCCGACAGGCAGTAGTTCGCCGTCCTCGGTCCAGCAACCGAAGGTGTAATCCGAATAGTAGGACGAGCGCCGCCCCGAGCCGCGTTGCGCATACATCATCACGCAGTCGGCGGTCAGCGGATCGCGCTTCCATTTATACCAAAGCCCCGCGCGTCGTCCGCCGACATAGGGCGAATCGCGACGCTTGAGCATCACGCCTTCGATCGCCGAGTCGCGTGCGGTGGCGCGGATCGCCTCCAGCGCGGTGAAGTCGTCAGCGTCGATGACCATGCTGAGATCGAACCGCTCGGCATCGAGTTGCGGCACGAACGCCTCCAGCCTCGCGCGGCGTTCAGTCCATGGCAGCGTCCGCAGATCATCTTCGCCGTCGATCAGCAGGTCGTAAAGCCGGACGAACGCGGGATACTCGGCCAGCATCTTCGCCGACACGGTCTTGCGGCCAAGCCGCTGCTGGAGCGCGTTGAAGCTCGCCGCGCCGCCGCCGTCTTCCAGCGTGCCGCCCTGATGCTCGCCCTTCACCAGCAGTTCGCCATCGACCGTCCCCGGCGTGCGAAATGCGGCGGCGATCTCGGGGAAGCTGCCCGTCACGTCGTCACCGGTCCGGCTGTAGAGTCGAGTCTCGCCCGCGACATGGACGATCTGCACCCGAATGCCGTCCCATTTCCACTCGGCGGCATAGTCGGTCAGATCGACGCGCAGATCCTCCAGCCCGTGTGCGAGCATGAACGGCCGGAACACGGGCACGTCGGCCGGCGTCGGCTGCTCGCCGGTACCCTCGGCCCAGGCGAACAGGCTCGGATACGGTGCATCGAGCCCGTGCCAGACCTCCTCGACCGCATCGACATCGAGCCCGAACGCATCGGCCAGCGCGGTCTTCGCCAGCCGCGCCGACACGCCGATCCGCAGCGCACCGGTCGCCATCTTGAGCAGCGCGAACCGCTCTTCGGCATCGGATCGATCGAGCATGTCGGCCAGCGCGGCCGGGGCATCCGCACGCGACAACGCCGCGAGCCGCTCGACAACGTCGGTGATCGACAGCGGCGTCGGATCGACCGGAACCGTCGGCTCGGGCCAGAGCAACGCGACCGTCTCCGCGGTATCGCCGACATAATCGCGGCTCATCCGGAACAGCACCGGATCGACGCGTTCCTCGATCAGCCCGCGGATCACCGCCGATTTCACGCCCTTGAGATCGAGATCGCCGGTCAGCGCCGCCATCGCCCAGCCGCGGTCCGGATCAGGCGTCGCGCGCAGGTAATCGGCGATCAGCTTCAGCTTCGCATTGCGCGACCGGGTGTAGGTGAGCGAGTCGAGCAGGGCGGCGAAAGCGTGCATCGTCGTTCAACGCGCCTGCCACCCGAAGGGATGCAGACGCGAAACGACCGCCGCCGGATGGTCCCGACGACGGTCGTTTTCGTGCGATCCAGATCCAGCCGCGTCAGTCGACCGCGTTCTTGATCCCCTTGCCCGCGAGCAGCCCGAGCACGAGGAAGATCACGAACAGCGCGATCGCGATGAAGAACAGGATCTTGGCGATGCCGATGAACGCGCCACCGATGCCGCCGAAGCCCAGCAGCGCGAGAACGGCGCCGATAACGAGAAAGGTGATTGCGAGCTTCAGCATTGCGGCCTCCTGTTTTCGATAGGGTCACTCAACCGGTACGGCGACCGGATTGTTCCCCTGCTGTAACGATCAGGCCTTGCGGCTGGCCTCGAACAGAAACCATGCGCGCTCTTCGGCATGGTCGGTCCATTCGTCGACGATGCCGCCGGTCGCATTGTCCTTCGCGGCGTCGGCGGCGTCCTTGACGATGCGGAACTGCTCGACGAGCTTCAGATTGTCCTCGCGAAGTTCGGCGAGCATCTCGGTCGGGCCGACGAACGCCGCATCGTTGTCCGCGATCGTCTGGTGCCGCGAAACGTCGCCGATCGAGCGCAGCGTCGTGTTGCCGGTCTTGCGAACGCGCTCGGCGATCGCGTCGGTGATGCCGAGGATCTGCGCGGACTGGTCGTCGAGCAGCAGGTGGTAATCGCGGAAATGCGGCCCCGACATGTGCCAGTGGAAGTTCTTGGTCTTGAGATACAGCGCGTAGCAATCGGCCAGCGCGGCGTTCAGCGCGTCGGCGACCGACTTGGTGCTGTTGCTCGGCAGGTCGGTTGGCGTGTCGAGGGCGGGGTTGATATCGGCCATGGGAAGCTCCGGTTCTTGAAAGTCGTTGCGTTAACGATCCGAACGCCGAATTGCTCCCCGCGATCAGACGAGCCGCAATGCGCCAAGTGCGAGGACGACGCCGAAGACCAGGAACAGGATGCCGATCGCGATTCGCAGGGGCTTGAGCGGAAGCTTGCGCCAGGCGGCCTCCCCCATCAGCGCGGCGGGGGTGATGACAACCAGCGAACCGATCGTCGCGCCGATCGCCGCCAGCGCAGGAACGGGCGTGCGGGCGGCCAGCGTCAGGACGATGAACTGCACGCCATCGCCGAACGCGAGGATGAAGAGGCCGAGCGCGGCGGTGGCGAGCGCGCCGATCTTCCAGCCGGTCAGCCGCTCGGGCGCCTTGGCCGGAAAGAACGACCCGCCGCCCTGCAGCAGCAACGCGAGCGCGAGCATCAGTTGCTGTGCATTGGGGGCGAGCTTCGGTCCGATCACTGCGCCGAAGGTCGCCGCCAGTCCGCTCGCCGCGAGCAACGCAATAGCCGCCATCGCGATCACCAGTCCAGGCTTCGCATAACGGTCCGACAGGATCGCGGCGAGCCACGCAGTCCGATCGCCGACCTGCGCGAGCGCGGCCACGACCAGAGCCGCCATCAAGGCGTCCATGGATTATCCCGCAAGACGCACCGAACAGGCGGCGGCGAACGCGTGACACGCCTGGACGTCCTGCCGCTCGCAGCCGACCGCATCGCGCAGGATCGCCAGCCAGCCATGCACCAGCGCGCCGTTCTCACCGCGCGACAGCGCCGAGTCCACGAAGTGTGCGACGGTGACGGCGGGATTGAGGCCGTTGCTGTGCGCGATCACGCGGATGGCGTCGATCTCGGTGGCGATGTCGCAGGGGCGGGAATAGGGCGCCCGGACGTCGATAGCCGCGATTCGCGCGGCAAGGTCGGCCTTCACCGCGATCATGGCGTCGATTCGTCCTGTGTCCACGGGTACCATCTCGGTGAGTCGTAGCGCCTGCCCCATCATCCCGCTCCTTTTTATCTGATGATATGATGCGCTTGCGGTGGTGAATAGCGGGTTAAACGCGGCGTTGCGGTACATGCGGGGGCCGTAAAGCTTGACTTCGTTCCTTACGTCCGCCATGCGCCGCCCCTGATGGAGCGGCGGCGTCAGTTCGCCGCTTTCGCATTTTCAAGCCATAGGAATTGGGCTCATGGCCAAGCCGACCACCGTAAAGATCAAGCTGCTCAGCACCGCTGACACCGGCTTCTTCTACGTCACCAAGAAGAACCCCCGTACCAAGACGGAGAAGCTCTCCTTCTCGAAGTACGATCCCGTCGTGCGCAAGCATGTCGAGTTCAAGGAAGCCAAGATCAAGTAATCGGGTTGGCGGTGCGAGCCGTCGACTGATTGCGAAGATCGTGAAAGCCGCGGGTAACTCCGCGGCTTTTGGCGTTTGTGGTTCCCTTCCGTTCGTCCTCTCCCCTCCGTTCGTCCTGAGTAGCCATCGAGTAGTCGCCGTAGGCGGCGTATCGAGAGGGCGTATCGAAGGACAGGTTAGCGCGCGGAACCCATGCTTCGATACGAGCCCTCGATACGCTTCTGCGAAGCTACTCGGTCTCTACTCAGCACGAACGGAAGTGGGGGAAGGCCGTGGGTTGTGAGTCAGCTTCGGAAGCGACGGGAAGCGCTGAGTCCCCCTTCTGCCTCAGATCAACGCCCCGACCGCATCCATGAACCGCGCCAAACTAATCGGCTTCGACACATACGAATCCGCGCCCGCAGCCCGGATCCGCTCCTCGTCCTCGCGCCCGGCATACGCCGTCACCGCCATCACCGGGATCGCACGCAGCTCCTCGTCCGCCTTCAGCTCGAGGATGATCTCATAGCCGGTCACGTGCGGCATGTGGATGTCCATGATGATCAGGTCGGGCACGAAATCGCGCGCCCGCGCAACGGCTTCGCGGCCGTCGCGCACGGGTTCGACGGCGAACTGATGCGCGCGCAACAGGTCGCAGAATAGTTTGAGGTTCAGTTCGTTGTCCTCGACAACGAGCACCTTCTTTGTCACCGCCGCACCTTATCCGGAAAGAGGGCACGATAGGCAATGCGCGACCGCGATTCAAACGAAGACGCCGAAGCGCTCGCCCTGCGCGCGCTGGTATGGACGCTGGTCGAGCCCGACCGCGCAATGCGGCTGCTGTCGGTGACCGGGCTGGAGCCGCACGATCTCCGCGCACGAGCAAGCGACCCGACGGTGTTGTCCGCAGCACTCGGCTTCCTCGAAAACCACGAGCCGGACCTGATCGCGTGCGCCGAATCGCTCGGCGTGAAGCCCGAGGCGCTGGTCCGCGCCCGTATGGAGCTTGAAGCATGAGGCCGTTGCTGATCAGCGATTGCGACGAAGTGCTGCTGCACATGGTCAAGCATTTCGGCGTCTGGCTCGACGAGCGCCACGACATCGACTTCGCGATCCAGCACGGCGATTTCGCGACCGCGATGACCCGGCGCGACGGTAGCCCGCCGCCGTCGCGCGAGGACATGTGGGCGATGCTCGGCGAGTTCTTCCCCGGCGAGATGCACCGCCAGACGCTGGTCCCGCACGCGGTCGAGGCGCTGGAGCGGCTGGCGCAGGTGGCCGACATCGTCATCCTCACCAACCTCCAGGACGAATGCCGCCAGCCGCGGATCGAGCAACTCGCAAAGTTCGGCATCGCCCACCGGGTCGAATGCAATCAGGGCGGCAAGGGTACGCCGGTGTCGCGACTGGTCGAGGAATACGGGTCGCCGGTGACGGTGTTCGTCGACGATCTGGCGGTGCATCACGAGTCGGTCGCGAAGCACGCGCCGGGGGTGCACCGGTTGCACATGGTCTCCGAACCGACGCTGGCGGTGAACGTGCCTAAAGCGCCGGAAGCACACGCGCGGATCGACGATTGGCGCGAGGCGGCCGACTGGATCGCCGCGCGGTTCGAAGCGGGTGTGCCGGCTGGCGGCTGACCTCTCGATCCTCCCCTGCAAGGGGAGGTGGCGCGAAGCGACGGAGGGGTATCGCGCTATCGAGAGCGGGTCACCCCTCTGTCAGCGCTGCGCGCCGCCACCTCCCCTTGCTGGGGAGGATAGGGGTTGGGCATGCTCGCCCACTTGACCCATCCCCCACCGCTGTGGTGATACCTCCGCCATGACCGATCGTATCGACCGCAAGCTCGAAGAGCTGGGCCTCACCCTTCCCCAGGCTGCCGCGCCCGTCGCCGCCTATGTCCCGACCGTGCTGGCGAACGGCATGCTCCACATCTCGGGCCAGTTGCCGTTCGAGGACGGCCAGCTCGTCAAGGGTCGCGTCGGTGACGACGTGTCTCTGGAAGGTGCGCAGGAGGCAGCCAAGCTCTGCGGGCTCATGCTGGTCGCGCAGATGAAGGCGGCGCTCGGCACGCTTGGCCGCGTCGAGCGGATCGTGAAGCTCGGCGTGTTCGTCAATTCGACCGGCGACTTCACCGACCAGCCCAAGGTCGCGAACGGCGCGTCGGACCTGATGGTCGCTCTGTTCGGCGATGCTGGCAAGCACGCACGCTCGGCAGTCGGCGTCCCCGTCCTCCCGCTCGGCGCCGCGGTCGAGATCGATGCGATCGTACAGGTTTCCGCCTGACCTCACTTGGAGGCGTGCCCTCGCGTCTCTACCTAAGGCAGTGATGAATTCGGTCACTGCTCGCATCGCCCAAGGCGTCACCTCGATCGCGGCCGAGGACTGGGAAGCGTGCTCCGGCACCGCCAACCCGTTCGTCGGCCACGCCTTCCTCTCCGCACTCGAAACGTCGCGGAGCGTCGGTGGCCGCTCCGGCTGGCAAGCGCTACCGATCGTGGTCGATGGCCCAGACGGCAAGCCCGCGGCCATCGCGCCCGCCTATGCCAAGAGCCATAGCCAGGGCGAATACGTCTTCGACCAGGGCTGGGCCGACGCCTGGGAGCGGGCCGGCGGGCAATATTATCCGAAGCTCCAGATCGCCGCGCCGTTCAGCCCGGTGCCGGGCCCGCGCCTCCTCCTCCGCGACCGCGAGCAGGCCCCCGCGCTGATCGCCGCGCTCGAGGCGGTGACCGACCAGAGCGGGTTGTCCTCCGCACACGCGACCTTCATCGACCCCGACGAAGTGGCGCTGTTCGAGGCGGCTGGCTGGCTGATCCGCCAGGGCACGCAGTTCCACTGGAAGAACGACGGCTATGCCAGCTTCGACGACTTCCTAGCCGTGCTCGCCAGCCGCAAGCGGAAAGCGATCCGCAAGGAACGTGCCGCCGCGGTCGAAGGCCTGACGATCCGCCACCTCACGGGCACCGAGATCACGCCCGCACACTGGGACGCGTTCTGGGTCTTCTACCAGGACACCGGCGCGCGCAAATGGGGCCAACCGTACCTCACGCGCGCCTTCTTCAACCAGATCGGCCAAACGATGGGCGATCAAGTGCTGCTGATCCTCGCCGAGCGTGATGGCGTTCCCATCGCCGGCGCGCTCAACCTGATCGGCGAGCACACGCTCTACGGCCGCTACTGGGGCGCGACCGAGGAGGTGCCATTCCTGCATTTCGAACTCTGCTATTATCAAGCGATCGACGCCGCCATCGCGCGGGGGCTGCAGACCGTCGAGGCCGGCGCGCAGGGCGAACACAAGCTCGCTCGCGGCTATGCGCCGGTGGCGACCTATTCCGCGCACTACATCCCCGACCCGAGCTTCCGCCGCGCGATCGCCGACTATCTCGTCCGCGAGCGCGAGGCCGTCGCCGAACAGCAGGAGTATCTCGGCGAGCTCACTCCGTTCCGGCGGGGCGAGCAGCAGGCTTGTTGACGCGGTACAAAAGGCTGGTGCCGTCGCGCCGGATCAGGGTCAGGTCGCGGACCAGCGCCGGATCGAACTTCTGCGGGTGGATCAGCCACATATAGTCGAACGCGTCGCGCGGGAATTTCTCCAGCGCCATCGAGATAGGCCGCCAGAACTGGCCCCGGCACTTGATGTCGCTGACGATCTCCGACGGATCGTGCGCAAAGCCCTTCGCCGCCGGATAATGCGTCGTCAGCAACTGCGCGCCCGCCATCGACCATTGGTCGTTGGTGAACGCAAGTCGCCGCTCCAGCAGCAGCGCAGGCACGTGCTCGAGCCGCGAATAGGCCCACTCGTCACGGCACTTGCGCCCGACGAACGACACGACGCGGGAGCGCTCGGGCACGGTATCGATCGCCGCGATCGCCTGGTCATAGCTGCGGTCGTACATCAAATAGCTGACCGTCGTCCCGCCGAGCCGCACCGCGAAGAACGCGAACCCGAGTACCGCCAGCACTGCCGCGCCACGCAACGACAGCCCATGCCGAGGCCGCAGCGCGATCACCGCGATCGCCAGCACGAACGGGGCGAGGCGCATGTCCGCATAGGCCGATCCGAACACGATCCGCGGCAACAGCACGTAGACCGCCGCCAGGAACAGCGCGGACAACCCCAGGTTGCGCGAATACTCGATCGTCTGGTCGCGTACGCCGCGGAACAGGATCACGAACAGCACGGTGACCGAGGCGATGTCGAACGCCATCCACCGATCGCGCAGGACCATCGTGATCCAGTTCATCTTCCAGCGCCAGTTGAACCAGTCCTGCGTCTTGCCGCCGACATGATCGCCCGAGCGCCATACGATCATCATCACCATCGGCAACGCGAGCGGCAGACAATTCAGCCCCGCCTGGACGAACGCCCTGAACCAGCCATGCGCCCAGCTCTTGGGATCGCTGTCGCGGCGGATGTCGTGCTGGCGGATCAGCTCGGCGGAGAAGGCGAGCACGCCCAGCACGCCCCAGCCGAACGTATGGCACAGCCACAACAGGCACGAGACGGGCACGAAGATCGCCGTACGCAGCGTGGTCCGCCCGAGCCGTCCCATCCGCAGCCACAGCGCGAACAGGTTGAGCGCGAGCGCCATCGCCAGCGCGAAGTTCACGAACCCGAACTGGAAAGGATAGCTGTAGGCGAGCGGCAACGCGAACAACGCGGTCGCCGGGATTCGCCCATGCACTTCGCGCGCGATCCACAGCAGGCCCGTCACAGTGAGCGCCGGGATCGTCATCACAATCAGCTTCACCGCCAGCTGCAACCCGAAGATCGGCGCGAGCGGCTCGATCAGCAGGTCGATGCCGAGGTTGCCGATCATCTGCCAATGGAAGTTATACCATTGTGAAAGCCACGGATTATCACCGATCGCGAGCTGGACTCGGTAGCGCCCCATATGCCCGGGCAGGTCGACGAGCGGCGGAATCTCCGGCCACAGCAACGGTATCATCGACGCCAGCGCCACCGCGACGACGAAACCGCGCGTCTGCCACCAGTGCGGCGTTTCCTCCTGAGTAATCATATCGTCCGACCCTAGGGGCGGACGGGCGCTCCAGACAAGGGTGCGCGCGACAAGTTGTTCACGCGCCATGCAAGAACCGGCGATCCGGCGATCGGCACGGGGGTCAGCCACGCGAACCGCTCGCCGCGTTCGAGCCTTGCCCACAGGCCGTTGGGCGCGATCTCGCGGTAGATATCAGTTTCGGACATGCCGGGACAGGCGACCAGATACCCAGCATGAGTCTCGTCGATCAATCGGCGGGCCTGATCTGGCCTCTCGGTGAACGCGGCGATCACCCGATGAATAGCGGCAGTATTGCGATGGTAGCCGCTCGCGATCGCCTGATGCCGGGTCGTATTCAAAATTTCCGGCGTGACATCGAGGGGGGCGAACAGCCGTGCGGACGGTAATTGAGCAAGTGCGCGAACATCCGCTGCGCCGTGGCAGGGCGGATGGCTTGGTCCGGATAGCATCGGGTGCTGCGTCGCTGAAGGCAGCGTCATGAACACTGCGCCGGCTGCTAGGCCTGGTGACGCGGTGACGAGAGCGGCAGCGGTGGCAAGCGTCCGCGGTACGACCGCAACGATCCGCCGCACCCGTTCGAGCATGACCAGCAGTAACGAAGCGCCGCCGGGCAGTGCCAGCGCGTTGGCCGTTGCGCCCGAGCGGATAACCATTGCCGCCAGCACGCATGCAGAAAGGAGAACGCCAAGGAGCAAAATCCACCGGAACCGCGCTGCTCCGTGTGCGCGCCGGCACGCCAAGATCCCGCCGACCAGCCCGATCAGCGGAAACCCGAAGGTGATCGCGACGATGGACCAACCCTGGTGCCAGACCGGCAGCCCCTCATCGACATTCTGATACCAAACGCGGTAAACCAACGGATCAAGCGTGGCGAAAGGACCGCGTAGGCATTCCGGCGCGGTAAGCATCAATACGCTGCCGCATGCGACGGCGCCCAGCACGAGTGCGATAAGCCGGACGGCCATTCCTCGTGATCCGACCAGCGTTGCGATCGACAGCGCCGCCGCTGCGCTACCCAATACGGCGAGCCAACCGGGCGACACGGCATCGCACACGGCTGCAAACATGGCGGGGCCGCGAGTAGCGATTTGAAACGCCAACGATGCCACAAAGAATGTGACGGACAGCCCGACGAGGAACCGAGCTCGGGTCGGATCCCACGCCCATGCAAGCGCCGCCGTTGCGATGATCGCCAACGCTACAGGCATTCCTTCAAGCGAAATGGTGATCAGAATCGCCAAGGTAAGACCCGCGAGCATGCCCGCCCGCGCAGTCGCCCGTCCGACCAGCAACGTCACCGCCGCCATGGCGCAAACGATTTGCCAGCCGTGATGATCGATTCGGAGCGGATGCATCTGATAGAGGATCGGAATGGATAGCGGCGCCAACAGCACGGCCAGCTTCGCCTGCTCCACGCCGCTCGTCCGCAGCGTCAATTCGGCCGCGAGAGCCATCACCGCCAGGAGGGTGACGAGCGGCACGATCGTCATCGCGATCCGGTTGGCCGCGCCGGTCGATACGAAAGGATCCACTATAAACATGATGCCCGCCAGCGGTAGGTCGACGAGCCGGGACCAGTGCATCGCGAACGCGCCGCCGTTTAACCGGTGCTGACCGACATCCCACCAACTCTGCCCTGCCATCCAGTCCCGCACCTCTAGCAGGCGCATCGCATCGTCGGGATCGGGGAAACGCAATGCGGTTATTCGGCCGGAAAGCGCCAGGCACAGCACGATCGCCGCTAGCGCCCACCCACCAATGATGGTCGGCCAGGGTCGCGGCGTGTCGATCTCAGCCGCCCCCATCACGCCGCCTTCAGCCGCTCCGGTACCTCACGCACACTCGACAGCGCCGCGGCGATCCCCGTCTGCTCGCCCTCGTTCCCCGCCTCGTGATATTCCGCGTCCTCGTTGACGCTCCAGATGTCGTGCACGCGCGCCCCCGCCTGGATATTCCGCACCGTCAGCATCGCGGTCATCATCGCGTGATCCTGGTTGTTGTAGCGGTGCATCCCGTTGCGCCCGACGCAGTGCAAGCTCGGATGCCGCGCCTCGATCTCCGCGCGCAACGCATCGACGTTGTCGCGGTAATTCTCGTCGTACACCGGGTACGCCTTCTCCTGCCGCACCACCGCGCCGCCGGTGACGTGCGCCGGATCGCACAGCCCGAGGATCGCCATTTCCTTCGTCGCCAGCGCGATCAGGTCGGCATCGCTCGACGCCCACAGGCCATCGCCCTCGAAGCAAAAATATTCGAGCCCGACGCACGCGATGTCCGGATCGGGCACCATCTCGGGCGACCAGCTGCGGAAATTCTGGACGCGCCCCACCTTCACCTTCGAATCGTGAATATAGATCCAGTTGTCGGGAAACAGGTCGGGCGACTTGATCATCAGCGCGACCGTCAGGAAATCGCGATACCGCAGCGCACTCGCCTGCGGCAACGTCGTCGGCAGCGGGTGCAGCCGACCCGCCAGCTCGCGCATCGGCGCGCTGCTGATCACGTGGCCTGCATCGATCGTGACGGTCGCGCCATCCCGATCGGTCGCGGTGACGCGCCAGCGACCCGTCGAATCCTCGGCAAGCTGCTTCAGCGCATGCCCCATCAGGATCGTGTTGCCGTGGCCGAGCACCTTGTCGCGCGCCGCATCCCACATCATCCCCGGCCCGAGCCGCGGATAGCGGAAGCTCTCCAGCAAGGTCTTGGTCTGCATCCCGTCATTGGGCCGCTTGTTGAGCCCGAGCGAGCGCTTCAGCCCATCGAGCACCGCCCCGCCAAGGCTCAGTCCCTTGATCCGCTGGGCGGCCCAGTCCGCCGACATCGTGTCGCACGGCATGCCCCAGACTTTCTCGGTATAGGTCTTGAAGAAGATCGAATACAGCTTGTGGCCGAACTGGTTGACCACCCAATCCTCGAAGCTGCGCACGTTGGGGTTCGGCCGCAGCTTGGCCTTGGCATAGCTCGCCATGCACAAAGTCGAGCGCCAGATGCCCAGGTTGCCGAGCGCCTCGAACGCGCGCAGCGGATAGCTGTAGAATTTGCCCTCGTAATAGATCCGGCTCATCCTCGGGCGTTCGATGAAGTCGTCGGGCAGGATCTCGTTCCAGAGATCGACCACCGGCTGCGACTTAGAGAAGAACCGGTGTCCGCCGATATCGAATCGGAAGCCGTCATGCTCGACGGTCCGGCTGATCCCGCCGACATATACCGGATCCTTCTCGATCACGGTGACGGAATAGCCGGCCTTACCGAGCAGATAGGCGGCGGTGAGCCCGGCGGGGCCGGCTCCGATGATCGCAACGTCGACAGGTGTGTTCGGCATCCAGGCATTCCCCGCAAGATGCGGGATTTATGGAGGAAGATGCCTAAGGCGTGGTTAACGGGAGGCGTCAAGGGATGGAGCGGAAGCGCTCACGCCAAGTGCACCTCCCCGGCGGAGGCCGGGGTCCAGATGGAAAGGTCTCCGTGACGACGCACCGTCCTTCGTTAGCTACGTCCCCCAACTGGGCCCCGGCCTTCGCCGGGGAGGTATAATCGTAGCAGGGGTTTACCGGTCGCGCTTCGCAAGCAACCGCAGACGCAGTGCGTTGAGCTTGATGAAGCCCTCCGCATCGCGCTGATCGTACGCGCCCTGGTCGTCCTCGAACGTCACGACCTTCTCCGAATACAGCGAGTTCGGCGATTTCCGCCCAACCACGTACACGCCGCCCTTGTAGAGCTTCAGCCGGACGGTGCCCGACACCTTCTCCTGGCTGTGATCGATCGCCGCCTGCAGCATCTCGCGCTCGGGGGAGAACCAGAAGCCATTATACAGCAGCTCGGCATAACGCGGCGCCAGCTCGTCCTTCAGGTGCGCGGCGCCGCGATCGAGCGTCAGTTGCTCGATGCCGCGGTGCGCGAGGTGATAGATCGTGCCACCCGGCGTCTCGTACATGCCGCGGCTCTTCATCCCGACGAAGCGGTTCTCGACGAGATCGAGACGGCCGATCCCGTGACGGCGGCCATAGTCGTTGAGCGTCGACAGCAGCGTCGCCGGGCTCATCCCCTCGCCGTTGATCGCGACGCCGTCGCCCCGCTCGAAATCGATCGTGATGTATTCCGGCGCGTCGGGCGCGTCCTCGGGGTTCACGGTGCGCGAATAGACGTAATCGGGAACCTCGTCCCACGGGTTCTCGAGGACCTTACCCTCCGACGACGTGTGCAGCATGTTCGCATCGGTCGAGAACGGCGACTCGCCGCGCTTGTCCTTGCTCACCGGGATCTGGTGCTGCTCGGCGAACTCGATCAGCTTGGTGCGGCTGGTCAGGTCCCATTCGCGCCACGGTGCGATGACCTTGATGTCGGGCGACAGCGCGTAATAGCCGAGCTCGAAGCGGACCTGATCGTTGCCCTTGCCGGTCGCGCCGTGGCTGACCGCGTCGGCGCCGACCATCTTGGCGATCTCGATCTGGCGCTTGGCGATCAGCGGCCGGGCGATCGACGTGCCGAGCAGGTACAGCCCCTCGTACAGCGCGTTCGAGCGCATCATCGGGAACACGTAGTCGCGGACGAACTCCTCGCGCAGGTCGTCGACGAAGATGTGCTCGGGCTTGACGCCCATCATCTCGGCCTTGGCGCGCGCCGGCTCGAGCTCTTCGCCCTGGCCGAGATCGGCGGTGAAGGTCACGACTTCGCAGTTATACGTCTGCTGGAGCCATTTCAGGATCACGCTCGTGTCCAGGCCACCGGAATAGGCGAGCACGACGCGGTTGATCTGATCGGTCACGGGCAGGGTCCTTCGGGCAATATCCAATGCGGCGCCCCTATGCGTTGAGTGGCCCTCATGCAACCGCGCGCATTCATGGCGCGTACAACCAAACCGGTCTATCCGCGCCGCAAATCCTCTGGAGTTTACCCACCGTGCTACGCCAAAGCCTCACCCTTCTCGTCCTCGCCGGCCTCGCGACTCCGGCGCTCGCGCAGGAAACCCGCGCGTCTGCCTCGGCCAAGTTCAAGGCCGAATTCGCCGCGTCGGACACCAACAAGGACGGCGTCCTCACGCGTGCCGAAGTGCAGGCCCGGATCGGCAACATGAAGGTCGGCGGGCAAGGCCGCCCGGATCCGGTCCACGCCAAGCGCCTCGCGGACCTGTGGTTTACCAGCGCGGACAAGAACAAGGACGGCAAGGTCACGCAGGCCGAAGCGCAGGCACTGCTCGCGGCGACGTTCGCGAAGTACGACGCCAACAAGGACGGCAAGATCGGCGGCGACGAGCGCGCTGCTGCAAAGGCCGACGTGCAGGGGCCGCGCTGAGTCCCTAATTCCTCTTCGTCATCCCCGCGAAGGCGGGGACCCATATTGGCTGAGGTGCGCGAATCTATCGTTAAGGTTCGCCAGTATGGGTTCCCGCTTTCGCGGGAATGACTGAGTGGGCGGATCAGCCCTCGCGCAAAGCCCGCTCGCCCTCGATCATGTAATCGCGCGTCAGCGGCAGGGTCATCCGACTCTTCGACAGCTGGATCTGGTAGTTGACCATGCCCCCGGTCCGGAACGCCGCCGCCGCGCCTGCCAGATAGAATGTCCACATCCGATAGAACCGCTCGTCGTACAGCGCGACGATCGCGTCCTTCGCCGCCACCGTCCGGTCGTACCATTGGTCGATCGTCATCGCGTAGTGCACGCGGAGCACCTCGATATCGGTCGGGAACATCCGCAGCCCCTCATACCCCTTCACGATCTCCGACAGCGCCGGATTATACCCGCCTGGAAAGATGTACTTGGTCGTGAACGTGTCGGTGACGCCGGGCCCGCCCATCCGCCCGATCGTGTGGAGCAGCATCACGCCGTCCTCGGTCAGCAGGTCGCGGCACTTGCGGAAGAACGCCTTGTAGTGCGCGGGGCCGACATGTTCGAACATCCCGACCGACACGATCCGGTTGAAAGTGCCGGTCAACGCGCGATAGTCGATCAGCTCGAACTTCACCTTGTCGGCAACGCCGGCCTCCTCGGCACGACGGCGGGCAACCTTCAGTTGCTCCTCGGACAGCGTCACGCCCAGCACTTCTGCGCCGGTCTTCGCGTGAAGGTACAGCGCCATGCCGCCCCAGCCGCAGCCGATGTCGAGCACGCGCATGCCCGGCTGGATCGCCAGCTTGGCGGCGATGTGCGCCTTCTTGTCCGACTGCGCCTGCTCCAGGCTGTTGCCCGGATCGGTGAAGTACGCGCAGGAATATTGCCGGTCCGCATCGAGGAACAGGTCGTACAACCGGTCCGACAGATCATAATGATGCGCAACGTTCTTCTTCGACCGGCGCGCCATGTTCACGCGGTCGACGCGGTGGACGACCTTGTCGAGCAGCTTGATCGGTAGCGAAGGATTGAGCCCCCCGCCCCGCTCCCAAGGGCTGTTGCCCTTGAGCAGATTGACCAGGTCGCGGATGTCGCCGCGCTCGATCACGAGGCGTCCGTCCATGAATGCCTCCGCCGCGCCGAGCGCCGGGTGGCGGACGATCGCGCCGGCCACGCCGGGCTGAGTCAGGCGGATCGTGACGGGGTTATAGGCCGGGTCGGGCTTGCCGAAATGCTTGGTCGTGCCGTCCGCATGGATGAGCGTGAGTTCGCCGGTTTTCACCTGCCGGGCCAGGAAACGATCGAAAAGAGCCATGCTGCGTTAGCTAATGACTGGTACGGAATTGCGCTACCCCTCGGGGCACCTCAGATTCCGGCATACCAGTCGTAATCCACGTTATCTTCCCAATAGCCGCCCTTGCCCTTGCCGATCCCGGCGAGGCTGGCGACCGCGTCGATCGCCATGACGTATTTCGCGTGCTTGTAGCCGAGCTGTCGTTCGACCCGAAGCCGCACGGGCGCGCCATGCGCCACGTCGAGCACGCGGTCGTTGAGCGCCCAGGCCAGGATCGTCTGCGGGTGGAACGCGTCGACCAGATCGATCGATTCGTAATAGGGCGTACCGCGGTACAGATCCGCGCAGGTGAACACGATGTAGCGCGCGGTGTCGCGGATCTGCGCGGCTTGCAGCAGCGCGCCGAGCTTCGGCCCCTGCCATTTGCCGATCGCGCTCCAGCCCTCGACGCAATCATGCCGCGTGATTTGCGTGCGCGACGGCATCTGGCGGAGTTGCGGCAAGGTGATCGACAGAGGCCGGTCGACCAGTCCACCGACCTTGAGGCGGTAATCCGCGAAATTGTTCGCGACCATCGCACTGTACCCGGGCGTTCCCGGATCGCGCGTGCCGTTGGAGCGGAAGATCGGCGACATCTGTGCGGGCGTGAACTCAGGCGCGAGCGCGTTGCGGTTCGTCAGCGCGCGTTGCAGCCCCCGGTTCATGTCCTCGCCCATGAACAGGATTTTCCGCGCCGACCCGTTCTGCGCGATCTTGTCGCAGCCGGTCAGCAGTGCGCCCGCACCGATGGACGCACCGACAACGAGCGAGCGGCGGGTAATCAGCGCGCTCATGCAACGTCCTCCGACGGGTGCTTGGGGACGTGCCAGCGTCCGGTGATCATCGACCGCACCTCGTTCCAGGTGCCCGCCAGGATGACCAGCGCGAGATGCGCGATGATGAATAGCACCAGCCCGGTCGCGGCGATGAAGTGGATCGAGCGCGCCGACTGCCGCCCGCCGAACACCTCCAGCAGCCACGGCCATGCCGCATCCATCCCCGGCGACATCGTCAGCCCGGTCAGGATCATCACCGGGATCAACACGAAGATCGTCGCGACGTACGACAGCTTCTGGAGAATATTGTACGCGCCCGGCCGCTTCGGATCGTGGAAGCGGAACGCGAGATGCTCTTTCACGTCATGCGCGACCTCGCGCGGCGACAGATCGGCGGCACGGACGCGAAGGTCGCGCTGGAAATGCTTGTTGATCAGGCTCACGACCATGAACCCGAGCAGCGCGAAGCTGAGCACCAGCGCGAACAACAGATGCCAGCGCCGCGAGATCGCAAGATTATAGCTTGCCGGGATCGTCAGCAGGTTGAGCAGCGTCACCAGCCACCCCGGCCATTGGTCGAGCGTCGTCCATGCTGTGTCGAAATTTGCCCCGTACCTGCCCCAATACAGCCGCGGATGCGCTTTCAGGATGCCGATCCCGCTGCCGATCATGATGAACATCGTCACCACCGTCACCCAGTGCCAGACGCGCGTCGCCAGTTTGTGGCGTTTGACGACGGCCGCCGCACCGGGGACGGAACCAAGGACAGAATCGGAGGAAGCAATGGGATCGTTCATGCGCGGCCTTCGCTATAGCCAGTCGAACACGACCCTAGCAGGGATAAGCGCATGACCGAATGGCATTCTTACGAACCCGCGAACGGCCACCGTCTGCCGCACGATCCCCTAAACGCGATCGTTGCCCCTCGCCCGATCGGCTGGGTCAGCACCGTGTCCGCGGACGGCGTGGCGAACCTCGCGCCCTATTCGTTCTTCAACCTGTTCAATTATTCACCACCGATCATCGGCTTCTCGTCGATGGGCTGGAAGGACAGCGTCGCCAATATCGAGGCGACTGGCGAGTTCGTCTGGAACCTGGTGTCCCGTGACCTGAGCGAGGCGATGAACACGACCGCCGCGAACGTCGCCGCCGACGTCGACGAGTTCGCGCTGGCCGGGCTGGAGATGGCGGCCTCGACCAAGGTTAAGCCGCCCCGAGTCGCCGCATCGCGCGCGCAGTTCGAGTGCAAGCTGACGCAATTGATCAGGTTGGAAACCAAGGAGGGTCGCGCGCTCGACCAGTGGCTGGTGCTCGGCGAGGCGGTCGCGATCCACATCGACTCCGGCATGCTCGAGGAGGGCGTGTACCAGACCGCCCGTGCGAACCCGATCCTGCGCGGCGGCGGCCCCGCGGACTATTTCGAGATCACGGAAGATGCGCTCTTCAAGATGCGCCGGCCGGGGTAATCGCAGCGAGAGTGTTCACCCGCGAAGGCGGGTGCCCAGACTGGGTCCCCGCCTTCGCGGTGACACAAATTGTGTCAGGCGTAAGCCCTATAAAAGAACACGATGGTCGTCGCGATCGTCACCAGCAGAGTCCACACGCGGATCACCTGCGGCGACAGCAACAACCCCAGCTTCGCGCCGAAATGCCCGCCGACGATCCCGCCGATCAGCATCGGCACGCACAGCGCCCACACCACCATCCCCGTAGCGATGAAAATGATCGTCGCAGCAAGGTTCGCGACCGCCAGCATCAACGTCCGCGGCGGTGCGAGCGTTGCGGGCGTCGCGCCCGACAGCAGCCCCCAGGCGGCGGTCAGCATCAGCCCGACGCCACCCCCGAAATACCCGCCGTAGATCCCCAGCAGCGCCTGCACCCCGACCAGCGACTTCGGCCCGATCTCGACCCGCGACCGGAGCCACAACGACGCCCGCGTCCCGAACGCGATCGCCAGCGTCGCGAACAGCAGCAGCCACGGGACGATCAGGTCGAACGCGCGCGCCGACGTGGCGACCAGCAACAGGCTGCCGACCAGCCCGCCGACGAAGGTCACCCCCGCCATCGTCCGCATGCCGACGCCTGAGATCGGCTGGAGCCCATGTCGATACGCCCACGCACTCGCCATCGCGCCCGGCTGGAGCGAGACGTTGCTGGTGGCATTGGCGAAGGTCGACGGCACGCCGAGCCCGATCAGCGTAGGCATCGTCGCGAAGCTACCGCCGCCCGCCAGCGCGTTCATCGCCCCGCCGAGAACCCCGGCCCCTGCCGCCAGCGCAACCGCACTCCACTCAAGCAAAAGCGTCGGACTCGGCAGCAGCCTCGCGATCGAGCTGTGCGCGGCTCTTCTTCTCCGATGCGGTCTTCAACTGCCCACACGCCGCATCGATATCGCGCCCGCGCGGCGTCCGCACCGGTGCCGAAATCCCCGCGCCGAACACGATGCTCGAGAACGACTTGATCCGCTCGGGCGTCGAGCACTCGTATTGCGCACCCGGCCACGGGTTGAACGGAATGAGGTTCACCTTCGCCGGCAGCTCGTATTTCCGCAGCAACCGCACGAGCTCGCGCGCGTCGTCGTCGGAGTCGTTCTTGTCCTTCAGCATCACATATTCGAACGTGATGCGCCGCGCGTTGTTCGTGCCCGGATAATCCGCGCACGCCTGCAACAATTCCTCGATGCCGTACTTCCGGTTGAGCGGCACGATCTCGTCGCGCACTTCCTTGGTCACGGCGTGCAGCGATACCGCGAGGTTCACGCCGATCTCGGCTCCCGCGCGCGCCATCATCGGCACCACGCCGCTCGTCGACAACGTGATCCGCCGCCGGCTCAGCGCTAGCCCTGCGCCGTCCATCACCAGCTTCAGCGCATCGCGGACGTTCTCGAAATTATACAGCGGCTCGCCCATGCCCATCATCACGATGTTGGTGAGCATGCGGCCTTCCGGCTGGCTCGGCCATTCGCCCAGCGAATCGCGTGCGAGCATCACCTGGCCGACGATCTCGGCGGGCGTCAGGTTGCGCACCAGCCGCATCGTGCCGGTGTGGCAGAACGTGCAGTTCAGCGTGCAGCCCACCTGGCTCGACACGCACAACGTGCCGCGATCCGCGTCGGGGATGAAGACCATCTCGTAATCCTGCGCGTCATCGGAGCGCAGCAGCCACTTGCGCGTGCCGTCGGTCGACACCTGCGCCTCGACGACGTTCGGCCGGCTGATCACGAATCGCTGCTCGAGCCACGGATGCATCGTCTTCGAGATATCGGTCATCGCCGAGAACTCGGTCGCGCCACGATTGTAGATCCAGTGCCACAGCTGCTTGGCACGCAGCTTGGCCTGCTTCTCCTCGAGCTGCGACGTCTCCAGCGCCATCCGCAAATCGGCGAGCGACAGGCCGAGCAGGTCGATCCGCCCATCGCTACGCGGCACGAAGCTGCGGGGAACGGGCACGGGATCGATGTGCCCCGGAATAGGCATGAGGTTCGCGGCGGTCTGCATGGGCGGGGCCCTTAGCGGAATTTTGCTGATTTTTCTACTGGCTGCGAGATGGGGCGGAGTCTGTCCGTTTGATCCCGGCCTCCCCCAGGAAGAGCACCACCCCGGCGAAGGCCGGGGCCCAATTGGAAAGGTCGTCGTAACGGCGGTCTGAGTGTCGTCACTCCCGTCCCCCTATTGGGCCCCGGCCTTCGCCGGGGTGGTGCCATTGGATGGAGGCTCACCCAAATTTCACCCCCCGCTACACGCCAACACAGCCGCATCGATCGCCGTCGCCGCCCCGGACAACGCATACACGTCCGCAAACGGTCGCCCGCCGACGCCGACCGCCTCGACACTCATGCTCCGCCCCGATCGAAGCGCCGCGACGATCGCGCGGTCGCTCGGCGCATCGCCCGCCCATGCATCCAGCCCGTTAGCCACCAACGCGAATCGCCGCTCGCCAACCGTCAGCGTCGCCCCCGCGGACCGATCCCGCTCCCGGCTGAGACGGATATGGAGCGAGGCTCTTAGACCGCGTTTGGGCCACGTCGCGATGCTCGCGAAGCCGCTCGACCGCCCCCCCGCCATCACCGGGCGCGCGATCGCGTAACACCGGTCGGGTGTCGTGTCGCGAAAGGCGCCCCAGCCCTTGTAGATGCCGATCGTGTCGCGCGCCGATGCCGGAACCGCTATCGCGAGGATCAGCAGAGCCGCCAGTCTCGCTCCAGCGAGTCTCACGCCGGGGCGAAACCAGTGCCGAGATGCGGCACGGTCGCGCGGTCGTTCTCGACCAGCGTCACCGATCCTTGCGGCAGGCCTTTCGCGACCGGCGCGCCCAGCAGCGGATCAACCGGCGCCCCGGCCATCACCCCCAGCATCACCCGACTCGAGATCCCGTGCATGATCACCAAGCGGTCGCCCGTATCATCCGCGGTATCCGTCAGCCATCCGCTCACACGAGCAGCGATCTGCGGATAGGTTTCGCCATCGGGTGCGGGTTTCAGCGCGCCACCCGGCAACATCACCGGCCCAACCTCGTCGATCACGTCGGCATAATAGCGCCCGCCCCACGATCCCATGTCGATCTCGACCAACCGGGCATCGGTCCGCGCGTCGTGCCAGTCGAGTTCCAGATGCTCGCAGATCACCGCCAGCGTCTGCAATGCCCGCCCGGTCGGCGACGCCCACAGCGTCAACGCCGGCTTCACCCCCAGCAACGCCCGCAAAGCCCGCCCAAGCTCGTCCGCCTGCGCGAACCCCGCCCGCGTCAACGGCGTATGCGCCGCATCCCCCTGCAACCGATGCGCCGCATTGAACACCGTTTCGCCGTGCCGCGCGACGAAATCGCGACCCTTGCGCAGGAGTGAAATATCGCTTGATCGGGCGTCGCCTTCACCCTGCCGTTGGCTTGGAATCATAGCCCGCGTTTCAACCCCCTGTGGCGCAAAAGCAACGGATTTCCGCGTTTATCTGGGGTTCATGCAACGCCTGCGCGGTTGGTCCATTGGAACGGTCCGCCCCGCGTAATGGGGCGCCAGATCAGTAAGGAGTACCCACAATGCGTAAGCTTATCGCCGTCTCGCTGCTCGCCACCACCGCCGTCGCAGCCCCTGCCCTCGCGCAGACCAACCCGACCTTCACCGGCCCCCGCGTCGAGGCCACGCTCGGCTACGACCACACCGGCGCCGGCAGCAGCGTGTCCAACAACAACGGGCGCGACGACCAGAAGATCGACGGCCTGCTGTACGGCGGCGGCATCGGCTACGATATCGCGACCTCGGACAACATCGTGCTTGGCGCCGAAGCCGAACTGACCGGCTCGACCGCGAAGAGCGACCGCAACGATTACACCAGCGACTTCGGCTATGGCCGCGTCAAGCAGGGCCGCGACATCTACGTCGGCGCACGCGCAGGCTATGTCGTCGCACCGACGACGATGCTCTACGTCAAGGGCGGCTACACCAACTCGAAGCTCCAAGTGCTCGCCGGCAGCACCAGCCAGACCACCGACAACAATTTCAAACTCGACGGCTGGCGCGTCGGTGCGGGCGCCGAGCACGCGATGGGCCCGAACAGCTACGCCAAGCTCGAATATCGCTATTCGAACTATGAGCGCGGCGACATCGACTATGCGACCGGTGGCACCAGCGGGCGTTTCGACGTCGATACCGATCGCCACCAGGTGGTCGCCAGCTACGGCTTCCGCTTCTGAGTCGGTTAACCCTGAATTTACCTGCATGATCGAAGGGTCGGGGTGCTTGCCCCGGCCCTTTGTTGTTGGGTAGGTAGGTTTGGAGTTGCCCCCGGTATCGAGTCAGACCGCGGCGGCATGGGGGATTTTCATGAAGGCGACGATCGAACGCGCAACGCTCCTCAAGGGGCTGAGCCATGTCCAGTCCGTGGTGGAGCGGCGCAACACCATCCCCATCCTGTCGAACGTGCTGATCGAGGCAACCGCCGAGGGCACGCTCAAGCTGATGGCGACCGATCTTGATCTCCAGATCAACGAATCGATCGCGGCCGCGGTCGACCAGCCAGGCGCGACCACCGTGTCCGCGCACACGCTGTTCGACATCGCCCGCAAGCTCCCTGAGGGGTCGCAGGTCCAGCTCGCCGCGTCGGAAGGCCGGATGAGCATCGTCGCAGGCCGCGCGCGCTTTTCGCTCGGCACGCTGCCGCGCGACGATTTCCCGGTGATCGCGGAAGGCGAATTGCCGACCCAGTTCGAGCTGCCCGCCGAGACGCTCAAGCAGATCATCGACAAGACGCGCTTCGCGATCTCGACCGAAGAGACGCGCTATTATCTCAACGGCATCTTCCTGCACGTGGCCGACGGCGACAGCTCGAACCCGGTGCTGAAGGCCGCCGCGACCGACGGCCATCGCCTCGCGCGCGTCACGCTGCCGCGTCCCGAGGGCGCCGAATCGATGCCCGACGTGATCGTGCCGCGCAAATGCATCGGCGAGCTCCGCAAACTGCTCGACGAGGTCGACGGCTCGGTCGGCGTCTCGCTCTCGCCGACCAAGATCCGCTTCGATCTCGGCCAGGCGATCCTGACGTCGAAGCTGATCGACGGTACCTTCCCCGATTACAGCCGCGTGATCCCGACCGGCAACGACAAGATCCTCAAGATCGATCCGAAGAGCTTCATGGAAGGCGTCGACCGCGTCTCCACGATCGCGACCGAGAAGACCCGCGCCGTGAAGATGGCGCTCGACCGCGACAAGATCACGCTGTCGGTGACCTCGCCAGAGAATGGCACCGCGGCTGAGGAAGTCCCCGGCGAGTATGTCGCGCTGCCGTTCGAGATCGGCTTCAACAGCCGCTACCTAATGGACATCCTCGCGCAGATCGACGGCGATATGGTCGAGGTCCACCTCGCCGACGCCGCCGCCCCAACGCTGATCCGCGAGAACGACAAGTCGCCCGCGCTGTACGTGCTAATGCCGATGCGCGTGTGATTCGGTCTGCCCGTCGCCTCGTGGTATAGCGGGGCGGCAGGCAGGAGCCGGATCATGGACTCGATCAACATCGCCGATCTGAAAGACGAGCTGGACACGTTGATCGACCGGCTCGAAGCCGGCGAGGCCGTGCAGATCACGCGCAACGGCCAACCTTTCGCCCGGATCACGCCCGAGGCACCGCCGTTACCACGCCGCAAGCCCATCGACGTCGACGCGTTAGAGGCGTTGGCCAAGTCGCTGCCTTATGATCCGACATCTGCACGTGACCTTGTCCGGCAGATGCGTGACGACTCGCGGTATTGACCCTTTACTGCGACACCGCCGTGATGGTTTCGGTCTTCACCGCCGAGGCGCAAAGCGAGGATGTTCGTGCTTGGCTCACGCGACAGACTGACGGTTTGGCGATTAGCCATTGGGTCGTCACCGAGTTTTCCGGGGCGCTCGCAATGAAACGGCGACTGGGCGTCATCGATACCGTTGGCTGGAACGGCGTGATGAAGGCGTGGCAGCGGTTTTGCGCCGGAGAACTGCGCGTCGAGCCGATAACCGCAGCCGATTTCGAGCGGGCGGCGGCGCTGATGGATCGCGGTGATTTGAAGCTACGCTCCGGCGATGCGCTTCATCTCGCGATCGTCGTGGATCGCGGCTGGTCATTGGCGACACTCGATCACGATCTTGCGCAAGCGGCCGGGCAAATGCGCGTCGAAGTAGATACCGTCTTCGATTGACTCCCCGCCCGTTGCTCAATACTAACAACAATGTCAGTAAGGAGTCGATTCGATGGCGAAGCTTCCTCCGTTTCCCGGTACGACCGGTCGTCGCGATTGGCGCACCGCGTTCGATGCGATCAGGAAACTGCTCGCGAACGGTGACGACACGACGCAGGTGTTCCGGATCATGCGCGCGCTGAACGTCGGCAATGCGCCGATGAATTACGCGCGGTTGATCGCTTCCGAGCAGGGCGGCCGGATCGCCTATGACCGTGTCGAACTCGCGCAGCGTTTCTCCGACCCCGCGTTCGTCGCGAGCTTCGCGCCCGGCACGGTCGGGGCGGCGTATCGCAATTTCCTCGAGACGACGGGCTATTCCGCGGACGGGTTGGTCGAGGTGTCGCGGCTCGAGCCCAGCGAAGACGACATCGCGCACCCCTATGCATGGTTCGGCCGGCGGGTGCGCGACACGCACGACATCTGGCACGTGCTCACCGGCTACAAGGCCGACGAGAGCATGGGCGAGGCGGCGCTGGTCGCGTTCAGCTATGCGCAGGTCGGCGGACTCGGCTGGGCGCTGATCGGTTCCGCGGCGGCGTTGAAGAGCATGCGCGTTACGGGGAGCAAGCTGTTCGCGAAGGCGGTCTGGGAAGGCTATCGCAACGGACGCAAAGCGAAGTGGATTTCGGGCGAGGATTATCTGCACCTCCTCCACGAACCGCTCGACGCGGCGCGCGCGCGGCTCGGGATCGTCACGCCGGTCGCCTATCTGCGGGCGCAGCGCGACCTCGGACCGGCGCTTGCGTCGTATCTCAGCACGCAGAAGGCAGCGACCGCAGCGGCGGCACCCGCGACCGCGCCGGAGCGGATCGCCGCCTGAGTGGAGGCAGGGCGCGGCAATCGTCGCTAGCGGGGTGTCAGATCAAACGCCCCACCCCCACCGTTCGTGCTGAGCGAAATCGCAGCACCGTAGCTTGAGCCCCGCCGTTCGACTTCAACCAGCCCAAACGGAAAAGGGCGATGCAATCGGTTTCGAAACTGCTCTAAGGCCGAGGCGATGCTGTCGCGCCTGGTCCTTACCGATTTCCGCAACCATGCCGACCTGACGCTCCAGCCGGGCTCAGGGTTCGTCGTGCTGACCGGCGAGAATGGCGCAGGGAAAACCAACATCCTGGAGGCCGTATCGCTGCTCGCGCCCGGCCGCGGGCTGCGCCGCGCCGCGCTTGGCGAGATGGCGCGGCAGGGCAGCGCAGGCGGCTTCGGCGTTGCGGCGACCTTATTCCCCTCCCGCCTGCGGGAGGGGTTAGGGGAGGGCGCGACGTACGTACTGGCGTCCGGTGTCGCGGAAAGCGCGCCCCTCCCCCGCCCCCTCCCGCAAGCGGGAGGGGAGGCAGAAAAGCGTGCGGAAATACAAGTGCAAGCCGAAGTCGACGTCGCCACCGGCACGCTAGTCTCCGCCCCAGAACGCCGCATCGTCCGCATCCAGGGCGCCACCACCACCGCGAACGCGCTCGCCGAGTGGCTCACCATTCTCTGGCTAACCCCGGCGATGGACCGCCTCTTCGTCGCCCCCGCCAGCGAACGCCGAGGCTTTCTCGATCGCCTCACATTAGCCCTCGCGCCCGCCCACGCCCACCACGCCGCCCGCTACGACGCGGCGATGCGCGCGCGAAACCGCCTGCTCGCCGACGAAGGCCGCCCCGACGGCGACTGGCTCTCCGCGCTCGAAGCGCAGATGGCCGAGCACGGTGCCGCGGTTGACGCCGCCCGGCGCGAGACCGTCACCTTGCTTGGCACGCGGCTCGCGCATCAGGACGACGGTCCGTTTCCCCGCGCCGGTCTCACGCTCGAAGGCTGGAACGGCGATACAACCCGCCTCCAAGCCGACCTCGCCCAAGGTCGCGCCCGCGACGCCGCCGCCGGGCGAACGCTCGCCGGCCCGCACCGCGTCGACCTGATCGTCACGCATCTCGACAAGGCACGCGCTGCCTCGCTCGCGTCGACCGGCGAACAGAAGGCACTCCTCCTCGGCATCGTCCTCGCGCACGCGGATCTCGTCGCCGAACGCACCGGCCAGCCCCCCGTCCTCCTCCTCGACGAGGTCGCAGCGCATCTCGACCCGTCGCGCCGTGCAGCCCTTTTCACGCGTCTCGCAGGTCGCGGCCAGGTGTGGATGACCGGCACCGAGGACGCGCTGTTCGACGCGATCGACGGCCGCGCAACGCGGATCGCGGTCGGGCGTTAGGCTGAACGCGCGCTGTCGACCGGACTCACCGCGCGTTCAAGCGGGCGCGGGCAAAGCTCCGTCCATCGACGACACGGAGAGATCATGATGACCCGGAATTTCACGCGCGCAGCCCTCGGCGTATTGATGGTCGCAGCAACGACTGCCCCTGCATTCGCGCAGGCCCGCGACGGCGCCCGTTACGACATGAGCCGCGCCCCCTGGTCGCGCCCAGGCTACCGTCTTGAAGGCGCCGGCGTCCCGATCCTGTTCCCCGAACTTCGCGATAGCCCACGCGGCCGCGCGTTCGTAATGCCGAACTTCGACGCGAATGGCGACGGCCGGATCAACCGCCAGGAAGCCGACGACGCCAACCGCGAATTCGCGCGGATCGCGGGACCCCGCCGCGACCGATTCGACTGGGATGCGTATGGCCGTGACCCACGCGGCTACCGCGGCGGCGGCACGACGGTGGTCGAGACCACCACGACGTGGGATCGCGGCGCGATGCGCAACTATGGCTTCCGGCAGACCCCGCGCGGCGCGACGCTGACGTTGCAGGAGGACGTGCTGTTCCGCACCGACAGCGACGTGTTGCGTCCCGGCGCGATCGAGAAGCTCCGTCCGCTCGCCCGCTATCTGCGCGGCAACCCCGGCGTACGCGTCTCGATCGACGGCTTCACCGATTCGCGTGGCACGGACGCGCACAATCAGGACCTGTCCGAGCGCCGCGCCGCCAGCGTCCGCCAGGCGTTCGACGACATGGACGTGGTCCGCGCCCGGTTCAGCGTCGTCGGCCACGGCGAGCGCGACCCGGTCGCCACCAACGCAACGGCGGCGGGGATGCGCCTCAATCGCCGCGTCGAAGTGACGCTGCTGGGCCAGCGCGCGGATCGCTTCTGAGCAGCAGCTCCCTCTCCCCGACGGGGAGAGGGAAGGGACCCGCGGCTCTTGCAGTGGGAAGGGTGAGGGGAATGAGGCTCGGGAGCGCGTTCCAACTCCCCCTCACCCTTCCGTCGCCTACGGCTCCTCCCTCCCTCTCCCCAAGTGGAGAGGGACAAACCCCGCTGCGTGGGCAAGCGCCTCCAACAGGCCATTTCGCTTCCGTTTCGGCCGTCCGATGCCTATATGCTCGGCATGGCATCCAACCCTGAATCCAATAATCCCAACCTCCCGAACATGGGCGACTACGGCGCCGACTCGATCAAGGTCCTCAAGGGCCTCGACGCGGTGCGGAAACGCCCCGGCATGTACATCGGCGATACCGACGACGGCTCCGGCCTCCACCACATGGTGTTCGAGGTGTCGGACAACGCGATCGACGAGGCGCTCGCCGGGCATTGCGACCGCATCGACATCGTCCTCAACGCCGACGGCTCGGTCAGCGTCACCGACAACGGCCGCGGCATCCCGACCGGCATCCACACCGAAGAAGGCGTGTCCGCAGCCGAGGTCATCATGACCCAGCTCCACGCCGGCGGTAAGTTCGAGAACACGAGCGACGAGAATGCGTACAAGGTTTCGGGCGGCCTGCACGGCGTCGGCGTCTCGGTCGTCAACGCGCTCAGCGAATGGCTCGACCTGACGATCTGGCGCAACGGCGAGGAGCATTACATGCGCTTCGCGTTCGGCGATGCGGTCGCGCCATTGAAGGTCGTCGGCCCCGCCACGGAAGGCCAGAAGGGGACGCGCGTCACGTTCTTCCCGTCGCCTGCCACCTTCAAGATCACCGATTTCGACTTCGACAAGCTCGAACACCGCTATCGCGAGCTCGCCTTCCTCAACTCGGGCGTCCGCCTGTTCCTTACCGACGCGCGGCACGAGGAACTGAAGACCGTCGAGCTCTATTACGAAGGCGGGATCGCCGCATTCGTGAAGTATCTCGATCGCGCCAAGGTGCCGTTGATGCCCGAGCCGGTCGCGATCAGCGGCACGCGCGACGACGTCACGATGGACGTCGCACTGCAGTGGAACGACTCGTATTACGAGAACGTCCTCGCCTTCACGAACAACATCCCGCAGCGCGACGGCGGCACGCACATGGCCGCGTTCCGCGCCGCGCTGACCCGCACGCTCAACAACTATGCCGAGAAATCGGGCATGTTGAAGAAGGAAAAGGTCCAGCTCACCGGCGAGGATATGCGCGAAGGCCTGACCGCGATCGTCTCGGTCAAGCTGCCCGACCCGAAGTTCAGCAGCCAGACCAAGGACAAGCTCGTCTCGTCCGAAGTCCGCCAGCCCTTGGAGAGCCTGATGGCTGACAAGATGGCCGAGTGGCTCGAAGAGAACCCGGCGCACGGCAAGGCTATCGTCGCGAAGATCATCGACGCCGCCGCCGCCCGCGAAGCCGCCAAGCGTGCGCGCGAACTGACGCGCCGCAAGGGCGTGATGGACATCGCCTCGCTGCCCGGCAAGCTCGCCGACTGCCAAGAGCGCGACCCCGCCAAGTCCGAACTGTTCCTGGTCGAGGGTGACTCCGCCGGCGGCTCGGCGAAGCAGGGCCGCGACCGCCATTTCCAGGCGATCCTGCCGTTGCGCGGGAAAATCCTCAACACCGAGCGCGCGCGTGAAGACCGGATGCTGTCGAGCCGCGAGATAGGCACGCTCATCACCGCGATGGGCACCGGCATCCGCGACGACTTCAACGCGGACAAGCTGCGCTACCACAAGATCGTCATCATGACCGACGCAGACGTCGACGGCGCGCACATCCGCACGCTGCTGCTGACGCTGTTCTATCGTCACATGCCCAAGATCATCGAGGGCGGCTACCTCTACATCGCCCAGCCACCGCTCTACAAAGCGACCAAGGGCCGGTCCGAGGTGTACCTCAAGGACGACGCGGCGCTCGACGAGTATCTGGTCGATGCCGGCGTCAATACGATGGTGCTCGACGGCCCAGGCGGCGGTCGTTCGGGGCGTGACCTCAAGGACCTGGTCGATCACGCGCGCCGCATGCGGACGTTGATGCGCTACGTCCCCAAGCGCTACGATGCCGGCATGATCGAGGCGCTCGCGCTCGGCGGCGTGTTCGATCCCGAGGCATCGGTCGCCGACCGCACATCGCGTCTGGAGATCGTCACGCGGCGTCTCGAACTCGACGACGGCGATGCCCGCTGGACCGCGGTGCTGACCGAAGACGGCGGCATCCACTTCCAGCGCGCGTGGCGCGGCGTCACCGACCACCACATCATCGAGGCCAGCTTCCTGGTGTCGGCCGAGGCGCGCAAGCTCCACGCGCTGTCGGGCGAACATGCCGAAAGCTATGCGCAGACCTCAAACCTCGTTCCCGCCAGCAAGGCCTCGCAGGCCGAAGAGCCCGAGGCCGAAGAGGGTGCAGAGGCCGGTGCCGGTGTGATCGGGTCGGTCACGGCCGTCGCCGCACGCGGCTCGACGCAGGTCTCGCGCCCGAGCCACCTGCTCGACGCGATCCTGACCGCGGGGCGAAAGGGCCTCGCGATCCAGCGCTACAAGGGCCTCGGCGAGATGAACGCGGAACAGCTCTGGGAAACCACGCTCGATCCGTCGGTCCGCTCGATGCTCCGCGTGACGGCGCTCAACGCCGAGAGCGCGAACGAGATATTCACCCAGTTGATGGGCGAAGTCGTCGAACCGCGCCGCGAGTTCATCCAGGACAACGCGCTCAACGTCGCCAACCTCGACGTCTGAGCGGGTGGGCGTGAAACCCCCGATCGGTCGCGACACGCAACTGTGCATGTCGCTGGCGGCGCGGCCCGGCAATTTCGGGTCGCGCTTCCACAACCGGCTCTACGAACTGCTCGGGCTGGACTACGTCTACAAGGCGTTCACGACCGACGATCTGGCGGGCGCGGTCGGTGGTATCCGTGCGCTCGGGATCCGCGGCTGCGCGGTGTCGATGCCGTTCAAGGAGGCGGTGATCCCGATGCTCGACGAGCTCGATCCGTCGGCGCGGGCGATCGACAGCGTCAATACGATCGTCAACGACGGCGGCACGCTGACCGGTTTCAACACCGATTACACCGCGGTGCGGATGTTGCTGACGTCGCACGACGTCGACCCGGCGATGCGCTTCATCCTGCGCGGATCGGGCGGCATGGCGAAGGCGGTCGCAACAGCCCTGCGTGACTCGGGGTTCGAGCGGGGAACGATCGTCGCGCGCAACGAGACGGCCGGGCGCTCGCTCGCGGACGCGCACGGCTACGACTGGACCGCAGACCCTGATCCAGCCGGCGCGCGCCTGCTGATAAACGTGACGCCGCTCGGCATGGCGGGTGCAGATGCCGATGCACTCGCATTCGCCAAGCCCTTGATCGCGCGGTGCGACGTCGCGTTCGACGTCGTCGCGCTACCCGCGGAAACGCCGTTCCTCGCCGCGGCACGGGCGGCGGGCAAGCGCGTCGTCACCGGCGCCGAGGTCGCGACGTTGCAGGCGCTCGAGCAGTTCGTGCTCTATACCGACGTCCGTCCCGATCGATCCGACGTCGAAGCCGCGGCGGCGTTCGCGCGCGCCTGACCCCTGCCCGCCTTGCGCGCGTGGCGTCCGCGCCAATAGCGCAGACCGGCGATCACCAGCGCTGCGACGACAGCCAGGATCGCCACCCCGACCAGCTTCTGCCTGGGCATGACCTCGTCGACCAGTTCGATCAGCCCGTCGCCGAACACATAGCCGATCCCGGTGAACAGCACGCCCCAGACCAGCGCGGAGATCGCGTTCAGCACCATGAACGTGCGCGCCGGCACGTGCGACGTACCGATCGCGATCGGGCTGATCGTTCGCAGGCCGTAGAGGAAACGGAAGCCGAGGATGAACACCGTCGGATGCCGGTCGAGCGTGTCGAGCGCCTTGGCGAACGCGGGCTTGGCGGCGATCCGGCGGACGCGCTTGGTGTCGCGGTACCGGCGGCCGATGAAGAAGAAGAGCTGGTCCGCGGCGAACGATCCGGTCACTGCAGCCGCCGCGCTGCCGGCCAGCGGCACCAGATGCTGGTGCGCGAGCAGCCCGCCGGTGACGACGCTGGTCTCGCCCTCGAACGCTGCGCCAAGGAAGATCGCGGCGAGGCCGTATTGCGAAATGAAGCTTTCGATCGACATCCGCCGCCCTTGCCGGACCGCGCAGCGTTTAGCCAGTCGTGGTTATTTGGGGCCCGGGTTGCGCGCGTCGAGGCGGCTGGACAGGATCGTCGTCAGCTGGTTCCAGGCGGGCTGCTTGGCGGCCAGCCCGACCGTGTGGAGCGGGCTGCTGGATGGCAACGCGATGATGTCCGGACCGGAAAAGTCGCGGCCGAGCAGCTTCAAACCCTGCTTCAGCGCGGTGCCGCCATTGAAGGCGATCGCGCGGAGCCCGGGAAGCGTGGCGATCAGCGAAAGCAGATCATTGCCCTCGATGTCGACGATAGCGGCGTCGGTGCTGCCTGCGCGGCGGGCCGAGCCGATGACGTCCCAGAGCGCGATGCCGCTCGCCCGCAACGCGGCAAGCCGGTCATCATAGGCGAGCGGCATGAGGTCGCGGCCGACGACCGGCGACATAAGCCGCCAGAACTGGTTCTGCGGATGCGCGTAATAGCGCCCCGCAGCGAGCGAGCGATCACCGGGGAGGCTGCCGAGGACGAGCACGCGTGCATCGGGGGACGCGATCGGGGGGAAGGAGTGCTTGAGGGGCATGCGTGTCTTTAGCGCAGCCAGACAGACAGGCCGATCGTGAAACTTCGCGTTCCACCAATTCCACCTCCCCGGCGGAGGCCGGGGTCCAGTTGAGTGACGGTGCCAACGGAGTGGTGCGTGTCGTTATTGCTACCTTTCCACTTGGACCCGGCCTTCGCCGGGGTGGTGCTCGGTGAATTAGGCCGCAACCAAACCCCGGTGATTGCGCATAATCCCGCAAGCGTCCTATCACACGCCGATGAAGATCATGCTCTCCGCCAGCCTCGCCGTGCTCGCCTTTGCGAGTGCCCCTGCCGCCGCCCGGCAGCTCACCATCGACGACGTGACGATGCTCAGCCGCGTCGGCGCGCCGACCGCGTCGCAGGACGGGCGCTGGCTCGTCTGGGCGCAGCGCGAGACCGATCTCGCCGCGGACAAGGGACGTTTCGACCTCTGGCGGCTCGACCTCAGCACGCAGGGCGCCACGCCGGTCAAGCTGCTCGCCGATCCGCAGGTCAACGAGAACGATCCGCAGATCGTCGGCAACACCGTCTATTTCACCTCCGACAAGGGGGGTGAAGACGCCATCTGGTCGGTGCCCGTCACCGGCGGCACGCCGCGCAAGCTGACCAGCTTCAAGGGCGGATTCAGCGGTTTCAAGGTCGCGCCGACCGGCGACAAGCTACTCGTCTGGGCGGACCGCCGTCCAGGTGCGCCGAGCCTTGAGCCCGCAATGATCAAGAAGGATCCGAACGCGGGCGCAGGCCGCACCTACGACCAGCTGTTCGTGCGCCATTGGGACACATGGGCGGACGGCACGCGGTCGCAGCTGTTCGTATTGCCGCTGACCGCAGCGGGTGCGGCCGGCAACGGCGTTCCGCTGGTCGGCGCGCTGGTCGGCGACACGCCGTCGAAACCCTACGGCGGCGGCGAGGAAGTCTCGTGGAGCCCCGACGGCCGCACCGTCTATTTCGCGCTGCGCGAAGCCGGCCGGATCGAGGCGCTGTCGACCAATCTCGACATCTTCTCTGTCCCGGCGGACGGCTCTGCGGCGCCGGTGAACCTGACCGCGGCAAACACCGCGACCGACAACCTCCCGACGGTATCGCCAGACGGCCGTACGCTCGCCTTCTTCGCGATGCGGCGGCCGGGGTTCGAGGCGGATCGGCAGGTGCTGACGCTGCGCGATATCGCTAGCGGCAAGACGGTCGCGTTGACCGAGCGCTGGGACCGATCGGTCGGCTCGATCGCCTGGGCCCCGGACTCGAAGTCGCTCTACGTGACGGCAGACGACACGCAGGAGACGCCCTTGTTCCGCGTCGATGCGAGCAGCGGCGCGGTCACGCGGCTGACTCAGGAGGGTCATGTCAGCGCGGTCGCGATCACCCCGCGCGGCCCCGTGGTGGCGATCGACAGCCTCACCGCACCCGCCGATTTCTACCGCGTCGCCGGCACCGGCGCACCGCAGCGCTTGACTCAGGTCAACGCGACCAAGCTCGCCGGGATCGACATGCCGACCGTCACGCGGTTCAACTTCAAGGGCGCGAACGCCGACACCGTCTGGGGTTATGCGGTGAAGCCGTACGGCTCCGCGGGTAAGGTACCGATCGCTTACATGGTGCACGGCGGACCACAGGGATCGAGCAACAACAGCTGGTCGTACCGGTGGAACCCTGCCGTGTTCGCCGCCGCGGGCTACGGCCTGGTCGCGGTCGATTTCCACGGCTCGACCGGCTACGGGCAGGGCTTCACCGATGCGATCAGCAACAATTGGGGCGGCTGGCCGCTGGAGGATCTGCAAAAGGGTCTGAAGGCCGCGACCGACAAGTTCGCGTGGCTCGATGCGGACAACGCGTGTGCGCTCGGCGCATCGTACGGCGGCTACATGATGAACTGGATCGAGGGGCAGTGGCCCGACCGCTTCAAGTGCATCGTCCAGCATGACGGCGTGTTCGACGCGCGCGCGATGGCGTACGAAACCGAGGAGCTCTGGTTCGACGAATGGGAGCATGGCGGCAAGGCCTATTACGAGGACCCGCAGGCGTTCGAGAAGTGGAACCCGGTCAACTACGTCGCCAAGTGGAAGACGCCGATGCTGGTGATCACCGGCGAGAAGGACTTCCGCATTCCGTACACGCAGGGGCTGGCGACGTTCACCGCGCTGCAGCGGCGCGGGATTCCGTCGCGGTTGCTGGTCAACCCGGGCGAGAACCACTGGGTGCTGAAGCCGAAGAACTCGCGGCAATGGTATGGCGAGGTGCTGGGGTGGATGGGGAAGTGGACGGCGAAGTAGGGGGTAACCCTCTCCCTTACAGGCACCGCCCCGGCGAAGAAGCACCACCCCGGTGAATGAACACCACCCCGGCGAAGGCCGGGGCCCAATTGGGAAGGTCGCAGTAACGAGGGGGTGTCCGCCGTTACCTCCGTTCTCCAATTGGGCCCCGGCCTCCGCCGGGGTGGTGTTTGGTGGTGGTTGCGCCTCAGAACCAGCGGCGACATGTTTCCCCGCGAAGGCGGGGACCCAGACTGGTCTCCCGCCTTCGCGGGAGAACAAGGAAGGGCAAGCAACGCTCTCCCGGTCAGTGCGCCTTCGGCTTCTTCACCGCATGCAACCCCAACGCGATCGCGCCGCCGAGGATAAGCCCCACGACGCCCGAGAAGAACGCATTCATCGCCCAGTTCACCGCCCCCTTGGCAAACGGCACCGCGTGCGAGGCAGCCTCCGCAGTATCATGGATCCAGTGCGGCACCGTCGTCAGCCCGAACGTCTCGACCCCGTGGACGATGATCTGCCCGCCAACCCACACCATCGCCGCCGTCCCGATCACCGACAGCGCCGACATCACCAGCGGCATGCCCTTCACCAGTCCGCGCCCGATCGCCTGGACCGCGGCACTGCTGCGCTGCGCAAGATGTAGCCCGATATCGTCCATCTTCACGATCAGCGCGACCACGCCGTAGACGCCGATGGTGATGACGATGCCGACCAGCGCGAGCACGATCGCCTGCTCCCAGATCGGCTTGGTCGCGACGTCGGACAGCGCGATCACCATGATCTCCGCCGACAGGATGAAGTCGGTACGGATCGCACCCGACACCTTCTGCGCCTCCAGCGTTGCCGCATCGACCGGCTCGGCGACGACCTCCTCGGCATGACCGCCGCCGAATGCCTCAAGGATCTTTTCCGCGCCTTCGAAGCATAAATAAGTGCCGCCGATCATCAGCAGCGGCGTCAGCAACCACGGCGCGAACGCACTCAATGCCAAGGCCGCGGGCAGGATGAAGACCAGCTTGTTGCGAAACGAGCCGAGCGCGATCTTCCAGATCATCGGCAGTTCGCGCTTGGGCTCGAACCCTACCATGTAGCGCGGCGTCACCGCGGCATCGTCGACCACCACGCCGATCGCCTTGCTGCCCGCCTTGCCGGTGGTCGCGGCGATATCGTCGAGGCTGGCGGCGGCGAGCTTGGTGATCCCGGCGATGTCATCGAGCAGTGCGACCAGTCCTGTGGGCATCGAGTCCGTCCTTCGCGTGAGTGTGCGCGTTCGGTAACGTGACAGGGCTGTCATGCAACGCCATTCGCACTTGCGGAAAGTGCACTGCACGCGGAATAGTTGCACGATGACGCTCACCGCCTTCCGCGCCGAATTGTTGAGCGTACCCGAAGACCCCGCCGGCGGCGGTGAAATCCGTCATCACGCGGACGGCTTGCTGGTGGTCGAGGATGGTCATGTCGTCGCGTTCGGCGCGTATGCCGACCTTGCCGAACGGTTCGCGGGCGTGCCGGTCACGCACTTCCCGGGCAAGACGATCGTGCCCGGCTTCGTCGACTGCCACGTGCATTACCCGCAGACCGACCGGATCGCTTCGCACGGCGAGCAACTGCTCGAATGGCTCGACCGCCATATCTTCCCGGAGGAAGCGCGGTTCGCCGACCGCACGCATGCCGACCTGCTCGCCGGCGTGTTCCTCGACGAACTGCTGCGCAACGGCACCACCAGCGCGCTCGTCTTCGCGACGGTGCATGCGCAGTCGGTCGATGCGCTGTTCGAGGTCGCGCTCGCGCGAGACATGCGCATCATCTCCGGCAAGGTCCTGATGGACCAGGGCCCGCTGACCTTGCACGACACGGTCGACGATGGCCGTGCCGATACCGAGGCGTTGATCGCGAAATGGCACGGCCGCGGACGTCTCGGCTACGCAGTGACGCCGCGGTTCGTGCTGACGTCCAGCGATGCGCAACTCGCGGACGCCGGCGCGCTGCTGAAGGCGCACCCCGACGTGCTGCTCCACACGCATCTCGCGGAGAATCACGGCGAGATTGCCGCGGTCGCGGCGCGCTTTCCCGACGCGGCGGATTATCTCGACGTGTACGACCGCTTCGGGCTGGTCGGTCCCAGGTCGGTGTTCGCGCACTGCGTCCATGTGAGCGACCGGGCGATGGCACGCATGGCCGAGGCAGGCAGCGGTATCGCGTTCTGCGCGACCTCGAACCTGTTCCTTGGCTCGGGCCTGTTCGACCTCGCCCAAGCCGATGCGCACGGCGTCAAGGTCGGGATCGGCACCGATGTCGGCGCAGGCACAAGCTTCTCGATCCTCGCGACGCTTGGCGAGGCGTACAAGGTCGGCCAGTTGCGCGGCACCAGCCTCGATCCGTTCCGTGCGCTGTATCTGGCAACCGCGGGCGGCGCGAAGACGCTCGGAATCGGCGACCGGATCGGCGGGTTGCAACCGGGGCAGGAAGCGGACTTCGTCGTGCTCGATCCCGCCGCCACGCCGCTGCTCGCGCGCCGCACCGCGGGCGCCTCGCTTCACGACCGGTTGTTCGCGTTGCAGATTTTGGGGGACGACCGCGCGGTCGCACACACCTATATCGCTGGTAACCGCGCCTATTCTCGACAGGACTCGCTATGACCAACGACTTCATCACGAACCTGCCCAAGGCAGAATTGCATCTGCATATCGAAGGCAGCCTCGAACCCGAACTCATGTTCGCGCTGGCCGAGCGCAACAAGGTCGCGATCCCCTTCAAGAGCGTCGAGGACGTCCGCGCGGCCTACAGCTTCACCAATCTGCAGACCTTCCTCGACATCTATTACGCTGGCGCCGCCGTGCTCCAGACCGAGGAGGATTTCCGCGATCTCGCGGTCGCCTATTTCGACCGCGTCGCGCAGGACGGCGTCGTCCATGCCGAGATCTTCTTCGATCCGCAAACGCACACGCACCGCGGCATCCCGTTCGACGTCGTCGCGCGCGGTCTGTTCGCCGGGATCGACGTCGCGCAGGAGAAGCACGGCATGTCGGTCGGGCTGATCATGAGCTTCCTCCGCCATCTCGACGAGGAGGACGCGTTCAAGACCTTCGCGCAGGCCGAGCCGTGGCTAGACCAGTTCATCGGCGTCGGGCTCGATTCGTCCGAGGTCGGCCATCCGCCCTCGAAGTTCGCGCGCGTGTTCGCGGCGTCGGCGGATGCCGGGCTAATGCTGTGCGCGCATGCCGGCGAGGAGGGCCCGCCCGCCTATATCCACGAGGCGCTCGACATCCTCCAGGTCGACCGCATCGACCACGGCAACCGCGCGCTGGAGGATCCCGCCCTTGTCGCGCGCCTCGCCCGCGACGCGATGACGCTGACGGTGTGTCCGTTGTCGAACGTCGCGCTCCGCAACGTCGACAAGCTCGAGAACCACCCGATCGACCGGATGCTCGATCTCGGCCTGCGCGCGACGATCCATTCGGACGATCCGGCCTATTTCGGCGGCTATATCGGCGAGAACTTTCGACAGACGGCGGCGGCGCGGCAACTGTCGCGCGAGCAGGTGGTGACGCTCGCGCGCAACAGCTTCCTCGGCAGCTTCCTCGACGACGACGCGCTCAGCGGCCACCTCGCGACCCTGGATGCGTATGTGAAAGCCTATTCGTGATCGGACGCTTCCTGTCGGTCTTCGAGCCGTTTATCCTGATGCTGCTCGGCACCGTCGTCCTGGCGAGCCTTGTGCCGGCACGCGGCGAAATGGCGACGATCGTCGGGTATGCGGCGGATATCGGCATCGTCCTGCTGTTCTTCCTGCACGGTGCCAAACTATCGCGCGATGCGATTCTATCAGGGCTGCGCAACTGGAAGCTGCACCTCGCGGTGCTCGCGGTGACGTTCGTCGCGTTCCCGCTGTTCGGGCTCGGGCTCAGCGCATTGCCGTTCGTGACGGGGCCCCTCGCCGCTGGGCTCCTGTTCTTGACGCTGTTGCCGTCGACCGTGCAGTCGTCGATCGCCTTCACTGCTATCGCGCGCGGCAACGTCGCGGCGGCGGTATGCAGCGCGTCGTTCTCCAACCTGCTCGGCATCCTGATCACACCCGCGTTGGTCGCGCTGCTGATGAACACGTCGGATATCGGGGGCGGCAGCAGCGGGATCTCGATGGAGAGCGTCGAAGCGATCGTGCTGCAACTGCTCGTGCCGTTCGTTGCCGGCCATCTGCTGCGGCCATGGATCGGCGCGTGGGTGACGCGGCGCAAAGCCATGCTAACCGTCGTCGATCGCGGCTCGATCCTGTTGGTGGTCTATAGCGCGTTCGGCGCGGCGGTGGTCGAGGGGCTGTGGACCAAGCTGTCGATCGGCGACCTGATCCTTATTGGACTGTTGTGCGCCGCGTTGCTCGCATTCGTGCTCGCGCTCACCTTCGCGGTCGCGCGGCTGATGAAGCTTCCGCGAGAAGATGCGATCGTGCTGCAATTCTGCGGATCGAAGAAAAGCCTTGCGTCGGGCGTGCCGATGGCCGGCGTGCTGTTCCCGCCCGCGCAGGTGGGCGTGATCCTGTTGCCGGTGATGCTGTTCCACCAGTTGCAGTTGATTGCCTGTGCGGTGATCGCACGCCGCTATGCCGATGCCGCACCTGTCGATATTGAGCCAGGTTAATACCGTAAGTCGTTACAGGTATTTGCTTTGTTCCACGCGCGACGGCATGGTCCGGGCTCTTCCAGGAGAGTTCCGCGTAGATGAGCGTGCCAAGCGATACCGATGGCCCCGCCGCAACGGGGCTTGATCTGACGGCATGCGACCGCGAGCCGATCCACATTCCCGGTGCGATCCAGCCACATGGGCTGTTGCTGGTAGCGGACGCGACGACCCTGGCTATCGTCGCCGGCGCGGGCGATCTCGAAACGCGGCTGACCCCGGACTGGCTTCGCGCGGATCTTTCCACGGTTCTCGCGCAGGACATCGCTGCCTTGGTCGCCGACAGCGATCCGGCGACCGGCGCGATCGTCGGCGCTCCGCTGGCAGGTCCGGCTGAACGCTTCGATATCACCATCCACCGTGCGGCGCCGCATCTGCTCGTCGAGCTGGAGCCGGTCGAGGCCGCGCCGATGTCCGCGGCGCACATGCTCGCGCGGCTGAACGCGATGGCGGCCACGTTCGAGCGGGCAGGCAATCTCCAGGCGCTGTGCGAACGCGCCGCGACCGCGTTCCAGCAATTGACCGGGTTCGACCGCGTTATGATCTACCGCTTCCTCGACGACGAGGCCGGCCGGGTGATGGCCGAGGACAAGGTATCCGGGCTCGGCACGTTCCTCCATCATCATTTCCCCGCGTCGGACATCCCCCGGCAGGCGCGCGCGCTCTACGTCCGCAACCGGACCCGGACGATCCCCGCGATCGACTATACCCCCGCGATCTTGCGTCCCGCCGGGTTCGAGACGCTCGACCTGAGCGATGTCGCGTTGCGCAGCGTGTCGCCGATCCACCTCCGCTATCTCGCCAACATGGGCGTTGCAGCATCGGCGTCGATCTCGATCGTCAAGGACGGGCTGTTGTGGGGCATGATCGCCTGCCACCACGGATCCCCGCGTGTCCTGACGCCCGACATCCGCGCGGCGGCGGCGACGCTGGCCGGCGGCCTCGCGCGCCAGATCCGCGCGAAGGAGGAGGCCGAGACTTACCGCGAGCGGCTGCGGCTGCGCGCGGCGGAGGACGCGGTGATCCCGAAGCTTGCGACAGACCCTGCCCCGCTGAGCATCGTCAAGGCACTGCGCGAAGACCTCCGGCGGATGCTCGATGGCGACGGTTTCGCGTTCGTCGACGGGACCACCATCGACCGCACCGGGGTTTGCCCGAACCGCGACGACATCCTCGACCTTGCTGGCTGGGCGCGTGTCCGCGGCGGCATCGAGCCGTTTGCGACGCACGAGCTCTCCTCCCTCTATCCCTACGCCGAGGCATATCGTGCCAAGGCCAGCGGCGTGCTGGCGCTGCCGCTAATCGACGAGGGCGCGATCCTGCTGTGGTTCCGTGCCGAGCAGGTCGAGGAGATCGAATGGGCGGGCAATCCGCACAAGGCGGTGTCGGTCGATCCAAACGCCGTGCTGACCCCGCGCACCTCGTTCGAATCCTGGACGCAGGCGGTCGGCGGTCGCTCGCGACGATGGACGCGCGAGGAGATCGAGGCGTCGCACCGCCTGCGACGCGCGTTCCACGATGCACATGTCAACCAGCGGCTGCGACTGCTGAACGCCGACCTGCAGCGTACGCTCGCCGACAAGGATGCGCTGATCGCGCAGAAGGACGTCCTGATGAAGGAGGTCAATCACCGCGTCCAGAACAGCCTCCAGCTGGTCGCCGCATTTCTGTCGCTCCAGGCGAAATCGTCCGACGACGCCAAGGTGAAGGAGCATCTGGCCGAGGCGCAGGCGCGGCTCGCGGCGGTCGCGCTGGTGCATCGCCGGCTCTACCGCGACGACCAGGTCGAGTCGGTCGACCTGTCGCGCTATCTCGAGGAACTGGCCGGCGACATGAAGACCTCGCTCGGCGCGGACTGGGCGGCGCAGATGACGCTCGATCTCGCACCCGTGCTGGTGCCGACCGATCGCGCGGTCAATATCGGGCTGGTGCTCACCGAGCTCGTCATCAATGCGAGCAAATACGCCTATGCCGGTCGCCCCGGCCCGATCGAGATCACGCTGGAACAGCATCGCAGCCGCCTGCGGCTGGTCGTTGCCGACAATGGCGTCGGCAAGTCGGGCACGCGCGAGGGGTTCGGCAGCCGGATGATGACGGCGATCGTCGCCGGGCTGTCGGGCGCGATCGAACAGGACGACAACATGCCCGGCCTCCGCGTCATCCTGACCGCACCGATCGAGGACGCACGCTAGGCGGTCCCCGATCGTTCCGCTTCGTCGCTCGGCGAAGCGCCGCGGGCCGACATCGGTGCGCGACGTGCCGAGATGATGACTGCCGGCCAAGAAACAGCAGGCGATGCGCGCTCGTCGATCCATCGCCGAATCTCCCCGCCCACTTTGATATTGATAATGACTCGCACACGCCGCTAAAGACGGTCGCCATGGATGGCACCAAGAAATGACGATGAGTTGACGAGCGGCCGTAGCGCGGCGTTCCGCACACCGGCGGCCAGTCGCAAGGTGCGGCGAGGCGTCTGGGCGATGACAGTCCGGTGCATGACCGCCCTGATCGGTGGCTATGCCGCAGCGGCAGTGCTGGCGACGTTGCTTGCCCGGTTGCTCCCGATCGCACGGGTAGAGGCCACCAGCTGGGGCATGATCGCGTCGTTCCTGATCTTCGCGGCGATCGGACTGTGGAGCTTCCACGAGCCGCGGCTGGTGCGGGTCTCCGGTGCGGTCTGGGGTATCGCCTTGGCCGGTGGCGGCGTGCTCTGGCTGCTCGGTGTCCGCCCGTGACGATGACGCTGCGACAGAGCATGGCGTGGATCCACGGCTGGCTGGGGTTGCTGGCGGGCTGGATCCTGTTCGCGATGTTCCTGACCGGTACCGCGAGCTATTTCCGGCCCGAGATCACGCAGTGGATGCAGCCCGAATACCGCGCGGCCCCCGTCAGCTCCGCGCAGGCGGCGGAAACCGCGGTCGCGCATATGCAGCGGGTCGGCACGTACGACGTCCAATGGTATGTGTATCTGCCCGATGCGCGGACGACGGCGATGCGGATCTTCGAACAGCGCAAGCCCGATCCGAACGCCGCGAAAAAGCGCCGGCGCGCGCCCGAGATCGTGCTCGATCCCGCGACCGGCAATGAGGTCCATGCCCGCGAGACGCGCGGTGGCGAGCATTTCTACCGCTTCCATTTCCAGCTTCAGCTGCCGCCGATCTGGGGCCGCTGGGTCGCCGGGCTGTGCGCGATGTTCATGCTCGGCGCGATCATCTCGGGCGTGATTACGCACAAGCGGATCTTCGCCGACTTCTTCACATTGCGCTGGAACAAGGGGCAACGCAGCTGGCTCGACGCACACAACGTCTCGGCGGTGCTGGCGCTGCCCTATCACGCGATGATCACGTACACCGGGCTGATCACGCTGGTGGCGATGTATATGCCGTGGCCGGTCGCCGCGAACTACGCCAAGCCCGCCGACTATTACGTCGCGGCGTTCGGCACGCCCGCGGACCGGGAGGCGAGCGAGACGCCTGCGCCGCTCGTGCCGATCGGTCCGCTCGTCGCGGATGCGGAGCGTCGGTTCGCAGCCCCCGTCTCGACGCTGGTCGTCCGCCATCCGAACGACCGCGATAGCACCGTCACGCTATACCGCCGCACGACCGCATCGCTCAACGGCCGTGGCCCGTCGATCACCTATTCGGGCAGCGACGGCCGCTTGCTCGAAAAGGCCGGCGACGTCGGTCCCGCGCTGGCCACGGCGGGTGTTATGCTGGGCTTGCACGTCGCGCAGTTCGCCGGGCCGGCGTTGCGCTGGGCGTATCTCCTGCTCGGGCTGACCGGCGCGGCGATGGTCGGTACGGGGCTGCTGCTGTGGACCGCCAAGCGCCGCAAGCCGGGGGCCATGCCGTTCTTCGGGCTGAAATTGGTCGAGCGGCTCAATATCGGCGTGATCGCCGGGCTGCCGATCGGCATGGCGGCATACCTGCTCGCCAACCGGCTGATCCCGGCGGCAGCCACAGGTCGCGCGGAGGCCGAGGTCGCGGCGATGTTCTGGGCATGGGGCGGCATAGCACTGCTTCAGCTCGCCCGGCCCGCACGCCGTGCCTGGAGCGAAGGATTCGCGGTGGGCGCGGCGGCCTTCGCGGCGATCCCGCTGGTCGATATCGTGACCACCTCGCGCGGCCTGCCGGGATCGCTGCTGTCGGGCGACATGCTGTTCGCCGGCTTCGACCTGGCGATGCTCGCGATCGCCGCGCTGCTTGCGCTGGGCGCGTGGCGATCGGGGCGCAGCAAGCCGGCCGCGAAAGTCCGCCGGACGATACGGGAGAAGGAATATGCTTGAAGCCGCGCTGATGTGCTTCGTCGCCTGGTTGCTGCTGGCGGCGGCATCGTTCAAATATCGCCGCGATCTGGGCATCGCCAACCCCGCGACGGTCCGCGCGCTTCGCCTGATCGCGGCGCTGATCATGATCGTCGTGCTGGTCTGCTGCGGCGCCCCGTTGACCGGCGAGCGATTCGTCCGGTTCCTCGGCGCAGCCTCGATCGGCGGCGTCGCGCTGGTCGCCCTGCTCTCGTTCCGGCCGGCGCAGACGATGCAACCGGTCCGCGTTGCACTGACTGCCCTACGCGCCAGGAATCGCCCGTGAATTGCGCGGGTTAGGGCATATAGGGAACGGAAACCCGGCGCTGAGGTTCTAGCCGCGAGTGGGGGCACTCGAAACAGGAATTCCGTTCTATGACCAGCCGTTCGTCGCGCGCATCGTTGATGGCGCTCGCCGCCGCCGCACTCGTCACCACATCGGGCATGGCGCTGGCGCAGTCGGCCCGCTCGGCCGATGCCGCCCCGCCACCGCCCCCGGCGATGACCGCGACGCAGCCTGCCAAGGCGGCGCCCGACATGCAGGTCGTACTCGACCAGCTCGCGGCCCTGGGCGGCAAGCCGATCGAGACGCTGACGCCAGCGGTCGCGCGGATGCAGCCTTCGCCCGCCGATGCCGCCAAGCAGGTCATGATCAAGCACGGTCTGGCGGGAACGCCCGACGCAACCGTGACGACGCGCGACATGCCGTACGGCAGCGACGCGCAGCAGTTCGCCCGTATCTACAAGCCGGCAGCGCTGGCCAATGCGAAAAACCTGCCGGTGGTCGTGTATTATCACGGTGGCGGCTGGGTGATCGCGACGGTTGACACCTATGACGCCGCCCCGCGCCTGCTCGCCAAACAGCTTGGTGCGATCGTCGTCTCGGTCGAATATCGCCATGCGCCCGAATTCAAGTTCCCGGCGCAGCACGAAGACGCCGCCGCCGCGTATCGCTGGACGTTGCAGAACGCCGCCGCCTGGGGTGGCGATCCACGCAAGATCGCAGTCGTCGGCGAGAGTGCCGGTGGCAATCTGGCCGTCGCCACCGCGATCTACGCGCGCGACAACAGACTGACCAAGCCGCGGCACATCGTCTCGATCTATCCGATCGCTAACAGTAGCATCACGCTGCCATCGCGCATGGATTCGGCGAATGCGGCGCCCCTCAATGCCGCGATGCTGAAATGGTTCGGTCATTATTACCAGAGCACGCCCGCCGATGTGCAGGATCCGCGGTTGAACCTGGTCAAGGCGAACCTGCGTGGTCTGCCGCCGACGACGATCATCAACGCGCAGATCGATCCGCTCCGCTCGGACGGCGAGACGCTGGCGCGCGCGATGCGGTCCGCCGGAGACAAGGTCGAGCAGCGGACCTTCCCGGGCGTGACGCACGAGTTCTTCGGCATGGGCATGATCGTGCGCGGCGCACAGGACGCGAACACCCTGGCCATCACGCGCTTGAAGATGGCGTTCGCAGCCGCGCCGAAGCGCTGATCGGGAGCAACTGAGCGATCCGCCGCCGCAAGGGGGTGGATCGTGAAGCTGACAAGGGCCGGGGTCGCAATGCGGCGCCGGCCTTCGTCTTAAGTGGTTGATCTGACGCAGCTCCCTGAACCTTTCACGGTATCGCAGGTTAACCTCTCCGTCCCCACGGAGCCGAATCCATGCCTGAAATCACCGTTGGCGATCTCATCGTCAGTTATATCGACCAAGGCGATCCGGGCGCACGACCCGTCCTGCTGATCCACGGCTGGCCCGACGATTCGTCCACCTGGGATGCGGTCGTGCCCAAGCTCAACGCCGCCGGCCTGCGGACGATCGTGCCGACATTGCGCGGGTTCGGCGCGACGAGGTTCGTCGACGACGCCGCGCCCCGCACCGGCAACAGCGCGATTCTGGCGATGGACATGATCGGATTGATGGATGCACTCGGCATCGAGCGGTTCATGGTCGCCGGGCACGATTGGGGCTCGAACACCGCCGAGGCGATGGCGGTCGGCTGGCCAGACCGCGTCGAGCGGATGGCGATGCTGGCAACGCCGCCCCGGCTCGGTGGCATGCCGACGCCACCGTTCGAGCAGGCGCAGCGCCAATGGTATCACTGGTTCATGGCGACCGAGCGCGGGGCGCAGGCAGTGCGCGACGATCACAAGGGCTTTGCACGCATCCACTGGCAGAACTGGTCGCCGCCGGGCTGGTTCGACGAAGCAATTTTCGACCGTGTCGCCCGGTCGTTCGAGAACCCCGCCTGGGCCGACGTCACGCTCCACAGTTACCGCGCGCGCTGGGACGAAGCTGACCCCGATCCGCGCAGCCAGTGGCTCGAGGACAAGGTCAAGACGACCCGCACGCTGTCGCTGCCAACGCTCTACGTCCAGGGCGCGGTCGACGGCGTGAACCCACCCTCCGCCGGCAAGGCCGTGCCCGGCAAGTTCACCGGCCCGTTCGCATTCGTCGAACTCGCCGGTGTCGGGCACTTCCCTCAGCGCGAAAACCCCGACGCAGTCGCGCGCCATCTCGTCCAGCTGTTCACCGGCGATCCTGCCGACCTATCCGATAAAACCGACCGGAGCCTCTTAATGTCGAAGACCAAGCCCTTTCTCGCCGGCGCCGCCGCGATTGCTGTCGTCGCGGCCGCGGCGATCGGTGTCGCCAACGCGCAGACTGCTGCAAGCCCACTGACCCAGGTCGCGCAGTTCGATCACCAGGCGACCGGCGTCGCCGTCACCGCCGATGGCCGCCGCTTCGTCAATTTCCCGCGCTGGACCGACGATGCGCCGATTTCGGTCGCCGAGGTGATGAAGGACGGCTCGCTAAAGGCCTATCCCGACGCGAAGTGGAACAGCTGGCGTAACGCGCGCGCCAACGAACTCCCGGTCGGCGACTATTTCGTCTGCGTGCAGTCGATCGTGCCCGACGGCCACGGCAACCTCTGGGTGCTCGATCCCGGCGCGCCCGGCAACGAGAAGATCCTCGAAGGCGCACCCAAGCTGGTCAAGGTCGATTTGGCCACCAACCGCGTGACCAAGGTCATCAAGGTGCCGCTCGATGTCGCGTTGCAGGGCACCTACCTCAACGACATCCGCTTCTCGCCCGACGGCAAGACCGGATACATCACCGATTCGGGCACGCGCGGCGCGATCATCGTCATCGACCTGGAGAGCGGCAAAGGCTTCCGCGCGCTCGACGGGCATGGCTCGACACAGATCGACAAGACCGTGACGGTCACGACCGACGGCAAGCCGCTCGTCCGCCCCGACAATCGCCAGCCCGCTTTTGCCGCGGACGGCATCGCGATCTCGAACGACGGCAAGACGCTCTATTACCAGGCGCTGACCGGCAAGACGCTGTATTCGATCGATACCGCGCTGTTGCGCGTCGGCGTCAGCGAAGCGACCCGCGCGGCGGGCGTGAAGACGGTCGCGCAGACGCACGTCGCCGATGGCCTGTGGATGAGCAAGGCAGGCGTGCTCTATATCTCGTCGCCGACCGACAATGGCATCACGCGGCTGGTCGGCGATCATGTCGAGCCGGTGCTGACCGACCCGCGCCTGCGCTGGCCCGACACGTTTTCGGAAGGGCCGGATGGCCGGATCTATGTGACGGCCAGCCATATACAGGACACCAACTGGTTCAAGCCTGGTGCGCCGGCGTCGATCAAGACCGAACTATTCTCGTTCGCGCCGAAAAAATGAGCGTGGCCTGACGGTGCGACAGGGGCGATCGAGGAGCGTGGCCGCTGTCCTCGATCGATCCCTCGGCAGATGGGCAGGCCTTACGGCGCGGCTGCGGCGATCTTTATCTCGAACAGCGTCGGCCAGTATTTACCGGTCACGAACAACCGGTCGGCCTTCGCGTTCCAGGCAATGCCGTTGAGCACCGCCTCGCGGTCGGTCGCGGCGATTTCAGCGACCAGCGGGCGGAGGTCGATCACCGCGGTAACCTTGCCGGTCTTGGGATCGATCCGAACCAGGAAACCGGTGTGCCAGACGTTCGCCAACAGCACGCCGTGGACATATTCCAGCTCGTTGATGTCGCGTAAGGGGCGCCCGTCGATCGTCACTGCGATGCGCTTCCGCTCGGCCAGCGTCAGCGGATCGCGGAAGATGATGTCGGCGCTACCATCGGACTGAAGCAGCGACACGCCGTCGCTCGTCAGGCCCCAGCCCTCGCCGGTGTAGCGGTTTTCGCCCTTGGGCTTCAACGTGCGGATGTCCCAGCGGTGGGCAATGCCGTCGTGCCAGGTGAGGCTGACCAGTTCGTCCTTCCACAGCGCGAGGCCTTCGCCGAACTGCGCGGGGTCGATACGCGCCTTCGCCAGGATCTTGCCTTCCTTGAGCGACACGCGGCGGACGTCGGATTGGCGTTCCTGGCCGGTGCTCTCGTAGAGCGCGCCGTCGTGCCAGAGCAGACCCTCGGTGAACGCGGTGCGGTCGTGCGGGTAGCGCGCGACGATCGTTGCCGACAGTACCGGCACGTCGGTTTGCGCAGGCGCTCCAGAAACGAGAACGGCCGGCCCCGCCAAAGCGAGACCGGCCGCAATCATTATCCTACCGAACACGGTACGATCAGCCAGCTATCAGCCGCCTGCGCTCAGGTTCACCGCTGCGTACTTGCCGCGACGATCGACCTCGAGCTCGAACTCGAGCTTGTCGCCCTCGTTCAGCGTCGCCATGCCGGCGCGCTCAACGGCCGAGATGTGGACGAATGCGTCAGGCTGTCCGTCGTCGCGCTGGATGAAGCCGAAGCCCTTCATCGCGTTAAAGAACTTGACCGTACCGGTCGCCTTCTCGCCGGTGAGCTGACGCTGTGCGCCACCTGCACCACCGTCACGGTCGCGATCGCCACCACGGGGCGCGCCCGGGCCGGCATCACGGTCACGCGGCGGGCCGCGATCGGTGACGGCCATCGGCTCGCCGTCGATCTTCAGGTCGGTTGCCGAGATACGGCCACCGCGGTCGACGAGCGTGAAGCCGAGCGGCTGACCCTCGGCGAGCGCGACCATCCCGGCCTGCTCGACTGCGCTGATGTGGACGAACACGTCCTCGCCGCCGTCATCGCGAACGACGAAGCCGAAGCCCTTCTGCGCGTTGAAGAACTTTACGACGCCGGTGCCTTCGCCGACGACCTGGGGAGGCATGCCGCGACCACCGCCGCCGCCGCCGCCGCCCGAGAAGCCGCCGCCACCGCCGCCGCCGCGGTAACCACCGCCGCCGCCGCCGCTGCCGCCACCGAAGCTGCTGCCGCCACCGTAGCTGCTGCCACCGCCGCCACCGTAGCTCGAGCCACCGCCGCCGCCATAGCTGCTACCGCCGCCGCCGAACCGATCGCCGCCACCGCCAAAGCTACTGCCGCCGCCGAACTCGTTGTCGCCGCCGCCGAAGCTGTCGCGCTTGTCGCGGCCACGCCCGCCACGGTTCCCGCGGCCACCTTTATCGAAACCCATAAGCTCTGTTCGTCTTCCCGGTTCGCCCGCAAATTTCTCAAAACCCTTGTGCCGGACGACGAACGCGGGTTTTCCAGCGCGAAACCTTTTGCGCCTTGAGGAGACCCTTAGCGCAAATTACAAGCCGTCGCGAATAGATTCTTGTCCTACGTCGCGCGATTTGGATCGATACTGACGCAAGTGTCGCTTGTAAGCCACGACTCGTCGCAGGCGCGCCAAGCAGGCCATCTTATCGCCCGATTCGACACCGCTGCGTATGACTGGGCCATTGAGCGTTCAGCCGCGGACCGCTACGGCCACCGTCATGACAGTTCATCTCCACGAAGGCGACATCCCCGCCGATCTGTTCGCGGCCGGCGCCGCGATCGCCGTCGATACCGAGACGATGGGTCTCATCACCCCGCGCGATCGGCTGTGCCTGGTCCAGTTGTCGGATGGCGGCCCCGACGAGCACCTCGTCCGCTTCGCCGCGGGTGCCGGCTATGACGCACCCAATCTGAAGGCGCTGCTGGCCGATCCGGCGCGCGTGAAGCTCTACCATTTCGGACGGTTCGATATCGCCGCGGTCCAGCATTATCTCGGCGTCGTCGCGGCGCCTGTGTATTGTACCAAGATCGCCTCGCGGCTGGTGCGCACCTACACCGATCGCCACGGCCTGAAGGAACTGGTTCGCGAACTGCTCGGCCAGGATATCTCGAAGCAGCAGCAATCGTCCGACTGGGGCAGCCCCGAGCTGTCCGACGCGCAGAAGGATTACGCGGCGTCCGACGTGCGCTTTCTCCACCGGTTGCGGACCGAGCTCGACAAGCGCCTGATTCGCGAAGGCCGGATGGAGCTGGCACAGGCGTGCTTCGACTTCCTGCCGACCCGCGCCGCACTCGATCTCGCCGGCTGGCCCGAAATCGACATTTTCGCGCACGCTTGATGGACGTTCCGCCGCCCTCACCTGTCGCCCGTCGCGCACGCACCGCGCGGCAGGACTGGGCCGCGCCCGGTGGCAGCCACGATCGATTCGTCGCGATCGCGCGCGTCGCGCTGCCGACCGCGATCGGCGTGCTGGCGGCGTTCCTGGTGATGGCGCCGTTGACCGCGGGCGGCGACGTGTCGTTCCTGCTCGACAAGAACAAGGTCGACGTCGCGCAGGAGCGGATGAAGATCCAGGCCGCGCGCTATCGCGGCGAGGACAGCAAGGGCCAGGCGTTCACGCTCGATGCGAAGTCGGCGATCCAGAAAAGCTCGGCCGAACCGATCGTCCAGCTCAACCAGCTCGCCGCGCAGATCCAGCTGACCGACGGCCCCGCCAACATCAAGGCGAACAACGGTCGCTACGACATGGACACCGAGAAGGTGCAGCTGTTCGGCCCGCTCAACGCCACTGCGGCGGGCGGCTACGACCTGAAGACGACCAACGCGACGATCGACATGAAGGCGCGCACGCTCGAAAGCGGCGGTGCTGCGACCGGCACCGTCCAGCAGGGAACGTTCAGCGCGAACAAGCTGCGCGCGAACCTCGAAGAGCGGACCGTGACGCTCGATGGCAATGCGCGCTTGCGGATCATCCCCAGAGGGCCGAAATAACCGCCATGCGCGCCACTCACTTATTAGCAGCTCTGTCTGCCGTCCTGCTCTCCACGACCGCGGTCGCGCAGCAGTCGCACAATTCCAACGCCCCGATCGATTTCGGCGCGGATCATATCGAGCTGCAGGACAAGGCGAACCGCGCCATCCTGTCGGGCAACGTCGCGGTCAAGCAGGCCGAGATGACGCTGAACTCGGCGCGGATGACGGTCGCCTATACCGGCCAGGTGATCGGCGGAAACCCGCAGGTCTCGCGGCTCGACGCGTCGGGCGGCGTGATCGTCAAGCGCCCCGACCAGACCGCCCGCAGTCAGTACGCGATCTACGACCTCAATCGCCGCGTCATCACGATGCTCGGCGCGGTCACGCTGACGCAGGCGGGCAACACCGTGAACGGCGGGCGCCTGACGATGAACCTCGACACCGGGCGCTCGGTGATCGACGGATCGTCGGTCGCCGGGGGCAGCGCCGCGGGATCGGCCGCGAGCGGTGGCACCGTAACGCAGACCGGCGGCCGCGTGACCGGCACCTTCTCGGTCCCCAAGCGCAACTGACGCGCGAGCGTACCGCAGGGGCTTCCCTCCGGCGGCGCGCTCATGCATGTTTCCTGCCAAACCCCAGAGGTTCGGCGACACCATCACGCCGAGCGTTCGGCGACTGACTTTTGCGAGGGCCTGATCCCATGGACGCCACCACGCTGCCCCCGATCGAAGCGGTCGAGCCGATTTCCGAGCCGCCGGTGAGCAATGGGCTCCAGGTCGTCTCGATCGCCAAGTCCTACGACAAGCGCGTCGTGCTGACCGACGTGTCGGTGTCGGTCGGGCGCGGCGAAGTGGTCGGGCTGCTCGGACCGAACGGCGCGGGCAAGACGACCTGCTTCTATTCGGTGATGGGGCTGGTGAAGCCCGATTCTGGCCGGATTATGCTCGACGGCGAGGACATCACGAAGCTGCCGATGTACCGGCGCGCGATCCTCGGCCTGGGCTATCTGCCGCAGGAAACGTCGATCTTCCGCGGGCTGACGATCGAGAAGAACATCCTGACCGTGCTGGAGTTGTCCGAGCCCGACAAGGCGGCGCGCCAGCGGAAGCTCGACACGCTGCTCGAGGAGTTCGGCCTGACGCGGCTCCGTGCGGCTCCGGCAATGGCGCTGTCGGGCGGCGAGCGGCGTCGTGCGGAAATCGCCCGTGCGCTGGCCGCGGATCCGTCGATCATGCTGCTCGACGAGCCGTTTGCGGGGATTGATCCGATCTCGATCGCCGACATCCGCGATCTGGTGAAGGATCTGAAGCGCCGCGATATCGGCGTGCTGATCACCGACCACAATGTCCGCGAGACGCTCGAGATCGTCGACCGCGCGTACATCATCTATGACGGCCGCGTGCTGTTCTCGGGCTCGCCGGAGGAACTGGTCGCCGACGCGAACGTGCGACGGTTGTATCTCGGCGAAGGCTTCTCGCTTTAAGCTTATGCCGCCCCCCCTCCCAGCCCCCACCCCCACCCGTCATCCCAGCGAAAGCTGGGATCTCCCGGTGAGGGCGCGCGCTCTGATCGTGGGAGACCCCAGCTTCCGCTGGGGTGACGGAATTGGGTTGTCGAACTCGTTATGGGTGGCTCCCGCATGAGCCTCGCCCCTCGCCTGGACATCCGCCAGTCGCAGTCGCTGGTGATGACCCCGCAGCTCCAGCAGGCGATCAAGCTGCTGGCGCTGTCGAACCTGGAGATCGAGGGGTTCATCGCCGAAGAGGTCGAGCGCAACCCCTTGCTCGAAGCCAGCGCCGCCGAAGACAGTGACGCCCCCGACCGCGAACCCGCCCCAGAAGTCCGCGACGAACGCGTCGCCGCCGACGAACTCGTTTCCGGCACCGGCGCAGGCGACGAACCGACGCTCGACGTCGACTACGCCACCGAAAGTCACCAGCAGGACAGCGTCGCCGACGGCGGCAGCGGGATGGACGGCGCGCTCTCGATGACCGGCGCGAGCGCGGGCGGCGTCGGTGGCGAGGACGGCCCCGATCTCGACGCGTTCGCCGACACCAGCCTCAGCCTCGCGGATCACCTGCTCGCGCAAGCCGGGCCCGCGGTCCCGCACGAAGACGCGTTCATCGCTGCGCATCTGATCGACCAGATCGACGAGGCGGGCTACCTGACCGTATCGCTGCTCGACATCGCTAACCGGCTCGGCGTGCCGCTGGTTCGCGTCGAGGGCGTGCTGGCGACGATCCAGACGTTCGACCCGACCGGGGTGGGCGCGCGCGATCTTGCCGAATGCCTAGCGTTGCAGGCGCTCGAGGCGGACCGCTACGATCCGTGCATGGCGCGGTTGATCGACAATCTGGACCTGCTCGCGCGTGGCGAACTGACGCGTCTGAAGCGGATGTGCGACGTCGACGACGAGGACATGGCCGACATGATCCGCGAACTGCGGGGGTATGATCCGAAGCCGGGGTGTCGCTATGGCGGCGAGCCGTCGCAGTCGGTGACGCCCGACCTGTTCGTGGCGCGGACGAAAGCCGGCTGGGCGATCGAGATCAACGCCTCCACCCTGCCGCGCGTGCTGGTCAACCGCAGTTATTATACCGAACTCTCGGGCGGGCAGCAGGACAAGGTGTCGAAGGCGTGGCTGTCGGACTGCCTTGCCAGCGCGAACTGGCTGGTGAAAGCCTTGGACCAGCGCCAGCGGACGATCATCAAGGTCGCGACCGAGATCGTGAAGCAGCAGGAGGCGTTCTTCTTGAAAGGCGTCGCGCACTTGCGGCCCTTGACGCTGCGCCAGGTGGCGGACGCGATCGAGATGCACGAATCTACCGTCAGCCGCGTGACGAGCAACAAATACGTCTCGTGCGCGCGCGGGCTGTACGAGCTGAAATACTTCTTCACGAGCGCGATCCAGTCCGCGGACGGCGGCGAGGCGGTGTCGGCACAGGCGGTGAAATCCGCGATCCGAGCGCTGATCGACACCGAGGGCGCGAAGATCCTGTCGGATGATACATTGGTCGAATTGCTCAACGGCAAGGGCTTCGACATCGCGCGGCGGACGGTGGCGAAGTACCGCGAGGCGCTGGGGATCGGCAGCTCGGTGCAACGCCGCCGGGCGAAGGCGCTGGAAGGGGCTCGGTAGGCTGTCGGCTTGCGTGCGGATGACCACGTGCGCCAACCACTCCGTTACCCCGGACTTGTTCCGGGGCCCACGGTTCCGCGATCTCATGTCTCTCGATTGTGCGGAACGGTGGATGCCGGAACGAGCCCGGCATGACGGAGCGTGTTGGGTTAGTTCGGCACCTGCCCCGAACCCTCCGCACCCGAAACACTCGCGCCACCCGGCGGCGTCGCGCTCCGCGCCTCGCCGACCGCCTGATCATACCAGCGCGCCAGATCCGCCTTCATCTGGTGCAGCGCCTCGGGGTTCAGATACGTCATGTGCCCCGCGGGATAATAGCGAAACGCCAAATTCCGCTGCCGTGACGGGTCGAGCATCATGTGCCCCAGATCGTTCTCCGTCCCGAAGAACGGCGTCGCCATGTCGTAATAGCCGTTCATCGACAGCACGTTGAGATACGGATTCTCGCGCATCGCCGCGGCCAGGTCGACCGCGGTGTTGGGGTTGTTCTGCGACTGGCCGCCACGACCCGGCGCGTCGTGCTTCCAGTTCCACGTCCAGCCCGGCGCATCGCGCGCGCTGAGGCGGTAGGGCATCTCGGTCTTGTAACCGAGCGTGTGCGTCACATAGTCGTTGAACGTCGCGATGAACGCGCCGGCGATCGCGGTGTCCGACGCGTCGGTCTCGGGCCGCTCGCCCGCCGCATCGCTGTCGATGCCGGTATAGCGCGAATCGAACCGGCCGAGCGTCAGCCGCTGGTCGCGCAACAATTCCTTCTGGAAGCGGGCGAGGTCGATGCGGAGATTGGCGCGCTTGATGAAGTCGGGCGAGATCCCGATCAACTGGCTCATCCGGGTGGCGACCGTGTCGCGCTCCGCGTCCGAGATCGTCTGCCCCTTCGACAGCGCTGCCGCATACGGCCCGGTCGCGAACGCGCGGGCCTCGGCGACCGTCGTGGCGACGTCGGCGGGACGGTTCTGCAGGCGGTTATGGTACCAGGCACTCGCCGCATAGCTCGGCAGATAGTTGAGGTAGATCTCGTCGAGCCCCGGCTGGCGGTAGCCATAGTTCATGATCGACGACAGCAGCACGACGCCGTTCAGTGCCATCCCGCGATCCTGCAACTGGTAGGCGAGCGCGCCCGATCGGGTGGTGCCATAGCTCTCGCCGAACAGGAATTTCGGACTGTTCCAGCGGCCGTATTTGGTGGCGTAGCGCAGGATGCCCTTGGCGAACGCGTCGGCATCCTCGTCGACGCCGTAGAAGGCGGACGGTTTCGTGTCGCCGAGCGGCCGCGAATAGCCGGTGCCGACCGCGTCGATGAACACCATGTCGGTCTTGTCGAGCAACGTGTCGGGGTTGGGGCCGAAGTCGTACGGCGCGGGCTTGATGTATTCGGGGTTGGCGGTGCGCAGGCGGACCGGCGCGAACGAGCCCATGTGAAGCCAGAAACTGGGGGACCCCGGCCCGCCATTGTAGAAGAACGTCACCGGCCGCTTGGTCCCGGGCTTCACCCCGTCGAGCGTGTAGCCGGTGTAGAACAGGCTGGCGGTCGGCTTGCCCTCGGTATCGCGCAGCGTCAGCGTGCCGACGGTCGCGGTATAGCCGAGCGACTTGCCGCCGACCGTGACGCGGCCCTTCGACTTGACCTCCTGCTCGGCGACCGGTGCGTTGGCGTAATCCGCCTCCGCCTCGGCCTTCATCCGATCGGCGTTGCTCTCCGACTTGTCCTTCTTCGGCGCGTCCTGCGCGATGGCGGTGGTCGATAGCGCTAGCAGTAACAGAGCGGCGAACTTGGTCGAACGGGCCACGGATCATCCTTGCGACAGGGGCAATGTCCTATCCTGCCGCAGCCTCTGTAAAGCGCAAGGCCTCAGTCGTCCTCGTCCTCGAACCCGACCAGCGCCAGCGCGCGCGCCTTGATCTGGCGGGTCATGCACCAATGGACCAGCGCGTCCTCCCGGCCGTGTGTCACCCACACCTCCTGCGGCGCGATCTCGGTCAGCGTCGTGATCAGTTCGTCCCAGTCGGCATGATCGCTCAGGATCAGCGGCAGCTCGACGTTCTTCTGCCGCGCACGACCCCTCACCCGCATCCAGCCGCTCGCCATCGCGGTGATCGGATCGGGCAGCCGCCGCGACCAGCGATCGTTGAGCGCGCCCGGTGGACACATCACGACATGCCCCGCCATGTCCGCCTTCTTCGCATCGGCGACGGGGAGCAATTCGCCAAGCCGCACGCCGTGCTCGGCATACAGGTCGCACAGCTTTTGCAGCGCGCCGTGAATGTAGATCGGTGCCTCGTGACCACGCTCGCGCAGTTCGGCGATCACGCGCTGCGCCTTGCCGAGCGCATAGGCGCCGACGACGACGCAGCGATCGGGGTTGGCGTGCAGCGCGGCGATCAGCTTGTCGATCTCGTCGCCGGTGTCGGGGTGGCGGAACACCGGCAGGCCGAACGTGGCCTCGGTGATGAAGACATCGCATTTGACGGGTTCGAACGGCGTGCACGTCGGGTCTGCGCGGCGCTTGTAATCACCCGAGACAACGATCCGCTCGCCGCGATAATCGAGTACGATCTGCGCGGAACCAAGCACGTGGCCGGCGGGGACGAAGCCAATATCCACCTCGCCCATCCGGATCGTCTCGCCATACGCGACCGGGTTGCCGGCTTGCGGACCATAGCGCGCGTCCATGATCGCGAGCGTTTCCGGCGTGGCCCAGACCGCCTCGTGGCCACCGCGCGCGTGATCGGCATGGCCGTGCGTGACGAGCGCCTTGGCGGTCGGGATTGACGGGTCGATCCACGCGTCGATCGGCTTGACGAGGATGCCGTGCGGATGCGGTTCGAGCCAGTCGCCGAGTTTTGCCATGCGGGGATAACGCGTGACGAAGGCGTGCGGTGCCGTAACACTCGGCGCGGGCGTGGTGCCATGAACGATGGCCTCCGTCATGCCGGGCTTGTTCCGGCATCCACGGTTCCGCACGTTCGAGAGGGGTGAGTTCGCGGAACGGTGGACCCCGGAACGGGTCCGGAGTGACGGAGTGTTGTGGGTCGGTAATTCCCCCGTCCAGGACGAGTTAAAGTCGGCGTCGCGGGCTCGTGTTTGCGGCAACGAACGATCCTCCCCCGCTAGGAGGGAGGTGTCGCCGAAGGTGACGGAGGGGGCGGACACGGAACAGACGTATCGCCTCCCTCCCCCTCCGTCTGGCAAGTGCCAGCCACCTCCCCCTGGCGGGGGAGGATCGTAAGTCCTTGCTTTATCGCCGTCCGCCGACCTTGATCGTCGCGAGGATCGCGTCCATCCGCGCTGCGGCCACCGCCTGGGTCGGCGCGTTGCGGCTCGCGGGGTTCGCTGCCCGTACCGCGTAGGTGACGCGGTCGATCGCGTAGCAGGCGCCGTTGATGACGCTGCGGAAGTTGGTTGCGTTGACCTGCTGGCTCATGCCCGCATCGCCGTTCGTATAGACCGTCCAGCGGTGGCCGCCGAGCATCCGGTTCGGCAGGCGCTTCGCATGCCCCGAGACCAGCCCTGCGGTGCCGCAGGTCGCGACCACGGCTGCGCTCCGGCTGAAGCCGACCTGGATCATCTCGGTTACCTGGCCCTGGCCGTCGGTCGGCTTGGCGACCTCCCAGAAGCGGACGATGCCGACGCCGCGCCCGACCGGGGCGCCGTCCCACATCTGTCGCCAGCCGCTGTTCATCAGCGGCCGGCCTGCGAAATTGCGCGTCGGCGTCAGGCTGGAGGCATAGGACAGGCGGACCATGCCGCCCCCGCCGACGAACGACTTGTTGGCGGCAGTGGCATTGGCGAACGGCAGGAGTGCGAGCAACGGCAGGGGCAGGAGATAACGAAAAAGCGACACCGATCGTCTTTCACAACAGAGCTTTAGCCAAAGTGGCGGTCGTTCCGCACGCGGTCCATAGCGGTGCGGCGCGACGCCCCCATATGGCGATGATGCGTGAACAGGCCGTGAGCGACCTCCCCTCCCCCTTGGAAAACTGGTTTGCCACACGCGGTTGGCGGCCGCGGCGGCATCAGCTGGAGATGCTGGCGGAAGGCCGCGCGGGGCATCATGCCCTGCTGGTCGCGGCGACCGGCGCGGGAAAGACGCTCGCCGGGTTCCTGCCGACGCTCGCCGAACTGATCGAGGCGCCGACGACTGGGCTCCACACGCTCTACGTCTCGCCGTTGAAGGCGCTCGCGGTCGACGTGCAGCGCAATTTGCTGACGCCGATCGACGAGATGGGCGTCGATATCCGCGTCGAGACACGCACCGGCGACACGCCCTCCGACCGGAAGGCGCGGCAGCGGATCAAGCCGCCGCAGATTCTGCTGACGACGCCCGAATCATTGTCGCTGCTGCTCAGCTATCCCGACAGCATCACGATGTTCGAAAACCTCCGCACGATCGTCGTCGACGAGGTGCACGCGTTCGCGACCGGCAAGCGTGGCGACCTGCTCTCGCTCTGCATGGCGCGGCTCCAGACGATTTCGCCGGGGATGCGCCGCGTCGCGCTGTCGGCGACGGTCGCGGACGCCGACGGCTATCGCGCATGGCTCGCCCCCGACGGCGATATCGACCAGGTCGCGATGGTCCGCGGCGAGCCCGGCGCGGATCCCAACATCGCGATCCTGCTGCCCGAAGGCCGCGTCCCGTGGTCGGGACACTCGGGCCGCTATGCCGCCGCGCAGGTGATGGCGGAGATCGAGGCGCACGAAACCTCGATCGTGTTCTGCAACACGCGCAGCCTCGCCGAGCTGATCTTCCAGGATCTGTGGAAGGTGAATGCGGGAAATCTGCCGATCGGCGTCCACCACGGCAGCCTGGCCAAGGAAGCGCGACGGAAAGTCGAGAACGCGATGGCCGAGGGGAAGCTGCGTGCGCTGGTCGCGACGTCGAGCCTCGACCTCGGCGTCGACTGGGGCAATGTCGATTGCGTGATCCAGATGGGCGCGCCGAAGGGGTCGTCGCGGCTGTTGCAGCGGATCGGTCGCGCCAATCACCGGCTCGACGAATCGTCTCAAGCGATCGTCGTGCCGGGCAACCGGTTCGAGTATCTCGAGGCACGCGCGGCGCTCGACGCGGTCGAGGCGGGCGAACTCGATGCGGACGTTTTCCGCGTCGGTGCGCTCGACGTGCTGGCGCAGCATGTGATGGCGTGCGCATGCGCGGCGCCGTTTCGCGAGGCGGATCTGCTCGACGAGATTCGCTCGGCGCTCCCGTATTCCGCGCTGCCGACCGAGACGTTCGAGCGCGTGCTGCACTTCATCAGCGACGGCGGCTATTCACTGAAGGCGTACGATCGGTTCAAGCGGCTGACCAAGGACGCGGACGGGACGTGGCGGGTCAGCCACCCGAAGTTCATCGGCCAGCACCGGCTGAACGCGGGGATCATCGTCGAGGCGACGATGCTCAACGTGCGGTTCGGCAATGGCCGCGTGCTGGGGCGGGTCGAGGAGGCGTTCGCGGCGCAGTTGAGCCACGGCGACACGTTCTTCTTCGCGGGGTTGAGCCTCGAGGTGATGAAGATCGATCTCGAGGATCTGGTGGTGCGCGCGACGTCGAAGCCTGCGCGGATCCCGACGTACGGGGGCAGCCGGATGCCGCTGTCGACCAACCTCGCCGACCGCGTCCGCGGGTTCCTCGCGCATCCCGGCGACTGGGCGCGCTTTCCCGACGACGTGCGCGAATGGCTGGAGATGCAGGCCTATCGATCGGTGATGCCCGAGCCGGGGCAATTGCTGGTCGAGACGTTCCCGCGCGAAGGGCGGCATTACATGGTTGCGTACAGTTTCGAAGGATGGAACGCGCACCAGTCGCTCGGCATGCTGATCACGCGGCGGATGGAGACGCAGGGGCTAAAACCGCTCGGCTTCGTCGCGAATGATTATGCGCTGGCGGTGTATGGGCTGGAGAAGATTACGGACCCCGCCGCGCTGTTCTCGGCGGATATTCTCGAACACGAGTTCGTCGAGTGGGTGCAGCAATCGCATCTGTTGAAGCGCGCCTTCCGCGAGGTCGCGGTGATCGGCGGGCTGGTCGAGCGCCAGCATCCGGGCAAGCGCAAGACCGGCAAGCAGGTGACGTTCTCGACCGACCTGATCTACGACGTGCTGCGCAAGTACGAGCCGACGCATCTGTTGCTGGAAGCGGCGTGGGCGGATGCGCGCGCGCGGATGACGGATGTGGGGCGGCTGGCGTCTTTGCTCGACCGCGCGGCGGCGACGATGGTGCATGTCGACCTGGAGCGGGTGACGCCGCTGGCGGTACCCGTGCTGACGCTGATCGGGCGCGAGAAGGTGGCGACGAACAGTTCGGACGACGCGCTGCTGATCGAAGCGGAGGCGATGATCGCCGACGCGATGCGGCCGGATTGAGGGCGAACGCCGCCGCGTCCTGCCACCACGCCCCCCCCAAAATCTGCCACCCCGGCGAAGGCCGGGGCCCAGTTGGGGGACGTTGCTAACGAAGGGCGGCGTGCCGTTATTGCCACCTTTCCAACTGGGCCCCGGCCTCCGCCGGGGTGGTGCCGTTTGTAGCGAAGTCCGTCCCTAACAACGACCGTTGCGTATACGCAAAATCAGGCGCAGCATTTGCAGCATGCACAGGTGGCTAGCCCCTCTATTGCTAGGCATCGCCGCCCAGGCCAGCGCCCAGGACGCAGCGCTCCCGCGACCAAATGCTGCACCCCCTCCGAGTGCAGCATCCGCAGCAGAACCAGACCCCGCCACGCTCCTGTTCGGCGACGACGAAACCCGCATGACGGTGCCGGTCACGATCGCCGGCGCCGGGCCATTCCCGTTCATCGTCGATACCGGCGCGCAGCGCACCGTCATCGCGCGCGAACTCGCCGCCACGCTCGGCCTGGCGCCCGGCCGGACCGTGCGCGTCACCGGCATGACCGGATCGGACAGCATCGGCACGGTCATCATCCCCTCGCTCAAAGTCAGCGTGATCGGCAGCAAGGCGATCGAGGCGCCCGCGATCAGCGCGATCAACCTCGGCGCGCGCGGGTTGCTCGGGATCGACATGTTGCAGGATCATGCGGTGGGGATCGACTTCGACACGAAGACGATGACTGTCACCCCTTCGCGCAAACGTCAGATTCGCGAACGCGCCGCCCCCGACGAGATCGTCATCCGCGCGCGCAGCCTGTTCGGGCAGCTCGTCGTCACCGATGCGTACTGCAACGGCATCCGTATTCGCGTGATCCTCGACACCGGCACGTCGGTCAGCATGGCCAATGGCGCGCTGCGCCGGAAGGTGACGCGCAAGGGACTGGGCAGCGCGGGGGCGTCGCAGCCGGTGTCGCTGACCGGAGTCACCGGCGAGACCGTCGTCGCCGACTATACGACGATCGACCGCGTCTCGATCGGCAGCCTGACGCTCGGCGACCTGCCCGTCGCGTTCACCGCGATCGATGCGCCGCCGTTCCGCCAGTTCGGCTTGTCCGAGCGCCCGGCGATGCTGCTCGGGATGGACGTGCTGCAACTGTTCCGCCGCGTCGACATCGACTTCGCCAATCGCGAGGTGCGGCTCACTTTGCCCCGCGGAACACGCCGACGGTGAGAGCCGCGGCGTCGAGGTTGCGTCGGCGCCTGTTCGCTGCAACTCTCCGCGCAGAGACGAACAAGGGGACGACGATGCGCGCGACTGGCTGGCTACTCACGGCGGCGATTCTGACCACACCATTCTCGGCGCAGGCGCAGACGCGGCCCGACCAGAAGGCGTTCCTCGGGCTCTACAAGGAACTGGTCGAGACCAACACGACGCTGTCCGCCGGCAGTTGCACGCAGGCGGCGGCGCAGATCGGCGCGCGACTAAAGACGGCGGGCTATGCCGATGCCGACATCACCTATTTCTCGGTGCCCGAGCATCCCAAGGATGGCGGGCTGGTCGCGGTGCTGAAAGGTTCGGACGCGGCGCTCAAGCCGATGCTGCTGCTCGCGCATCTCGACGTGGTTGAGGCTAAGCGTGAGGATTGGGTGCGCGATCCGTTCAAGCTGATCGAGGAAGGCGGCTATTATTACGCGCGCGGCACCGTCGACGACAAGGCGCAGGCGGCGATCTGGTCCGACGCGATGATCCGCTTCAAGACTGGCGGGTACCAGCCCAAGCGGACGATCAAGCTCGCGCTGACCTGCGGCGAGGAGACGACGTTCGCGTGGAACGGCGCGCAGTATTTGGCGAAGGCGAAGCCCGACCTGATCGCGGCGGAGTTTGCGCTGAACGAGGGTGGCGGCGGGCGGCTCGACGACACTGGCAAGCGCCAGTTGCTGGCGATCCAGGTCGGCGAGAAGGCCGCGCAGAACTACACGTTTCTCGCCACCAACCCGGGCGGGCACAGCTCGCAGCCGACGCCCGAGAACGCGATCTACGAACTCGCCGATGCGGTGAAGGCGGTGCAGGGGTATGAGTTCCCGGTGAAGTTCACCGACACGACCAAGGCGTTCTTCGCGGCAAGCGCGAAGGCGATGCCGGGCGAGATGGGCAGTGCGATCACGCGGTTGCTCGCCAATCCCGAGGACAAGGCGGCGGATGCTATCGTCAGCCGCGACAAGGCGATGCACTCGACCTTGCGGACGACCTGCGTGGCGACGTTGCTGAACGCGGGTCATGCCGAGAACGCGCTGCCGCAGCGCGCGACGGCGAACATCAACTGCCGGATCTTTCCGGGCGAGACGGTGGAGGGCACGCTCGCCAAGCTGAAGGAACTCGCGGGGGCGAAAGTGACGGTGACGGCCAACCAGCCGGTCCGCCCGACCGCGATCCCGCCGACGCTCGATCCGAAGATCATGGGGCCGGTGACGAAGGTTGCGGCGAAGCACTTCCCGGGTATCCCAATCCTGCCGATGATGTCGACCGGGGCGACCGATGGGATCTTCTTCGAGGCGATCGGGATCCCGGTGTACGGCGTGCCGGGCGTGTTCATCGACAAGGATATGGGGGGGATTCACGGGCTCAACGAGCGCATCCGCGTGGCGTCGTTGTACGATGGCCGCGATTACCTCTTCGACCTGGTGAAAGCCTTCGCGGGGTGAATACCACGTCCCTCGCCCCTCTGGGGAGAGGGAGGGAGGAGCTTTAGGCGACGGAAGGGAGAGGGGTAGTTGGGATCCACGTCCCGAGCCTCACTCCCCTCTCCCTTCCCACGGCAAGTGCCGCGGGCCCCTTCCCTCTCCCCGGAGGGGCGAGGGAGATTAGACTGTGACCTGTTCGCCTAGTTCCAGCACCTTGCCGGGCGGGATCTTCAGGAAGTCCGTTGGATCGCTCGCGTTACGCTGGAGGAACATGAAGATCCGGTCCTGCCATGGCGGCATGCCCTTCTCCGCATCGGGCTTCAGCGTGTTGCGGCCGATGAAGAACGAGGTGCGCATAGGGTCCAGCCCAAGCTGCTCGGTCTTGTTCCCGACCCCCAGGTCACGCGGCACGTCGGGGGATTCCATAAAGCCGTAGGTCAGCACGACGATCGAGAAATTATCGTCGACCCGCTCGACCTTTGCCCGCTGCGATTCCTCGACGAACGGCCTGTCCGCAGTGCGAATGCTGACGATCAGGTTGCGCTCGTGCAGCACCTTGTTGTGCTTGAGGTTATGCAGGAGCGCGCCCGGCGTCGCATGCGGGTTCGCGGTGAGGAACACCGCCGTCCCGGACACGCGCTCGGGCGGGCGCTTCTCCAGCGCTGCGGCGAGGTCGCTCAGCGGGATGCTCTGGCGCTTCTCAAACGCGCTGACGATCTTCTTGCCGCGCACCCAGGTGAAGATGATCAGGCCGATTGCGGCGGCGATGACGAGCGGGACCCATCCGCCCTCGATCACGCGGAGGATGTTCGCGCCGAAGAAGATCAGGTCCAGCGTCAGGAAGGGGAGGATCGCCGCTAGTGCCAATGGCCGCGACCAGTTCCAGCGGTGACGGACGACGATGTACGCGAGCAAGGTGGTGACGACCATCGTGCCGGTCACCGCGATGCCGTACGCCGCCGCCATCGCCGACGAGGTCTTGAACTGGATCACCAGCACCAGCACGCCGATCAGCAACAGCCAGTTGATCGCGGGCAAATAGATTTGACCGGCGAACACGGCGGAGGTCTGGCGGATACGCAGGCGCGGGAGCAGGCCGAGTTGGATCGCCTGCTGCGTCAGACTGAACGCGCCGGTGATGACCGCCTGGCTGGCGATCACCGTCGCGAAACCGGCAAGGATGATCAGTGCCGGGCGCAGCGGCTCGGGCGCCATCAGGAAGAACCAGTCCTGATTGACGAACGGAATGCCCTGTCGTGCCGCGTCCTCGAGCTTGGCGAGCGCGAATGCCCCCTGCCCGAGATAGTTGAGCGCGAGTGCCGGGAAGACGAGGAAGAACCAGCCGATGCGAATCGGCAGCTTGCCGAAATGCCCCATGTCCGCGGTCAGCGCTTCCGCGCCGGTGACGGTAAGGAACACCGCCCCGAGCACGAACAGGCCGGTGACGCCGTGGGTGGCGAGGAACGAGATGCCGTAGGTCGGCAGGAAGACGCGGACGATCGAAGGCTCGTCGGCGATATGCCAGATGCCCAGCGCACCGATCGACACGAACCACAGGATGCAGACCGGGCCGAACAGCTTCGACACCTGCGCGGTGCCCCGCGCCTGGATCATAAACAGCGCGATCAGGATGGCGATCGTCAGCGCGCGTACGGTGCCTTCGTCGAAGATGTGCGCCGCGCTCGGGATCGTCCGCAGGCCCTCCATCGCGGAGAGCACCGACAACGCCGGCGTGATGATCGCATCACCGTAGAACAGCGACGCCCCTGCCGCGCCGAGCACGATCGCGATCTTCGAGCGCATGCCGAGCGCGCGGCGGGCGAGCGCGGCCAGCGCCAGAACGCCACCCTCGCCCTGGTTGTCCGCGCGCATCAGGAAGATGACGTATTTGACCGTGACGACCAGGAACAGCGACCAGAGCGCAAGGCTCAGCACGCCCAGGATCTCGGTCGGATCGATGCCGCCCGCGGACGTCTGGCCGAGCGCCTCGCGGAACGCATAGAGCGGGCTGGTGCCGATATCGCCGAACACCACGCCGATCGCGCCGACGGTCAGCGCGGCCAGCGCCGGATGTGGATGCAGATGCGCCGCCGACAGATCGGCCGGCGCACACGCCTGCGCCGCCTGACCCGCCGACGTATCGGCGGTCGGTTCGGTCACGACGGCGGTTTGTGGTGTTCCGGCTACGGACGTCATGGCGCGAAGAGCGCTCCTCCTGATGGGACGGCGCGCTTTACGCCGATTGGGGGCATGCGCAAGCCCCACCCAGTTCGCGACGATGGCGGGTTGATTCGGTGCGGCCGGGGCGGCATGGCAGACGGATGGTTCCCTTTTCGTTCGGCGGACATGCGCTTCTGGCGCTGCCTCAAGGCGCGCTGTTCTGGCCGGAGCGGCGCGCGCTGCTGGTCGCCGACCTGCATTTCGAGAAGGCAAGCTGGTTCGCGAAAAGCGGCCAGATGCTGCCGCCCTATGATTCGATCGCGACGCTGGCGGACCTGAGTGCACTGGTCGCCGCGACAGGTGCGGGCGAGGTTTGGTGTCTCGGCGACAGCTTCCACGACAGCGACGGGTGCGAGCGACTGCCTCAGCGCGCGCAGGACATGCTGCGGGCGATGACAGATGCCACGCGCTGGACGTGGATCACGGGCAATCACGATCCGGCGATCCTCGATCGGTGCGGTGGCGAGGTGGTGGACGAGGTGGTCGTCGACGGGCTGGTGCTGCGGCACGAGGCCGACCGGGCGGAGACGCGACCGGAACTGTCGGGGCATTTCCATCCGAAGCTGCGGCTGCGCGTGCGGGGGAAGTCGGTCGCGCGGCGCTGTTTCGTGGCGACCGCGACTAAGTTGATCTTGCCGGCGTTCGGGTCGCTGACCGGGGGGCTGAATGTCGACCATCCGGAGATCGTTCGGGCGGTGGGGGTTGGGGCCGAGGCGATGGTGCCGGTGGCGGACCGGATGCTGCGATTTCCGGTCGCGGCTTAAACGTCCGTTAGTCGTTTCGGACGGAGCCGCCGCGCGTGCCAAAACACCACAGCATGCCCTTCTTGTTCCCCCGCGAAGGCGGGGGCCCAGTCTGGACCCCCGCCTTCGCGGGGGAACAAGCTACTTTGGCCCCGCTAGCTCGCCAGGGTCGCGCTTAGGGAGTCCTCAGTTCGAGATCGTCGGAAACGCCGCGCGGAACGCCGCCAGTTTCGGCTTGTCCCACATCACGATGTACGGATGCGTCGGGTTTCGGTCGAAGAAGTTCTGGTGATACGCCTCGGCCGGATAGAACGCCCCCGTCTCCAGCTTCGTCACGATCGGTCCGGAGAACGCACGCGTGGCACCGAGTTGCGCGATATAGGCTCGCGCAACCTGCGCCTGCACCGGCGACTGCGGGAAGATCGCCGAGCGATAGCTGGTACCGCTGTCCGGACCCTGCCGGTTCAGGCTGGTCGGATCATGCGCGATCGAGAAATACACGCGGAGCAGCGTGCCATAGCTTACGACACGCGGATCGTACGCGATCTTGATGGCTTCCGCATGCCGAGTCGTTTCGGCCGAAACCTGGTCGTAGGTCGCGGTGTCTTTGGTCCCGCCCGCGTAACCGGCAGTGACCGACTTCACGCCCTTCACATGCTCGAACACCGCTTCCATCGTCCAGAAACAGCCGCCGGCCAGCACCGCAGTCTGGAAACCGGGCGCGGCGGGAACGTCTGTTTTCACGGCTGGAATGACGACCGCCCGGGCGCCTTGCGCGGCGCCGGAGGAGAGGATCGCACCGGCAATACCGGCAGCGGCGAGCGTGGCGATCAGCGGCTTTTTCATGTGGAGATACATGGGGTTGCCGCGATCGTTCGCCAAGATGTCCGTAAGATCAGCGGGTGGCGTAATATTAGCGGGTGGCGCAAGATTAGCGGGTGGCGGAAACGCTGTGCTCGAAATGGCTGGCAAAGGTCTGGCGCGCTTCAGCCGGCTGCAATGCGAGCAAGCCGATGGCGCCGAGGACGAAACCGCCGCTGAACTGCCAGAAGAAACTCGACTTTACGATGCTGCGCATGATGCGATCCCAATGAAACCAAATGATGACGCCGACCGGATTGGTCTGCATCAGCTACGTACCGGCATGTCGTAGAGATGCCGGACAACCACAATGTCGTTTTTAGAAACTCTCGATTAACGCGGCGTGGCCAATCGGTTCATCTCCCGGCAGGGTTGCCGGAAGATGTCGCCGCGTGTCTCGATTGTTGCTCGCCGAAGGTTACTTCAGCGCGGCGCACGCCGTCTGGATGCGCGTGCACGCCTCGCGGAGGAGCGCGTCCGAGGTCGCATAGCTGATCCGGAACGCCGGCGAGAGGCCGAACGCCGCGCCCTGCACGACGGCCACCTTGGCGTCGTCGAGCAGATAGCCGACCATCGCCTCGTCGGTATCGATCAGGCGGCCGTTCGGCGTCGTCTTGCCGATCAGGTCGGCGAACGACGGGTAGACGTAGAACGCACCCTCGGGGGTCGGGCAATGCATGCCGTCGATCTCGTTGAGCATCGCCACGACCAGATCGCGACGCCCCTGGAACGCGGTGTTGCGCTCGGCGAGGAACGACTGGTCGCCGTTCAACGCAGCCACCGCCGCCGCCTGCGCGATCGAGCACGGGTTCGAGGTCGACTGCGACTGGAGCTTGGCCATCGCCTTGATCAGCCACGCCGCGCCGCCCGCATAGCCGATCCGCCAGCCGGTCATCGCATACGCCTTGGAACAGCCGTTGACGGTCAGCGTGCGCTCGAACAGCTCGGGGCAGGCCTCGGCGATCGTCGCGAACTTGAAGCCGTCATAGACGATGTGCTCGTACATATCGTCGGCGAAAATCCAGACGTGCGGGTGCTTCGCCAGCACCGCGCCGAGCGCCTTCAGTTCGTCGATCGTGTAGCCGGCCCCAGTCGGGTTCGACGGCGAGTTGAGGATCACCCACTTGGTCTTGGGCGTGATCGCCGCGTCGAGCGCGGCGGGATCGAGCTTGTAGCCGACCTTCGGGCCCGCCTTGACGATCACCGGCACGCCGCCCGCGAACTGCACGACGTCGGGATAGCTCACCCAGTACGGCGCGGGGATGACGACCTCGTCGCCCGGATCGATCGTCGCGACCATCGCGTTGAACAGGGTGTGCTTGCCGCCGACGTTCACGCTGATCTGGTCGGTGGTGTAGGTCAGGCCGTTGTCGCGCGCGAACTTGGCGACGATCGCCTGCTTCAGCTCGATCGTGCCGTCGACATTGGTGTACTTGGTCTTGCCGTCGCGGATCGCCTGGATCGCGGCTTCCTTCACAAAGTCCGGCGTGTCGAAATCGGGTTCGCCCGCACCGAGGCCAATCACGTCGACGCCTGCGCGCTTCAGTTCGAGGACGCGCGAAGTGATCGCGAGCGTCGGCGAAGGGCTGATGCGACCGAGCGCGGCGGATGCGTGCATGATGGAACCTTTGCGGTTGTCCGCAGTTTCGGGCCGCGGAATTCGCGCGGGCTATACGCCCCGCGTTACTGAATTCGCAACCGCAACAATCGCCGGAACGAGCCCGCGGACCGCATTTCCGACGAAGAATCCGCTGGCGAGGTCCGCGCGGGTGAGCGGCGCCTCGGTCGCGCGGCCCGATTCGAGCAGCTCGGCGCGGAGGATGCCGGGGAGCAGGCCGTTCCGTAGCGGCGGCGTCACGAGACCCGCTCCTCGCGGTACGAACAGATTCGAGAAACTGCCTTCGGTGAGAAAGCCGTCGGCATCTTCGAACACGACCTCGAACGTGCCGGCGGCCTTGCGGGCGTCGTCGTAGAAGCCGCGTGCGCTCGTCTTGTGGCGGAGGCGGAAGTCGGTCGGCGCTACCGGCAGGGGGACGATCGCGACGGTTGCCTGCGCAGGCGATTGCGGAAGCGGGGCCGCCTCGATCGCGACGGCGCCGGTCGGGCTGAGCAGCAGGCGGATGCGGCGGGGCCCGCGCAACCGGAAGGTCGCTGCCTGGAGTTCGTTGCGCGCGGCGTGGCGGTCGAAGGTGAAGCCGAGTGCATCGGCGCTGGCCTTCATCCGCGCGAGATGGGCTTCGAGGCGGAGCAGCCCGTCGTCGGGATCGAACGCCATCGTCTCGATCAGGTCGAAGGGGCGCTGGCCCGCGGTGACGAATGCGCCCTTGGCATGGCATTCCGCCCATTCCGCGTCCGCGTCGCTGTCGGCGACGATGCCCGAGCCGAGACTCATCATCGCCGCGCCGTCCTGAATCGCCAAGGTGCGGATCGCGACGTTGAAGATCGCGTCGCCGTTTGGATCGAAGCGGCCGATCGCGCCGGTGTAGATGCTGCGGACGCGTGCGTGCTCGACCTCGGCGATGACCTCCATCGCACGCTGTTTGGGGGCGCCGGTGATCGATCCGCAGGGGAACAACGCGGTCAGGACATCGATCGCATCGCACTCGGGTTTCAGCGTGGCGGTGACGGTCGAGGTCATTTGGTGGACGGTGGGGTAGGTCTCGACGGTGAACAGGTCGGGGACCGCGACCTGGCGCGCGACACGCGACAGGTCGTTGCGCATCAGGTCGACGATCATCAGGTTTTCGGCACGCTGCTTCGGGTCCGACGCGAGGGCCTCGGCGAGCGCGCGGTCGGCGTCGGGCGTGTCGCCTCGCGGTGCGGTGCCCTTCATCGGGCGGCAGGTGAGCGTGTCGCCGTCGAGTGCGAAGAAGAGTTCGGGCGACAGCGACAGGAAGCGCGTCTCGCCGGTGTCGATCAGCGCGCCGTAGCCGGCCTTCGCCTGGCGCCGGAACCGGGCGTAGAGCGCGAGCGGGTCGCCGACGAACGGCACGGTGGCGGCGAAGGTCAGGTTCGCCTGGTAGATGTCGCCCGCCGCGATAAGGTCGAGCACGCGCGAGAGGCTGGCGTCGTAGGTGTCGCGGTCGATCAGCGGTCGGGGTGTGCCAGTCCATGCGCCTGCGGGATCGGGGAGCAGTGCAGCGACGTCCCGCGTCGGTATCGTTTCATAGTCTGCGAACAGGCCGAACCATAGCAGCGGGCCTTCGGTGCGGACGTCGAGAGGCTTCGACGCGAGCGCGGTGCCGGCTTCGTAGGTGAGGTAGCCGGCGGCGTGGAGCCCTTCGGCGCGGGCGTCTCGGAGCGCTTCGAGTGTGGGGCCAACCTCGGCGAGCGTATCGGCGCGGACGATCCGGACCGGGTCGCGGTACAATCGTGCAGGAGCGCCCCCCTCGCGGGCGTCATCGAGCAAAACGAAGGGCGCAGTCCACATCGCCGCGACTGTTGCACGGGGCACGGGGCAAACCGCAAGCGGCGATTGCTCCAACCGACGCGCTATCCTATTTCGAGGCAATGACAAATCCTCCCCTCCGCGCTGCAATCGTGCCCGTCACGCCGATCCAGCAGAACTGCACGATCATCTGGTGCACGACGACGATGAAGGCGGCCGTGATCGATCCGGGCGGCGACCTGCCGCGGATCATGGCCGCGGTCGAACAGGCGGGGGTGACGGTCGAGAAGATCCTGCTGACGCATGGGCATATCGATCATGCGGGTGGTGCGAAGCGGCTGTCGAACGATCTCGGCGTGCCGATCGAGGGGCCGCATGAGGCGGACCGCTTCTGGTTGCAGCGGCTCGACCAGGATGGGCCGAAATACGGGATTTCAGGGGTCAATTTCGAGCCGGACCGGTGGCTGGTCGAGGGCGACACGGTGTCGGTCGGGGATCTGGTGCTCGATGTGTACGAGACGCCGGGGCATACCGAGGGCCATGTGATCTTCCACCACGCACCGTCGAAGTTCGCGCAGGTGGGAGATGTGTTGTTCCAGGGGTCGGTCGGGCGATCGGATATGCCTGGGGGGAATCATCAGACGCTGGTGAAGTCGATCGTCGAGAAGCTTTGGCCGCTGGGGAGCGATACGAGCTTTATCCCGGGGCATGGGCCGGCGAGCACGTTTGCGCATGAGCGGGCGACGAATATGTTTGTGAGCGATCGGGCTTTGGCGGAATAGCGTCTGCCCCCGCCGTTCCCCCGCGAACCTTCCTGTTCCCTCGCGAACGCGGGGGTCCAGGATACCAAGCGGCAGCGGCTGTAACCCTGGGCTCCCGCCTTCGCGGGAGAACAAGAAGAAGCGCGACCTGCCGATCACTCCACCCCGGCGGAGGCCGGGGCCCAATTGGGGGACATAGATTGGGTAGGTAGCGCTCCGTTACTGCAACCTTTCCAATTGGGCCCCGGCCTTCGCCGGGGTGGTGTTAAGCTGGGTGGTCGACCTACTTCCGCTCCCCAGCGCTTTCACCGCGCACCGACTTGAACTCGGACCCATCGCGCCATTCCGGCCACAAGCGCGTGTTCGCTAGCTTCGTCCCGATCGTCTGGAACAGACCGACATCCTGCGCCGCACCGCGCAGATCCCAGTCCGCGCCCCACGCGTCGCAGGTCTGGTGGTAGCATTTCATATAGCCATCGAGCCAAGCCTGCCCCGCAGTCCGGCCGCCCTTGACCAGATCGGGTGCGCCACTGATCGCCATCAGCAGCAGCGTCGGCACGCCGCGCCGCGCGACCGAGAAATGGTCGGCGCGGTAGAACAGCCCGCGTTCGGGGAGCGCTTCGGGCGTCACGACGCGGCCTTGCGCCTTTGCGGCATCGCCCAGCATGTCCTCGAGACTGTTCTGGCCCGCGCCGACCAGCATGACGTCCTTCGCCGGCCCTGCGGTCTGGAGAATGTCGAGCGTCAGGTTGGCGACCGTCTTCGCCGCCGGATAGACCGGGTTCACCGCATAGGTCTCCGAGCCGAGCAGCCCCCGCTCCTCGCCACTCCACAGCGCGAAGACGAGGCTGCGATCGGTCCGCGGCGCCTTGGCAAACCCACGCGCCAGTTCGAGCACGCCCGCCACGCCGAGCCCGTCGTCGTTCGCGCCGGGGCGGATCGTGCGGCCCTGCGCGTCGGGCGCGCCGATGCCGTACGCGTCCCAGTGCGCGCCGAACATCACGACCTCGTCCGCGTGCTTGGTGCCCGGCAGTTTCGCCAGCACGTTCTGACTGACGGCGGTGTCGTGCTTCACCGGCAGCTCGGTGGTGAACGCCTGCTTGAGCGCGACCGGACGGAAGTCGCTCCGCCGCGCCGCCTTGCGCAGAGTCGCCAGGTCGAGGCCCGAACTTGCGAACAGGCGATTCGCCGCGCTGCCTTCGAGCCAGCCCTGAAGCATCACCCGCGACTCGGGGTCCTTCCGCACGATGTCGTAATTCTCGCCCGCCGGCGCCGTCACCGTGCTCCAGCCATAACCCGCACCAGGCGTGTCGTGGACGATCAGCGCGCCGACCGCGCCACGTCGCGCGGCCTCTTCGTATTTGTACGTCCAGCGGCCATAATAGGTCATTCGGCGGTCGCCGAACTTACCCTTCGAATCGTCGCCCGCCACCGCCTCGAAATCGGGATCGTTGACCAGGAAGACGGCGACCTTGCCCTTCAGGTCGAGCCCCTTGAAGTCGTCCCAGCCGCGCTCGGGCGCACTGACGCCGTAGCCGACGAACACCATCGATGCGCCGGCGATCGCGACGCGGTCGACCCCGCGGACCGTGCTGAGATAGACGTCGCGGCCCTGCACCAGCGCGGTGTCGCCGGCGCGGACGGTGCCGGAGCCCATCCGGGTGTGGACGAGCGGGACGGGCTGCGTCCAGCTGCCGTTCGGGCCGCCGGGTTGCGCCTTCATCGCCTTGAACTGCGCGATTAGCCACGCGATCGTCTTGGTCTCGCCAGGCGTACCGGGCGCACGCCCCTCGAACGCGTCGGAGGCGAGCGTCTTCACGTCGGCCGACAGGCGCTCCGGGGAGACCTGCGCGGCAGCAGGCGATGCGGCCAGCAGCGCAGCGACAGCAAGAATACGAGCGCTCATGCCTGCGACCCCGACGGTACGACCTGGAAGGTCTTGGCGGCCGGCACGCTGTTCGCCTGATACGCGATCGTCAGCGCCCAGCCGGCCAGCAACGCCATTAGCGCCCAGGTCGCCAGCGCGCCCCCTGCCCGCGGTGCGCTCGACGTCGTCCGGTCCATCCCGAATGCGTGCGCGATCCGAGCGATCACGAACACCGCGCCAGCGATCCACAGCCAAAACGTCGATCCGCCCGCCAGCTCGATCAGCCCGATCAGGATCAGGATGAACGGCGCGTATTCGGTGAAGTTCGCGTGCGCGCGCATCCGCGCCTGCAGCCGCTGGTTGCCGTCGTCGCCGATCAGCACGCTCTCCTTCAGCCGCATCGGCACGATTCGGAATGCGAGCCATAGATTGACGACGGCCGCCGCAGCGGCGATCGTCAGCGTTACGGGTAATATCACGGCGTTGCCCCTCGTTGAATGTCGGATCCGGTCCTGCCACCGCGGGCCAATGCTTGCAACGCGGGGTGAAATCGCTATAGCGCCACGCTTCGCGAGCGTCAGGCCGCATGGGTTGCTTCAGGCGGCCGGCATTCATGTCGGTTGCCTGCGTCCCGTGTCCGGACGTACTCGGAGCCCCGACCTTTAGATTGAACAAGGTGCCGAAATGGCCGTCCCCAAAAGAAAAACCTCGCCCTCCAAGCGCGGCATGCGCCGTGGCCACGACTCGCTCACGATCGCGTCGTTCCAGGAATGCCCGAACTGTGGCGAACTGAAGCGTCCGCACAACCTGTGCGGTTCGTGCGGTCACTATAACGGTCGTGAAATCCTCTCGATCGAGGGCTGAGGCTTCCATCCGGAACCTCTAACTTGAACGAAGGATAAGCGATGCCCGACAGCGGCTGGATCGCGGTCGATGCGATGGGTGGCGATGACGGGCTGGCAGTGATGCTCGCCGGTGTCGCCCGCGCGCGTCATCGCTACGAGGGCACGCACTTCTTCCTGGTCGGCGACGAGACTGCGATTCGCGAGGGGCTGAAGGCCCATCCGAACCTGTCGCAGAACTCCGAGATCGTCCACGCACCCGAAGTCGTCGGTTCGAGCGAAAAGCCGAGCCAGGCGATCAGGCGTGCGAAGAAGACGTCGATGGGCATCGCGATCGACCTGGTGAAACAGGGTCGCGCCGCCGCCGCGGTGTCGTCGGGCAATACCGGCGCGCTGATGGCGATGGCGAAGATATCGCTGCGGATGCTGCCCGGGATCGACCGGCCGGCACTCGCCGCGCGTCTGCCGACGCTCGGCGATACCGACATGGTGATGCTCGACCTTGGTGCGAACACCGAGTGCGACGCACGCAACCTCGTCCAGTTCGCGATCATGGGCGCCGCCTATGCCCGCACCGCGCTCGACATCCCGCACCCGCGTGTCGCGCTGCTGAATATTGGCAGCGAGGACATGAAGGGCACCGACCAGATTCGCGATGCCGCAGCCCAGCTGCGTGCGACGCCGTCGGTCGACATGAAGTTCGAGGGCTTCATTGAGGGTGACCGCCTGTCGCGTGGCGACGTGGACGTCGTCGTGTGCGACGGCTTCTCGGGCAACATCGCGCTGAAGACCGCCGAGGGCACCGCGCGATTCGTCGCCGACCTGCTCAAGCGCGCCTTCCGCAGCTCGGTCCGCTCGAAGCTCGGCTTCCTGATCTCGAAGCCGGCGACCGAATTGCTGCGCGATCATCTCGATCCCAACAATCACAACGGCGCGGTATTCCTCGGGCTCAACGGCATCGTCGTGAAGAGCCATGGCGGCGCCAACGAGCGCGGCGTGGCGACCGCGATCGGCAACGCCGCCAAGATGGTCCGCAACGACCTTGTGCGGCGGATCGCCGACGATCTCGGTAACGTGGAGAAGGCGGCATGATCCGTTCGGTTGTCATCGGCACCGGCTCCGCTCTGCCCGCGCGTCGCGTCTCCAACGCCGAACTGGCAGCGCAGGTCGACACCAGCGACGAGTGGATCGTCGAGCGTACCGGCATCCGCTTCCGCCACATCGCCGGCGAAGGCGAGACGACCGCGACCTTGGCCGCGGACGCGTGCCGGGCCGCGCTGGCCGCGGCAGGTATCGAAGCCGCAAGCATCGACCTGATCGTGCTCGCCACCGCGACCCCCGACCAGACTTTCCCCGCCAGCGCCACCAAGGTGCAGGCGATGCTCGGCATAAACGACTGCGTCGCGTTCGACGTCGCCGCGGTCTGCTCGGGCTTCCTGTACGCGGTCCAGGTCGTCGACAGCATGATCCGCAGCGGCGTCGCCAAGCGCGCGCTGGTCATCGGTGCGGAGACGTTCAGCCGCATCCTCGACTGGGAAGACCGGACGACCTGCGTGCTGTTCGGCGACGGTGCCGGCGCGATCGTGCTGGAGGCGCAGGACACTGCGGACGAAGGCGGGCGCGGCATCCTGACGACCAAGCTGCACGCCGACGGCCGTCACAACGAATTGCTCTACGTCGATGGCGGCGTCTCGACGACCGGCACCGTCGGCAAGCTCCGTATGAAGGGCCGCGAAGTGTTCCGCCATGCGGTGACCAACCTGGCGTCGGTGATGACCGAGTCGCTGGCGATGGCCGGGCTACAGGCGGACCAGGTCGACTGGGTCGTGCCGCATCAGGCGAACGCGCGTATCCTCGATGCGACCGCACGGAAACTGGGTCTGGAGCCGGCAAAAGTCGTCGTCACGGTCGACCAGCATGCCAACACCTCAGCCGCCTCCGTACCGCTCGCACTCGACGTTGCGGTGCGTGATGGACGTATACGGCAGGGCCAGATCGTCGTGCTCGAGGCGATGGGCGGTGGATTTACCTGGGGTGCGGCGGTTATCCGCTTCTAATATCTCCGGATTCGATCGGTTCGCATGCAGAACAAAAGTTCTTCCGGTCCTCTCTCGGCTTGTGTAGGTAGTTCGCCGGGCGTGGGAGCGTGTGAATGACGATGACAGGTACTTTGACGCGGGCCGACCTGGCCGAATCGCTGCACCGCGAGGTGGGGTTGTCGCGTGCGGACTCCTCCAAGATCGTCGAGCAGATCCTCGCAGAGATGTGCGGGGCGCTCTCGCATGGCGAGAATGTGAAGATCTCGGGGTTTGGCACGTTCGTGCTCCGCGACAAGGGCGAGCGCGTCGGCCGCAACCCCAAGACCGGCATCGAGGTGCCGATCGCACCCCGCCGCGTCCTGACGTTCCGCGCGAGCCAGATGATGCGTGAACGCATCGTCGGTGCCGACTGACCGACCCGATGCCTGATACTGACGACGCACTACCGGATGCCGGGGGGCAGAAGGCCGGTGCGGCGTTTCGGACGATCGGCGAACTTTCGCGCGAAACCGGCCTGCCGCAGCACATCCTGCGCTATTGGGAAACGCGCTTTCCCCAGCTAAAGCCGCTGCAACGCGCGGGCAACCGGCGGTATTACCGTGCGGAGGACGTCGCCTTGGTGCGGCGGATCGACCAGTATCTCAACCGCGAGGGGTATACCGTGCGCGGCGTCCAGCAATTGCTGGCGGGCGAGAAGGGCTCGGCTGCGATCCCGGGACCGAGCGAGATCGTCGCGCAGGCCGAGTCGCCGATGACCGCCCTACGAGCGATCCGCGACATGCTCGCCGAGGCTCTGGCCGCGGACTGACTCTTCCACATGATCCTCCCCTGCAAGGGGAGGATTAGCGGGTAACCTATCGCTCCCGCGTCGCGGCGAAGCGGATCTTCGCATAGCGCTCGGCGATGTAGTTCACTTCCCACGCGCTTTTGGCGAGGAACACGGGGTTGCCGTCGCGATCCTTGGCCATCGCGCCGCGGTTGATCTCGGCGAAGGTCTTCAACTCCAGCGGGTCTTCCGCCGAAATCCAGCGCGCGGTCTCGTACGGCGCGGGCTCCAGCCCCGCCGCGACCTTGTACTCCGCGTCGAGGCGCGAGAGCAGCACTTCGAGCTGGAGCTGGCCGACCACGCCGATGATCCAGTTCGAGCCGATGTCGGGGTAGAACACCTGCGTCACCCCCTCCTCGGCCATGTCGTCCAAGGCTTTGCGCAACTGCTTGGTCTTCGTGAAGTCCTTGAGCACGACGCGACGCAGGATTTCAGGCGCGAAGTTCGGCAGGCCGGTGAAGCGGATCGCCGCCTTTTCGCTGAGCGTATCGCCGACCCGGAGCGTGCCGTGGTTGGGGATGCCGATGATGTCGCCCGGGAACGCCTCGTCCGCCAGCTCGCGATTCTGTGCGAAGAACAGGATCGGCGAGTGGACCGCGATCGGCTTGCCGTGGCCGGTGGGCGTCAGCTTCATGCCGCGCTTGAAGACGCCCGAGCAAAGCCGCATGAACGCGATCCGGTCGCGGTGGTTGGGGTCCATGTTGGCCTGCACCTTGAACACGAAGCCGGTGACCTCGGGCTCGTCGGGCGAGACGGGGGCGGGTTCGGCGGGCTGCGCGCGCGGTGGCGGGGCATAGTCGGCGAGCGCGGCGATCAGTTCGGCGACGCCGAAATCCTTCAGCGCAGAACCGAAATAGACGGGGGTCAGGTTGCCTGCGCGATAGGCCTCGGGATCGAAGGTCGAATAGCCGCCCTGTGCGAGTTCGGCCTCGTCGTTCAGGCGGATCATGGCTTCGGGGCTCAGGATCTTGGCGAGTTCGGGATCGTCGATGCCGGTGAACGGGATCGCCTTGCCCATGAACTCGCGGCTGTCGCCTTCGGGGCGGCTCAGCGTGTTGGCGTAGAGATCGTAGACGCCCTCGAATTCGCCGCCCATGCCGACCGGCCAGCTCATCGGGCAGACGTCGAGCTGGAGCATCTCGGCCACCTCGTCGAGCAGCGAGAACGGATCACGCCCTTCGCGGTCGACCTTGTTGACGAAGGTGATGATCGGCACGTTGCGCAGGCGACAGACCTCGAACAGCTTCCGCGTCTGCGGCTCGATGCCCTTGGCGGCGTCGATCACCATGACGGCCGAGTCGACTGCGGTCAGCGTGCGGTAGGTGTCCTCGGAGAAGTCTTCGTGGCCCGGCGTGTCGAGCAGGTTGAAGGTGATCCCCTGGCGCTCGAACGTCATCACCGAGGAGGTGACCGAGATCCCGCGCTGTTGCTCGATCTTCATCCAGTCGGAGCGGGCGCGGCGGGTCTGGCCGCGCGCCTTCACTTCGCCGGCGAGATGGATCGCACCGCCGAAATAGAGGAGCTTCTCGGTCAGCGTCGTCTTGCCAGCGTCGGGATGCGAGATGATCGCGAAAGTGCGGCGGGGAAATTGGGTCATGATGAGGTCCGGTGCGCCGAGTCTGGGCTCGGGAGAAGGTGGGCCGGGTTAGCGGCGGTCATGGCCGCTCTTGGCAGATGCGAGGCCTGGAGGACAGAGGGAGGACGATCGTTGGGATCGTCGCGCCTTGCCGTTCCCCCGCGAAGGCGGGGGTCCAGGGTCACGAACGGTATCACCTGAAACCCTGGGCTCCCGCTTTCGCGGGAGAACAGCGTGTGTGGTCAGCCGGCGGTGGCAGCCGCCAGCGTCACCCGCAGCGCGATCCTCTTCGTGTCACCCGCAGCCACCTCGAACACGCCGGGTTTGTCGCGGAATTCGCCGGTATAGCCTTCGGGGTCGGCGATGCCGTGCCAGGGTTCGACGCAGACATAGGCCGCGCTGGGCTTGGTCCAGATGCCGAGCTTTGGGGTGTCGGGGAAGTCGATCCGCAACTGCGGGCCGTTTTCCGCGCCGTAGGTGACCGAGTCGGAGCGGACGCTATCCCAGACCAGCGCGTCCTTTTCAAACAGCGCGTCGCGCAAGGCCAGCGTGCGGCCGTCCAGCGGCGACGCGCGCTCGCCCTCGGCGATCGTGCCGTCGTCGGCGATCATCCGCAGCGCGTCGGGCTCGTCGGCGGCAAAGACGATGCGGTGGTCGGCGCGGGGCTGACCATACGGGAGCGGCCAGGCGAAGGCGGGGTGGAAGCCGAAGCTGGCCGGGAGCACGACGTCGCCGGTGTTGCGAACCGCCACGTCGACCGACAGCGTCGCACCGGTGAGCTGGAAGGCGATCTCCAGCGCGAACGCGAACGGGTAGTGGGTGCGCGTCTCCTCATTGTCGGTCAGGCGGAAGGTGACGCCGTCCGCGCTGGTTGCGATCACCTCAAATGGCAGGCGGCGGGCGAAGCCGTGCTGCTTCATCGGGTATTCGGTGCCGTCGACGCGGATGACGTCGCGGTAGGGACGGCCGACGACCGGGAAAAGGATCGGCGCGTGGCCGGTCCAGAATGCCGGGTCGGCATTGGTCATCAACTCGCGGCCTTCGGCGTCGACAAGCGAGGTGAGTTCGGCACCTAGCGGGTTGATCCTAGCCGTGAGGTGGTCGTTGGTGATCGTGATCAGGTCGGTCATGGGGTTCCTTCCGTCAGGGTCGAACGCGCGAAGCTCGACAAGGCTCACTCCCCCACCCCGGCGGAGGCCGGGGCCCAATTCGGAAGGCCACGGTAACGAAGCGATGCGCGTCGTTAGCGACGTTCTCCAATTGGGCCCCGGCCTTCGCCGGGGTGGTATTTATGGGGAGGTTTAGACGCGCAAGCTCGCACCCTGCTTGGCGGCTGCCGCGACGACCTTGTCGGCGATCGCCTTGATCTCCTCGTCGGTGAAGCTCTTGGCGGTCGGTTGCAGGACGATCTCGACCGCGACCGACTTGTGGCCCTCTTCGACACCCTGCCCGGTGAACACGTCGAACACGCGGGCCGACACGATCGCGACCTTGTCGGCGCCCTTGACCGCGCGGACCAGCGTGTCGGTGGCGAGCGCCGTGGGGACGAGGAACGCGAAATCGCGGCGGACGGCTTGGAGCGCTGGTGGCGTGTAGGCCGGGCGGGCGAAGCCGGTGGCGCGCTTAGGGGGAATTGCGTCGAGATAGACTTCCACCGCCGCGACCGCGCCGTCGAGGTCGAACGCCTTCAGGACCGACGGGTGGAGCATACCGAAGCTCGCCAGCACGGTCTTAGGCCCGAGGCGGAGCGTGCCCGACTGGCCGGGATGCCAAGCGTCGCCCGCCTCCCCCATGACTTGCAGATTATCGACCGGCGCTCCCGAGACCGCGAGAAGCGCGAGCGCCTCGGCCTTCGCATCATACGCGTCGAAGCTTGCGGCCTTGCCCTCGCGCCAGCCGCGGGGGCGGCGGTCGCCTGCCAACACCACGCCGAGCGTCGCGCGTTCCGCATCTGCCAGATAGCGGCGGCCGATCTCGAACAGGCGCACCGTCTGTGCACCGCGCTTGAGGTTGCGGCCGGTGGCGGCGAGCAGGCCGGGGAGCAGCGAGGGGCGCATGACCTTGAGGTCTTCGCTGATCGGGTTGGCGAGCGTCCAGGCGCCGCCGCCGAACGGTGCGGCTTCGGCGTCTGAGAGGAAGCTCCAGGTCACCGCTTCGTCGAGGCCTCGGGCTGCCGCCGCGCGACGTGCCCTACGTTCGAGCTTCTGCTCAGGCGTGGCGGTCGGCTTGGCGACGCCCGGCATCCGGGGGAGCGGTGTCGAGGGGATGCTGTCGATGCCCTCGATGCGGACGACTTCCTCGACAAGGTCGGCGGGGCCGTCGACGTCGCGTCGCCAGGTCGGGATCGTGACCGGCCATTTGCCTTCGATCGTCGAGAACAGCGCATCGCTGAACGCGTCCGCCGACTTGATCGCGCCGATCGTGAAGCCGAGCGACAATAGCGTCCGCGCTTGGCGTTCGGGGGCGACGTGGAGCCCGCCTAGGTCTGCTGACAGGCGTGGATCGTAGTGGATCACGCGGGGCTCTAGCGGGGGCTCGCCCGAGCGGGTGACGTCGCTCGCGCGGCCGCCGCAGACGTGGAGCACGAGCGCGGTGGCGATCGCGAGGCCGTCTTCGAGGAAGGCGGGGTCTACGCCGCGTTCGAAGCGGCTGCGCGCGTCGGAGGTGAGCGTGAGCTTCTGGCCGGTGCGGGCGATGTGGTCGGGATCGAAATACGCGCATTCGATCAGCACGTCGGTGGTGTCCGCCGAGACGCCCGAATGCTCGCCGCCCATGATGCCGCCGATGTCGTGCACGGCGGTGTCGTCGGCGATGACGGTCATGGTTTCGTCGAGCGTGTAGGTCTTGCCGTTGAGCGCGACGACCTGCTCGCCGTCCTTGGCCTTCCGCGCGACGAGGCCGCCGGAGAGCTTGGCGCGGTCGTAGACGTGCAAGGGGCGGCCGAGGTCGATCATCAGATAGTTGGTGATGTCGACGAGCGCGGAAATCGGCTTCTGGCCGATCGCGAGCAGGCTGCGGCGCATCCAGTCGGGGGATTCGCCGTTGGTCACGCCGGTGACGGTTTGGGCGAAGAAGGCGGGGCAGCCTTCTGGGTCGTCGGTACGGACGTCGGGTCCGGATCCAGCCGTTGCTCCGTCATTGCCGCGAGGGCGGGGATCGGGTTCGCCGTCTGCCCCTGCCGCGCCTTGGGTCCCGGCGTCCGCCGGGATGACGGAGGGGGTGGGGATGACGGACTGGGGGGGGATGACCAGCGGGGTAAGGGTGCCGAGGCCGGCGGCGGCGAGGTCTCGCGCGATGCCGCGGACGCCCATGCAGTCCTGGCGGTTGGGGGTGATCGCGACGTCGATGACCGGGTCGGTCAGGCCGGCGTATTCGGGGTACGGCGTGCCGATCGGCGCGTCTTCGGGCAGTTCGATGATGCCGTCGTGATCTTCGCCGAGTTCGAGCTCGCGCGTCGAGCACATCATGCCGTTCGACTCGACGCCGCGGATGCTGGCGAGCTTCAGCGTGACGTCGAGGCCGGGTACGTAAGCGCCGGGCGCGCCGAACACGCCGATCAGGCCGGCGCGCGCGTTGGGCGCGCCGCAGACGACTTGGAGCGGGCCGTTACCGACATCGACCGAGAGGATCTGGAGCTTGTCGGCCTGCGGATGGCGTTCAGCGCTGAGAACCTTGGCGATCTTGAACGCGGCGAGCTTCTCGCCGGGGTTCTCGACGCCTTCGACTTCGAGGCCGATGCGGGTGAGCGCCTCGACGATCTGGTCGAGCGTGGCGGTAGTTTCGAGGTGCTGCTTGAGCCAGCTGAGGGTGAACTTCATGCGCCGACTCCGCCGGACAAAGTGGGGACGTCGAGGCTCGAAAAGCCGTAATGCTTGAGCCAGCGGATATCGCCGTCGAAGAACGGGCGGAGGTCGTCCATGCCGTATTTGAGCATCGCGAGGCGGTCGATCCCGCAGCCGAACGCGAAGCCCTGCCATTCGTCGGGGTCGAGCCCGCAGGCTTCGATCACCTTGCGGTGGACCATGCCCGAGCCGAGGATTTCGAGCCAGCCATCGGGCTCGGCGCCGCCGACGACGCGCTTGCCCTTCACCAGCGTGTAGCCGACATCGATCTCGACCGACGGCTCGGTGAACGGGAAGTAGCTGGGGCGCAGGCGAAGGACGATGTCGTCGCGCTCGAAGAACGCCTTCACGAAGGTTTCGAGCGTCCATTTCAGGTGGCCGAGCGTGATGCCCTTGTCGATGACGAGGCCCTCGACCTGGTGGAACATCGGCGTGTGCGTCGCGTCGGAGTCCGAGCGGTATGTGCGGCCGGGGGCGATGATGCGGATCGGGGGCTTTTGGCTCAACATTGTGCGGATTTGCACGGGCGACGTGTGCGTGCGGAGGAGCATCCGCTTCGCCGGTTCACCTTCAATGAAGAGCGCAGCAATCGGATCATCGTCCACCATATAAAAGGTGTCGTGCATCGCGCGCGCTGGATGCGATTCCGGAATATTGAGCGCTGTGAAATTATGCCAGTCGTCTTCGATCTCGGGACCGGTCGCGACCGCGAAACCGAGGTCGGCGAAGATCTCGGCGAGTTCGTCCATGACCTGGCTGACCGGGTGGATCGTGCCGGCGGGCGTGGCGTCCGCGGGGAGGGTCATGTCGAGCGTTTCGCTGGCGAGGCGCGCGTCGAGCGCGGCGCGTTCGAGCGTGGCTTTGCGCTCGGCGATGCCGTTGGCGATGGCTTCGCGCAGGCCCTGGATCTGCGGGCCTTGGACGAGGCGCTCTTCCGGCGTCATCTTGCCGAGCGTCTTCAGCAGCGCGGTGATCGTGCCCTGCTTGCCGAGCGCCTCGACCCGGCACGCGTCGAGCGCGTCGAGCCCGGATGCGGCGGCGATCGCCGTCAGCATGTGGTCGCGCATCTGGTTCAGGTCTTGCGTCACGTCATACTCCCAGGGGTTCGGTTAGGCGGGGCAGCCCGAGGCCGATACCCAGATCGTCCCAATTTTCGTTGTGCGCTTCGATCAAGTCGATCTTCCACGCTCTTCGCCATTCCTTCAGCCGCTTCTCGCGAACGATCGCGGCGTCCATCGTGTCGAACATCTCGTAGTAAGCGAGACGCTTGATGCCGTACCGGCGAGTGAAGCCGGGGATCAACCCCTCTCGGTGCTGAACCAGCCTTGCGAGGAGGTTTGAGGTAACGCCGATGTAGAGCGTGCCGTGGCGGCGGGAGTGGAGGATGTAGACGCACGGCTGGAAGGTTTCGCGCATTTTCGTGCTCCCCTTGATCGCCGCTCGATCGCTCACCCAAGAGCTCCCGTCATCCCGGCGGACGCCGGGACCCATGGTAGCGGGCGGGTGATCGTAGCACGTTATCGCCGGGTCCGCCGTCACCGTGGGTCCCGGCGTTCGCCGGGATGACGGAGGAGGGGCGAGGGGTGATCATAGTTGGGACGTTCACTCCGCCCCAAAACGCAGAAAGGGCGCCGGTGGTCTCCCACCGACGCCCTCCCGAACCTCACCTCAGTCGCGAATTACGCGGCCTGGGGGAGAGCCGCCTTCACCTGGGCGACGATCGCGCTGAAGGCTGCGCCCTCGTGCATGGCGATGTCGGCCAGGACCTTGCGGTCGAGTTCGATCCCTGCAAGCTTCACGCCGTGCATGAACTGCGAATACGTCAGACCCTCGGCGCGGACGCCGGCGTTGATGCGCTGGATCCAGAGGCCGCGGAACGTGCGCTTCTTAACCTTGCGGTCGCGATATGCGTACTGTCCGGCCTTCTCGACGGCCTGACGGGCGATGCGGATGGTGTTCTTGCGACGGCCATAATAGCCCTTCGCCTGAACCAAAATACGCTTGTGCTTGGCGCGGGTGGTAACACCCCGTTTTACGCGTGCCATTGTCTAATTCCTTCTCAGCTCAACGCAGGCCGTAAGGCGCCCAGGCCTTGACCGCTGCGGTATCGGCCTTCGACAGCAGCTTGGTGCCGCGGTTCTGACGGATGTACTTGCCGTTGTGATGCGCCAGACGGTGACGCTTGCCGGCGACGCCGTGCTTGAGCAGGCCGGTGGCGGTGAGCTTGAAGCGTTTCTTGACGCCGCTCTTGGTCTTCAGCTTGGGCATTTTTATCCTTTCGGTTACGAAGGAGGACGCTGAAATCGCCGCGGCAGCCCACACTGGCCGGGCGATTCGTCGAACGCGTTCCCTTCGAGGAAGCGGGGCCGATAGCTGCATTGATCGGGAATATCAACCGCTGTGGAACTGCCGACGCAGCCATGCGATAGGGCTTGCATGGACGCCAGCCCGACGCCGCCGATCGACGCCCCCCCCCCGGCACCCGAACCCGTTGATGCGCAAAAGCGACGCAAGCGGCGGATACTGCGCAACATCCTGCTCGGGATCGTCGCGGTCATCGTCGCGATCTGGTTGGTGCTGTACATCACCAAGGGGCGCTTCCTGAAGCACCCGTTCGAGCGCGTCGTCGGCTCGCTGACGCACCGGACGCTGACCGTGCGCGGCGACTTCCAGCTCTATTTCGCGCCATTCCGCATCAAGCTGTATGCGGAGAACTTCACGCTCTCGAACCCCGACTGGGCGAGCAAGCCGAACCTGTTCCAGGCGGACAAGCTCGACACGCGAATCGCGCCGCTGTCGCTGCTCTTCGGCAAGCGGCGGCTTTACTGGCTGGACCTGGTCAACGGTGCGGTCGACCTCGAATGGAACGCGGCGCACTCGGCCAACACCTGGACGTTCTCGGACAAGAAGGGCGGCAAGCCGCTCGAATTCCCGCGGATCGACGTGGCGACCGTGACGGGCACGACGGTGCGCTATCTCGATCCGCGGATGCGCGTACTCGCCGACCTGAAAGTCGCCGATATCCGTTCGGTCGATGCGACGATCGGGCGTGCAGTCGGGCTGACCGGCAAGGGGCGGCTGCGCGAGACGCCGTTCACCGTGACCGCGCAACTCCTGTCGCCCGACGCGACCGCCAATCGCGGGCAGAACAAGCTGGTCGCGCGGATGCGGGCGGCGGGCAACGTGATCGACGTCGCGGGGACGCTGCCGAGTATCGCCGATGTCGAGAACGTGCCGCTGGCGGTGACCGCACGCGGCGCCAATCTGTCGACGCTGCTCGGCGTGATCGACGTCGCGATCCCGAACACGCGAAGATACACGCTGCGTGCGCAGCTGATCAAGCAGGGCGACGAATACGCCTTCACGCATCTGCGCGGCATCGCCGGCCGGACCGATCTCGCGGGCAAGCTGACGATTCTCAACGGTGAGCGCATTCATCTCGATTCGGTGCTCACGACCAAGAGCCTCGACATCATCGATGCGGCCCCGTTCATCGGCTTCAATCCCGACATCGTCGAGACACGCGGCGCAGTGGCGGCCGCTGCCGCGACGGGCGCCGCGCCACAGCGCCTGCTGCCCAATGGGAAGCTGCCGATCGAGACGATGAAGCTGTTCGATGCCGACCTGAAATGGGCGATCGGCACGGTCAAGTCGCGCAACCTGCCGATCTCCAACGTCGACCTGACGCTCGACCTGGAGCGCGGGCGGCTGGCGCTGTCGCCACTGACCTTCTCGATGGCGCGCGGCAACGTATCCTCCGACGTCGTCTTCGACACGCGGGCGCGGCCGAGCGCGGTATCCTACGATATCCGCCTCGCGGCGACGCCGCTCGGGCGGTTGCTCAAGGGCTATGGGCTTGCCGAGGCGGGCACGACGGGCACCATCAAGGGTCGCATCGAACTGAAGGGTCGCGGCGATTCGGTGCATGAGTCGCTGGCGTCGTCGCAGGGGCGGATCGCGTTCGTGATGCCGTCGGGCGCGCTTTCGGTGCGCAATATCCAGCTCGCCGAACTCGATATCGGCACGTTTGCGCAGCGGATGTTCCAGGGCAAGCTGAAGGAGCCGGTGCAGGTCAATTGCGGGCTGATCGGCTTCACCGTGCGTGGCGGCGTGGCGGCGGCGGACCCGATCATCATCGACACGCGCAAGAACGTGATCGTCGGCCGCGGCGGATTCAGCTTTCGCAATGAGGCGGTAGATCTCGCCTTCCGCGCGGATTCGAAGAAGTTCAGCCTGTTCGCGGGGCAGTCGCCGGTGGGCGTCGGCGGGATGTTCGCCGCGCCGCAGCTGCAGGTGATCTCGAAGGACCTCCTTGCGCGCGTCGGCAGCGGCCTGGGGCTGGCGCTGGTGGCGACGCCGGTGGCGGGAATCCTGGCGTTCGTCGATGTCGGCGATGCGAAATCGACTGCGTGCGGCCCGGTGCTGGCGGGGGCGACGGCGGCGGCGCAGCGGACCACGAAGGGCGAGGCGCGTGATGACGTCGGCCACGGGACGACGGCCAAGGCCGAGGACGGGAAGACGACCGCCGCGGAGAAGAAGGGGCAGCGGAAGAAGTTCCTGGGGATCTTCTGAGCGCGCGGGGGCGTCATGCCAGCGGGGTTCGTCCTGCCGACGGGATTCGTCATCCCCCACCATCCTCGTCATCCCAGCGGAAGCTGGGATCTCGTTCCGCTGGGGCGACACCCAATTTGGAGACCCCAGCGTTCGCTGGGGTGACGTATGGGGCGGGAGTGACGGACGGGGGAGCCGTTAGTCCGCTAGCGGGAAGGCGTAGCTTCTGCCTCGGGTGGAGAACGGCGCTTTCGACCATGCCCCCTCCCCAACCCCATCCGCCCCGTCATCCCGGCGGACGCCGGGACCCATGGTTGCGGTTTGGGGCGTTGGCGGGCACTCCGTGTCCGTGGGTCCCGGCGTCCGCCGGGATGACGGATCGGAGAATGGGAAGGGGGATCCGCTTTTGCTTCCCCCTCCCGCAGGCGAGCCGGGAATTCAGGTCAGTGGTCGTGGCCATCATGCCCGTGATCGTGCGCACCCTGCAACCGGTGCATCGCCTCGAGCACGTCGTCCATCCGCGCGGGGTCGCCGATCGCGAGCACATGGCCTTCGCTTGCCGCGGTCAGCGGATCGCCGTTCCAGTCGCACATCATGCCCCCTGCCCCCTCGACCACCGGCACCAGCGCGGCAAAGTCGTAGAGCTTGAGGCCCGATTCGCAGACAACGTCGAGATGCCCGCTCGCGAGCAGGCCGTAATTATAGCAGTCGCCGCCGTACACCGGCCCCTGGCGCGGATTGCCGCCCGAGATCGCCGCGACCAGCGCGAGGTACGGTTGAACGTCGTCTTCGTCGAAAAGGTGCGGGCTGGTGGTGGCGATCGTCGCGCCGGCGAGTTCGCGGCAGGCGCGCGTCCGGACGGGCACGCCGTTGAGCGTCGTCGGGCGGCCCGCGACGCCGACCCAGCGTTCGCGCTGGACCGGCTGGTCGATGATGCCGAGCACCGGCCAGCCATCCTCTACCAGGGCGATCAGCGTGCCGAAGATCGCGCGGCCCACGGTGAAGCTGCGCGTGCCGTCGATTGGGTCGAGCACCCATTTGCGGTTGGTGACGCCCGTCTTCTCGCCATACTCCTCGCCGACGATGCCGTCGCCCGAGCGCTCCGCATCGAGCAGCCGGCGCATCGCGGATTCCGCCTCGCGGTCGGCGCGGGTGACGGGGGATTGGTCGTCCTTGATCTCGACGCCGTGCTCGTGGCGGAAATAGGGTCGGATGACGTGGCCCGCGGCATCCGCAAGGCGGTGCGCGAGGTCGATATCGGCTTGGGTCACTGGCATTGTCCCTGCCTATCGTCCGCAGCCGCACGGAGCAATGGACGGAACGCCTGCGTCGGCGTAGGTCGTTGCAATCCAACCGGAGTATCGTTCATGCGCCTCGTTCCGACCCTCGCCGCCCTCCTCCTCGCGACGCCCGCGTTCGCGGCACTCGCCCCCGGCGCCAAGGCTCCCGACTTCACGACGCGTGGCGCGATCGCCGGCAAGGTGTTCACCGTCCACCTCGCCGAGCAGCTGAAGAAGGGCCCGGTCGTGCTGTATTTCTTCCCGGCGGCCTATACCGGCGGCTGCAATGCCGAGGCGCATGCGTTCGCCGAAGCGATCCCGGCGTTCACCAAGGCAGGCGGCACGGTGATCGGCATGTCGGCCGACAATGTCGAGACGCTCAGCAAGTTCTCCGCGGAAAAGTGCGCGGGCAAGTTCGCGGTCGCCAGCGCCGGGCCAAAGGTCGTCGCCGGCTATGACGTCGCGCTCGGCAAGCAGATTGCAGGCCGCGACGTGACCAAGCGCACCAGCTACGTCATCGCCAAGGACGGCCGCGTCGCCTTCGTGCACGACGACATGAACCCCGCCGAGCATGTCGCCACGACGCTCGCCGCCGTCCAGAAGCTGACCGGCAAATAACTGCCGCTTTGGTGACAGTATGCTAACGCTTTCGGGTCTAACCCTTTGACCGGGATGCGGAGGGAATCATGCGGGACGCGCGGGCGACCAAGTCGATATCGGGGCCGACCCCACGAGACATTCTGTTCGACCAGATCGGCAGCTTTCTCGACAAACAGGGCCTGAGCCCCGACCCGGCGCATTACGCGTTTGCGTTCGCCGTCCTGTCGGCGCCGGATCGACCGCTCGCGCGGGCGGTCGCCGAGCTCACCGAAGACGGCGTCCGCCTGAGCCGGCAGGACATCGAGCGGCTGGGCGGGCAGGTCGTCGACGGCCCGCCCCTCTCGCGTCCGCGGACGGCGGATCAAGCGGTAGACGAGACCGTCGACACAGCGATGGCGCTGGTCGTCCAGACGCAGCAGCAGGTCGATGGCTTCGCGCAGATGATGCGGACGATGCGCGACGAGACGCGCGGGTTCGGGCGCGATCTCGAGAAAAGCGCGGCCGCGATAACCCAGATGGCCGAGATCGACGAGATCACGCGGATCACGACCACGATGATCGGCCGAATCCGCGACAGCGAGGTCCGGCTGGCCGAAGCCACCGCCGAGGCCGACGCGCTGCGTGCCAAGCTTGCCGAGGCGCGGGAGAGTGCGCGGCGCGACATGCTGACCGGCCTGCCCAATCGCCGCGCCTTCGAGGAGGCGTTCGCCGAGCGCGATCCGGAAGCCGGCCCCTATTGTTTGGCGGTATGCGACATCGACCGGTTCAAGCGGGTCAACGACCTGCACGGCCACGGCGTTGGCGACCGGGTGCTGACCGCGATCGGCCAGGCGATGGCGGCGGAATGCGCGCCGCACCTCGTGGTGCGTCATGGCGGCGAGGAATTTGCCGTGCTGCTCAGCGGCGTCGGTCTGGCGGATGCCGCAGGACTGCTCGATTCGGTGCGCGCGACCGTCGCGGCAAAGCGGTTCCGCAATCGCGACACCGATACCCCGCTCGGCATCGTGACGTTTTCGGCCGGCATCACCGCGATCCAGGGCGACGAAACCGCAGACGCCGCATTTTCGCGCGCCGATCGCCTGCTCTACGTCGCCAAGGAACAGGGCCGCGACCAGATCTGCGCCGGCTGATCCCGCAGATTGGCGTAATTTACCCGCGTTGGCTGGCGGATTTTCCCAACTGATTTAGCGTCAAAACAGAAGTCCTAGCTAAATCAACGACATGCGGAATTGGCACGCTGCATGCAAAGCTTTCGATATCGGCAGCCGGATGGTCCGGCAGCCCGAAGATCGAAGGAAATCCCCATGTCGCTCCGTTTCGAAACCGCCCAGCGTATCGCTCTCTCGTTCGTCGGCGCACTGTTCTTCGCCGCGATCGCCGTCAGCGCCGCCACCCCGATCATCCCGATCGCCTGACCTGCGCACGCCAAGGAGTTCACGCCATGACCCGCAGCATCCTCATTGGGCTCGCCGCCTTCTCGACCACCATCCTGCTGATCGTGACGCATGCCGGCGCCATGCTCGCCTGAGCCCAAGCCCTAACTGAAGCCCGAGCCTGATCTGGGCGCCCGTTCAGGCGGGCGCACCCATCCCGACCGGTCCGACCGGCGCCTCGTCTTCCCGCGAATACGTCCCGATCAACAGCCCGGCCGCCAGCACATGGCCGGTGATCGCATCGATGATCGCCGATCGCCCTGGCGTCTCGCCGGGATCCCCTGCCCCCGCACCGATCGCGAACAGCTGGAACGCGTAGCGATGCTCGCCGTGCCCGCTCGGGGGATCGGGCGGCAGCCAGCCTTCGCGCAGATAGGAATTGCGGCCGACGTCGCGCCCGCCAGCATCGCCTGCGCCATCCGCGACGATCGCGCCCTCGGCGAGATGGCCCGCATCCGCGTCCAGACCCCAGACGATGGCGTGGACCAGAGGCTGCGGGGTCGGCGCATCGGCGTCCTCGACGATCAGCACGAGCCGCTCGGTTCCCGCCGGCGGTGCGCGCCAGGTCAGCGGTGGCGACACACCCGCGCCGTCGGCGGTGAAGCGTGGCGACAGGCGACCATCGTGCGCGAACGCCGGACTGGTGAGGTCGAGCGTTTCGAAATTTTCACCGAGTTGGACGATGACGAGCTTGTCGGCACCCGCGCGCACATTGCTCATCGCGCTGCCGAGCCAAGCGGGGATGTGTTCGAGCATGATCTATCCTTCCGAGGGGCAGGGCGCGTCGCGGCGGACGGGCGCATCGCCGTCATACCAGTCGCTGCGCGCGCCCATGGTCGCGGCGTCATGATGGCAGACTTCGGTCTTGCCGCGCTTGGCGTCGACCAGCACGGTCCAGTTGTGATCGCCGCAATTATGCTGTTCGCAGCCCCATGCCGCGACGCGGTCGCCGACCGTGAAGATCGGCGTCGCCGGCCCCGACCGACCGCGGATCGTCTGGCGCAATTTCGGGTCGCCGACCGCAGCGACGAGTCCGGCGGCGACGTCGGTGCGATCGAAGAAGTCGACGCCGTCGACCGCGTCATGCGGGTATTTGCCGACATAGGCGGTGATCGGCGTGGTCTGCGCCTGGCCCGGAATCGGCGTCGGCGCGCGTGTTTCGGGGGGCTTGTAGCTCCGCGCCGCGACCGCGTTGACGGGATCGTCGTTGCGGCCGCAACCGCTCAACAGCGGAATGGCCAGGAGCGCGATCGTCAGCATCTTCACGCGGGTGTTTCCTCAATCGTCATGCCGTCCAACGCGTCGGCGGGCGCGGAGTTGCCAACGCGGCGGCAGGCGCGGGGTTGCGCTTGTCGTGTCGGCGACCATCTCGGGCGCATGATGGACGATCTCGACCGCTTCGTCACCGCGCAGGCCGGTGTCTATCCACAGGCACTCGCCGAATTGCGCGCAGGGGCGAAGCGCAGCCACTGGATGTGGTTCGTCTTCCCGCAGATCGCCGGGCTCGGGCAGAGCGCGATGGCGCGGACCTATGCGATTGCAGGTGCGGACGAGGCGCGCGCGTATCTGGCGCATCCGGTGCTCGGCGCACGGCTGATCGAGGCGACGGCGGCGGTGGTCGGCGCGCGGGGCTCGGCGGAGGCGATCCTGGGCGGGATCGATGCGGTGAAGCTGCGGTCGTCGATGACGCTGTTCGCGGCGGTGGCGGACGACCCGGCGCCGTTCCGCGCGGCGCTCGACCGGTTCTTCGGCGGGATGGCGGACGAGGCGACGCTGCGGTTGCTGCAATAAGAGGCGCGTCCGGCCTCACAAGGGTGTACGATACCGCGGGGCCTTCCGCCCCATGAGGTGTCGTCATGGCCAAGAGCCAGAAGAAATCGAGCAAGGAAGTCCGCAAGCCCAAGGCCGAAAAGGCACCCAAGGCCAATGCGTCGAACCCGACGACCAAGGGCAAGGCCGTGGAAATGACGACGCTGAATTAAACTACCGGGAGCTCGACCGCCTCACCCTTGCCAGTCTCGCGGCCAATTCAATTGCTCGCAACAATCGATCCTCCCCCGCCAGGGGGAGGTGGCGCGAAGCGACGGAGGGGGCGGATACGCAATAGCGGTTATCGTCGGCCTCCCCCTCCGTCTGGCAAGTGCCAGCCACCTCCCCCTTGCGGGGGAGGATCGCGGTAAGGCTTAGTCCAACGCCGCGCGGATCGCGGCGGCGGCCACGAACGGCGCGCCGGCGACCAGGACGAGGCTGACCGCGGCGAGCAGCTTGATCGCGCCCGCACCGCCCGCGGGATCGAGCGAGCCTGCGCCGAAGATCAGCAGCGGCACGGCAAGCGGGAGCATCACCAGACCCGTTACCGCGCCGCTGCCGCGGACGCCTGCGACGAGCGCACTCGTGACGACCGCAAGCGCGGCCAGCCCAGGCGTGCCGATCAGCAGGCCGATCTCGACCCGGAGCAGCGTGTCGCCCGACAGGTTGAGCAGCCCGGCGGCGATCACCGCGGCGAGCATCAGCGGCGGGCCGAAGCCGAGCCAGTGCGCGATCATCTTGGCCGCTGCGACCGCGGTCATCGACAGGCCGCGCACCGCGAACTGGTCGAACACGCCCGCCTCGAGATCCGGGCCGATCAGCCGCTCGACCGGGAGCAATGCGGCCAGCAGCGCCGCGGTCCAGATAACGCCGCCGCCGATCTTGGCGAGCAGCGCGGCGTCGGGACCGATCGCGAACGGGAACAGCGTCGCCACCAGCAGGAAGAACGCGACGACCAAGGTCGCGCCGCCGCTCGATACGCTGCGGCGAAGATCGCGGCGGATCAGCGCGATCACAGGCCGACCTCCTGCGCACCCGGCATCGACAGCGGGAGGTGCGTGGCGACGAGCGCAATGCCGCCGCGTGCCCGGTGGCCGGCAACCAGGGCTTCGAGCCTCGTTACCGAGACCGCATCGAGCCCGTTGGCGGGTTCGTCGAGCAGCCAGACCTTCGCCTCGCTGGCGGCGACACGCGCGATCGACGCGCGACGGCGTTGCCCGGTGGACAGGAGCCGCACCGGGATATCGGCCAATGCCGCCAGATCGAGGGCGGCCAGTGCACGGTCGACGCGCGCCTCCGGGTCTGGTGCCGCATCGAGCGTCGCCCAGAAACGCAGCGCAACGACGAGCGTGCGGTCGGTATCGAGCGCGCTGGCTTCGGTGAGCAGCGCCTTGCTCGCCTCGCACGTCACGGTGCCTTCGAATGCGCCAAGCAGGCCGGCGGCGATGCGGATCAGGCTGGACTTGCCGATCCCGTTGGGGCCGGTGACGACCGCGGCATCGCCGGGGCCGAGATCGAACGACACGCCCGAGAACAACAGCCTTCCGCCCCGCACGCACGCGACGTCGCGGAACGTCAGGCTCACGCGGCCGAGTCTTCTGCGCCGTCTTCCGCAGCATCTTCCAACGCGTGCATGTCGTCGTCGCCGAGGCCGAAATGATGGCCGATCTCGTGGATCGTGACATGCGCGACGAGGTCGTCGAGGCGGACGCCGGTCTCGATCCATTCCTCCAGGATCGCGCGGCGGTACAGGACGATGCGATCGGGCATCGCGCCGGACTCCATCGACGATTTCTCGCCGAGCGGACGCCCGTGGTAGAGGCCGGACAGGTCGAGCGGATGCTCCAGGCCGAGCGCGGCGAGCGTCTCGTCGTCGGCATACTCCTCGACCGCGAAGACGATGTCGCCGAGATGGACCGTGAACTGCGCCGGCAACTTGGCGATCGTCACGCGACAGATCGCCTCGATCGTGTCGGCGTCGGGGGCTTCTCCCCTGCTCTCGTCACGCAATGATGCTTGCTCGCTCATGCCGCCAGCCATAGTCGTTGCGCGAGGATAGCGGCAAGGGACACGCGAATGATCGAAGCGCTGAACGAGACCGAGCGGGCCGAGGCGCTCGATGGGCTGGACGAGTGGGATTACGACGATGCGCGCGACGCGATCACGCGGACGATCGTGTTCGCCGATTTCGTCGAGGCGTTCGGCTTCATGACCCAGGTCGCGCTGATCGCCGAGCGCGCGAACCATCATCCGGAGTGGAAGAACGTCTGGAACCGGGTCGAGATCCTGCTGACCACGCACGATGCCGGCGGCCTGAGCCCGCGCGATATCGAGATGGCCGAAGCGATCGACGCGATCGTCGGCGACGCCTGAACGCCCGATCCTCCCCTTGCAGGGGAGGTGGCTGGCGTAGCCAGACAGAGGGGTGATCCGCTGTCGATAGCGCGCTACCCCTCCGTCAGCCAAGTGGCTGCCACCTCCCCTCACAGGGGAGGATCAGCAAGGGTCACCCCTGCCTCATGTCCCGGCGCATCCGCTTGCGCAGCGCGCCCGGCATCCATCTGGCCGCAAACGCCATGCGGTGCGCGGTCTTGCCCACATAGGTGTGGACCTTGTCGCCGTGGACCGCGGCCCACGCCGCTTCCGCGACCTTGTCGACGCCGGTCAGCTCCAGCCCTGCCCCCGTCACCGTCTCGCGGATCGAGTGGTTGGTGCCGCCCGCCCCCGCATCGAGCAGCGGCGTATCGATGAAGCTCGGCACGATCGAGCGCACCTTGATGCCGTCCGCCGCCCATTCACCATCGAGCGCCTCGGTGATCGCGCGCACGCCGAATTTGGTCGCGGAATAGGGCGCGAGGCCCGACGAGCCATAGATCGCCGAGGCCGACGCGGTGTTGAGCAGGCACGATCCCGGCGTCCGCTTGAGATACGCATAGCCGATCCGCGCACCGTTGAGCGCGCCGACCAGGTTGATCGCGATCACCCGGTCGATCTCGGCGAAGTCGGTCTCCGCGAGCGGCCCGCCCGAGCCCACGCCGGCATTGTTGAACAGCACGTCGAGCCGCCCGCCGGTGGTCGCGACGAACGCGTCGAGGCAGGTCACCCACGCCTCACGGTCGCGCACGTCCATCTGGTAGGTGGTCGCCATGCCGGCGGGGAGAAGCGCGGCGGTCTCCGTAAGCCCGGCGACGTTGACGTCGGCGAGCCCCACCCGCCAGCCTTTCCGCGCGAACAGTATCGCGGTGGCGCGGCCGATCCCCGATCCGCCGCCGGTGATGAATATGCTCTGCTCGCTCATGGCACGCCTCTCTATTTGATTTTCCGGTATGTTTCCCGCATCCTGCGCGCAGATGCCAGACCAAATTCCAGCGCTCGCTTTCGAACGCGTCACCAAGACATACGGGTCGACGATCGCGGTCGACGCGGTCTCGATCGAGATTGCCCGCGGCGCTTTCGTCGCGCTGGTCGGGACCTCGGGGTCAGGCAAGTCGACGCTGCTCAAGATGATCAACCGGCTGGTCGAGCCGAGCGAAGGCCGCGTGACGATCAATGGCGCCGACGTCGCCGCGGAGCCCGCCCCCGAACTGCGCCGCCGGATCGGCTATGTGTTCCAGAATATCGGCCTGTTCCCGCACATGACGATCGCCGAGAACATCGCGATCGGATTGCGCATTGCCGGACGTGCGGATGACGCTAAGGTCGACGAACTGCTCGACCTCGTCGACCTGCCCCGCGACATCGCCGGGCGGATGCCGGACGCGCTGTCGGGCGGCCAGCGCCAGCGTGTCGGCATCGCCCGCGCACTCGCGCCGGGGGCGAAGCTGCTGCTGCTCGACGAGGCGTTCGGGGCGCTCGATCCGGTGACGCGCGATGCGCTGGGGACGCGGATTCGGGAACTGCACGATCGGCTCGGGCTGACGACGATCCTGGTGACGCACGACATGGCGGAGGCGTTGCTGCTCGCCGACCGCGTGCTCGTGATGAAGGCGGGGCGGATCGTTGCCGATGCGACTCCGGCCGAGCTGGTCGCGGGCAGGGGTGGCGACGACGCGCAGGCGCTGGTGCAGGTGCCGCGCGCGCAGGCCGAACGCCTTCAGGCGCTGGTTTCGTGAGCGCGTTTCTCGACGCATTGGGTCGCGTGCCGCCGCTGCTCGCCGCGCACGTGCTGCTGTCGGCGTCGGCGCTGCTGCTGGGGATCGCGATCAGCCTGCCACTGGGGATCTGGTCGGCACGCAACGCCAATGTCGCACGCGTGTCGCTTGGGTTTGCCAGCCTCGTGCAGACGATCCCGAGCCTCGCGCTGCTGGCGCTGTTCTATCCGCTGCTGCTGAGCCTCTCCGCGCTGGTCGGCGGCGGCATCCCCGCACTCGGGTTCCTGCCGTCGCTGATCGCGCTGACGCTGTATGCGTTGCTGCCGATCATCCGCAATGCGGTGGCGGGGCTGCACGGGATCGACCCGGCGGTGATCCAGGCGGCAGATGCGGTCGGGATGACGCCCGCGCAGAAGCTGCGGCTGGTCGAGGCACCGTTGGTCGCGCCGGTGCTGATCGCGGGCATCCGTACCGCTGCGGTGTGGACGATCGGCGCGGCAACGCTGTCGACGACGGTCGGCCAGCCGAGTCTGGGCGACATGATCTTCGCCGGGTTGCAGACGCAGAACTGGGCGCTGGTGCTGGCCGGGTGCGTATCGGCGGCGGCGCTGGCGCTGGCGGTCGACGCGCTGATCGGCGGGATCGAATACGGCATCCGCGCGCGGCGGCGGTGGTTGTGGATCGCTTGCGCCGTCGTGCTGGTGGCGGGAACGGTGATCGCGACGCTGCCGCTCTGGCCTAAGAGCGGCGGCGACCGGACGGTGGTGGTCGGCGCGAAGAACTTCTCCGAGCAATATATCCTCGCGCGGCTGATCGGCGATCGGCTCGAGCGGGCCGGCTATACCGTCGAGTACCGCGATGGGCTGGGCTCGGCGGTGGTGTTCGGCGCGCTCTCGGGCGGCGATATCGACGTGTATGTCGATTATGCCGGGACGATCTGGGCGAACGAAATGAAGCGATCGGACGTGCCCGAGCACGACGCGATGGTCGCGGCGATCGGTGCATGGGCGAAGCGCGAGCACGATGTCGGGCTGATCGGGTCACTCGGGTTCGAAAATGCCTATGCGTTCGCGATGAAGGGCGATGTGGCCAAGGCGAAGGGTATCTCCAGCCTCGACGATCTGGTGAAGGCCGCGCCGGCGATGACGCTCGGCAGCGATCTGGAGTTTCTCGAGCGGCCCGAATGGGCGGCGGTGAAGCGCGCCTATCCGCTGCGGTTCGCCAAGACCACGCCGTACAGCCCGACCTTTATGTACCGCGCGCTGGAGAGCGGGAATGTCGATGTGATCTCGGCCTTCTCGTCGGATGGGCGGATCGCGGCGGATGGGCTGGCGGTGCTGAGCGATCCGCGGCGGGCTATTCCTGGGTATGATGCGATATTGATGGTCGCGCCGAAGCGGGCCGGGGATGCGAAATTCACGGGCGCGCTGAAGCCGCTGGTCGGGCGGATCCCGGTCGAGGCGATGCGGGCTGCGAATTACCGGGTGGACCGGGATGCGGACAAGCAGACGCCCGAGGCCGCGGCGCGGTGGCTGGCCGGCAAAGTCGGTCTCTAACCTCCCTCGCCCCTCCGGGGAGAGGGAAGGAGGAGCACTGGCGACGGGAGGGTGAGGGGCGGTTGTCGCGAGCGTCCCGAGCCTCACGCGCCTCACCCTCCCACGCGCAAGGGCGCGCGGGCCCCTCCCTCTCCCCGAAGGGGAGAGGGTCTCAAGTTTTAGAAGAACAGCTTGCGGATGCTCAATCGCACAGTGCGGCCCAGCGGGTTGAGATAGTCCGGCTGGTAGTTGTTGGGCGTCGCCCCGGTCGCATCGGTTACCCGCTGGCGGGTGTTGAGGACGTTGTCGACCGAGAAGCTGATCCGCATCCCGCGCAGCCAAGGATGCACCTTCACCCATTCGAGACGTTGGCCGAGATCGGCGAACAGGCGCACGTTCGCGGTCGCCAGCCCGCCGAAATTGAGCGTCGTTGGCGCCGCCGCGGTGCCGCCCTCGACGGTCGTGCCAGTCGCGTAACTGGCCGAAACGCGCGCGCCGAGGCCGTTGTTGCTGTAGCCCGCCTGCGCCTCGAGCTCGTGGCGCGGCTGGCCGCCGCTGTTGCCGATCGCATCGCTGTCGAGCAGGTTCAGGCTCGGCCCGCCCTCGGTGACCAGCACGCGATCGGTGAAATGCCAGGTGTGGTAGAGCGCGAACTGAAGCCGCCCGCCAGCCTGTCCACCGCGACCGCCAAAGCCTCCGGGACCACGCCCTCCCCCACCGCCGGGGCCGCCAGCGCCGGGACCACCCCCGCCCGGCCGGCCTTCTGCACGCGCGCTACCGTCGGAAGGACGCACACCGCCGGGGGGTCGCAGCCCCTCGAACGGATTGGGCCCGGTGCCGGCGCGAAACGCCTCAAGGTCCTTCTGGATCTTCGATTTCAGCGGCGCGGAGAAGTTGATCCCCCAGCGCAGTTCGGAACGCTCGCTGCGCGCATAGTTGATCGGACGCGTGTCTACCTGGGTCAGCGTGCCCGCCGCATCGCGCGTGAAGCGATCGGGGAACGCGGCCTCGATCGCCGCCGTCGCCGACGGGAACGCGGCGATCGGGTTGTCGGTGCGGCTGTCGACGTAGTTGGCGGTGAGCGTCAGGTCCTTCTTGGTCCAAGGCTTCAGCGTCAGGCCCAATTTCTTCACATGGACGTTGTCCGCGACGAGGTTCGGATTGCCGCCGCTGATCGTCGTGACGGTCGCGGTGGTGCCGGTGACATAGTCGAAGATGCGCGCGTTGGGCGTGGTGATCGACGGGTTGCCGAGCTGCTGCGCGGTCGGTGCCTGGTCGGTGTCGGTGGCCGACGCGATCACCCGCACACCCTCGATCGGCGACCAGTTAGCCCCATAGCCGAGCGTCGTCAGCGTGCCGAAGTCCGACAGGTGATCCTCGGCGATGTTGAAATTGGCCGACAGCGTGCCGAGGAACGGCAGCACGCCCTTAGACCGGCTGGCGATCGGCAGGTCGACGTTGAGCTGGCCGTTGACGGTATCGCGCGAGACCTGGCCCTGCGTTTCCCGGCTGACGAGATTAAAGGTGCGGTACGAGCGGCTTTCGAAATCGGCGGTTTCCGCACCGAGCTTGATCGTAGTCGAGACCGCGCCGGCGGGCAGGCTGAAGAGCGTGCCGTTGGCCACTGCATCGACCCCGCCGGTGTTCTGCGTGGCATAGGCACGGTTGCCGGCGGCGGCATTGATGTCGCGCGCGGTCAGTGCGCTGAACGGGTTGGCAGTCGCGTCGCCGGCGGCCAGCCGGGCATTGAAGGCGGTCGCATCGACGCCCGTATCGGTGAAGGTCTGCGTGTCGCTGCGGTCGTAATTGCCGGTCACGTTCCAGCGCCACGTGCCGAGATCGCCGTTGAACGTGGTGCCGAGATGCGCGGCGATCGACGATACGCGCTGGTTGAGCGGGAGGAAGCCGTCGTCGTTGAGGGCGCGGTTCACGGTGGTGCCGTCGGCCAGCGTCAACGCGGCGACCGGCAGGCCGTTGAGGCTGCGGCTGTCGGTCGATTCGATGCGCCCGTTGATCGTCGCGCCGACCTTGCCGATGTCACGCGCATACACGCTGTTCGCGGTGAAGGTGCTGGTCGCCGCCTGGAGCGTACGGAACGGCGTCTGGTCGACCACCGCGCCGTTCGCACCGACCGCGGTGCTGGTCGCGGGGGTGATGTCGCGCTCGGACTCGGTCAACGCCGAGGTCGAGGTGTATTCGACGTGCAGGTTGACGCGGCGATCGCGCGCGATGGTGAGCATGTCGAGCTCGCCCTGCGGCGTGTTGCTGCCGCCCTCGGTCGGCATCTTGTCGGTCGCCTCCGCGGTCACGGCGCGAAAGCGGCGGCGCAGGACGAAGTTTACGACCTTCTGGTCCGCGCGATAGCCGTATTTGAGCGCGACCTCCTCGGGCAGGATCTCGACGCGCTGGATCGCCTCGGTCGGGATGTCGCGGATCTCGGCGAAGCTCGAGATGCGGCGGCCGTTGAGCAGCACGACCGGCGCGCCCCCGCTGCCGCGACCACTGGCGGTCTGCGGGCTGAGTTCGTTCAGCAGGTCGGAGATCGAGCTGACACCATACGACCGTATCTCGGATTGGCCCAGGGTCTGGTCGGGCGGGATGTCGCCGACCACCGACCCCGGCAGCTTGCGCGATCCGGTGACGACGATCTCCTCGGCATCCGCGGCTTCGTCCTGCTCTGCGGTTTGTGCCGCAGCGGTGGCGGTCGTCGAGGGCGCTTGTTGAGCCACCGCCATCGCGGACGCTTGCTGGGCGATCGCCATCGCGGGCATGCTCGCCGCCAGAACCAGCCCCAATTTACGCATACCCATTCCACCCCGATGATCGAAGCCACCGCCTAGCGGGCAATTGTCGCAGGATTATGCCGGTTCGGCCGGTATTGCAGGGCTCCCGCCGGACCGCGCGATTATCGTCGATCTGGTGGACGCCACGTGCGGAAAACACCCGTTTCAGGTCTTTGAAGGCGCATTAACGAATCGCGGCCTAGCCCGGCGGCGACGTGACAGGCGCAAAGGGGCGAAGCGTTGACGACCGGATTCGTGAAACTGGCCATCGCTGCAGGGCTCACCGTCGCGGCACTGCCGTCGGCGGCGTGGGCGGCCTGCACGGTGACCAATACCGGGCCGACCGCGCTCGGCAGCTATTCCCCGCCTGCGCTGGTCAACAATGCGCCGCCCTATGTCGACGTGCCCGGTGGCTTCGACTGCCCCGATACGGTGATCTCGCTGCTCAGCGGCAATTTCCTGCGCGCGACGGTGACCAGCCCGGACGGGTTCAAGCTGACCTCGACCAACGTCGCCGATACCGTCACCGCGAAATACGTCGTCGCTGCGGACGCGGCCGGCACCTATCCGTTCACCGCCGGCACGCCGTTCGTCTACATGAACGGCGGACTCATCAACCTGCTCGGGTTGCTGGGTGGCACCGCGCGCAACGTCCAGGTCCATGTCCGCCCCTCGTCGACGACCGCGGTCGCGCCCGGCACCTATACCGGCAGCTTCAGGATCGCGTGGGAATGGCGATTCTGCGACCTGCTCGGTGCGCTGGGGCTCTGCATCGGGACGCTCGACCGGAACCCGACGACGATTCCCGTCGCGACCGTCTCGGTGACGATGATCGTCGCCGCAAAGCCGGTCGGCGTCACCATCGTCACCCGGACGACCTGGGACCCGCTGTCCGCGACCAGCAACCCGCGCGCAATTCCGGGCAGCAAGCAGCGGACGACGATCACGCTGACCAACACCGATATCGTCGCGGTCGACGCCAATTCCCTCGCCGTGGTATTGCCGACGCCTGCGCGAGGGGCAGTGGCGCTCGACGGCGACGGGACCGCGTCCACGGCGTACGTCATGACCGCCGAAGGTTCGCCCGCCTCCTCGCTCGCGGTGACCTACACCGCGCCGGCCAGCACCACCGACGACGTCGATTTCTCGGCGAACGGCGGCACGAGCTGGACCTATGACCCCGCCCCGACCCCCAAGTCCGTCACCAACGTCCGCATCCGTCCGCGCGGGACGATGGCGGCGGGATCGAGCTTCAGCGTGTCGCTGCCCTATGCCTTATTCTGATCGGGAGTCTGACCGGGGTCCTGATCGGCAACCGGCGGGGTCGGCAGCGAGCCGACCAGTTCCATCTTGGTCGCGGTCGAGCCTACCTCGATCCCGGCTTCGCGAAACTGGCGGAGCAGCGTGAACAGCAGTTCGCTGCGGATCGGATAGGCGTCCCGCGGGCTCGCCACGTACGCAAAGCAGTTGAACTTCGCGCGGCCGGCGTCGATCGAATCGATGAACACCTTGGATTCGGGATCGTCGAGCACCTCGTGCTTCTCGGCGAACGCCGCGAACAGCATCGTCCGCACCGCGTCGAGATCCTCTTCGAGCGGCACCGAGAATTGCAGCTGGATCCGGCCGATCGGGGCTGCGAGCGTCATGTTCTGGATCGTCTTGGTGATCAGTTCGGAATTCGGCACGATCAGCGTCGAGCGGTCCGCGACCTGGATCTCGGTCGAGCGGACGTTGATGCGCTTCACGTCGCCCTCCATGTTGCCGATCCGGACGAGATCGCCGATCTTCACCGGGCGCTCGGCGAGCAGGATCAGGCCTGAAACGAAGTTCTGCGTGATCGCCTGGAGGCCGAAGCCGATCCCGACCGACAGCGCGCCGAGCACCACGGCGAGCTTCTCCATGCCGATGCCGAGCGCGCCGAGCGACCACAGCACCGCGGCGATGATGCCGGCATAGCGCGCGACCATCGTCACCGAATTCTGCGCGCCGGCATCCATCGCGGTGGTCGGCAGATAGCTGTTCACCAGCCAGTGCTGCAGCCCGCGCATGATCGCCAGCGCGACGAACAGCACCGCGATCGAGCGCAGCACCGCCCCCGGCGAGATCGTGACCTGGCCGATCGTGATGCCGCTCGCGACCGTGCCGAACAGCTCGAACACCGAGCCCACCCCTGCCCCGAACGGCGCCATCACCGCGCCGACCGCGAGCATGATCAGCAACAGCCGCAGCACCGCCGACAGCAGCACGCCGATCTGGTCGACGGTCTTGTTGTCGACGCCGAACCCGCTGTTCGCCGACCGCCCGAGCCGGTTGCCGCTCGACAGCAACGTCCGGCACGCATCGTCGGTGAAGGTCATCATCAGGTACAGGCTCGCGCCGACGATCGCGCCCCAGACCAGCCACGTCGCGACCTTCAGCGCCAAGTTCACATAGCCGATCAGCCCGGCGCCGAGCGCGACGATCAGCACCAGCCAGACGAGCGTCGCGACGATCGCGAGCAGCGTGTTGCGCGCAGGCTTCGACGGATCGGGCAGCGCGGCGGCGCGCAACCGGCCGAGCGTCACCAGGATAGCGCCGAGCAGGACGATGTGGAGCAGCGCGACGACCGCGTTGGCCGCACTCGACGCGGGCGCGCTGACACCGATCAGCAGATTGGTCGCGATCAGCAACTGCCCGAAGAAGATCAGCGCCGCCGCCATCCAGCTATACGGCCGGAGCGCCTGCGCGGCGGCGTCGCCGATCGGCAGCAACCGCCAGGTCGGTTGGGTCCGCAGCAACAGCGCGCCGCCGAGCGACGACACGAACGCGCAGAACCACGAGATCCCGACGAAGATCGCGCCGAACCGACTCCAGGCGGGCGAGACAAGTCCGCCCCAGCGCAGCGACGCGACGATCGCCCACGCCGCAAACCCCGGCAGCGCGGTCCCGATCACGACTAGCCACAACGCATAGGCCGAACGCCGCAGACGGCCGCCCGGCGTATGGTTGGCGGCATAGCGTCGACCGACGCCGTGCAGCCAGCGCCGCAGCGGCACGATCAGCACCAGCGCGGCGAGCATCCCGACGAGCAGGCCGGTACCCGCGCGGGTATCGAACCGCGTGCCGAACTGACGCACCTCGACATTGGCGAACCGCGTCAGTCGCGCGGTGTCGCGCGGCAGGTGATCGACGATCGCAGCCCACAGCGTCGGGGACAGCGGCGAACCGGTATTTTCGGACAATTGCTGGCCGAGTTCCTCCGCCTCGGCCGCACCGATATCGTCGATCTGCTGCTTGGCCTCGATCCCGATCAGGCGCGCGCGCTTGATCGCGGAGTCGATCGCCGACTGGCTCTGCGCGAGGAGTTTGCGTTGCTGGCGAATCTCGGGCGCTTCGACCACGCCGGGAGTGGCGGCGCCGAGTTCGGTGACGCGCGCCTGGACGAGCGCCATCTCGGGGGTGAGCGTGCGGACCGCGTCGGCCGCGGTGGTCTGCACGACCTGCGCGCGATCCCGCAACGCCTGCCGCGCCTTGTCGTCGCGCGCCGCGGGGGTGGCGTCGTCGATCGCCTGGAGCTCGGCCGAGGCTTGCGTCAGGCTGGCGGCGACGGTCGCGACCTTGGGCTCGTCCTGCGCGATCGCGGGAAGCGCGGTGACGGCGGTGACCGCGAGGAGGAGCGCGACGAGATAGCGGAGGAGGGTCATCCGGGGTGCTGTACAGCGATAGGGCTGGAAACGGGAGGGGGCGGCGGAACGCGGGATTGGGATGCCTGCCGTTCCACCCCTACAAACCACCCCGGCGGAGGCCGGGGCCCAATTGGGGGCCGATAATGATCGAGGTCAGCGCTCCGTTACGACGACCTTTCCAATTGGGCCCCGGCCTTCGCCGGGGTGGTTGTGATGGGACGTGATCACGCAGACCCGGCGGTCCCCTTCTCCGTCACCCCGGCGGAGACCGGGACCCACCGTTCCGCAAACTCAGTTCTCTCGGATGTGGGGAACGGTGGATGCCGGAACAAGTCCGGCATGACGGGGCGGGATGAGCGTTGGTTGGAGCAGAACTGGACGGCGCGTCGCTTAGTCGAGTTCGAGGATCACCTGATCCACCGCAAGGCTATCCCCCGTCTTCGCCGCCACCGACTTCACCGTGCCCGTCTTCTCGGCGCGGAGGATGTTCTCCATCTTCATCGCCTCGACGACGGCGAGCGGCTGCCCCGCCTCGACCTTGTCACCGGCCGCGACGTCGAGCCGTACCAGCAGCCCGGGCATCGGGCAGATCAGGAACTTCGACAGATCGGGCGCGACCTTCTCGAGCATGTGCGCAGCGTAGGGCGCGACGCGGGCGGGGAGCACGCGGGCGACGTGGCTTGCGCCGCGGGTCGTGAGCTTGAAGCCGGAGCGGGCCTTGGCGATGCGGATCGTGAGGTGCTCGTCGCCATCGACACCGTAACCGTCCGCGACGACCATCCGGTCGCCCGGCGTGTATTCGAGCGCGAGGTCGAGGTCTTCGCCGTCGACTGCGATGCCTTCGGTCGAGACCGTCACCGCGTGGTCGATCGTGTCGATCGTCACCGACCAGTCGGCGGGCGGACGCAGGCGCCTGCCGAGTTGGCCGTCGATGCGGCGGGCGCGGTCGGCCTCGGCGGTGGCGGCGAAGGCAGCGACTGCGGCGAGCGTCTTCAACAGCGACGCGTCAGCGGGGGCGCCGTGGAAGCCCTCGGGATATTCCTCGGCGATGAAACCGGTCGTCAGCTCCCCCGCTTGGAAGCGCGGATGCTGCATGATCGCCGAGAGGAAATCGATGTTGTTGCCGGGGCCGTCGAGTTCGAACGCGTCGAGCGCGGCGATCTGTGCGGCGATCGCGCCGTCTCGCGTTGGGGCCCAGGTGATGAGCTTGGCGATCATCGGGTCGTAGAACATGCTGACCTCGCCGCCCTCGCGCACGCCATCGTCGACGCGGACCCTCGTTTCCCCCCCGCCCGCTTGCGGGAGGGGGTTGGGGGGTGGGCTCGCGTCGTCCTCGAATGTTGTCGTTGCGGTGGAGGAAAGCGCGTGCCCACCCCCGGCCCCTCCCGCTTGCGGGAGGGGGGAAGTTTCGGGCGGATTATACCGCACCAGCCGCCCGATGCTCGGCAGGAACCCGCGATACGGGTCCTCGGCGTAGACGCGGTTCTCGATCGACCAGCCGTTCAGCTTCACCTCGTCCTGCCCGAACCCGAGCGGCTCGCCGGCAGCGACGCGGATCATCAGCTCGACCAGATCCAGCCCGGTGATCTCCTCGGTCACCGGATGCTCGACCTGGAGCCGGGTGTTCATCTCGAGGAAGTAGAACCCCTCCCCCGTCGTGTCCGCGCCCGAGACGATCAGCTCGACCGTGCCCGCCGAATAATAGCCGACCGCCTGCGCCAGCGCGACCGCCTGCTCGCCCATCGCCTTGCGCATCTTGGGCGTCACGAAAGGCGACGGCGCTTCCTCGACGACCTTCTGGTGACGCCGCTGGATCGAGCATTCGCGTTCGTTGAGGTAGACGATGTTGCCATGCTGGTCGCCGATCAGCTGGATCTCGATATGGCGCGGCGATTCGATGAACTTCTCGATGAACACGCGGTCGTCGCCGAAGCTGGCGAGCCCCTCGCGCTTGGTTGCCTCGAAGCCTTCGCGGACGTCCTGCTCGCTGTACGCCAGCCGCATGCCCTTGCCGCCACCGCCGGCCGACGCCTTCATCATCACCGGATAGCCGATCCCGCCGGCGATCTCGACCGCGTGATCGGTGCTGTCGATCTCGCCGAGGTAGCCCGGCACGACGTTGACACCCGCGGCCTTCGCCAGCTTCTTCGATTCGATCTTGTCGCCCATCGCGGCGATCGCGTTGGGGGGCGGGCCAACGAACGCGATCCCGGCCTCGGCGCAGGCCAGCGCGAAACTCTCGCGTTCGGAGAGGAAGCCGTAGCCCGGATGGATGCAGTCCGCGCCGGTTTCCTTGGCCGCGAGCAGGATCAACTCGGCCTTGAGATAGCTCTCCGCGGCGGGTGCCGGCCCGAGCCGGACGGACTCGTCGGCCATCAGCACATGCGGCGCGCGCGCGTCGGCGTCGGAATAGACCGCGACAGTCTTGATGCCCATCGCCTTGGCGGTCCGCATGACACGGCAGGCGATCTCGCCGCGATTAGCGACCAGGATTTTCTTGAACAAACTATCTACTCCCCTCCCGTATGCGGGAGGGGGCGGGGGTGGGCGCCCGGCCTCCTGCATCGGTATCGTCTGCGGTGAGCGCGAGCCCACCCCCAACCCCTCCCGTTCACGGGAGGGGAGCTAAGTTTCAGCCCGCCCGCATCGGTTCGGGGCCGACCATCGGCTTCATCCCCAGCTTCGCCAGCAGCGTCGCATCCGCGCTGTCGCCGGCGTTGCCGGTGGTCAGCAGCTTGTCGCCGGTGAAGATCGAGTTCGCGCCCGCCATGAAGCAGAGCGCCTGAGTCGCCTCGGACATGCTCTCGCGCCCCGCCGACAGGCGCACCATGCTGAGCGGCATCGTGATGCGTGCGACCGCCACCGTCCGGACGAACTCGATATCGTCGATCTGCGCCATCGGCGTGCCCGCGAGCATGTCGCCGAGCGGCGTGCCCTTGACCGGCACCAGCGCGTTGACGGGGACGCTCTCGGGGTGGCGCGGCAGCGTGGCGAGCGCGTGGACGAAGCCGACGCGGTCGCTGCGCGTCTCGCCCATCCCGACGATCCCGCCGCAGCAGACCGAGATCCCTGCATCGCGGACGTTCGCCAGCGTTTCCAGCCGGTCGCCGAAGGTGCGCGTGGTAATGACGTTGCCGTAATTCTCCGGCGAAGTGTCGATGTTGTGGTTGTAGTAATCGAGGCCGGCGTCGGCGAGCTGCTTCGCCTGCTCCGCGTCGAGCATGCCGAGCGTCATGCAGGTCTCGAGCCCCATCGCGCGGACGCCCTCGACCATCGCCACGACCTTCGGCATGTCGCGCGGCTTCGGGTTGCGCCAGGCGGCGCCCATGCAGAAGCGCTGCGATCCGGCGGCCTTGGCTTGGGCTGCGTCGGCGAGGACGGCGTCGACGTCCATCAGCTTTTCCGCCTTGAGGCCGGAGTCGGACGAGGCGGACTGCGAGCAATAGCCGCAATCCTCGGGGCAGCCGCCGGTCTTGATCGACAACAGCGTGCAGAGCTGCACTTCGCCGATCGCGTGATGCGCGCGGTGGACGGTCTGCGCGCGGTACATGAGTTCGTCGAACGGGAGGTCGAAGAGGGCCGCGATTTCGGGGCGGGTCCAGTCGGTGCGGGAAACGGGAGCATCGCGCACCAGGCTCGGAGCCACTGCATGTGCGAAGGGACGGAGAAGAGTATCGGTCATTCGGCGGCTTCCTCTTGCGGGGCCATGTTGTGGCCGAGGAGCTTCAACACGTCCTCGGCGGCCTGGATCAGGTTGGTGCCGGGGCCGAATATCGCCTGGACCCCGGCATCGCGCAGCGCCTGATAGTCCTGTGCGGGGATAACGCCACCCGCGATCACCTTGATATCCGCGCGGCCCGCCTCGCGGAGATGGCCGATCAGCTCGGGGATCAGCGTCTTGTGACCGGCGGCGAGGCTCGAGGCGCCGACGATGTCGACGTCCTTGGCGAGCGCGAGTGCGGCGGCTTCGGCGGGGGTCTGGAAGAGCGGGCCGGGGACGATCTCGAACCCCAGGTCGCCGAACATCGACGAGACGAGGTTGGCGCCGCGGTCGTGTCCGTCCTGGCCCATCTTGGCGACGAGCATGCGGGGTTTGCGGCCTAGGCGGCGTTCGGTGGCTTCGACGCCGTCGGTGAGACGGGTCCAGCGCGCATCGGCCTCGTACGCGCCGCCGTAGATGCCCGAGACGGGGGTGGGCTGCGTGCCGTAGCGGCCGAACACGTCCTCCATCGCGGAGGATATCTCGCCGAGCGTGGCGCGGGCGCGGGCGCATTCGACGGCAAGGGCGAGAAGGTTGTTCTCAAATCCTCCCCGGTCCGGGGAGGTGGCGGCCGCAGGCTGACGGAGGGGGGCTTCCTCAAGAGGGTCCGCTTGTGGAGCGCCCCCTCCACCAGCCGTTGGCTGGTCCCCCTCCCCGTTCCGGGGAGGAATGCGCGCGCCTTCGCGGAGGGCATCCAGGGCGGCTTGGCACGCGGCTTCGTCGCGCGTCGCCTTTACGCGGTTGATGCGTTCGATCTGACCCGCGCGGACAGCAACGTTATCCACGTCGAGGATCTCGATCGCGTCCTGTTCGGCAAGCTTGTACTTGTTCACCCCGACGATGACGTCCTCGCCGCGATCGACGCGCGCTTGGCGGCCCGCGGCGGCTTCCTCGATCATCGCCTTGGGCCAGCCTGCCGCGACCGCTTTCGCCATGCCGCCCTCGGACTGGATCCGCTCGATCAGCGCCCACGCGCCGTCGACGAGGCTCTGCGTCAGGCTCTCGATATAATAGCTGCCGCCGAGCGGATCGACGACCTTGGTCATCCCCGTTTCTTCCTGGATCACGATCTGCGTGTTGCGCGCGATCCGTGCGGAGAAGTCGGTCGGCAGCGCGATCGCCTCGTCGAGCGCGTTGGTGTGGAGCGACTGCGTGCCCCCCAGCATCGCCGCCATCGCCTCGATCGTCGTGCGCATGACGTTGTTGTACGGATCCTGCTCGGTGAGCGAGACTCCGCTCGTCTGGCAATGCGTCCGCAACATCTTCGAGCGCTCGTCCTGCGCGCCCAATTGCGTCATCGCGCGGTGCCAGAGCACGCGGGCGGCGCGGAGCTTGGCGATCTCCATGAAGAAGTTCATGCCGATCGCGAAGAAGAACGACAGCCGCCCGGCGAACTTGTCGATGTCGAGCCCCGACGCGACACCGTACTTCACATATTCCATGCCGTCGGCGATCGTGAAGGCGAGTTCGTGGAGCTGCGTCGCTCCGGCCTCCTGCATGTGATAGCCACTGATCGAGATGCTGTTGAACTTGGGCATCTCGCGGCTCGTGTAGCCGAAGATATCCGAGATGATCCGCATGCTCGGCTCGGGCGGGTAGATATAGGTGTTGCGGACCATGAACTCCTTGAGGATGTCGTTCTGGATGGTCCCGTCGAGCAGTTTCCGGTCGACGCCCTGCTCCTCGCCCGCGACGATGAAGAAGGCGAGGATCGGGATCACCGCGCCGTTCATCGTCATGCTGACCGACATCTTGTCGAGCGGGATGCCGTCGAAGAGGATCTTCATGTCCTCGACCGAGTCGATCGCGACGCCCGCCTTGCCGACGTCGCCGGTGACGCGGGGGTGGTCGCTGTCGTAGCCGCGGTGGGTGGCGAGGTCGAACGCTACCGACAGGCCCTTTTGGCCGGCGCCGAGGTTGCGGCGGTAGAAGGCGTTGGAGGCTTCGGCGGTGGAGAAGCCGGCGTACTGGCGGATCGTCCACGGGCGGCCGGCGTACATCGACGCGCGGACGCCGCGGGTGAAGGGCGCGAAACCGGGGAGACCGGGGTCTGCGGTGACGTCGTCCGCGGTGTAGAGCGGCTTGACGTCTATGCCTTCGGGGGTCGGCCAGGTTAGGTCCGCGCCCTTGACTTCCTTGACGGCGAGGGCCTGCCAGTCGGCGAGGTTTGGGTTCGGTTTGTCAGTCATTACCTAGCACCTAGTTCCCCGGCGAAGGCCGGGGCCCAGCCCCTCAAATTAGCCGCGCGCGGGAGCGCGTTCGATGCTGCGCATCGAGCCTGGGCCCCGGCCTTCGCCGGGGAACGAGAAGGAAAGCGGTTCATTTCCCGGTGAACACCGGCTTGCGCTTCTCCAGGAAGGCACGACCGCCCTCCATCGAGTCCGCCGAGCCCCGCGCGTCGCGCTGGTTCGCCGCCTCGGCCTGCATCGCGGTCGCGTAGTCCGTCTCGTACGCGGCGGTAATCGCCCGCCGCATCAACCCGAGCGCTACCGTCGGCATCGCCGCCAGTCGCTCGGCCAGCGCGAACGCCTCGGCGTCGAGCGCATCGGCCGATACGACCTTATGCACCATCCCCCAGTCGAGCGCCTTGGCCGCCGGCACCCGCTCGCCAAGCATCATCATCTCCGTCGCGCGCGCGCGTCCGATCAGCCGCGGCAGCATCCACGACGCGCCGCCATCCGGCACCAGTCCGATATTCACGAACGCCTGAAGAAAATACGCGCTCTCGCTCGCCACACAGAAATCGGCGGCGAGCGCGAGGCTGCAGCCAATCCCAGCCGCCGGCCCGCGCACCGCGCTCACCACCGGCACCGACAGGTCGGCGATCGCCGCCATCGTCGGGTTATAGCTGCCAGTCAGCGCCGCAAACGTCGCCTCGCCCGGATTGTCCGATCCGAGCGCCCCGCCGCCAACATCCGCTCCAGAACAGAATGCCCGCCCGGTGCCGGCAATCAGCACTGCGCGGGCCCCGTCCAGATCACCCAGCGCCGCCTTCAACTCCTCGAACATCGCCGGCGGGGCGGCGTTCAGCCGGTCGGGCCGGTTGAGCGTCAGCACCAGCACGTCGCCGCGCCGTTCGCTCAGGATATGCTCGTATGCGGCCATCAGATTTCTCCTAGTGCGCGCCGGTATCGCCCGGCGTCTCCATCAACTCGACCAGCATGCCGCCGAAGTCCTTCGGGTGCACGAACACGATCGGCGTGCCATGCGCACCGATCCGGGGTTCGCCCAATACGGTCGCGCCCTTCGCCTTCAGGTCAGCGACGGCGGCGTGAATGTCGGCCACTTCGAAACAGACGTGATGCTGCCCTCCCGCCGGGTTTTTCCGCAGAAACCCCGCGATCGGCGAACTCTCGTCATACGGCTCGATCAGCTCAATCTGCGTGTTCGGCGCATCGATGAAGCACACCTTCACGCCTTGCGCGGGCAGGTCGAACGGCTCGCCGATCGCGGTGGCGCCGAGCAGCAGGCGGTACGTCTCGACCGACTTCGCGATCGACGGCGTCGCGACCCCGACATGGTTGAGGCGGCCTAGGGTCATTGGGCGTCCTTCGGCGCTGGCGGCGGCGGGGGAACGACACCCAGCGTGTAGCCGCACACACCGAGCACCTGCCGGATCATCGCGTCGCCGGTCGGCGCGACGAAATTCGCCTGCACCGCAAAGTTCGCGCCGTTGGTCGTCTCGACCCGTACCGTCTTCGACTTCACGAGAAACGTCGTCAGCCTGGTGATCGCTTCAGGATCGGTGACGTAGGTCCCCGTTCCCGGAAACTGCCAGTTGTAGGTGAACGCCGGCCCGCCATCGAAGCGCACTGCGACGGGCTTGTCCGCGCCCGATCCGAGCGGTTGCGGCTGGATGAACTGGATCGACACGATCGGCTCCGAGCCGACGTCACACTTCACGACGAACCGCGAGAGGCCGTCATTGCCCGTAACCGACGCGGAGATGCTGCGCACACCTGCCGAATTGGTACGATCGGCAAGTTTCCAGGCCGGGGCTAGGACTGCGGCCGACGCCGACACAACGGCCGCCTGGAGCAGAAGAAACGCGATCATTCCTCGATCCTCCGCTGCTGCCGACCAGCGGCCATTGCCGCGCCCTCGATCATCCCCTCGAGGCGAGACACCCGATCGCGCAAGTCGCCATGCGCCCCGGCAAGGCCTGCGAGCCGCCCGCCAAGCTGAGCTACGTCCCGATCGAGGCCATCAAGCTGATCTTTCAGGGTCAGGATCGTCTTGAAAACGCCGAACGCCTTTTCACCAGCGCTCATGCCTTTTCGCCCGCGAGCACGGCATCCACCACAGCGCAGGTGCGCGCGATATTCTCGCGCATCGATCGGATCGACGCCTTCATGTCGTCGACCGCAGCTTCGATCTCCGGCGCGAGCAATACCAACGCGGCCTCCTCGCCGTGCGACGCGGGTTCGGTGATGTACCGCGTCGTCGCTTCGCGCACGACCCGGCCGACCGACATGCCACTATTCGCGGCATAGGCATCGAGCGCGGCCTTGTGATCGGGGGTGGTCAGAAACGTCACGCGTTCGGTCTGCATGTCACGACTCCTTCGCATGACATGCTAATGTGCTTATCAGGACCGAACAAGCATGACTCACAACGGGATGTTGTCATGCTTCTTCCACGGATTCTCCAGCGCCTTGCCGCGGAGTTTCCGTAGGCCGAGCGCGATGCGGCGGCGGGTCGAGTGGGGCTGGATCACTTCGTCGATGAAGCCCTTCGACGCGGCCACGAATGGGTTGGCGAACCGCGCCTCGTATTCCGCAGTGCGTTCAGCGATCTCTTCCGGCGTCTTGCCGCGGAAGATGATCTCGACCGCGCCTTTCGCCCCCATCACCGCGATCTCGGCGGTCGGCCACGCATAGTTGAGGTCGCCGCGCAGGTGCTTCGAGGCCATCACGTCGTACGCGCCGCCATAGGCTTTCCGCGTGATGACGGTAATTTTCGGCACGGTCGCCTCGGCATAGGCGAACAGGAGTTTCGCGCCGTGCTTGATGATGCCGTTATGCTCTTGGGCGGTGCCGGGCAGGAAGCCGGGGACGTCGACGAAGGTCACGATCGGGATCTCGAACGCGTCGCAGAAGCGCACGAACCGCGCCGCCTTCTTCGACGAATTGATATCGAGCACGCCTGCGAGCACCATCGGCTGGTTCGCGACGAAGCCGACCGTACGGCCTTCGATCCGGCCGAAGCCGGTGATGATGTTGGCCGCATGCGCTGGCTGGGTCTCGAAGAAATCGCCTTCGTCGACGGTCTTCCGGATCAGCTCGTGCATGTCGTAGGGCTGGTTCGCCGATGCCGGGATCAGCGTGTCGAGGCTCTCCTCGATCCGGTCCCATTTGTCCGCGGTCGGGCGCTCGGGCACGCCGTCGCGGTTCGACGCGGGCAGGAAGTCGAAGAAATCGCGCGCCGCAAGCAACGCTTCGATGTCGTTCTCGAACGCGTTGTCGGCGACCGAGGTCTTGGTGGTGTGCGTCACCGCGCCGCCGAGCGCCTCCTGCGTCACGACCTCGTTGGTCACGGTCTTGACCACGTCGGGGCCGGTGACGAACATGTAGCTCGAATCCTTCACCATGAAGATGAAGTCGGTCATCGCGGGGGAGTAGACCGCACCGCCCGCACACGGACCCATGATGAGCGAAAGCTGCGGTACGACGCCCGACGCGAGCGCGTTGCGCTGGAACACTTCGGCATAGCCGCCGAGCGAGGCGACGCCCTCCTGGATGCGTGCGCCGCCGCTGTCGTTGAGGCCGATGATCGGTGCGCCGACCTTCATCGCGCTGTCCATCACCTTGCAGATCTTCTGCGCGTGACGTTCGCTCAAGGAGCCGCCGAACACGGTGAAGTCCTGGCTGAAGACGAAGACGAGGCGGCCGTTGATCGTGCCCGAGCCGGTGACCACGCCGTCGCCGGGGATCACCTGGTCCTGCATGCCGAAATCGACGCAGTTATGCTCGACGTACATGTCGAGCTCCTCGAACGATCCCTCGTCCAGCAGCACGTCAAGGCGCTCCCTCGCGGTGAGCTTACCCTTGGCGTGCTGCGCTGCGATCCGCTTGAGGCCCCCGCCGACTCTGGCGGCTTCGCGGCGGCGTTCAAGCTCTTCGATCGTCGATGACATCGTCTCTCCGTCCTGTTGCTGGCCTTCACAGAGCGGGAGGCTTCGCGCAAATGCAATGTTGCAAAGTTGTACGGAGCATGTTTGCAAACTAGGTGGAGGCATGACCCTTCCCGCACGTCGCCTTTTCGTCGGACACCGCCTGCGCGACCTGCGCCGCGCCCTGGGCATCAGTCAGGCGGCGATGGCGGTGCGGATCGGGCTGTCGGTGAGTTACCTTTCGCAGATCGAGAATGGCGATCGGCCGGTGACTGAGGGCGTGCTGATTACGCTCGCGCGCGAGTTTCCGGCGGACTGGGGGAGCATCGACGCGGCCGACGATACGGCGTTGCTGATCGCGACGCTGGAGGCGGTGTCGGATACGAGCGTCGAGGCGCCCGCGCTCGACGAGACCGCGGTACGGCGCGCGGTGAAGCATCAGCCGTTGCTGGCGCAGCGGTTGGTCGCGATGCACGACGCATACCGACGCGCGCAGGAGCAGTTGCGGGCGCTGGACGACCGGTTGGTGGCGGGGTCTGGGGCGCCGGGGTTGCTGCCGTGGGAGGACGTGCGCGACTGGTTTCACGCGGCGGGCAATTATGTCGATGCGCTCGACCGGCGGGCGGAGGAGATTGGCGAGACTTTGGGCGCGGACCGAATTGCCGCGCTGGAGGCTCGGCTGGCGGCACGCGGCGTGTCCGTCGCGATCTCGGGCGCGCTCGCCGCACCGTTGCGCGACTATGACGGCGCGACATTGCGGCTCGACGGATCGCAACCGGGCGAGACGACGCTGTTCTCGCTCGCGCATCAGGTCGCGCGGCACGAGTTCGGCGATGTGATCGGCGGGATCGTTGCGGCGTCGGAAATGGCGTCCGAAACGGCGCGCGCGCTGCTGACCGCGGGGCTGACCAACTACGCGGCGGGGGCGATCGTCATGCCCTATACCCGCTTCCGGACGGAGGCGCGGAGTGTCCGCCACGATATCGACCGGTTGCGGCGGATCTTCGGGACGAGCTTCGAGCAGACCTGCCACCGGCTGTCCACGTTGCAGCGGCCCGGGGCGCTCGGCATCCCGTTCTTCTTCTGCCGCGTCGACATGGCGGGGAACATTACGAAGCGGCACTCCGCCACGCGGTTGCAGTTCGCTCGGTTCGGGGGGGCGTGTCCGTTGTGGATCGTCCACGAGGCGGTGGCGATCCCCGATCGCATCCTGACGCAGCTGATCGAGACGACCGACGGCATCCGCTACGTCTCGATGGCGAAGGGTCTGGTGAAGCCGTCCGAGACGTACACGCGACCGGCGCGACGCTATGCGGTGGCGCTGGGGTGCGAGGAGGCGAACGCGTCGGAGTTCATTTATGCGGACGCGCTCGGGACGGGCGGGATCGCGACGCCGATCGGGTCTTCGTGTCGCGTCTGTTTGCGGACGGACTGCGACCAGCGGGCGTTTCCACCGGCGGCGAGTGGGATCCGGGTGGATCCGGATAGGCGTGGGGCGGTGCCGTACGAGGTGGTTTAGAGAAGACTACTGCCTGCTGTACCACCCCGGCGAAGGCCGGGGCCCAATTGGGGACAGCGATGACGAAGGACTGCGAGCCGTTACTTCCGACGTTCCAATTGGGCCCCGGCCTTCGCCGGGGTGGTAAGTCCGCCGGGGCGGTGGCCGCAATCAGGCTGCCGCCGGGTCCTTCGGGAAGAAATGCTCGACCACGCTGTTCGCCAGCCGCGACGGCCGCAACGTCTCCGCGTCCAGGCAGCACCAACTCGACTTCACCTCGGCCAGCACGTCCTCGCCACGCTTGATGATCGTTTCGTAGAACGCGCGCGCCCCCTGAACCTTCTCCAGCAGCACAGTCGCGATAACGTCGTCGTTCAGGAACGCCGGCTTCCGGTACGTAATCTCGTGCTTCAGCGCGACCCACAGGTGCCCGGCGACCGCGTCGGCGGGCGCGAGGCGCTGCCAATGATCGATCACTGCCGCCTGCACCCACTTCAGATAGTTCGCGTTGTTGACGTGACCCATGAAGTCGATGTCGGCCGGCTCGATGCCGATGGCGTAGCTATGGGGAATGGCTGTTGTCACGCGTGACATATAGCATGCGAACCTGAACATAGCGATGACGGCGGGGCTTAGATACCGACAATAAACGCTATTCCAGCGTGGCCCTGCGCGGCTTAGCATCCGACCTGCGCCTGCCTCTTGTGTTGCCCAAATACAACACCATCTTTCGGCCAACACCGAACCAAATCCCACAGGAATTCGTCATGAACATCGACAAATTCACCGACCGCGCGAAGGGCTTTCTGCAATCCGCGCAGACCGTCGCGATCCGCATGAACCATCAGCGGATCGCGCCCGAGCATCTGTTGAAGGCACTGCTGGAAGACGAGCAGGGCATGGCCGCAGGGCTGATCGCCGCAGCCGGTGGCGACGCCAAGCGCGCCACCTCGGAGACCGATCTCGCGCTGGCGAAGATTCCAGTCGTGTCGGGCTCGGGCGCGCAGACCACGCCGGGGATCGACAACGATGCGGTGCGCGTACTCGATCAGGCCGAGCAGATCGCGAGCAAGGCAGGCGACAGCTTCGTCACCGTCGAGCGGCTGCTGGTCGCGCTCGCGCTGTCGCTCAACACCGCGGCGGGCAAGGCCTTGAAGGCCGGCGCTGTGACGCCCGAGGGGCTCAACACCGCGATCAACAGCGTCCGCCAAGGCCGCTCCGCCGACACCGCGGGCGCCGAGGATCGCTATGATGCGCTGAAGAAATTCGCCCGCGACCTGACCCAGGCGGCACGCGACGGAAAGCTCGACCCGGTGATCGGCCGCGACGAGGAAATCCGCCGCACCATCCAGATCCTCGCGCGCCGGACCAAGAACAACCCCGCGCTGATCGGCGAACCCGGCGTCGGCAAGACCGCGATCGCCGAGGGCCTCGCGCTGCGCATCGCCAATGGCGACGTGCCCGATACGCTGAAGGATCGCCGGCTGATGTCGCTCGACCTCGGCTCGCTGATCGCGGGCGCCAAATATCGCGGCGAGTTCGAGGAGCGGCTGAAGGGCGTGCTCGACGAGGTGAAGGCCGCCGAGGGCGACATCATCCTGTTCATCGACGAGATGCACCAGCTGATCGGCGCGGGCAAATCCGAGGGCGCGATGGATGCGGGCAATCTGCTCAAGCCCGCGCTGGCACGGGGCGAACTGCACTGCGTCGGCGCGACCACGCTCGACGAGTACCGCAAGTACGTCGAGAAGGACCCGGCGTTGCAGCGGCGGTTCCAGCCGGTCATGGTCGGCGAACCGACCGTCGAGGACACGATCTCGATCCTGCGCGGGCTGAAGGAGAAGTACGAGCTGCATCACGGCGTGCGGATCACCGACGGCGCGATCGTCGCCGCGTCGACGCTGTCGAACCGCTACATCACCGACCGCTTCCTCCCCGACAAGGCGATCGACCTGATGGACGAGGCCGCGTCGCGGATCCGCATGGAGGTGGAATCGAAGCCCGAGGCGATCGAGAATCTCGACCGCCGGATCATCCAGCTAAAGATCGAGCGCGAGGCGTTGAAGCGCGAGACCGACGACGCGTCGGTCGACCGGCTCGACACGCTGGAGGGCGAGCTCGTCAATCTGGAGGAGCAATCCGCCGAACTGACGACGCGCTGGAAGGGCGAGAAGGACAAGATCAACGCCGAGGCGCGGCTGAAGGAACAGCTCGATGCCGCGCGGCTCGAGCTGGAGCAGGCGCAACGGTCGGGTGATCTCGCCAAGGCGGGTGAGCTTTCCTACGGCACGATTCCGGGGTTGCAGCGCCAGCTCGACGAGGCGGCAGGGGCGACCAAGGGCGCGATGTTGCGCGAGGAAGTCACCGCGGACGACATCGCCGGCGTCGTCAGCCGCTGGACCGGCATCCCGGTCGAGCGGATGCTGCAGGGCGAACGCGACAAGCTGCTGGCTATGGAAGCGACGATCGGCAAGCGCGTGATCGGTCAGGCGCATGCGGTGAAGGCGGTCTCGACCGCAGTCCGCCGTGCGCGTGCGGGGCTACAGGATCCGAACCGGCCGTTGGGCTCGTTCCTGTTCCTCGGACCAACCGGCGTCGGCAAGACCGAGCTGACCAAGGCGCTCGCCGAGTTCCTGTTCGACGACCCGAGCGCGATGGTCCGTATCGACATGAGCGAGTTCATGGAAAAGCACGCGGTCGCGCGGCTGATCGGCGCGCCTCCGGGCTATGTCGGCTATGAGGAAGGCGGCGTGCTGACCGAGGCGGTACGGCGGCGACCGTACCAAGTGATCCTGTTCGACGAGGTCGAGAAGGCGCATGGCGACGTGTTCAACGTGCTGTTGCAGGTGCTCGACGACGGGCGGCTGACCGACGGCCAGGGGCGCACGGTGGATTTCAGCAACACGCTGATCATCCTGACGTCGAACCTCGGCAGCCAGTACCTCGCGAACATGGCGGAGGGCGACGACGTATCGTCGGTCGAGCCGCAGGTGATGGAGATCGTCCGGTCGCACTTCCGCCCCGAGTTCCTCAACCGGCTCGACGAGGTGATCCTGTTCCACCGCCTCGGCCAGTCGCACATGGCGCCGATCGTCGACATCCAGGTATCCCGCGTCGACAAGCTGCTCGCCGACCGCAAGATCGTGCTGGACCTGACCGACGCCGCGAGAGCGTGGCTCGGTCGCGTCGGCTATGATCCGGTGTACGGCGCACGCCCGTTGAAGCGTGCGGTGCAGCGGTATCTGCAGGACCCGCTCGCCGACATGATCCTGCGCGGCGAGGTGAAGGACGGCTCGACCGTCAAGGTCGACGAAGGCGACGGCAAGCTGGTGCTTCAGGTCGCCTGATACAAAAAGGGGGCGACGTCCTGCGACGCCGCCCCCTTCGATTGACGTAACGCCCGGGTTTAGAAGCCAAACTTCACGCCGGCGCGGAACTGACGGCCATAGATGCCCTCGCCCGCCTGCACCGGGTTGTAGAGATACGCGCCGTACGTTGCCGGATCGATCGGCGGCAGGTCGTTCAGAATGTTCAGCACGTTGAGGTAGAAGCTGAACTTGTCGTTGACCTTAAGCGTACCGACCATATCGACCGTGATGTAGCCGTCGACGTTGGCGGGCAGGTAATCGACCGCGAGGCCACCATCGCCGCGCACGCCGCCCTGATCCTCAGCGGACAAATTGTAGCCCGCGACATAGTTGACCGTACCGCTCAGGCTGAATTCGTCGCGGATGTCGATCGTGTTGGTGACGTTCGCACGCCAGCGTGGCGTCCCCGAACCCGCGGTCAGGTTGTAGTTGCCGAGCGTACCGACATACTTCTCCTTGCGACCACCCGGGAAGGTGGTGCTGAGGTCGAGCAGGACGCTGCCCTCGCCCGAGATCGTGTAGCGGATATTGTCGTTGATATCGAACCGGGCGCTGCCGCCCATGTCGATACCCTGCGAATGGATCGTGTTCGCGTTGACCAGCTGCGATGCGACCAGGCCGACACGCGGCGTGGCGTTCTCGAAACCGACGCCGACTGCGTCCGGCGTGACCGTGAAGCCCGTGGGGATGGGCTGGCCGGCATAATAGGCTGCCAGCGCGTCGCCGGCGGTCAACGACGTGATCGCGCCCGTCTTCTTGATGTCGAAGAAGTCGACCGTGAACGATACGTTGCGGATCGGCTCGAACACGATGCCCGCGGTGAAGCTCCGCGACTTTTCAGGCTCGAGGTTCTGGCTGGCCAGCGTCGTCGACCCATAGCTGCCCTGGCGGATATAGGTCGGGCACGACGCGAAGGTCGCGACCGTGCAGCCATATTGCGCCAGATAGCCATCGTTGAACAGCGTCGCGTTGTTGGTCACATAACCCGTCGTCGGCAGCGCGTTCGCCTCGCCGAAGCTCGGGATACGGAAACCGCGCGACCAGGTGCCGCGGATCGCCAGCTGACGGAACGGCGTGAACTTTGCGCCGATCTTTGGCGAGAAGTTGCTCTGGCCCGACGAATAATGATCGTAGCGGCCCGATGCGTTTACGAGAAACTGATCGACGATCGGCAGCTGCAACTCGCCGAAGCCCGACGATACCGTGCGATTGCCGCTCGTCCCGAAGGCGTTGATCGAGAAATAGCGCTGGGTCGGGCCGTTGATGTCAGGATTAGCCGATGGCGCGTCGATCGATTCGTAGAAGACCGATCCGCCGAGCGCGAGCTGTGCCGGACCGCCGGGTAGGGTGAACAGCTTCTTCGTCACCGACGCCTGGATCTGATACAAATCGGAACTGGAGTCGGAGATGTTGGTCGGCGTCAGATAGTTACGCGTTGCCTGCGAGTTGAGCCCAGGGTCGGCGAAATTGTAGCTGCCGTCGGCGATCACATCGAGCAGATGCTGGATATAGACATAGCCGGCCTGCGTGCGGCGCAGATCGCTGTGCATCGCGGTCGCATCGACGCGGTAATCCCAACCGCCTTCGATCGTGCCGGTCACGCCTGCGGCCGCGCGATAAACGCGGTTGCGCGTCGCATTGGACGTCACCGTGTCGGGCAGCGTACCGATCAGCAGCGCATTCTGGCCAGCCGCCGCAAACGGATTATTCGTCGAGTTCAGCGTGCCGTTGGCGGCATTGCAGACCGCGGTTCCGCGCGGACAGATATAGACCGGCAACGACAATGGGGTCGAGCCGGGCGCATACTGCGCGGCGGCGGACGATGTCGAATATTGCTGGAAATTGATGCCGGCAGGGGCGTTGCCGCGAATGACTGATGGATCGCCGGTATAGCTCGACGAGGATTGCTGGAAATTGACCTGCAGATACGCCTCGGCATTGTCGCCGACCTTGGCGGTGAACCGTGCCGACCCACCGAAACGCTCGATGTTCGGTGCGACCACACCATATTGGTTGACCAAGTCCTGCTGGCAAACGACGTTTGCGATCGCGGCGTTATTTGCCTGCGCGCGGTCGCCCGCGGTCGTCGAATACGGCGTGCCGTTGAGGCAGCCTGGGGTCAGGAGCTGGAATTGCGAGCCGCCGACGGCGGTTGCGCCGTTGGCAGGACGGACGAAGAAGTTCGCACCGGCAACCGGGCCGTTGTTCGGAAGCAACCCATCGGAGCCGATTCCGTTGGCGATGTTGTTCGGCCCACCGGTACCGACCCCACGCTGGTCGGACGAGTTGAACGGAGCGGGCAGATCGCGGTTGTAGACGGCTTCGCTGCGGAAATAGAAGCCGCTGACATAGGCATTATAGCCCTTGGCGTCGAGATCGCCGGTGCCCGCAGTCAGCGTCAAGCGCTGGTTGGCAGCGACGCCGCGCTGGCTGATGCCGGCCTCGGCGCGGCCGCTGATGCCGTTGAAGCTGCGCTTCGTGATGACGTTGACGACGCCGGCGATCGCATCCGCACCATAGCTGGACGATGCGCCGTCGCGCAGGATCTCGACGCGGTCGACGATGTCGTCGGGGATCGTGTTGAGATCGACGAAGTTGCGCGTCGCGTCGTCCGCGAGCGGGTAATAAGCGGCACGCAGGCCGTCGAACAGGACGAGCGTCGAGTTGGTCGACAGGCCGCGCAGCGACACGGCGGACGCACCACCGGCGAAGGCGCCGTTGGCGGTGAACGAGTTAGTCAGCGCAGGGCCGTTGTTCGACGCGAGCGACTGGATCCCTGCCTGCACCGTGTTGATGCCGCGCGAATCGAGATTGGCGGTGGTCAGCGTCGTAACCGGCGACGGCGTCGCCTTGTCGGTCTGGCGGAACAGCGACCCGGTCACGACGATCTCGTCGCCATTTGCCGCGTCTGCGGTCGGGGGTGTCTGCGCGGCAGGTGCTGCCTGGGTATCCGCAGGAGTCGCGGCAGGCGCATCGGCCGGCGTGGCGGCGACGGCGTCCTGCGCGAAGGTCGGCATGGTCGACAAAATCAGCGCGAGCGGCGTAGCGGCCGCGAGCAGCAGTGCCTTCGACGTGAAACGAGGCTTAATCAACACTTGGAATCCCCTTGCTCAACGCGTTGCGATCGTCCCGACGATACACAACGTACGACAGCCCGGTTGCCGTTGTTCGGCTATCGAGCTCATGCTTTGAGAATGAGACCAGGGTGCTAAAGAGTAAAGACAGGGACTTAGCCGGCTTGTAATTTCCCGACACCCAGTGTCAAAAATGACACGATAGCTGTCTTATTACTCATTATCGTATTTTTGTCAGCGTGAAACGACGTTTCAAGCAACACAATAAGCAAGCATTGTTACCTTATTGCGCCGGCAACGAGCATCGGATCGAGCTTGGCGTCATTCCAGCGCAGGCTCCAGTGGAGATGGGGGCCGGTCGCCCTTCCGGTCATGCCGACGGCACCGATCGCTTGCCCCTTTGCGACATGATCGCCGATTTTCACGTCGATCCGCGACAGGTGCAGGAACGCGCTGTTGAGGCCCATGCCGTGATCGAGCATCAGCAGGTTGCCCTCGAGCGTGAAGGGATGATCCGCCGCGAGGATCACGACACCGTCGGCGGGCGCGGTGACGATCGCGCCGGTCGGCTTCGCGATGTCGGTGCCCGAATGATAGCTGCCGGGCTCGCCTTTGTAGATACGCTGCGATCCGAACAGGCCGGAGATGCGGCCGGTGGCGGGCCAGGCGAACGCCTGTCGCCAGCCTTGTGCGTCGGTGTTGCGGGCACGAGCAGCGACGATTTGCGCGAGTTCGGGCGGGCGGAGCCTCGCGAACACCGGGTCGGGCGCGGGGAATTTGGGGAGCGTGTCGAGGCGTTCGATACGCCACGCGCGCGGCGCGATGGTCAGCGGCTGGGTGACGGTGCGGCCGTCGGCCGAAATTGCCGTCAACGACGCTTGCGGGCCCGCGTCGCGGTCGAAGCCGGCGAGGAAACTGCCGTCCGGGGACAGCGCGATCGGCTTGCCATCCAGCATGACCGAGCGCGTACCGGCGGGCGCGGTGCCGAGGATCAGCCCGCCCTGGCTGAGCGTGCCGATCCAGCGGAAGGGGCTCGCAGTTGCGGTAGTCGGCGGCGGCGCTTGCTGGGCGGTGGCGCTGGTCGCGGCCAGCAGGACGAGCACCGCCGCGCGGATCATCGCCGCTCGGATCACCGGGGCGCCATCGCTTCGCTGGCGGCGGCAGCGGTGGCATAGGCTTCCTGACGGGCGACGCTCCAATAGCGCAGGTCTTCGAGCGCGATGCGGTGGCCGGTCGCGGCGCAGGGGACGTGGTCGCCGGGGCTGAGCACGCGGAAACCGTTCGCCATATAGTGCAGGCGCGCGGCGCGGTCGGAGTTGGACATCAGCATTGCGGGGCTCTTCTTTACAGCAGGGTCGGCTGGCGTGGCGCCGGATCGGGCGCGGCCTTCGCCTTGGGAGCAGCATAGGTTTTGGCGGCGGGGCGCTCAAGGCCGGTGTCCGTGACCGCGTCGACCACGCCATCGCGGAAGTGGAGCGTCAACGTCCCCGCATCGCGCGCCGACTTGGCGGAGGCGAGCGTCTCGCCGCCGGGGCGCGCGGTGACGCGGGCATAGCCGCGGTCGAGGATCGCATCGGGATTGAGCGACTGGACGAGGCGCCACGTCGCGTCGAGCTGCGCGCGTTTGGCTTCGAGTTTGCGTTCGAGGGTGGCGGGACGGAGCGCTGCCCCCGAGCGGTCGAGACTGCCGCGCGCGAGCGTCAGGCGACGCTCCAGCCCGCGATCGAGCCGCTGACCGAAATCGTCGGCGCGCTGGCGCTGGGGGCCGAGCAACTGGTCGCGCTTCGGCAGCAGGCGGGCGAGTGCGTCGAGCCTTTCGCGGCCGCGCTCGACATGGCGGCGGGCGCAGCGTTCGGTGCGGTTGCGGTGGCTGTCGATCGTCAGCCGCAGGTCGGCAAGCACCGGCACCGCGATCTCGGCGGCGGCGGTCGGCGTCGGCGCGCGCAGGTCGGCGGCGAAATCGCACAAGGTGGTGTCGGTCTCGTGGCCGACCGCGGAGATGATCGGGATCGTGCAGGCGGCGACCGCACGCACGACGACCTCCTCGTTGAACGACCACAAATCCTCGACCGAGCCCCCGCCGCGCGCGACGATGACGAGATCGGGGCGCGGCACCGGGCCGCCGGGGACGATCGCGTCGAAGCCGCGGACCGCGGCGGCGATCTCGGCGGCGGAACCCTCGCCCTGCACCTTGACCGGCCAGACGATGACGTGCGTCGGGCAGCGATCCTCCAGACGGTGGAGGATGTCGCGGATGACGGCGCCCGTCCCCGAGGTGACGACGCCGATCACCTTCGGCATGAACGGCAGGCGCTTCTTGCGCGCGCCGTCGAACAGCCCCTCGCCCGCGAGCTTGGCCTTCAGTTTCTCCAGCAGCGCCATCAGCGCGCCGGCACCCGCCAGTTCCATGCGTTCGATGACGATCTGGTATTTCGAGCGGCCGGGATAGGTGGTGAGCTTGCCGGTCGCGATCACCTCGATGCCGTCCTGCGGGACGAAGGCGAGGCTCGACGCGTTGCCCTTCCAGATGACGCCGTCGATTACCGCCTGGTCGTCCTTGAGCGACATATAGCAATGCCCGGAGGCGACGCGCTTCCAGCCCGAGATCTCGCCGCGCAGGCGGACATGGCCGAACTCGCCTTCGACCATCCGCTTCAGCTTGAACGCGAGTTCGCCGACCGACATGGCGAGTGCGTTGTCGCCGGCGACCGGCTCGGCTACCAGCCGGCCCATGTCGCTGGACACATCATCGGAAAAGGGATCGGGCATGAACGTCCTGCTGCTGGGCTCGGGGGGTCGCGAACATGCGCTCGCGTGGAAGCTGGTGCAATCGAGAGGCCTCGATACGCTGTATGCCGCGCCGGGCAACCCTGGGATCGCACGGCTTGCGACGCTCGTGCCGCTGGATGCGACGGATCACGCGGCGCTCACGACGTTCGTGCGCGAGCATGACGTCGGGCTAGTCGTGATCGGGCCCGAGGCGCCGCTGGTCGACGGGCTGGCCGATAGCTTGCGTGCCGCCGACATTCCGGTGTTCGGGCCGTCGAAGGCTGCGGCGCAACTGGAAGGGTCGAAGGGCTTCACCAAGGATTTGTGCGCGCGGGCGGAGATTCCAACCGCGGGGTACGTCCGCGTAAAGAGCCGCGCAGAGGCGAATGCCGCGCTCGCCCGCACCTTCTCGCTACCGGTGGTCATCAAGGCGGACGGCCTCGCCGCGGGGAAGGGCGTCGTCATCGCGTTCAGCGCCGCCGAAGCCGATGCCGCGCTCGACGCGCTGTTCGCCGACGGGGAAGCCGAGGCTGTGATCGAGGAGTTTCTCGAGGGCGAGGAGGCGAGCCTCTTCGTGCTCACCGATGGCGTCTCGCTGATGCCGTTCGGCTCCGCGCAGGATCACAAGCGCGTCGGCGAGGGCGATACCGGACCGAACACCGGCGGCATGGGCGCATACAGCCCTGCGCTCGTGCTGACGCCCGCGCTGGAGAAGCTCGCGATCGACGAGATCGTCGCGCCGACGGTGGCGGCAATGGCGGCGGAAGGCATGCCGTTCTCGGGCGTGCTGTATGCCGGGCTGATGCTGACGCCGCAGGGGCCGAAGCTGATCGAATATAATGCGCGGTTCGGGGATCCCGAGACGCAGGTGCTGATGATGCGCTTCCAGGGCGACCTGCTGGCGACGATGCTGGCGACCGCGGAAGGGCGGCTCGGCGAGATGCCCGCGGCCAGGTTCAGCGACGAGACTGCGCTGACGGTGGTGATGGCGGCGGACGGCTATCCGGGTACGCCCAAGGCTGGTGGAGCGATCGTCGGGCTGGATTCGGCACGCGCGGCGGGCGGGACGGTGTTCCACGCGGGCACCCGATTGGAGGATGGCGGGCTGGTCGCATCGGGCGGGCGCGTGCTGGCGGTGACCGCGGTCGGCGACGACGTCGCGACGGCACAGGCGAACGCGTACCGTGCGGTCGAGGCGATCGACTTCGCGGAAGGCTTCTACCGGCGCGACATCGGCTGGCGGGAAATCGCGCGCCGGGCTTGAGCGGGAACGCCAGTCGGCGGGATCTCGCTTTTTCCCGTCGCAATCCTTCACCCGTCATTCCCGCGAATGCGGGAACCCATACTGGCTAGCCTCGCTCTGAGATCGCGGGGCCCTGAGGATATGGGTCCCCGCCTACGCGGGGATGACAAAGAGCGGGGATGACAAAGAATTGCGTGACCGGGTAGGATCAAGCCGCCTGCCAATTACCTCTCGCCGCCTCCCCCGCGTGACGCTACGAGTATGAGCATGAACGAAACCTCCGCGACCTCCGCCTCGGGCATGAGCCTGCTGCCCGACGGCATCGCCACACTGACCGCGATCCATTTCACGATCATCGCCGTGGTGGCGATCCTCGTCGTCATAGGGCTGGTCTGGGGCATCCGCGCCAAGCGCAGCCGCGTAAAGGCCTCGCACGACGTCATCGCCAATGCGAAAGAGGCGGGTGTCCCGCCGGCGCCGATTGCGCCGGCCCCAGCTCCGGCTCCGGCCCCGGCTCCTGTCGAGGAACGCCCGCCAGCGGCATCGCAGGCGCAGGTTCAAGTCCAGGCCCGCACGCCGACTTCGCCATCGTTGACGCCGTTCGCCGACGTGCAGTCGGTGGATGCGCCAGCGGTGGAGGTACCGGCAGAGCCCGAGCGGCCGTCCGAGCAGGCATCACCCGCGCCTATCGAGCCAAGCCCGGTCATCGAGACGACCTCGCCAGTATCGCCTGCATCCGACGCCGTCGTTGCCAAACCAAGCGCCGCACCGGCCGCCGCACCTTCGACCTATCGCCACGATCCGGTGACGCAGTTGAAGGGTGTCGGCCCCAAGGTGGCGATGCGACTCGGCGAGCTCGGCGTCACCACGATCGGCCAGATGGCGGCGTTGTCGGAGAGCGAGGCGCAGTCGATCGACGCGCAGCTCGGTGCCTTTACCGGCCGCATGGGCCGCGATCGGTGGATCGAGCAGGCGCGCCTGTTGGCGGCTGGCGACAAGGCCGGGTTCGAGGCGGTGTTCGGCAAGCTCTGAAGCTCGGCGATACCTAGGCAAGCGGATGTCGCGTACGGCACCCGCGCTCCGGGTCACCGGCGCGGCCTGGCGGCCCGACCTAGGGCAGAGTCCCGTGTGGCGACCCTCGACGGGTCAGAGCGCGGTCGCCTTAGACGGCGACGTGGCTTCGGTGAGATCGAGCGTCTCGAACCCGTCGGCGGACACGCGCCGTCGGATCAGGCTGCCAACCGGCGTGGTGTAGGCCGATCGCTTGGTGATGCGCTCGACGCGGTAGACGCCCCCCGCCGCCGCCCCGCCATCGGATGGGCCATCGGACGCGCCATCAGATCCTGCGGCGGACTGCGCGTACCGGCGCGCTTCGATCTGGGCGAGCATCGGTCGCGTCCACAGTGCCGATCGCGACCCGCGCAATATTTCGACCTCGGCGGTGCGACCATCGGGACGGACCCAGAACCCGACATCGACCCATTGGTTTGCCGCGACCTCGGCCGAACCGGTTCGAATGACGTCGGTGCGACCGAACTTCCGGGATTCGGCATTGGCGGCCTCGACCGCGTCACGCGGAAAATCCGGTGCCCATAGCAATACGGGCTTCGCCGCCTGCGTCTGGCCGAGCGCGTCCACCAGCTTCGCCATTTCCGCATCGTCGGCGTCGCGCACGTCGAGCCTGAAGCGCATCACCCGTACCAGGACCTGCATCCCCGGATCCTGCGCGATCGGGCGTGTCTCGATCTCCGCGAGCATCCGCCGCGCGCGTGACGGCTGGCCGATCGCCAAGGTCAGCCAGACCTGCTTGATCGCCGCCAGCATCGCCGCGCCGTCCTGCCCGGCGGCGGTGGCGGCGCGCTCTGCGGTGCGATAGCTGGCGATGGCCTGCGGATAATTGCCAAGCTTGATCCACATGTCACCGAGCGCCGGGGTGGCAGCGACGACCAGCGGATCCTGCGCGGGCAGGTTGTCGCGCAGGGTATGGACACGCCCGGCGACCGCGCGACGATAGACGTCCTGGTCGCCCTCGTGCAGCGCGACCGTCGCCAGCGCCTCGTACAGCGCCGCGACGGGCTTCGGATCGGTCGCCGCGGCATCGCGATTGCGTGCTACCGCGTCGGACAGCGTCCGGCGCGATACGAGATATCGGCCTTGGCGGAACTGCGCCTCGGCGAGCGCGATCGAGACCTGGGCATCGCGCAACGGCGTACAGCCGGAGCGGATGCAGATCGCCTGCGCTTCCAGCAGACGCTTGCCGGTGACGATGATCTCGGCGGATGGGGCCTGCACGGGCTGGGTTTGCGTGGGTGGGGTTTGCGTGGCCTGGGCTTGCAGGAGCAACAAGAGCGCGAGCATGGAATCCTCCGACGACTCAGGACGATGGTCGACGAAAGCTGCTCTAGATCAGTGCCGGGTTCAAGCCCGATCACCGCACCCTATGCGGCTTTGCTGGCCCGGACTTCGCTCACCAGCAGCTTGTCGATGCGGCGGCCGTCGAGGTCGACGATCTCGAACTTCCAGCCCTGCTCGACGAAGCTCTCGCCCTCGCCCGGCAGATGGCGGAACACCGACAGCGCGAGCCCCGCGACGGTCGCGTAGTCGCGGTCCTCGGGCAGGTCGATGCCGAGGCGGTCGGCGAGCGAATCCGCCGCCATCGTTCCCGCTACCAGCAGCGAGCCGTCGTCGCGGACCACGACCGAAGGCGCGTCGTCGGGATCGGCGTCCGACTTGAACTCGCCGGCGATCGCCGCGAGCAGATCGGCGGGCGTCACGATGCCTTCGAAATGGCCGTATTCGTCGTGGATCAGCGCCATCGGCACCTCGGCCTCGCGCAGCGCCAGCAAGGCGTCCATCGCGTCGATCTGATCGATCACCACGGGCGCCTTGCGCATGAGCTTTAGCAGATCGAGCGGTTCGCCACGGAACAGCGCGGCGGCGATGTCGCGCGCCTGGACGACGCCCTGGACGCGGTCGATCGAGCCGTCGCCGACCGGCAGGCGGGTATGCTGCGACCCGAGCAGGGTCGTGCGGATTTCGTCGGCGGTACCGTTGCAGTCGAGCCAGTCGATTTCGGTACGCGGCGTCATCACTTCGCGAACCGGGCGATCCGCGAGACGCACGACGCCCGAGATGATCGAGCGCTCATGCTCCTCGATGATGCCCGATTTCGAGGCCTCGGCGACGATCATGTGGAGTTCTTCGGCGGTGACGTGCTCTTCCGATTCGCGGTTGAGCCGGAGCGCGCGAAATATGAGCGCGCTGGTCGAATCGAGCACCCAGACGATCGGCGCGGTGCCGATGGCTAGCCAGCGCATCACCGGCGCCATGAACGACGCGATTGCCTCGGGCGCGCGCAACGCGAACTGCTTGGGGACGAGCTCGCCGATGATCAGCGACGCGTAGGTGGTCAGGCCGATGACGATCGCGAACCCGGCAGTTTCGGCGGTCGAGGCGGACAGGCCCCACGCCTGCAACCGCGCGGCGGTCGGCATGCCGAGGCTCGATCCCGAATAGGCGCCTGCGAGAATGCCGATCAGCGTGATGCCGATCTGGACGGTCGAAAGGAATTTGCCGGGATCCGCCGCGAGGACCAGCGCGGCGCGCGCGCCCTTCTTGCCTTGGCGCGCCATCGCCTCGAGCCGCGCTTTCCGCGCGGAGACGATCGCGAGTTCGCTCATCGCGAACACGCCGTTCAACGCGACGAGCGCGAGGATGATCGCGACGTCGATCCAGGGGAAGGGGGGAAGCGGTGCCATTGGCTCGGCGCCTCTTTGCAGGACAACGGCCCGTCGCACAACCGTCCTTGGACATGCTCGACATCATGCCGCGAAGATGGTCAGGCTGGGTTCAGTGCGCAGGCGGAACAATCGTCGCGAAACCGGGTTATCGGCCGTAACGGGCATAATGCCGTCATCCATCATGTCTCAGGGAGTTTATCGATGAAAACCAAGATGTTCGCAGGTGCCGCACTGGCCGCGCTGATCGCCACCAGCGGTTGCACCACCGATCCGGAGACCGGTCGCCAGACGATCTCGAAGACCGCGCTCGGCGGCATCGGCGGCGCGCTGGGCGGTTATCTGCTCGGCGACGTGGTCGGTGGACGGCACGACCGGACCGAGAAGCTGCTTGGCGCAGGCATCGGTGGCCTCGCGGGCGCAGGAATCGGCGCATACATGGACAAGCAGGAGCGCGACCTGCGCGCACGCACCGCGGGCACCGACGTGCAGGTGATCCGCCAGGGCGACGACCTGGTGCTGAACATCCCGTCGGGCATCACCTTCGCGTATGACAGCGCGAACGTGCAGCCGCAGTTCCAGCGCACGCTGGATCAGGTCGCGGACACGCTGTCGCAGTATAACCAGACCTATGTCGACGTGTACGGGCATACCGATTCGACCGGCAGCGACGCGTACAACCAGACGCTGTCGGAGCGTCGGGCGCGGTCGGTCGCGGATTATCTGTCGGGTCACGGCGTGCAGGCGGCGCGTATCGGCACGCGGGGCTACGGCAAGACGCAGCCGATCGCGTCGAACGATACCGATGCCGGCCGGGCTGCGAACCGTCGCGTTGAGGTGAAGATCGTGCCGATCACGCAGAGCGACCTGCGCCAGTAAGGGCGCTTTTAGGGGGCTGCGAATGCTATTGGGTTCGTCGGCCCTCCCCTCCCCAACCAGCGTCATCCCCGCGCAGGCGGGGATCCATATCCTCGGTTGTCGGCGGTTCTAGTCGACAGGCTAGCCGGTATGGGTCCCCGCCTCCGCGGGGATGACGGGGATGTTAGAACAACCGCCCGCCGTTCGGGACTGGCCCGGTCGGCGAGATGAGCACCACCTTCCCGCCCGCATCGGGAAAGCCGAGCGTCAGGACTTCGGACATCATCGGCCCGATTTGGCGTGGCGGGAAATTGACGACTGCGGCGACTTGCCGGCCGACCAGTGTTTCCGGCGTGTAGTGTTCCGTAATCTGTGCGGACGAGCGCTTCACGCCGATCTCGTCGCCGAAATCGATCCGCAGCTTGAACGCCGGTTTCCGCGCCTCCGGGAAGGTCTCGGCCTCGACGATCGTGCCGACGCGGATGTCGACCTTCTCGAAGTCGGGATACGCGATCATCTCAGAAATCCACATTGTCGTAGTGGGCCGGGGGTGAGATCAGCTCCATCCGTTCGGACAGCAGCGGGCGGAAGCTCGGGCGGCTCTTGAAGCCGCGGTACCAGCGCGCGGTCTGGTCGTGGCCCTTCCAGTCGATCCCGCCGAGATAATCGGTGACCGAGATCTGCGCGGCGGCCGCGAGATCGGCGAGACTCATCGTCGCGCCGCCGAGCCAGTTCCGGTGATCGAGCAGGTAATCCATATAGTCGAGATGCCCGACTGCGGCCTTCATGGCTTCACGCAGGCCCTTAGCGTCGGGCGCGGTGCGGTGCGCGAGACGCTTGACCATACGCTCGTGGAGCAGCGGCCCGGTGACGTCGCGGTAGAAATGCGTGTCGAACCACGTCACCAGCCGGCGGATCTCGGCGCGGTTGGTCGCGGTGCCGTTGATCATCGCCGCCTTCTCGACGGTTTCCTCGAAGAATTCGCAGATCGCCATCGAATCAATGAGCGGGGCCACGCCGCGCGACGCGTCGACCATCACCGGGGTCTGGCCGGCGGGGTTCATGTCCATGAACTCGTCGCGGCGATCCCAGGGCGATTCGCGGACCAGTTCGTAGCCGACCCCCTTCTCGCCCAGCAGCAGGCGCACCTTTCGCGAGAAGGGACACAAAGGGAATTGATAAAGCTGCCACATGCCGTTCGTTTAGGCGGTGGGGGGCGGGTGTGTCACTAGCGCGGGTTGGGTGGCGTGGCGTTTGTGGCGATAAGATTTGTTCGCGCAGAGGCGCAGAGAGCGCGGAGGTGTTGCGCTTGTCGCGAAGCGAGCCTCTCAACAACGCACGTTGTAATGTCGCGCGCTCGTCCCGAGCGAAACAGCTCCGCGTCCTCTGCGCCTCTGCGCCTCTGCGCGAAACCAACTGACTTCTCCCCCTACACCACCCCGGCCTTCGCCGGGGTGGTGTGAAGGCTTGGGGTTATTCCGCCGCAACCAACTCCACGCTGTCGTCGAGCGGGTGGCTCAGGCGGGTGAGCATTTCCTTCGGAACGATCTGCCAGAAATGCGGCGCCACCCGGTCCCAGTCCTCGAGCAGGCCCTTCGACCATTTGCTGTCGGTCGTGTCGGCATGGTCGCGGACCAGGTCGAGCAGCACGTCGGCCCAATGCAGCGACCGCACTCGCGCCCAGGTGATGTTCTCAGGGTTGGCCCGCTTTTCAAACACGCCGTCCGGATCGTATACGAACGCCATCCCGCCGGTCATGCCCGCACCGAAGTTCGCGCCGACCGCGCCGAGCACCACCGCGATGCCGTTGGTCATGTACTCGCACCCGTTTGCACCGCAGCCTTCGACGACCACGATCGCGCCCGAGTTGCGGACCGCGAAACGCTCGCCCGCCTGCCCTGCCGCGAACAGCCGGCCCGAGGTCGCGCCGTAGAGCACGGTGTTGCCGATGATCGTGTTGTCCTGGCTCGCCAGCGGCGAACTCACTGCCGGCCGGACGATGATCGTGCCGCCCGAGAGGCCTTTGCCGACATAGTCGTTCGAATCGCCGAACACTTCGAGCGTGATGCCCTTGCACAGGAACGCGCCGAGCGACTGGCCCGCCGAGCCACGCAAGCGGATCGTCACGTGATCGTCCGCCAGCGTCGACATGCCGAACTTCCGCGTGATCTCCGACGAGAGCCGCGTGCCGACCGCACGGTGCGTGTTGCGCACCGAATAGGTCAGCTGCATCTTCTCGCCGCGCGAGAACACCGCCGCCGCATCCTTGATGATCTGCGCATCGAGGCTGTCGGGCACTTCGTTGCGCCAAGTCGACAGCGAGAACCGGCGCTGCGAATCATCAGCATCGACCTTCGCGAGGATCGGGTTGAGATCGAGATCGTCGAGATGCTCGGCCCCGCGGCTGACCTGCCGCAACAGCTCGGTCCGCCCGATCACGTCGTCGAGGCTCTTCACGCCGAGCCGCGCGAGGATGTCGCGGACTTCCTCGGCGATGAAGGTCATCAGGTTGATCACCTTCTCGGGCGTGCCGACGAACTTCTGCCGCAGCGCGTCGTTCTGCGTGCAGATCCCGACCGGGCACGTGTTCGAATGGCACTGGCGGACCATGATGCAGCCCATCGCGACCAGCGACAGCGTGCCGATCCCGAACTCTTCCGCCCCCAGGATCGCGGCGATGACGATGTCGCGCCCAGTCTTCAGCCCGCCATCGGTACGCAACCGCACGCGCCCACGCAGGCCGTTGAGCGTCAGCACCTGGTTCACCTCCGACAGGCCCATTTCCCACGGCGTGCCGGCATATTTGATCGAGGTCTGGGGCGACGCGCCGGTACCGCCGACATGGCCGGCAATCAAGATCACGTCGGCATGCGCCTTCGCTACGCCCGCAGCCACGGTACCGATGCCTGCCGACGACACGAGCTTCACGCACACCCGAGCGCGCGGATTGATCTGCTTCAGGTCGTAGATGAGCTGGGCAAGATCCTCGATCGAATAGATGTCGTGATGCGGCGGCGGCGAGATCAGCGTCACGCCGGGCGTCGCATGGCGCAGCTTGGCGATGAACTCGGTGACCTTGAAGCCGGGCAGCTGGCCGCCCTCGCCAGGCTTGGCACCCTGGGCGACCTTGACCTCGATCTCCTCGCACGCGTTCAAATATTCGGCCGTCACGCCAAAGCGGCCGCTCGCGACCTGCTTGATCGACGAGTTGGCGTTGTCGCCGTTCGCATACGGCACGAAGCGCGACTTGTCCTCGCCACCCTCGCCCGACACGGCCTTCGCGCCGATCCGGTTCATCGCGATCGCCAGCGTCTCGTGTGCTTCGGGGGAGAGCGCGCCGAGCGACATGCCCGGCGTGACGAAGCGCTTGCGGATCTCGGTGATCGCCTCGACCTGGTCGACCGGAACGCCTTCCGCGGGGAAGTTGAACTGGAGCAGATCGCGCAGGTACACCGGCGGCAGGTCGGACACGCCGCGCGAGAATTGCAGATAGCTGGTATAGCTGTCGGTCGCGACCGCGGTCTGGAGCAGATGCATCAGCTGCGCGGAATAGGCATGCGTCTCGCCGGTATGGCGCTGGCGATAGAAGCCGCCGATCGGCAGCGTCGCCACGCTGGGGTCGAACGCCGCCTCGTGGCGCTGCGTCGCATTGACGTGGAGCGACGCGTAACCCTCGCCGCTAATCTTCGCGGGCATGCCGGGGAACAGGTCGTTGACGAGGCTGCGCGAGAGGCCGACCGCCTCGAAATTATAGCCGCCGCGGTACGACGAGATGACCGCGATGCCCATTTTCGACATGATCTTGAGCAGTCCCTCCTCGACCGCGACGCGGTGGCGGCGGAGGCATTCGGCGAGGTCGAGATCGCCGAACAGCCCGCGCGACTGGCGATCGACGATCGCGGCTTCGGCGAGATAGGCGTTCACGGTGGTCGCGCCGACGCCGATCAGCACGGCATAATAATGCGTATCGAGGCACTCCGCGGTGCGGACGTTGATCGACGCGTAGGAGCGCAGGCCCCGGCGGACGAGGTGCGTGTGGACGGCGGCCACCGCGAGCACGCCGGCGATGCCGACGCGGTCTTCGTCGATCGCCTCGTCGGTAAGGAATATCTCGCTCTTGCCCTGGCGGACGGCTTGCTCCGCCTCGTTGCGAATCCGCTGGATCGCCGCGCGGAGCTTCTCCGGGCCGCCGCCGACGTCGAACGTGCAGTCGATCTCGGCAACCGCATTCCCGAAATGCGCCTTCAACCGCGACCAATGCTCGCCCGTCAGCACCGGCGAATCGAGCACCAGCACGCGCTCGCGCTGGTCGCGGACGTCGAGGATGTTGGCGAGATTGCCGAACCGCGTCTTGAGCGACATCACGTGGCGCTCGCGCAACGGATCGATCGGCGGGTTGGTCACCTGCGAGAAGTTCTGGCGGAAGAACTGGCTGATCAGCCGCGGCTTGTCCGAGATGACCGCGAGTGGCGTATCGTCGCCCATCGATCCGATCGCTTCCTTCGCGGACTCGACCATCGGCGACAGGATCAGCTCCATGTCCTCCATCGTCTGTCCTGCGGCGACCTGACGGCGGGCGAGCTCGGCGCGGTCGTAGCGGACGACGGCATCCTCGACCGACGGCAGGTCGGCGAGCGTGTGGAATTCGCCGATCATCGCGGCGTAGTCCGCCTCGCCCGAGATGCGGTCCTTGACCGCGCGATCCTGCAACAGGATGCCCTCTTCGAGGTCGACCGCGATCATCTCGCCCGGTCCGAGCCGGCCCTTGGCGACGATCGTCGATTCGGGAACGACCACCATGCCGCTCTCCGAGCCGACGATCAGCAGGCCGTCGGAGGTCAGCGTATAGCGGAGCGGACGCAGCGCGTTGCGATCCATGCCGGCGACCGCCCAGCGGCCATCGGTCATCGCCAGCGCGGCGGGGCCGTCCCAAGGCTCCATCACCGACGCGAGATACTGGTACATCGCGGTATGCTCGGGCGGCATGTCCGGGCTGGCGGCTTCGGGCACCAGCATCAGCTTGGCGGTCGGCGCATCGCGGCCCGAGCGGCAGATCGCCTCGAACACCGCGTCCAATGCGGCGGTGTCGGACGCGCCGGCGGGGATCACCGGCTTGATGTCCTCCGAATTGTCGCCGAACGCGAGGCTCGCCATGCGAATCTCGTGGGAGAGCATCCAGTTCTTGTTGCCGCGGATCGTGTTGATCTCGCCGTTATGCGCGAGGCAGCGGAACGGTTGCGCCAGCCACCATTGCGGGAAGGTGTTGGTCGAATAGCGCTGATGGAAGATCGCGACGCGGCTCTCGAAGCGCTGGTCGCACAGGTCCGGGTAGAAGACGGAGAGCGATTCGGCGAGGAACAGCCCCTTGTAGATGATCGAGCGGCACGACAGCGAGCAGATGTAGAAGCCCTGGATCTGCGCGGCGATCACACGCTTCTCGATCCGGCGGCGGACCAGATACAGCGTCTTCTCGAACTCGGCGGCGTCCTGTTCCTCGGGCAAGGGCCCGGCGATCATGATCTGCTCGATCTCGGGACGCGTCGCCTGCGCCTTCTGGCCGATCACCGATACGTCGACCGGCACCTGCCGCCAGCCATAGATGGTGTAGCCCGCCTCGATGATCGCGCTCTCGACGATCGTCCGGCAATCCTCCTGCGCGCCGAGATCGGTACGCGGGAGGAAGATCATGCCGACCGCGAGCCGGTTCGGGCGGACCTTGTGGCCGGATGCGGCGACCGCGTCGTCGAAGAAGCGGACAGGCAAGTCGATGTGCAGGCCGGCGCCATCACCGGTCTTGCCGTCCGCATCGACGGCGCCGCGGTGCCACACGGCTTTCAGCGCATCGACCGCGGACTGCACGACGCGCCGCGACGCGCGGCCGTCAGTGGCGGCGACGAGGCCGACGCCGCAGGCATCGCCCTCGAATTCGGGGCGGTACATGCCTTCGGCGGCGAGGCGGGCGCGTTGATCGATCATCGGGGAACCCTGTTCGTTGCTCATGCCGCCACCTTCGCGTTCGCAGCCTTGGTCTTCAGCCACTTGTGCATCGTCGCCGCTACGTCGCGACCGTCGCGGATCGCCCATACGACGAGGCTTGCGCCGCGGACGATGTCGCCCGCCGCGAACACGCCGTCGAGCGAGGTCATCAGCGTCTTGCCGTCGACCAGCACGGTGCCCCAGCGGCTGACGCCGAGTTCCGGCGTCGCGAACAAGCTCGGCAGATCCTCGGCGTCGAAGCCGAGCGCCTTGATGACGAGATCGGCATCGACCGAATAATCCCCGGCGGGATCGGGCTCGGGCGCACGGCGTCCGCTCGCATCGGGTGCGCCGAGACGCATTTTCCGAACCTTCACGCTCGACACGACGTCACCGCCGTCGAAACTTTGCGGACCGGAGAGCCAGACGAACTCGACGCCCTCCTCCTCGGCATTGGCGACTTCGCGCTGCGAGCCGGGCATGTTGGCGCGGTCGCGGCGGTAGAGGCACTTCACCGATTTCGCGCCTTGGCGGATCGCGGTGCGGACGCAGTCCATCGCGGTGTCACCGCCGCCGATCACGACCACGTCCTTGCCCTCTGCATTCAGGCTGCCGTCGTCGAATGCGGGGACGGCGTCGCCGAAGCCCTTGCGGTTCGAGGCGACGAGGAAATCGAGCGCCGCGACCACGCCGTTCGATCCGCCACCGGGCAGGTCCATAGCGCGTGCTTTGTACACGCCGGTCGCGATCAGAACCGCGTCATGACGCTGGCGCAGTTCGTCGAGGCTCGCATCCTCGCCGACCGCAAAGCCTTCGTGGAAGACGATTCCCGCCGCCTTGAGACGCTCGACGCGCCGCATGACAATCGGCTTTTCGAGCTTGAAGCCGGGGATGCCGTAGGTGAGCAACCCGCCCGCGCGGTCGTAGCGATCATAGACGTGCACGTCGTAGCCATGCCCGCGCAGATATTCCGCCGCAGTGAGGCCAGCCGGCCCCGCACCGATCACGCCGACCGACTGGCCGCGCGACTTGCCGGGCACCAGCGGCTCGACCCAGCCATTCTCCCAGGCGGTGTCGGTGATGAACTTCTCGACCGAGCCGATCGTGACCGCGCCATGCCCGGTGAATTCGATGACGCAATTGCCTTCGCACAGCCGGTCCTGCGGGCAGATCCGCCCGCAGATCTCGGGCATGGTCGAGGTCGCGTTGCTTAGCTCATATGCCTCGCGCAGCCGGCCTTCCGCCGTCAGCCGGAGCCAATCGGGGATATGGTTGTGCAGCGGGCAATGGACCGAACAATAGGGCACGCCGCATTGCGAACAGCGCCCGGCCTGCTCCTCGGCGGGCTCGACCGCGTAGCGTTGCGCGATTTCGCGGAAATCGTCGGCCCGCTCGTCCGCGGTGCGCTTGTCGGGATAGGATTGCTCCCTGTCGACAAATTTGAGCATCGAATCGTTCGCCATGATAGCCTCCGACAGCCGCGTTATTGCGCGATCGGAGGCTTGTCACGGCTAAATCCGCATATAAGACAGCTTAACTGCCCTAAAAAACCGCGATTATCACAACGCCCTCGTAAGAGCCGTTTGCAATAACGACAATTGGTTCCGTTTCGGGATTACTTGCTAAGCAGCCAGATCAGCGCTGCCGAACCGGCTACAACGCGGTACAAGGCGAACGGGACGAAGCCGTGCTTCGTAACGATACCGACGAACCACTTTACCACCAGCAATGCGACGATGAACGACACCGCGGCGCCGATCGCGATCGCGCCAAGCCCGACACCGCCGCCGCTCGCGATAGCGTCACGGTTCTTGAGCAATTCGAGCGCGCTCGCGCCCAGCATCGTCGGGATCGCAAGGAAGAAGCTGAACTCCGCCGCGGTCCGCCGCTCGACGCCCAGTGCCAGCGCACCGAGGATGGTCGCGCCCGACCGGCTGACGCCCGGGACCATCGCCAGGCACTGGAGGAAGCCAATGCCGATCACGGTCTTCAGCGGAATGTCTGCAACGCCGCTGATGTCGCTGCGCGGCGCGAACCGCTCGACCGCGAGGATCGCGAACCCGCCGACGACCAGCGCGACCGCGACGACCTCGGCATTGCCCAGCAACGCCTCGATATAATGATGCAGCGCGAGGCCGATCACCGCCGCCGGGATGAACGCGACCACCAGGTTGCGCAGGAACAGCCACGATTTCGGCTCGCGCTTGATCAGCCCCATGCCGACCGCCCAGAACGTCCGCCAGTACAGCACGACGATCGCCAGGATCGCGCCGAGCTGGATCACGACGTTGAACACCTCCCAGCGGCCTGCATCATAGCCGAGCAACCGTGTGGCCAGGATCAGGTGGCCGGTCGACGAGACTGGCAGGAATTCGGTGATTCCCTCTACGATGCCGAGGAGGATGACGGTCAGAAGTTCGGTCAAGCGGGAGCTCCGGCGCGGTAGGTCAGGGCAGTGTCAGGTAACGCGTAGCACGCGCGGGATCAGGCGACAGGGACTTCCGCACGCGTTTCGGCGCGGCGGCCGAACCGTCCGGCCTTGCGAAAGCGCACCAGCCAGCCCGGCGCGACCGTCGACAGCGGCGTCGCCTCGATCCCGAACGCCGCGAGGCCATCGGTGCCGGTGACGACATTGTCGCTCTGCAGCATGGTCCACTGGTCCTTGGTGATCGGCATGCCCGGCAGGAAGCCCGCCTTGGCGATCATCGCACCGGCAAAGTCGGGCAGCTCGATGATCGAGGGGTCGCGACCGATCGTCTTGGCGATCCAGCGGATGAGATTGCCCATCGTGATGATGTCGGGCCCGCCGAGTTCGAAGGTTTTGCCGCCAAACGTCTCGGGATCGGAGGCCGCTGCGACCACTGCATCGGCGACATTGCCGACGAACACGGGCTGGAACTTCGCACCCGCGCGCAGCACCGGCACCACCGGCGCCTTGGCGATCATCCCGGCGAAGCGGTTCACGAACTGGTCTTCCTGGCCGAACACGATCGACGGCCGCAGGATCGTCGCGGTCGGGAAGGCGGCCAGCACGGCGGCTTCGCCCTGCCCCTTCGACTTGCCGTACGCCGATGCCGAGTCAGGATCGGCACCGATCGCCGAGACATGGACCAATGCGCCGACGCCGGCCTTGGCCGCCGCTTCCGCGACCGCCTGTGCGCCAAGCGCCTGGATCCGCTGGAAATCGCCGGCGAGCACACCGACCAGGTTTACCACCACGTCCGAGCCGTGGACCGCATGCGCGATCGTCTCGGGCTTGGTGACGTCGGCGCCGACGAACTGCGTCTGGCCGAGCCCGCCGAGCGGCTTCAGGAAGAACGCCTGCCGCGGATCGCGCTGTGCGATACGGACGCGTGCGCCCGTCGCCAGCAGCGCCTGTGCGACATAGCGGCCGACGAAACCGCCACCTCCGATCAGCGTCACCAGTTTGTCGTTCATCGCCCGTCCGTCCACTTTGTTTTGCCTGCTCATGCGCGAATAACCCCTTGCCCCAGCAAGAGGCGTGTTGACAAGCATCGCGACCCTCCACTAGAGGCGCCCTCCTACCCCGTGCCCGGATGGCGGAATTGGTAGACGCACCAGCTTCAGGTGCTGGCGATCGCAAGGTCGTGGAGGTTCGAGTCCTCTTCCGGGCACCAGGGCCCCCTGCTCAGGGGGCCCCAGATGATCCCCCAGAGATTGAAAAAACCGCGGTTTTCTGCCATAAACTGGCCCCGGAAGGCCCGCGACGTGTCACTGCATCCCAATCCGATGTTGGCACATTTGTTGGTACTTCCGGGTACCAACAAAGGGAGATACCAACATGGCTCTCACCGCACTGGAAGTTCGCTCCGCCAAAGGCAGGGAGCGACCGTACAAGGTCAGCGATTCAGGCGGCCTCTTCATGCTCGTTCAGCCGTCGGGGCAGCGATACTGGCGACTAGCCTATCGGTGGGACGGAAAGCAGCAAACGATGGCTTTGGGGGTGTATCCGGATGTCACCCTCTCCGACGCGAGAACCAAGCGCGACGCCGTCAGGAAAATTCTCGCCGAGGGCAAGAATCCCGTTTCCGTCGCCAGAGAGAAGGAGCTAGCCGTCAAGCTTGCCGAGCAAATCACGTTCAAGGTGCTCGCGGACGAATGGTACAGCAAATGCGAACGCGAGGGGCGTGCGGCAATCACGTTACAAAAGCAGCGTTGGCTCCTCGACTTCGCTCTGCCCAAGCTCGGAACCCGCCCGATCAACCGGATATCGGCCCATGAGGTGTACGAGGTACTCCGCGGTATCGAACTTAAAGGCCATTATGAAACAGCTCGTCGCCTGCGCGGCACCTGCAGCCAGGTGTTCCGCTATGCGGTGGCAACCGCGCGAGCGGAACGTGACGTGTGTGCCGATCTGCGGGGTGCGCTGATCACGCCGAAGGTCAAGCACCTCGCCGCACTGACAAAGCCGGCAGAAGTCGGGGAACTGATGTGTGCGATTGACGGGTTCGACGGCTACCGTGTCACACACGTCGCCCTGCGTTTGGCGCCGCACTTATTCGTACGTCCGGGCGAACTGCGCCAAGCGGAATGGTCCGAATTCGATTTCGACGAAAGGGTCTGGGCGATCCCGGCGAAAAAGATGAAGATGCGTCGCCCGCACCATGTACCGCTATCGAAGCAGGCGCTTGCGATCATCGACGACATTCGCCCCTTGAGCGGCAAGCATCGGTATCTGTTTCCTTGCCAAGGGAAACGCGATCGCCCCATGTGCGAAAACACCCTGAACCTCGCACTCCAACGGCTTGGCTATGGCGGAGGGCGCATGACGACGCACGGGTTCCGGGCGATGGCCAGTACGCTGCTTAATGAATCCCGGAACTGGACGCCGGACGCGATCGAGCGGCAGCTCGCTCATGTCGATGCGAATGCAGTGCGGCGCATATACGCCCGAGGTGAATATTGGGATGAGCGCGTCCGGATGATGCAGGCTTGGTCAGACGAACTAGATCATCTTCGCACAGAAGCAACTGCCCGTACAACGATTAAGAAAGCAGCCTGATGGGCCCACGTCTTAGCAAGCGCTGTAAAACCGAGGTTCATTAGCGATGTTCGCCTATGTCGGGTGGCTCGGAGGCGGCTGATTGCAGAAATTCTGCTGAATCAGCTTGCTTCCGGGGGCGGGGAAGCCGCGGCGCGCCCAAACGGCCGCAACTTGCGGCGCGCAGATGACGGCGACATCGTCGTAGTATATCCAGTCTTTTGCGGTGCTAATCGCAAATAATGGTCAAAGATTCGTGCTTTCGAGTGTAAATAGGATCTCGCCAACGGCCCAATTAACCTTTGCAGAGACAGATCAACATCCCGCCATTAGTTTAAGATTCACGTTTCAGAATCGAGACTCTCCGTCAGAGAAGGGATGGCAAATGATCAACGGCGCCGAACAGAGCACCACGAGCACTAGAACGGTAAAATTCGGGAGATCCGATGCGACATCGAATGAACTACGCGGGGCTTACTCCGCAGCACCTTAGGGCCAAAGGACGGTCACGGGTCTCACTACAGCCAGCACCGTAGCACTACTGGCTTTGGTAGCTGCCGTCGCCGCCCCAGTTATCCTTTTCTATGGAGCCGGCTATCTATTGGCATTCGGATATTTTCTTTCGATCGCTCCGGCTTTCATGACTGCGTTCTCTCCAACCGAACTGGCGTCGGTGGGCTTTGCGCGCTTATCTGGGGCAATTGCAGTCGGCGCCCTTCTGACGTTTCTGGCAGTGACCGCTTCGTACATCGCGTCGTCACGGGCCGGCATCAGCCAGCCGCGCCTTTCCAAAGGCGCCGATCTCCTTTCTGGCGGCGCATGCCTTGTCGCAGCAACTTTCATCGTCACGACGATCCTTAACGCGGCATTCCTAGCCATGCTGATGGCTATCATCTCTTTGGTTATGGTTGGAGGCATGGGTATCGCCTTCCTCTTCGGCAAACAGGATGAACTTAGGCGCCGAGGCGGTTGGCCCTCGCGGTCATGCATGGATCGTATTTGCGTCCACATTGACGACGACAATTTCCGCGGGGGAGAATCGAAAATCCGCGTCGCCTCAGATCGCCTCGAACGCCAGCGTAACGGTGAAGCTCGAATAAGGATCCGCCGCGCCCGGCGTAGCTGCGCGGTGCCGCACCAGCATCAGATACCGCCCGGCGTCGGACGGGGTCAGCGTCACCTTCCCCGCCTTGTCGCTCTTCACCACCGCGACCTGCTTGTGCCCGTCATAGAAGCCCGCCTCGCGGAATAGCGTCACGGGTTCGCCGGCCAGCGGCTTGCCCTCGTACAGGATTTCGAACGCAGCCGCCGCACCCGGAGCATAGCTGCTCGGATCGCCGAGAGGGTGGATCTCCAGTGCCTTGCCGCGCGCCGCCAGCGCACCCGGCGCGCCCGGCTTGCCCCGCACCACATAGGCATCGGCCAGCGTCGTGCTGCGCACGTCGACCGACCCCGCGCCAGCCAAGGGCGTTTTCCCTTCGCCGACGATCGTCCAGGTCTCTCCGGTCCTGTACATCTTGCTCAGCCGGCCGATCCGTTGCCCGGACGACACCCGATAGACACCGTCCGCCGGTAGCGTGGCCTCGACGATCGCTTGGTCGGTAGTCAGCGTCGGCGCGGCCAGCCGTACGGTCTTTCCGTCGGGGCCGGTGATCTCGAACGGCGCGTCTTTCATGGCGATCTCGGGCCGGAATGCGTCCTCGGTGAACGACGCCTGGAGCGTGACGCGATCACGCCCTGCCGCGTCGAATGCGCTTGGCAGGACATACGGCATATGGGCTGCCGAAGGTCCCGGGAGGAGTGCGAGCGCAGTGGCGATTGCTGGCGCCAACGCCCCGGTCGCGCGTGCCGTCCGCCAATTTCCCCTGATCCCCGTCATCGTGATGCTCCCGTTTTCGATGCCACTTGATAACGAGAATGATTCTCACTAGCAATCTCTCAGACCGTGGAGATAACGAATATGACATTGACCAAATTGCTGACGGGCATCTCGCCGATCACCCTGATGATTGGCACCGCCGGCTTTGCCCATGCAGCGCCTACTCATGCAGACGCTGTGTCTGCTGCGGCGGCAGACAAGCCGACTACGACCGCGTCTGCCGGCGATCCGGACGATCAGAACAAGACGATCACGGTCACCGCTACGCGCTCCGAGAAGGCGGTCGAGGACGTTCCCGCCACCGTGTCGGTGATCGACGCGAAGACGATCGAGGATCGCTTCATCTCCGACATCAAGGATCTGGTGCGCTACGAGCCGGGCGTCACCGTCCGCCGGGCGCCGTCGCGCTTCACCGCCGCGGGATCGTCGACCGGACGCGACCGCGACAGCGGGTTCAACATCCGCGGGCTGGAGGGCAACCGCGTCCTCATCACCGTCGACGGCGTCCGCGTTCCCGACGCGTTCAGCTTCGGCGCGCAGTCCGTAGGCCGTGGCGATTACGTCGATCTCGACCTGCTGAAATCGGTCGAGATTTTGCGCGGCCCTGCCTCCGCGCTCTATGGCAGCGACGGCGTCGCGGGTGCGGTCAGCTTCATCACCAAGGACCCGCGCGATTTCCTCGCCGACGGCAAGCTCGTTGGCGGCGGGCTTCGCTCGAGCTACGATTCCTCGGATGACAGCTGGACCAACGGCTTCGTGGTTGCGGGCAAGACCGGCGATATCGAGGCGATGGTCGCCTATACCCGCCGCGAAGGTCACGAAACCGAGACCAAGGGAAGCAACGACAGCGCCACCACCGATCGCACGACGGCGAACCCGCAGGACATCGAGTCCAACGCGCTGCTCGGCCGCCTCGTCTGGGCGCCGAACGATACCAGCCGACTGCGCCTGACCTACGAGCATTTCTCGTCCGTGGTCGACACCGACGTGCTCAGCGCGATCGCCAAGCCCCCGCTCGCGGCGACATCGGTGATCGGCCTCACCGCGCACGACACGACCGAGCGCAACCGCGGCACGCTCGACTATCGCTACATCGGCGCCCCCCTGATCGGCGGCATCGTCAGCGGTATCCGCGCGGCGGGCTATTACCAAAAGAGCCTCACGCTCCAGGCCGCGGCGGAGGACCGCAACACCGCCGCCGACCGCACGCGCATCAACCGCTTCGACAACGAGGTCTACGGCGGCACGCTGCAACTCGAAAGCCGCGCCACGACCGGGCCGTTGACGCACCTGTTCGCCTATGGCGCCGACTACTCGCACACCCGCCAGACGGGTGTGCGAGACGGCACCGTCGCACCCGCGGGCGAAGTCTATCCGACCCGCGCCTTCCCGACGACCGACTACACGCTGGTCGGCGTGTTCGCGCAGGACGAGATCGCTATCGCCGACGGACTGCTGACGCTGTTCCCGTCGATCCGCTACGATCACTACACGCTGAACCCACAGAACGATCCGCTGTTCACGACCTTCGTACCGCGCGACCAGAGCGGATCGAAGGTGACGCCGCGGATCGGTGCGGTCGCCAAGCTGACCGAGGGCGTCCGGCTGTTCGCCAACTATGCGCAGGGCTTCAAGCCGCCCGAGCCGAACCAGATCAACAACGGCTTTGCCAACATCACGCAGAATTACCGATCGATCCCCAACCCCGATCTCGAACCCGAGACGAGCAACAGCGTCGAGGGCGGCATACGGTTGAGCGGCGCACGCTGGTCGCTGAGCGGGACCGCGTTCAGCAGCCGCTTCCGCAACTTCATCGATCAGGTCCAGGTCAGCGGCGCCTTCACCGCGGCGGACCCGGCGGTATACCAGTATATCAACCGTGGCCGCGTCAAGATCGAGGGGGTCGAAGCACGCGGCGAGGCGCGCTTGCCGATCGGCGTCGGCGTCCGCGCGGCCGCATCCTACGCCAAGGGCACGATGCGGTTGGCCGGTGTCGCCGGCACGCAGCCGCTCGACAGCATCGAGCCGGTCAAGCTGGTTGCCGGCATCTTCTACCAACCCGACGCCGGACCGTTCCGCGCCGAGGTCGTCGCAACACATTCGGCGGGCAAGAAGGTCGGCGATACCAACAACAGCTGCAACACAACGGCGACCAGTTGCTTCACGCCGTCGGGGTTCTGGATCCTCGATGCCACCGCATCGCTGCGCGTGATGGATCATGCGACGCTCCGCGCGGGGATCTTCAACATCACCGACAAGAAGTATTTCTGGTGGAGCGACGTCCGGGGACTGACCTCGACCTCGGTCGTCCGCGACGCCTATTCGCAACCCGGCCGCAACGCCGGGCTCTCCTTCTCGCTCAACCTGTGAGGCCTCCAATGCTCCGATCCCTTCTCCTCGCGACCGGGCTGATGCTGGCCGCGCTCCCCCTCGTGCCGACGATCGCATCCGCCCAGATGCAAGCCGTTTATGGCGACCAGGCCCGCGATCGCGCGTCGATCCTGGCGATGGCCGGCACCTTCAAGGTGACGTTCGACATGCGCGAAACCACGCCGCTCGTCGCAGGCTATACGCCCTACCCGGCCAAGCTCAGCGGCGGCCACGAGGTGGTCCGCGCGATCGTCGATAAGCCCGATCATGTCGTCCTCCAGCATCTGCTGGTCGTCACGGACGGCAACGCCAAGACGATGGTGATCAAGCACTGGCGACAGGACTGGACGTGGCAACCCGAGAGCGTGCTCGTCTACGCCGCGGCCGGTCGTTGGGCGCTGCGCCCGCTCGTCGAGGCGGAACGGCGGGGCGCATGGTCGCAGACGGTGTGGCAGACCGACGATTCCCCGCGGTACGGCGGGATCGGTCGCTGGCGCTACGACGACGGCGCGACGCGCTGGACCAGCGACGAAACGCGCCGGCCGCTCGCTCGCCGCGACGCGACCCGCAACCCGCCCTATGATCATTACATCGGCAGCAACCGCCACGTGCTGACCCCCGCCGGCTGGGTCCACGAGCAGGACAATGCCAAGATCGGCATCAAGGACGGCAAGCCTGCCACCTACGTCCACGAATATGTGATCAACACCTATACGCCCGCGACCGACTTCGCGGTGGCCGCGGCAGACGCGTACTGGGCGAAGACGAAGGACTATTGGGCCGCGGTCCGCACCGACTGGGACCGCGCGATCGCGAAGGGCTCAGGCCTGAACGTTGCAGAGGACGCGTCGAACGGATCGACCACTGGCCACCAGTTGATGCTACTTGCCGATGATATCGCGGCGGCTGATACCGATCAAAAGTCGGGAGAGGCGGAAGCCGCGGATCTGATCCGGCGTGAAAGCGGGACAAGATAAATTTTCGCGGTAATCTGGCCGCTTCTTTAAGACCCAGTTTCAGACATTCAGGAGGCCCCTCCCGCCTCCCAACTTCAGACGCTCGTTCATCTGCTCACTCGGACCGCTTTGCCGTCCGGCGTTCCGCTCAGAAGCGTCTTTAATGGGTGGCTAGGGTTGGAAGATCGTTAGTCGGCCGGTCCGACAGCTCAGTGCATCGGTTACGGTTTCGACGGTAGCACGCCAGCTGTCCGGACCTGCAGAATTGGACTATCCTACCCCAAGTTTTACGATTCCGCAGCAGCTTTGCCAGTTTGACGGCAACCCGCAATGTTGCTTGAAAAGCCAATATCCTCCGCTTATTGCTATTAATGCAAAAAGATTGGGGAGGCCGGTATGAAAGTTTCAGCTCGCAAGAGGTTCGTGGAACTGAGTCACCCGATCAGGGTCGCGTTCGGAACATTATTGGGCCTTGATGTCGTCGAAGTGAGTTTGGATCACACCGGGTTTACAGGTCGCGGTGAGTGTTGCCCGATGGCGATCTACGGACAATCCGCTAGTCAAACCCTTGCTGAGATCGCCAAGATAGCTCCTGCCATCGAGGCTGGTGATGTCGACCGCGCAGTATTGCAGCGGGTTCTGCCTGCGAACGCCGCGCGTAACGCGCTAGATTGTGCTTTTTGGGACCTTGAGGCCAAAGTCACGGGCCGCACCGTCTGGGATATCGCTGGTCTTGCTCGCCCGGCATCAATTCCATCCGACGTCACTATCGGAATCCTTTCGCCAGAAGAAACCTTCGAGGCAGCGAGCTCCCTCGAGGCCCCTACGATGATCAAGCTCAAGCTGGGCGGTGAACGGGACATAGAATGCCTGCGCGCAGTTCGTGCAGCGCGGCCTGACACGCCGCTGTTCGTCGACGTCAACGCAGGGTGGACGCTGGAGCGGCTCAATCAGTTGGCGCCCATCCTGGCGGATGCCGGCGTATCGATGATCGAACAGCCGCTGCCGCCCGGCGACGATGCCCTTTTGGACGGATACACCGGCGCGGTGCCGCTCTGTGCGGACGAATCCTGTCACGATCGATCCGATCTCCAGCGACTCCAGGGGCGCTTTGCGCACATCAATATAAAACTCGACAAGACAGGTGGCCTGACCGAGGCACTGGCTCTTGCTCAAGCGGGACGTGAACAGAATTTCGGGCTGATGGTCGGTTGTATGCTTGCGACCGGCCTTGCAATTGCGCCGGCTTACATGATCGGTTCGCTATGCGACGTGGTCGACTTGGACGCGCCCCTGATCGTGAAGCGACCCGAGGATGCAGGTGTCCGGCATGACGGGAGGTGCCTGCACGCCTTCGAGCGGTCGCTTTGGGGTTGATGCAACGGCAATCATGACGCTGGCGAATGGCGGGCAACCTCGATACCCGATGCTGATGACCAGCAAACAGGCCGCCGCGTCGGCAACATCTGTAGCCGATACGATCGGTGCGCATGTGCGTACGCTGCGCAAGCGTAAGAAGCTGACGCTTGAACAGCTGTCAGAGCTTACGGGCATCTCAATTTCGTCGCTGTCACGCCTTGAAAATACTCAGCTGGGCATCACGATGGAAAAAGTGGACCTTCTGGCCAAGGCACTCGCCGTATCGCCGGAGGATCTGGTTTCGCGAAGCGTAGAGGAAACCGAGACGCGCCGTGCCAAGCGGACCAAAGAAGGTCCGCGTTTCATTGTCGATCGTGCACGACAGCGTGAGGAAAGTCGTGACCGCGAGGTGTCCGCGAGATATCTGTTTAGAGAATCGGAACATCGGGCGCTTGAATGCATGCGCTGCTCGATCGAGCCAGTCAGCATTTGGGACACCGAGTTCATCAAGCATTCCGGCGAGAAGATTATCTACGTCATAGAAGGCGATGCCGTGGTGTATTGTCAGGGCAAGTCGCCCATCATTCTTGAGATAGGCGATGCCATCTACATGGATGCCGATGTTTGGCACAGCTTCGTGGCGGTCAATGGCCGACCCGTTGAACTGCTAGTCACCTATTTTCACGATGAGAGCTCTCGCAACGGGCTGTTCGAGTTAAAGGTTTTTACGGCCGCCAACTGGGCTGCGCTACAGCCAAGCTGACTTTCATGGCAATCGACAAACAAACAATCCCCATGTCCAATTTCTCTTGCTTTTTATGCAAAAAGACAATCAACTTGCCCTTACTGCAAATTAGCATCCAAGAATGGATGCTGGAAAAGGGGAACGTTGATGACTCGCTTCCTAACTGGTTCGCTACGCCGCTCCCTCTTGTCCAGCATTCCGCTAGGGCTGGTCGCATCGCCTGTGATTGCGCAACAGGATGAACCCAGAAACGCTGCGCCATCGCTAGGTGTTTCCGTCGCTCAGTCCGCCGAAGCGCCCGGTGATATTGTCGTAACCGCACAGAGACGCCTCGAACGCCTAATCGACACGCCACAATCCGTGACCGCACTTTCAGGTGACGATCTTACCAAGCTGAATGCCAAGCAATTCGTCGACTTTGCTAACTTGGTCCCAGGGCTTCAGTATGTGTCTCAGGGTGCGGGCACGACCCAAGTCAGCATGCGCGGCGTCACCAGCGGAGCGGATGTGTCCCCGACCGTCGGTATCTATGTAGACGACGTGCCTTACGGATCGAGCTCTGCGTTCGCCAACGGTGCGCGCCGCGCGCTCGACGTGGGCCTCTTTGATATCGATCGGGTTGAGGTACTACGCGGGCCCCAAGGGACGCTTTATGGTGCCAGCTCGATGGGCGGCGTGCTGAAGTACGTGATTAGCAAGCCGTCGCTGACCAATGTCGAGGCTAAGGCGCAGGGCGGAGTATCGACTACCGAGAATGGTGGCACGAGTTGGAACGGCTCCGCAGTGATCAACCTGCCCGTCGTCAATGATAAGCTCGGACTACGTGCGAGCGGCTACTATTCACGCGACGGCGGCTATTTCGACAATGCAGTCACCGGAGAGAAGAATGTCGACCGCGGCGAGGTGTACGGCGGCCGTGTCGAGGCACTTTTCACACCGGCCGATGATCTTTCGATCCGCCTAACCGGTTTTGCCCAAGATATTCGTCGTAACGGCAATGCATATGCGTCGATCGGGCTCGACGGCACGCCGGTAGACGGCTGGTACGATCAGAGCCACCCGCTCGCCGAGCCGTTCCGTTCGAACTTCCGCTTGGCCAGTGCAACTGTTGCTTATGACTTCGGCCCGGCGACGCTAACTTCTATAACTAGCTATCAGACCAACAATACCTATGCGAGTACCGACGGTTCGGCGGTTTATGCACTCTACCTTCAGCAACTGGCAGGTATTCCCGCGCAGGCAGTCGCGATTGATGAATTAGCCCGCACGCGCAAATTCACGCAGGAGCTTCGGCTGGCGTCGCCCACTGGCACCCAGCTCGAGTGGCAGGTCGGCGCGTTTTATACCCACGAGAATAGCCTTTTGCGCCAGATCGCGGCGACGTATGGGGAGGGGCTCGTGCCTCTGCCTAACGTTAACGCAGTCACAGCCGCAATCGACAGCAGCTACAAGGAATGGGCGCTGTTCGGTGACCTCACATATCACGTGACGGATAGATTCGACGTTACTGGAGGAGTCCGCTACGCGCAAAATCGGCAGCGGTTCACCCAGGATGCATCCGGTATTTTCGTTGTTTCGGCTCCGGGATCGTCAAGCCATGAAGACGTTACGACCTATCTGGCCAATGCCCGCTACCGGTTTTCCCGCAATGCTACCGCTTATGTTCGGTTTGCATCCGGCTATCGACCAGGGGGACCCAATTTCCGTGTGATCGATCCGGTGACTGGCACCGGATCAGCGCCGACCTTCGCCTCGGATTCGCTCAATAGCTACGAGGGGGGCTTCAAGGCCGAAACTGCCGACCGCACCTTCGGCTTCGATCTCTCGGCATATTACATTGACTGGAAGGACATCCAGTTGCTGAACCCCGTTGCCGGGGTGACCAATTTTACCAATGCTGCCGGAGCTCATATCAAAGGTGCCGAACTAACGCTAACTGCACGGCCCCAACGTGGGTTTGTCGCCACCGGTGCCCTTGCCTATAATGACGGTTCCCTCACCGAAGCTGTTCCGGTGCTCGGCGCGCGCGCCGGGGAACGTCTGCCCAACACGCCACACGTCACCGCCAGCGTGAACGCAGATTACACACTGTTCCGCAGCAATCTCAAACCGACCATCGGCGGTACGTTGCGTTTCGCATCTGACAGCCGCGCAAGCTTCGACGGCGGAACGAACCTGCGCCAGTACAGACTGCCGAGCTATGAAACGGTGGACCTCCGTGCCGGGGTATCGTTCGGCCCGGTCGATGCCCAGGTATACGTCCAAAACCTGTTTGACGTAAACGGTCAGCTAGCTGCCCAAACCATTCTCTCGCAGCTCGGTGGCCCCGCCCAAGTGCTAATGCTGCGTCCGCGCACCTTCGGGCTGCGTCTGTCCACGGGGTTTTGATGTTCCCGGGGAGCCGCCCCGGCGATACTGGGCCGATACCACTTGCGATGCGCGACACTGGCTACCCAGACCTACGCCGCGCCAGAATGGCGCAGGCCGTGCTCATCGGCATCGCGTTCTTCACGGCAATGGACATCTACCTGATTTCGCTGCTGGTAGAGCCGATTAAGACTGACCTCGGGCTAAACGACGTTGAAGTCGGTCTTGCCAACATTAGCACTCTGTATGGCGCTTACGCCCTGTTCTGCGTTCCCATGGGGCTGTTGGTCGACCGCTCCAACCGCGTTCGAATGCTCACAGTGGCGATGGGTGTGTGGTGTGCCGGGCTGCTCGTTAACGGCTTGTCGACCAGTGTAGCGATGCTTGTCGCCAGCAAGGTACTGCTTGGACTAGCCAACGCGATCACCCTGCCTGCCGCGCTTTCGTTGCTGGCCGACTATTTTCCACCGCATCGCCGGGCGATGGCCACGACCTCCTACGGCATCGGTCAGGGTGTGGGACAGGCAGGCGCTATCTTGATCGGTGGCTTGGGTCTCGGGGCACTGGTCAAACTCACCGCCGCCCGACCGGACCTGCTAGCTGGCATGGCACCGTGGCGCCTGTTGTCGCTCGCATTCGCAGCTGCCGGGGCACTGCTTGTGCCAGCCGTGCTATCGTTGCGCGAGCCGCGCCGCATGGAAGTGCAACAGGCATCAGGCGGTAGCATGCGTGAATTATGGGCGTGGCGCCGCTTCCTTGTGCCGCTGCTCGCAGGCACCACCTGCCTGTCGGCGCTATCCAGCGCCATCCTTAGTTGGCTCGCACCGGCGCTCACTCGCCTCTATGGACAGCAGCCGGGCGACTTCGCCAGCTGGTTCGGCGCGGTTTCGCTCGTCTCTGTGCTTGCGGGCATGCTTGCAGCCGGCAAGTTGGGCGAGGCCGCGCACAAGCGCGCGGGCCGCGGACAGGTGATGCTCCCGGCGGTTTACGCTTCACTGCTGTGCGCACCTGCCTCGTTTCTGGCTATGGCACCGGGCCTCGGCTGGTTCGCGGCCGGGGTCGTAATCTTCACAGCTGCTTACGCGGTAGCGATCACGCTGCCTATCATCGCCATCGGACTGAACATCCCCAACGAGCTGCGCGGCGGCGCGCTTGGACTTTATATTGTCACCGTATCGGTGGCGGCCGCGGCGGCGGCACCGCTGGTCGCACTGGCCAGCCAAGCGCTTGGAGGCGAAGCGATGCTCGGTCACGGCATGGCATTGATCGGGGCCCCATCGGCGTTGCTCGCGGCGGCCAGCTTTTGGTGGATGTCACGCAGGATGGCGCAAGACGATGTGAGGGAGAAAGCAGCATGACCACACGCACTGCCACGCTCGACGCGGCGAAGATCGACGCGATCTTTGCCGGCCTTGATCAGGGCCATTTGCCCGGCGCCGCTGTTGCGATCGCGATCGATGGCGTTCCCGTCTATCGCCGCGGTTTCGGGCTGGCGAACATGGAACTGCCGGTTCTTCTCGGACCAGGCACGCGCATGCGCGTCGGCTCGATCACCAAACATTTCGCGGCGCTCATCTTTTTACTGCTCTGCGAAGAGGGGCGTGCCAAAATCGACGATCCGATCGGCCGGTACCTGCCCAACCTGCATTCAGTCAGCCGCGAGGTCACCTTTCGGCAGCTGATGGGGCATACTAGCGGGTTACGCGACGCGATGGCGGTGTCGCTGGTAATTAATGGCGCACAGGCCGCCACTACCGACGCGCAGCTGCTCGCCCTGTATGAGACCATCGATGACGTGGAATTTTGCCCCGGCACGTCGTGGAGCTACAATAATGGGGGATATGTCCTGCTGACCGCGGCAATCGAAGCGATCGCCGGAGCAAGTCTGGACACGCTGCTACGCGACCGGATCTTCGTGCCGCTGGGGATGTACGACACGCTGCTACGTCGCTGGGACACCAATTTCCTGCCCAACAGCGCTACACTACATTTTCGCCTGCCGGATGGGCGCTTCACGCGTGATTATATGGGGACCGAAATTAGCGGCGCGGGCGGAATGGTCTCGACGATGGACGATCTACTGCGTTGGTTAAAGCACATGGACGCACCGGTAATCGGCTCGGCAGAGAGCTGGCGGCTGATGCGTGAGCCGCAGCATCTGACGAGCGGCGGATCGACCGGCTATGGTTTCGGTCTCGTGCTCGATCGGTATCGCGGCGTCGAAACGATTTCTCACGGCGGCGGTGTCGTGGCAGGCAACGCGCAGATGATCAAAGTGCCTTCCGCCGGTCTCGATATCGCCATCGCTGTGAACCGCGCCGATGTGATGGGTGCCGATCTCGCTAACCGGATCATCGACGTCTGCATCAAGGAATTGATCCCGCGATCGGATCGGCAATTCGAGAAGCGCAGCGGCCTGTATCTGTCGCCACGCGATGGCCGCTTCGTGGAGCTGGTCGAGCACGGCGAGCTGCAGCTGCTTGCCGTCGATGCTGGGCCGCCTATTCCCGTCACCACCGATGACAAAGGCCGCCTACATTTGCCGGAGTTTCTATCCTTCTTTCAGCAATGGGCCAGTGTCGAGGACGACGGACTGACCTTCAGCGAGTTCGGCGACGATGATCGGCTCGAGCCTCTGATGCCCGATCCGGAGATGGCGATCGACATGCATCTCGGCCGCTACACCGCGCCCGCGATCGGGGCGCATGCCGAGGTAGCCATGATTTCGGACGAGCCCCGGCTGACGATCCGGGCCGCGCATGGGGCGGTCAATTACCAAATGATGCCATTGGCCGCGGGCCGCTGGAAGCTCGCGCCCAAGGGGCCGTTTTCGATGATGTCGGGCATGGTGTCGTTCGCCAACGGCAATGCCGGCATGAGTCTTTCCTTTGGCCGGCTGCGCAACCTGCCGTTTACGCGGTCAGGTTGACCGTCACGTGGGCTCCGGCGTCTTTGCCCGTGCATAGGCTTGCGTTCCACGGCTATAGATCGTGTCGCTTGGCAGCATCGCCTCGATCTCGATATCCGGTTCGTCGCGCAGCTCGTCGTAGAGCGGGCCGAAGTCGGTGTTAAGCGTCTGGTCCAGCAGGTCGGCGAAGCTGTCGATGACGAAGTAGTTCTGTTGGAAATCGTCGATCCGATATTTGGTGCGCATCAACCGCTTCAGGTCGAAGCCAATACGGTTGGGTGACGGATCGTCGATCGCGAACAGGGACTCGCCATACGACGATACGATGCCAGCACCGTAGAGCTTCAGGTCACCCCCCGATCGCACCAAGCCGAATTCGACCGTGTACCAGTATAACCGCGAAAGGCGGTCAATCATGCCAAGCTGTGCCGCGCGCCGCCCCCCTTCGCCATATGCTTGCATGTAATCCGCGAAGATTGGGTCTGCGAGCAAAGGGACATGTCCGAATACATCGTGGAACACGTCGGGTTCCTGTAGGTAATCGAGCTGTTCCGGCCGGCGGATGAAGTTGCCGGACACGAAGCGGCGGTGGGCGAGGTGGTCGAAGAATACCTCGTCCGGCACCAGCCCGGGGACGGCAACCACCTGCCACCCCGTCGCCCGCATCAAGCGTTCGCTGAGTTCGGCGAAGTCCGGAATGCCCGTCCGGCTGAGCCGCAGCATGTCCAACCCCTTGAGGAACTCGGGCGCGACCCGGCCAGGAAGCAAGCGCGCCTGGCGGGCGAACAGCGCGTCCCAGGTTTGATGTTCCTCGGCAGTGTAGCGGTCCCACTGCTGCGCGATAGTCCAATCGGCAGCCGCGCCCGCGGGAGGAATTTGGTCGGTGGCGGTCATAGCACACTCCATCGTATAAACGGGATCGCGGCAGTTACCGCGGGGTCAAAGTCGCGTGCGTCACGCCTATAACGCCGCGCATTTTCTCAATGATGATCGCGGCCTGATGATCGGAAAGCCCTTCGACCCGGAGCGCCAGTGCGGCATCCTCCCCCAGGCTGCTCATCGAGATGGAACGGATGCCCAGATCGCGCTGCGCCAACAGGCCGAGCAGCCGAACCACGACCTGAATATCGCGCGCGCAGTCGATAACGAACTGCCAGTCGGCGTGGCTTAGCCGATCGAGTGATGGCGAAGCGGTACCATCACGCGGCGAGCACATGGCGCCCTCGAACGGCCTCGATCCGGGAAAGCGCAACCGCTTCCGCCGCCTGGAGTGGCAACAGTCCGCTGTCATTGGCACGGCCCAGGACCTCGCGTAGCCGCGGCCCAATCGCCGCGACACCATCGCTCACCGTAGTTTGCGCCCAGCCGAAATGCTCGCCAGCTACGTTGATGATCCCGCCGGCATTGACCAGATAATCAGGCGCGTAGAGTATACCCCGATCGGCAAGCACGCGCCCAATGTCATCGTGAAACAGCTGGTTATTGGCGGCGCCGCAGATCACGCGGGCGCGCAGGCGCCCTACGGCGACAAAGTCGATCGTGCCACCTAGAGCACAGGGTGCAAGGACGTCTATCCGGGCATCGATCAGTGCTTCCGACGTCAAAACATGCGCCCCAAAGCGCACTGCCGCCCGCGCAGCAACGGCGCTGTTAAGCTCCGCCACCATCAGCTTGGCACCAGCTTCGTGCAGCAGCTCGCACAGGGCGAAGCCGACGTTGCCGAGGCCTTGGACTCCCACTGTCAGTCCGGCGAGCGAGGCCCCGAGATGAAGTTCGACAGCAACCTGCATCGCCTCGAAAACGCCTCGTGCAGTCCAAGGGGATGGATCGCCGCCTGGCAGGCCGGGCTTGGGCTTGCGACCGGCCACGTGACGCGTCTGGTGCGCGATAATCTCCATGTCGCCAACGGTAGTGCCGACGTCCTCCGCCGTGAGATAGCGTCCGTCTAGTGTCTCGATTGCGCGCCCGAATGCGCGGAACAGCGCATCACGGTCGAAGGGACGGTCTGGTTGGCGGATCACTGCCTTGCCTCCGCCCAGTGGCAACCCTGCAAGAGCATTCTTGAATGTCATGCCGCGAGCCAATCGCATTGCATCTTCTGCCGCCTTAGTCGCGGAGGAATAGTTCCAAAGGCGGCATCCCCCCGCTGCTGGCCCCAGCCGGGTTGAATGCAGCACGATGATGCCCGTAAGCCCGCTCTCTGGATCGTTCAGAGGTACAACTTCCTCCGGCAACGCCATCAACTCGCCCGCAAAATTCACTTGTTTTCCCCTCGTTGCGTCTCTGCCGTTCTAGCTGAGGGGCAGAGGAGAGACTTTAGCGATATTAGCTCCAAAGCTCCGAAATCGGGTTCAGTTCACCGCAATTCTACGATATTTAGAAAATTATGACCGAAATCCTAGATTCTTGGGAACGAGCAATTTTGCGGATCCTGCAGCATGACGCTAGCCTGTCGACTGCCGCCGTAGCCGAGGCGGTAGGGCTTTCCGCTTCACCGTGCTGGCGCCGCATTGACCGACTCGAGCGCGATGGCTTCATCAAGCGAAGAGTAGCGTTAGTGGAGCGGCGCAAGGTTGGGCTTAATGCCCAGATCTTTGCACAAGTACGCCTTAACGCGCACGGACGCACAAACCTTGACGAATTTACGAATGCGATCCAGCATTTCCCCGAAGTGCTCGAATGTTTTGTACTCATCGGGCCGGTAGATTTCATGCTCAAGATTGTTACCGCCGACATCGAAGCATATGAGCGATTTTTCTTCGAAAAACTCTCTAGGTTGCCGGGTGTTCAAGAGATCACCTCGACCGTCGCGCTGTCGGAAATCAAAGCAACAACTGCGTTGCCGTTGTAGCACCAAGTAGCGGACTACGTCGCAATCGATATTCGATCGGTCGAACCTAAGTCATGAAATGCGGCATATTCTTCGTTGAGCCGCGATTTCCGGAGCCGCGCGGTGCGTAACACCGACACATAACTCATCGCTTAGTGGGCTTCCGACTGCGGACTTTTAAAATACTCGTTGACGGCATTGATAAGTCACCGGCTTTTAGCTTAAGCTCGGGCCAGATCCGTCAAACCGGGTGAAGTTCGTCCTTCCGACGATACTCGTACCGGATGCTCGGCTGACCCACAACCCGACATTTGAGCGCCATTCACCGGCTCCCAACTTTAGCCATTCGTTCATTTGATTGGACGGCAGCTCTTGGTGGCCCGGATCAGCTGTTTGTACGGCTTAGAATGGGCAGATCGGGTTGAAAAAGTTCGTTTCGTCCGCGGCAGGCCCGGGGTTTCAAACCGAACTACACGCTCACTCCGCCTTAGGCAGATGTCATGCGCTCTGGCATCGGATGATCTGGCCATCTTGCAATGTTCTGCGCGCTAGCTGCGAGGAGGAACTTGTCTTCGGTGCGATTGGGGCCTCGCAGCCCAATCGATTCAGCTTCAAGATACGCTTGCGGTGCGCAAAGAGCATTTCGATGCTCTTAAGCTGGCGGCGGATGTGCCATATGCCTTGGTGACAACAATATCGCGGCCAAGTCACGAACGCCCTCGTGAACGGATCGCGACTAGCTATCGGCTCGATCGACGATCAGCGTCAGTGCGACGTCCGCCGTGACATTGCCGATCGTGCGGAAGATGTCGGGGATGGTCTCGACCGCGAGCAACAACGGCAAGATCTCGACCGGTACGCCCATTGCCAGACAGACCGGGCCGATCGAGGTGAAGAACGATACCTGGCTCGGCAGGCCGACCGCCGCGAGGCTGACCACGGTCGCGACGATCGCGCCAATGGCGAACAGGCCGGGGCCGATCGCGATGCCGTGCAGCGCCGCCACGTACAAGGCGACCGCGAAGTTGGCGGCGGCGCTGGTGATGCGGAAGATCGACACCGCCATCGGCAGCACCACGTTGCGCACCGGCTCACGGATCTCGAGCGGGCCGCTGGTCGCATCGATCATCGCCGGGAGCGAGGCGATCGACGATTGCGTGCTGCACGCGATCGCCTGCGCCGGTGCGACCGACTTGGCAAACCGGGCGATGCCGACCCCGCTGGCGACACGAACGACGGGATAGACCAGCAGCGTCACCGCCACGCACGCACAGACGACGATGGCAATGTACTGCGCAAGCGTGCCGGCGGCGGCGATACCGGCGCGCGACCCCGCCACGCTGGCGAGCGCGAAGACGCCGATCGGGGCGAGCCGAAGGACCCAGTGGACGATCACCATCAGCGTGTCGGTGAGGCCGTGGAACAGGCCGATCAGGCCGATCCGCCTGGTCCCGTCGATACGCGTGGCGGCGAACCCGAACAGCAGCGCGAAGGCGACCAGCGGGACCATCTCACCCTCTGCCGCGGACTTGATGGGATTGACCGGGATGACGCTCAGCAGCCAGTCGCCGGTGATCGCGGTGGCGTGCGCGGGCAGCGCGCCGGCCATGCCGAGACTGCCGAGCGCGCCGGGCTCGACCGTCCAGATCGCCAGCAGGCCCTCGACCACCAGCCCCGCGACAAGCGCGGAGCCGGTCAGGCCGATCGCGATGAACAGCAGGGCGCGACCCGCGACGCCGCCGGCGCGCGCGGCATCGGCAGCGGACGCGATACCCGTAACGATCAGCGCGAACACCAGCGGCACGATGGTGATCCGCAGGCCACCGACCCACGCCTTGCCGATCAGTTCGGCGACCGGCGTTACGCGCGCGGCGAGATCGGGAAATCGGGTGAGTAGCAGCCCGCACGCCAGGCCGGCGACCAACGCGGCCAGGATCCTTTGGGTCAACGTCATGCGGTGGCCTTTCAGGCGGGTGTTTGCGTCATTCGGGATTCGGCGGGCGGCGATCGCCCTGATCGCGCATCGCGCGGGCCAGATCGCGGTTCGGATGGCCGGCGACGATTTCCGCGAAGGTGCCATCGGCCTCGTCCTGCCCGAGCTTGAACACCGCCTCGCACGAAGTCACGGTCGCGCGGAACGCGACGATATGGTCGATCATGCGGTCGTAGCGATCGCCCATCGCATCGACCTGCCAGCCGCCCTGGGGCTCGAGATGCGCGGCGAGCCGGCGCAGCGCGACATCGGTCTCGCTCGCCACGAACGCGATCTCAGCGACGATGCGCAGCGTGGCATAATTCCAGGTCGCGCCCCAGACCGGGTTCGACACCAGGCTTGGGGAGACATAGCCCTGCGGTCCGTTGAACAGGATCAGCGCGCGGGGATCGGCCTCGAACACGGCGACCTGCGGGTTGCGACGGGCATAATGCCCGAACAGCGACACCAGCCTCCCCTGCCCGTCGCATTCCGCGAGCAACGGCAGCGGGGTGGCATCGAAATCGCGCGAGACCACCCAGGCGAGCGGGTGCGACGCGATCATAGCGGCGATATCCGCCGGCGCATGCGGCACGAAGTTCATGAACGGCGCGCGCCGAGCCGGGCGGCGAGCCAATGCGCGGCATCGTCGAGCGCGCGATCGGCCAGCGTCGAGATCGACATCGCCTCGAGGAAGCTGTGCGTCGCGCCGCGATAGACCTGCGCCTCGACCGCGACGTCGGCCGCCTTCAGACGCGCGGCCATCGCCAAATTGGCATCGGCCAGGATATCGCACTCGGCGATCGCCAGGAACGTCGCCGGGAGCCCGACCAGGTCGGCGTTGAGCGGCGCCACGAGCGGATCGGCGAGCGCGGCGGGATCGGCGACGTAATTGTCCCAGAAGCGATCCATCTCGGCGATCGTCAGCATATACGCCGGGCCGTCGAACCGCGCATAGCTCGGCGTCGGCGCGGGATCGAACGCGCCGTAATTGAGCAGCATCGCTGCGGGCAACGGTTCGTCTACGGTGCGCAAGGCCAGGCAGGCTGCGACCGAAAGGTTCGCCCCGGCGGAGTCGCCGCCGATCGCGATCGCGGCGGGATCGATGCCCAGCGCGGCGGCGTCGCGGCGCAGCGCGCGGAACGCATCGACCACTTCGTTGAGCGCGACCGGATATTTGGCCTCGGGCGACAGGCTATAATCGATGCCGATCACGACCATGCCGGCGCGCGCGGCATATTCGCGCATTAGGCGGTCGTGCGTGTCGATGCTGAACATCGTCCAGCCGCCGCCGTGGACATAGAGCAAGGCGGGTGGCGGCTCGGTCCGTGCCTCCATGTGCGGGCGATACAGCCGCGCGCGGCAGCCAGCGATCACCGTCTCTGTCGTCTCAGCCATCACAGGGCCACCGGCGCGCCACCGTTCCCGTACCGTCTCCGCCGCCGCGCGCCGTTCAGGCAGCGGCAGCGCGTCGAAATCGGAGAACTGACCGTAGCCGTGGTTCAGCGCGGCGATGAACCCGCGGATCTCAGGATCGACGTCATCGTGCTCGGCCATTGCCTCGATCGTGGAAGTCATGCCTCGTCCTGCTCCGTTTCGGGCGCTGCCGGCCCCGTGTCGATGTGATAGGGGCTGTCCGGTCGCGCGAAGACGGCGGTCAGGCCAAACATCGCCGCAATCGGGCCAGCTGGCGATTTACGGCAGTGCGTACATGCTGGGCGGGACGCCATAGGCGCGGCGGAACATCGCGGTGAACGCGCTCGGACTGTCATAGCCGACGTCGAACGCGATTGTCGTGACCGGCCGCCCCGCCGCCATCAGCGACAGCGCCTGCATCAAACGCACCTGTTGCCTCCATACGGCCAAGCCCATCCCGGTCTCGCGCTTGAATGCGCGAGTGAAGGTGCGACGCGCCATCCCAGCGACGCAGGCGAGCTGATCGACATCGCGATTGTCCGCCGGGTCGCTTAGGATCGCCTTGCACACGCGCAGCAGCCGCTCGTCGCTCGGCATCGTCGCGCCGTAGGGCGCGATCGGCATCGTCGCGACTTCGTCGAGCAACACTTCGACGATGCGGCCGGCATGGCCGTCGCAATCATATTCGTGGCCGAACGAGACGACCTTGAGGATCAGCGCGCGCAGGAAATCGCTGACCTCGATCACCCGGCATTCCGGCGCCTGCGCGTAGAGCGCGGGATCGATATAGAGCGTGCGCAGCGACACCGGACCGCGACACGACACTTCGTGCGGCATGTTTGCGGGCAGCCAGACCGCGCGGTGCGGGGGGACCACGAAACTGGTCGCCGGCGTGACCACCGACATCACGCCTGAACAGGCATAGAGCACCTGGATACGGTCATGGGTATGGACCGGATCGACGAAACCCGCCGGGTATTCGTCGGTCAGGCCGCACACCGGTCGGGCACAGGTTTCGAAATTGTGCGAATGCTCTATCGTCTCGATCCCCGCACTATGACCCCGATCAGCGCCGAACTGCCCGTTTCGCGCCGATCACGCAATCGTCGACCCGATCGTCAACGCAGTCCGAAGCGCAGGCTGGCGCCGATCGTGCGAGGCCGCGTGACGCTGCCCGCGAACGAGAAGGGCGCGTTGAGGATACCATATTCGTCGAACAGGTTCTTCGCGAATACGCCCGCCTCGATGCCGTCCGCGACGCGGATCGCGGCATTGAGATCGATCAGGCTGTAGTCCCCCTTTTCCAGCGCTGCGCCGAACGCGACCGGCGCCTTCGACAGATAGCGATGCGCGATGCCGATGCGCGGACGCAGCGGCGAATCGCGCAGTTCGAAGTCGAGCTGGTTGGCGAGTATCCACTCCGATGCGCCGGGCAGTCGCGTGCCCGCGGCATAGCCGCCGCCGGGGGCGGAGCTGTCCGGCAACAGGCCCGACAGGCGCGCATCGTTATAGGTCAGGTTGGCGGTGTACGTCAGGTTGCGCGACGGGCGGAAGACGAGCGACATCTCGATCCCGTCGATCTTCGCGCCGCCACCGTTCACCGTATAGGCGTTGAAATCGACCGGCGTGAACAGTCGCGACTGGATGTCGTTCCACTTGATGTGGAACGCCCCGATATCGAAAGACATCGCGCCCGGCACCAGATCGAACTTCGCCCCGACCTCGTAATTCTGCGTGGAATCGCTGGCGAATTCGAGCGGCACGCCCGTCGCTACTGCGTAGGTATTGATCCCGCCGATCCGGAATCCTTCCGAGTAGAGGCCGTACACGGTTAGCCGGTCGCTGGGCTTGTAGGACAGCGAGGCCTTGGGCACGAACCCCGATTCCTTGCGCGTGCCGGGCGCGTAATCGAACGGCGCGATCAGCGCGGCGTTGGGCAGGAATTGCAGTCGCGGCCGCGACCTGTATTCGAACAACCGCCCGCCGACGGTCAGCGTGAGGACGTCGGCAAGCGTGTAGGACAGTTCGCCGAATGCCGCGATTTCGCGCACGCGGCTGGTCCCGATGGTGCGGCGAAGCAGATCGCCGGGTGCGAGCACGCTCCCCGCCTGGCCCCCGAACGATGCCGGGTTGGCATCGATATAGGCGCCGATCCCCTCGACGAACGCGCCATCGGTCGAATCCGAGCGCAGCTTGGTGTAGTTGCCGCCAATCAGCCAGGTGAACGGCCCGGTGCCGCTGGAGGCGAGGCGAAGCTCGCCGTAATCGGTCGTCGACTTGCCGACCGAGCTCGACAGCTGCGGCGTATTGGTACGCGGATCGTTGCCGCCGAAGATCGAATCGTCGAACGCCAGATTGGCCTTCTTGATGGTATGGCTGCCGATCGCGGTGAGGTTTGCAAAGCCGAGTTCCTGATCGAGCCGCAGGCTGTAGAGCTGGATCTCGGTATCCTGGAACTCGTCGACATTGGTGTTGCGATCATAGGTCCTGGCGTAGGGATCGGCACCGAACTGGACATAGGTCTGATCGTCGAGATCATATTCCTGATACAGTCCCAGCGCGGCGATCTTGGTCGTTTCGGTCGGCGTGAAGACGATGGAGCCGCGAAGGCCGCGTACGCGCAGATCGTTGCTGCCCTTTTCCCCCGTGCCGGTATTGCTGAGATAGCCCGCATCGTAACGCTGCAGCCCGACCAGGCGCACCGCCAGCTTGTCGGCGATGATCGGCAGGTTGATCATCGCCTTGGCCGCATAGCTCGCCTCGCCCGAGCGCCGGGTGGAGGCGAGGATGCCCTCGGCCCCGGCATCGATCGCCGACGGATCGGCTTCGTTGACGACATAGTTGATCGCGCCGCCCAGCGACGACGACCCGAACAGCGTACCCTGCGGGCCCCGCAGGACTTCGACCTGCTTCACGTCGAACGAATCGATATCGGGAATGACCAGCGGAAAGCCTGGCTCCACCAGCGGAATCTGGTTGATATAGTAGCCGGTCGTAGCCTGGTTCGCCTCGTGATAGGTCGTCGATGCCACGCCGCGGATCACCACCTCCGACACGCCGGGCTGGTAATCGTTGAACACGACGCCGGGGACACGGGTGATATAGTCCGACAGGCTCTGCGCGTTGAGCCGCTGGAGATCCTGTTCGGTGACGGCCGAGACGGAACCGGCGATATCCCGCGTGGATTCGTCGCGCTTCGTCGCGGTGACGACGATATCCGTCGCGTCGGTATCGGTGGCAGCCGCGGACTGGGCGAACGCGGCCGCGGGCGCGAGTGCGATGGCCATCAGAGCAATGGCGCTGACCTGGCAGGAAAATGAAATATTGTTGCGCAATGTCGCCCCCTTCGAAATGTCCCGTTGCAAGGTTACGAGCATTTGCGATGCTTTCGAGCGTCATGACCGCGCTAGCTGGGTCGATGGCTGTTGCGATCGGGCCAAACTGGCGGCGAGGTCTCACGTAGCGATTGCTGCGGTCGGGCACCCGCCCCTACCCTCGTTCCAGACCGCCCCATGAGGAACGCCGATCGCCATGTCGCTCGCCACATCCCCCTCCGCCGTATCACGCCGCCGTTTCCTGGCGCAGGCCGGCACCGCCGCGATCCTGAGCGGTGTGACGGCGCCCGCGCGCGCCGCCGGCGGCGCGCTGCCGACCCCGCCGGTCACGGCGCGCATCCCGTCGGTGCGCACGCAGGTCGGCCGGACACGGACCGACCCCTATGCGTGGATCAAATACGTTCCCGCCAGCGGGCAACGCAGCATCGAGACACTGCCCGCGCCGGTGCGCGAGCATCTGCTGGCGGAGAATGCCTATGCCAAGGCGGTGCTGGACCGCGTGGCGGCGGACGAGGCCGCGTTCTTCAAGACGATGCAGGCGCGCGCGCCCCTCGGCGATGCCGAGCCCAATCTCACGCGCGACGGATGGGCCTACGACACAGCGTATCCCGACGGATCGCATGCGCGATATTCGCGGCGCCGCATCGGATCGTCCGTGGTCGAGACGCTGCTGGACGAGGCGGTACGCGCGACCGGCCAGGCCTATTATCGTACCACCGGACAACAGGTTAGCCCGGACGGGACGTGCTATGCGTGGGCGGAGGATGTCGGCGGCAACGACCGGCACCGTATCTGCGTGCGCGACATCGCCAGCGGCGCGGTACGGACGCTCGTCGACAGCGACGCGTACGGTTATGGCGGGTTGATCTTCTCGCCCTCGTCGGACTGGTTGTTCTGGATCTGGCGCGATGCGCGCAACCGGCCGACCCGCGTCTATCGCACGCCGGTGAAGGGCGGCGCGCGGGTCCTGGTGTATGAGGAGGCCGACCCGGCGATCTTCATGCAGATCGGGCGCACCGCGGCGGACGGGTTCGTGGCGATCACGCTGTCCGGGCCGGATACGAGCGAGGTGCGGTTGATCCCCGCCAAGTCCGAGACGCACGCACCGGTAGTGGTATGGCCGCGTGCCAGCGGGCGGCGCTATTCGGTCGAGGAATGGAATGGCGATCTGGTCGCCTTGATCGAGGATGCGGCGGCGCTCGACGGCCGGATCGCGCGGGTCGATCGCGGCAGCTTTGCCGAACGCGGCGATCTGGTGCCGCACCGCGCGGGCACGCAGATCCTTCAGATCGCTTCGTTCCGGGGCGCGCTGGTGCGGCTCGAGCGGCGCGATGTGCTGCCGCGCATGGTACTGACCCTGCCGGGCGGCGGGGAGCGGCAGGTCGCGATCTCGGGCGATGCCTATGCGCTGACCATACCGGTCGGGCAGGACCATCGCGGCACCGCGTGCCGGGCGATGATCGAGACGCCGGCCAGCCCGCCGCGCTGGATAGACGTCGACCTGGCCAGCGGGCGCAGCACGGTGATCGCCACACAGCGCATCGGCGGGTTCGATCCGGCCCGTTTCGCGGTGCGGCGGCTGTTCGCGACCGCGTCGGACGGCGAACGCGTGCCGATTACGCTGCTAACGCGCAAGGACGCCGTCGCCGACGGCACCGGACCGTTATTGCTCTATGGCTATGGCGCGTACGGCGTGTCGAGCGAGGCGCTGTTCGATGTCGCACCGACGGTCCTGGTCGAACGCGGCTGGAGCTACGCCATCGCGCATGTTCGCGGCGGATCGGAAAAGGGCCGGCGCTGGTTCCTCGACGGGCGACTGCACGCCAAGCATAACAGCTTCGGCGATTTCATCGCCTGTGCGCGGCACCTGATCGCCGAGCGCCACGCCGCGCGCGACAAGGTGGTTTCCTACGGCTTGTCGGCGGGCGGACTGCTGGTCGGCGCATCGATGAACGCCGCGCCCGAGCTGTGGGCCGGGGTGATCGGTTCGGTGCCGTTCGTCGACATGCTCAATACGATGAGCGATGCCGATCATCCGCTGGTGCCGCTGTTCCGGCCCGATTGGGGCGATCCGCTGTCGAGCGCGGTGGACTATGATTACATGGCCTCGATCTCCCCTTACGAAAATGTCCGGCGCACGGCGTATCCGCCGCTGCTGACCACCGCCGGGTTGAAGGACGACCGGGTCGGATATTGGGAGCCGGCCAAGCTGGTCGCCGAGGTGCGCGCGCGATCGACCGCCCCGCGCCCTGCGATGCTGCTGACCGACATGGCCGCCGGGCACCAGGGCAGCATCGGGCGCGAGGCCGAGAACCGCAAGATGGCGCGTTTCTATGCCTTCGCCCAGGGTTGCGTCGACGGGACGTTCGCATGATCACGATATTCGATCCGCGCCAGTTATCCCATGCGCCGCTGCGCGAACTGCACAATGGCGGCTGGACCGATTACAACGAGACCCCGGACCGGGCCGCGACGATCCTGGCGGCGGTCGGTCCGGCGATACCGCCACGCGACCACGGCATGGGGCCGCTGGCCGCTGTGCACGACGCGGCGTATCTGGAGTTTCTTCAGGTCGCGCATCGCGACTGGATCGCGGCGGGGCGCGCGGGCGATGCGATCGGCTATACCTGGCCGGTGGTGGGCCGGCGCAACCTCGACCTCACGCGGATCGATGCGCGGCTCGGCCGGTACAGCTACGACGCCGGGACGCCGATAACCGCAGACAGCTGGACCGCGGCCTATTGGTCGGCACAGACCGCGCTGACCGCGCTCGACATGGTCGCGCAGGACCGGCAGCGCGCCGCGTTCGCGCTGTGCCGTCCGCCCGGACACCATGCCGGCGCCGATTATCTCGGCGGCTATTGCTTCATCAACAATGCCGCAGTCGTTGCGGCGGAGGCGCGCCGGAGGGGGCTCGGCCCGGTCGCGATCCTCGATGTGGATTATCATCACGGCAACGGCACGCAGGACATTTTCGCAGCCGATCCGGACATGCTGTTCGTATCGATCCACGCCGACCCGGCGACCGACTATCCGTTCTATTGGGGGCATGCCGACGAATGCGGGACCGGCGCGGGGATCGGTACGACGCTGAACCTGCCGCTGCCGCGGGGAGCCGACTGGGCGGGCTATCAACCGGCGCTGGACCGCGCGCTGGCGGCGATCGCGGCGTTCGGTACGCGTCTGCTGATCGTGTCGTTCGGTGCGGACACCTTTGCAGGCGATCCGATTTCCCACTTCGCGTTCGAACGGGACGATTTCACCCGATTGGCGGCGCGGCTGGCGGCCATGAACGTCTCGAGCGTGGTCGTGATGGAAGGCGGCTACGCTACGGCTGAACTGGGGGACAACGTAGCGGCGTTCCTGAGTGACGGCGCGTGGAAGTGTGGCATGGAGATCGAATAGGACGAAACTTCGCCGCAAGGACCCAATTCCAGACGTCCAAACCGCCGTACCCGCTTCCCAAAAGCAGCCGTCCGCTCATCCCGCTTCGAAGCGCCTTTCGGCGGCTTTCGCGCGTTCGACGTTAGGCTTTCAATCGGGGAAGCAGGATTTACCCCCTTCGGCAGGATCGAGACATGGCAGAACCCTTCTTCATAGCGGTACCCGACGACCGGCTCGCCGCCATCCGCGCCAAGGTCGAGGCGTTCGACTGGAGCCTTATGCCGGATGCGGGGGGCTGGCAGTCAGGCGTCGGCCTCGCCGATCTGAAGCGGATCGTCGACTATTGGCTGGCGGACTACGACTGGCGCGCGCAGGAGCGGCGGCTCAATATGCTGCCGCAGTTTACGGCCGACGTGCAGGGGCAGAGCCTCCACTTCATTCATGCGCGGGGCGATGGCTCACGTCCCCCGCTACTGCTGCTGCACGGCTGGCCGGGGTCGTTCCTCGAATTCGAGGCGCTGATCGCGCCACTCGTCGCCGACGGTCACGACGTCGTCGTCCCCTCGCTGCCCGGCTACGCGTTTTCGGGCCGCCCCGTGTCTCCGATCGGACCGAAGCAGACCGCAGAACTCATGCACGGCCTGATGGTCGAGTTGTTCGGCACGCGACGCTATCTCGTGCAGGGTGGCGACTGGGGTTCTGCGATCGGTGGCTGGATGGCGCACGCGCATCCCGATGCGATCGCCGGACTCCATCTGAACATGGTGCTGCTCCAGGCCAAAGACGCGGTGCCGAAAAAGCCCGACGAGGTCGCCTGGGCCGCGAAGCGCGCCAAGCTCGCCAAGGAAGAAACCGGCTATTCGCAGGAGCAGGGCACGCGCCCACAGACGCTCGGCGTGGCGATGTCGGATAGCCCGGTCGGCGTTGCGGCGTGGATCCTGGAGAAGTTCGGCACATGGGCCGACGTGCCGCGCGACGCGCACGGCCACCCCGACCTTTGGCAGGCGTTCGACGAGAACCTGCTCCTCACCAACATCATGTTGTATCTGGTCGAGGGGTCGTTCGTGACATCGATCTGGATGTACCGCGGCCGCGTGTTGGAGGATTCGGGCAATTTTCCTACGGGAACGCGGATTACCGTACCGACCGGTGTCGCGGTCTTCCCCGACCCGGTCTTCCCGCCGCCGCCGCGCTCGCAGGCGCTGAAGACCTATGAAATCGTCCAGTGGACCGAGATGCCTGCGGGCGGCCACTTCGCCGCGCTGGAGCAACCCGAATTGCTGCTCGCCGACATGCGCCGTTTCTTCGCGTCCAGATCGGTTTCCGATGACACCCCGAAACGCTCGATCGCACTTCGCTCGGCTGGGATCATCGCTGCGACGCTGGCAGCAGCCGCAGTCTACTCTCGCGTGGCGACCAAGCGGATCGAGCAGGACGTGCCCGCGGACGGTCGTTTCATCACCATCGCGGGTGCACGGATCCACTATGTCGATCGCGGTGCGGGACCGCCGATCGTCCTGATCCACGGGCTGGGCGCGCAACTGCGCAACTTCTCCTACGGTGTCGCCGTTGCGCTGGCCGACGGGTACCGTGTCATCATCGTAGACCGGCCCGGCTCGGGCTATTCGGTATCTACTGGCGAGCAGCCAGGTATCCTTGGCCAGTCGGCAATCATCGCAGGGTTCATCGACACGCTCGCGCTCGATCGTCCGCCGCTGCTCGTCGGTCATTCGCTCGGCGGTGCGGTCGCCCTCGGCGTGGCGACGCACCATCCCGGTTCGATCGCCGGCCTCGCGCTGCTGGCGCCGATGACGCAGCCACCCGAGGCGATGCCCGTCCCGGTGGCAAATGCGATCGAAGGCAGCCCGCGGGCGCGCTCGATATTCGCCAATCTGATCGGTACGCCGATCAGCCGTGCTGCGTATGGTTTGCGTTGGGGCAAGATCTTCGCGCCCGATCCCGTCCCGGCCGATTTCGGCACGCGCGGTGGCGGGGGGCTCGGTGATCGTCCGGTTTCGGTGAACGCCGCGCTGGTCGAACTGGCCAGCGCCGACGTCGACCTTGCCGCAATTGTCAGCCGTTATCCTGAACTGACGATCCCGGTTGCGTTGCTCTATGGCCGTGACGACCAGGTGATCGCCTCCTCGATCGACGGCGACCGGGCAGTAGCCGCAATTCCAGGCGCGACGCTGGAGATGACCGACGGAGGCCATATGCTTCCGGTCGCGCATCCGCAGGCCAGCACCGCCTTCGTCCGCCGATGCGCCGAACAAGTCTTGCAGTAGCGCCAAGGGGGTCAGGGGGCTCGGCGCCCGCTGACTCCCTCAGAGATATAACGACGCGTACCTGTGTGATCCGTCAGTGACCGGCGACCTGCCCACCGTCACGTGGAGTATCTCGCCGGTCACGAACGCGGCGTCCTCGAGGTACAGCACCGCGCCGACCACGTCCGCGACCGTGCCCATCCGGCCGAGCGGGTGAAACCGTCCGAGGCCGGCGCGCGTCTCGGGGGGATGCATCGGCGTTTCGGTGATGCCGGGTGACACCGCGTTGGCGCGGACGCCGCGGGCGGCATATTCGATCGCCAGGCTGCGCGTCGCCGCGGCAAGACCGCCCTTCGTCAACGACGCCAGCACCGACGGGAATTCGACATTGGCGTGATCCGCCAACGTGGTGACAACCTGCAGGATATGACCACTGCCCTGCTCGACCATAAGCGGCAGCGCCGCCTGCGTCATGTGGAAGAAGCCATCGAGATTTGTCTGCGTGATCTGCCGGTACTGCTCCGCCGTATAGTCGGTGAAACGCTCGCCGATGAAAACGCCGGCGTTGTTGACGAGCGTGTCGACACGCCCGAACCGGTCGCGCGCGGCCATCACCGCGCGCCTCGCGGTTTCAGGATCGGCGACGTCACCCGCAACGGTGATCCAATCGCCGGCCTGCGAGGCTGCGATCGATCGCGACACGGCAACGACACGCCAGCCGCGCGCGCGATACGCGTCTGCAATCCCCTCACCCAAGCCTTGCGAGGCACCGGTGACGATAGCGACCTTGGGCGCGTCAGACATCGACCGCGCCGATCTGCGCGCGAACGGTAACGGGATTCGTCATTGCCGAATGGACTCCAAAAAGGACCGAGAGCGCGTTCCCGCGCCCTCGTTATATCAGGACAGCGGGGGTTGGCCGTTGGACGCGGTCAGTCCGCCGTCGACCGGCAGGTTGACGCCCGTCACGAAGCGCGCGTCGTCGCTTGCCAGAAACGCGATCGCACCCGCGATGTCGGCGGGTGCGGCGCCCCGTCCGAGAGGGATTCGCTCCTCGAACTTGGCGATCAGGTCGGGCTGTTCCTTCATCCCCGCGGTCAGCGCGGTATAGGTCAGCGACGGGTTGACCGCGTTGACGCGCACGCCGTTCCTCGCCTCGTCCATCGCCAGCGCGCGCGTGAAATTGCTGACCGCACCCTTGGCCGCGCAGTAGAAGCTGTGGTTCCAGTCGCCGCCGAGCCCCGACACCGACGACACGTTGATGATGCAGCCCTTCGATGCGCGCAGATGTGCGATCGCCGCGCGGCTCATATGGACGACGCCGTACAGGTCGGTTTCGATCACCTTAGTGAATTCGGAAAAGTCGCCCTCGTCCAGCTTGCCCAGATGGTCGACGCCGGCGTCATTGACGAGCACGTCAATCCGACCGAAGCGATCGATTGCCGCCTCGACCAGCGCCTCGCACGCGGCACGGTCGGTGACGTTGGTTTCCCGCGTCTCGACGGTGCCGCCCAGTTCGGCTGCCAACTTGCCGAGCGCGCCTGTGTCGATGTCGCCTAGCACCAGCGTCGCGCCTTCCTCGGCGAAGCGGCGCGCGGCCCCCTCGCCGATGCCCGAGGCGGCACCGGTGATCACGACGACCTTGTCGGCAAAGCACGCCATCATGCGTTCTCCGCCTGCGCCTCGTGTTTGCCCTCGCAGAATTCCTCGACGAGCTTTGCGCAGAATGCGGGTAGATCGTTGGGATCACGACTGGTGACGAGGCCCTGGTCGACGACGACCTCCTGATCGACCCAAATACCGCCCGCATTGCGGATGTCGGTGGCGAGCGTCGGGAACGAGGTGAGCCTGCGGCCGCGTACCTGATCGGCCTCGATCAGCGTCCACGGCGCGTGGCAGATCGCGGCGACCGGCTTACCGGCGGCGAAGAAATCGCGCACGAACGCCACGACCTTGTCCGACGACCGCAGCGTGTCCGCGCCGACGCACCCGCCCGGGATCACCAAGCCATCGAAGTCGGATGCCGACACGTCGCCGATCGCCTTGTCGACGGCGAACGTCTTGCCGGGATCGAGGTCGTTGTTGAACGTCTCCGCGTCGCCCGTTTTGAGGCTGATGACGGTCACTGCGCCGCCCGCCTGCTCGACCGCCGCCTTGGGCTGCGCGAACTCGGGTTCCTCGGTGCCGCGGGGTGCGATCAGGATCGCGATTTTCTTGCCTTGGAGCTTCATGGGTATCCTTTCGAAATTTGAATAAGCGTGAGCGGCGTCAGGCCGGAATATCGGTGATGGCCGCGGTGTTGGCGGCAGCAATGCCGGTCTCGCGGTGGCGGAAATCGCTGAGCGCGCGGTACACCTGCATGCGTGCGCGCATCACGCCGCCCAGCGGTCGATGCGCCTCCAGCGCGTGCGCCGGCCGGAACGTCATGACCTCGTCGAAATAGCGGACGCGATCCGAGCCATAGGCGGCCTGCCGCGGCAGACGGATCGTCGCGATCGTGCGGTATTCGCTGACCCGCGTCGGCCAGTCGACCGACGTATCTTCGATCGGCTGCGTCTCGGCATCGGCCCAGAGTTGCGCGCGCAGTTCGAACACCGCGTCATTGTCGTCGAAATACGCGATTGCGGCGTGACGGAAGCCATCCTCATCCTGATGCGGATCGAGCCGCCAATCGTCGAGCGCACGCTGCTCAGGCGCGACCGGAAACACGCCGAGTTTCACGGCATGGTCGCCGTAGCGGATCGGACACTGGCTGAAATAGGTTTCGACGAGCGGGTGGCTGAACGGATGGCCGTAAAAGTCCAGCGTCGGGCTCGGTTCGGCACCGACCGCGTTCAGGACCTTGTTGATGTTGCGCGCAATCGATGCGGCTGCGCTTTTGACGCCTTCGGGCATCGGCACGGTCATGCCGATCTTCTTCGCCTGCGCTAGAAACCCGGCGGCGGTGCCGGCCGGGAACGTCGTGCCGCTCGCCAAGACGAAGTCCTGGGTCGGCGCGTCGTGACCGGGCAGCTTGGCGCCTTCGACACCAAAGACCTTGATCGCCATGCCGCGATGCGTCGAGACGCGGTCTCCGAGCTTCTCACCCGGCCCCTGTGCAAAGCGGACCGCGACGTCGAACGTCCCCGGCTTCGCGAACAGCCCTTGCGCCAGTTCGGGCGGCAAATCGGCGGCGACGACCATCTTGCCGATGACGCAGGCCGTGCTCTTGGCGTGGCTGGCGCGCACCGCATGGCCGTCGCGCTTCTCGACCGCCTGGCTCTCCTGCGTCATCCCCTTGATGATGCCGTCGATACTCTCCTGCTCGCCAGGCTCAGGCGTCTCGATGTCGTCGCGATAGAGTAGATAGGGCATGGGAAGCTCCTGTTGTATCAGGATGTTAACACCCGAATGCCCTGCGACGTTTCGGTACGGTTCCGTGCAGACCCGGTCAGTCGAGCGCAGGCAGCGACCGCGGCTCGTGCATCGGGCAGCCGTTCAGCTCGCTCCGCAGACCCTGGATGACCGGATACACGGCGCGGCGCGCGCGCATGACCGACCCGAGCGGCCGATGTGCCTCGACGCCGTGCCACGGGCGGAATGCGGTCTGTTCGTTGAGTACGGTGACGCGCTCCTCGGACCAGCTCTTCTGCGGCTTAACAGTGACGGTCGCGACCGGGATGTAGGGGTTGCTCTGCTCCGGCCACGGCGTCGCAGCGTCCTCGATCGGGTTCTCCTCAAGGTCACGGCAGAGTTGCGCGCGCAGCGTCCAGGCACCACCTTCGTTCGCGAAGATCGCCATCAGTTCTTCGCGGATCGAATCGGGGCTCTTGCTCTCGTCGAGCTTCTGGTCGGTCAGCGCGCGGAAATTGGGCGATTCCGGCACGATGTCGAACTTGGCGATATAGTCGCCAAACCGGAGCGGCGCCTGCGTGCCATAGCGATCGCCGATCGGATTGGTGTCCGGATAACCGCCAAAGCCCTTCAGCAACGCACTCTCGCCGCCGACCGCTTCCAACGCCTGCTCGATCGGGCGCAACACCTTCGACAGCGCCGCCTTGGCCCATTCCGCGCGATTGGTCGTCGCAGCGAGCAGCTTGGTGTTGCGCAGAAACCCGACCGGGGTCGGGTTCGAAAAGGCGACCCCAGATGCCATCAGGAAGTCCTGCGTCACCTGGTCCTCGGCGCCTGGCAGCCGTTCGCCATCGACGCCGATCACCTTGATTGAGAAACCACGCGGCAGCGACACGCTGTCGCGGATTGGATCGCCGGGGATCGCCGACATCCGGATGATGACCGGGTAGCGACGCCCGCGCTCGAAAATGCCTTGCGCTTGTTCGTCGGCGAGGTCGTCGTGCACGACCATTTCGCCTTCGAGCAACGCATGGCTCTTGGCATGGACGCCGCGCTGCGCGTGGCCGAGGTCCTCGTGCGTCTTTTCGACAATGTAGCTGAACGTCTTGTTGAGACCGTCGATCGCCTCCTGCTCGTCGGGACCGATCGTCTCGACGTCGGGGCTGTAGCGGATCGGGTTCTTCAACATGGGAAATCCTTGTGGTTCAGCGCAGTAACGCGCGGTTCGCGCTTTGGGGGCGTCGGTATTCCGGAACGGTCAGGCGGTCGCCGCTGCCTTCGCGCCGGCCGCGGTCGCGACGCCGAAGACGAGATGGACCATCGTGTGCGTACCGATCGTCGCCGCATCGGCCTGCCATTCGGGCTTCTTGAGCCCCAGCAATGGCCCGGTGATCCAGTGCATCGCCGCGTAGAACGCCAGGCCGAACACGATACCCGACGACACCACGCCCGCATCCTCGTCGACGGTCGCCGCATAGACCGCGCCGGCCGCCGCGGAGAGCAGTAGATGGCTACCCTGCACGACAGCCTGTTCGGCCGCATCGGGCAATCGATCGCTCGGCGGTACGGAGCGGACGCCGAGTTGCCGCGCACCGGCCCGTTCGAGATCGGTGAGTTCGGACGGCGTGCCGCTCTTATTCTCGCCCGCCATCATCATCGCGGTGATGCCGAGGCCTGCCACCAACCCACCGGCGATCGCGCCGGCCATCCGCTTGCCGTTCATGCGCGCTCTCCCTCTTCCTTTGGATCGTCGGGCAAGCCCTCCTCGCGGCCGGGGACCGACATGTCGTAGGCATTGAGCAGCAGCGACACGAGGCAATAGCCGCCGACCAGATAGACGAGCTCCGCGGTCGATCCTCGCCGAACGCGCGCACGGCACGGTCGTATGTCGAGGCTGGCAGCTGCCGCCCGCCCGCTAGCGTGACCGCGACGTCGTAGGCGGCCTGCTCCTCTTCGGTCAGGTCGGCGGGACGCTGGCCGGCTGCGATCGTCGCGACCTTCTCGGCCGACAGACCGACCGCCTCGCCGACCCGCTCGTGCGCGTAAAGTTCGTAGCGCGAGTTGAAGACAGCGCCGGTCGCAAGGATCGCGACCTCGTGCGCCGCTTTCGGAAGCGTCGCGTTGTCGATCAATGCCTTGGTATACGTTCAGGCGGCGCGGCCGAACGCGGGAAAGCGCAACATCGGCGCAAACGGCCCGACCAGCGCACCGTCCGCCCGATGCGAGACGAAGCCCTTGAGATGCTCGGTGATGTAAGCGTCCATCTCGTCGTGGAGCGGACGAAGATCCGCAGGCATGTCCGCTGGCGGATAAGGTGGGCTACGCATCGCTGGCTCTCCGTTGTCAGACCGCGCCGGCCAGATGCCGGTCACGCATTGCTCGACGGGGCGGCGGATCCGCCGCCCCGCCGGGCCGATCAGCGGCGGGGCGCCCCAGCGAACGCTGCCTTCAGGCGCGCGACCGCCAGTTCGTTGGCGTCCTTGGCACCGCGCACAACCTTCGCCATGCCGAAGAACTCGTGCGTCACGCCTGGATACGTCTTCTGCTCGACCTTCACGCCCGCGGTGCGCATCGCGGCTGCCAGCGTCTCGCCGTCCGAGCGCAGCGGATCGATCTGCGCGTTGATGATCGTCGTCTGCGGCAGGCCGCGCAGGTTGGCGGCAACCAGGTTCAGCCGCGGATCCTGCGCATCGGCGGCGCTGGTCTGGTAATAATAGCCGAACCACTTCAGCATCGCTGCATTCAGCGGCTTGGCGTTGGCCGAGTCCTTGCGGGACGGCAGCGTCATGCTGCTGTTGGCGATCGGATAGACCGAGACGATGTAGCGCGGCACGGTCAGGCGATTGTCGCGGGCGTAGATCGCGGTCGCAACTGCGAGGTTGCCGCCCGCGCTCTCACCCGCCACTGCGATCTTCGCAGGATCGCCGCCCCAGCTAGCCGCATTCTGCAACGTCCAGCGATACGCCGATGCCGCGTCGTCATGCTGCGCCGGGAACTTGAACTCGGGCGCATGGCGATACTCGACCGACACGACGATCGCGTTGAGCGCCTTGGCCATCGCGCGTGGTGCCGAATCATACGTGTTCACGTCGGCGATCACCCAACCGCCACCGTGATAATAGACGACGACCGGCATCGGCTTGCCATTCGCAGGCGCCGCCGCTGGCTTGTAGATCCGCGCAAACTGCTGCGCGTCCGAGCCGTACGGCACGTCCTGCGTCGTTACCGAAGCGTCGGGCGCGGTCGACATACCCTGCTGGGCCATCGCCGCCTTCGCGCCGTCGGCGGCCGAAGGCTGCATCCGCGCCTGCGCCGGGGTCAGCGCCTCGATCGGCTTGCCGCCGAGACCCGCGAGCGCGTCGAGTACCTTCTGCATGTCGGGCGCCGCCTTGGGGGGCTGGGTCGCGCTTGCCGGCGGGGCGGCGGGTGGCGGTGCGCTTGGCGAGCGTGCCGATTGCGCGAGTACGCCGGCCGATGCCGTCAGCAGCGCCGCCGCGAAAAGGCTGCGCGCGACCGGGCGCTTCGAGATGGAAATCATATAGTCCTCCTGTTTGATCGCTCATGAACAAAGCAGGATGGCCAACGTTGCTGTACGGAACCGTGCAAAGTCCTGATGTTAGAAGGAGAATTGGGTGTCGACGATCGTTTCCATCACCGGCGCAACGCCCCGCGCGGCGGTCGATCGCGATGACGCCCCTGTCGAAAGAATGGTCGGCAATCGGCTGCTCGCCAGCCTCTCCCCGGAGGATTTCGGCTTGCTCGCCCCGCATCTCGAGCCGGCGTCGTTCGCAGTCGGCGATTTCATCACCCGAGCCGGCGATCCGATCGAAAGCATCTGCTTTCTGGAACAGGGTATTGCCGGAGTGCTGGATTCGCTCGACGACGACCGTCGCTACGCGGTCGGTCTGGTCGGCGCAGAGGGGTTCATAGGCTGGCCGTTGGTGATGGGCGACGATCGCTCGCCGTACGACGTGACGATGCGCGCCGAGCGCGGCCAGGCGCTGCGCATGCCCGCCAAGGCGTTGCTGGCAGCGGTGGACCAAAGCCCTGCCCTGCACCTGACACTGCTGCGGTTCGCGCACGTGTTCATGCTGCAGATGGGCCGGACGGTCGTGTCGTCGCTGGCGCATTCGATCGAACGCCGCATGGCCCGGTGGATTCTACTCTACCACGACCGTGTCCAGGCCGACGAGATCTGCATGACGCATGAGGAGTTCCGGCTGATGCTCGGCGTTCGCCGTAGCAGCGTTACGGACGCACTCCACCGGCTGGAGGAGGAGCATGCCATCCGAGCCGTCCGGGCCAAGGTTCTGGTCCATGATCGGACAAAGCTTATGGCCCTGGCGGGTGATACATATGGCCAACCAGAACAGGACTATGTCCGTCTCCTACAGATGGACCGAAGACGCTAAGGAATTGCGCCAAGTGACCCACTTCCAGACGTTCAAACCGAGGTAGCCGCTTTCGAAAATCAGCCATTTGTTCATACCGCTTCGAAGCCCCTTGTGGCGGTTTCGAGCCCGCGATGGGGAGCGGAACCGGCGATCATCGCTCCGTTGATCGGTCCGATCGATGCGCCGATGATCCAGTCGGGTTCGAGGCTGTGCTCGTGCAGGGCTTCGTAGACGCCGGCTTTGAACGCGCCGAGCGCGTTGCCGCCACTGAGGACGATCACGACGTCGAAGTCGTGAGAGGCCCCTGCCCGTTCGGCGTCCGGTGTCACGGGGTAATATTCTTAGGCCGACTGATTGCAACCGCTATCCCGGCTCCGACGACACCTAGCATCAGAACGGCCGGGTGGACTTTCTGCGCTTGCAACGCGGTACTCGATTTGCGCGCGTGGACGTCCTGGCTTCCGCGCAACGCATCAACGCGCGGCTCATACAGGTTGTCGCGCCGCGCCGGATCCCCCGGATCATCCGGCTTCTGTTGCACGACGATGCCGACCAGCTCCATGATCTTGTCGCTCACCCGCGGTGCGGCACGCGAAAGGAGGGACAACAGCAGCCCTCCGCCGCCCGCATACAGCGTGCGTCGCGGCGTCTCGCACGCGAACAGCACCGCGTCGGCGACGACCGAGGGTGCGTAGAGCGGTGGCGGCAGGCGGGGCGGCTGGTCCATGAAGTTGCGCGCATGCTCGGGGAACGGCGTGTCGATCGCGCCGGGCTTGATCAGCGTCACCGAGATGCCGGCGCCCTCCTGCTCCAGTTCCATACGCAGCGTATCGGTCAGCGCCTGTACCGCATGCTTGGTCGCGCAATACGGGCCCTGCTCGACGATCGCGCGGTCACTCAGGATCGAGCCGACGTTGATAATGGCGCCGCCGCGGCCGCGCAGATGCCGCGCGGCGACCAGCGATCCGTGCAGCACGCCGAAATAGTTGACGTCAAATACGCGGCGGTGATCCGCGACCGGCACCTGTTCGAGCGTGCCGTAAGTCCCTGCCCCGGCGTTGTTGACCCAGCTGTCGAACCCGCCGAACGCCTCGATCGCGACGGCGGCGACCCGCTCGACCGCGGCCATGTCGCTAACGTCGGCGGCGCAGATCGCGATGCGTCCGCCGTCGGCCGACAGGCGACCGCGGAGTGCCTCAAGCGCCTCTTCGTTACGCGCGGTAGCATCCACGGCGACACCGCGTTTCACGGCCTCTTCGACGATCGCGAGACCATTGCCGCTGGTTGCGCCGGTGACGACGATGACCTGATCGCGGAGGGGTTTCAGGGTGATGGCCATGTCGATCAGCCTCCCAGCGGCGAAGTTGCGTAGCCCGCGAGCAAGGACGCAACGTCGTCGTAGATCGCGATCGCGCCTGCCGACTGGAGTTGCTCGTCCTTGAACTTGCCCGATCGGACCGCGACGGCGGCGATCCCGCATTTGGCCGCCGCCTCGATATCATAGGGCGTGTCACCGACGACGATCACCTCGGCGGGGTCGATTCCCGGCAGCTTCTTCAGCGCGGTCGCGAAGATGTCGGGTGCGGGCTTTGTCTTCTCGACGTCGTCGCTGCTCGTCGTCGCGGCGATCAGGTCCCGTGCGTCGAGTAGGCCTATGTAATGGTCGAGTTCTGCCTCGGAGGCGGAAGAGGCCAATACGACCTGCTGCCCTAGGCCATGCGCGTGCGCCAGCAGGTCGTGCGCCTGCGCGAACGGCTTGGCGGTCTTCAGGTATTTCGCCTTGAAGATCGCGCCGTGCGTGTCGCCGAGCTTTTCCTGCTGATCCTCGTCAGCGTCCGGCAGCAGCGTCGGCACAAGCATGTCGGTCCCCTTGCCGATCTGGTCGTGGATCACCTGCCGGTCGAACGACGCGTCAACGGTCGCGAACGCCTCCTCCCAGGCGAGGACGTGCATGTCGTTGGTGTCGACCAGCGTACCGTCGATATCGAAGAGAATGGCTTTGATCTGCATGAGGCTATCCCGGATTTGAAATTGTGTGTCCGCTGGTCGGAACGCTGTGACGCCAGTGAAGGCGTGGCGGTAACGGCGTCGGCGAAGTGCGATAGCGTCCTAACGGTCCAGGTTTCGGATTGGCTCCCGCTACAACGAACTTCGGTTCGATCTTCGGCGCGGGAGCACTATCCAGAGCATCGATATCGCCACTGCAACGGCATTGCCGAACGATAGATCTCGCCAAGTCATTACGATGTTTGAATTTTTACTTATCCAACATAATTCAATTTACGCATAGCAATACTGATCCCAATCAATACGAAATATAATTGGCGGTAACGGTTATCGAGCAGGAACGATGACGGGTGCCTGATCGCTATACTCACCATGATACGCTGACGTTGATGGCAGCGACGGATATACGTGGTGGCCGTAACTTCGCGGCGACAGTGCATAGTGTCGAGAATGATCGGGCGGCATTTGCGCCATTGCCGATTCATGTCTGACGAGATGCTATGTCGCGCGCGGGCACTATACTGCAATTCAATGACGGAGACTATCTGATGCGCGCACTTGTTTGGCATGGAAAAGGCGATGTTCGGGTCGATACTGTAGCAGATCCCGAGATCAAGCATCCGCGCGATGCGATCATCAAGGTTACGGCCTGTGCGATCTGCGGGTCCGACCTTCATCTGCTCGACGGATACCAGCCGACGATGCAGGCGGGCGACATTCTTGGCCACGAGAACATGGGCGTCGTCGTCGCGCTCGGCTCCGAAGTCACCAATCTCAAAATCGGCGACCGCGTCGTCGTGCCGTTCACGATCAGTTGCGGCGATTGCTTCTTCTGCCGCAAGGGGCTGTTCTCGGCGTGCGAGCGGACCAATCCGAACTCCGAGATGGCGATCAAGGCGATGGGCCATTCGCCAGCCGGCCTGTTCGGGTTCAGCCATATGCTGGGCGGCTATTGCGGCGGCCAGGCCGAGTATCTGCGCGTGCCGATGGCGGATATCGGCCCGATCAAGGTGCCGGACAGCGTCACCGACGAGCAGGCGCTGTTCCTGTCCGACATCTTCCCGACCGGCTACATGGCCGCAGAGAATGCGCAGATCGAGCCGGGCGATACCGTGGCGATCTGGGGCTGCGGCCCGGTCGGCCAGTTCGCGATCCGCTCGGCGCTGATGCTCGGTGCCGGCCGCGTGATCGCGATCGACGAGGTGTCCGAGCGGCTGGCGATGGCCGAGGCAGGCGGTGCCGAGACGATCAACTTCGCCGAGGTCGACAGCGTCTATGACGAACTCCAGTTCCGCACCAAGGGCCGGGGGCCCGACAGCTGCATCGACGCGGTCGGTGCCGAGGCTTCGGGTCATGGCGCGATCGATGCAGTGATCGACAAGGTGAAGGCGGCGACGTTCCTCGCCACCGACCGCGTGCACGTGTTGCGCGAGGCGATCATGAGCTGCCGGATGGGCGGCACGGTGTCGATCCCCGGCGTCTATGTCGGGATGGGCGACAAGATCCCGATCGGCGCGATGATGAACAAGGGGCTGACGATCAAGACCGGCCAGACGCACGTCCAGGCCTATACCAAGCCGCTGCTCGCCCGGATCGAGGCGGGCGACATCGACCCGAGCTTCGTCGTGACGCACCCGGCCAGCCTCGAGGATGCGCCCGAGATGTACCAGAAGTTCCGCGACAAGCAGGACGGCGTCATCAAGGTCGTGCTCCGGCCGTAACTCCGTTCCGAGCCGGTCCGCTCCCGTCGAGCGGACCGCTCGGTTCGTTTTGATCCGCTACATTCAGAAGGACGTACCGATGAGTGACAAGGTTCATACCCCCGTTCCCGGCAACCCGGGGAGCAAGGGCGCAGCGGACGGCATCTCGGACTCGCCGCGCGGCAACGATGACGTTCACGGCCGCAGCGAGGGCGGCGAGAGCGGCGGCGGTTCCTACCCCAATCCGCATGCCGGCAAGACCGAGACGAACACCGGTTTCATGGCACATGGTGGCCAGACCGACATCGCCTATCACGGTGGCGGTCAGGCCGGCGAAAACGGCGGCAGCGCGGCCAACGGCGTTGCAGGCTCGGGCGGCGGTGACCGCACGACGATCGCCGCCGACCCGGATGCCGACCGCGAACCGCATGCGATCGTTGCCAAAGGTCTCACGATCGAGGTCGTCGAGACGTCGGGCATCGCCGAAGCCGAGGCCAACGGCAAGATCGGTACCGATGCCAACTACGAGGACGAGCAGAAGCAGCCCGGCGCTGGCTGAGGCCGTCGCACTTCGCTCGGCATTTTTCGAATTCAAAACCAGCCGCCGCGCATCCCGCCCGGTGGAATCACGAGGACAACGCCATGTCTGCACCCGAAGATCTCCAGGAAATCTACACCGATGAGCTGAAGGATCTGTGGTCTGCGAACGACCAGATGAAGAAGGTCCTGAAGAAGATCACGTCGAAGGCGAGCGACGCATCGCTGAAGGACATGCTGACCAAGTCGCAGGCGGATATCGAGACGCATACCGACCTGCTCAAGGACCTGATCGCATCGAACGACGAGAAGGTCTCGAAGGAGCATTGCAAGGGCATGGAAGGCCTCGTCGCCGAAGCGACCAAGCATGTTCTCGAGGAAGGTCCGGAAAAGGGTCCGCTGCTCGACGTGATGATCATCGCGCAGTATCAGCGGATGACGCATTACGGGATCGCCGGGTTCGGCACGGCGACGGCGTACGCCAAGGCGCTGGGGCTCAAGGACGACCACAAGAAGCTCAGCGCGGCCACCAAGGACATCTACGGTGGTGACGAATATATGACGAAGCTCGCCGAGACGACCGTCAATATCGACGCCGAAGACGAATGAGGTGAGCGCCCGCCGCCACTAACCCGGCGGGCAAAGCCCCAATCCACCTAGACGATGGAAGCGACGACGATGACGACCTACCCTTTGAGCGAACCGGCCACGATCTATGCTGCGGAACCGTCCGACGGCGCTACGTCGGAAGCGGTCGGACAGGGAACGCTGGAAGAGTGCGTCGATATCGTCGCCGCCTTTTCGGCGGATCGGCAGAAATCGGTCTTCATCCAGATGGACGATATCGACCTCAAGTTTGGCCCGAGGGAAATCAGCGACCTTTTACGGTTTCTGCGCGCGGAAACCACGGGCCTTTCGAACACCGAAATCGCCGAGGTGAAGAGCGCCAATCTGTAAGGTACAGATGGGTGTTGCGACACCGGGCGATGAATTGCTATCGCCGACGACCAGCCACGGCGGCGGATAACCGTCGTGTGGCCAGGTCGGCGATAACCTGACCCCGGTCTTTGTCGTCAGGAAATGACCGATGGCAAGGCACTCACCGATCCTCGTTGCTCTCTCGAAAGCGAACTCATGGCTGTGGCTCCCGACGAACGCTCGGCCGTGCTCGAACGAACCCGCGCGCTCAAGATGGCGCGATCGGTCCACGCCTATGTCCGCGGAAACACGGCGCAGTTCTATCAATGGCTTGAAGAATCGCCCGTCGCCGCCACCATTCCGGAAGGTCCGGCAGTCTGGATTTGCGGCGACTGTCATCTCGGCAATCTCGGGCCGGTGGCCGATGCCGATCATCGCGTCGACATCCAGATACGCGATCTGGACCAGACCGTCATCGCCAATCCCGCCTACGACCTCATCCGCCTCGGCCTGTCACTCGAAACCGCGGCACGGAGTTCGGATCTGCCGGGTGTCACGACCGCACGCATGATCGAGGCGATGGTCGACGGGTATTGCCGGGCGCTGACCCCGACCGTCGAGGACGATCCGCGCGAACCCGACGTCGTCCGATCGGTAAGGCGCGAGGCGATCGGCAGACGATGGCGCCATCTGGCGAAGGATCGTCTCGAGGACGTCGAGCCTAACATTCCGCACAACAAGCGCTTCTGGAAGCTTTCGCGGGCTGAGAAGAATGCGATCGTCGCGCTGTTCGGCGAGGATTCGGTTCGCGCGCGATGCATGGAGCTGGCCGGTGTCGCCGGCGACGGCAGACTTCGGGTGGTCGACGCCGCCTATTGGCGCAAGGGGTGCAGCTCGCTCGGGCACCTGCGTTTCGCAGTGCTGATCGGCATCTCGCACGGCAAGGCAAAGGATGAACGGCTGGCGCTGGTCGATATCAAGGAGGCCGTGGACTCCGTCGTACCGATAACAGGCGAGTCGACGATGCCGCGCGACGCGGCCGAGCGGGTGCTTGCGGGGGCCAACGCGCTGTCGCCGAACCTGGGCCAGCGAATGGTCGCGGCGCACCTCATGGGCAAACCCGTCTTCCTGCGCGAACTGGCGCCGCAGGACCTCAAGATCGAGGTCGAACAATTCACTCGCAAGGAAGCGGTCGCCGCCGCGTCCTATCTGTCGTTTGTCGTGGGCCAGGCGCACGCCCGACAACTCAGCGACGCCGCGAGATTGGCATGGCGCGATACCCTGACCGCCCGCGATAAGAAACTCGATGCACCATCGTGGCTATGGCAAGCCATCGTCGCGATGGCGGGGGCACATGAAGTTGGCTATCTCGAACACTGCCGCCGCTTCGGCGCGCATCAGTGAGCTCTTTATGAACAAGAGAAAGCTTTGAATAGAGTATAGTCACGACGCAAGAGCCACAAACAGACGCTCACGCCTCTTCCGTCTCTTCCCGACTTCGGACGCTGGTTCATCTTTGCGAATAGCCGATTTTCAAGATCCGCTATCCGCTCGCGGCCGTCTTGATGGGAGAGGAAAGTCGCCGTCTCGACACACAGGCTAGAGGATGCCGACTGCACCATCGGCCCAGATCGCCAAGGCTGCTATTATCACTCCGCAAACGAGTGCCATCCGTAAGACCGACTCGTCAACGAACCGAAAAATCAACTCAATCACACAGCCGAAAATGGCGAAAATGGCGGCAGCCGCAATGAAATCGGCACCTGTCCAACGCACCTCGTCGGTGAACAACATCGCGATGGCCGGAAGGATGAGCAAGACCCCAAGGATAGCCCAAAGGGCCGGACGCCAGCGTCCGAGATTGGCTGTTCGAGAACTGGCCGATACAGTCACAAACACCCTCCATCGACGCTACTTTCACATGCGCCTTGAATGTCTGCAAGTGGGCGAAGGCACCCTGTCCTGCAGCTTCGGGCCAGACCCACGTTAAGTCATTCAGGCTAATTCCACCGCATTCCAATTGCAGCCGTTGGTTCAGGATGAAGCTGCGGCGCCATTCCCGAACCTGTGTCGGCTGTGGGCTGTCGTGATGTTCGGGGAAAACGCCAAGCATTCCTGCACAAATTGGACTAAGACTTTCCTCGTGCCTAATGTCGTAACCCCGTCGCTGCGCCAACTGCGCTACCTGGTTGAACTTCGTGAGACCGGCCATTTCGGTCGAGCCGCGGCGGCCTTGGGCGTCGGGCAATCGACCTTGTCGTCGGGCATCGCCGAACTCGAACGGCTAATCGGAATGCAGCTCGTTGAGAGAACGCAACGCTCGCTGCGGTTCACCGATATCGGTGAGGCTTTCGTCCTGAGAGCGCGGAGCGTACTTGACGCTACATCAGCGTTGACCGATTTCGCCATCGCAGCGGCAAAGCCGCTTACTGGCACCCTTCGCCTCGGCATCATTCCAACGGTCGCGCCATTTCTCCTGCCGCGCGCGCTCGGCGCCTTGCGAGCAGAGTTCCCGCAGCTAAATTTACACGTCCGGGAGATGACGAGCGAGCGTGCCTGTGCCGAACTGTATCGCGGTGTTCTGGACGCGGTTATTCTCGCGCTACCGTATGATTGTGGCAAAGTGGACTATGTCGAGATCATGCAAGACCCATTGTTGCTTGCGACTCCGCGGCAGGGGGTCTCACCATTGCTCGACCCACAAACCCTCCTGCTGCTCGAAGACGGGCATTGCCTGAACGATCACGGCTTGATTGGATGCGGCCTGCCAAAGGCCCGTCCCTCGGCGATGGTAGCGACATCGCTTCATACGCTAGTGGAGCTTGTAGAAGCAGGTCTGGGGACGACCTTCCTGCCCCAAATGGCCATAGATGCCGGACTTATAGACGGTCGACGAATTGACACGACGCCACTGCCACTAAGGGCGGACCGGAAGGTCGTACTGGCTTGGCGCGTCGGCAGCGGCCGGGGGGACGACATGCGCGCCCTGGCGCAAACGATCCAGAATAGCCTGCCCTTCGATACCAACCGTTAGACAACTGCGTGGGCGTCGCAGCAGCAAATCCGCCACACCGTGTTGGCATGCCAAGGTGGCTTTTGAGAAGGTTCCGAGTCGGCATGTGATCAAAGGTGTCTAGGGGCATGCAGCGAGACATCCATCGCCTCATTGGTATCACCGCCGACAGCATGGCGGCTGCACGCGCCGTCAAACAGATTGCTAGAATACCGTCGTTGATCGAGTAATATGATCGATCTCTCCCGAATAATCGATTGGACAAATGTCCTTAAATTCCTGCATCCTGATCGTAATACGATTGCACCTATCGAGAGAGGACGCCGAGATGGCCGATTACGAACAGCCCAAGAGCAGTGGTTGCCCCATGGGCCCCAACGGTGGCGGCGAGGTCAAGGCCCGCTCGCTGCTCGGTCGCACGAACAAGGATTGGTGGCCGGATGCGCTGCCGATCGACATGCTGCATCAGCACGGCGTCTCCCCCGACCCGATGGGCGAAGAATTCGACTATGCCGAGTCGTTCCAGCAGCTCGACTATGCCGCGCTGAAGGCGGACCTGACCGCGCTGATGACCGACAGCAAGTCCTGGTGGCCTGCCGATTACGGTCACTACGGCCCGTTCATGATCCGCATGGCATGGCACGCCGCTGGCACCTACCGCGTGACCGATGGTCGCGGCGGATCGTCGTCGGGCCAACAGCGTTTCGAGCCGCTCAACTCGTGGCCGGACAACGGCAACCTCGACAAGGCACGTCGCCTGTTGTGGCCGCTGAAGCAGAAGTACGGCAAGAACATCAGCTGGGCCGATCTGTTCATCCTCGCCGGCAACGTCGCGATCGAGAGCATGGGCGGACCGATCTTCGGGTTCGCAGGCGGCCGCAAGGACGTCTTCGCCTCCGAGGGCGATACGTTCTGGGGCGCCGAGGAGCTGTGGGTCAACGAGGGTGCGCAGACGCGTATCAGCGAGGACATGCCCGAGCTCGAAGGCCCGCTCGCCGCGATCCAGATGGGGCTCATCTACGTCAATCCGGAAGGTCCGGGCGGTGATCCGAACCCGCTCCTGTCGGCGCGCGACATGAAGGCGACGTTCCAGCGGATGGCGATGAACTCCGAGGAAACCGTCGCGCTGACCGCGGGCGGCCACGCGTTCGGCAAGGCGCACGGCGCCAAGCCAGCCCCGCACTTCAAGGCGCCGTCTTCGGAATCGGTGCACATGCAGGGTCTCGGCTGGCTGACCGATAGCGAGGAGATTGGCCAGGGCCACATCACGACCTCGGGTATCGAGGGCGCATGGTCGAACAACCCGACCAAGTGGACCGGCGATTACCTGCGCCTGCTGTTCAAGTACGACTATGAACTGACCGAGAGCCCGGCCGGCGCGAAGCAGTGGCAGCCGGTCAATCCGGCACCGGAAGACATGGCACCCGACGCACGCGATCCCAACAAGCGCGTGCCGACGATGATGACCACCGCCGACATGGCGCTGAAGATGGACCCCGAGTTCCGCGAGATCGCGCTGCGCTTCCGCGACGATCAGTCGGCGCTCGACGACGCGTTCGCGCGTGCCTGGTTCAAGCTGACGCACCGCGACATGGGTCCGCGCGTTCGCTACCTCGGGCCTGAGGTTCCGGAAGAGACGCTGATCTGGCAGGATCCGGTTCCCGAGGGCACGGCGCCGTCGGACGCCGACGCCGCTGCGTTCAAGGACGCCGTGCTGTCGAGCGGGCTGACGATCGGCCAGCTGGTCAAGACCGCCTGGGCATCGGCATCGAGCTATCGCCGGTCGGACCACCGCGGTGGTGCGAACGGCGCGCGCATCGCGCTCGCACCGCAGAAGGACTGGCCGGTCAACGAACCCGAGCAGCTGAGCAAGGTCCTGGCCAAGCTCAACCAGCTGCGCGGCGACATGTCGCTGGCCGACGCGATCGTGCTGGCCGGTTCGGCAGCGGTCGAGAAGGCGGCGCGCGATGCCGGTCACGACGTATCGGTGCCGTTCCTCGGTGGACGCGGCGATGCCACGCAGGAGTGGACCGATGTGGAGAGCTTCGTGTGGATGGAGCCGCAGGCCGATGGCTTCCGCAACTACCTGAAGACGCGTCACCCGGTGAAGACCGAGGAGCTGCTGCTCGACAAGGCTTCGTTGCTCGGCCTGTCCGCGCCGGAGATGACCGTGCTGGTCGGTGGCCTTCGCGTACTCGGCGCGAACTTCGGCGATGCGCCCGAGGGCGTCCTCACCACGCGTCCGGGCCAGCTGACCAACGACTTCTTCGTCAACCTGCTGGATAACGACACGTTCTGGGATCTGGTCGATACGTCGAGCGACGAGAAGTTCATCGGCTACGATCGCGGCGGCCGCGAGAAGAAGTGGCAGGCGACCCGTACCGACCTCGTTTTCGGTTCGAACTCGCAGCTGCGCGCGACGGCCGAAGTCTATGCCGAGAACGGTCACGAGCAGAAGTTCGTTCGCGACTTCGTCAAGGCGTGGGTCAAGGTCATGAACGCGGATCGTTTCGACGTCACGGCCAAGCCTGTGTCGTCCAACCAGGCGACGTAAACTACGTTGGCATGCGGATAGGCCGTGTTGATCTGGGCGATGTTCCAGAAAAGTATGGCTTATCCGCCGCTGACCGGAGTTGCATGATATAATCACTCATTACCTCGCTGTCTGTTGCTGCTACCGGTTTAAATATCCAAGCTTCAGCAGATATTGTTACGGTTATGTGTACAATTCACTGTAACCTTGGTCCGCCAGCCCATCGATAGCTGCGCTAGATTATATTCTGTGCAATACCGCCCACGGCCATAAAAGACGTGTACGGGTCCAGCCAGGCAGGGTAGATGACCCACTTCCGGCCGCACAGAGACTGCGAGGCGCTGCCCGAAACCGACAGTTCGTTCAGCATCATCGACGGCTGATCAACCACATTTCCAAACCGCCGGTTTACTGCGCCTGCGTACACTCGACTGATTGATCTGGGCCGATGGAGGTGATCGATGGGTCACTCGTCAATGGACCCCGCCTTTCACGAACTTCGACCTTGGAACGAAGGCCGGCTGATCGGTGCGAAGCGGGCGCTGAAACAGCAACAGGTCTGGGCCATTCGCTTCTGGCTCGACCAGCATAGGCGACTGCGCGACCGAGCGCTGTTCGACTTCGCCATCGACAGCAAGCTGCGCGGCTGTGACGTGGTCAGGGTGCGAATCGGCGATGTAGTTTCCGGCGGGCGCGTCCGTGACCGCGCCGTCGTTGTTCAGCAGAAAACTAAACGACCGGTTCAGTTCGAGATAATGGACACGGCGCGAAAGACGATGCGAGCATGGTTGGAGCGACGTGGGGGGACACTGAACGACTTCGTTTTCCCGAGCCGCAACGACTACATGGACCACATGAGCACGCGGCAATATGCCCGCCTTGTGCGCGAGTGGGTGGTCGGGATCGGCCTTCCGGCGCAGGATTATGGAACGCACTCGCTACGGCGCACGAAAGCATCGATCATCTACAAGGCAACTGGCAACCTCCGCGCCGTTCAGATCCTTCTCGGCCATGCTAAGATCGACAGCACGGTGCGCTATTTGGGCGTTGACGTGGAGGACGCTTTGGAATTGGCCGAACGCACCGAGGTCTGAGCGGAACCATTTGCAGTCATTCGCCCCCTACCCGCTTCCTAACTTCGGCCGTTTGTTCATCTTACTCGTAGGCTGACTTCAGCAGCTTAAATCAGCCACCCGTCCAGATGAGACGGGGAAACAACCTAAATCCTGATCGTCTTAATCGCACGGGGACTGGCACCACGGGTGCCCATAAGCATCGTCATAAAATCGCATGATAACGAAGCGATTGCACGGCAGGCCGAAGCCAATACCGTGATAAACCCGGCTGGTATTGCCGGGGTCCGGTTGGCTGGGTCGACCCCACGGCGCGCATATCGCGTCGTATCTGACGAACCTCACCGCGACCGACGGACAGGTCATCTTCCACGAACGAGCGGTAACCTTGGAAGCGGTAGGCATCCAATTGTTGGAAATCCGTACCGGTCTCGGCTACCGTATCTACCGGTGCGGTCGGAGCTTTGAATTCTGGGAAACGGAAACGCAGCGGCTTGAATCAGGCGATCTGATCGTCGAGGTCGTACAGCGCGGCGCCCTTCGTCCAAACGACTAGCTTCCTCGTTATTTGTCCGCTGTTGAGTATATTCCAGTGTCAGCAACAGCGAAACATTCTTCTGGCTTTCCGATCAGAAACCCCTGAACCTGGTCGCATCCCCAGTGACGCAAAATCAAAAGTTGTTCGTCGGTTTCAACGCCTTCGGCGACGATGATTAATCCCAGACTTTTGCCGAGACCGATCGTCGCTTTGACGATCGAAGATGACGAAGCGTGGCTGTCCATCGTGGCAATGAAGCTCCGATCGATTTTGATCTTGTCGAAAGTGAACTCCTTGAGATTGCTCAACGAAGAGTGTCCTGTTCCGAAGTCGTCCATTACGACCTTCGCACCGTAATCGCGTAACATCTCGAGCGTGGCGAGAACGTTGTCGCGCTGGAATCCCAAAAGGGTCGCACTTTCCGTCACTTCGAGCTCTAATCGGTCAAAAGCGACGCCCCAATGCAATGAAAGATCGCATATCTCGGTCGCAAGGCTCAAGGAGCGGAACTGTATAGGCGACAGGTTGATCGCCAGCGACACCTTAGGATCCCAGGTCGACGCGGCACGAAGCGCTTGATCGATCATCCATGAACCGATAGTCTCGATTAGCCCGCTGGACTCTGCGATGGGTACGAAGACGTCCGGTGGTATCTCGCCCAAGCTGGGATGACGCCAGCGAAGCAGCGCCTCGTACGCGACGAGTTCCAGCGAGACCGTATCGGCAATCGGCTGGAATACGAGACGGAGCTCATTTGCCGAGATAGCATTTTCCAGGTCTCTGGCGAGCCGTACCCGCTGGCTCTCCTCGTCCTTCAAATGTTTGTCGTAGATCCGCGCCGTATTCCTGCCGTCGGCTTTGGCGCGATAGAGCGCGAGGTCCGCGAGTTCATGAAGTTCGTCTCCGGTCTGACCCGTTTCCGAAAGGGCCACTCCGACGCTCATCTTGATAGCAACGCCCTCATCCGAAGGTGCTGATGCCATCTTGAAGATGCGCGAAATTAGTGCTTCCGTCGCCGCGGGCTGTAAGCGCGCTACCTGGATAATGGCGAATTCATCACCACCGATCCGCGCGACCAAGTCATCGCCACGGACACACGAAGACAGAAGCTGTGCCGTGCGTTTGAGGACGCGATCCCCACCCGGATGACCCAGTCGATCGTTAATCGCCTTGAACGCGTCGAGATCAACGGCAAACACCGCTACGACGTCACCTGTCCGCGCGCTGCGAGCGAGTTCATGGGCTAGACGGTTCTCGAACAATAGGCGATTCGCCAAGCCAGTCAGCATGTCGTGGTTGGCGAGGAACTCGGCGCGGCGCTCGGCGGTCCGGCGACTGTCCACGGCGCTGCGGTATTCGTACAGTCCACGGGCCAGGTCGCCGAGCTCGTCGGCCCGCTCCAGTCCGGGAACCTGCCCATCGCTTTCACCCGCTTTAAATTCGCGCAGTCGCGCGGCCATGATCGCTATCGGCGATACCAGTCTCCGGCAAAGCCAGATGGTCATGCCAAATATGATCGCCACGATGACGAGGCCCCCGAGCAGCACCGAGACGATGTCCCGACGGCTCTCCCGCCGGTTCCGCTCCGCCGGCTCCCATATCGCGGAGGTGAGTTCCCGCCGCGCCTGACTGCGGCTCGTCTCCAAGGCCGTTAGCGCGCCCAAGAAGCGTGGCATGGCGCCCTTGATGCCGGAGGGCCTGAACCGGCCCGTTTTAATCAACTGGTCCGAAGCCTTGGCAAAAGCGGCTGCGGCTTGCTGCACCTCCTGAATAGGAGTCGATCCCGATGCCGATCTGCGATCAGGTGATTGGGCCGTTTGCAACGAATGCCGTTTAAAGTCTGCGACCCGGTCGCGCAGGTCTCTCCAATTCGCGTCAGATACCTTCACGCCGCGTTCGGCGTCGCGGGTCAGGCGGCCAATGTCCTGACGCAACCAACGTTGTGCCTGATCCAGCCGATCCTCCCGGCCGAGTGCATCACTAAGCCGCGTAATACGAAGGTCCGCCAGATGTATCTTATTGCTAACTGAAAGGCCGATCGCTAGCAGCGCCAGCGCCATGACGATGACCGACGTACAGGCTATGGATACGCGCGCTGATATCGATAGTCTCACAGGCTTCTCCCAGACCCCTGATTGACGCCAAAGCGTTACGTTGTGGTTATGGGGAGTGGCCGGCGCTGTAATTGTCGAACCGAGTTATATTTAGAATACGCCTACTGCGGCGTCCGCCCAAATGAGCAAGAGGATCATCGAGGATATGCCGATCACGGACGCACGCCGTAGCGTTTGATGAACCAATAAAAAGGCTAATTCAATAACTATACCAAGGGCGATAAGCAGTGCTGCGGCCGCTACGAAATCGGCTTGGTCCCAGCGCACTTCGTCCGTGAATCGCATTGCCACGAGGGGCGATACAAGGACCACAGCGAACGTTCCCCATACAGCCAAAGGCCTCGTACCAAGTGAGCCGGCCGTATCTGGCGCATCGGACGTCATTGGCTCAGCTTCATCAAAAATTTACCTCTAGTTGCAGCTGTTCGTTCTACCCGCTTTCGCCCCCATTGTCTTGCACGCCAAGCTCCGCTTCGTAGCGCTTGACCCTGACGCCGTTCACCATAACCTTATGCCTAGGTATTTGATTCCACGGTTTGATGGTGCGATCCTTTCGTGGGAATGGAAGGAAGCAGTATGGGACAGGTACTTCACGGGAGCGCCACGATACTGCATGCCGTCAGAGCAGCAACACAACGATCGCAAGCTTCGCTCTCGACGCTGAGCCGAAAGCAATGCAGAGTTCATTACGTTCTATCCGAAGGGAAACGAGACTTCGTCACAGGATGGCGCGTATAGTAGTTCGAAGGAGCTTACGAACAGGAGGATCAACGCATTTCGCGATACGGGCGGAACCAGCCGATGAGATAAAACCTTAGTCAGCTGACGGCGCAAGACGCGATCATTGCCCGCCAACGTTGTGCCAGCGGGCAACCACGATCACTCGTCTTCGGCGTCAATGTTTACAGTCGTCTCGGCAAGCTTGGTCATATATTCGTCGCCACCATAGATGTCTTTGGTGGCTGAGGTCAGCGCCTTGATATCATTCTTGAGGCCAAACGCCTTGGCATAGGCAGCGGCCGTACAACATGACCTGCTGCCCGTTTCCTGGACCGTTTTGAGCTGGAAAATTCCAGTTTAGGATTGAGGGTCAGGTGATGGAGTGATCGATGAAGAGATCGAAGTTCAGCGAGGCGCAGATCGCGTTCGTGTTGAAAGAAGCCGAGGGTGGCATGACGATCGGTGAGGTCTGTCGGAAGGCGGGAATCA
>NZ_JBCEBT010000004.1:0-394852 GCF_049472435.1 Sphingomonas sp. 4RDLI-65 | reverse complement strand
CGCCCTTCTGCTCCCTCTCCCCTGCGGGGAGAGGGCTGGGGTGAGGGGTTGGGGCAGTTGCCAGCGTTTCCGCCTSSGRYYKSSYSWSRSCCCGGGGCAGTTGCCAGCGTTTCCGCCTGGGGCTGCCCCTCACCCCTACCCTCTCCCCGCAGGGGAGAGGGAGTTGCATCGACTACCTCTTCGACGCCCGGGTTCTCGGCTTCGTATTGTTCGGCGGTTTCGGCCTGCGCCGAGGTCAGCGGCGCGGCGACTACTTCGTCCGCCGCATCGACCGCGTCGGTCTCGATCACCACCAGCGCGGCGCCGATCGACACCTGGTCGCCGACTTCGCCCGCGAGTTCGACCACGACGCCGGTCACCGGCGATTCCATCTCGACGGTGGCCTTGTCGGTCATCATGTCGGCGATCGGCGAATCCTCCTCGACGCGGTCGCCGATGGCGACGTGCCACGCGACGATCTCGGCCTCGGAAATGCCTTCGCCGATGTCCGGCAGCTTGAAGGTGAAGCGGGCCATTATGCGTCCTTCATGATCTTTTTCAGGGCTTCGCCGATACGGACCGGCCCTGGGAAATACGCCCATTCGAGGCTGTGCGGGTACGGCGTATCGAACCCGGTCACGCGCTCGATCGGCGCTTCGAGATGGTAGAAACAGCGTTCCTGGACGATCGCCGACAGCTCGGCGCCGAACCCGCTGGTGCGAGTCGCCTCGTGCACGATCATGCAGCGGCCGGTCTTCTTCACGGACGCCTCGATCGTCTCGATATCGAGCGGCACGAGCGTGCGCAGGTCGACGATCTCCGCGTCGATGCCCGCCTCGGCGACGACCGCGGTGCAGACGTGCACCATCGTACCGTAGGCGAGGATCGTGAGCGCCTCGCCCGCGCGGACGATCTTCGCCTTGCCGAGCTCGATCTTGTAATAGCCGGTCGGGACTTCGCCGGCGGGGTGCTTCGACCAGTTCTGCGACGGGCGATCCCAATAGCCGTCGAACGGGCCGTTGTAGATGCGCTTGGGTTCGAAGAAGAGCGTTGGATCATTGTCCTCGATCGCGGCGATCAGCAGGCCCTTCGCGTCATAGGGCGTCGACGGGATCACCGTCTTGATGCCCGACATGTGGGTGAAGAGCCCCTCCGGCGACTGGCTGTGCGTCTGGCCGCCGAAGATACCGCCGCCGAACGGCGAGCGGACCGTGATCGGCGAGGTGAACTCGCCCGCCGAGCGGTAGCGGAGACGCGCGGCTTCGGATACGAGCTGGTCGAGCGCGGGGTAGATGTAGTCGGCGAACTGGATCTCGGGGACGGGGCGCAGTCCGTACGCGCCCATGCCGACCGCGACGCCGATGATGCCGCATTCGGTGATCGGGGTGTCGAACACGCGGGTCTTGCCGTGCTTGGCCTGGAGACCGGCGGTCGCGCGAAACACGCCACCGAAATAGCCGACGTCTTCGCCCATGACGATCACGTCCGGATCGCGCGCCATCATGATGTCCATGGCGGAGTTGATCGCCTGGATCATGTTCATGCGGGTGGTGGGTTCGGCGCCCGCTGCTTCGGACTCGGGTGCTTGCGTCATGTCGCTCATGCCTTGCGATCCCATGGACGGCCGCTGGCCGTTTCCTCGTCGAGCATCTGTTGGCGCTGCTCCTTCAAGTGCCATGGCATTTCTTCGAACACGCCGTCGAACAGCGACTCGAGCGGCTGGTGGAGGCCGTGGCCGAGGATGCCGTTCTTCTCGGCTTCCTTCTGCGCGGCCTTCACCTGCTCGGCGAGTTCCTTGTCCTGCGCGACGTGGCGCTCCTCGTCCCATTCACCGATCTGGATGAGGTGATTCTTCAGGCGCTTGATCGGGTCGCCGAGCGGCCAGGCGTTGGGCTCGCCCTCGCTGCGATACTGGCCGGGATCGTCGGAGGTCGAATGACCTTCCGCGCGGTAGGTGAAGTGCTCGATCAGCGTCGGGCCCTGGTTGGTGCGCGCGCGCTCGGCAGCCCATTCGGTCGCTGCGTAGACCGCCAGCGCGTCATTGCCGTCGACGCGGAGCCCGGCGATGCCGTAGCCGACCGCGCGTGCCGCGAACGTCGTCGCCTCGGCACCCGCGAACCCGGAGAAGCTGGAAATCGCCCACTGGTTGTTGACGATGTTGAAGATTACAGGCGCGCGGTAAACCGTCGCGAATGTCAGCGCCGAGTGGAAGTCGCCCTCCGCGGTCGAGCCTTCGCCGCACCACGTCGCAGCGATCCGCGTGTCGCCCTTGGCGGCGGACGCCATCGCCCAGCCGACTGCCTGCGGGTATTGCGTGGTGAGGTTGCCGGAGATCGAGAAGAAGCCGGCTTCCTTGACCGAATACATGATCGGCAGCTGCTTACCGCCGAGCCTGTCCGCCGTGTTCGAATAGATCTGGTTCATCATGTCGACGAGGCTCCAGCCCCGTGCGATCAGCAGCCCCTGCTGGCGGTACGAGGGGAAACACATATCCTCGTAATCGAGCGCGTACGCCGCCGCGACCGCGACCGCCTCCTCGCCGAGCGCCTTCATGTAGAAGCTGGTCTTGCCCTGCCGCTGCGCGCGGAACATGCGCTCGTCGAACGCGCGGAGCAGCGCCATGCTGCGCAACATGCGGCGCATCACGTCGGGCGAAAGCTTGGGGTCCCAGGGGCCGACCGCGTTGCCGTCGTCGTCGAGCACGCGGACCAATGTATAGGCGAGATCGATGAAGTCGGACGCCTTGTCCGCAGTATCGGGGCGGCGCGCCTCGCCAGCGGGCGGCACGTCGACTTCGGCGAAGTCCACCGCGTCGCCGGGGCGGAACTTCGGCTCGGGGATATGCAGCGTGAGCGGCTGCAAATTGGCGCGCGGATGCTCGCTTGCCATCGTGATTCCATCTCCATGAGGCCGCTGTGACCGCGGAACACTCTTACCGAAGCTTGTTATTAAATTTCAACGTCGATTGCGAGGGGATTTTTGGGAGGGCGATGATCGGGTAGATATTACGGGCCGGCTGAAACACTTACGCAGGCTATTCCGCCAACTCCTTGTTCTCCCGCGAAGGCGGGAGCCCAGACTGGGTCCCCGCCTTTGCGGGGAAACAAGGAGGATCGGGCTATCTATTCAACCGTCTGTTCGATCACCCCGAAGATCGGGTGGCGCTTGTCGTCCTCCGCCCAGATCCGCACGGTATCGCCCTTCTTGAGAAACGGCGTGACGGGCTTGCCGCCCTGGATCGTCTCGATCGTCCGCACCTCGGCGAGACAGGAGTATCCCACTCCGCCGTCCGCGACCGACTTGCCGGGGCCACCATCGGTACCGCGATTCGAGACGGTGCCCGAGCCGACGATCGTTCCCGCGCCAAGCTTGCGCGTCTTGGCGGCGTGCGCCACCAAAGTACCGAAATCGAACGTCATGTCCTCGCCCGCTTCCGCACGGCCGAGCGGCTGCCCGTTGAGGTCGACCATCAGTTTCCGGTGCAGCTTGCCGTCCTTCCACCAGTCGCCGAGCGCCGCCGGCGTCACGAACACGGGGGAAAACGCGCTGGCGGGCTTCGACTGGAAGAAGCCGAAGCCCTTGCCGAGCTCGCCGGGAATCAGATTGCGCAGCGACACGTCGTTGGTCAGTCCGACCAGCAGGATCGCCGCCAGGGCCTCGTCACGGGTCGCGCCCATCGGCACGTCGCCGGTGACGACCACCACCTCGCCCTCCATGTCGCAGCCCCACGCCTCGTCGGCGAGCGGGATCGGATCGCGCGGGGCCAGGAAGCCGTCCGATCCACCCTGATACATCAGGGGATCATGCCAGAAGCTGTCGGGCATCTCCGCCGCACGCGCCTGTCGCACCAGCGCCACGTGGTTCACATAGGCCGAGCCGTCCGCCCATTGATACGCGCGCGGCAGCGGCGACTCGGCATCGTGCTCGTGGAAACGCCGCATCGGAATCATCTCGTGTTCGAGATCGGTCGAAAGATTCTCCAGATCGGGCGCCAATCGCTCCCAGTCGTCGAGTGCGGCCTGCAACGTCGGCGCGATATGCCCCGCATCGGCGTACCAGGCGAGGTCGTTCGAGACGACGACGAGCTTGCCGTCTCGTCCCCGTGTCGCATCGGGATGCTTCAGGCTGGCCAGTTTCATGTGCTGATCCTCTCCATGTTTTCCCGACTCCTACGCCTTTGTTCCGACGCAAGTCGAGCACTCACGTTGCACGACCCAGATGACTATGCGCCAGCCCCAAACCTGATTTTAGTAAGAGCGGAGGCGTTACCTTCGCGGTATGCAGGACGTCACCCCCGGATCGAGGATATCCAGCATGCCCAGATACTTCTTCGATATCGACAATCACGAACGCTATGTCGACGACGAGGGCACGGACCTGGCGAATGCCGACGAAGCCCGGATGCAGGCGGTAATATTCGCCGGCGATTATCTGCGCGAACACCCCGATCTGGTCGGCAACGGAAGCCGTTTCAGCGTCGCAGTCCGCGACGAGGGCGGCACGATCCTGCTGAACGTGGAGGTTACCGCCAGCGACCCCGTCGCGACGGGAATGTCACAGCCCTGAGCGCGGCCCTGAGCGCGGCGATCCGTCACATTCACGACATGCACGCGCCGCTCGTGACAATAACATGGGTTTTGTCGACGAGCTCAATCCTGGGATAAGGTCGAGTCCGATACTTCGCGCTATCCCAATGGAGGTGACAGCGAGGGGAATGCTCCTGCCCGGGATGCGGAGCGTGCACGTGGATATCTCCACCGTGACTGATCAGTTGATTCGAAAGTTCGCGTCGCGAGTGACGATGAGTGCTGCCGATTGCGCATTGGTCGCCGCCTTGCCGTTCAAGGTGCGGACGATCGATGCCTCGACCTATATGCTGCGCGAGGGCCAGCATCCGACGCGGTGCGCGTTCATCATTGAAGGGCTCGCTTATCGCCAGAAGCTGACGCCGAATGGCGAGCGCGAGATCGTGTCGATCGTCATGCCCGGCGAATTCGTCGATCTGCAGAACCTGTTCCTCGAGGAATCGGATCACGACATCCAGGCGCTGACGCGACTGACGCTGGCCGACGTGCCGATCAGCGCGTTGCGCGAACTGATCTCAGCCTGCCCCGTCGCCGGCCACGCCCTGTGGGTTGACGCGTTGATCGAATCGTCGATCCACCGCGAGTGGCTGCTGAACGTCGGTCGCCGCAACGCCCGGACGCGGCTCGCGCACCTGCTCTGCGAATTCTCCGTGCGCTTCCGGAAATCGGCGGGGAACGACATGGCGTATGAGCTGCCGATGACGCAGGAACAACTCGGCGATGCGCTCGGCCTGACGCCGGTGCACGTCAATCGCGTGCTGAAGTCGCTCGAGGCGGCGGGATTGATCGCGCGGAAAAAGCGCCAGGTCAGCGTGATAGACTGGCCCGGCCTGCGCGATACCGCGGAGTTCAACGAACGCTATCTGCACCTGAACCAGACGCGGATCTGATCCGGACCCGGCACGGATCTGGTCCCGATCTGGCGGGAACACTCGCTCAAGTTGACTTTTCGCGCGGTTTGCTGCAGTTGCGGCCTATCGAGGCGTAATGCAGCGTGATTGGACCTTAGGGTCTTAGCTCCGCCTCGGTCGTTTCCAACGGGCTTCCCTTTTCACGCGGGGTGTCAAAACACCACCGCCCCTCGCGCGTCCTTGTGTGGATTCGCGAGCCCGGCATCTATTTGAGAGACTATTCATGTCATTTGCAAACCTCGGCCTTGCCGAGCCGCTCGTCCGTGCGCTCGAAGCCAAGGGCTATACCGAGCCGACGCCGATCCAGGCACAGTCGATCCCGATCCTGCTCGAGGGTGGCGATCTGCTCGGCATCGCACAGACCGGCACCGGCAAGACCGCGGCGTTCGTGCTGCCGTCGATCCAGCGCCTGACCGAAAACCAGAAGCGCGTCCTGCCGACGCATTGCCGCATGCTCGTGCTCGCGCCGACCCGCGAACTGGCCAGCCAGATCGCCGACAGCGCCCGCGCCTACGGCCAGTTCAGCAAGATGTCGGTGACGACCGTGTTCGGCGGCACCAGCATCAACAAGAACCGCCAGGACATGAGCCGCGGTGTCGACATCCTCGTCGCCACGCCGGGCCGTTTGATCGACCTCATCGAGCAGGGCTTCGTGAACCTGTCGATGATCGAGATCCTCGTGCTCGACGAAGCCGACCAGATGATGGACCTCGGCTTCATCCACGCGCTGAAGAAGATCGTCCGCATGCTGCCGAAGAAGCGCCAGACGCTGTTCTTCTCGGCGACGATGCCGGTCGCGATCCGCGAGCTGGCGTCGCAGTTCCTGCTCGACCCGAAGACCGTGTCGGTGAAGCCGGCCGCGACGACCGCCGAGCGCGTCGACCAGTATGTCACCTTCTGCAACCAGTCCGAGAAGCAGGCGCTGCTGACGATCACGCTGGCCGATCCGGCAATCGACCGTGCGCTCGTGTTCACGCGTACCAAGCATGGCGCCGACCGCGTCGTGAAGCTGCTCGCGGGCAACGGCATCGCCTCCAACGCGATCCACGGCAACAAGAGCCAGGGCCAGCGCGAGCGCGCACTCGGCGAGTTCAAGCAGGGCAAGGTCAAGGTCCTGATCGCGACCGACATCGCCGCCCGCGGCATCGACGTCTCGGGCGTTTCGCACGTCATCAACTTCGAGCTGCCGAACGTCGCCGAGCAGTATGTCCACCGCATCGGCCGTACCGCGCGTGCGGGCGCCAGCGGCATCGCCGTCGCGTTCTGCGCGGATGACGAGAAGGCGTACCTGCGCGACATCGAGCGGATCACCCGCCAGAAGGTCCAGGTCCGGTCGCTGCCGGACGATTTCGTGAACCTGTCGAACCAGATCAAGCAGACGCGCGTCAAGACGATGGGTGCCGATCCCGAGGTCCGGATCGACCGTCCGCGCGATCCGGCACGTCCGCGCGCAACGCATTCGGCTAACCCCACGGGCAGCAACGGTCGCAACTATGCGGGCGCGAGCCGTGGCGGCCAGGGTGGCGGCGGCGGTCGTCCCCAAGGTGGTGGTCGTCCGGGTGGCCAGGGCGGCGGTCGTCCTGCCGGTGGCGGTCGTCCAGCCGGCGGCGGCGGTGGCGGCCGTGGTCCTGCGCGCGGTGCAGGGCCGAGCTCGGCACGCTAAAGGAGCATTCGTTCGCCTCGCGGGTTTGGTATAGACCAGCCCGCGAGGAGAATGCTCATGGACGTTTCCACGACACCGGTTGCCGAACGCGTCGCGCGCGTGCTGGCGGGACAGCGGATCAGCTGCAACGCCGGCGGAGATGCCGAGTCGGCGTCGCGGCTGATCGACGATGCCTGGCCGGATTACCTGCCGGATGCACTGGCGGTGCTGAAGACGTTGCGCGAGCCCGACAAGGCGATGGCCGCGGCGGGGGATCCGGCGATCTGGGAAGCGATGATCCTCGCGGGGATCAAGAGCGCCAAGCCGGTGACGGTAATCCTCTAATCCTTGTTTCCCCGCGAAGGCGGGGCTCCAGTCTGGGCACCCGCCTTCGCGGGTGAACAAGCTTGGCGTACACACACTCAGCACGCATACACCACCCCGGCGAAGGTCGGGGCCCAATTGGCAAGGCCAGCGTAACGAAGCACCTCCCTCCGTTACAACCGCCTCCCAACTGGGCCCCGGCCTCCGCCGGGGTGGTGTTTTGGTTAGCTTCGATGGCCTAAATCAGCGGATCGTTGTCAGCCATTCCGCTTCGTCCGCTCGCTCCGTGCGCAACGCATTGGCAGGCGCGCTTTTGTCTTCGTAGCCGATCGCCATGCCGCAGAAGAGCATGCGGTCGTCGGGCATGTCCAGGAACGTCCCGATCGTCTCTGGATACATCGCCCAGCATTCCTGCGGGCAGGTCGCTAGCCCCGCATCCACCGCGAGCAGCATTAGGTTTTGCAGGTACATGCCGAGGTCCGACCATTGCGGCGGGCCCATCCGCCGGTCGACCGTGCAGAAATACGCAGCGGGAGCGCCGAAAAATTCGAAATTTCGGGCGAACCATTTCAGCCGTGCCAGCTTGTCGTCGCGGGGGATGCCGAGGTGCGCGTACATCGCTTCGCCGACTGCGAAGCGGCGGTCGCGGTACGGAGCAACGAGGTCTTTAGGATAGATGTCGTAGGCAGTTGCTTCGGACGCGCCGGTCGCGATCTTGTCCGCCATGGTGGCCTTGAGACGAACCATGGCGTCGCCCTGGACGATGGCGATATGCCAGGGCTGGAGATTACCGCCAGTCGCTGCTCGGGATGCTTTAACGGCCAGGTCATGGAGTAGAACTGCGTCGACCGGCGTGTCGAGGAAGCCTCGGACGGAGCGGCGAGCGGCTATGGCTTCGGTCACGTCCATCAGTTTTCTCCCATAAGCCCTGCCCCACCCCGTTCGCCCTGAGCGAAGTCGAAGGGCCTCGGCCCCATGTGCTTCGACTTCGCTCAGCACAAACGGATGGGGGAAGGTCTGCCTTCCCCTACTTGCTTATAGCACGAAGCGGCTCAGGTCCGTGTTCCGCGCGATTTCCTTCAGCTGGCTGTCGACATACGCGCCGTCGATGACGAGGTTCGACCCGCCGCGGTCTTCGGCGTTGTAGCTGACCTCCTCCAGCAGCTTCTCCATCACCGTCTGCAGGCGACGCGCGCCGATGTTCTCGATCTCCGAGTTCACCTCTGCGGCGATGCGCGCAATCGCGGCGATGCCGTCTTCGGTGAATTCGATGCCGACGCCTTCGGTCGCGATCAGCGCCTTGTATTGGAGCGGCAGCGACGCCTTGGTGTCCGACAGGATGGCGACGAAATCGGCTTCGGTGAGGCCCTTGAGTTCGACGCGGATCGGCAGGCGGCCCTGGAGTTCGGGGAGCAGGTCGCTCGGCTTGGCGACGTGGAACGCGCCCGACGCGATGAAGAGGATGTGGTCGGTCTTCATCGGGCCATACTTCGTCGCTACCGTCGTGCCCTCGATCAGGGGCAGCAGGTCGCGCTGGACGCCTTCGCGGCTGATCGAGCCGCCACGGCCGTCGCTGACCGCGATCTTGTCGATCTCGTCGAGGAAGACGATGCCGTTGGCCTCCGCATCGGCCAGCGCCGCGCGGCTGACTTCGTCCTGGTCGAGGCGCTTGTCGGCCTCTTCCTCGACGAGCTTGTCCCATGCCGCGTGGACCGTCAGCTTGCGGCGCTTCAATTGCTGACCGCCGCCGAACGACTTCATCATCTCGCCGAGATTGATCATCTGCGGCGCGCCGCCGGGAATTTCGAACGGCGTGGTCGGCGCCTGCTCTACCTCGATCTCGACTTCGGCGGAGTTCAGATGGCCGTCCAGAAAGCGCTGCTTAAAGCTTTCGCGCGTCGCGGTGCTCGAATCCTTGCCGACCAGCGCGTCGAGCAGGCGCCCCATTGCCGCCTCTTCGGCCTTGTCCTTGACGGCTATACGACGGCGTTCCTTTTCGAGGCGGATCGCTTCCTCAACGAGGTCGCGGGCGATCTGTTCGACGTCGCGGCCGACATAGCCGACCTCGGTGAACTTGGTCGCCTCGACCTTCACGAACGGCGCGTCGGCGAGTTTTGCCAGACGGCGGCTGATCTCGGTCTTGCCGCAGCCGGTCGGCCCGATCATCAGGATGTTCTTCGGCGTGACCTCGTCGCGGAGGTCTTCGCTGAGCTGCTGGCGGCGCCAGCGGTTGCGCATGGCCACGGCGACGGCGCGTTTCGCGGCGGCCTGGCCGATGATGTGGGCGTCGAGCGCGGCGACTATTGCCTTTGGGGTGAGCTGGTCGTTCATTTTGATCTCGCTCCCCTCCCGCAGGCGGGAGGGGTTGGGGGTGGGCTCGCGCTTCCCTCGAAGGTTGGCGCTGGAGGTGAGCGGGCGCCCACCCCCTGCCCCCTCCCGCTTGCGGGAGGGGGAGAAGGAGTTACGTGGTCGAATCCATCGTTTCGACCGTGAGGCGGTCGTTGGTGTAGACGCAGAGCTCGGACGCTATGCCCATTGCTTTGCGGCACAACACTTCCGCATCGGTCTCGTATTCGACCAACGCTCGGGCGGCGGCGAGGGCGTAGTTGCCGCCGGAGCCGATCGCGGCGACGCCGTTCTCGGGCTCGAGCACGTCGCCGTTGCCGGTGAGGATTAGCGTCACATCCTTGTCGGCGACGATCATCATCGCTTCGAGGTTTCGGAGGAACTTGTCGGTGCGCCAGTCCTTGGCGAGTTCGACCGCGGCGCGCAGAAGCTGGCCCTGGTGCGCTTCAAGTTTGCGTTCGAGACGTTCGAACAAGGTGAAGGCGTCCGCGGTCGCGCCGGCGAACCCGCCGATGACGCTGCCGTCGCCCAGTCGGCGGACTTTGCGCGCGTTGGGTTTCATGACGGTCTGGCCCATCGAGACCTGGCCGTCACCAATGACGACAACCTTGCCGCCGCGGCGGACCGAGAGGATGGTGGTGCCGTGCCATGTCGGCATGGCGTGGGGGTCGTTGCTCATAGCCGCGATGTAGGGTGCGGTTTCGGGGGTGCAACGCCCCCGCCCTCGCGCATCTACGTCATCCCCGCGCAGGCGGGGATCCAGACGGGCGAACGTGTCGCTTCATCGCCGAGATCAGCTAATATGGGTTCCCGCCTCCGCGGGAATGACGGAGGAGGTTTGGGCGGTTAGCGCCCCTTCCCCCATTCACGCGCGACCGTATAGCCGAGATAGCCGGTGCCGAAGAGCGCGTAGAGCGGTTCGGGGATCGCGTTCAGGTACGCGGACATGCCGACGGCGATCGCCTGCGTCATCTGCGGGCGGACGGCGGCGATCAGGCCTGCCGGAATCGCACCGAGCAGCAGCGTGTACATAACGTAGAGGAACGTCGGGCGAGCTCGGGTGATCCAAACGTCTGGCGCTGGATCAAGGGGTTGCGGGGTCATTGGCTGTCTCCAGCAAAAGTGAAGTATAGGAAATATAGACGCTGGGAGCGTTTCGTTGCGGGCGTCAGGTGCGGTTGGCCAGCCAGCCGTAGAGGAAGGCCTCGTTGGCGGGGCGGGTCTCAGCAAGGGCGACGTAGCGTTCGCCTTGAAGCGCCTCGATCGCCTTCAGGAGCACGGTCTCGCCGCCGGGTTTTCGGCGGGCGAGGAAGGCGTCGAGCGCGGTCAGGGTCGCGGGGCCGATGCGGCCGTCGAGGGTCATGTCGGGATAGTCGGTGGCGCCTCGGTTGAGCGCGTTGAGCGCGCGTTGGAGGAAGGTGGAGGCGACCGCGGGGCCCATGTTGACGCCCGTGTCGAAGAGTTCTTCGGCGATTTTCGGGGCTCGGGGGGCGATCTGGTCGAAGGCCGGGCGGGTCCAGTATAGGCGGCAGTAGATCTCTTCGGCCTGTGCGCGGGGGAAATTGCGCATGTCGCCGGTGTAGCCGTTGGTGCGAGCCACGCCTTGCGTGATGCCGTAGCGGGAGGGGCCGCCTCGGTCCGCCGGGTGGTTAGTGTAGCCGCCTTCGCGGTCAATTACGGCGTCGATCAGGTGGTCGATTTTCATGATGAGCTCCCCGGTTTTGGTGGCGGGAGCGAACCATATTGGTTCGTTGTAGGACAGGGGATTCGCTTATTCCCAATCCTCCCCCGCAAGGGGGAGGCGGCTGGCGCTTGCCAGACGGAGGGGGAGGACACGCAACAGACATGATCGCTTGCCTCCCCCTCCGACACCTTCGGTGCCACCTCCCCCTGGCGGGGGAGGATCGTTAGGTCGCATCCCAGATCGCACCTCCCCGGCGGAAGCCGGGGTCCAGTTGGGGGAACGGCGCTAACGGAGGGCAGCGCTTCGTTAGCTCCGACGTTCCAGCTGGCCCCCGGCCTTCGCCGGGCTGGTGCCAAGCTTGAGTCAGCCCTCCCCCAAACCGACGCTACGTCCGCGCGGGGTTGGCGGATCGGTGCCCCTAAGGCTATGCGCTCCCTTGAACATTCGACGCGGCGGGCCCTGCCCGCGCGCTCTGGATCACCCGGTCGCCGCCGCGGCCGACAGGTTAGGAAGACCATGGAAGACGATTTCCGCAAAGCCGCGCTCGATTATCACCGCTATCCAAAGCCCGGTAAGCTCTCGGTCGAAGCTACCAAGCGGATGGCGACGCAGCGCGATCTGGCGCTCGCTTACTCGCCGGGCGTTGCCGCCGCGTGCGAGGAAATCGCCGCCGATCCCGACAAGGCGCGGGATTATACCGCGCGGGGCAATCTCGTTGCGGTCATCACCAACGGCACCGCGGTGCTGGGCCTAGGCGCGATCGGTGCGCTTGCGTCGAAGCCGGTGATGGAGGGCAAGGCGGTGCTCTTCAAGAAGTTCGCCGGGATCGACTGCTTCGACATCGAGATCGACCAGCTTGATCCGCAGGCGTTCATCGAGGCGGTCCGCGTGCTCGAGCCGACGTTCGGCGGGATCAATCTCGAGGACATCAAGGCGCCCGAATGCTTCGAGATCGAGACGAAGCTGCGCGAGCTGATGAACATCCCGGTGTTCCATGACGACCAGCACGGCACCGCGATCGTGTGTGCCGCCGCGGTCCGCAACGTGCTCGAGCTGCGCGGCAAGCGGCTCGACCAGATGAAGCTGGTGACGTCGGGCGCCGGAGCGGCGGCCCTGGCGACGGTCGACCTGCTGGTGTCGATGGGGCTCAATCCCGAGAACGTGACGCTGACCGATATCGCCGGCGTGGTGCATGCCGATCGCGGCGACGTGATGCCGCCGAACATGGCGCGGTATGCGCGGAAGACGAATGCGCGGACCTTGCCGGACGTGCTGGAGGGCGCGGATATCTTCCTCGGGCTGTCGGCGCCGCGCGTGCTGAAGCAGGAATGGCTGCACCTGCTCGCGCCGGATCCGCTGATCCTGGCGCTGGCGAACCCGGAGCCAGAGATCCAGCCGGCGCTGGTCCATGCGACCCGGCCCGACGCGATCATCGCCACTGGCCGCTCGGATTTCCCGAACCAGGTCAACAACGTGCTGTGCTTCCCGTTCATCTTCCGCGGGGCGCTCGACGTCGGCGCGACCGAGATCAACGAGGCGATGAAGGTTGCCGCGGTCGACGCGATCGCGGCGCTCGCACGAGCCACTGCGTCCGACGTCGTAGTCACCGCTTACGGCGGCGCGACGCCGGTGTTCGGGCCGACCTACATCATCCCCAAGCCGTTCGATCCGCGGCTGATCCTGCATGTCGCGCCCGCCGTGGCGAAGGCGGCGATGGAGTCGGGCGTGGCGACGCGGCCGATCGAGGATTTCGACGCATATCTGCGTGATCTCGAAGTGTTCGTGTATCGGTCGGGCCAGCTGATGCGGCCGATCTTCGCACGTGCCAAGCAGGCCGGGCGTTCGATCGCGTATGGAGAGGGCGAGGACGACCGGACGCTGCGCGCGGTGCAGACGGTGATCGACGAGGGTATCGGTCGCCCGGTGCTGATCGGGCGGCGCGAGGTGATCGGCCAGAAGATCGAGGCGAGCGGCCTGCGCATGTCGATCGGCACCGATGTCGAGGTGCTCGATCCGGGTACCGACCGCGAGGTGTTCGATCCGTTGCTCGCTGGGTACAACGCGCTGGTCGGTCGTCGCGGCACGCCGCCCGACAGCGCCGAGCGCGCGCTGCGGACGCGACCGAGCGTGGCCGCGGCGATGCTGCTGCGCGAGGGTCGCGTCGACGCGGCCTTGTGTGGTGGCATCGGCGACTGGTGGACGCAGATGACGTACATCATGCCGCTGATCCCGCGGATGCCTGGCGTCTCGCGGCTGTATGCGATGTCGGCCGTGATCCTGCGCACCGGCAGCCTGTTCTTCTGCGATACGCACGTCACGGTCGATCCGACCGCCGAGCAGATCGCCGAGATGACGCTACTGGCGGCCGAAGCGGTGCGGGCGTTCGCGATCGAGCCGAAGGCGGCGTTGCTGTCGCATTCGAGCTTCGGTGCGTCGCGGTCGCCGTCGGCGCAGAAGATGCGCGCGGGGCATGCGTTGCTGAAGGAGTTCGCGCCGGAGTTCGAGTTCGACGGTGAGATGCACGGCGATGCGGCGCTGTCGGAGGCGCTGCGGCGGCGGCTGGTCGCGGATAGCCCGCTTACGGGCTCGGCGAATTTGCTGGTGATGCCGAACATCGATGCGGCGAACATCGCGGTGTCGCTGCTCTCGGCGTCGACCGAATCGCTGCCGTTGGGGCCGATGCTGCTGGGCCTCGCCAAGCCGCTGCAGATGATGGTGCCGAGCGTGACCGCGCGGGGGATCGTGAATTTGAGCGCGGTGGCGGTGGGTCATGCGGCAACGGTGAGCGAGACGGCGTAAGCACCTTTCGGTTCTCCCGCGAAAGCGGGAGCCCGGGGTTACGGGCGGCAGCGTTCGTGGTCCTGGGCCCCCGCGTTCGCGAGGGAACAGGCAAGACTTAATCTGCCGATACGTATCGATGTAAGAAAATGGTCGGAGCGACAGGATTCGAACCTGCGACCCCCACACCCCCAGTGTGGTGCGCTACCAGGCTGCGCTACGCTCCGACCGAACGGGCCGCAAGGCGACCCGAGGGGGGCGCACTACGCGGGGTCCGCGCCTGATGCAAGCCCGAACACGGCGGCGATGTCGGCAGCCATGTTAGATGCGCCCGGTCGCATGACGCCCACGTCTCATCCTGTGGCGATCTGTTGCGCGAGGTTCCAAGCGATGATAGCGGGCGGACCAATGCGGGCGCGACGCGCGACGTCCGGCCCGACCCATCCTTGCGCCTTCTACGGCCCAGCCAGATACGGACCTTCATGTTCATCTCACCAGCTTTTGCCCAGGCCGCAGACGGCGCCACGACGGCGGGGGGCGGGATCGCCTCGTTCCTGAGCCTCGCGCCGCTCTTCCTCGTGTTCGTCGTGTTCTATTTCCTGATGATCCGCCCGCAGCAAAAGCGCATGAAGGCGCTGCAGGCGTCGGTCGCCGCGGTGAAGAAGAACGACAGCGTCGTGACCTCGGGCGGGATCCTCGGCAAGGTGACCAAGGTCGAGGATAATGTTGTCGAGGTCGAGATCGCGCCGAACGTCCGCGTGCGGGTCGTCAAGTCGACGCTGACCGACATCACCAGCCCGAACACGAAGCCGGCAAACGACTGATGTTGGATTTTCCGCGCTGGAAGGTCGGGTCGATCATCGGGTTGCTGGTGGCATTGTGCCTGCTGGCGATCCCGAGTTTCCTCCCCGAGAGCACCACGAGCACATGGGGGCGGATTCCGCATTCCCGCGTCAACCTCGGCCTCGATCTCGCCGGCGGCAGCTATCTGCTGCTTGAGGCGGATACCGCCGACCTCGCTGCGACGCGGATCGAGGCGATGCGCGACAGCGTGGCGGGGACGATGCGCAATGGAACGCCGCGGATCGAGATCGGCGACATTTCCACGCGGGGCGGCCAGCTGACCTTCCTGCTGCGTGATCCTTCGCAGGTCGATGCCGCGCGCGAGCGTCTGCTGGCGATCACCGGCGGTGGCGCGGGCATGAGCGGCCAGCGTGAGTGGGACATCAACGTCGTCGACACGAGCCGGTTCGTGCTCAAGCCGACCCAGGCCGGCCTGACGCAGGCGATCGACACGGCGATGAACGATGCGACCGAAGTCGTCCGCCGCCGTATCGACGAACTCGGCACCAGGGAGCCGACGATCGTCCGCCAGGGCGCGACGCGGATCGTCGTTCAGGTGCCGGGGTTGAAGAACCCACAGGCGCTCAAGGACCTGCTCGGTAAGACCGCCAAGCTCGAATTCAAGCTGGTCGATCAGACCGCGAACCCGACGGATCTCGCCAAGGGCATCGCGCCGATCGGCAGCCAGGTTCTTCCCTATCCGGACAATCCTCGCGGAGAAGGACCGTTCATCGCGGTCAAGCGCTCGGTGATCATCTCGGGCGATCAGCTCGCCGATGCGCGCCAGGAGTTCGACCCGCAGACCAACGCGCCGCAGGTGGCGATCACGTTCAACGCGGTCGGCGGACGTCGCTTCGCCAAGGTCACGACGGATAACACCGGCAAGCCGTTCGCGATCATCCTCGACAATTCGGTGATCTCGGCCCCGAACATCAACGAGCCGATCCTTGGCGGTCGTGCGTCGATCTCGGGCAACTTCACGGTCGAGTCGGCGAACGCACTGGCGATCACGCTGCGATCGGGCAAGCTGCCGGTCGCGCTGAAGACGATCGCCGAGAGTACCGTCAGCCCCGATCTCGGCAAGGATTCGATCCGCGCCGGCGTGCTGGCGTCGATCGTCGCCGCGCTGCTCGTGATCGTGTTCATGTTCGTCACTTATGGCCGGTTCGGCCTGTATGCGAACCTCGCAGTGGTCATCAACATCCTGGTCATCGTCGCCGTCATGGCGATGCTGAACGCGACACTGACCTTGCCCGGTATCGCCGGGTTCGTGCTGACGATCGGGACCGCGGTGGATGCCAACGTGCTGATCAACGAGCGTATTCGCGAGGAGCGGCGACGCGGGCGTAGCGTGATCCAGTCGGTCGAGCTGGGCTACAAGGAGGCCTCGCGGACGATCTTCGAGGCCAACGTGACGCACGCCATCACCGGCGTGATCATGTTGTTGCTCGGCTCGGGTCCGGTGAAGGGCTTCGCCGTCGTGCTGCTGATCGGGATCTGCACGTCGGTGTTCACCGCCGTGACGTTCACCCGGATGATGGTCGCGCTGTGGCTGCGGAAGAACCGCCCCACCACGATCAATATTTGAGGCGGGAGATAACCATGCGCCTGCTGAAACTCGTACCCGACAACACGAACCTGAAGTTCGTCTCGCTCCGTAAATGGGCGTTCGGGCTAACCCTGATCCTCTCGCTTTTGGCGGTCGGCCTCGTCGCGTTCCGCGGTCTGAACATGGGCGTCGATTTCGTCGGCGGCGTGCTGATCGAACAGAACTTCGCGACGCCGCCGTCGATCGAGGCGGTGCGGACCGAGGTCGACCGGCTCGGCGTCGGCGAAGCCTCGATCCAGTCCTTCAGCGATCCCAAGACGCTGTCGATCCGACTGCCCTTGCCGGAAAGCGGTGACGAAGGCGCAACCAACCGCCTGGTGAAGAAGGTTTCGGACGACATCGTAGCGAAATTCCCGGGCTCGACCTTCTCGAAGTACGACACGATCTCCGGCAAGGTCTCCGACGAACTGATCACCAAGGGCTTGCTGGCAGTCGGTCTTTCGATCCTGGGTATCGCGCTGTTCGCGGTGGTGCGGTTCGAATGGCAGTTCGGCGTCTCGACCATCGTCGCGATCGTCCACGATCTGTTGATGACGCTCGGCTTCTTTGCGCTGATGCGGAATTATTTCGAGGTCGACCTCAACATCGTCGCGGCGGTGCTGACGATCATCTCGTATTCGATCAACGACAAGATCGTGATCGACGACCGTATCCGCGAGAACATGCGCCGCTACCGGAAGATGGACATGCGCGAGATCATCGATTTGTCGGTGAATGAGACGCTGCCCCGCACGGTGATGACCTCGGTAACGATCCTGCTCGCGCTGGTCGCGATGCTGGTGCTGGGCGGCCATGTACTGCGCGGGTTCACCGCGGCGATGATCCTGGGTATCGTCGTTGGGACCTACTCGTCGATCTACGTGTCGTCGTCGCTGCTGATCACGCTGGGGCTGCGAGCCGATCCTGCACCGCGCAAGGGCGGCGTGCAGGACGGTGCCGAGCGGGTGGGTCCGAAGGTCGAGCGTTAAATGAGGATGGACCGCGAGAAGACCGATGGGCCGATGATCTCGGCGATCGGTCGGGCCGGGTTCAAGGTCGACGACGGCTATTACACCGCATTGTCGATCAGTCCCGAGCGCGCGGATGGCTGGGAGCCGCCGGCGTTCGAGACGCTTGGCGAAGCGGACGTGGCGGCATTGCTCGCGCTCGATCCGCCACCGGAATTCCTGTTGTTGGGAACGGGTTCGGCGCTGCGCCAGCCGCCGCTCGCATTCAAGCGGGCGGTCGAAGCACGCGGGTTCGGGATCGAGGCGATGGACAGCCGGGCAGCGGCGCGCGCGTGGGCGGTGCTGCGCGGCGAAGGTCGCTGGATCGTCGCGGCGCTGTACCCTCTGGAGGGGTGATCCGCAGTTAGGGCGTAACGCTAGTCTTCACCCGCTAGGTGGAAGATCTTACCGGCGATCCGCGACCAGCCCTGCGAGATGCTCGTACAACGCGGCGGTGTTGGCGTCCCAGGTGAACGATGCGGCAGCATCGCGCGTGGCCTCCTGCGCGGGAGGATCCGACAACAGTCCGCCGATCGCCGCCGCAAACGCGAGGCCATCGCGGATCGTGACCCGGCCGGCATCCGGCGACGTCACCACCTCGTACGCGCCGCCCGCGTCGGTAATCACGATCGGCGTACCGCACGAAAGCGACTCGACCCAGGCGTTGGCGAGGCCCTCCGAACTCGAGGCCAGTGCGCTGACGTCGGCGGCGGCAACCAGTGCCGGCAACTCGGCGTGCGGCACGGCGCCGAGCAGGCGGACGCGGCCGGCAATGCCGTAGCGCGCGATCCGTGCCCGAAGCGCGGCGCGTTCGGGCCCCTCCCCTGCGATCAGCAACGTCACCCCGGGGAGCGCCGCCACCGCATCGATGACGATGTCGTGTCCCTTGCGCGGGATCAGTGCGCCGACCGAGACAACCAGCGGGCCTGCGACGCCGAGGGCTGCCTTTGCGCTGGCGCGATCGAGCGGGTGGAAGCGGTCCTGGTCGACGCCGGTGTGGTGGACGCGAATCCGGTCGGCGGGCAGACCGAGCGCAACCATGTCGGCCTTCATCGCGGCGCTGACCGCGAGCATGCCTGTCGCGTCGCGGCCAGCGTTGCGGACGTGCGCAGCGGTGGCGGGGGCATTGCCCCAATGGTGGATGTCGGCACCGCGCGCCTTGATCGAGACGGGCACGCCGTAGCGTTTGCCGAGCGCGACTGCGGCGGGGCCGTCCGGGAAGAAGAACGACGCGTCGATCACGTCGAACGCGAAGTCCTCGCGGATCGTATCGAGTAGCGGGGTCAGCCCGCGTTCAAGAGCGGCGGCGTGGTGGCGGCCTCTGGTGAACGGCAGCGCGATGAAACGCGGACGGTGTACCTCGATGCCCTTCCACCGTTCCTGCGTCGGTAGCTTGGCGAGGGCCGCGTAATGGCCGAGGCGGCGGAACGGGCCTGGCGGGAGGCCTATCGGCGCTACCGCTTGGAGCGATACGTTCGGGTGCGCGGCTAGGCCGAGCGTCTGGCGCTCGACGAAGACGCCGAAATTCGGGCGGGTCGCATCCGGGAACAGCGTGGAAAGGGTCAGGACGCGGAGCATGGCTGGTGGCTACAGGGGCCGGGTTAATGTGGGGTGAGTTTGGGGACGCCCGATGGTTATGCGCCGCGTGATCGATGAAACGCCACCCCGGCGGAGGCCGGGGCCCAGTTGTGGAACGCAGCTAACGGAGCGTGGTCCTCCATTATTGCCACCTTTCCAACTGGGCCCCGGCCTCCGCCGGGGTGATATTCAGCTGACGAACTTTTGTCCTCGATCACTGTGGATCCCCGCGAAGGCGGGGACCCAGACTGAGCTCCCGCCTTCGCGGGAGAACAAGGTAGCGGGAGATGAGGTTTGAACTCAGATCCGCTTTGCAAGCGGATACGCGAACAGCACGTCCGCATCCGCGCTCGTCGACACCGTCTCGCTACCGGTCATCGTCGCGCATTCGCCAGCCTTGAACGCGACCCCTGCGACATCGCCCGAGCCGGTGATCGGGATCACCCAGCCGGTCGTGCCCTCGGGCAAATTGACGACATGGTCGCCGCCCTTCCAGCGCTCCAGCACGAACTTCGGCCCCTCGACCATGATCGTCCGGCCGGTCTCGATCTCGATCGGCGGCGCGACGGGGACGTACGGGGTCGGATCGGCGACGTCGATGCCGTCCTTCAGGTGGAGTTCGCGGTCGCTGCCATAATCATAAAGACGATACGTGGTCTCGGAGTTCTGCTGGACCTCGATCACGGTCAGGCCACCGCCGATCGCGTGGATCGTGTCCGACGCGCAATACATGAAGTCGCCGGGCTTCACCGGCTTCCAGTCGAGCTTGTCCTCGATCGTGCCGTCGATCGCCGACTGGCGGAGATCGTCCTTCGAGATCGGCGCCTTCGTGCCGACCGCGATCGTCGAGTCGGGCTCGGCGGCGAGGATCGTCCAGCACTCGTCCTTGCCGCGCGGCAGGCCACGCTCATGCGCCTGGTCGTCGTCGGGATGGACCTGGACCGACAGCTGCTGCGACGTGAACAGGTATTTGATCAGCAGGTCGGGCGTGGTGTTGCCGGGCTCCTGGAACCAGACCTCGCCGATCGGCGGCGAGCCGGGTGCGGGATCGTCGAATCCGGGCCAGAGCGTGTCGCGACCCCAGGGCTTCTCGACGCGGTGGGTGTGCAACAATGTGGCCGGCATGACATGATCCTCGACGTGAATGGCGCTTCGAATGGCGGGCACCAACGCGCGACTATTGCCGTGCGATCCAGCCGACGGAAAGGCCCAATGCGGGTATGGCGAAAGGGATTGTTCGCCAACCCCCGCATACGCTAAGGACAACGCCAATGCGTATCCCCCAGTCTCGTGCCCTCGCGGTCACGCTCATCGCCGCGCTTGCGCTCCCCATGGCCGGTTGTGCGAGCGGTCGCGCGTCCAAGGGCGACCTGCCCTATGTCGCGCGCGACGTGGGCACGCTGTACTCGACCGCGAAGCAGCGGCTCGACCAGGGACGCTACAAGGAAGCCGCCCAGCTGTTCGACGAGGTCGAGCGCCAGCATCCCTATTCGATCTGGGCGCGCCGTGCGCAGATCATGTCGGCGTTCAGCTATTACCTCGCCCGCGACTACACGGCGTCGATCAGCTCGGCACAGCGTTTCCTCGCGGTCCATCCGGGCAACCGCGACGCGCCCTACGCCTATTACCTGATCGCGCTCGGCTATTACGAGCAAATCACCGACGTGACGCGCGACCAGAAGATCACCAAGCAGGCGCTCGATTCGCTGGGCGAGCTGATGCGGCGCTATCCGAACACGCGCTATGCGTCGGATGCACGGCTGAAGATCGATCTGGTCAACGACCATCTCGCCGGCAAGGAGATGGAGATCGGGCGGTTCTACGAGACGCGCGGCCAGTGGCTGGCGGCGAATGGCCGGTTCCGCACCGTGATCGACAAGTTCCAGCAGACCACGCACACGCCTGAGGCGCTGATGCGACTGACCGAGACGTATCTGGCGCTCGGCGTGCCGATCGAGGCCGAGAAGGCCGGCGCAGTGCTCGGGCGCAACTATCCCGGGACCGACTGGTACCAGCATGCCTATGACCTGCTAAAGAAGAACCAGGTGCCCGCCGTACCGCCGATGAAGCCCGGCGAGCAGGTGGTGCCGGTGGGCACCAAGGGTACGCCGTCGGTGATGGTCGAGCTGGACGAGCCGGGTTCCACCCCGACCGGTCCGGCGGAGCGTGCACCGGCACCGCGGTCGGCCGGGCAGCCGTCCAACACCGGAAGCTGACGCGCAGTCTCGGACTTCAGGGCCGCGGGTCGTCGGGTTGGAACATAGGGGGATCGCATTGCGCGCCCGTTCGTCTAAGGCGGACATACTATGCTGACCGAACTTTCCATTCGCGACGTGGTGCTGATCGAAGCGCTGGATCTGGGATTCGGCAAAGGGCTCGGCGTGCTCACTGGCGAGACCGGCGCGGGCAAGTCGATCCTGCTCGATGCGCTGGGGCTGGCGCTGGGCGGGCGCGGCGACAGTGGACTGGTGCGGCATGGCGCGGCGCAGGCGGTGGTGACCGCCACGTTCGACGCCCCTGCCCCCGAATCACCGCTCGCGCTGCTCTTCGATGAGAACGGGCTGGAGATCGAACGCGGCGAGCCTCTGATCGTGCGGCGGATCGTCAAGGCGGACGGCGGCAGTCGCGGCTTCGTCAACGACCAGCCGGCGTCGGCGGGGCTGCTGCGCGAGATGGCGCCCCATCTGGTCGAGATCCACGGCCAGCATGACGAGCGCGGGCTGCTGAATGCGCGGGGGCATCGGGCGTTGCTCGATATCTTCGGGCGGACCGAGCCGGGCGCGACCGGCAAGGCTTATGCGGCGTTTCGCACGGCCGAGGCCGAACTCGCCGCCGCCCGCGCGGATATCGAGACGGCGGCGCGCGATCGCGAATGGCTCGAGCATACCGTCGCCGAACTGACCGCGCTGGCGCCTGTCGCGGGCGAGGAAGAGACGCTGGCGGACACCCGGCGCTCGATGCAGCGCGCGGAAAAGATCGCCGACGACCTGGCCGCGATCGACGATTTCCTCGAGGGCAAGGACGGCGGGATGGCGAAGCTGCGCCAGGCTGCGCGCGTGCTGGAACGGATCGCAGAGGATCATGAGGCGCTGGGCAATGCGCTGGCCGCGGTCGATCGCGCGGTGATCGAGGCGTCAGTGGCGGAGGAGAGCCTGCGCGATGCGCGCGCCGAGATGGCGTATGATCCGCGCGCGCTGGAGGATGACGAGGCGCGGCTGTTCGAGCTGCGGGCGATGGCGCGCAAACACCGGGTGCAGCCGGATGACCTCGCCGCGCTGGCAGACGAAATGCGCGCGCGGCTGGAGCGACTCGATGCGGGCGAAGGCGGGATCGCGGTGATCGAGGCGCGGGTGGCGGCGGCGCGGAAAGCATATGATACAGCCTCGGATGCGCTGACCAAGCGGCGGTTGGCGGCGGCGAAGCGCCTCGACGTGGCCGTCGCGGGCGAACTCGCGCCGCTGAAGCTCGACGCGGCGCGGTTCCAGACGGTGGTGGCGCCGCTGGGTGAAGACGGGTGGTCGGCGGCGGGCAAGGACCGCGTCGAGTTCGAGATCTCGACCAACCCCGGCGCGCCATTTGCGGCGCTGACCAAGATCGCGTCGGGCGGCGAATTGTCGCGCTTTATCCTCGCGCTGAAGGTGGCGCTGGCGGAGGAAGGCGGCGCCTCGACGATGGTGTTCGACGAGATCGACCGCGGCGTCGGCGGCGCGGTGGCAAGCGCGATCGGCGAGCGTCTGGCCCGGCTCGCACAGAGCACGCAGCTGCTGGTGGTCACGCACAGCCCGCAGGTCGCGGCACGCGGGGCGAAGCACCTGCTGATCGCAAAAAGCAGCGACGGCACCGTCACGCGAACCGGCGTGCGAGCATTATCCGAAGACGAACGGCGTGAGGAGATTGCGCGGATGCTGTCCGGCGCGACGATCACGGATGAGGCCAGGGCCCAGGCGGAGCGGTTGCTGGAGCGAGCCTGAGGGTATTGGCCTTACAGTTAAGCCCTCCTCCGTCACCCCGGACCTGTTCCGGGGTCCGCCGTTCCGCACGATAACAACTCTCGAATATACGGAACCGTGGATGCCGGAACGAGCCCGGCATGACGGGGATGAGTAAACCAGCCGGAGGTCAGGGCGTCGCTTGTCGCGGATGCCCCAGGTGGATCTTCAGCACCGGCACGACGATATAATCGCCGCCGACTTTCCGCAGGCCGTGCAGCGCGCGACTACCGAAATCGCCGTCTTCGTGGATCGCGGCATGGATCGGGGCCTGCTCGGCATGAATCATGTCGTCGAGCCCCGCCGCACTGGCGTCCGAGCGCGGCCACAGCGATTGCTGGACACGGTCGTCTGCGGACGAATCGTCGTTCCAGTCATAGCCGATCGCCGGGGCGGGTGCGGGCGAGATACGGGTTTGCTGAGCCGTAGCGGGAACGGCTAGGCAGATCGCGATCAAAACTAACGGCGTTGGTCGCATCAACCGTCTCCTTCTACCACCCCGGCGGAGGCCGGGGCCCAATCAGGAAACAGCAGTTGGCGAGCGCGATACTTCGTTACAATGGCCTCGCCAATTGGGCCCCGGCCTTCGCCGGGTGGTGGCCACGAAGCAGCCCCCTCACCTCAATCCCGATAGCTCGGATCGATCCGGTCGAGCTTGCGCAACAACGCCGGCCACGCCAGCCCGTCCGCCAGCATCCGCATCCCCGGACCGCTCGACTGTCCCTCGACCTTCTCGGCCACGCCCTGGTTGGGATTGTTGAGATTCTCGCGGCCCGCGCTCAGCATCAGCACCTGCGCCTCGCACGCACGCTCAAGGAAATACATGCGGAGGAACGCCTGCGGGATCGACTCGCCAACCGTCAGCGTGCCGTGGTTGCGCAGGATCATGCTGTGCTTCGTCCCCAGATCCGCCACCAGTCGTTCGCGCTCCTCGAGCTCGGTCGCGATGCCCTCGAAATCGTGATACGCCACGTCGTGCCCGGCGATCATCGCGGTCTGGGTATGCGGCAGCAGCCCCTCCGCCATCGCCGACACCGCCTGGCCGTGCGGCGTATGCAGGTGCAGCACCGCGACAGCATCCTCGCGCGCGGCATGCACGGCGGAGTGGATCACGAACCCGGCGCGGTTGACCGGCGCGGGCGTATCCATGACCTTGTCGCCGTTCGCGTCGATCTTGACGAGCGACGACGCGGTGATCTCCTCGAACATGTGCGTGTACGGGTTGATCAGGAAATGATGCTCCGGCCCCGGCACGCGCGCCGACAGGTGCGTGAAGATCAGATCGTCCCAGCCATAATGCGCGACGAGGCGGTAGGCGGCGGCGAGATCGACCCGGATCGCCCATTCCTCGGGCGACACCAGATCGCGGACGGTCGGTTCGGTCCTGAGTGCGGTTGCCATCATCCATCTCCTGTTTTTATGCCGCTGCCCTAGCACGGCGCCCGGAGCGAGAATGTCGCCAGATTGACAATTTTGCCAAAGGGCCGAGACCTACACAGTGCTCTCCGACGATCGTGCCATCCTCGAAGCAGACCCGTGGTTCGGCGCAGTGCCGGCCGGGCGGCGCGCGCTGTTGCTGGCGCAGGCGACCACACGATCGGTAGCGGCCGGCACGCGGCTATACGGCGTCGGCGATCCGCCCGATGGCCTGTGGGCCGTGCTCGATGGGCAAGTCCGCCTGATGGGCTATCCCGCGGTCGGCGCCGAACTGGTGGTGCTGATCATGGGGCCGGGGACGTGGTTCGGCGAACTGTCGACGCTCGACGCGGGGCCGAGACCACATGACGCGATCGCGTTCGGACCGGCCCGCGTTCTGCATATCGGCATCGAAGCGTTCCGCCGACTGGCGCGCGATACGCCCGAATTATGGTGGGACATCGCGCTGCTGGCGTGCGCGCACCAGCGTGCGTCGCTGGCGTTCGTGATGAATACGCTCGCGCAGCCGATCCCGGTGCGGCTGGCCCGGACGCTGGCCGGTATGGTGCGCGCAGCGGGCGGCGACAGCGTCGCACTCCGCCAGGAGGATATCGCGGCGATGATCGGCGTGTCGCGGCAGACGCTCAACAAGGCGCTGAAGGCGATGGAGCGCGCCGGGGTGATCGCGGTCGAGTATGCGCGGATCCGGGTGGTGGATGCGGAGGGGTTGCGACGGCTGGGTAAGGGGTGAGACAGTCCATCACTTCAAAAGTGCCCCCTCCCCCCCGGCGAAGGCCGGGGCCCAATTGGGGGGCGGTGATAACGATGCGCATCGCTCCGTTACTGCGACCTTTCCATTTGGGCCCCGGCCTTCGCCGGGTTGGAGTGAGAGGGGGTGTGATAGGGCCGTAGCGGCGTTACAGCACGCCGCTGCCGCCCGTGGCCGCGAACGCGCTACCACTCGTAAAGCTCGTCCCCGTCTCCGCCAGCGTCACGAACAACGACGCCAGCTCAGCCGGCTGACCCGCACGACCCAGCGGCGTATCCTGCCCGAACTCGCCCATCTTGCTCGACAGCTGTCCACCCGCGACCTGAAGCGGCGTCCACACCGGGCCCGGCGCGATCATGTTGACGCGGATGCCCTTCTTGCCGAGTTGCTTGGCCAGCCCCTTGGTAAAGATCAGGATCGCGCCCTTGGTGGTCGCATAGTCGAGGAGTTCCTCGCCCGGATCGACCGAGTTGACCGACCCCGTGTTGATGATTGACGCGCCCGGCTTCATCAGCAGGATCGCCGCCTTGCAGAGGTGGAACATCGCATAGACGTTGGTCTTCATCGTCCGATCGAACTGCTCGAAGCTGATCTCCGCGATCGACGCCTTCGACTGCTGGTAGGCGGCATTGTTGACGAGGATGTCGAGCCCGCCGAGTTCACGCGCGGCGCGCGCGATCAGGTCGGTGCAGAACTTCGCATCGGTCAGGTCGCCGGGGATCAGCACGACCTTCCGCCCCTCGGCACGGAGCAGCTTCGCCACGTCCTGCGCATCGGGTTCCTCGGTCGGGTAATAGTTGATCGCGACGTCCGCGCCTTCGCGCGAAAACGCGATGACCGCCGCGCGACCGATCCCCGAATCGCCGCCGGTGACCAGCGCTTTGCGCCCGGCAAGACGCCCCGAGCCGCGATAGCTCGCCTCGCCGCAATCGGGGACGGGGCGCATGTCGCGCTGAAGCGCGGGCCATTTCTGGCGCTGTTCGGGAAAGGGCGTCGAAACGAAGCGCGTCTGCGGATCGGCGAGGGACGCCTGCCCCTGCCCTTGCGCGAAGGCCGGCGCTGCTGCGGCGGCGAGGCCAGTGACGGCGGCGCCCTTGAAGAGATCGCGGCGGCTGGTGTCGGTCATGATGGCGGGTCCTGCGAAAAATTGTCTCGGGATATCAGCGCGCAAGTCGGGCGAATGTTCACCCGATGTTGATCCAGGTCTTGTCGAAAGGTGGCCCGCTCCCCTAACCCGGCGCGATGCCCGACCTTCCCGCGACCGAGATCGAAGCCGCCGCCGAGCTGGAAACGCTCGCCGCGCAGATCGCGTATCATAACGCGCGCTATCACACCGACGACGCGCCCGAGATCAGCGATGCCGACTATGACGCGCTGGTGCGGCGCAATGCGGCGCTCGAAGCGGCGTTTCCGGCGGCGGTGCGGAGCGATTCGCCGAGCCGGACGGTAGGTGCGGCGCCTGCCGGGCATCTGGCGAAGGTCGCGCATGCAAAGGCGATGATGAGCCTCGACAACGCGTTTGCGGACCAGGAAGTCGAGGAGTTCGTCGCGCGCGTGCGCCGGTTCCTGAAGCTGGCGGAGGATGCGCCGGTCGCGCTGACCGCGGAGCCGAAGATCGACGGGCTGTCGTGTTCGTTGCGGTATGAGGATGGGCGGCTGGTGCGGGCGCTCACGCGGGGCGATGGCCAGGTCGGCGAGGACGTCACCGCCAATGTGAGAACCATCAGCGACATCCCCCAAACCTTGCAAGGTAAGGCCCCTGCGATCTTCGAGGTTCGCGGCGAGGTGTATATGGCGAAGGACGACTTCGCCGCGCTCAACGCGCGCCTGCTCGCCGAGGCGGAGGAGACCGGCAAGGACGCACGGCAGTTCGCCAACCCGCGCAACGCCGCCGCGGGCTCGCTGCGCCAGAAGGATGCGAGCGTCACCGCGAGCCGGACGCTACGGTTTCTCGCGCACGGCTGGGGCGAGGCCAGCGTCGTGCCCGGCGAAACCCAGGCCGAGGTCGTCGACACCCTGCGCGGCTGGGGCTTCCCGATCGCCGAAGGGTTCGCGCGGGTCGAGGGGACGGCGGCAGCGCTCGACGTGTACCGCCGGATCGAGGCCGAGCGCGCCGACCTGCCGTTCGACATCGATGGCGTGGTCTACAAGGTCAATCGGCTCGACTGGCAGGCGCGGCTGGGTCAGGTCGCCAAGGCCCCCCGCTGGGCGATCGCGCACAAGTTTCCCGCCGAACGCGCGCAGACGTTGCTTGAACGGATCGACATCCAGGTCGGCCGCACCGGCGCGATGACGCCCGTCGCTCGGCTATCGCCGGTGACGGTCGGCGGGGTCGTCGTAACAAACGCGACCCTCCACAATGCCGACGAGATCGAGCGACTCGGCGTGCGGCCGGGCGACCGCGTGCTCGTCCAGCGCGCCGGCGACGTGATCCCGCAGATCGTCGAGAATCTGACGCCCGACGCCGAGCGCGAGGCTTACGTCTTCCCCCACATTTGCCCCGAATGCGGGTCCGCCGCCGAGCGCGAGGAAGGCGAGGTCGTCTATCGCTGCACCGGCGGGCTGATCTGCCCGGCGCAGCGGGTCGAGCGCCTGATCCACTTCGCCTCGCGCCACGCGTTCGACATCGGCGGGCTCGGCCAGACGCTGATCGAGGCGTTCTTCCGCGACGGGCTGATCGAATCGCCCGCTGACATCTTCCGCCTGACCGAGGAACAGCTCGCCGCGCGCAAGAAGGACGGGCGCGTGTGGGCGGCCAAGGTGATCGCCGCGATCGAGGCAAAGCGGACGATCCCGCTCGACCGCTTCCTGTTCTCGCTCGGCATCCGCCACGTCGGCGAGATTACCGCGCGTGACCTTTCGCGACGCTATGTGTCAGCGAAGGCGCTCGGCGCGGTACTGCGCCATGCAGTGTTCCTGCGCGGCCAGATCCAGCCGGTGATCGGCGAACCCGAGCGGAAATTCGTGCTTCGCCGCGACAAGCTGCTGGTCGGCGCGATCGAGACCGCGGGGATCGGCCCCGAGGTGGCGAGCGCCCTCGTCGGCTTCTGCGCCGAACCGCACAACCGCCGCGTGGTGTTCGACCTGTTGCGCGAAGTGAAGCCCGCGGACGTCGTCCACGAGACCCGCGAATCGCCGGTAACGGGCCAGATCCTGGTCTTCACCGGCAGCCTGGAGACGCTCAGCCGCGACGAGGCCAAGGCACAGGCGGAGGCGCTGGGCGCGCGCGTCGCGGCGTCGGTGTCGAGCAAGACCGGTCTCGTCATCGCAGGACCGGGCGCCGGTTCGAAGCTCAAGAAAGCCACCGACCTGGGCATCAAGGTCATCACCGAGACCGAATGGGCCGCGATCGTCGCTGCAAGCTGAGGCTGCACTCACGGCGCAGCGATGGGTTCCGACGTTTGGGAATCGGTTCAATCCGTGGCTTTTTTGCAACGCAACACGACCGATTGTGTCTGTGACAATTCCCGACTCGCCAATGTAACATATCCGAAATATCCCCGGTGCAGGGCCGAATTAACGGGACATGAAGTCCCGAAATTCAGGGCCGTCGGCTCAAAGGGGTATTATTGATGCGGAACAACCTTTTCCTAGGTGTGGCAGTCGTCGCGCTCGTCGCACCTGCCGCCGCCATGGCGCAGGACACGACGGCGACGATCCGCGGCTCGGTCCAGTCGGCCGGTGCTCCCGTCAGCGACGCGACCATCGTCGTGACTAACGTTCCATCGGGTACGCGATCGACCGCGACCACCGATTCGTCGGGCACGTTCACCATCACCGGCCTGCGCGCCGGCGGTCCCTTCACTGTCGACGTCACGTCGGCGCAGGGCAGCACCAGCGTCACCGACGTCTACACGATCATCGGCCAGCCGTTCGACCTGCCGATCGACATCGCCGCCGGCGGCAGCGCGACCAGCGACGAGATCGTCGTCACCGCATCGTCGATCCGCGGCGCCGGCACGTCGTCGGACGGCCCGCAGACCGTGCTCAGCGCACGCGACATCAGCAAGGTCGCCTCGGTCAACCGCGACATCCGCGACATCCAGCGCCGCGATCCGTTCGCCACGCTCGATCTGTCGAACAACCGCGCCGTGTCGTTCGCCGGCAGCAACCCCCGCTTCAACCGCTTCTCGATCAACGGCGTGTCGGTCAGCGACAATTTCGGCCTGAACGTCGATGCCAGCCCGACCGCACGCGGCCCGATCCCCTACGACGCGATCGCCCAGGTCTCGGTCTCGATCGCACCGTATGATTTCCGCCAGGGCAATTTCCAGGGCGGCGCGATCGACGCGACGCTGGCCTCGGGCACCAACAATTTCCACGGCACCGGCTTCTATTCGCAGAACACCGATGGCCTTTACGGCGAGAAGATCGGCTCGTTCACGCGTCCCGCGACGAGCTTCAAGTCCGAGACGTACGGCGCGACGCTGTCGGGCCCGATCATCAAGGACAAGCTGTTCTTCATGGTCTCGGCCGAGCGCAACACCGAGGCGCGTCCGCTCACTGTCTCCTCGCCATCGCAGGTGCCGTTCGGTTCGGGCTTCCTGACCACCGCGCAGGTCGACAACGTCGCCAACATCGCGCAGTCGGTCTATGGCTATGATGCCGGCGAAATCCTGACGATCGCGCAGCAGAAGGACGAGAAGATCGTCGGCAAGCTCGACTGGAACGTCACCGACGGCCAGAAGCTCGCGCTCTCCTACGTCAACGCCTTTGATTCGTTCGTCGTCAGCGGCGCCAACTCGCAGTCGGTATCGACGCCGGGCTTCTCGCTCGACTCGAACGGCTACAAGTTGAGCGAGCTGCTGCGCGCTGGCATCGCGCAGTTGAACTCGGACTGGTCGGACACGTTCTCGACCGAAATCCGCGGCACGTACAAGAAGTACACCCGCACGCGCGATCCGTTGCGCGGCAATGATTTCGGCCAGTTCCGGGTCTGCCTTGATCCGACGTCAGTCGGCACCGGCAACGCGACACTTTCGTGCAGCACCGGCACGCCAGTCATCGCCTTCGGTCCCGACAATTCCAGCCAGTCGAACACGTTCGCGACGGAAAGCTTCGGCGGCTCGGCGCTGGCGAACGTCACGGTCGGCGATCACAGCATCCGCCTGCTCGGCGAATTCTCGCATGTCACGATCGACAACCTGTTCCTGCAGAACTCGGCCGGCGCGTATTATTTCGACTCGCTCGCCGATTTTCAGGCGCGCCGTGCGAACCAGGTTACGTATGCCGATGCGGTGTCGCTCAACACGAACGATGCGGCTGCAAGCTTCGGCTATCAGCAGTATACTTTCGGCGCGCAGGACAGCTGGCGCGTCAGCGATACGTTCAACCTGACCTATGGCGCACGCTATGATCTTTACGACATGCAATCCCGCGTGCCGTACAATGCAAACTTCCAGTCGCGTGTCGGTTTCCCGAACACCAAGACTTTCAAGGGGCTGGGCGCCTTCCAGCCGCGTCTCGGCTTCGACTTCAAGCCACCCGTTTCGGGCCTGAAGCTGCGCGGCGGTGCGGGTATCTTCGCCGGCGGCGCGCCCGACGTCTATCTGTCGAACAGCTTCTCGAACACGGGCGTCGTGACCAACTCGGTGACCGTCAACCGTACCACCAGCGGCATCTCGGCGTACAACCAGCCGGTCGCCATCGGCGACGCCGCGCTTAACAACGTCAACGGCGCGGCGATCCCGTCGGTGCTGGCAAACTATCTGGCGACCAATATCGGCTCGCTCGCAACCGCACCCGTCAACGGCATCGCCCCGAGCTTCGATATCCCATCCACGCTCAAGGCAACCTTGTCGGCCGATTACGACCTGTTCGGCATCCAGTTCGGCGCCGACTATATCTACTCGAACGTCATTCAGCAGGTTCAGTTCAGCGATGCCCGCTCGGTCATCATCGGGCGCCTTCCCGATGGTCGTCCGCGCTATGGCGCCCGGACCAACGCCGGGGGGATCAGCGTCACCGATCCGAACTCGGATATCGTGCTGGGCAACACCAGCCAGGGTCGCGGCCATGTGTTCGACGTGCGCGCCTCCAAGACGTTCGACTGGGGCCTGTCGTTGGGCGGCAGCTACACCTGGCAGGACGTGAAGGATGCGACGCCGGCGACTTCGTCGACTGCACTCTCTAACTACGGCAATGGTGCGGCGCTCGACCCCAACGTCTCGGCCTATGGCCGGTCGAACGACGAGACCCGTTGGGCGTTCAAGTATAATATCGGCTTCGATCACGCGTTCTTCGGGGACTACCGCACTGCGATCCAGCTGTTCGGCGAGACCCGTGCGGGCCGTAACTATAGCTTCACGATGATCGACCAGACCGGCGGCACCAGCGCTCGCAGCTCGGTGTTCGGTACGCTGTCGACCAACACACGCTACCTGCTGTACGTGCCGACCGGCGCAAATGATCCGCTCGTCAGCTATGACAGCGACAAGACACGCACCGACCTCGAAGGCCTGATCAACAATACCGAGTTGAAGGATTATCGCGGCACGATCGCCAAGCGCAACATCGCACGCAGCCGTGCCTTCACGCGCATCGATCTTCATCTCGAACAGCAGGTTCCGACCTTCATCGGCGGGTCGCGCATTACGCTCTTCGGCGATATCGAGAACCTTCCGAACCTGCTCAACAGCAAGTGGGGCGGTCTGCGCCAGCTTGCCTTCCCGTCGACCGCGTCAGTCGTGCAGGTCCAGTGCCTCGCGGTCGCCACGCCGACCGGCACCGCTGGCGTCGCCAACACGGCGGCCAACCAGCCGTGCACCCAGTATCGCTACTCGTCGTTCCGCGAGCCGAGCACCGCCGTCTCGCCGGTATTCGCCGGCTCGTTGTACCTGATCCGCATCGGCGCGCGCTTCACCTTCTGATCCGCGTCTGACCTGATCGGTCGATCGGGCCGCCGTTCCTCTTCCGGGAACGGCGGCCCTTTTCGTGTCCGGACCGGTTTGCGCGGGACGGAACGGGCGCCCTGCTCGGCTTTTGCGCACGCCAGCGGGCGCGTGTAAGAGCATGGGGCAATGGCTATTTCTCCCGCCCAATATCCCGGCCCGACCCGGCGCCTGCCCTTTCACGCGCGGCCGTTCTTCGAGAACAAGGCGCGCGCGTTCTGGATCCTCCAGGCGGTCGGCTGGAGCGGCTACCTGCTGCTGCGCGGCGTGGTGTCGATCTCGAACGGGGTGACGCTCGACGTGGTGATCCCGGTGATCGTCGAGGCGATCCTCGGCTATTGCATCACGCTGCTGCTCTCCACCTGTTACGGCGTCTACCGTCGGCTGCCGCGGTTGATCGGCATCTTCCTGACGATTGCGACGCTGGCGGCGGCGACCTTCCTGTACGCCGTACTCGACGCGTTCACCTTCTCGTTCATCGCGAGTTCGACGCCGGGCGTGACGGTCGGGCGGCTGCTGGTGTCGATCTACATCACCTTCACCGTGTTGTTCGGCTGGTCGGCGCTGTATTTCGGGATCAACTTCTACCTGATCGTCGAGCAGCAGATCGACCAGATGGAGCATCTCGAGAACCAGGCGTCGTCGGCGCAGCTGGCGATGCTGCGCTATCAGCTGAACCCGCATTTCCTGTTCAACACGCTGAACTCGATCTCGACGCTGGTGCTGCTGAAACAGACCGAGCGGGCGAATGCGATGCTGAGCCGGCTGTCGTCGTTCCTGCGCTATACGCTGGCGAACGAGCCAACCGCGCATGTCACCGTCGCGCAGGAGGTGGATCAGTTGAAGCTGTATCTGGAGATCGAGAAGATGCGTTTCGAGGATCGGATGCGGCCGAAATTCGATATCGATCCGCGTGCCGAACGGGCACGACTGCCGTCGCTGCTGCTGCAACCGCTGGTCGAAAACGCGATCAAATACGCCGTCACGCCGCAGGAGGAAGGCGCCGAAATCTGCGTCGAAGTGCGGCTCGCCGGGGAACGCGTGCAGATCGCCGTATCCGATACCGGTCCGGGCTTGATCGAGGGCCGGATCGGTTCAAGCCATTCGACAGGCGTCGGGCTCGCTAATATTAGAGACAGGTTGGCTCAGGCATATGGGCCCGACCACCGTTTCGAAACCCGCTCCACGCCCGCTGGCGGCTTCTCGGTCGAGATCGAGATTCCGTATCAGCTTGAAGACGTGAACAGAGAGGCCGCATGACCATCCGTACCATTCTCGTCGACGACGAGCCGCTGGCGATCCAGGGGCTGGAACTCCGACTCCAGGCCCATGAAGACGTCGAGATCATCGAAAAATGCTCGAACGGCCGCGAGGCGATTCGCGCGATCAAGACGCACAAGCCGGACCTCGTGTTTCTGGATATCCAGATGCCGGGCTTCGACGGGTTCTCCGTCGTGCAGGGCTTGATGGAGGTCGAGCCGCCCTTGTTCGTGTTCGTGACCGCCTATTCGGATCACGCGTTGCGTGCGTTCGAGGCCCAGGCGGTCGATTATCTGATGAAGCCGGTCGAGGAATCGCGGTTGGCGGATACGATCGAGCGGGTTCGGCAACGGTTGTCGGAGAAGCGCGGGGTCGAGGAAGTCGATCGGTTGCGTGAGGTGCTCGCCGATGTCGCGCCGGATGCGGCTGCGGACATGCCGGATGGGGACGCCGTGTCGGCGAACCGGTTCGAGAAGCTCATCAACATCAAGGATCGCGGACAGATCTTCCGCGTCGATGTGGATACGATCGAGCGGATCGATGCGGCCGGCGATTATATGTGCATCTATACCGGCGATAATACGCTGATCTTGCGTGAGACTATGAAGGATCTTGAGAAGCGGCTGGATCCGCGGCGGTTCCAGCGGGTGCATCGGTCGACGATCGTGAACCTGGACCTGGTTAAGCAGGTCAAGCCGCATACCAATGGGGAATGCTTCCTGGTGCTGAATTCCGGGGCGAGCGTGAAGGTTTCGCGGTCGTATCGTGATGTCGTTGCGCGGTTCGTTCACTGATCTGAATCCGTCATCCCAGCGAAAGCTGGGATCTCCCGATAACAGGGTCTGTCCTTGCCGATCGAGGTCCGGACTTTCGTCGGGATGACGGGGGAGCGCTTCGTTAGCTAGCGCCTCCCCCGTTTCAGGTACCCATTAACCAGTCCCTAAACCCCGCGTCGTAGAGCGGCGGGATGAATACGTCGGGTTACGGCCTTTATCCGCATGCGCTGATCAGCCTACCCGCGTTGGTGATGGCGACGTCGTGCGTGCCGGCGGATCGGCCCGCGGCGATCGCACGGGTCCAACCCGAGCGTAACTCGCGTGCGCTGCTGAGCCGGATGGCGCTGCATGTGCCGGACGACATCTCCGCGAAAATCGTAACGACCGCGCCTGATGCGCCATTCGCAACTGCGGCGCCATTCGTCGCTCCGCCGTTTCTGATTTCGAACTCCGCCGATGACGCGAATCGTGCGGCGGAGTGCCTGACCGCGGCTGTGTATTACGAGGCGCGGTCGCAGTCCGAGGACGGGCAGCGCGCGGTGGCGCAGGTGGTGTTGAACCGGGTGCGCGACCGGGCTTTTCCGAACAGCGTTTGCGGGGTCGTGTATCAGGGGGCGGAGCGGCGGACCGGGTGCCAGTTCAGCTTTACGTGCGATGGTTCGATGAACCGGCCGCGGGAAACCGGTGCGTGGGATCGCGCGCGGCAGATCGCTGCGGCCGCGCTCGGGGGGAGTGTCTATGCGCCGGTCGGGGCGGCGACGTCGTTTCATACCACGAGCATCCTGCCGTGGTGGGCGTCCAGTCTCGCGCAGATCACGACGGTTGGGGCGCATGTTTTCTATCGCTGGCAAGGGACGTTGGAGCGGGCTCTGACGTTTCGGCAGGCCTATGCTGGTGTGGAGCCTGCGGTTCGGGCTGGCTTTGCCAGTAATGCGGGCGAGCCAGCGGTCGCGACGCAAATTGCAGGCGTCTCGGTCCATTATGGCAATCGGGATGACGTTGCGGACTCGGATGCGGCGCCGGTCGATGCGCCGCATGGGGTGACGGTGCATCGGGGGGTGTCGCGTTCTAGTTCGGCGATTGCGGGTGCGGCGATCGTGCAGACGCGGCTGGTTTCGGGGGTCCGGGTTCACGTTGGCGGGCGGGCTGCTGCGATACTTGGCAGTAGTACCGGGGACGACGCGGTAGTGTCGGACGAAACCTAACCGCCCCAACGGCACCACCCCGGCGGAGGCCGGGGCCCAAGTGGAAAGGTGGTCGTAACGGAGCGCCATCCGCCGTTAGCAACGTTCCCCAATTGGGCCCCGGCCTCCGCCGGGGTGGTAGTGAATTGTGAGAACCGCCTCTTCTTGTTCCCCCGCGGAAGCGGTAGTCCAGGGCCTCGGGCGATGGCGTTTGTGATCCTGGGCCCCTGCCTGCGCGGGAGAACTGCTTCTTCTTCGATCGATAGCTGACTGCTCGATCGCGGAAGATACCCCCTCCCCTCGCAAAACCATGCTGCATCTGCTAACAGCACGCGCATGCTGAACCTGAACAATATCACGGTGCGCCTGGGCGGACGCGTTATCCTCGATGGCGCCACGGCCGCGTTGCCGCCGGGCTCGCGCGTCGGGCTGATCGGGCGCAACGGCGCGGGCAAGTCGACGATGGTGCGCGTGATCGCAGGACAGCTCGAGCCCGACGACGGCTCGGCCGACATGCCGAGGGGCGCGCGGATCGGCTACCTCGCGCAGGAGGCCCCGCACGGCGTGAAGACGCCGTTCGAAACCGTGCTCGAAGCCGATCTGGAACGCGCCGCGCTGATGATCGAGAGCGAGACGAGCGAGGATCCCGACCGGCTCGGCGACGTGTACGAGCGGCTGATCGCGATCGACGCCTACACCGCGCCCGCCCGCGCCGCGCAGATCCTGCTCGGGCTCGGGTTCGACGAGGACATGCAGGCGCGCACGCTCGACAGCTTTTCAGGTGGCTGGAAGATGCGCGTGGCGCTGGCCGCGCTGCTGTTCTCGCAGCCGGACCTGCTGCTGCTCGACGAGCCTTCGAACCATCTCGATCTCGAAGCGGTGATGTGGCTGGAGGACTTCCTCAAGGGCTACAAGGCGACGATCGTGGTGGTCAGCCACGAGCGCGATTTCCTCAACAACGTGGTCGATCACATCCTGCATCTGCAGGGCGGCAAGATCACGCTGTATCCGGGCGGCTACGACGCGTTCGAGCGACAGCGCGCCGAACGACTCGCGCAGATCGAGGCGGCGCGCGCGAACCAGAACGTGCAGCGCGAGAAGCTGCAGGAATATATCGCCAAGAATAGCGCGCGCGCCTCGACCGCGAAGCAGGCGCAGTCGCGGCAGAAGATGCTGTCGAAGATGCAGCCGATCGCCGAGAGCTACAACGATCCGACGCTGTCGTTCGGCTTCCCCAACCCGACCGAGCTGCGTCCACCGTTGATCACGCTCGACATGGCGACGGTCGGCTATGCCGACGTGCCGATCCTGAAGCGGCTCAACATGCGGCTCGATCCCGACGACCGAGTCGCGCTGCTCGGGCGCAACGGCAACGGCAAGACCACGCTCGCGCGGCTGCTGGCGGCGCAGCTGACGCCGATGGACGGCGAGATGTCGTCTTCGGGCAAGATGAAGGTGGGATACTTCACCCAGTATCAGGTCGAGGAGCTCGATCCGACCGATTCGCCGATCGAGCATATGTCGCACCTGATGAAGGGCGCGACTCCGGCTGCGGTGCGGGCTCAGTTGGGGCGGTTCGGGTTCTCGGGCGACAAGGCGACGACCAGGGTCGGCAAGTTGTCGGGTGGCGAGCGGGCGCGTCTGGCGCTGGCGCTGATCACGCGGGATGCGCCGCATCTGCTGATCCTTGATGAGCCTACCAACCATCTGGACGTCGATGCGCGTGAAGCGCTCGTGCAGGCGCTCAACGCCTATACCGGCGCGGTGGTGCTGGTCAGCCATGACCGGCATATGCTCGAGCTGACCGCGGACCGACTGGTGCTGGTCGATGACGGGACGGCGAAGGAGTTCGACGGCAGCCTCGACGATTATATCGCGTTCGTTCTGAAGGGCGATGGCGGCAAGGGCGATGCGGCGTCGAAGGCGGACAAGAAGGCCGGCAAGAAGGCTGCGGCCGAGGCGAAGAGTAATGACGCGGCGTTGCGAAAAGCTCTGCGCGAGATCGAGGAGCAGACGGCGAAGTTCACCAAGGAGCGTAATGCTCTCGATCGTGCGATGGTCGATCCGGCGACTGCTGAGCCGCGGTTCTCGCGGATGTCGATGGGGGATCTGAGCAAGCGTCGCGCCGAGGTGCATGCGAAGCTCGAGGCGAGCGAGGCGAAGTGGCTGGAGGCTAGCGAGGCTTTGGAGGGGGTGGCGGCTTAAGCCGTAACGGCCACGCTCCTGCTCCCGTCGTCGCCGTCATCCCAGCGAAAGCTGGGATCTCCCCGTTCGGGCCACGGCGTCCGCCAACAAGGATACCCCAGCTTTCGCTGGGGTGACGGGATTATCGGGACGGACTTTAGGTCGCGGCCGTGATCTAGCGACCAAGCGACGGTCCGCGCTTCTATGGTCTCCTGCGAAGGCGGGAGCCCAGGCTGGGTCCCCGCCTTCGCGGGGAAACATGCTTCCCCTTTTCAGGAATACGCGCCGGGTTAGCTTGGCTCAGCCCTCGTCGGCATCCGACTCCGCCGGCCGCTCGAACCAAGCCTCGACAGGCCCAACCAGCTTGACCGTCAGCGGGTTACCCGCGCGATCGACCTTCTTGCCAAGCGCGACGCGGATCCAGCCCTCGGAAATACAATATTCCTCGACGTCGTGGCGCACCTTGTCCTTGAAGCGGATGCCGATGCCGCGCTCGAGAAGGTCCTGCTGGAAGAACGGGCTGCGCTGGTTGATCGAGAGGCGATCGGGGGGCGTGTCGCCGGCAGCGGCCGGGGTGGCGGCGGCTTCGGTCTCGGGCGTGTTTGTCGTGTCGGTCATAGTCGCGCGTCTAGCGGCAAGCGCCTGTCCCACGCCAGAAAAAAGCACGTAACGCAAAAGAGGCGCCGGGATTGCTCCCGACGCCTCCCTGCGATCGTCAAATGAGATCAGCTACAGACCTGCACCGAGACCCGATCGCCGTAATAGGGATCGACCCGCCACTCGTTCCAGCACCGCGGGCGATAATCCTCGCGGTAGTAGGTCCGCACCGGCGGATTGTAATAGGCCACCGGCGGCGGCGCGTAATAGCCGCCATTGTAATAGCCACGGTCATAATAGCGATTGCGGTTGTTGCTGCTCGCGATTGCCGCACCGACACCAAGGCCCAGGATACCGCCAAGCACGGCTGCGCCGGCTGCGTTGCCGCCGCCACGATGACCATGCCAGCCGCGGCCATAGCCACCTCGGCCCCACCGCTGTGCATCGGCCGGTACCGCAGCTGTCAGCGCGGTCGCTGCAAGGGCTGCCCCCAAACCTGCCTTCTTCAAAAATCCGTTCATCATCCGAACTCCGTTACTGATTACGCCCGGTCCGCCTGGGACAAACGCATAAGTGTCCGACCGTGTTTCAGCATCTAGGCGATTCGGCCTGAACTGGTTCGGAACGGGTTGTTAACCCACGGTATAGCTGGCGTAGAGGGTCCCGGGCGGGGACTCTGGCGCGCTCACCCGGCTGGGCATTGTTCACGAATATCGGCAAGAGTGGGGGAATGCGTAGAACCATGACGACGCGAGCGATCGCTTTTGCCGTGCTCGGGGGTAGTGCGGTGCTGATCGGCGGACTGGCCTTGTCCGGATCGCCGGTCAAGGTGCGCGCGACGGAAACGCCAGCGCGGGTCGTCAGCGCGAAGGTTGCGCCGCCTGCTCGGGAAGTCGTGCCGAAGCCCGCGCCTATCACGGCTGCGGCGGAGCCTGACGAGGGCTATGTCGTGAAGCGCGTGCTGGACGTGCCCGAACCGCTGCGCCACGGCGCCTATTACTGGGACACGGAAGGCGTACCCGAGGGGCCGATCGTGATCACCGTCGACCTCGTCGCGCAGACCCTGTCGATCTTTCGCGCGGGCTATGAGATCGGGACGGCCGCGGTGATCTATGGCGCGGACGAAAAGCCGACTCCGCTGGGCGTGTTCAAGATCACGCAGAAGGATGCGCATCATGTGTCCAACCTCTACGGCGCGCCGATGCCGTACATGTTGCGGCTGACCAACGACGGCGTCTCGATCCACGGCAGCGCACTGATGGACGGGAAATACGCTACGCATGGCTGTGTCGGCGTGCCGACCGCGTTCGCCAAGCTGATCTTCGGACAGGTGAAGCTCGGTGACCGGGTAATCGTAACGAGCGGCGAGATGCTGGAGCGTGGCGGGCGGATCACCGCAGCCTGAAGGCTGGCGCTTTGAAGACTAGCGCTTTTGAGAATGGCGCCTGAGTCCAACTGCCGATATTCACCAGACCTTGTAAGCAAATCACAGTCAATTTGGTTGGACCGCCATTCGCTCTTAACCGGTGACCCGATATCTTTCGGTCATGGAACAACGGGTAGGACAAAGCGAGCGCGCGGCATGAGCACGACGATCGACTCCTGGTCGCCGACTGCCCCCGACGGGACCTTCGACAAGGCGACGCTGATCGAACGTTCGCTGGCGCTGGCGGGCATCGGTGCCTGGACCTGCGACTTGGCGGATTCGTCGCTGCGCTGGACCACGGGAATTTACGAGCTGTTCGGGCTGCCCACCGACACGCGGGTCGATCGGCGCGAGACCGTCGCGATGTACGTCGAGGAGTCGCGCGAGACGATGGAGCGGCTGCGTGCCCAGGCGATCGCGGACGCCGGAACGAGCGGTGATGCAAAGCGGGGCCGGTTTTCGCTCGATGCCGAGATCGTCCGGACCGATGGCGCGCGGCGGTGGATGCGGCTGACCGGCGACGTCGTCGTCGAAGGTGGACGCGCGCGGCGACTTTATGGACTCAAGCAGGACATCACCGACGAGAAGCTGCGCTGGGAGGCGATGCGCCGGCTGGCCGAGCACGACGCGCTGACCGGGCTGGCAAGCCGGGCGCTGTTCCAGAGCCGGTTTCTCGATGCGCCGGCGGGGGATCCGGGATTCGCACCGCTGGGGGCGCTGATCCTGTTCGACATGGATGGCTTCAAGCAGGTCAACGACCGGTTCGGGCATGCCGCCGGGGATGCCTGCCTGCGGGTCGTATCCGAGCGATTGACCACGGCATTTCCGGACGCACCGATGATTTCGCGGATCGGTGGCGACGAATTCGCGGTGCTGGTGCGGGCGGAAACTTTGGGCGCCGCGCTCGAACTGCGACTCGCTGCGGCGCTGGCCGATCTGCGGATGCCGATCGCGTGGGCGGGGGAGATCCTGCGGGTTGGCGCGTCCGCGGGGATCGCGGTGGCGGGTGGCGCTTATGATTATGATGCGGAGGCGATGTTCGCGGTCGCGGATGCGGCGCTGTACGCGGCGAAGACGGCGGGGCGGAACACGTTTCGGGCCGGGGTGCCGGGCGGTGAGGTCAAGCAGGTGATGCGGCTGGTCGGGTGACTTTCCGATCCTCCCCCGCCAGGGGGAGGTGGCACCGAAGGTGACGGAGGGGGAGGACACGGACCTTGCGTGGTCGCTCACCTCCCCCTCCGTCTGGCAAGAGCCAGACACCTCCCCCTGGCGGGGGAGGATCGTTAGGGGCGACGCCCAAAACAAAAAAGGCCGGAGGTTTCCCTCCGGCCTTTTGAATTTCTTGCCCAGCGCGACACGGCGAAGCCGCGTCGTCGGACCTCGCCTGAGCGAAGCCGGCCGAGCTTGTAAGCTCGGCCGGCTTCGCCGTGCCGGCCTCAGGCGCTCTGCTTAGCCCGGCTAGCCCGCTTGCGCTCGTTCGCATCCAGGAAGCGCTTGCGCAGACGGATCGACTTCGGCGTGACTTCGACCATCTCGTCGTCGTCGATGTACGCGATCGCCTGCTCCAGCGTCGCGCGCTTCGGCGGGGACAGGCGGACCTGGTCGTCCTTGCCGCCGCTCGCGCGGAAGTTGGTCAGCGCCTTGGTCTTCATCGGGTTGACCTCGAGGTCGTCCGGCTTGGCGTTCTCGCCGACGATCATGCCCTCATAGAGAGCCTCGCCGTGGCCCACGAACAGGATGCCGCGCTCTTCGAGCGGACCCAGTGCGTAGTTGTTCGCCTCGCCCGAACCGTTCGAGATCAGCACGCCGTTCTTGCGGCCTTCGATCGCGCCCTTGTGCGGACCGTACTTCTCGAACAGCCGGTTCATGATCCCCGTGCCGCGCGTGTCGGACAGGAACTCGCCATGATAGCCGATCATCCCGCGCGACGGCGCCGAGAAGGTGATGCGGGTCTTGCCGCCGGTCGACGGACGCATGTCGGTCAGTTCGGCCTTACGCGTGTTCATCTTCTCGACGACGGTACCCGAATGCTCCTCGTCGACGTCGATGATGACGGTCTCGTACGGCTCGGTTTTCTTGCCGTTCTCGTCCTCGCCGAACAGCACGCGCGGACGCGAGATGCCCAGCTCGAAGCCTTCGCGGCGCATCGTCTCGATCAGCACGCCCAGCTGAAGCTCGCCGCGGCCCGCGACTTCGAAGCTGTCCTTGTCGGCCGCCTCGGTCACCTTCACGGCGACGTTCGACTCGGCTTCGCGGAACAGACGCTCGCGAATCATGCGCGACGTCACCTTGGTGCCCTCGCGGCCCGCCATCGGCGAATCGTTCACGGCGAAACGCATCGACAGCGTGGGGGGATCGATCGGCTGCGCGTGCAGCGGCTCGGTCACCGTGATATCGGCGATCGTGTCGGCAACCGTAGCGACCGAGAGACCAGCCAGCGAGATGATGTCGCCGGCCTTGGCTTCGTCGACGGGAACGCGCTCGAGACCACGGAACGACATGATCTTCGAAGCGCGACCGGTCTCGATGATCTTGCCGTCGTTATCGAGTGCGTGGATCGGCTGGTTGGTCTTCACGGTACCCGAATTGACGCGGCCGGTGAGGACGCGGCCGAGGAACGGATCGCGGTCGAGCAGCGTGACGAGGAAGGTGAACGGCACGCCGGCGACTTCCACGGCGGGCGGCGGCACGTGCTTCACGATCGTCTCGAACATCGGGATCAGCGTGCCTTCGCGCGCGTCCATGTCGGTCGAGGCATAGCCGTTGCGACCCGAGGCGTAGAGCACGGGGAAGTCGAGCTGGTCGTCGTTCGCGTCGAGCGACACGAACAGGTCGAACACTTCGTCGAGCACTTCCTGGATGCGCGCGTCGTTACGATCGACCTTGTTGACGACGACGATCGGCTTCAGGCCGAGTGCCAGCGCCTTGCCGGTGACGAACTTGGTCTGCGGCATCGCGCCTTCCGACGAATCGACCAGCAGGACGACGCCGTCGACCATCGACAGGATGCGCTCGACTTCGCCGCCGAAATCGGCGTGGCCGGGCGTGTCGACGATGTTGATGCGGATGCTCTCGGTTTCGCCGGGAGGGGTCCAGTCGACCGAGGTCGGCTTGGCGAGAATGGTGATGCCACGCTCTTTTTCGAGGTCGTTCGAATCCATTGCGCGCTCTTCGACGCGCTGGTTGTCGCGGAAGGTGCCGGACTGGCGGAAGAGCTGGTCGACCAGCGTCGTCTTGCCGTGATCGACGTGCGCAATGATCGCCACGTTGCGGAGGCTCATGAATGTATTCTCTTGAAACGAGGAACGGGGTTGGCGCGCGCCATAGCGTAATTGTTGCGCCGCGGGAAGACGCAGCGGCATTTCGTCGCCTTTAGAGGGAACCTCCGCGGCGCTTGTATGTTCCGGCGGCGAGAATAGCACGAGGATCGCGGACCGCCAGCATTGCCTTCAGCGCGGCGTGTTTGTCCGGCGCGGCGGCGTAGTAACGCTGCCAGATCCGCAGGCCCATCCAATAGCCGAGTTCGGGCGGCCAGCCGGCGGGCGGCGTGGAGTAGTTGCCGATCCAGCGAGCATAGGCCTTGGCTTCGGGCGAGCCCTCCTCGGGATCGTCCTTGTCGGTGAGCTTGCGGGTGAGCGCGATGTCAACCTGCATCTGGCGCCAGAGTTCTGCCTCGCGCGGCGTGGCCCAGGCGGCCCGCGCGGCGTCTGGCTCCTCGCCGGTGACGAGTTGCGCGATGAAGTCGGCGGCACCCTCGACGAGGATCGCGGTGAGCAACGGGTCGCGGGAGAGCGTCATGCCTACATCCTGCTGGAAGGAATGCACCGTCTCGTGCGCGAAGAAATGGCGGAGCGTCTGGCGGAGTTTCTCGGGTGTCGGCGACATGCGGCACAGCACTTCGAGCCCGAGCACCTGCGCGCCGGGCTTGGCGGTGCCGCCGGAGGTATTCGCGCCAAAGACTATATAGACCTGCGAGAGCTTCACGTCGGGGAGCGCGCCGTGGAGGCCGAGATAGATCGCGCGGAGATCGGCGGTGGCGGCCTTGGCGGTGGGGAGGCAGGTCTTGATCGCCTGCGCGTAGCGCGTCGGGTTGGCGGCGATGGCGCGTGCTAGCGTTTCCGCGTCGACGATCCGGCCGGGGGTGAAGACGCCGATCCCGAAACTGCCCTTGTCGAGATACTCGCGCTTCAGTTGCGCCGCGGTCGGCTTGCCCTTGGTTTTGGCGAACAGCGCGGCAAAGCGGTTGGCGTCCTCGGTGTGGATCGTCGTGGTTAGTGGGTCGGCTGGCGGGGGGCGATTCGTGGCGGCCGCGGGGAGGAGGGCGAGCGCGAGGATCAGCGGGCGGAGCATGGTGTGCAGAGTATCGCGTGTTTGCCGGGGCGCCAGCGCCGATATCACAATCCTCCCCCGCCAAGGGGGAGGTGTCGCCGAAGGTGACGGAGGGGGGGACACGGAACCGGCGTGGTGGGTCTCCTCCCCCTCCGTCAGGCTGCGCCTGCCACCTCCCCCTGGCGGGGGAGGATTGTGGGGTAGTGGGAACCTCAAGCACCCTGCTCTCCACTACCCCACCCCGGCGGAGCCCGGAACCCAGTTGGAAAGGCGGTATTAACGACTTGCCGCCATCCGTCAGCAAAGTCCCCCAATTGGGCCCCCGCCTTCGCCGGGGTGGTAGTGACAAAGCAGTCAGCCCTTGGCAAAAATCCAAGCGCCTATCGCGACCACGAACCCAAGCACCCAAAACAGAAGCTGATTTTCGCGATAATAGCGCTCCAGTGAACGCTTGGGCGTCACCATCCTCCGCTCATTTGCGAGATGCAGGTTGATAAACGCTTCCACGCCTTGGCGCTCGCGATCGGTGTCGTACAGCGTGACGCTTTCCGGATGTCCCTTGCCCCGCGGACGTCGATCGATGTCCGCCATTCGCGCGAATGCTTTACGCGCGGTCGAAATTAATAAACCTGCAGTTTCCTCCAAGACGGGCACGACGTCCTGATTACGATCCAAGGCCAGCTTCCGGGCCTCCGCCAGCGCGCGATAGGTAATGTCTTCGAGAAACGGCTCGATAAATCGCTGCCAGTACCGGTCTCGAATGGAGCCTTCAAATTCCAGTCCGCCAGACGCAATCGGCTTGCCGTAGAAATCCGCGCAGATCACGCCGAAATGGCTGTTGAAAAAGCCCAAGGGGTAATCCGTTCACTGTCGAGGCGTATCCATTCGTCCGCAACGAACCGCTGCATCGTAGGGAACAGCGCGCTAGCCATTGTCGCACGTCCAGTCTTCAAGAGACAGGCCATCCACCCGCCCGAACTCTCCGGTGTTATTTGTAACCAACACCAACTCCCGGGCCAGCGCCTGCCCCGCGATCAATAGGTCATAGGGACCGATCGGCGTGCCGGCGCGGCGCAGGACCGCGCGAATTTCGGCCGCCGCCCGTGCGTCGTCTTCGGAAAAAGGCAGGACCGGCAACTGGATCTTGTCGATCTCCGCCAAATTCTCGGCCACCCGGCTACTGTTGTACGCGCCAAAGATGAGTTCGTGCATGACCACGACCGACAACGCGACCTCCGTCCGGTGCGCGCCAAGCCTGCGCACCACCTGAGGATTGCCTCGAACGCGCCACGCGATGACGATATTCGTATCCAGCAGATACCGCATCACTCGAAGCTGGGACCGTCCGGCATCGTCTCCGGCCCAGGCCTGTCGAGCGCCCCGGCGGCGAACTCCTCGTCCATCGTTCCTGCCAGGCGATTGACCCATTCGTTCGCCGTTTCGATCGGCTCCAGGATCACCTTGTCGCCTTCGCGGACGATGCGGACTTCGCTCGCGTCGAAGCGAAATTCCTTCGGCAGGCGAACCGCCTGGCTGCGCCCGGTCCAGAATATCTTGGCCGTACCGACGATTTTGGCCTGCTCGTTCATCGTGCGACTCCCGGTATATGGCAGCGGTATATATCATACCCTTGTGACCAACAACCGTGCTACACGAACAATACACTTGATGCTCGCGGCGTTCGCGGTCAGAGTCGTAGGCGATTGCGTTGGAGATTTGCGACATGGCGACGACCCCGAACACGCTGACGGAAGAGCCGGGCCTGGTGCTGACCCCGCCCGATCCGGTGCCCACGGTCGCCGCCGCCAAGGCGTCCGGCCTCGTCCCTGTCGATGCCGGCGTGAAGTCGCAGCTGGAGGAGCGCGTATCGGGCTTCGTCACCGATCTCGTCGCGCAGGACGTCAACTCGCCCGAATTCGGCAAGCGCGTCGACGCGATCACCGCGATGGGCGCGAAGGAAATTCGCGAGGCCGCCGGCCAGTCGAACCGCTTCCTCGATCGCCCGGTCAAGGCGATGGATCAGGAGACCGGCGTCGGCAAGGATCTCGCCGAGCTGCGCCGCGTCGTCGAGGATCTCGATCCCGGCAAGAAGGGCAACCTCACCGCGCCGCAGAAGCTGTTCGGGATCATCCCGTTCGGTGGCAAGATGCGCAATTATTTCGACGGCTACAAATCCTCGCAGACGCACATCGCGCAGATCCTGAAGAGCCTCGGCTCGGGCAAGGACGAGCTGCTGATGGACAACGCGGCGATCGATACCGAGCGCGCGAATTTGTGGGCGGCGATGGGTCGGTTAGAGCAGATGATCCATCTGTCGAAGACGATGGACGCCAAGCTGGAGGACGTCGCCAACGATCTCGACCACAGCGATCCCGCCAAGGCGAAGGCGATCCGCGAGACCGCGTTGTTCTACACGCGTCAGCGGACGCAGGACCTGCTGACGCAGATGGCGGTCACCGTGCAGGGCTATCTCGCGCTCGATCTGGTCAAGAAGAACAATGTCGAGCTGGTGAAGGGCGTCGATCGCGCGTCGACCACGACCGTGTCCGCGCTGCGCACCGCGGTGACGGTGGCGCAGGCGCTGACCAACCAGAAGCTGGTGCTCGAGCAGATCACCGCGCTCAACACGACCACCGCGAACATCATCGATTCGACCGGCAAGCTGCTAAAATCGCAGACCGCGCAGATCCACGAACAGGCCGCATCGGCGACGATCCCGCTGGAGACGCTGCAACGCGCGTTCCAGAATATCTACGACACGATGGACGCGATCGACGTGTTCAAGCTGAAGGCGCTCGATTCGATGAAGGTCACCGTCGGCGCGCTGTCGAACGAGGTCGACAAGTCCCGCGGCTATATCGCGCGGGCTGAGGGTGCGACGCAGGGGCAGTTGGGCGGACCGTCGCCTAGCCCGTTCAAGCTGGAGGCGATGTAACCGTCGTGAGCGAAGTCGACGACGCCATCGCCAGCGCCCGCGCCTCCTGGTCGCGCATTTCCGACGACCGGACGGGCACGGGGATCGCGCGCGTGCCGACGCGGGGGCGGGCGAGGCAGACGCAGGCGATCGGCAAGCGGCTGACCCGGATCGCGGTCGCCGACGTGTCGATCCTGATCGCGGCGATGGTGATCGGCTGGATCGTGCCGCTCGGGATCGGCGGCGCGATGCTGGTGATGGCGCTGCTGATCGCCGCCACCGTGCTGTTCGCGGTCTGGCCAGCGGAACGCGCGCCGACGCCAGAGCGCCTCGCCGCGGTCGACATCCGCGCCCTCCCCGCGCAGACCGAACGCTGGCTGGAGGCACAGCGCCCTGCCCTACCCGCGCCCGCGATGACTCTCGTCGACCGCATCGGCCTGCGCCTCGAAACGCTGACACCGCAACTGGCGACACTAGACGCCAACACCCCCGAAGCGTTCGAAGTCCGCAAGCTTGTCGGCGAACAGCTTCCCGCGTTCGTGAAGGACTATGAGAAGGTCCCCCCCTCGCTCCGCACCACCCCCCGCAACGGCCGCACGCCCGACGCCGAACTGGTCGCCGGCCTTTCGCTGATCGAACAGGAGATCGGCGAGATGACCGCGCGGCTGGCGCAAAGCGACCTCGACAACCTGACGACGCGCGGGCGCTTCCTGGAGATCAAGTACAAGGACTGAAGGACGTGAAGCGCACCAGGCTCAGCGTCTGCCGGCGAAAGGCGCGGTTCGTGTCCGAAACCGATGCACTCGTCGCGGCAAGGACAGGACGCGTGCCGCTTCGGGCCTATCGCTGCGACCGGTGCCTGCATTTCCACCTTACCAGCCGCACGAAAGGGAAACGGGCAATGGAGGTTCGGGCATGATAACGATCATGGCGCTACTGATGGCGGGTTTGGCGGCGCCGTCCTGTACCGCTCCGATCGGTGAGCCCGTTGCGGTGAGTTCGACGCCTCTATCGATTGAGGCACTGGGCGGAAGCTACCGGGCGACACCGGGCTGGCCGGCCCCCGGCGAAGCCCGCATCGACCAACTCCGCTTCGATTGGGGGCTTATGCTTCGGTCGAATGATCCCCGGTTCGCGAACTTCGATCTTACGCCCGGCGCGGTACATTCGCGGAGTTCGGGATGCTGGTTCGAGCTGGACAGCGCCTATGCCAAGGACGGCGTCGAGAACATCTCCGCCAGTCGGATCGCGAATAGCGGCTATCGCGAGGGGTTCGTCCCGCTGCGCCCCGATGTGACACCCGACATTGCCGGCTATCGGTTCGCGGCGGCCGACGGCAATATCCACCGCGATGGCTTTACCTGGATAGGCGTCTGGAACGCCGATGGCTCTGCGGAACGATCCCAGGTGGTTGCTTTCGACGGGGCGCGTTACGAGGTGCTGGCGACGCTGCCCGTTCGCCTGGGGGCGATCGCGCAACTACCCGATCTTCACTCGCAAGCCTATCATTTGACCTTCGTTGGCGAAGGGAAACCCGGGCGTCCGGTACCGTGGATGCGCTTGATCTGGTTTTGACGAAGGCGATCGAATCATGGCCGCGATTGCCGCCGCATTGCCGAAAGCTGCATCGAAGAAATAGCGCGGAGGGCACGGGGGCAGATGGAGCGGGTAACGGGAATCGAACCCGTGTATTCAGCTTGGAAGGCTGCTGTACTACCATTGTACTATACCCGCTCGGCGCACCGAGGCGAGCGCCGGAACTAGCGTCGCCAGGCGCCCGGCGCAAGCGCCCGGTTCACTCGACCGCCCGCCTGAACATGCTTCACGCCTTCATTACCATTTTGCGCTAGTTCGCCGGGATGGATCACCGTGATCAAGAGCTGCTACCTGCCGTTCCCGCCGCGGCTGACCCCCGCCCCAGATCCACGGTCAGCGGTGGTGCCGGGCTCGCGGGATTGGCCGGCGTGCTGGCATGGCTCGTGGTCGCCCGCGCGTACGGCATGGACGGGCCCTATTCGGCGCTGATCAACGTCGCCGCGTGCGGTCTGCCGATGGTGGTCTGGTCGCTGCTGGCCGACAAGGTGCATCTGAACCCGAGTACCGGGATCGATTGGGCCGCGGGCAAGCCGTGGCGCGAGACGCTCGATACCAGCCTGACCAAGCTTGCCGGCTTATGGGCGACCTGGGCGGCGATCGCGGTGATCTATGGCGCCGGGCGCTTCTATTGGCAGGGCAATTTCGCGTTTGCGATGTGGTGCTTTACCAATGCCGCGCCGATCCTGTTCGTGGCGTCGATCCCCTATGTGCTGTGGATCGATCGCTATCTGGTCGAGCCGCGCGATGGCGCATGGCATCTCGGCGCGTGGATGACGGGACAGGCGGGCGTCGACCACGAGGCGATCTACGGCCACCTGCGCGCATGGGGGGTGAAGACGTTCTTCCTCGCCTTCATGCTCGCGATCGTGCCGCCCGGGTTCGGCGATTTCGTCCGCGGTGACCTGCGCGCGGTGCTGCATGATCCGGTGACGCTGTCGAACTGGCTGGTGACGCTGATGTTCCTGATCGACGTGGCGTTCGCGACGGTCGGCTATCTGCTGACCTTCCGCCCGCTAGACTCGCACATTCGCAGCGCCAACCCGTTTGCGGCGGCGTGGCTGCCCGCGCTGATGTGCTACCCGCCGTTCATCCTGATGACTCCTGGCGGTCCGCTCGATTATCATCCCGGCACGTCCGACTGGGCGTATTGGTTCCAGTGGCATCCGGTGCTGCTGGCGCTGATCGGCGCGGTCCTGGTCGGGCTGACCGCGATCTACGCGTGGGCGACGATGGCGTTCGGCTTCCGATTCTCGAACCTCACCAACCGTGGCATCCTGACACATGGACCTTATGCGGTGTCGCGGCATCCGGCGTATCTATCGAAGAACCTGTTCTGGTGGATCTCGACGATCCCGGTGCTGACGCTGGGCAGCGTCGTCGATGCGGCGCGCGCGACGCTGCTGATGGCGGCGGTCAGCGGGGTGTATTACTGGCGCGCGAAGACCGAGGAGCGGCACCTGAAGCTCGACCCAGACTACCGCGCGTATTTCGACTGGATGACGCGCAACGGCCTGGTGCCGCGGCTCTTCGCGAAGTGGCGTGACTAATTCCCCTCCCGCTTGCGGGAGGGGTTAGGGGAGGGGCTGACCTGTTCCGTGGACCGAAACGCCTGCGGCTAAGCCCTCCCCCGACCCCTCCCGAGAACGGGAGGGGAGTAGTTAGAAGCTCGATTCGTCGTAGACCTTCGAGACGTCGCCGTTCCAGATGCCGTTATAGCGCTCCAGCAGAACTTCCGCCGGCACCTTGCCGCTGCGGACGATTTCCCGCAGCGGATCGAGGAAGCCGCTCTCGTTGTCCCCTGCCCGGTTGAACCGCGCCCGCGCCGACAACCCGGCCCCGGCGATGTCGAGCACCTGTGCCGCGATATCGCGCAACTTTCCACCGCCGGCGATCGGCGCGTTCAGCCCCAGCTTCGGCACCGCATCGCGCAGTGCCTGGCGCTCGTCGATCGTCCAGTCCTTGACCAGGTCCCACGCCGCATCGAGCGCACCCTGATCGTACAGCAGCCCGACCCACAGCGCCGGCAGCGCGCAGATCCGGTTCCACGGTCCGCCATCCGCGCCGCGCATCTCGAGGAAGGTCTTCAACCGCACCTCGGGGAACGCCGTCGACAGATGATCGGTCCAGTCGTCGAGCGTCGGCTTCTCGCCCGGCAGCACCGACAATTCGCCCTTCAGGAAATCGCGGAACGACAACCCGGCGGCGTCGATATATTTGCCCTCGCGGTAGACGAAGTACATCGGCACATCGAGCGCGTACTCGGCGTAGCGCTCGTAGCCGAAGCCATCCTCGAACACGAACGGCAGCATGCCCGTGCGATGGGGATCGGTGTCCGACCAGATATGGCTGCGATACGACAACATGCCGTTGGGCTTGCCCTCGGTGAACGGCGAGTTCGCGAACAGCGCGGTCGCCAGCGGCTGGAGCGCCAGTCCGACGCGGAATTTTTTCACCATGTCCGCCTCGGACGCGTAATCCAGGTTCACCTGGATCGTGCAGGTCCGCAGCATCATGTCGAGCCCCATGCTGCCGACGCGCGGCATGTGCCGCAGCATGATCGCATAGCGCCCCTTGGGCATCGTCGGCAGTTCCGCGCGCGTCTTGTCCGGCCACATGCCGAGTCCGAGGAAGCCGATGCCGAGCTTCTCGCCCGCAGCCTTCACCTGCTCCAGGTGGCGCCCGGTTTCGGCGCAGGTCTCGTGCAACGAATCGAGCGGGGCGCCCGACAGTTCGAACTGGCCCGCGGGCTCCAGGCTGATGCTGCCGTCGGGCCCCGACATGGCGATCGCGTTTCCGCCCTCCATGACCGGCTTCCACCCATATTGCTCCAGCTCGCCGAGCAACGCGCGGATGCCGCTCGGCTCGTCATAGGACGGCGCGTGATGATCGCCGTTCGCATAGACGAACTTCTCGTGCTCGGTGCCGATCCGCCACGCATCCTTCGGCTTTTCGCCGCCCGCGAAGCTGGCGATCAACTGGTCGCGCGACTCGATCGTCGGGCTGGTCTTTTTCGGAGCGGGAATCGTCGTCATCGCCGCGCCTTACGCGCCGATGAACGAGGGTGCTAGAGGGGATTCGGACCAATCGGTATCAATGTCACGCGTGCCCGTCAGGACGTGTGCCAATCGCCGGCCGCCGCCATCCACAAGGCGACCGCGGCACCCGCCGCGGTTTCCGCGCGCAGGATGCGGGGGCCGAGGCCGATACCGATGGCCTGGGGATGATTGCGGATCGCCTCGCGCTCGTCCGCGTCGAAGCCGCCTTCGGGCCCGATCAGGATCGCCGCCGGACCGGGCCGCGCGCGCATCGCTTCAAGAGCGGGCGCGCCGCCGGTCTCGTCGGCAAAGAACAGCGCGCGATCTTCGGGCCAATCGCGAAGTAGTGCGGCAAGCTTCACCGGCTCGGTCACCTCGGGCAGCGCGGTGCGCCCGCATTGCTCGGCCGCCTCGATCATCTGCGTACGCAGCCGCTCGGTGTTGGGCTTGTCGACGATCGTTCGCCGCGTGACAACGGGTTGCAGCCGCGCGACGCCAAGCTCGCAGGCTTTCTCCGCCATCCAGTCGACCCGGCCCTTCTTGAGTGGGGCGGCACACAACCACAGGTCGGGCACGTCCTCGCGCGGCCGCAGCAGTTCGGTGACGTCGAGCACGAGGTCACGCTTGCCGACGCTCGACGCGACGCCAAGCCATTCGCCAGTGCGATCGTCGAACAGCTTCACCGGATCGCCGATCTTCATCCGCATCACCCCGACGAGGTAATGCGCGGCGGGACCATCGATGTGGAGAGGCCCCGGTGCGAGCGTTGCATCGACGAAGAGGCGCGGCGTGGACTGCGGCGGCCAGGCGGGAGTTGCGGGCATAACTAGCCTCTAGCAAATCCTCCCCGGCACGGGGAGGGGGACCAGCGCAGCTGGTGGAGGGGGGCTTCGGCGAAAGTAACGGCGGCGTCCGGGGCGTTAACAGAAGCGGCACTTGCGAGGCTCTCCGCTACCAGCGGAACGCTCGCGGTGATCCCCCTCCACCCTTCGCCAAGGCGAACGGTCCCCCTCCCCGTGCCGGGGAGGATTTTAGGAGGGGCCTCTCCGGGAAGCGGCGTTCAACGTTTCCGCCGCATCCACATTTTTCGCGCAACCACCCACGCAACAACCAAAACCACGACGCCAAGGATCAACACGCCCGAAACCGCGCCGGCGACACGGAAAATTCCCCAGAACAACGCCTCGACGAAGCGGCCGACCGCCACCGAAAGGCCGATCATGCGAGAGGGTCCGAACGCGCCACTCCCTCGACCTTAGCCGGCAAAGGCTTGCGCGCCAAACCCCGTCTTCCTACGCCTCCGCCATGCAGACCAAGCCGAGCCACGCGGAAATCGTCCCCGACAGCGAACACCGCGGGCTGGTCGGTCGCCTCCCGCCGCCCCTACGCGGCCTTGCGCTTCTCGCCCGCTTCGACCGCCCGATCGGCTGGTGGCTGCTGTTCTGGCCCGGCGCGTGGGGCGTCGCGCTTGCCGGTGGCGCGGTCGAGCGCTGGGACCTGATCCTCTGGCTCCTCCTCGGCAGCATCGCGATGCGCGGCGCCGGCTGCGTGTTCAACGACATCGTCGACCGCGACCTCGACGCGCAGGTCGCGCGCACCCGCGCCCGGCCGATCCCGAGCGGGCTCGTCTCGATCAAGCTCGCCTGGATCTGGCTCGTCGCGCTCTGTCTGATCGGGCTCGTCGTCCTCCTCCAGCTCACCCCCTTCGCCGCGATCGTCGCGCTCGCGAGCCTCGCCCCCGTCGCCGCCTACCCCTTTATGAAGCGCATCACCTGGTGGCCGCAGGCATGGCTCGGCATCGTCTTCTCCTGGGCCTTGCTGGTCGGCTGGAGCGATATCGCCGGCGCACTCGATACGCCGATGTGGCTGCTCTACACAGGCTCGATCGCGTGGGTGATCGGCTACGATACGATCTATGCGCTGCAGGACCGCGAGGACGATGCGATGATCGGAATCCGTTCGTCCGCGCTCCGCATGGGCGCGCACGTAGAGACCGGAGTCGGTGCCTTCTACGTCGCTGCCGTCGCGCTATGGGCCACAGCCTTCTGGCAGATCCGCCCCGATCCTCTCGCGGTCGCCGCGCTCGTGCCCGTCGCGCTCCACCTCGCCTGGCAGGTCGTCACGCTCAAACCCGACACGCACGAGGGCGCCGGCACCGCCGCACTCGCTCGCTTCCGCGCGAACCGTTTCGCAGGACTGCTCATGTTCCTCGCCTGCGTGGTTGTCGGCACGAGCCTGCATCCCTAACTCGCTGCTATGCTGACCCCAGACCAAGCCCGCGACCGCGCCCACGACATCGTCCAGCGCGCGAGGGCGGCGGGCGCCGACGCCGCCGACGCGGTCTTTGCCGCCGATGCCGCGCTCGACGTGTCGATCCGCCTCGGCAAGCTCGAGGATATCGGCCGCTCCGAGAGCGAGGATCTGGGCCTGCGCGTCTTCGTCGGCCAGCGCTCCGCCAGCGTCTCCACCTCCGACCTGTCGACCACTGCGATGGACGCGCTCGTCGAACGCGCGGTGGCGATGGCGCGCGAGGCGCCGGAAGATCCCTGGGCCGGCCTCGCCCCCGCCGACCGCTTGCTCCACGGCATCATCCCCATGCTCGGCCTCGACGACGGCGGCGAAGCCAGCCCCGAGCAACTCCGCGACGCAGCGCTCGAAGCCGAAGATGCAGCCCGCGCTGTCACCGGCGTCTCGAACAGCGAAGGCGGCGGCGCCAGCGCCTCGCGCAGCGTCTGGGCACTCGCGACCAGCCACGGTTTCGCCGGCGCCTATGCCGCGACCGGCTACGGCGTCTCGGCCAGCGTGCTCGCAGGCGAAGGCGGGAACATGCAACGCGACTACGCGCACAGCAGCGCCCGTCTCCGCGCGCATCTCGAAGCGCCCGACGCGATCGGCCGCCGGGCCGGCGAACAAGCGGTCGCCCGCCTCAACCCCGGCCGTCTCGTCAGCGGGCCAACCACGATCGTCTACGACCGCCGCGTCGGCGCCTCGCTCGTAGGCCACATGCTCGGCGCGATCTCCGGCCAGGCGATCACGCGGAAGACGAGCTTCCTGCTCGATTCGCTCGGCAATCAGGTGTTCGCGCACGGCATCACCATTCGCGACGATCCGCACCGCCCGCACGGTCTGCGCTCGCGTCCGTTCGACGGCGAAGGCCTGCCCGTCTCGCCGAGCGACATCATCGAGGACGGCATGCTCGAACGCTGGCTGCTCGACTCAGCTTCCGCGAGGCAGCTCGGCCTCGAACCGACCGGCCACGCCGCCCGCGGTGTCGGCGGCGGGCCCGGCGTATCGACCAGCAACGTCTTCATGGAACCGGGCCACGTACCCCTCGAAACGCTGATCGCCGACATAGAATCCGGCGTGTACGTCACCGAACTGATGGGCGGCGGCGCGAACGGCGTGACCGGCGATTACAGTCGTGGCGCAGCGGGCTTCCGCATCGAGAACGGCCAGATCACCACGCCGGTCGCCGAGTTCACGATCGCCGGCAACGTCAAGGACATGTTCCTCGCGATGACCCCCGCCAACGACCTGGAATTCCGCTACGGCGTGAACGTGCCGACTCTCCGCGTGGAGGGCATGACGGTGGCGAGTGGCTGACCGGTATCGCGGGCCGGAACGGTCGCCGGCATGGCTGCGCGCGATGGCTGACGCGGTTGCGAAGATTGCCATGGAGGCGGGCGCGATGGCGCACGACCGCTTCGACACCGATTTCCAGCGTTGGGAAAAGACCCCCGGCAGCCCGGTCTGCGAACTCGACATCGCGATCGACCGGATGCTCAAGGCGCGGCTGTCGACGCTGCTCCCCGAAGCCGGCTGGCTGTCCGAGGAAACCGCCGACAACGCCGATCGCCTCGCCCACGACCTGCTCTGGGTGGTCGACCCGATCGACGGCACGCGCGATTATATCCGCGCAAGGCCCGGCTGGTGCGTCTCGGTCGCGCTGGTCGACCGTGGCCGCTCGGTGATCGGCATTCTCGACGCCCCCTCGCGTGGCGAACACTGGCAAGCCCTCGCAGGCCAGGGCGCCACCCGCAACGGCGTGCCGCTCCAGGTCGGCAACCGCACCGACTTCACGGGCAGCCGGACGCCTGTCGATGCCCTCCCCAAAGCCGACCGCGACCTCGTCATGGTCCACAAGCCCAACTCGATCGCGCTCCGCATCGCGATGGTCGCCGCCGACGAAGCCGACCTTGTCGCCACGCTCCGCTGGGGCAACGAATGGGACATCGCCGCCGCGATCCTTGTCGCGAGCGAAGCGGGCGCGGTGGTGAGTGACGCGCTGGGGGCGCCGCTGGTCTTCAACAAACCCCGCCCGCAGGCGTTCGGCGTGTTGACGTCAGCGCCGGGAATACACGGGGCGGCAGTGGAACGCCTGGCAGATCGCGCACGCAATCTCCTAGCGTGAACGACCAGCGTCGGCGGTGAACCGACCCGGCCTTTTCGGTCATGCGGTCGAAGAATCAGCTGCACGATCGCATAGGCAACGCCTCTCGGCGAACGCGCTCCTCATTCGTCGGTCATGCGCGCCAGCAGGCTCGCCATGCGCCGTCTCCCGAGCGTCGTGAGCTGGACGTGCGAGCGGCGGCCGTCGCGTTCGTCGCGGGTGCGTTCGACCAGCCCGGCCTCCTGCAGCATCGTCAGATAGCGCAACGCCGTCGCCGATGGCGCACGCGCGCCGATGCAGACCGCGGAAACGCTCAGCTGTCGGCACTCGTGATCCGAAATGAACAGGTCGAGCAGAATGTCCCAGGCGGGCTCGGAAAACAGCGCGTCCCCGAGAATCTGGTCGCGGATCTTCCGCAAGGCGTAGAGCCGCTTGGCAACGTCGATCAATACCGGATCCGAGATGACGGGGAGCACGCCGCGCTTGGCGGTGATGGTCGACCCGACGGGAGTTGATAGGGAAAGCGCGTAATTCATGGACGTCTTCCGAATAGGCTTCAGCGGATCGTCGGGTCCTGACGACTCCAGTCGAGATCCCAGCCACGAGCCCGGATTCGCCGCGAGTGCCTGACCGTCCCGATCACGAGAAGCAGGACGATGGGATAGCTCCAGGCGGCGGAGAGAAATGCGTAGACGAGCCGGATCACGTCGGGACTGATCGCCCTGGCCAGATGCGCCCCGGTCCCCAGCGCGTGAAGCGCCGTGGCCCAGGCCGGCCAGAAACGATCAGCCTTGAGCGTGATCGCGACCATCACCGCGAGCAGGACCAGGTCGACGATCATCACGCCAAGTTCCAACCCTGAAAACAGGAGCGAAACGTGGCGCTGGACAATCCCGGTCGACGCTGCTGCGAGCAGCAGCGCCAGTCCGGTCAGCCGCTCCGGCGCACCACCGCGCAGGATCGCATAGCCGGACGCCGCCAGCTGTATTGCGTAGAACAACCAGACCCGATCCAACTCTACCCCCCGAAGCAAGACCGAAACCGGCCCGTTCAGGCCACGGCTGCAAGGCGAACGGGCGCCTCGACACGCAATGCCCCTTCGTTCGGCGGGCATTCGGCGGTATCGCCGTAGCCGTAGAACTGGCCCAGCCCGATCTCTGCGCGCACCTCGACCAGCGCACGGTGCGCGTCGACGAAGCGCTGGCGTGCGTTGATGATGTCGAGCGATGCCTGCGACACCATCTGCAGCGCGGCGGCGCCGGTGCCGACCGGCAGGTTGGCGGCGATGCGCTGTTGCAGCAGCGTGGAGACGCACGATGCCGCGAGCAGCGCCGCCTGGTCGACCGCGGCCTCAGCCTTCAGGAAATCGGTCGTGACCTTGTCGGTCGCTTCGCGCCGTTGCTTCAACATCGAAATTCTCCCCGTTGGCACCGTTGGCGCGGTGCCGTGTATGGGAGCGCCGCGATCGCGGTTCGATCGCAACAGGCTGGTCAACGTCATCGCCATGTTCACGAGCGCCATCGTGGTGACGGCGATCAGGCCCACGAGACCGATCAGTCGAACTAGCCTGTCGCCTACCGAAACCCGGTTGCGGGCGACACCCACCGATCCGCTGCGCTGGTTCAATCCCAGGAAGCGGCGAACAAGCCCCCACGGCTCGATCTGCCCGATCTCTGGGCGATTCGACGGGGGGTTGGGAACGTCGATTGGTTCGGATGGTAGCCGTTCGTATGTCGAAACCGTCGCCTCGCCCGGCTCGCGATCGTCCGCCAGGCTGCGGGGAGGCGGCTGGATCGCGCGCGGCGGCGGTGCGCGCTCTCGCGTCAGCAGCGCACCGTCTTCGCCACCGTCCAGGCCGCTGTTGCTACCGCTAACGCGGACGCCAAGGCTGTCCGCCCCGGGCACATGATCGCGAAGACGTTCGTGGTCCTGGAGACGGCGGGCAGCCTCGAACCGCGTGCCGACCCCGAGGATCTGGATCGCCCGCTCGATGCGCTTGTCGATCGCCGACGGCGACACGCCGAAGATGGCCGCGATCTCCTTGGAATTGTGATGCGTCAGCACGAGCCGCAGGCAAGCGCATTGTGCTTCGGTCAGCTGTTCGATGCGTCCGGCGGTCATGGGGTTATCGTAGCGCGATCACGCACTGCTTGCACCTTCCGAGTATCAGGGGGACAGATGCCGTACGGGCCAACGGTATGACGCGGTCAGACCAGACCCTCGTGGCGCATCGCGGTCTGGACCGCCGGGCGAATCATTATCCGTTCGCGGAGTGCGACCAGAGGCTGCGGCACGTCGAGATGGCTCTTGCCTGCCCAGAGCAGCATCACGAACAGATAGCAGTCGGCGACGCTCGGATCCGGACCGAACACATAGTCGCCGGCCATCGTATCGGCCAGATAGCCGAGCCGCTTGACGATCGTCGCGCTGGCCTTCGCCTTGTCGTCGTCCGAGGCGCCGGAGAAGAACGGCTTGAAGCCCTTGTGGATTTCGGTCGAAATATAGGCCAGCGCTTCCAGCAGGTGCGTGCGACCCATTACGCCGCCGGGCGCGAGTTGCGGCGCCTGCTGCGCGATCCAGTCGAGGATCGCGATGTTCTCGCTGAGCGTCTCGCCGCTGTCTAGCGTCAGCGCGGGGACATAGCCCTTGGGATTGATCGTGGCATAGTCGCCGTCTGCTCGGTGCGGCCGGTCTTGAGATCGACGCGCTCATGCTCGAACGACAGACCGGCTTCGTGGAGAGCGATGTGGTCGGCGAGGCTGCACGCGCCGGGGGAGTAATAGAGCTTCATCGTTGGTCTCCTTTTGAGAGGCTCAACGCGCGTGTACGCGATCAGTCGCGGGCGAAGATCTCGTCATGCGGGATGGTGAGGTCGAGCGAGGGGATGCGCAGGTCCGCTCGATCCGGGAGCCAGTCGTCGGTCCAACCGCCGCCCGGGGTGCGCCGGACGAGGCGAATGCGCTCGTCGGTCGGGTCGACGAGGATGATCTCGCGGGTACCGTCGAGCTCGCGATACTCCTCGAGCTTGACCTTCTGGTCGTAGGAGGATGTCGACGGCGACAGGACTTCGAAGACGACCTGAGGGTCGCCGAGAAGCTTCTTGCGGTCATTACCGGGTGCGGACGGGTTGTTGCAGTAGATGCTGAGGTCAGGGAATCGTACCGACCGCTCGCCGGTGCGGGTAGCGAAGTCTGAGCCGTAGGAGCGGCAGCCTGTGCCTCGGAGTTTGGGGTGGAAATATGCCAGAAGATTGGCGGCAATACGGGCGTGAACCTCGTTTCCACCCGCCATCATGTAGATCAGGCCGTCTTCGAGTTCGGCCTTCGCGCCGCCGAAATCCATGTCGAGGAATTCGTCGACTTCGACTCGGCGATAGGCGGGATCAAGACGGACTGCGGCCATATGCAGCAGGGTATACCTTTCGCGCGGACAAACAAAGGGCCGGGGATTGCTCCCCGGCCCTTTGCTTTGGTCGGTGTTCGGAACGGAGGACCGGCGAAGCCGGCCCTTTCGTCGGACGGGACTGGTGGCTTCGCCGCCAGCCCGCCGGCCGTTCTGATCTTGTGTCCGGGCCAGCCTTCGCTGGCCCGGTCCAAGATCAGAAGTCCATGCCGCCCATGCCGCCCATTCCGCCGCCGCCCATGGGCATGGCAGGCTTGTCTTCGGCGAGCTCGCTCACGGCCGCTTCGGTCGTGATCAGGAGGCCTGCGACCGATGCTGCGTTCTGCAGCGCGGTGCGAACGACCTTGGTCGGATCGATCACGCCGGCTTCCACGAGGTTCTCGTACGTGTCGGTCGCGGCGTTGAAGCCGATCGACGTGTCGTTGCCGTCGAGCAGCTTGCCCGAAACAACCGCACCGTCATGACCTGCGTTCTGCGCGATCTGGCGAACCAGAGCGGTCAGCGACTTGCGGACGATGTCGATACCGCGCGTCTGGTCCTCGTTCGCGCCGGTCAGGCCGTCGAGGGCCTTGGTCGCGTACAGAAGGGCCGTACCACCACCGGGGACGATGCCTTCTTCGACGGCTGCGCGGGTTGCGTGCAGCGCGTCGTCGACGCGGTCCTTGCGCTCCTTGACTTCGACTTCCGAAGAACCGCCGACCTTGATCACGGCAACGCCACCGGCAAGCTTGGCGAGACGCTCCTGGAGCTTCTCCTTGTCGTAGTCGCTGGTCGTGTTCTCGATCTGCTGGCGGATCGCTTCGGTGCGGCCCTTGATCGTGTCGTGATCGCCGGCACCGTCGACGATGACGGTGTTGTCCTTGTCGATCGTGACGCGCTTGGCAGTGCCGAGCATGCCGAGCGTGACAGTCTCGAGCTTGATGCCGAGGTCTTCCGAGATCATCTCGCCCTTGGTCAGGATCGCGATGTCCTCGAGCATCGCCTTGCGACGATCGCCGAAGCCCGGTGCCTTGACCGCTGCGACCTTCAGGCCACCGCGCAGCTTGTTGACGACGAGCGTGGCCAGAGCCTCACCCTCGATGTCTTCTGCAATGATCAGGAGCGGACGACCCGACTGGACGACGGCTTCCAGGATCGGGAGCATCGCCTGCAGGTTCGACAGCTTCTTCTCGTGGATCAGGATGTAGGGATCCTGAAGCTCGACCGACATCTTCTCGGGGTTGGTGATGAAGTAGGGCGACAGATAGCCGCGGTCGAACTGCATGCCCTCGACGACGTCGAGCTCGAATTCGAGACCCTTCGCTTCCTCGACGGTGATCACGCCTTCCTTGCCGACCTTCTCCATGGCTTCGGCGATCTTCTCGCCGACTTCACGGTCGCCGTTAGCCGAGATGATGCCGACCTGCGCCACTTCCTTCGAACCCGAAACCGGCTTCGAACGCGCCTTGACGTCCTCGACGACCTTGATGACGGCGAGATCGATGCCGCGCTTCAGGTCCATCGGGTTCATGCCCGCTGCGACCGACTTCATGCCCTCACGGACGATCGCCTGAGCGAGGACCGTCGCGGTGGTCGTGCCGTCGCCGGCGATGTCGTTGGTCTTCGAGGCCACTTCGCGCAGCATCTGCGCACCCATGTTCTCGAACTTGTCCTTGAGCTCGATCTCCTTGGCGACGGTGACGCCGTCCTTGGTGATGCGCGGTGCGCCGAAGCTCTTGTCGATGACGACGTTGCGGCCCTTGGGGCCCAAGGTCACCTTGACTGCGTCGGCGAGGATATCGACGCCGCGGAGGATGCGCTCACGCGCGTCACGACCGAATTTTACGTCCTTGGAAGCCATGTCAGCTGCCCTTTCAAAAAAGTGAAGTTCACAAAGTGCAGACGCTGGCGCGGGTTTCGCTGCCAGCATTCCCTGGCCCGTTCACGTCAGTAACACCTGACGATGCCGAGCCCGTTGGCGTCAGCCAACGATACCAAGGATGTCCGATTCCTTCATGATGAGGAGGTCCTCACCGTCGACCTTGACCTCGGTGCCCGACCATTTGCCGAACAGGATCTTGTCACCGGTCTTGACGTCGAGCGGGGTGATCGTGCCGTTCTCGGCGCGGGTGCCGGTGCCGATGGCGACGACTTCGCCTTCCTGCGGCTTTTCCTTGGCGGTGTCGGGGATGATGATGCCGCCAGCCGTCTTCTCTTCGGCTTCGAGGCGCTTCACCAGCACGCGATCATGCAATGGACGAAAGTTCATGGGATCCATGTCCTTTTGGGATTGTGACAGATTTCTGGCACTCAGGGGACCCGAGTGCCAACGGACGGCATATGTGCCTGGTGGTGGCCCATGTCAAAGGTTCCGGGGGTGAAATTTTTTCGGGTGGGCGTGGTATTCGGGCATCGTGGCTGACGGGGCGTATCGGTACTGCCGGACCGCACTGCCGTTCTCCTGCGCACGCAGGAGTCCAGGGCAACGAAGGGCGGCGCTTGGTATCCTGGGCTCCTGCGTTCGCAGGAGAACACGAAGCAGAGTGGCTCTCCCCTTCTGCTCCCCTTCCGCTTGCGGGAGGGGTCGGGGGAGGGGCTTTCCTATGCGGGGCATTCGTGGGACTCCCCTCCCCTAACCCCTCCCGCAAGCGGAAGGGGGATCGCGTGACGGTGGGGTAGATGTACCGGCTGACACGCCTCCTGTATTGGCACGGTAACACAGGCCATTTACCTCCGTCCGCGCATGCTCTAGCTCTTCCTCCCATGACCGATACCGCAGCACCGTCCTACGCCCCATCCTATGTCGATCCGACCCGCCCTCCGCGGCGGAAATGGCGGCTCGTCCGGGGCGTGTGGAAGTTCCTCGTGGCGATCAAGGATGCGCTCGTCCTGATCGCGATGCTGTTGTTCTTCGGGCTGATCTTCGCGGCGCTCAATGCGCGGCCGGGGACCAAGGCGATCAAGGACGGCGCGCTGGTGCTCGACCTCAACGGCTCGATCGTCGAGCAGCCCGAGGAACAGGCCGCGTTTGCGGCGCTGTCCGGGCAGAGCCGGACCCGGCAGTTCCGCCTGCGCGACGTGGTCCGCTCGATCGACACCGCGCGCACCGATGCGCGGGTGAAGGTGGTGGTGCTCGATCTCGACAGCTTCAGCGGCGCCTATCCCGCAGCGCTCGGCGAAGTCGGCGACGCGCTGGCGCGGGTGCGCGCGAGCGGCAAGCCGGTGCTCGCCTATGCGACTGCGTATACCGATGGCGGTTACCGTCTGGCCGCGAATGCTAGCGAGATCTGGGTTAACCCGATGGGCGGCACGATCTTCATGGGCCCGGGCGGAAACCAGCTGTATTACAAAGGCTTGATCGACAAGCTCGGCGTCAACGCGCACGTCTACCGCGTCGGTCGCTACAAGTCGTTCGTCGAACCCTATATACGCGCCGACCAGAGCGAGGACGCAAAGGCCGCGAGCATCGCGCTGTACGGCACGCTGTTCGGCCAGTGGCGCGAGGCGATCGCCAAGGCGCGACCCAAAGCACAGATCGCGCAGTTCATGAGCGCCCCCGACAAGATCATCGTGGCGGCGAACGGCAACATCGCTGAGGCCAATCTGCGCGCCGGGATCGTCGACAAGCTCGGCGACCGGACCGCATTCGGCCGGCGCGTCGCCGAAATCGCCGGTAGCGACGACGACAAGCCGGCGGGCAATTACACGGCCATCAAATACGACGCCTGGGTGAAGGCGAACCCGCTCCCGACCGCAGGTGACGCGATCGGCGTGCTGACGATCGCCGGCGAGATCGTCGACGGCGAGAGCGGCCTCGGCAAGGCGGCCGGCAAGACGATCGAGAAGGCGGTGCTCGACGGGCTCGCCAAGAAGACCCTCAAGGCCCTCGTGGTGCGCGTCGATTCGCCCGGCGGTTCGGTGCTGGCGTCGGAACAGATCCGGCTCGCGATCCTGGAGGCCAAGCGGCAGAAGCTGCCGGTGGTCGTGTCGATGGGCGGCCTGGCGGCGAGCGGCGGCTATTGGGTATCGACCCCGGCGGACGTGATCTTCGCCGAGCCGAGCACGATCACCGGCTCGATCGGAATCTTCGGTGTGCTGCCGACGTTCGAGAACGCCCTCGCCAAGATCGGCGTGACCAGCGACGGCGTGAAGACGACGCCGCTGTCGGGCCAGCCCGACATCACCGGCGGCACCACGCCGATGTTCGACGCGATCGCGCAGGCCGGCATCGAGAACGGCTATCGCGAGTTCGTCGCCCGGGTCGCTGCGTCGCGGAAGATGACGCCGGCACGAGTCGACGCGATCGGCCAGGGTCGCGTCTGGGATGGCGGCACCGCGCGGCAGATCGGCCTGGTCGACCGGTTCGGGACGCTCAAGGATGCGATCGACGAGGCCGCCAGGCGCGCCAAGCTCGATCCGGCCAAGGTCCACGCCGAGTATCTGGAGAAGAAGCCGGGCTTCCTCGCGACGATCGCGCAGGATTTCGGGAAGGATGGTGCCGACGACGATGCAGGCGGCGGCGATGCGTTCGCGCATGTCGCGGCGGATCGGCGCCAGATGCTCGCGCGTGCGGTCGGCGACATGAAGCGGCTGGCAACCTCGGGCTCGATTCAGGCGCGCTGCCTCGAGTGCGGCGGGATGGGGCCGACGGCGTCCGGGCTCGACGATGCGAAACTGCTCGACCTGTTGCTGGCCCGGATCGGGTTCTGATGGTCGCCGCGTCTCAGGCAGCGTCCGGTAACGGGGGCGGGATCGTGATACGCGCGGCGCGGCCCGAGGATGCCGCATCGATCGCGGCGATCTATGCGCCACACGTGCTGGTCGGGACGGTATCGTTCGAAACCGAAGTGCCCGACGCGAGACAGATGCGCGCGCGGATGGCGGCGTCGGACGGGCTGTACCCTTGGCTGGTCGCGACGATCGGGCCCGAGGGTGGCGTGCTGGCGTTCGCCTATGCCGCGGCATTCCACAAGCGCGAGGCGTACCGGTTCGCGTGCGAGACCACGGTGTATGTCGCGGACGCGGCGCAGCGGCAGGGCGCGGGGCGGCTGTTGTACGAGGCGCTGATCGATACGCTGCGGGCTCAGGGGTTTACGCAGGCGATCGGCGCGATCGCGTTGCCGAACGACTCGTCGATCAAGCTGCATGAGGCGGTCGGGTTTCGGCGGGCGGGGGTGTACCGCGAGGTGGGTTACAAGAACGGCCAGTGGATCGACGTCGGGCACTGGCAATGCACGTTGGCCGAACCTTCGACGCCGCCGGTCGAACCGCGGCGGTTTGCGGATGTTGGGGTTGTGCGGGGGTGATGCTTCCGCGCCTCATTGTAGAAGGCGCACGCGAACACTCGCACCACCCCGGCGGAGGCCGGGGCCCAATTGGCGAGGTTATAGTAACGTAGCGCAGTCCGTCGTTGGCAACGTCCCCCAATTGGGCCCCGGCCTTCGCCGGGGTGGTGGCGGTGCTTGGGAGGTGCTTCCATCGTCGAGCAAGTATCGAGCGATCGCGCAAGATGGCGACGAGTAGGATTGAATAGCCAGTTCAAGCCCAACCGACCGCCCTCCCTTCCTTGTTCTCCCGCGAAGGCGGGAGCCCAGACTGGGTCCCCGCCTTCGCGGGGACACATAGCTGAGGGGCAGAGGCTAGCGCCGCCCGCCATACGCCGGCAGCGCCAGATGGAAGCGGATCGCCGCGGCGCGCAGCGTGAACCCAGCACTCGCCGCAATCACCGCCGCCCATGCCAGCGGCACCCCCAGCAACACCAGCCCGACATAACTCGCCGCCGCTAGCGCCGCCGCGGTCACGTACAGCTCAGGTCGCATCAGGATCGACGGCTCGCCCGCCAGCACATCGCGGATGATGCCGCCGACGCACGCGGTCATCACCCCCATCAGCGCCGCGGGGACCGGGGGCACGCCGTAGCCCAGCGCCTTGGCCGCGCCGTACACCGCGTACGCCGCCAGCCCGACCGCGTCGAACCAGCCGAGCGCCTCGCCCTTCCACCAGCGCTCGGGCGTCACCCAGATCAACAGCGCCATGCCGAGGCACACGCTCGCCGCGCGCGCATCGTGCACCCAGAACACCGGCGCACCGATCAGCAGGTCGCGCACCGTACCGCCGCCGACGCCGGTGATCAGCCCGAAGAACACGAGCGTCACGAAGGTCTGGCCGCGCTTGGCCGCCGCGAGCGCGCCAGAGGCTGCGAACACCGCCAGCCCGGCGAGGTCGAACCACGGCGCGGCAACGGGCAGGATCTCGACGGGGAGCGGGACGGGCAGCATCGCCGCGGCGTAACCGGCGCGTCGACAACCGTAAAGCGCGGCAGACCCCAAAGCCAGACGGCCCCGGTCGCGTCACCCCGCACCCCCTGCCGAAGTCGGCCGCATCAAAATGGACCAACTCTGCACTGCACGAAGATGAACGCGGTGTTGTTTTTAGTTCATGCAACCGGCGCTATGGTCACATCGTTACACCAGCAGATCAAATCACTAGGGAGTTCAAACATGCGTAAACTCATTCTCGCCCTCGGCTGCAGCGCGATGGTTCTGCCGACCGTCCTGATCCCGGTTTCGGCCGCAGATGCGCGCGATCGCCGCGAATGGCGCGGGCGCGACGGCCGCACCTACTGCAAGAAGAACAACGGCACGACCGGCACGATCATCGGCGGCGTCGGCGGCGCGCTGCTCGGCCGCACGATCGACACGCGCGGCGACCGTACGCTCGGCACGCTCGGTGGCGCAGCAGCAGGCGCGCTCGCCGGCCGTGCGATCGACAAGGGTGGCAGCAACAACCGTCGTTGCCGCTAAAAAACATACGCCGCTATTTCGGTAGTCATGCGTTGTGGAAGGGCGTCGTGGGAAACCACGGCGCCTTTTTTCTTGTCCCGCCCCCTTCTCCCCGTCCAAACAAAGGATCAAAACGATGACCACACGCAGCGGTTCGGCAAAATATGAAGGCCTCGGCAAGAGCGGCAAGGGCCATGTCTCGACGCAGTCGGGCGTGCTTTCCGACAGCCCCTACGGCTTCAACACGCGGTTCGAGAACGAGCCCGGCACCAATCCCGAGGAGCTGATCGCAGCGGCGCATGCGTCGTGCTTCACGATGGCGCTGAGCTTCGCGCTCGCCGGCAAGGGCTATGAGGCGGGTACGCTCGAGACGTCGGCGAAGGTGACGCTCGACAAGGACGGCGACGGCTTCAAGATCACCAAGTCGGCGCTGACGCTGAATGCCAAGGTCGACGGCATCTCGAAGGACGAGTTCGAGGCGATCGCCGCGGACGCCAAGGCGAACTGCCCGGTGTCGAAGGTGCTCAACGCCGAAATCACGCTGGAGCATAATCTGGCCGCCTAAAAGCGCCTGATCTCAACGACCTGTCGGCCGGCTGAATGCGACGTAGTTTGCGGTTCACGCAACCCGCGCATCGGCCGGCCGTTCTGTATGCACAGCATTTGGGAGAGAGATCATGCGTATTGCCATCCTGTCGGCAGCCCTTGCCGCCACCGCGTTCGGTGCAATTCCCGTCGGCGCGCAATCGACCGTGCGGGGCGCCAACCGCGAATATAACGACCAGGTTCGCGACGCGCAGCGCGACTATCGCCGCGACGTCCGCAATGCGGATTCGCGGGGCGACGTGCGCGATGCCCGCCGCGAATATCGTGACGAGGTGCGTGATGCGCGCCAGGACCGCCGCGGGGACATTCGCGATATCCGCCGCGACAATGGGCGCAACAACAACTGGCAGCAATATCGCGGCTACGACTATAATCGCTACGAACGCGGCCAGCGCGGCTATTTCGCCGACCGCTATTACCGTGACGGACGGTATTACCAGGAGCGTCGCCTGGGCCGGAACGACCGCATCTATCGCGGCGGCAACGGCCGCTATTACTGCCGCCGCAACGACGGGACGACGGGACTAATCGTCGGTGGTCTGGCCGGCGGTGCGCTCGGCAACATCATTGCGGGCGGCGGTTCGCAGCTGCTCGGCACGCTGATCGGTGCGGGCGGTGGCGCGGTACTGGGATCGTCGATCGACCGGGGCAACGTGCGCTGCCGTTGAGCTTAGGCTAGCATACTTCGAAAGGGCCCGGTGGAAACGCCGGGTCCTTTTCGCGTCAGATGATGCCGCCGCCCAGACTCAGGCGGAGTGCGAAGATAATGATCAGGACGATGTTGAGGTTGCGCCCGCCGCTGCTCGACGAAAGCGCACCAACCGCAGCGCCGACGATCCCGATCGGGATGACGAGCCAGTTCATCCAGCCGAGCAGCGGAATGAAGGCGACGAGGCCAAGCACCAGGGTGACGAGGCCGATGAGGATCGAGACGATGTTCAGCATGTAGCGAACATGGCGAGTCGCAGCGGTTCGGGCAAGATCGGTCGTTGCTCGGGGACTCGGGCAGGCGGAAAACGCTTTCTTCACCGTCTTTCGCGCATAGGATGCGGGTGATGACTTTCCCCCTGCGCTCCGCCCTGCTCCTCCCGCTCGCGCTGGTCGCCTGCAACCGGTCCTCGACCGACCAGCAGGATCTCAACAGCCTCGATGCCGAGCTAACCAATGGCGCGGTGCGTGATCCGGCGCTGACGTCGGCGCTGGCCGGGCAGATCATGGTCGATCCAAGGCTGATGCAATCGTCCAACACCGATGCGGTGCGGCCGCCGACGCGACCGGAGGACGGCGCGGTACCGCCCGAGGGTCCGCTGAAGGCCGATCCGGTCGACCCGAAGACGTTGCAGCGCGCGCCGGCGCCGTCGAACGATTGCCCTGAGTGCAAGTCGGCGAACGGCGCGCTGACGCTGGGCGCGCTGGCGGAGCGGCAGAAGACGCCGGATGCTGGGGCCTGTGCGCAGAAGATCGGCTATTCGGCGGGGTGGGCGAACCGATTGCCGGTGGACCTGCCGCTGTATCCGGGGGCGCGGCTGACCGAGGCTGCGGGGGCGGATCGCGACGGGTGCCGGCTGCGCGTGGTGAGTTTTGCGAGCGCGGCACCGATGCAGAAGATGCTCGACTGGTATTTCACGAAGGCGCGCGCTGCGGGGTATTCGGCTGGGCATAGTACCGACGGCAAGCAGCATGTTCTGGGCGGGGTCCGGGGGAACGACGCTTATGTGGTGTATGTGACCGCGCGGGCTGGCGGTGGGAGCGATGTGGATATGGTGTCCAACGCCGGGCGGTGAGTTCGCCAGCCAAGGGTCACCACCCCGGCGGAGACCGGGGCCCAGTTGGGGGACGTTGCTAACCGAGCGCGGCCCTTTATTACTGCGACCTTGCCAACTGGGCCCCGGCCTTCGCCGGGGTGACGGTGTGTTGGAGTGGCGTTACCCCACCCTCTCTTGTTCTCCCGCAAAGGCGGGAGCCCAGTCTGGGTCCCCGCCTTCGCGGGGAAACAAGGCGTGCGCAGGGACGTATCCCCCTCCCCCGAACCGCACCTTTCCGTTTTGCCCGATTCGCGCTAGGGCGCGGAGATGCTTCCCCTTCTCTATGTCATGGTCGGTGGTGCGGTCGGTTCCGGCGCGCGCTATCTGACTGGCCGCGCGATGCTGCCGCTGCTCGGCCCCGACTATCCCTTTGGTACGCTGGCCGTGAATATCGTCGGCGGCTTGCTGATGGGCGTCCTGGTCGGCGTGCTGACGAGGACCAATGCGCCGGAGACCTGGCGTTTGCTGCTCGGCGTGGGCGTATTGGGGGGATTCACGACGTTCTCGAGCTTTTCGCTGGACGTCGTCACGATGATCGAGCGGGGCGCGATCGGCGTCGCGTTCGGCTATGTTTTGGTGTCGGTGATCGGTTCGGTCGCCGCGTTGTTCGCGGGTCTCTCCGCAGTAAGGGCCGTCGCATGACTGCGGGCAAAAGCGATAGCGATATGGGTTTCCGCGAGTTCAACGTCGGGTTCGACGACGACGGCATCCGGCTCGACCGGTGGTTCAAGCGGCATCTGCCCGACACGAGCTACACGACGGTAGCGATGTGGGCGCGCACCGGGCAACTCCGCGTCGACGGCGCGCGCGCGACCCCGGGCGACCGGATCGCGGCGGGCCAGATGCTGCGCGTGCCGCCGCCCGAGGCCGACAAGGCCAGCGCCGACGTGGACAAGCCCAAGCGCGTCCGCGAACGCGTGATCCTGTCGGACGAGGAGACCGAGCTCGCGCAGGGCATGGTCATCCACAAGGATTTCCAGGCGTTCGTGCTGAACAAGCCGCCGGGCCTCGCCACGCAGGGCGGCACCAAGACGACGCAGCATGTCGACGGGCTGCTCGATGCGCTCCAGTACGACAATGAGGGTCGGCCGAAGCTGGTCCACCGGCTCGACAAGGATACCTCCGGAGCTTTGCTGGTGGCGCGCACGTCGCGCGCGGCGGCGTTCTTTGCGAAGGCATTCTCGGGCCGGACCGCGCGAAAAGTCTACTGGGCGCTGGTGGTCGACGTGCCGTCGATCGAGGACGGCATGATCGAGCTGCCTATCGCGAAGCAGCCCGGCACCGGCGGCGAGAAGATGCATGTCGACGAAGCCGAGGGCGCGCCTGCCCGCACCCGCTACCGGGTGATCGAGCATGCCGGCAACCGCGCGGCGTGGGTCGAGTTGCAGCCGTTCACGGGGCGCACGCACCAGTTGCGCGTGCACATGGCGGCGATCGGTCATCCGATCGTCGGCGACGGCAAGTATGGCGGCGCGGCGGCGTTCCTGACCGGTGGGATCTCGCGAAAGATGCATCTGCATGCGCGGCGCATCAAGGTGGATCATCCGGATGGCGGGTCGATCGACGTGACTGCCGAGCTGCCGACGCATTTCGCCGAAAGCCTGAAGCAGTTGGGCTTCGAGGAGAAGCTCGGCGATGACCTGGTACTCGACGAGAAGACCGCGCCGACGCGCGAGCAGATGAAATCGCGGGCGAAGGCTCATGCGAAGGCTGTTCGGAAAGAGCGTAAGGGTGAGCGGCGTGGGCGTGGGGTTGTCGAGGAGAAGGCGAAGGGCAAGCCTGCGCCGAAGACGGGTGCGCCCCGGACCGGGGCTGGGTCCAAGTTTGGGGCACCGCGGAGTGGGCCGCGGGTCGAAGGGGCCAAACCTGGGCCGCGGAGCCGTCCGGGTGGCGCTGGGAAGCCGGGGCCTCGGAGTGGGCCTGGGACTCGATAGTTGATGGCTGCCGCCTAACGCGTGCCCTTACCCTTCCCACGGCCAAATGGCCGCGGGCCCCTTCCCTCTCCCCCGAGGGAGAGGGAGCGACCCCGGAGGCAGCGATGAGTGGAGTGCGTTGGAGGTTGCCCCTCACACATCGCACCACCCCGGCGGAGGCCGGGGCCCAATTGGGAAAGCCAAAGTAACCGGGCGCGTCCTCCATTAGCGACCTCCCCCAATTGGGCCCCGGCCTTCGCCGGGGTGGGGTAATTGGTTGGATGCAGCTTATCAGCACAGACCGTTCCCCCGCGAAGGCGGGGGTCCAGGAGTCGAAGGCGCTGTCGGTATTTAGCTGGACCCCGCGTCCGCAGGGAAAAAGGGTCTGGCGGTTTTGCGCTAACGCTTGCCTCTAGCTTCCCCGGTTTGACGTTCCCCTTCCGCACCCCGTGATCTACGACGCCATCCATGTCTTTCCGGAAAACCTCATGACCCGTCTTGCCGTGTTCGATTGCGACGGGACGCTCGTCGACAGCCAGGCGAATATCTGCGTCGCGTGTGAGCGTGCGTTCGAAAGCGCAGGCCTAGTCCCGCCGCCGCGCGCGGCCATCCGGCGGATCGTCGGCCTCAGTCTCGTCGAGGCGATGCAGGTGTTGTTGCCTGAGGCGGACGACGCGCTGCACCGGTCGCTAGCCACCGACTACAAGAATGCGTTTCACGCGATGCGGGCGAGTGGCGAACTGGCCGACGAGCCGTTGTTCGAGGGGATCGCCGAGGTGATCGCGACGCTCGCGAACGACGGCTGGCTGCTGGGCGTGGCGACGGGGAAATCCGATCGCGGGCTCGCGCATATCCTTGCCGCGCATGGGATCACCGAGCGATTCGTAACGCTTCAGACCGCGGACCGGCATCCGTCGAAGCCCGATCCGGCGATGCTGTTCGCGGCGATCGCCGAGGCGGGCGCGACCGCAGAGACGACGGCGATGATCGGCGATACGAGCTTCGACATGGCAATGGCACGCGCGGCGGGGGTGCGCGCGGTCGGGGTCGCATGGGGGTATCACGCCGTGCATGAGTTGTCGGATGCGGGGGCAGACGTCGTTGCGACCGTGGTGCCGGACTTGTTACACATGGTAGCTCGGCCATGACCGAGGCTGACAAGGTGGCCCAGCGGCGCTGGTTCGTACTGGTCGGCGTGCGGCTGGCGGGGGTCGCGGGCGCGCTGCTCGGGCTGATCCTGATCGCGCGCGCGCATGACTGGGCGCCGAAGATCCTCGGCACGGCGATCGTGCTGTCGGCGATGGCGATGATCGGACTCGTGCCGCGTAGCCTCGCGCATCGCTGGCGGAGTCCTGAAGCGTGAAGCGGTTCTGGAAAGACGTCGCGATCGATGCCGACCGGGTGGTGACACTCGACGGCAAGCCGGTGCGAACGCCCGGGCGGCGACCACTGGCGTTGCCGAGCGATGCGCTGGCGGAGGCGGTCGCGGAGGAATGGCGCGCGGTCGGGGAGACGATCGATCCGCGGACGATGCCGCTGACCGGGCTCGCCAATGCGGCGACCGATCCGATCGCGAACGATCCTGCACAGTTCGCCGCGCGTCTGGCAGCTTATGGGGAAAGCGACCTGCTCTGTTATCGCGCGGATGGCCCGCCGTTGCTGGTCGAGCGGCAGGCGGCGTCTTGGGATCCGCTGCTGGCTTGGGCGCGAGGGCGATATGACGTGACGTTCGCGGTAACGGCGGGCGTAATGCACGTTGCGCAACCGGACGCGACGATCGCGCGGCTGCACGAGGCGGTGGCGGCGTATGATGATTTTCGGCTCGCCGGGTTGTCGCCGGTGGTGACACTGACCGGATCGCTGGTGATCGGGCTGGCGCTGATCGAGGGCGAGATCGACGCGGATGCTGCCTGGGCTGCCGCGGGGATCGACGAGGACTGGTCGGTCGAGATGTGGGGCGAGGATTGGCAGGCGACTCAGTTGCGGGAATTGAAGCGCAAGGAGTTCGGGGTCGGGGTGGAATTTCTAGGGCTGCTCTAGAAGCGATACACCCTGCTCGCCTGAGCCCATCCCCAACATCCGTCACCCCAGCGAAAGCTGGGGTATCCCGGTTGGCGGGGGCTGCGACCCGAACGGGGAGATCCCAGCTTTCGCTGGGATGACGGCGTTCAGCGCGTCAGGCGGCGGATGAACCCGATCAGCCCGGTCTGGCGCGAGCGCTTCAGGCGTTCGGCAGCAAGGATCGTCTTCACGCCGCGGATGCAGCTGTCGACGTCGTCGTTGACCAGCACATAATCATAGCCGTCCCAGTGGCTGACCTCGTTTGCCGCACGCGACATGCGGGCCTCGATCACTTCGGTCGAGTCGGTGCCGCGGCTGGTCAAGCGCCGGTGGAGTTCCTCCATCGACGGCGGAAAGATGAAGACGCGGACGACGTCGCCGCCGGCGATCTGGAACAGCTGTTGCGCGCCCTGCCAGTCGATGTCGAACAGCACGTCCTTGCCGGCTGCCAGCATCTCCTCGACCTGCGCGCGCGGGGTGCCGTAGCGATGGTTGAAGACGTGCGCCCATTCGAGGAACTCGTCGTTCGCGACCATGTCGCGAAAGCCATCGAGGTCGGTGAAATGGTAATCCTTGCCGTCGACTTCGCCGGGCCGCATCGGCCGCGTCGTGACCGAGACGGACATCTCGAGTTCGTGCTCGTCCGCGAGCAGGCGGCGCGCGATCGTCGACTTGCCGGCACCGGACGGCGAGGACAGGACGAACAGGACTCCGCGGCGACGAAAACCATGCGGGTCGGACGGGGGATTGTTGGGCATGCGCGCCCTTGCCGCGGACTGCGCATGGGCGTCAACCCATGCGCGGCCTGCACGTGTCATTCCGGCGGCAGATCAGATCGACTTGCGCGCCTTGTTGCGGTCATAGGCCTTCTTGGCTGCGTAACCGCCGCCGAGGACCATGCCGAGCGGGCCCATGCGACGGAGTACGCTCATCGCAACCACGCCCTTGACCGCACCCGATGCGCCGCCCGAACCGTCGCGACGGCCCATCTCACGGCCAACCAATGCACTGATAATACGTCCGATCATGCTTCTGACTCCCCGAAAACCTGGTCCTTGAGTTCCGCTGCACCGCGCAGCACTGCCCAGCCGATCGCGTAGGTCACGGCCAGCGGCACGACGATCTTGAGTACGTTGGCGGTGATCGCACCGATGATCGCGCCGTCCGCGTTGCCGTCGTCACCGCTCATGGAATCGATGCCTGCGCCGATCAGCGCGCCTATGGTCGTTGCGCCCACGTAATTTCTCCTGTCCGTGTGGCGGGTTAGCGCGCGAGGGGCGATTGGGTTCCCGGCTGAGTTTCCAACGGGCCCCCCACCCCTCCCGTTCGCCCTGAGCGAAGTCGAAGGGTGTGCCCCGAACGAGGATGCGTCGACTTCGCTCAGCACGAACGGGAGGGGGCGGAGCGAGGCGGTTTTAGCGGCCGAGCATCGATTCGGGTTTGACGACGCGGTCGAAAGTCCCGGCATCGACCAACCCCAGCGCTAGGCCCGCCTCCTTCAGCGTCAGCCCTTCGGCATGCGCGTATTTGGCGATCTTAGCCGCCGCGTCGTAGCCGATCTCGGGGGCGAGAGCGGTCACCAGCATCAGCGAGCGGTCGAGCAACTCGGCGATCCGCCCGCGATTGGGTTCGATGCCGTCGACGCAGCGTTCCGCAAACCCCTCCATCGCGGTGGCCAGCAGGTCGATCGAGCGGAGCACGTTGGCGCCGATCAGCGGCTTGAACACGTTCAGCTCGAGATGGCCCTGCATCCCGCCGACAGTGACCGCGACGTGGTTGCCCATCACCTGCCCCGCAACCATCGTCAGCATCTCGCACTGCGTCGGGTTCACTTTCCCCGGCATGATCGAGCTGCCCGGCTCGTTCGCGGGAAGGTCGATCTCGCCGAAGCCACAGCGGGGGCCGCTTCCCAAGAGCCGAATGTCGTTGGCGATCTTGGTCAGCGCGACCGCCAGCGTGTTGAGCGTGCCGGACAGGTGGACGAGTGGATCGTTCGACGCGAGCGCCTCGAACTTGTTGCGCGCGCTGACGAACGGGAGGCCGGTGATTGTAGCCAGTTCGTGCGCGATCGCGTCGCCGAAGCCGGCGGGGGCGTTGAGGCCGGTACCGACCGCGGTGCCGCCCTGCGCGAGGATGACCATGCCGTGGCTGATCGCGGGCTCGATACGGTGCCGGCAGCGATAAAGCTGGTTCGCATAGCCGGAGAACTCCTGGCCGAGCGTCAATGGCGTCGCGTCCTGGAGGTGGGTGCGGCCGATCTTGACGATGTCGTCCCAGGCGTTGGCCTTTGCGTCGAGGGACGCGTGGAGCTTGTCGAGCGCGGGGAGCAGACGGTGGGTTGTCGCGATCGCGGCGGCGATGTGGAGCGCGGTCGGGAAGCTGTCGTTGGACGACTGGCTCATGTTGACGTGGTCGTTGGGGTGGACCGGCGACTTGCCGCCGCGGGTGCCGGTGAGGACTTCGTTCGCGCGGCCGGCGATGACTTCGTTGGCGTTCATGTTCGACTGCGTGCCGCTGCCGGTCTGCCAGATGACGAGCGGGAACTGGTCGTCGAGCTTGCCGTCGATGACTTCCTGCGCGGCGGAGTCGATCGCTTGGGCGATGTCGGCGTCGAGGCCGTGGGCGCGGTTCACGCGGGCGGCGGCTTGTTTGACGAGGCCTAGCGCGTGGACGATCTCGATCGGCATGCGTTCGCGGGCGGCGAAGGGGAAGTTCTCGATCGAGCGTTCGGTCTGTGCGCCCCAGTATGCGTCGGCGGGGACTTCGATCGGGCCGATCGTGTCGGTTTCTGTGCGGGTGGTCATGTTGGGAGAACCTTCCGGGGCGTGTGCGGGATCCCTCGCCCCTTCGGGGAGAGGGAGGGAGGAGCCGCAGGCGACGGAAGGGTGAGGGGCTTTGGGAGGAAGCGGCCTTAGCCTCACTCCCCTCTCCCTTCCCACGGCAAGTGCGGCGGGCCCCTTCCCTCTCCCCGTAGGGGCGAGGGAGTTTGGATCACTTTTTCCGCTTGAAATCCACCGCGACTACGTTCGAGCCGTCTTCGATCGGCACCGCGGTCGGGCCGTCGTTTTCGGCTTCGTCATGGTCGCCTAGCGCGTCTTCCGCGCCCTCCTGCGCCTGGAAGCGAAGTTCGAAGCTGACCGCGGGGTCCTGGAACGCGGTGATCGCCGAGTACGGGATTACCAGCTTCGACGGGACTTGGTTGAAGCTCAGCCCGATCGAGAAGCGTTCGTCGTCGACGACGAGGTCCCAATAGCGGTTCTGCATGACGATCGTCATCTCGTCCGGAAAGCGCTCGATCAGGCGCCTGGGGATGTCGACTCCGGGCGCCTGCGTCTTGAAGGTGATGTAGAAATGATGCTCGCCGGGAAGCCCGCCGGCCTCCGCGACCGAACCGAGAACGCGGCCGACCACGGCACGCAGGGCTTCTTGTACGATCTCGTCGTACGGAATTAGGCTATCGGGCAGTCCATCGCTCATTCCCCTTGGGTAGCGGCATTCGTTTCCCGGTCAAGATTGCATGCGTCGTAAGGGGCGTTATGGGAGGTGGCATGCGCACCGCCACGATCACCCGCTCCACCGCCGAGACGGCGATCGACGTCACCGTGAACCTGGATGGGACCGGCGTGTACGACGTCGAGACCGGGGTCGGTTTCTTCGATCACATGCTCGAGCAACTCTCGCGCCACTCGCTGATCGACCTCCGCGTGCGGACCAAGGGCGACCTGCATATCGACGAACATCATACCGTCGAGGATACCGGCATCGCGATCGGGCAGGCGTTCGCGCAGGCGCTCGGCGACAAGAGGGGCATCACGCGGTACGGCGATGCGCTGTCGCCGATGGACGAGACTCTGACTCGGGTGGCGCTGGATATTTCCGGGCGGCCCTGGCTGGTGTGGAAGGACCTGTTCTCGCAGACGCGGCTGGGCGGCATGGATACTGAGATGTTCGAGCATTTCTTCCACAGCTTCGCGCAGGCGGCGGGGATCACGCTGCACGTCGAGACTTTGTACGGGACCAACAACCACCACATCGCCGAGGCCGCCTTCAAGGGTGTGGCTCGGGCGCTGCGGACGGCGATCGAGATCGATCCGCGCAAGGCCGATGCGATTCCGTCGACCAAGGGGATACTGTGAAGCTCGCGCTGATCGATTACGGCGCGGGTAATCTTCATTCGGTCGAGAACGCGTTGCGAACTGCGGGTTGTAGCGACCTGATCGTGACTTCGGACGCGGATGTCGTAGCCAAAGCCGAGCGGATCGTGTTGCCAGGCGTCGGGGCTTATGGCGCCTGTGCGGCGGCGTTGCGCGCGGTGCCGGGGATGGTCGAGGCTTTGAACCGGCGCGTTCGCGACGAGGGTACGCCGTTTCTGGGGATCTGCGTCGGCATGCAGCTGATGGCCGATGCGGGTGAAGAGATGGGGACGCATGCTGGGCTCGGCTGGGTTTCGGGGCGCGTGCGACGGCTCGAGCCGGGCACGATGGACGCGAAGGTGCCGCACATGGGCTGGAACGACGTCGTTCCGACCGTCGCGCATCCGCTGATCGAACCCGGCGAGGCATATTTCCTCCACAGCTTTGCGTTCGAAGGCGCCGATGTGCTCGCGACGACCGAGCATGCCGGTCCGGTCACTGCGGCGATCGGCCGCGACACGATGATCGGCGTGCAGTTTCACCCTGAGAAGAGCCAGCGCTATGGCCTGGCCTTGCTCGAACGTTTCCTGGAGTGGCGGCCGTGAGCCTGATTATCTTTCCCGCGATCGACCTCAAGGCGGGTCAGGTGGTGCGTCTCGCCGAGGGCGATATGGACCGGGCGACCGTGTACGGCGACGATCCGGCGGCGCAGGCGATGCTGTTTGCCGAGGCGGGCGCAGAGCATTTGCACGTGGTCGATCTCGATGGCGCGTTCGCGGGGGCTTCGGTCAACGGCGATGCGGTGCGCTCGATCGTCGCGCAGTTTCCGGGGCATGTGCAGCTTGGCGGCGGCATCCGGACACGGGCCAACGTCGAGGGCTGGTTCGACCTGGGCGTCTCCCGCGTGGTGATCGGGACGGCGGCGCTCGAGGATCCCGACTTCGTGCGCGGCGTGGCGAAGGATTTCCCCGGCGGGATCGTCGTCGCGGTCGACGCGAAGGACGGCATGGTCGCGACCAAGGGCTGGGCCGATGTGTCCACCACGAGCGCGACCGATCTCGCGCGGCGGTTCGAGGATGCGGGGGTGGCGGCGTTGCTGTTCACCGATGTCGGGCGCGACGGGATGCTGAAGGGGTGCAACGTCGACGCGACGGTCGACCTGGCGCGCTCGGTGGACATTCCGGTGATCGCCAGCGGCGGGGTCAAGGGGATCGCCGAGATCCACGTTTTGGCGCTGCATGTGCGGGACGGGGTCGAAGGGGTCATCACGGGGCGTGCGTTGTACGACGGCCGGCTCGATCTCGCAGCGGCATTGAACGTGGCGAAGGCTGCATGATGGTTCACGCGGAGACGCGGAGACGCGGAGAGAAGTTGAGCGCCGCAGGCAGAAATTTGTTCGCGCAGAGGCGCAGAGGCGCGGAGAGTAAGAAGGTACGCTTCTCGTCCTCTCACTCTCTCTGCGCCTCTGCGCCTCTGCGCGAAATATTCTTCTTAGCGGCTTTGCCGCGTCTCCGCGTCTCCGCGTCTCCGCGTGAACCAATTCTACGGCGCAGCGCATGACGGTTCGTGCGCGCGTGATCCCGTGTCTCGACGTCGCCGATGGGCGCGTGGTGAAGGGCGTGAACTTCGTCGAACTGCGCGACGCGGGCGATCCGGTCGAGCAGGCTCGAGCGTATGACGCCGCCGGGGCGGACGAGCTGTGCTTCCTCGACATCGGCGCGAGCCATGAGGGTCGGGGGACTATTCTCGACGTCGTGCGACGGACCGCGGCGGTATGCTTCATGCCGTTGACGGTCGGCGGGGGCGTGCGGACGGCCGACGATGCGCGCGCGCTGTTGCTGGCGGGGGCGGACAAGGTGGCCGTGAACTCCGCGGCGGTCGAGCGACCGGAGCTGGTGGCGGATATCGCCGAGCGGTTCGGCAGCCAGTGCTGCGTGGCGAGCGTCGATGCGCGGCGATCGGGCGAAGGCTGGGAGGTGTTCACGCATGGCGGCCGGCGCGCAACCGGTATCGATGCGATCTCGCATGCCTTGAAGCTCGCCGAGCTGGGCGCTGGCGAGTTGCTGGTCACGTCGATGGACCGCGACGGGACTCGCAGCGGCTACGATCTCGACCTGATCCGCGCGATCTCGGACCGAGTGGGCGTGCCCGTCGTTGCGAGTGGCGGCGTCGGCGGGCTCGACGATCTGGTCGCGGGAATCCGCGATGGGCATGCGTCGGCCGTGCTGGCCGCGTCGATCTTCCATTTTGGGCAGGCATCGATCGGCGATGCGCATGCCGCGCTGGCCGCGGCTGGGATCCCGGTGCGGACGCCGGTCCACGTGACGGACTAGACCGTGCCGGTGCTCGCCATCCTCGCGGTCCAGTCGGGACATAGCGGCGTGGTCCACCCGCGGACCGGGCCCGAGGTGTCCGACATCGCGCTGTTCGGGTTTGCGGCGATCGGGGTTTGGCTGGTGCGGCGCGCCTTGCGGAAGCGATTCGTCAAGGCCCGTCGGCGCGAAACGCCCTCCAAGAAGGATTGACCCGCCTGCCCTGCTGCGCCAGCACGCCGCGCATGGCAGACCCCGTATTCGACCGCCTCGAAGCGACCATCCGCGCGCGCCGCGATGCGCCCGCCGACACCTCCTACACCGCTAGCCTGTTCGCCAAGGGCCGACCCAAGATCGCCCAGAAGCTCGGCGAGGAAGCGGTCGAGACGGTGATTGCGGCGTGCTCGGGCGACGAGGCCAGCATTGTGCCGGAAGCGGCGGACCTGATGTTCCATCTGGCGGTGTTGCTGGCGGATGCGGGGCTGAGCCTGGACGACGTGCGCGCGGAATTGGCGCGCCGCGAGGGTATCGGCGGGTTGGCGGAGAAAGCCGGGCGGACGGGCTGACCGCGCATCGTCATTCCCGCGGAGGCGGGAACCCAGACTGGCTAACGCCGCAATGAGATCACAAATGTCTGAGGTTATGGGTCCCCGCCTTCGCGGGGATGACGGAAGTGGGTATGCTCCCGGGAAAGGAGCTTGCCCATGCCGATCGATGCCACCCAGCCTTATGACGACCAGAACATCTTCGCGAAGATCCTCCGCGGCGAGATCCCGTCGAAGCGCGTCTATGAGGACGACTTCGCGATCGCGTTCCACGACATCAATCCGCAAGCGCCGACGCACCTGCTCGTGATCCCCAGGGGCGCGTACGTCTCGTGGGACGATTTCTCCGCACGCGCGCCCGATGCCGAGATCGCCGGGTTCGTCCGGGCGGTGGGCACAGTAGCACGCGCCGCCGGGCTGGTGGAACCCGGCTATCGCCTGCTCGCGAACATCGGCCAGCACGGCAACCAGGAGGTGCCGCATCTGCATGTTCATGTCTTCGGCGGCCGTCCCTTCGGGTCGATGCTCGCACGCCCGGATCAGGGATAGGCCAGCTTTGCCGCACTAAAGGATTGCACGTAATAAAATTGCCATTAGGCTCGCGGGATTGAGCAAGGGGGCCTTCTGACCGGGCCCCTGCAATCCCCGGGGGGTACCGAATTGATTTTTGGTCGCGTAAAATCACTGGACGCCATCCTGGCGACGGCGGAGAAGAAATCGCTCCACCGATCGCTGGGCGCGTTCCAGCTTACCATGCTCGGCATCGGCTGCGTGATCGGCACGGGCATCTTCGTGCTCACCTCCGCCGCTGCACAGAAGGCCGGGCCGGGCATGATCCTGAGCTTCATCGTAGCCGGCGCGGTCTGCGTCGTGGCGGCGCTCTGCTATGCCGAGATCGCGGCGATGGCACCGGTCGCCGGCTCCGCCTACACCTATACCTATTCGGTGATGGGCGAACTGCTCGCCTGGACTGTCGGCTGGGCCCTGATCCTCGAATATGCCGTCGCCGCGAGCGCCGTGTCGGTCGGATGGTCCGGCTATTTCTCGGGCTCGATCCTGCGAGAAACGTTCGGGATAGACCTGCCGCTCTGGCTGGCCGCGGGGCCGTACGTACCCGGCGGGTTCATCAACCTGCCCGCGGTCGTCATCTCGCTGCTCGTCACATGGCTGCTGATGATCGGCACCACGGAGAGCGCGCGCGTCAACGCGGTGCTGGTGACGATCAAGGTGGTCGCGCTGACCGCGTTCGTCGCGCTGACGCTGCCCAAGACGCATGGCGGTAATTTCGAGCCATTCCTGCCCACCGGCATCCTCGGCAGCAACGGCCTGGGCGTGGTCGGTGCGGCGGCGACGATCTTCTTCGCCTATGTCGGCTTCGATGCGGTTTCGACCGCGGCCGAGGAAACCAAGGATCCGCAGCGCAATGTGCCGATCGGGCTGATCGCGTCGCTCGGCATCTGCACCGTGTTCTACATGCTGGTCGCGGCGGGCGCGATCGGGACTATCGGTGGCCAGCCGCTGTTCGGGGCGGACGGCGTGCCGTTCACGACGGGCTCGCCAGAACTGGCGCGCGCATGCCTCATTCCGGCCAACGCGCAGGCGCTGGTATGCTCGAACGAAGCGCTCGCGCACGTCCTGCGCCAGATCGGCTATGCGAACGTCGGCAACTGGATGGGCTATGCGGCGGGGCTCGCGTTGCCGTCGGTGATCCTGATCCTGATGTTCGGCCAAACCCGAATCTTCTTCGTGATGAGCCGTGACGGCCTGTTGCCGGAAGTGCTGAGTCGCGTGCATCCGAAGTGGAAGACGCCCTATATCGTGACCGCGATCACCGGGGTGTTCGTGGCGTTCGCCGCGGCGTTCCTGCCGGTCGGCCAGCTGGCGGACATTGCCAATGCGGGTACGCTGTACGCGTTCATGATGGTCGCGATCGCGCTGCTGATCCTGCGCAAGCGCGAGCCGAACCGGCATCGTCCGTTCCGCACGCCGGCCGCCTGGATTGTCGCACCGCTGACGATCGTCGGCTGCATCGGGCTGTACTTCTCGCTGCCGTACGAGGCGATGGCGGTGCTGCCGATCTGGGGCGCCGTCGGGCTCGTGATCTACTTCCTGTACGGCTACCGGAAGAGCTATCTGGGTCGCGGGATGGCCGATGGTGGCGAGACCGACGTCGACCTGGCGCCGCCGGGCTCGCACTGAGACCGGACGCGAAAAGGGCCGCGGGAGGAAACTCCCGCGGCCCTTTTTTGTGCCTTGTAGTCAACGCGTCATCCCCGCGGACACGGGAATGACGGTGCGGCGGGGCAGGTTCAGCCGATATGCTTGGCGGCGAGCGCCTTCATGTCGACCATTGGCCGCGCGCCGACATGGCTGATGATCTCGGCCGCGCAGACCGCACCGAGCTTGAGCGACGCCTGCAGGTCGTAGCCCTGTGCCTGGCCGTGGAGGAACCCCGCCGCGAACAGGTCGCCCGCGCCGGTGGTGTCGACGACCTTGGCGATCGGCTCGGCCTTCACCTCGGCGCGCGTGCCGTTCTGGAGCGCGCAGGCGCCGTGCTCGCCGCGGGTCACGACCAGGGTCGGGACCTGTGCAGAGATCTTGGCGACCGCCGCATCGAAGTCTTCCGTCTCGGCGAGCGCGGCGAGTTCGCTCTCGTTAGCGAACAGGATGTCGATCAGGCCGTCCGACAGCAGCTGGCGGAAATCGCCGCCGTGACGCGAGATGCAGAACACGTCGCTGAGCGTGAACGCGACTTTCCGCCCTGCCCCGCGCGCGCAATCGATCGCGGCGCGCATCGCGGCGCGCGGCTCTTCCGGATCCCAGAGATAGCCCTCGAGATACAGGATCGCGCTGTCGGCGATCATCGCGGTGTCGATCGCGGTGGCAGGCAGGAACTGGCCCGCGCCGAGGAAGGTGTTCATCGTGCGCTGGCCGTCGGGCGTGACGAAGATCAGGCAGCGGCCTGTGGTCGGGGCGCCGGCGCGTACGGGCGTGGCGAACTCGATGCCGATGCTGCGGACGTCGTGCGCGAAGACCTGGCCGAGCTGGTCGTCGGCGACCTGCCCGATGAACCCGCATTTGCCGCCGAGCGCGGCGATGCCGGCGACGGTGTTGGCGGCCGACCCGCCCGAGACTTCCATGCCCGGACCCATCTTGGCGTAGAGCGCGTCGGCTTCCTCGGACGAGAACATAAGCTGCATCGAGCCCTTGGCGACGCCGATCTCGGCGATGAACGCGTCGTCTGCGGTGGCGAGGATGTCGACGATGGCATTACCGATCGCGACGACGTCGTAGGTGGGTTTGCTCAAGGGGGAACTCCGGGGATGCGGGAAAGCCTTGCCGTAAATGGCGGGGGGGATTGGTGCAACTGGTGTGGGGCCGATCCGATGCGGACGTGCCGAACGCTATCGATGCCGCCAGAATTGGAACAGACGACCACCCCGGCGGAGGCCGGGGCCCAATAGGAAAGGTGGTCGTAACAGAGTACCGCGTTACGTCATCGGCGTCCCCAGATTGGGCCCCGGCCTCCGCCGGGGTGGTGGTTCGGTCTCGGGCTAGCCCTTCTGTTCCCCCGCGCACGCGGGGGTCCAGGATTTCGAGCGGTGCACTTGGTTTAGCTGGGCCCCCGCGTCCGCGGGGGAACGGGAAGGGTATCGTCCTTCAGCGGGATAGCCATTATCGAACCCGAACGCGCGTTGACCTTCCGCAGCCCCCGCGTCATCCCAACCGCATGATCCGCGCCCTCCTCCTTTCGCTCCGCCAGCTCACCGATCCGCCCGTCCTCCGCGTGTTCGTGAAGTCGATGGCGATGACGTTGCTCGTGTTCGCGGTAGCGGGCGTTGGCGTATGGTGGGGGACGCAGGCGGCGTTGGCGGCGTGGCTCGGCTGGGACGCGGACGGGCTGGCGGCGGCGTTCGCGCTGTTCGTCACGATCCTGGCGCTGTGGCTGCTGTTCCGCGCGGTCGCGATCGCGGTCGTCGGGGTGTTTGCGGACGAGGTGGTCGCGGCAGTCGAAGCTCGGCATTATCCCGCGGCGCTGAAGACCGCCCATCCGGTCCCGTTCGCGCAGAGCGTCGCGATGGGGCTCCGATCCGCCGCGCGCGTCGTGCTCGTCAACCTGCTGATGCTCCCCGTCTATATCGCGCTGCTCGTGACCGGGGTCGGCACCGCCGCGGCGTTCTTCGTCGTCAATGGCTGGCTACTCGGGCGCGATCTCGGCGACATGGTGGCGGCGCGGCACATGGATGCGGCGGCGATGCGGGGCTGGCGTGCGACGACGAGGAGTGGGCGGTTCGCACTGGGGCTTGCGAACACCGGGCTGTTCGTGGTTCCGATCCTCAACATCGCCGCGCCCGTGCTGGGGGCGGCGATGGCGACACACTACTTTCACACCCAATATTCCCGCAAAGGCCAATCATGACGCGATTGACAACCATAACGATCGCCTTGACACTCGGCGGCGGCTTGGCCGGCTGCGCCGCGCCGGTCGCGAAACCCGCGGTCGGACGCCCGGCGATCCCTTACACGAGCGTCGGCTTGGAGCGCGTGCTGGGGCAGGACGCCGCCGGCCTGACCAAACTGTTCGGCCAGCCCGACGCCGACGTCCGCGAAGGCAGCGCGCGCAAACTCCAGTTCCAGAGCGGGATCTGCGTGCTCGACGCGTATCTCTACCCCAAGGGATCCGACGCCCCCCGCGTCACCTATCTCGACGCCCGAGAACCCGACGGCAGCACGATCGATCGCGCCAGCTGCGTCGCCGCTCTGACCCGGCGCGAGGGGGGGCGGTAGCGGCCAGCCATACCTGATATCGGCTTCAGGATCGCAACGATACCGGGGATTGCACATGTCGCGACGCTTGAGGGGGGAACGATCAATACCCCAATAGCCGCATCTCCGGTTTTGCTCAGCGGCTACGGATCACGCCAATGCCTCCTGCGTCTCGAACAGTGGCATGCCTTCAGACATTCAAGGCGCTAAGAAATCAGAATGGTTTGGCAACCGGCCTGGAGCCAAAAGTCTGCGGACCTCTCCTCGCAAGAAACGAACCTCTCTGGGCTTGATCAGCAAAATCTGTGTCGGATGATCGCCGCTTGGGTTTCTTGAGGGCGGCCTCCCACTGCGCTCCAGTCCTGCATATTTTATCTGCAGTGACCGCACCGTCAACGGTGCGCCGCGGAACGCAGACAACCTTGGCCTTATCCGCGTCCGACAGATCATTATCGCGCGCTATGGCAGCAGCGGACATCGGCCCAAGGATCAAAGTTGCCATCACCACTGCAATCGCTTTCACCATCGACCGACTCCAACGCGTCACTGATATCGAAAATTAGCACTTAGCCCTTTGCCCGACAAGTCGAGCGTTGGGTCGAGTCTGTCAGCTGCAGACCCGAAATCTATCTGCCGTCTTCCCAAAAGCAGAGGCTACCCTTTCTCGACTCTTGGGAGCACCACAGACGCCCATTCCCGTACGACGCTCAGGTCGCGTTCTTGTGGGAGAAGGCGCAGGCGTTCGCCGACGCAGCGGGTCGGGTCGAGCCGGGCTAGAGCCCATATCGCTGCGCCTCGTACGACGACGGCTTCGTCCTCGATCAATCGCGACACCGGTTCGACCAGCGCCGGATCACCACTGTTACCCGCGGCGATCAGCGCGTTGCGGACCATCCGGTCGCGGCCGATGCGTTTGATAGGGGATCCTGCGAAGACGGTTCGGAAGCTGGCGTCGTCGAGGGACAGGATGTCCGCCAGTTCGGGCGCGACCAGTTCCGCGCGCGGGTGGAAGGCGAGGTTCGCGTTGGCGGCGGCGGCGAACTTGTTCCAAGGACAGACGGCCAAGCAATCGTCGCAGCCATAGATGCGGTTGCCGATTGCGGCGCGGAATTCGTGCGGGATCGGACCGGCATGCTCGATCGTCAAATAGGAGATGCAGCGGCGGGCATCGAGCTGGAACGGCTTCGGAAAAGCGGCGGTCGGGCAGGCGGTCTGGCATGCGTCGCAACTGCCGCAGGTGTCGATGCCGCCCTTGTCCGGTTCCAGGTCGAGCGTCGTGTAGATCGCGCCGAGGAACAGCCAGCTGCCATGCTCCCGACTGACGAGGTTGGTATGCTTGCCCTGCCAGCCTAGCCCGGCAGCTTCGGCGAGCGGCTTCTCCATAACCGGCGCGGTGTCGACGAACACTTTCAGGTCGAACGGCGGCAGGTCGCGCCCCGCCTCCGTCGCCAGCCACCGCCCGAGCGCCTTCAACTGCCGCTTCACGACGTCGTGATAATCCGGCCCCTGCGCATAGACCGAGATGCGCCCTACCCCGCCCTCGTCCGCCAGCCGCAGCGGGTCGTCCTTCGGCGCATAGCTGATGCCGAGCGCGATGATGCTGCGCACTTCGGGCCACAGGCCGGCGGGGCTTTCGCGGTGGTGCTTGCGCTCCTCCATCCAGATCATGTCGCCGTGCCGCCCGTCCGCCAGCCATTCATGCAGCCGTTCGCCCGCACGTGGCGCGGCATCGGCATGCGCGATTCCGCACGCGGCAAAACCCAATTCGGCCGCTTTGGCCTTAAGTCGGTGTTCCAGCTTGTCTTGCGCCACGTACGCCCGCTACCACGACGTCACCCTCGGGAGGAAGATTGCGCGTGAACGATGAATGGGCGGTCACCGCGAGCGGGATCGTGAAGCGGTTCGGCGACCGGCGCGTGGTCGACGGGGTGGACATCATGGTGCCGCGCGGCTCGGTGTACGGCGTGCTCGGGCCCAACGGCGCGGGCAAGACGACGACGCTGCGCATGCTGCTCGGGATCATCGAGCCCGACGAGGGGTCTCGCACGCTGCTTGGGCACGACAATCCGCGCGATGCTAGCGATCAGGTCGGCTATCTCCCCGAGGAGCGCGGGCTGTATCCGGCGATGAAGGCGCGCGAGGCGATCGCGTTCCTGGGGGCGTTGCGCGGGCTCGACTGGAAGACCGGGCGCGAGCGTGCGGTCGTACTGATGGAGGCCGCCGGGCTCGGCCACGCGGTCGACGAGAAGATCCGGAAGCTGTCGAAGGGCATGGCGCAGCTGGTGCAGCTGCTCGGCTCGGTGGTGCACCAGCCCGACTTGCTCGTGCTCGACGAGCCGTTTTCGGGGCTCGATCCGGTCAACCAGGAGCGGCTCGAGAAGCTGATCCTGAACGAGCGGGATCGCGGCGCGACGATCCTGTTCTCGACGCATATCATGAGCCATGCCGAACGCCTGTGCGATCGGCTCGCGATCATCGCCGGCGGCAAGCGGCGGTTCGAAGGCACGGTCGCGGACGCTCGGGGTATATTGCCGCAGCGGGTGCATTACACGCCGCATCGGCCCGATCCTGCGATCCGCGGCGTGCTGCCGGCGGATGCGGTTGCGGACGGGGATAGCTGGCGATTCGAGTTGCCTAACGAAGGAATCGAGAGCTTGCTCGTGAGACTGATCGACGCTGGATACGGGATTTCGGGGCTGTCGATCGAGCGCCCCGGCCTGCACGAAGCGTTCGTCCGGATCGTCGGGCAGCATGGCGACGTCGCGAAGGAGCAGGCGGCATGAGCCGTTTCCGCCGCACCCTACGCCAAACCTTCACGATCGCGCGGCGCGACTTCATCGCCACGGTGTTCACGCCGATCTTCCTGCTGTTCCTGTTCGCGCCCCTGATCATGGGATCGTTCGGCGCGATTGGCGGGATGGGCGCGGCAAGCGTCAGCGGCGGCGCGCAGGACAAGACTCGCATCATCGCGATCGTCCCCGCCGCGATCACGCGCCCGATCGCCGAGGCAGACACGCGGTTGCGCGGCATGTTCCGCGAGGATGAGGCACCGCCGGCGCTCACCACCGTCGCGCCGTTGGCCGACCCGGCGGCGCAGGCGCGCGCGGCGTTCGAGACCAAGGATATCGATGCGTCCGCGGTGCTCTACGGCCTGCTCGACGCGCCGCAGATCCTGTACGGACCGCGCGGGCGGCGCTCGGCGGATTATCTCGGGCTGCTCGCACAAACCACGCTCGCCGCGCAGAAACTCGGCGGTACGCTGCCGGCGATCGCCGCGACCAAGACGCAGGTCACGCGTTCGACCACCTCGGTCGGTGGCCAGCACCAATCCGCGTTCTTCGCAGTGTTCGGCATCTTCTTCCTGACGCTGTTCCTCTCGGGCCAAGTCGTCGGGACGATGGCCGAGGAGCGCAACAACAAGGTGATCGAGGTGCTCGCCGCCGCGGTGCCGCTGGAGTCGGTGTTTTTCGGCAAGCTGATCGGCATGTTCGGCGTCGCGGTGCTGTTCGTCGCGTTCTGGGGCACCGTCGTCACGCAGATCACGTCGCTGATGCCCGCCGCCGCGGCGGTCGCGCTGGGCGACCTGACGCCCGCGGTCGGCGCGCCGATGTTCGCGCTGCTGTTCGCCGCGTATTTCAGCATGGCGTACCTACTGCTCGGGTCGGTGTTCCTTGGCGTGGGGGCGCAGGCGACGACGATGCGCGAGATCCAGATGCTGTCGCTGCCGATCACGATCCTGCAGGTCGCGATGTTCGGGCTGTCGTCGGCAGCCGCCTCACGCCCCGGAAGCTGGATCGCGACGGTCGCCGAGCTGTTCCCGCTGTCGTCGCCGTTCGCGATGGCGGGGCGCGCGGCCAACTCGCCGGAACTGTGGCCGCATGTCGCAGCCCTTGCATGGCAGGCGTTGTGGGTGACGATCTTCATCTCGGTCGGCGCGCGGCTGTTCCGGCGCGGCGTGCTACAATCGGGCAGCGCTCGGCCGTTCTGGCGACGGAAGTCCAGGGCGGCGGTCTAACGCCTGCTCCGCCCCCCACCTCCATCCGTTCGCCCTGAGCGAAGTCGAAGGGTAGGTCCCGCGCGCAGGTGCTTCGACTTCGCTCAGCACGAACGGGATTGGTGAGAGGTACTACACTACTCAACCCAACCCTGTTGACATAAGTGTCAGCAAAGCCTTTCCTGTAGCAAAATACGGGAGAGAGACGATGGCGACTCTGGTGAGAGATGTAGCGCAACACGCGGTCGATCCGCTCGATGTGAGCCGCGCCGAGCTGTACCGCGACGATCTGTGGCAGGCGCCGTTCGCCCAGCTCCGCGCCGAGTCCCCGGTCCATTACGTCGAGCAGTCCGACTACGGGCCGTACTGGTCCGTCTCCAACTACAAGGGCATCGTCGAGGTCGAGTCGCTCCCCGATCTCTACTCCTCCGAGGCCGGCGGGATCACGATCGCCGATTTCGTCGCCGAGCGCGACGTCCGCATGCCGATGTTCATCGCGCGCGACCGCCCCGTGCATACCGGCCAGCGCCGCACCGTCGCGCCCGCCTTCACCCCCAGCGAGATGACGCGCATGTCGGGCGATATCCGCCGGCGGACCGCGGACATGCTCGACAGCCTGCCGTGGAACACGCCGTTCGACTGGGTCGATACCGTCGCGATCGAGCTGACCACGCAGATGCTCGCGATCCTGTTCGATTTCCCGTGGGCGGACCGGCGCAAGCTGACTCTGTGGTCGGACTGGGCAGGCGATATCGAGATCGTCAAGAACGAGGAGCTCCGCGGCCAGCGGCTCGCACACATGTTCGAATGCGGCGCGTATTTCAAAGGCTTGTGGGACGCGAAGATCGACAAGGACCCGACACCCGACCTGATCTCGATGATGATCCATTCGGACGCGATGAGCCACATGGATCACAACGAATTCATCGGGAACCTCATCCTGCTAATCGTCGGCGGCAACGACACGACGCGCAATTCGATGTCGGCGCTGGCTTATGGGCTCGACAAGTTTCCGGAGTCGCGCGCGAAGCTGGAGGCGGATCCGACGCTGATCCCCAATGCGGTGAGCGAGATTTTGCGCTGGCAGACGCCACTCGCGCATATGCGCCGCACCGCGACGGCCGATACCGAACTGATGGGGCAGCAGATCAAGGCAGGCGACAAGCTCGCGCTCTGGTACATTTCGGCGAACCGCGACGAGAGCGTGTTCGGCGACGATGCGGACGACATCGTGGTGGATCGGCCGAACGCGCGGCGGCATCTGGCGTTTGGGCACGGCATCCATCGCTGCGTTGGCGCACGGCTAGCCGAGATGCAGATCGCGATCCTGCTTGAGGAAATGGCAGCGCGGCGGATGCGGATCAACGTGTTGGCCGAGCCTACGCGGGTCGCGGCGTGCTTCGTCCACGGCTATCGCACGCTGCCGGTGGAGATCAGCAAATACTGAGGTCTGGCGTCACCTTATCCACCGGTTCGCGCGTACCTATATTCGAACCATGGAGACGAACATGACCCAGGACCGCCGCGCTTTTCTCACGCTTGCCGGGGCGGGTGTCGCCGGATTTGCGCTATGGGGGTGTTCGTCCGAGCCGGCTCAGGCGGCGGAGCGGTTCGAGGTCAACCTGACCGATGCGCAGTGGCGCAAGAAGCTGTCGCCGGATGCGTATGGTATCCTGCGCAGGGAGGGTACCGAGCGCCCCTATTCGAGCCCGCTCAACGGCGAGCATCGCGCGGGGATCTTCTCGTGCGGCGGATGTGCGCTGCCGAACTTCTCGTCGAAGACCAAGTTCGAGAGCGGGACGGGGTGGCCGAGCTTCTGGCAGCCGTTGCCGAACGCCGTGCGGACTCGGGTGGACTCGACGATGGGGATGGCGCGGACCGAGGTGCACTGCCGGCGGTGCGGCGGGCATCTCGGGCATGTGTTCGACGACGGACCCAAGCCGACGGGGAAGCGCTATTGCATGAATGGGGATGCACTGACGTTTAAGGCTGCATGACGGCGCTCTTCTGTTAGGGGGCCACCGCGGATCACTGCTAATCACGTAAAACTTGTTCTCCCGCGAAGGCGGGAGTCCAGACTGGGCTCCCGCCTTCGCGGGAGAACAAGGAAGGCGGACTGAGCGGCTATTAGGAGCTTAACTTGCTCCAAGAGTTTGCTGGCACATGCCCTTGCCTCAACACCTCCCCGGCGAAGGCCGGGGTCCAGTTGGGGGACGTTGTTAACGAAGGTGGCGCGCCGTTACGGTGGCCTCTCCACCTGGGCCCCGGCCTTCGCCGGGGAGGTGCATTGTGGGAAAGTAGAGACGCTGACCTGTCGGGGGGCGGGATCAGTAGCAAAACTTTAGACTGCTGACCTGAGCAGTGTGCGGGGAATGCCGGAACGAACCCAGCCTCCAATCGAAAGACGAACCTTAGTTCGCCTCGTTCACCAGCGTGAAGATCCCGCGAGGATCGGTCGGGCCGTGCTGGATCGTCGCAACCTGTGCGGCGTTGGCGCGCTGCGTTGCGGTGATGGTGTGGCTCGCGCTGGCCATCTGGTACGAGGGCTGTGCGTCGAGCGTGTCGCCAGCAGGCGCATGGCCCGAATAGATGAAACCCTTGGTCGGATAAGCCGAGGTGCCGAGGCCGCCTTGCGGGCCGTACCAGACCTTGACCATGCTCCAGTCGCCAGCGTCGGAAACATCGACCGCACGAACGTTGGTCTCGATTGCACCGCGACGCGACCAGTTGGCATGGGTGAGGAGGACTTCGCGGTCGCTGACGACCTTCGAGACCATCGCGACATGGCCGACGCGCATCCGCGAGGTCGGCGAGAAGGCGAGGACCGAGCCGGCCTTCGGGGTGTGGCCGCGCTCGTAGCGACCCTCGGCCTGGCCCCACCAGGTGTTGGCGTTGCCGCGGATTTCGATGCCCGAAACCGAGCGAGCGAACGTCACGCACTGCCAGAACTGGGCTGCTGCCGGTGTGGCCGTCATCAGGCCGCACGATACCACCAGCGCAAAACGCGCTGCTAACGCCTTGAAATTCATCGAGACCCCCCGGCCAAAACCCGTTTGTCACAGTCTGGCTACGGGAGGTTCGATTTAATTGAAACCCGGCCGGGAACCATATCCGACGAAGCGTGTTACCGCGCCGACCAACGCCCGAAAGGGCCAGCCAGGCTGGCTCAGTTCATGAGTTTCCAGCCGGTTATGCGGTCCACAGTGACCTGCGTGACCGCATGATAGCCCGGCCGCGCCTTGCCGTAGATGTCCATCGCCAGCTTGTGGCCCCAGTCGCCCGAGTCCATCAGCTGCTGGAACAGCGGCGCGACGAATTTGCGGCGGCCCTGCGAGGTGAGGAACTGCTCGGCCGAAGCGTCGGCGGGCGCATAGTGGTTGGCGAGCGCGAGTTGCAGCCAGGCGAAGCGGATCTCGGCATTGCCCGTGCTGTTCCAGCCAAACGCGGTGTCGAGCGTCTTCAACCGCTCGGCCGGGAGTTGCCGCGGGAGCTGCGTGATGAAGCGCGTGATCTCCTGCGTGGTCGCCTTGCCGGGAACGACGGATACCGGTCCGCCTGCGGCATAGGCCTTGGCCGCGGCATCGACTGCGGGGAACGCAGCGGACGTTACGTGAACCGCGTTCGCCGGGATTCCGGGGCTGTAGACCCACGCATCGACGCCGATCGTCTTGGCTTCGGCGGGGGTGAGGAGCTTCGACTTGAGGTCGGCGAGGAAACCCGCGCTGGTCTGCGGCTGGAAGGCGTGGCGGTCGAAATAGCTGCGGAGATAGGCATCCCACCGGGCACGACCGACCTGCTTTTCGATCGAGCGGAGGAACGCGGCGCCCTTGTCATAGGCGATCTGAGTCATGCCGTCGTCGGGATCGCGCGCGGCGTCGAGATCGAGGTGGAGTTGCGTGTCCTTGGCGGCGGGGCCACCGGCGTCCTTCACCGCGGCGAGCATGTCGGTCCAGGCGAGGTCGGCCTCCATGTCGGCGCGGCGCTTGCCGTAGAGCGCTTCCATGATCCGGTTCTCGAAGTAACTGGTAAAGCCTTCGTTGAGCCAGAAATCGTCCCAGGTCGCGTTCGTCACGAGGTTGCCCGACCAGCTGTGCGCGAGTTCGTGCGCGATCAGTGAGACGAGGCTGCGGTCGCCGGCGATCGCGGTCGGCGTGGCGAAGGTGAGCGTCGGGTTCTCCATGCCGCCGAACGGGAACGACGGCGGCAGGACCAGCACGTCGTAGCGGCCCCAGCGATACGGGCCGTATAGCCCTTCCGCCGCGGCGACGAACTTCTCGAGCTCGCCGAATTCATAGGCGGCCTTGGGGAGCGTGGCGGGTTCGGCCCAGATGCCGGTGCGCGGGCCGGTCGACTTGAACGCGATATCGCCGACCGCGAGCGCGATCAGGTAGGGCGCGACGGGCTTGTCCATCTTGTATTCGAACGTGCAGCGGTCGGCGGCGCAGGTCGGCTTGCCAGTCGCGAGTCCGCTCATCACCGCGGTGAGTTGCTTGGGGACGGCGATCTTCGCTTCCCAGGTCTGGCGGATGCCGGGGGAGTCCTGCGTCGGGATCCAGCTGCGGTTGAGGATGGCTTCGCCCTGGCTGAACAGAAACGGCTGCGTCTTGCCCGCGGTCTGCGCGGGAGTGAGCCATTGCAGCGCCTTCGCATCGGGGGACGAGGCGTAGGCGATGCGGATTTTCTTGGCGCCGTTTAGCGTGACGGTCAGTGGCGCGCCGTGGATCTTGTCGATGGCGCCGACTTCGTAGGGGAGCGGCTTACCGGCGGCGTCGGTGATGTTGACGATCTTCAGGCCGTTGTCGTCGAGGACGAGCTTGGCGCCTGGCTTTGCGAGGACGTCGAGCGTGGCGATGCCGCGCATGACGTGCGTGTCGAAGTCGGCGGCGAGATCGAGCGCGACATGCGTGACGCGCGCCTCGACGGGGCGGGCGTAGCTGTGCGGGTCGCGCGCGTCGGGGGTGGTGAGGATCGGGGCGATCGTCTGCGCGACGGCGGGGGATGCTAAGACGAGCGTCAGGGCGGTGGCTAAAGCGGGTGCGATACGCATGAGAACTCCGATGTCACCGTTCCCCGGCGGAGGCCGGGGCCCAGTTGGGTAGGTCCTCGTAATAGCGCGCCAGCCGATCAACAACCGTCCCCCCAACTGGGCCCCGGCCTCCGCCGGGGAACGCATTGCGTCAGGATTGCCGAACCGCTTCTGCTAGCCGCGCCAACCTTGCTTCATGCTCGACGCGCCCGAAGGGAAAGCGGGAGAAGAAGAACGCCGAGACGCACGCCAGCGCGATGTAGAGCCCCGCGTAGATCAGCGTGAGGCGGTCGATCGTGGCGACCGGCACCGTCCCCGGCATGGCCTTGGCCGGGAAGCCCGCCACCGCGAGGATCATGCCGGCGAAGAATATCCCGATCCCGCTCGTGCATTTCTGGACGAAGAACGAGCCGGCGAAGAACACGCCTTCCGACCTTCGCCCCGTCTTCGCCTCCGAATCCTCGACCACGTCGGCCATCATCGACGCGCCGAGGATGAACCCGGTGACGTTCGATGCGGTGCCGAGGATGAAGAACCCGAACAGCATCGGCAGTAGCGTGGGCTCGCCGACCTCCGGAAACACGCCGAGCATCCGCAGCCAATAGGGCGACGTGTTGAGCGCCGCGCCGAGCAGCACCGCGCCCATCGCCGCCTTGGGCTTGCTCCCCGTCTTGCCGAGCCGGGGTGCCGCCAGGAACGCGAGGAACACGCCCAAGAACAGCGCGATCGTCAGATAGACGAACACCGGCCCCTTGAAGCCCCACACATAGGTGTAGAGGTAGTTCGACATCGCATAGCTGATGCCCTGGATCGTGTACGCGCAGACGCCCGCAGCCATCAGGATCGCGAATGCGCGGTTCTTCACGGTCTGGCGAAGCTCGGCGAAGGACTCGCGTAATGTCTGGCGGACGATCGGCGGGTTGGGGAGATGCTTGATCTCGTGGTGCGTGCCGAGCGCGGAGACGAGGATCGCTACGCCGATGAACAGCGCGCCCGCTAGCGCGAAGCCGCCGTATCCGGCTCGGTTGAGCAGGCCGTTCGGGAACGCGGCCGTCGGCGCGAGGAAATACCGGTAGGCCGACAGCAGCATCAGCAACCCGCCGACCCAGCCGAACAGATAGCGATACGCCATAATCCGCGTGCGTTCGTCATAGCCGGAGGTGAGCTCGGGGGTCAGCGCGACCGAGGGAACCTCGTAGCAACTCACCGCGCTGCGCACGATCACCGCCATCGCGAACAGCCAGACCAGCGTCTGCGGCTCCGACATGATCGAGGGTGGGTTCCAGAGCAGCAGCCAGCCGACCATGATCGGCAGCGCGGAGGCGTACATCCACGGATGCCGCCTGCCCCATTTGGTCCGCGTGCGATCAGAGAAGAAGCCCACCGCCGGATCGACGAACGCATCGATCAGCAGCGCCATCATGATGACGAGGCCGACGGTGGCGGACGGCAGCCCGACGACCTGGTTGTAGAACAGCAGCAGGAACGTGCCGAACCCGGCGTCCTTCACCCCGTACGCGACCGCGCCGAAGCCGTAGCTCGCCATCGTGCCGTTCGAGAGGCGGCGGGCGGGGGCGGTCATTTCAGTTTGTCGAGTAGCGCGAACAGCGACGGTTGCGTAGGGTCCCAGCTTGGCCGCGTGCCGATTGTCATCCCGCCGTCGACGAGGATGTGCGTGCCGGTGATGAAGCTCGCATCGTCGCTGGAGAGGAAAGCGACCGCGGCGGCGATGTCCTCGCTGGTGCCAGGGCGGCGGATCGGCTGCGCATCCGCGGCGATATGCGCGATCATCGCGTCCGCCTGCGTCGTCTTGGCGGCGTCGAGTTCGAGCGTGCGCGTGAAGATGTTGGTGACGATGAAGCCGGGGACGACCGCGTTCACGCGGATCCTGTGCTGCGCGAGATCGGCGGCGGCTTGCTTGGTAAGGTGGAGAACGCCGGCCTTGGCCGTCGAGTAGGCGGTCGGCGCGTAGCCGGTGCCGAGCGCGGATACCGACGAGGTATTGACGATCGCGCCGCCGCCTCGTTTCGCCATGAGGGGTGCTGCGTAGCGGATGCCGAGCGCGACCGAGCGGAGGAGAAGCGCCTGTGTGCGGTCCCAGTCCTCGGGGGAGATCTCGCCGATCGGATCGCGCGAACCACCCGCACCGGCGTTGTTGAACAGGATGTCGAGCCCGCCCGCATCGTCGGCGGTTTGCATGAGCGCCTCGATATCGCCCGCCTGGAGCACGTCGGTGCGCTGGAACAGGATGCGGCCGCCGGATGCGTCGGCGAGCGCGTGGCCGCCGGCTTCGTCGATGTCGCCGATCAGCACGGTGGCGCCTTCGTCGGCGAGTCGGAGTGCGGTCGCCCGGCCGATGCCGGACGCGCCACCAGTCACGACGGCACGCTTGCCTGAAAACCTCACACGCACTCTCCTGCTCTTTTTTGCGAGCATAGTATGGCTTCCGCACTCGTCAATGATGACGAGTTCGAAAAACGGGTTTGCGGCGGACGGCGCTCGGCGATACCAAGCGGGCAAACATTCGGAGGATGCGTGATGGATACGACCAACCTGTTCCGGCTCGACGGCCGCGTTGCGCTGATAACTGGCGGCAGCCGCGGGATCGGCAAGATGATCGCCTCGGGCTTCATCGCACAGGGGGCGAAGGTGTATATATCGTCGCGGAAAGCCGATGTGTGCGAGGCCGCGGCCGCGGAACTCGGGCCGAACTGCATCGCGTTGCCGCAGGACGTCTCGACAGTGGCGGGGTGCAAGGCGCTGGCGGCGCAGTTCGCCGAGCATGAGTCGCAGCTCGACATCCTTGTGAACAATGCGGGGGCGGCGTGGGGCGTGCCGTTCGAGGAGTTTTCGGAGGTCGGCTGGGACAAGGTCATGGACCTGAACGTGAAGTCGCCGTTCTTCCTGACGCAGGCGCTGCATGCGGCGCTGAAGGCGTCGGGATCCCGCGCAAAGCCGGCGAAGGTGATCAACATCACCTCGATCGACGGGCAGCGGCTGAACCCGTGGGAGACGTACAGCTATCATGCGTCGAAGTCGGCGCTGATCTATCTGACCAAGCGGATGGCGGCGCGGCTGGTGACGGATTCGATCAACGTGACCTCGATCGCGCCGGGGGCGTTTGCTAGCGACATGAACAAGGCGGCGCGGGATCATGGGGACGCGGTGGCACAGGGGATTCCGGCGAAGCGGGTTGGAGTCGACGAGGATATGGCGGGGGCGGCGATCTATCTCGCGAGCCGGGCTGGGGATTATGTGATTGGGGAGACGATTACGGTGGACGGCGGGTTGGTGCATGCTTCGTTGGGGACGAGCATAGACGCGTGAGCTGATTCCCTCGCCCCTCCGGGGAGAGGGAGGGAGCAGCCGTAGGCGACGGAAGGGAGAGGGGCTGTTGGGATGAACCGTCCCGAGCCTCACTCCCCTCTCCCTTCCCACGGCAAGCGCCGCGGGCCCCTTCCCTCTCCCCGTAGGGGCGAGGGAGATTAGCGCGCTATGCCGCCTGCCGCGAGAACGGCTAGGGTTACAAGCTCGCTTGCCGTGCTCGTCATCGGCGCGACCTGGACCGGCTTTTCCATGCCGATCAGCATGGGGCCGATAACCGAGTCTCCACCCAGTTCCCGCAACAACTTCGCCGAGATATGCGCCGACTGAAGCCCTGGCATGATCAGCACGTTCGCCGGGCCAGACAGCCGCGCAAACGGATAGTTCGCCAGCTGCTTCGGATTCAGCGCAACATCCGGCGCCATCTCGCCCTCATACTCGAACCCGACCTTCCGCCCATCCAGCACCGTCACCGCATCGCGGATGTTATCGAGCCATTCGCCCTTCGGATTGCCGAAATTCGAGTAACTCAGGAACGCCACGCGAGGCTCATGCCCCATCCGCCGCGCAACCGCCGCGGTCTGCTCGGCGAAGTCGGCCAACTGCTCGGCAGTTGGGCGCTCGTTGACCGTGGTGTCGGCAATAAACACCGTGTGGCTCTGCCCGACCAGCAGGTGAATACCGAATGGCGTCTTCCCCGCGGCCGGATCGATCACGCGATAAATCTGGCGCATCGTCTCGCCGTAGGTGCGCGTGATGCCGGTGATCATCGCGTCGCCTTCGCCGAGCTGGAGCAGCAACGCGCCGAAGATGTTGCGGTCCTGGTTGACCATCCGCTCGCAGTCACGGCGGAGGTAGCCGCGACGCTGGAGCCGCGAATACAGGAAGTCGACCATCCGCGGGACGAGCGGCGAGACTCGGCTGTTGTGGAGTTCGAAGCTCTCGGGATCGGTGACGCCGAGCGCGCGCAACCGGTCGGGGACGTCGTCGCGACCGACCAGAACCGGGGTGCCGTAGCCGCCCTCCTTGAACGCGATCGCGGCGCGGAGGACGACTTCTTCCTCGCCCTCCGCGAAGATCACGCGCTTCGGGTGCGCGCGGGCGCCCTCGTATGCCATCGACAGCACCGATGTGGTCGGGTTGAGGCGGGCCCGGAGCGACTGGCGATAGGCTTCGATGTCGAGGATCGGCTTGGTGGCGACGCCCGAGGCCATCGCCGCCTTGGCGACCGCGACGGGGACGACTTCCATCAGGCGTGGATCGAACGGCGCGGGGATGATGTACGCGGGGCCGAAGCTGTGGCTGACGCCGTACGCCGCCGCGACTTCCTCGGGCACGCGTTCGCGGGCGAGTTCGGCGATCGCGTTGGCGGCGGCGATCTTCATCGCGTCGTTGATGCCGGTCGCGCGGACGTCGAGCGCACCGCGGAAGATGAACGGGAAGCCGAGCACGTTGTTGACCTGGTTCGGATAATCCGAGCGGCCGGTCGCGACGATCGCATCGGGGCGCGCGGCCATCGCCAGTTCGGGGCGGATTTCGGGTTCGGGGTTGGCCATCGCGAAGATGATCGGCGCGGGGGCCATGTCCTTGACCATTTCCGGCGTCAGCGAGCCCGCCGCGGAGAGCCCCAGGAACACGTCGGCGCCGACCAAAGCCTCGGTCAGCGTGCGCGTCTCGGTGACCGCGGCATGCGCCGACTTCCACTGGTCGACGCCCTCGCGGCCCTGGTAGATCACGCCCTTGCGATCGCACAGGATGACGTTGTCGCCGCGCACGCCCATCGCCTTGACGAGTTCGGTGCAGGCGATCGCCGCGGCGCCGGCGCCGTTGACGACGATCTTGACCTCGGAGAGTTTCCGCCCGGTGAGCAGGCACGCGTTGATCAGGCCGGCGGCGGTGATGATCGCGGTGCCGTGCTGGTCGTCATGGAAGACCGGGATGTTCATCCGCTCGCGCAGGGCCTGCTCGATGATGAAGCATTCGGGCGCCTTGATGTCCTCGAGGTTGATCCCGCCGAAGGTCGGCTCCATCAGCTCGACCGCGTCGATGAAGCGGTTCACGTCCTCGGTCTTCAGCTCGATGTCGATCGCGTCGACGTCGGCGAACCGCTTGAACAGCACCGCCTTGCCTTCCATCACCGGCTTGCTGGCGAGCGGGCCGAGATTGCCCATGCCGAGGATCGCGGTGCCGTTCGAGATCACCGCAACGAGGTTTCCCTTCGCGGTATAGTCGTAGACGGTCGCGGGATCGTCGTAGATCGCCTGCACCGGCACCGCGACACCGGGCGAATAGGCGAGCGCCAGGTCGCGCTGCGTCGCCATCGGCTTCGACGCGATGATCTCGATCTTCCCCGGGCGGCCTTCCGAGTGGAAGAGCAAGGCTTCGCGTTCGGAGAATTGCAGCGTTTCGTCGGACATGGGGCCTCGCGCGGTCGTTAGGTTTGGAGGACCTTCTAGGCATGTGGCCGCCGTTCGTCACCCCGGACACTTCGCCCTAGTGGGGTAGCCACCACCCCGGCACCACCCCGGCGAAGGCCGGGGCCCAATTGGGGGACGGCAGTAATGAAGGACTGTCCGTCATTACTCCCGCCTTTCCAATTGGGCCCCGGCCTCCGCCGGGGTGGTGATGGTGCGGTGTGGTAACAACTCCTTCTCCCGCTCGGGGAGCAGGTGGCGCGCCGGCGCCGGATGAGGGGCGGTTGGCGCGAGCGTCCGGCCCTCACGCCCCTCACACTCACCCGCTGCGCGCGGGCCTCCCTCTCCCCCGAGGGGAGAGGGGTTTTACGGGGCGCGGCTTTTCGCTACCCGCACCGTGATGCCCACTCCCGCCCCTACCCCCATGATGACGCAGTATCTCGGCCTGAAGGCGGAGGCGCAGGATTGCCTGTTGTTCTACCGGATGGGGGATTTCTTCGAACTGTTCATGGACGACGCGCGGATCGCGGCGGGGGTGCTCGACATCGCGCTGACCGCGCGCGGCGAGCATGAGGGCAAGCCGATCCCGATGTGCGGCGTGCCGGTGCATGCTGCGACGGTGTATCTGCAACGGCTGATCAAGGCCGGCCACCGCGTGGCGATCGCCGAGCAGGTCGAGAGCCCGGCGGAGGCGAAGGCGCGCGGTGGCTCGAAGGCGCTCGTCGCGCGGGCGATCGTGCGGGTGGTGACGGCGGGAACGCTGACCGAGGAGGCATTGCTCGACGCTCGGAGCGACAATTGGTGCGTGGCGATCGGCGAGGCCGGCGGGTCGGTGGCGATTGCCGCGGCGGACGTTTCGACCGGGCGCTTCGAGATTGTCGAGGTTGCGGGCGACGCGGTTGAGGCGGAACTCGCGCGGCTTGGCGCGGCCGAGGTCGTGGCGTCCGAGGCGGGCGCGTTCGAGGGGTCGGCGACGACGCTGCGACCGAAGATCGACTTCGACAGCGGCGCGGGCGAGGCTCGGCTGAAGCGGGTGTACGGCGTGGCGACGCTCGACGGGTTCGGGCAATTCGGACGCGCGGGGCTCGCCGCCGCCGGAGGCCTGGTCGCGTATCTGGAGCACAATGCGAAGGGCACGATGCCCTTCCTCCGCCCCCCGCGGATCGGGCGGGCGGCTGAGACGATGGCGATCGACGCGGCGACGCGGGAGAGCCTGGAGCTGACGTGTACGGCCGGCGGCATGCGGAAGGGGAGCCTGCTCGACGCGGTCGACCGGACCGTGACGGGGGCCGGCGCGCGATTGCTCGGGGCGGATCTCGGCGCGCCTTTGATGGACAAGGCGGCGATCGATGCGCGGCTCGATCTGGTGCGGCTGTTCCACGACGACCAGGCGGCGCGCGAGCGGTTGCGGTCGACGTTGCGCGCGCTGCCCGACATCGGCCGCGCGCTCGGGCGGCTGGCGGCGGGACGTGGTGGGCCGCGGGATCTCGGGCAGTTGCGCGACGGGCTCGACGGCGCGTGGAGCCTTGGCGAGCGGCTCGACGGGATCGCCGATCCGCCGGTTCTGCTGCGGGATATCGCGCCAAGATTGCGCGGACACGGCGCGCTGATCGACCTGCTCAAGCGCGCGCTGGTGCCGTCGCCGCCGATCGAGGCATCGGACGGCGGATATATCGCGGCAGGCTATGACGCCGCGCTCGACGACCTCCGCGACGCGGGCGCCGGCGGACGGCGGGCGATCGCCGCGCTGGAGGCCGAGTTCCGCACTGCCACCGGCGTTACGGCGCTGAAGATCCGGCATAACGGTGTGCTTGGCTATCATGTCGAGGTACCGGCGCGGGCGGCGGACCCATTGATGAAGCCCGAGAGCGGCTTCACGCATCGCCAGACGCTCGCGGGCGTCGTGCGGTTCAATACCCCTGCCCTGCACGAGGTCGCGGCGAAGGTGAGCCAGGCCGGCGCGCATGCGTTGGCGGCGGAGGCGGCGCATCTGGAGGAACTGACCGCGCAGGCCTTGGCCGGGCGCGAGGCGATCGCAGCGACCGCGGACGCGCTCGCACGGCTCGACGTCGCGGCCGGGCTGGCGGAGCGTGCGGCGGAAGGTGCCTGGGCGCAGCCTTCGCTGGTCGATCATGCTTGCTTCGAGATCGAGGGCGGGCGGCATCCGGTGGTCGAGGCTGCGGTGGCGAAGTCGGGTGACCGGTTCGTTGCCAACGACTGCAACCTGTCGGAAAGTTCGCGCCTCTGGCTCGTCACCGGCCCGAACATGGGCGGTAAATCGACCTTCCTCCGCCAGAACGCGCTGATCGCCGTGCTCGCGCAGGCCGGGTCGTATGTGCCCGCGACCAAGGCCACCCTGGGTCTGGTCGATCGGTTGTTCAGCCGGGTCGGGGCGTCGGACAATCTCGCCCGCGGGCGGTCGACGTTCATGGTCGAGATGGTCGAGACGGCGGCGATCCTCGCGCAGGCGACGCCGCGGTCGTTCGTGATCCTCGACGAGGTCGGGCGGGGGACTTCGACGTATGACGGGCTGGCGATCGCATGGGCGGTGGTCGAGGCGATCCATGAGGATAATCGCTGCCGTTGCCTGTTCGCGACGCATTATCACGAGCTGACTCGATTGGCGGAGCGGTGCGAGGCGTTGTCGCTGCATCATGTCCGCGCGCGGGAGTGGAAGGGGGAGCTGGTGCTGCTCCACGAGCTTGCCGACGGGCCGGCGGACCGGAGCTATGGGCTGGCGGTCGCGCGGTTGGCGGGGATGTCGCCGGTGACGGTGGCGCGCGCGAAGGCGGTGCTGGCTAAGCTCGAGGCTGGGCGGGCCAAGACTGGCGGAATCGCGGCGGGGCTGGACGACCTGCCCTTGTTCGCGGCGGCGGCGCAGGTCGAAGAGGTGGCGTGCGATGTGTTGCGCGAGGATCTGGCCAAGCTCGACATCGATGCGATGAGCCCGCGAGATGCGCTGGAGGCGCTGTACCGGTTGAAGGCCCTCGCCAACGAGGGTTAGCCCCTTCCTGCCATACGGGCTCGTTCCGGCATCCACCGTTCCGCGCAATCGAGAGAATCGAGTGTGTGGGACGGTGGGCCCCGGCCTCCGCCGGGGTGACGGAGTGGGTGGGATAGAGCGCAACCCACTAACCCTGCCCACGTCCTAGTATCTCACGATACGTCGATGCTAGGCGGCGGCCGGATTTAGCGGAGCGCGGGCCTTGGGCGGACATCATCACGGGCATTCCCACGACCACGGCCATTCGCATGGCCACGGCGGAAGCCATTCGCACGGGGGCCACAGCCACGCGCCCGCCTCGTTCGACAGGGCGTTCGCGATCGGGATCGGCCTCAACATCGTGTTCGTCGCGGTCGAGGCGATCGTCGGCCTGCGGATCGACTCGGTCGCGCTGCTCGCCGACGCCGGGCACAACCTGTCCGACGTGCTCGGCCTCGTCGTCGCCTGGGGCGGGACGATGCTGGCGCGCACCGCACCGACCAAGCGCTTCACCTACGGGCTGAAAGGCTCGACGATCCTCGCCGCGCTGACCAACGCCTTGCTGTTGCTGGTCGCGCTCGGCGCGATCGTGCTGGAGGCGTCGCAGCGCTTCTCCGATCCCGCCCCCACTGCTGGCCTCACCGTGTCGATGGTCGCGGGCGTCGGCATCGCGGTCAACGCGATCACCGCCTGGATGTTCGCGCGCGGGCGCAAGGGCGACGTCAACATCCGCGGCGCGTATCTGCACATGGCCGCCGACGCGCTCGTATCTGCGGGCGTGGTGATCGCGGGTATCGTGATCTGGCGTACCGGCTTCACCTGGATCGATCCGGCGGTCAGCATCGTCATCGCCATCCTCATTTTCTGGCAGACCTGGGGCCTGCTCCGCGAGACCGTCGAGATGTCGCTGTCCGCCGTCCCCCGCGGGATCGAGTTCGATCATGTCGACGAGGCGCTGTGCGGCCTGCCCGGCGTCACCAAGATCCACGATCTCCACATCTGGCCGATGAGCACCACCGAACCCGTCCTCACCGCGCATCTGGTGATGCCCGGCGGGCATCCAGGCGATCAGTTCCTCAGCGATGCGCGGACGATGCTCCACGACACATTCGGGATCGGCCATGCGACGTTGCAGGTCGAGACGGGCAGCGGCCATGATTGCTCGATGGCGGACGCGGCGACCGTCTGAAACTGGCGGTTTGAACTTTTCGGGTGCGGCGCGGGTTACCCTGACACAGATCAGGAGAGTATCTCATGAAGAAGCATCTTATCGCCGCGCTGATGTCGGTCGCAGTCGCCGCCCCCGCAATGCTGCCGACCGCAGCGACTGCTCAGCGTCACGACGACCGTCGGGACCGTGACGATCGTCGCGGCGATCGCAACGACCGCGGTGATCGCAACTGGCGTGGCGACCAGCGCAACTGGGATCCGTCGCGCAGCTATCAGAACGGCAATTACCGCGAGCGCCGTCTCGGTCGCAACGACCGCATCTATCGCGGCAATGACGGCCGCGCCTATTGCAAGCGCAACGACGGCACGACCGGTCTGGTGATCGGCGCGCTCGGTGGGGGCGCGTTGGCGAACCTAATCGGCGGCGGGACGCTCGGTACGCTGGCGGGTGCCGGTGGCGGCGCATTGCTCGGCCGCTCGGTCGACCGCGGCAACGTCAAGTGCCGTTGAGCCTTTAACCGGGTTTGAAAACGAACACGGCGGCCGAGCGATCGGCCGCCGTTTTTATGTCCGCGCTATAGGCCGTTCGTGCTGAGCGAAGTCGAAGCACCTGCGCCTTGGTCAGACCCTTCGACTTCGCCCAGGGCGAACGGACGGGTCTAGTACGCGCGGGCTACCGCGAACTCGACGGCTTCGACCATCGCGTCCTTGGCGTCACCATTGGGGAAGCCGCCGATCGAGTCGATCGCGCGCTGGCCGTAATGCCGCGCCCTTGCGAAGGTGTCGTCGATCGCGCGGGTCGAGCGAATCAGGCGGATCGCGTGCTGGAGGTCAGCGTCGCTGTCCCGGCGGCCCTCGACCGCGTCCTTCCAGAACGCACGGTCCTCGGCCGAGCCGCGCGCATAGGCCAGGATCACGGGAAGCGTCATCTTGCCCTCGCGGAAGTCGTCGCCCGCGTCCTTGCCCATCGTATCCGCGTCCGAGACGTAATCGATCGCGTCGTCGACCAGCTGGAACGCGATGCCGAGGTTCCGGCCGTACGCGTCGAGCGCAGCTTCCTCCGCCTCGGAGCGCTCGGCGACGACCGCCGAAATCCGGCAGGCGGCCGCGAACAGCGCCGCGGTCTTCGCGCCGATGATGTCAAGATAGCGTTCCTCGCCGAGATCGACGCGCCGCGCGGCGGTGAGCTGGTTGACCTCGCCCTCGGCGATGACTGCGCTGGTCGAGGACAGGATCTTCAGCGCCTTGAGGCTGCCCGCCTCGACCATCAGCTCGAAGCTGCGGCTGAACAGGAAATCGCCGACCAGCACGCTAGCCGGGTTGCCCCAGATGATGTTGGCAGTCCGCTTGCCCCGGCGCAGGTCCGAACCGTCGACGACGTCGTCGTGGAGCAGCGTCGCGGTGTGGATGAACTCGACCGCGGCGGCGAGCAGGTGATGCTGCGTGCCGGTGTACCCGATCAGCCGGGCGCTCGCGAGCGTCAGCATCGGCCGCATCCGCTTGCCGCCGCCGGCGATCAGGTGCCCGGCGAGTTCGGGGATCAGCGGGATCTCGGACTCCATCCGGCCGCGGATCACCGCGTTGACCTGGTCCATGTCGCCCGAGACGAGCTTGACCATCGGGTCCAGCGAAGGCTGGGACTCGGGATTGGGACGCAGGGTATCGAGGCGGTGGACGGTGGCGCTCATCTGCCCGAGCCTCTGCCGCCTATGCCCCTGCAAAGCAACCCTTGGTGCCTCTTGCCGTTCGCGACCCGTGCCCGCAAAAGGCGCGCCGAACCAATGAAAGGGTGCGTGGATGGCTGACGATCTGCTCAACGGATACCGCCAGAGCATCGACAATATCGATGCGGCACTGATCCATATGCTCGCGGAACGCTTCAAGGTGACGCAGGCGGTCGGGCGGCACAAGGCGACGCACGGCCTGCCGCCCGCCGACCCCGGCCGCGAGGAACGCCAGATCGCGCGGCTGCGGCAACTCGCGGCGGATGCGCAGCTCGATCCGGAATTTTCGGAGAAATTCCTGCGCTTCATCATCGACGAGGTGATCCGCCATCACGAGCGCCTCGCACACGACCAGGGTTGAGACATTCTGCCCCCCCCCCCCGCCAGGGGGAGGATCACGGATTTCAGAGACAGTCTGTGACGAAAACGTCACGCACCCTCCACCAGACGATCATCACGATTGGCGCAATCGGCAGCCGATGAGGGGCTTTCGTGTCATTCTGGTCGGATTCGCGGTCGTCGTCTTCGGCGCGGCCGGGGCGATGGCGTGGCTCGGCTATTTCGGCGGACCGTTGTTTACCGACGTGCCAACGACCGGCCCGCGCCAACGCGTCGCCGCGGTGTTCCTGTCGAGCGACATGGGGCTGCGATCGGGCATGGCGCCCGAGGTCATGCGCCGGCTGGCGGCGGATGGCGTGTCGGTCGTCGGCGTCAACACGCTCACCTACATGCGCAAAGCCAGGACGCCCGCGGAGGTCACCGCGCTGGTCGCGCGCGCCGAAGTGCGGGCGCTGCGGCTGGGCGATACCGACCGCGTCGTGCTGATCGGCCAGTCGTTCGGCGCGGACATGCTCCATGTCGGGCTGTTCGGGCTGCCGCCGAGCCTGCGCGCGAAGATCGCCGGCATCGTGCTGGTCGTGCCCGAGGACACGGTCGAGTTCCGCGCCTCGCCGGGCGAGATCCTCGACGCCTGGACGCCGACCACCGACGCGCTGCCGACCGCGCGCGCGCTGACCTGGGCGCCGGTGCTGTGCGTGTCGGGCATCGAGGAGCCTGCGAGCCTGTGCCCGCTGTTGACCCAGCCCAATGTGCGCCGCGTCGCGCTCCCCGGCGGTCACCCGCTTCACCGCGACGTCGATGCGCTCTACGCTACGGTCTCGCGGTTCGTATTCGCGCATTGAGGATCGACCGATGGTTGCACTGATGGCGCTTGCGATGATCGCGAGCAGCCCCGCCCCCGTTCCCACCACCTCGCCGGTGGAGGGCATCTGGCATAATCCGAAGAACAGCGTGGCGGTGAAGACCGGCGCCTGTGGCGACAGGCTGTGCGGCTGGGTCGTCCGCGCGAGCGACGAGGCGCAGGCGGATGCGCGCGACGGTGGCACGCCCAAGCTGATCGGCACGGCGTTGCTGCGCGAATACCGCCCGAGCGGTCGCAACAAATGGTCGGGTACGATCTTCGTGCCCGACATGGGCCGCACCTTCGGCTCGACGCTGATGCTGGTCGATGCGAACACGATCTCGGTCAAGGGGTGCCTGATCGGCGGGTTCCTCTGCAAGACGCAGATCTGGCGCCGCGGTTGACGCGCGTGTCGGGGATACGCGAGTGGATCGCGCACCGCCGCGGGATGCTGATCGCGCTGGCGGTGCTGGTGGTGGCGGCGCTGGGCTTCGCGGCGATCCACAAGCTGACCGCGGAGATCCGCCTGTCGGAGGTACGCGCGGCGTTCGCGGCGCTCGGCTGGCCGCAGCTGTCGGTGTCGATCGGCCTGACCGTGATCAGCTATATCGCGCTGACCTTCTACGATTCGATCGCGCTGCAGGTGATCGGCCATCCGCTACGTTGGCGGACCGCGGCGGTCGCGTCGTTCACCAGCTACACGATCAGCCACAATCTCGGGCTCGCGATGCTGACCGGGGGCTCGGCGCGCTACCGCGTCTACAGCCGCGCCGGGCTCGACGAAGCCGCGGTCGCCCGCGTCGTGCTGATCGCGGGCGTGACGTTCTGGGCAGGCGTCATCACCGTCGCCTGCCTGTCGATGGCGATCCATCCGGGCATGCTGCCGATCGTGAAGTGGACGATGCCACCGCTGCTGGAACGCGGTATCGGCATCGCGATCCCGCTGGCGATGGTCGGGATCGTGCTCCGGTACCGGCGCGGCGGATCGCTCGGGCTGTTCGGCTGGCGCTTGCCGCTACCCAACTGGCGGCAGGCGCTGGCGCTGGTGCTGGTGTCGACGGTCGACCTCGCAGCGGCGAGCGCCGCGCTGTTCGTCCTGCTGCCGAACGCCTCGCCCGAGCTCTATCCGGTACTCTTCCTTGGCTACGCGGTGGCGATCGTCGTCGCGCTGATCAGCCATGTGCCGGGCGGGCTCGGCGTGTTCGAGGCGGTGATCATCGCGACGATGCCGCAGGACAATGCGACGATCCTGGCAGCCCTGCTCGCCTATCGCATCATCTATTACGTCGCACCGCTGATCCTGGCGGCCGTGCTCATGGCGTTCCACGAGGGTCGGCAATGGCGAGACCGCGGCTCCGGTCCACTCACGATCGCGCTTCCCCTGGCACCATTGCTGCTCGGCGTGCTGGTGTTCATGAGCGGCGCGATGCTGCTCGTCTCGGGCGCACTCCCCGCCGCGCCCGGCCGCATGGACGCGCTCGCGACGATCCTCCCGCTGCCGATCAGCGAGATGGCGCATGTCGCGGCGAGTCTGGTCGGGGTCATGCTGCTGCTGGTCGCGCTGGGCCTGTACCGGCGGCTCGACGGCGCATTCTGGGCGGCGCGGACGTTGCTTGTCGCCGGCACGCTACTGTCGATCGCCAAGGGCCTCGATTACGAGGAGGCGACGATCCTGCTGCTGACCGCGGCCGCACTGCAATGGACGCGCGCGGCATTCTACCGACGGACGCGACTGACTGCCGAGCCGCTGTCACCCGAATGGCTGGTCGGCGTCGGCGCCGCGATCGGGCTGTCGGTGCTGATCGGCTTCTTCGCCTACCGCCATGTCGGCTATTCGAGCGACCTGTGGTGGCGGTTCGAGACCGACGCGAACGCCTCGCGCTTCCTGCGTACCAGCCTGGCGGTCGGGCTGTTGCTGATCGGCGCGGCGATCTGGCGGCTGTTCGCAGCGGCGCCTGTGCCCATGGTCCACGACGTGCTGCCCGACGACGTCGCGAAGGCGGCGCTCGCGCATGCCGACCGCACCGACGCGATGCTCGCCTTCACCGGCGACAAGCGCTTCCTGGTGTCGGACAGCGGCGATGCGTTCCTGATGTACCAGGTCAAGGGCGCGAGCTGGATCGTGATCGGCGATCCGGTCGGCCCGAGCGAGGCGTGGTCCGAACTGCTCTGGGCGATCCGCGCGCGCGCCGACGCCGCGCAAGGGCGGCTGCTGCTGTACCAGATCGGCCTCAGAATCGTGCCGATCGCGATCGAAATGGGCCTGAAGCTCGTCAAATACGGCGAGGAAGCGACCGTCGAGCTGGAAGGCTTCACGCTCGACACGCCCGACATGCGCAGCGTGCGCAAGGCCAGCCGCGTCGCCGAGCGGGCGGGGGCGGCGTTCGCGGTCGTGCCGGCCGCCGAGATGCCGGCGATCATCCCCGAACTGCAGGCGATCTCCGACTGGTGGCTGGCCGACAAGAACCATGCCGAGAAGAGCTTCAGCGTCGGCCGGTTCGAGCCGGGGTATCTGAGCAAATTCGACTGCGCGGTGGTGCGGATCGAGGGGCGCATCGTCGCGTTCGCCAATATCTGGGCGACGCCGAACAGGCAGGAGCTGTCGGTCGACCTGATGCGCCATGCCGAGGACATGCCGCAGGGGGGCATGGACTTTCTGTTCACGCGGCTGATGCTGTGGGGCCACGAGCACGGCTATCGCCATTTCTCGCTGGGCATGGCGCCGCTGTCGGGGATCGAGGCGCGGCGTCTGTCGCCGACCTGGTCGAAGGTGGCGGCGTTCCTGTTCCGCCACGGCGAGCGCTTCTACGGGTTCGCCGGCCTGCGCGCGTACAAGGAGAAGTTTCGCCCCAATTGGACGCCGCGCTACATCGCCTCGCCGGGCGGCACGTCGCTGCTACGCGGGCTGATCGATTTGCAGGCTTTGGTGAGTCGGTAAGGCCGCCGGAAGGACATCCGTCACCCCGGGCTTGTTCCGGGGTCCACCGTTCCGCGAACCAGATCTTATCGATTTTGCGGCACCGTGGATGCCGGAACGAGCCCGGCATGACGAAGATGGCTTTAATCCAGATATCGATCCGTTCTAGGGCGCTCCTATGAGCTTCCTAATGGCAATCGAAGGCGCCGACGGCGCGGGCAAGGCCACCGCCTCGGCACTGGTGGTCGAGCAGTTGCGTGCCGCCGGCCGCACTGCCGAAATCGTGTCGTTCCCGCGCTATACCGAGACGGTCGGCGGCTGGGCGCTCGGCGCGATGCTGGCGGGGACGCTGCCGCGCGGCACGTCGCCAAGGGCGGCGGCGGTGCTGTACGCGCTCGACCGGATGGAGTCGCGCGATCACCTGCTGGCGACGATGGCGGCGAACGACGTCGTGGTGTTCGATCGCTACACCGCCTCGAACATGGCGTATCAGGCGGCGCAGGTGCCCGCCGACGAGGCGGACGCGATGATGGCGTGGATCGCCGACCTCGAGACGGGGTCGTTCGCGCTGCCGAAGCCCGACCTGTCGGTGTATCTCGACACCCCCGCCGCGATCGCGCGCGGACTGATCCTGAAGAAGCGCAAGCGGTCGTACACCGACGATGCGTTCGACGCCTACGAGGCGGATACCGGGCTGCAGGACCGCGTGCGGACGAATTACGCGGCGATGGCGAAGGCCGGGTTGCTGGGGCGCTGGGCTACCGTTTCGACGGTGACGGACGGCGCATCACGGCCACCCGCCGAGATCGCCACGGAGATCGTCGCCCTCCTCCCCTAAGGTTCCCCTGCGAAGGCGGGGGGCCAGGACCACGCGCCCAACGCTGCTCGATCCCTACCCGGTCGAGCGGATCTTCGACACGCCGAGCGACCAGCGCACGATCGGGCTTACCCTCCGCGTCCGCCATTGCGTATGAGGCGGGCCATGACGCTATCGCCGGACCCCGCGCTCCACGCCACGATCCTGCTCGCCAAGGACCAGACCGGGCGCGTCGGGGCCGACCGGATCGCCCTGCTCCGCGCGATCCGCGACGGCGGCTCGATCACCAGCGCGGCGAAGGCCGTGGGGCTGAGCTACAAGGCGGCGTGGGATGCGGTGCAGGTGATGAACAACCTGTTCGACCGCCCGCTCGTACTGCCAACAGCCGGCGGCAAGGATGGCGGTGCGAGCCCGATCACCGAGGCGGGGATCGCGGTACTCGACGGCTATGCGGTCGCCGCCGCCGAGCTCGCCGGCGCGATGGCGCGGATCGAGGCGAGCGTGTCGAACGGGCTGTCGTTGAAACCGCTGTTATGGGGAATCGGGATGAAGACGAGTGCGCGCAACGTGTTGCGGGGCACGGTGTCGCGGGTGACGCCGGGAACCATCGATGCCGAGGTGACGCTGAGCGTGGCGGAGGGTGTCGAGATCGTCGCGACCATCACGCGGGGCAGCGCCGAGGATCTCGGGCTGGTACCGGGCGCGACCGCGCTTGCGCTGATCAAGTCGAGCTTCGTGATCCTCGCACGCGGCGACGAGAGCCTGCGAACGTCGGCGCGCAACACGCTGGCGGGGACCGTGATCGCACGCGAGGATGGCGCGATCTCCAGCGAAGTGACGCTGGAACTGACGCGCGGCAAGACGCTCACGGCGACGCTGACGAAGGAGAGTGCGGACGCGCTCGACCTGCAGATTGGCACGTGCGCGCTGGCCTTGGTCAAGGCGAGTCATGTGATCCTGGCAGTGGAGTAGCGACGTTCGATCAACTCGGCACCACCCCGGCGAAGGCCGGGGCCCAATTGGGAAACGTCGCTAACTAAGGTCAGCCCTCCGTTACCACGACCTTTCCAACTGGGCCCCGGCCTCCGCCGGGGAGCTGCTTACCCGCCTGGAACCGATCCTAACTTTTCCGTCATGAACCGATTCCGCATTGCAGCATAAATAAACGCCATTACTTAGCACGCTAATGACCTCTCCGCGCCGCGCCCTCGAATCATCCTATGCCCGCACCCTGCTGCCGCTCGCGAGAATGTGGCGGCGGGCGGCTGACCGTGCGCTCAGCGACATGAGCGTGTCCGCATCGACCGGCTGGGCGCTGGTCCAGGTCGGGCGGCTTGGCGACGACGTCCGCCAGACCGATCTCGCCAGCCAGCTCGACGTGACGCAGGCCTCGCTGGTCCGCTCGATCGACCAGATGACCGCGGCCGGCCTCGTCGAGCGTCACCGCGACGCGCAGGACGCGCGTGTCAGCCGCATCCGCCTGACCGATCATGGCCGCGCGCTCGTGACCACGATCGAGGCGAAATTCGCCAGCCTGCGCGCGGCGATGCTCGACGACGTGTCCGACGACGACCTTGCCACCGCGCTGCGAGTCGCCGAACGGCTCGGCGCGCGGTTCGCGGCGGATCACGCGCGATGATCCTCGCCCGGTTCGGCGCGAAGGAAGCGCTCTTCTCCGTCAAATGCCTGATCGCGGCGCTGCTGGCCTATTATATCGCGCTGCGGATCGGCCTCACCCGCCCCTATTGGGCGGTGACGACGTCGTACATCGTCGCGCAGCCGCTGGCCGGCGCGGTGCTGTCGAAGGCGGTGTTCCGGGTCGCGGGCACAGTGCTCGGCGCGATCGCCGCGGTGGTGCTGGTGCCCAACCTCGTCAACGCGCCCGAACTCCTGTCGCTCGGCCTCGCGCTGTGGCTCGGCGTCTGCCTCTATATCTCGCTGCTCGACCGTACGCCGCGTGCGTACGTCTTCCTGCTGGCTGGTTACACGGCCAGCATCATCGGCTTCCCGTCGGTGGCGGCACCGGGCGCGATTTTCACGACCGCGGCGTTGCGCGTGCAGGAGATCACGATCGGCATCCTGTGTGGCAGCCTGATCCACGGCTTCGTCTTCCCGCAGACGGTGACCGGCGCGTTGCTCGGACGGATCGACGCGATCCTGGCCGATGCCGAACGCTGGTCGCGCGATTCGCTTGCCGGAGCCTCCGATACCAAGCTCGATCGCGACCGCCGCCGGCTCGCGCTCGACATCAACGAGCTGCATCAGCTCTCCATCCATCTCCCGTTCGATACCGCACGCCTGTTGCCGCGCGTGCGGACGCTGCGCGCGCTCCAGGCCGAACTGTCGATGCTGCTGCCGCTGGCGAGCGCGGTCGACGACCGGATCGTCGAGCTGACGCGCGGTGCCGACGCCCCCCGCCCGGAGGCGCTCGCGCTCATCGAGGACGTTCGCGAATGGCTCCGCGCGCCGCCCACGGTCGAGCAACGCGGAGCGACCGCCGACGCGCTGATCGCCCGCGCACACGCGCTCGAGCCGCCGGTCGGCGCGACACTCATCTGGCGCGACGCGCTGCGGTTGAGCCTGCTCGCACGGCTCGCCGAACTGGTCGACGCGCACCGCAACGCGCGCGACCTGCGCGACCAGATGCGCTCGCCCTCGCGCACGCCGGTGACGCCTGCGGTCGCACGCCTGCTCGCACGCACCGCCAAGCGGCCGCTCCACCGCGATCGCGGTATCGCGCTGCGGGCGGCGGCGGGCACCGTCACGACGATCCTGCTCGGCTGCGCGTTCTGGATCGGCACCGGCTGGAGCGACGGCGCAGGCGCGGTACTGATCGCGGGCGTGTGCTGCGCGTTGTTCGGCAACAGCGACAACCCCGCCCCGGCGATCATGGCGTTCTTCTACGGGACCATCCTCGGGTTGGTCGTGTCCGCAGTCTACGCCTTCGCGATCCTGCCGCGCGTGACCGATTTCGTGACGCTGGCTGCGGTGCTCGCGCCGCCGATGCTGATCGGCGGCATGTTCCTCGCACGGCCATCGACCTTGCTGGTGACGCTGGGCGCGCTGCTCGGCGGGCTGAACACGGTCGGGCTGAACGACCGTTTCGGCGGCGGGTTCGACACGTTCCTCAATGGCGGCATCTCGCAGCTGGTCGGCACATTGTTCGCGGTCGTCACGGTCGGCCTGTTCCAGACGATCGGCGCGGATACCAGCACGCGACGACTGATCCGAGCAGGCTGGCGCGAACTGGCGCAGCGCAGCACCTCGACGAGCCGTCCCGATGCCGCCGGCTGGATCGCGACGATGCTCGACCGGATCGGCCTGCTCGCGCCGCGTCTTGCCTTGCAGGGCGAGGATCCGGGCAAGCCGCTGCTCGACGCGTTGACCGACCTGCGGGTCGGCGTCGCGGTCGGCGAACTGCGCCAGTTGCGGCTCGACGGCACGCCGGACGAGGCGGCCATGATCACCCCCGTGCTCCACGGGATCGGCCAGCACTACCGCGCGCTTCGCCCAGACGAGCCTGCCCCGCCTGAGCCCGAACTACTTGCCGGGATCGACACCGCGATGAGCGGGTTCGCCACATCCACGCCCGATCGCCACCGTACGAGCGTGCTCGCGCTGACCTCGCTACGTCGCAACCTGTTCCCGCAAGCGCCCCCTTTTCTGGCCCCAGCTTACGGAGTGACCGCATGACCGGCGAAATCTCGATCGGCGGCGTCTACCTGCCGAGCATCCTGCTGCTCGCGGTCGCTGCCGTGCTCCTCACCGGCATCGCCACGCGGCTGCTTGCGTTCGCCGGCGCCTATCGCGCGGTGACGTATCGACCGCTCGTCGATCTCGCGCTGTTCTTCCTCATCCTCGGGCTGCTCGCCCTGCTGACCGGACCTTCCGCATGAATACCCGCCTGAAATCCTTGTTCGCGCCCCTCGGCCGTTCCGCCGTCACGATTCTCATCGTCGCGCTCGCGGTGCTGGTCGCGCTGTGGCTGTGGAAGCGGTACGAGACCGATCCGTGGACGCGCGACGGGCATATCCGCGCCGACATCGTCCGCGTGACGCCCGACGTCGCGGGCCTCGTCACGCAGGTCGCGGTGCACGACAACCAGGCGGTGAAGCCCGGCGACATCCTGTTCGTGGTCGATCGCCCACGCTTCGAACTGACACTGGCACAGTCGGATGCGTCGATCGCAAGCGCCCGTGCGACGCTGTTGCAGGCGCGCCGCGAGGCACAGCGCGACCTCGCGCTCGGCGATCTGGTCGCGAAAGAAACGCACGAGCAGAACGTCGCGCGCGTCGCCACCGCGTCCGCGGCACTGGCCCAGGCACAGAGCGCCCGCTCGACCGCAGCACTCAACCTCGCCCGCACGACGGTGCGCGCGACGGTGCACGGGATCGTCACCAACCTCGATCTCCACCCCGGCGATTACATCGCGACCGGCGCGCAGGCGATGGCGCTGGTCGACACCGACTCGCTCCGCGTCGAGGGCTATTTCGAGGAGACCAAGCTCGGCAGCATCCACCTCGGCGATCCGGTGATCGTCCACCTGATGGGCGAGCCGCAGGCACTGCATGGCCGCGTCGACAGCATCGCCGCGGGGATCAACGACAGCGAGCGGACGAACACGACGAACCTGCTGCCCAATGTGAACCCGACCTTCAACTGGGTGCGGCTGGCGCAGCGCATCCCGGTGCGCGTGAAGCTGACGCAAGTGCCGAAGGGGACGCAACTGATCGTCGGCCGCACCGCGACGGTGACGGTCCAACCGCGCGTAGCTCCGGGGGCCACGACGTGACGCGCGAACCCGGCATCCGCGATTGCGCCCTGACCTCGACCGGGTTTGTCACCCGCCCCCCCCAGGCCGATGCACCTCCCCGACGGAGGCCGGGGCCCAGGTGGCAGGGTCGTCGTGACGAAGCGGAGCTGTTCGTTGGCAACGATGCCCAACTGGACCCCGGCCTCCGCCGGGGAGGAAGACGTGGGGATGCAGCCCACAGCCTAAGCCGGCATGCCGTGGTTGCTTGCGGCGTATCGTCGAAAGCGCCCCGGATACTGAGTGGCGCCCTCGCGCTGGCCCTCGCCGCCTGCACCACCGCCGGCCCGAATTACGCCCTCCCCGACCGCGCCGCCGTCAACAATCCGTCTGCCCAAGGCAAGTTCGACAGCGGCAACGAAAAGGCGTTCGTCGACACCCCGCTTCCCGACCATTGGTGGCAGCTCTACGGCGACCCGCGCCTCGACGGCTTCGTCACCGAGGCGCTCGCCGCCAACACCGACCTACGCGCGGCCGACGCCAACCTCCGCCGCGCCGATGCGGTCGTCGCCGAAGTCGCCGCGGGCCGTACGCTGTCGACAATGCTCGGCGGCGGCACCTCGCTCGACCGACCCTACACGACCGGCGGCAACCTCCCCGGCACGCTCGACTACAATCTCGGCATCACACTAGCCTATCCGCTCGACCTCTCCGGCCGCATCCGCCGCGGGATCGAGGCGGCCCAAGGCGATGCCGAGGCGGTCGCCGCCGCACGCGACAACGTCCGCGTGACGGTCGCTGCGGAAACCGCGCGCAGCTATGCCGCCGCGTGCACTGCCAATTCGGTTCTCGCCGCCAACAACCGGATCCTCGCGCTACAACGCCAGACGCTGAACGTAACGCAACGCCTGCAACGCGGCGGCCGCGGCACCGCGTTCGACGTGACGCGCGCCCGTACCGCAGTCGACCAGAGCGAGGCGCTGATCCCCGCACAGGTCGCGACGCGCACCGCGGCGCTCTACCGCCTCGCCACGCTGATGGGCCGCGCCCCCGCGGACTATCCGCGCGACGTCGCCACCTGCGCAAAGCCGCCCGCGCTCAACCGTCCGCTCCCGATCGGCGACGGCGCAGCGCTGATCCGCCGACGTCCCGATATCCGCGGCGCCGAACGCACGCTCGCCGCCGCGACCGCGCGGATCGGCGTCGCGACCGCGAACCTCTATCCGCAGGTCAGCCTCGGCGGTTCGGCCGGGTTCACCGGGCCGGTGTCGTCGCTAGGCTCGACCAATGCGTTCCATCTCGGGCTCGGGCCATTGATCAGCTGGAGCTTCCCCAACCGCCCGGTCATCCGAGCGCAGATCGCCCAGGCCGGCGCGACGGCCGACCAGGCGCTCGCCCAGTTCGACTCGACCACGCTCGAGGCCCTGCGCCAGACCGAGACCGCACTCTCCGCCTATGCCCGCGAAGGCGACCGCAACGCAGCCCTACGCCGTGCCCAATCCAGCGCCGCGCGCGCCGCGGATCAGGCCGGGACGCTCTACCGGTTCGGCCGCACCGACTTCCTGTCACTACTGACCGCGCAGGCCGCGCTGACCACCGCACAGGCAAACCTCGCCGCGTCCGACGCGCTGCTGGTCGATCGCCAGGTCGACGTGTTCAAGGCGCTCGGCGGAGGGTGGCAGACGTGAGGCTCCGCAGACGCGGGCTCGCCTCGATCAACAGCGAGATCCGCGACGGCATCATGCCCGCCGCCGACACCATCGCGCGCGTCGCCAAGGACCCGGACGCGCTGCCGCACACGCCCAGCAACTACCGCGTGACCGCGCTGATCATCGCCTGCGCGCTGTTCATGGAGCAGATGGACTCGACCGTGCTGGCCACCGCGCTGCCGACGATGGCACGCGATTTCGGCGTCCCCGCGACCAGCATGAGTTCGGCGCTGACGTCCTACCTGCTGGCGCTCGCGATCTTCATTCCAGCGAGCGGACGCCTCGCGGACCGGTTCGGCTCGCGGACGATCTTCCGCGCAGCGATCCTCATTTTCGTCGGCGGATCGATGCTGTGCGGCCAGGCGACCAGCCTGCCATTCATGATGTTCGCCCGCTTTCTGCAAGGGCTGGGCGGCGCGATGATGATCCCGATCGGCCGCCTCGTTCTGCTCCGCAGCGTCGCCAAGGAGGACATGGTCCAGGCGATGTCGTGGCTGATCATGCCCGCGCTGATCGGCCCGATCCTCGGCCCCCCGGTCGGCGGCGCGATCGTCACCTATCTCGACTGGCGCTGGATCTTCTATCTCAACGTGCCGATCGGCCTGCTCGGCGTGATCCTGGTGACACGCTACATCGGCGAGGTGCGCGAAGACAAACCGGCGCGCTTCGACGTGCCCGGCTTCATCCTGTCGGGCGTGTCGCTAGGCTGCCTGTTGTTCGGGTTCGAGATGACCAGCCGCACCGGCGAACTCGCGCGCGCAATCGTCCTGATCATGGTCGGTCTGATCGCCGGCGTCGCGTACATCCGCCACGCGAAACACCGCAGCGACCCGATCCTCGATCTGTCGCTGATGCGCATCCCCACCTTCCGCCTGTCGGTGATCGGCGGATCGCTGACCCGAATCACCCAGGGCGCGCAGCCGTTCCTTCTGCCGATGATGCTCCAATTGGGCTTTGGCATGACCGCGGCGGCGAGCGGCGCGATCACGATCGCCGGGGCGATCGGCTCGCTAATGATGAAGAGCCTCGCACCGCGCGTGCTCCGGCGCTTCGGGTTCCGCAACAGCCTGATCGTAGGCGGGCTATGCGCGAGTTCGGGCTACGCGGTCGCCGGCCTATTCCGCCCAGACTGGCCGATCCCCGTCATTTTCGGCGTGCTGATGATCTCGGGCTTCTTCATGTCGTTCCAGTTCTCGGCGTACAACACGATCGCCTATGACGAGATCCCGTCGTCACGGATGAGCAGCGCGACCAGCTTCTACGCGACGTTCCAGCAGCTGATGCTGTCGCTCGGCATCTGCGTCGGTGCGGCGTCGCTGCATGTCGGTATGCTCGGCACCGGCAGCACGCGGCCGGCGCTGGCGGACTTCACGCTGGCGTTCCTGGTGGTGACCGCGGTGTCTGCCTCGGCGACGATCTGGAACCGAAAATTCAAGGCAAATGCAGGCGCGGAGCTAAGCGGCCACCGAGCCGCATAATTTCCTCCCCTGCAAGGGGAGGTGGCAGTCCGCAGGGCTGACGGAGGGGTGACGTCCTATCGAAAGCGTGTCACCCCTCCGTCTGGCAATTGCCAGCCACCTCCCCTTGCAGGGGAGGAAATATCAGCCGCTATGCGCCGGCAGCGAAGGTCGCGACAACACCGACACATGCTCGCCGGGCTCGACGAACATCCCGTGCCCGGTCGCCCACTTCCCCGCCTTCTCGCTCGCCGTCAGCATCGTCAGGAACGGGCTGAGCAACAGCCCCAGCGTCACCGGCGCGAGCCACGCTGCAGTGACCGGCGCGAACGGCGTCACAAGCAGCAGCGCCACCCCCACCCCGACATGCCAGCGATAGCGCGGCATCACGTCCGCCAGCGACAACTCATGCGCGTCGCGGTTCTGCGGTGCCCAGCCGGACTTCCGCCCCATCAATATCCCGGCGAGATCGATCGTCTGCGTCAGCGCGATCACCGGCGCGGACAGCATCGAGAACGGCACGTCGATCAGCACCGATCGCACGATCCCCCGCCGCCCGCCAAACCCCGCACGCCGCTCCGCATTCGAGAACGCCCAGATCACGCTCAGCAGCTTCGGCCCGAACAGCAGCAGCAGCGTGACCATCAGCACCTGCAGCGAGGTCTGCGCCTCGACGATATTGCGCTCGCCGAGCAGCGCCTGCACCACGCTGGTCGCGATCATCAGCAGCCACACCGGCGAGGTGATGAACGCCGACGCGCCCATCAACAATTGCAGCCGGCTGACCCAGTGGAACCCCGACGAGGTCAGCAGGCTCAGATGCTGGATATTGCCCTGCGCCCAGCGCCGGTCGCGCACAGCCGCGTCGATCAAGGTCGGCGGATATTCCTCGAACGTCTCCTCGGTCATCAGCATGTGCACGCGCCAGCCGCGCCGTCGCAACAGCGCCGCCTCGACCATGTCGTGGCTCATGATGACGCCGCCGAACGGCGCGCGACCGGGGAGATCGGGGAGCCCGCAACTGCTCGCGAACGCCTCGATCCGGATCATCGCGTTGTGCCCCCAGAAGGTCGCCTCCGAACCCGACCACCAGACGAGTCCCGCGGTCGAGATCGGGCCGTAGAGACGGCTAGCGAACTGCATCCAGCGCTGGAAAAACGTCACGCCGTTGATCACCGCGGGCACGGTCTGGAGCAGCGCCACCGCAGGCCGGCGTTCGAGCACCTGCGCCATGCCGATGATCGTGTTGCCGCCCATCAAACTGTCCGCGTCGAGCATAAGCATGTAGCGATAGCCGCCGCCGAAACGCCGGATCCACTCCGCCACGTTGCCGGGCTTGCGCCCCACATTCTCGGTGCGGCGACGATAATAGAGTGCACAGTCGAGCGTCGGTGCGAGCCTCTGCCACGCCGCGACCTCGGCCGCCTCAGCCGCTTCGCCCGAGTCGCTCAGGATGAAGATATCGAACCGGTCGGCGACACCGCCCGCCGCGATCGCGCGCGCCATCCACGCGATCCGTTCGAACACGGCGTCGATGTCTTCGTTATGAACCGGCATCAGGATCGCAGTGCGGCCCTTGAGCGGTTCGGACTGGCGCGGTGTCGGCACGAAGCCCGGATGGCCGCCGGTCATCAGCAGCACGAAGCCGATCGCCGCGTTCATGAACCCGAACGCGATCCACGCGAACAACGGGAAGAACAGCGCCAGCAACACCGCGTCCCACAGGCTCAGCCCATCGGCGAGCAGCGATTCCTGCACCGCCGACGACGCCGCGGTCGCCAGCAGCCCGGTCATCAGGATCAGGATGATCCGGCGCGCGAGCATATCGTCGTTCGAAACGACTCTCCCCGGGCCGGGCTCGGGCGCAGACCAACGCGGCGGCGGCCCGTCGAAACGCTGCGGGAGCATCTCGATCGGTGTTTCGCCCGGCATCATGGCAAGCGCGGGCATCAAAAGATCGGCGTCAGGACGGTTTCGCTGAGCGCGCGACCGCCGCGCGTGAGAAACAGCCGAACGTCGGCGGCCCCCTGTGTATCGGGGGCGATGTCGGCGGTGACGCGCCAGCGGTTCTTCTGGCCGACGACCGGGTAAGCCGCGTTGGCGAGCACCTTGCCACGGACGACGTCGATCCTGGCGGTCACGCCGCTCTGCCGGTCGAGTCCGGCGAGACCGTCGCCGATGAAATCGACCACCAGCTTCCGCGCGCCCTTGACCGGCTCGGCGCCGGGTCGGCCGGCGACGCCTTGCCAGCAATCGACAACGTGCGCCGCGCTGGCGACTGCGGTCGGATCGGTCGATTTCCAGCTGAGCGAGTAATCGAACTGCAACCGCTGCCCGGCCTTCGCAGGCGCGGCTGGCGTCCAGAACGAGACGACGTTATCCACCGTCTCGCTGTTGGTCGGGAATGCATACAGCATCACCGCGCCCTTGCCCCAATCGCCCTGCGGCTGAACCCACAGGTTGGGACGGCGATCGTAGAACGCACCATCGTCCTGGTAGTGATCGAAATTGCGGTCGCGCTGGATCAGCCCGAAGCCCTTGGGTGCCTGGTCCGCGAAACTGTCGAGCGTATCGTGCGGCGGATTGTTGAGCGGGCGCCAGATGCGTTCGCCCGCGCCGGTGAGCAGCGCGAGACCGTCCGAATCATGGATCTCGGGACGCCAGTCGACCGCGGCGGCGCGGTTGCCCTCGCCGTACCAGAACATGCTGGTCGCGGGCGCGACGCCGAGCCGCTCGATGTCGCGGCGGATGTTCAGGACGGACGAGACCTGCTGCTCGACGCCCGCGCCCGCGACATGCCGCGACTGGAACCGGTACGCGCCGGTGACGCTCGCGCCGTCCATCAGCGCATAGATCGTGTACGCGTCCGTGCCGGTCCGCTCGATCCAAAATTCGGTGAAGTCGGGAAATTCCTCGCGGCCGGGCAACCCGGTATTGATCGCGAGCCCGCGCGCGGACAGGCCATATTGGTCCTGCGATCCGGCGGTGCGGAAATAGGAGGCGCCCTGGAACGCCATCCAGTCGCTGGTCCCGCCCGGCGCCATCGCGCGGAACCCGGCGATACCGAGCGCGGCGGCGTGACCTTCTTCGGCCTCGAACAGGTCACGCGAAAACTCGATGCGGCGCGCCTGCCCGCCCTCGACGACGTTGATCGCGACCGGCATCGGCGCATAGCGACCGAGCGGGAACAGCCGGATGCCGCCAGCGAGCGTCTTGTCGGCGCGGAAGCGGATGCTGCCGACCTTGTCGTAATCGATCGCGGCCGCGGCGGCGACTTTAGCGGGGGGCTGGTACGGCTTGGTGGCCAGCGTCGCGGCGCGTTGCTGAAGCGCCTCCCACGAAAACGGCTCGGCCTTGCCGGGCGCTGCGCGCATCGCTGCGGCGGCCTGCGGGAGGACACCCAACAGACCCAGCGCGGTCATTACTTCGCGTCGACCGATCATGCAGAGCGCTCCTTCGTCATCATGCTGCAACGCGGTAGCATAGTGACATGGTCGGCGCGCGTCGACAGGTCCCGCCCCCGGCGCGGCCTATCGCGCGCCCTATCGCGCGACGCGTCTCCAGCGGACGCTGACCTGGACGCGGTCGTGGATGTGGTGGCCAACGATCACCAACATCATGCCGGCACTCGCGCAAAGGAAGCCGATCATGGCGAGCAGGAGTGCGAGCGCGCCGGTTGGGGGGTGGAGACGGGCAAACGTGTGGATCGCGGTGGCCGCGATCGCGAGCGACAGGATACCGCTCGCGCGGAGGCTGAGGTCGGTGCGGAGGCGGCGGGCGTCGGTCATGCGACGCTTGAGCTATCGCCAGCCGCATAAGCGTTCGAGATTGATTTTAAGGGGGAGCCATAGTGTTCACATAGTGCGCAACCCCGTCATCCCGGCGAAAGCCGGGACCTCGCGCGGCAGGGGCGACCTTTCATGGGGAGACCCCAGCTTTCGCTGGGGTGACGGTTTAGCGCCGCAATTGATAGCGGACCGCGTCCTTGTTCTCCCGCGAAGGCGGGAGCCCAGACTGGATCCCCGCCTTCGCGGGGAAACAAGTTTTCTCAGCTCAAGCGTCGACGAGAAGCCGGTACCCGATCCCGAGCTCGTTCGCGATCACCGTGCCGACTCCCCCCGTCCCCTCCAGCTTCTGCCGCAGGTTCCGCACCACGATCCGCAGATATTCAATCCGGCGGTCGTAATCCGTCGGCCACGCAGCCTCAAGGATCCTCTGATGCGTCACGACCCGCCCCGGATGCGCGGCCAGCGCCGACAGCACGTCGAACTCCTTCCGCGTCAGATGCGCCTCCTCGTTCCCGCGGCGGACCAACCGATTCTCGAAATCGATCTCCACCCCGTGCGCACGCAACACCGTCGGCCGCGATGTCGCCTCGCCGCGCCCCCGCAACGCGACCCGCAACCGGGCAAGCAACTCCTCGGTATCGAACGGCTTGGTCACATAATCCTCGGCCCCGAGATCGAGCGCCGCCACCTTCTGATCAGTCGCCTCGCGCGCGGAAACGACGAGGATAATCGGATCACCGAGCTTCTTCAGCAACGGCACCAGTTCCAGCCCGTCGCGGTCCGGCAACCCCAGATCGAGCAGCACAGCGGTCAACGGCCGGCTTGCCGCAACCCGCAACGCCTCGCGCGCGTCGACCGCCTCCGCGACGCCGTACCCTGCCCGCTCCAGCGTGTTCTTCAACAGCCGCCGGATATGCAGTTCGTCATCGACGATCAGCACCGTCTGCGCGCTCATAGATTCGCTCCATCGGTGTCGCGGACCAGCAGCCCCACGGGGAAGCACAGGCTGAACTGCGCGCCCGTCAGGTCTTCGCGGTTGCTGGCTTCGACGCTCATCCCCATCGCGTCGGCGAACGCTTTCACGATCGCAAGCCCAAGCCCCGTCCCGCCGATCGCGCGGTCGGAGCCTTCGAGGCGGCGGAACGTCTCGAACACCTCCTTCTCGCGACCCGGTGGCAAGCCCGGTCCCTGGTCGATCACCGACAGCCGGAGCATCCCGAACCGGTGCTCCGCACGCACGACGATCGGCGTGCCCGGATCGGCATAGCGGCCGGCGTTGTCGAGCAGGTTGAGCAGGCAATGGTGGAGCAGTTGCGGATCGACGCGGACCAAAGGCAGGTTCGGCGCGACGTCGAGTTCGATCGCATGACCTTCGAGCACGCGCTTCGTGTCGTGCACCGCGCCCGCGACCGCGTCGGTGAGGTCGGTCGGTTCGAGCCGCAACCGGAGCGCCCCCGCCTCGACCCGCGCCATGTCGAGCAGATTGCCGACGAACCGGTTGAGCCGCGCCGCCTCGCTTTCGATCGTCGCGATCAGCTCGGGCGTAACGCCCCGGTGCAGCTCGGCAGCCGCCGCCATCACCGACGTCAGCGGCGTACGCAAATCGTGGCTGACCGACGACAGCAGCGCGGCCCGCAACCGATCGCGCTCGCGCACCGCATCGACATCGCGCATCTCTACCTCGAGCCGCGCGCGTTCGAGCACCAGCGACGCCTGGTCGACCAGGCTCATCAGCAGCGGCAACTGGTCCGATCGCACCGGATCGCCGCCCGCCTCCTGCGCAAGTCCGAGCACCGCCAGCGTCCGCTCACCCGAGCGCAGCGGCTGGAAGAACCACTCCGACGCCGCCAGCGTGCTCGACCCGCGCCCCGCCGACGCGCCGCTATCATAGGCCCATTGCGCAGCCGCCATCTCCATCGTCTCGAGCCGGTAATCCGCGCCGTTCGCCGCCTGCACCGCGAGACCAGGGTCCTCCGCGACGAGAATCACCGCCCGGACGCCGAACAGCCGGCCGATCTCCTCGCAGATCGCCCGCGCCAGCGCGACCGGCTCGTTGAGCGACGTCAGTTGCCGCAGGAACCCCGCGAGCGCGGCGTTGGTCCGCGCGCTGGCGGCTGCGATATCAGCCTGAGCGCGGACCCGCGACGTCAGCTGGCTGGTCACGAACGCGATGCCGAGCAGGACGAGGATCGAGATCACGTTCTCGGGATTGTTGATCGTCAGCGTGCCGGTCGGCGGCAGGAAGAAGAAATTGTACGCGATCGACGAGGCGATGCCGGCGAACAGCCCCGTGCGCAGGCCGAACAGGCTCGCCGCGGCCATCACCGGCAGCAGATAGAGCAGCGCAACGTTGCCGAGGTTGAGAATGTGGAACAGCGCGCTCGCGACGCCGGTGACACTCGCAACCATCGCCGTCGTCCAGGCATAGCCCGCCTTGCTGCCCCAATCGCCGGTGCGCTTTCTCCCGGTCGGCGACGCAGTGCCCGCCTCCATCGGCAGGACGTGGACGGCGATCCCCGGCGTCTCGCGGACCATCTGGTCGACGACCGAACCGTGGCGGAGTTCGAACCAGCGCGAGCGGCTCGACTTGCCGACCACGAGTTGCGTCGCGCGCGCTTCGGCGGTGAAGGTCTTCAGGCCGTCGACTACCGACGTCGCGGGTACGGTAGCGACGTCGCCACCGAGCTGCGTCGCGAGGTTGAAGACCGCGGCGAGCTGGCGGTGCTCGGGCTCGCCGAAGGTCTGCGCGCGCGGCGTCTCGATATACACCGCGGTCCAGGGCGCGTGCATCGCGTCGGCGATCCGCTTGGTCGCGCGGACCAAGCCGAGCGCGCCGGGCAGCTCGCTGATCGCGACGACGATCCGCTCGCCGCCAGCCCAGGTGCCGCCGACGCCGAGTGCGCGGACGTGTTCGAGCATCTGCGCATCCACCGCTTGCGCAGCGCGGCGCAGCGCGAGTTCGCGTAACGCCGAGAGATTCGATTTGGAGAAGAAATGCGAGAGGGCGCGGGTGGCCTCTTGCGGCAGGTAGACTTTGCCCGCCTTCAGCCGCTCGATCAGTTCATCGGGGGGGATGTCGACGACTTCGATCTCGGCAGCCTCGACGATGCTGTCGGGGACGGTCTCGCGCACCCTGACGCGCGTGAACGAGGCGACGACGTCGTTGAGGCTCTCGATGTGCTGGATGTTGATCGTCGAATGGACGTCGATGCCGGCGGCGAGCAGTTCCTCGACGTCCTGGTAGCGTTTCGGGTGGCGACTGCCCGGCGCATTGGTGTGGGCGAGTTCGTCGACCAGGACGAGCGTCGGGGCGCGTTCGAGGATGGCGTCGAGGTCCATCTCGTCGAGCGTGCGGCCTTCGTAAGGGATCGCTTTGCGCGGGACGATCTCGTGGCCCCGCGTGAGCGCTTCGGTCTCGACGCGGCCGTGCGTCTCGACCACGCCGATGACGATATCGACGCCAGCGCGGCGGCGTTCGGCGCCTTCGGAGAGCATCTCATAGGTCTTGCCGACACCGGGGGCGGCGCCAAGGAAGATCTTCAGACGGCCGCGGCCCTCCTGCGACGCCTGTCGCAGAAGGGCCTCGGGAGATGGTCGTCCGTCGTCGTTCAACGTGCGCCCGTCGCGGGTCGTCCGGTTGCATCGAGGGCGCGGTTCAGCGCGAGGACGTTCACGCGCGGCTCGCCGAGGATGCCGAACAGCGGGCCGTCGACGTTCGCCGTCACCAGACCACGGACCGTGTCGGCGGACAGGCCGCGGGTGCGCGCGACGCGATCAACCTGCGCATAGGCCGATGCCGGCGACAGGTCAGGATCGAGGCCCGAGCCCGAGGCGGTAGCGAGATCGGCCGGGAGCGGCCCGGTCACGCCTTCCGCGTGGCGCTTGGCGACGTCGGCCTTGGTGCGATCGACCAGCGCCTGGCTGGTCGGCCCGAGGTTGGAGCCCGACGAGGCAAGGCCGTCATAGCCCTTGCCGGCCGCCGAGGGACGCGTCTGGAAATAACGGTCGGTGGTGAAGGCCTGGCCGACCACGGTCGAGCCGATCGCCTTGCCGTCGGCGACGACGAGGCTGCCATTGGCTTGGCTGGGGAAGATGGCTTGTCCGATCCCGGTCATTGCGAGGGGATAGACGATCCCGAGCAGCAGCGCGAACAGGATCGTCATGACGAACGCGGGGCGGAGGGCGGAGGTAAAATCGGAGGTCATTGTGTCGTCTCCATGTGTCCCCGCGAAGGCGGGGACACAGTCTGGGCACCCGCCTTCGCGGGTGAACAATTCTTGGCGGTGAGAGCGGCGTTCCACCCACTTCCGTCATGCCGGGCTTGTTCCGGCATCCACCGATCCGCGTAACCAAGGGCCGATGAACGTGCGGAGCGGTGGACCCCGGAACAGGTCCGGGGTGACGGAGTGGGTTGGGTCATCATGCCAGCCCCAAGGCACCGACCAGAAGGTCGATGAGCTTGATCCCCACGAACGGCGCGACCAGCCCCCCCAGCCCGTACACGGCCAGGTTCCGCGCGAGCAGCGGCCCCGCCGCCATCGGCTTGTACGCCACGCCCTTGAGCGCGAGCGGCACCAGCATCGGGATGATGATCGCGTTGAAGATGATCGCCGACAGGATCGCGCTTTCGGGCGAGCCCAGCCGCATCACGTTGAGCACGCTGAGCCCCGGATAGAGCGCGACGAACATAGCCGGGATGATCGCGAAATACTTGGCCACGTCGTTCGCCACCGAGAAGGTCGTCAGCGCACCGCGGGTCATCAGCAGCTGCTTGCCCAGGCCGACGATCTCGATCAGCTTGGTCGGATCGCTGTCGAGGTCGACCATGTTACCCGCCTCGCGCGCCGCCTGCGTGCCGGTGTTCATCGCTACGCCGACATCGGCCTGTGCAAGCGCCGGCGCGTCGTTGGTGCCGTCGCCGCACATCGCGACCAGTCGCCCGCCCTGCTGTTCCTTGCGGATCAGGTCGAGCTTGTCCTCCGGCGTCGCCTGCGCGAGGAAATCGTCGACGCCCGCTTCGGCGGCGATCGCAGCGGCAGTGAGCGGATTGTCGCCGGTGATCATCACCGTGCGGATGCCCATCGCGCGGAGTTCGCCGAAACGCTCCCGGATGCCGGCTTTCACGACGTCCTTGAGGAAGATCGCGCCGAGCAACCGCCCGTCCATCGCCACCGCCAGCGGCGTACCGCCAGCGCGCGCGATCTCGTCGGTGATGCGGCGCAGCTCGGTGGCGGCGGCGGTCGCCCCTGCCCCCGGATTGGCCTTCAGGATCGAGTCGACCGCGCCCTTCTGGATCAGCGAGCCATTCACCTTCACGCCCGAGATACGCGTCTGCGCGGTGAACGGGATGACTTCCGCATCGCCCGGCAACGCATTGGTCGTCACACCGAACTTGTCGCGCGCCAGCACCACGATCGAGCGCCCCTCGGGCGTCTCATCGGCAAGGCTCGCGAGCAACGCCGCCTCCGCCAGCTCCTCGTCGCGCGTACCGCCGACCGAACGAAATTCGCTCGCCTGACGATCGCCGATCGTGATCGTGCCGGTCTTGTCGAGCAGCAGCACGTCGATATCGCCCGCCGCCTCCACCGCACGCCCCGACTTGGCGAGCACGTTGAAGCGCACCAGACGGTCCATCCCCGCAATCCCGATCGCCGACAGCAGCGCCGCGATCGTCGTCGGGATCAGCGTGATCAACAGTGCGGCCAGGATCGCGACCGGCACGCGGCCGCCCGCATAGCTCGCGAACCCGGGGATCGTCCCGACCGCGATCAGGAAGATGATCGTCAGCCCGACGAGCAGTAGCGTCAGCGCGATCTCGTTCGGGGTCTTCTGCCGCTCGGCGCCCTCGACCAGCGCGATCATGCGGTCGAGAAAGCCCTCCCCGGGATTGGCGGTGACCTTGACGCGGATCTCGTCGGAGATGACGCGCGTGCCCGCGGTCACCGCCGAGCGATCGCCGCCCGCCTCGCGGATTACCGGCGCGCTCTCGCCAGTAATTGCGGCTTCGTTGACCGAAGCGACACCCCAGACGACTTCGCCATCCGCCGGGATCAGGTCGCCCATCGTGACAAGCACGATGTCGCCCGCGCGGAGCATGCTGGCGGGGACGGACTCGACCTGATCGCCCTTCATGCGGCGCGCGGTGAGTTCGGCCTTGGTCGCGCGCAACGACGCTGCCTGCGCCTTGCCGCGGCCTTCGGCGAGTGCTTCGGCGAAGGTGCCGAACAGCACCGTCAGCCACAGCCAGATGACCAGCTGTATCTTGAAGCCGACCGACAGCCCGTCGCCGCCGACGTTGACGAGGATCGTCAGCAGCGTGGCAACGACCGCGGTGACGAACATCACCGGGTTGCGGATCAGCTGCCTTGGGTCGAGTTTCCGGAAAGCGTCGCCGATCGCCGGGATGATCAAGTCGGCCGTAAACAGCGACTTGGTAGGGGTGCGTGCCATTTTGGCTTGTCCCGTCAGAAGGTTTTGCCGCTGATCATCGCGAGATGATCGGCGATGGGACCGAGCGCGAGGCTCGGCAGGAAGGTCAGGCCACCGACGATCAGAATGATCCCGATCAGCAGGCCGACCCACAGCGCGCCCGTCGTCGGGAACGAGCCTGCGCTTTCCGGCGTGTGCTTCTTGGCGGCGAGAGAGCCGGCGATGGCGAGCATCGGCACGATGATGAAGAAGCGCCCGAGCCACATCGCGACCCCCAGCAACCCGTCATAATAGGGCGTCGCGGCGGTGAGGCCCGCGAACGCCGAGCCGTTGTTCCCGACGCCGCTGGTGAAGGCGTAGAGGATCTCGGTGAACCCATGCGGCCCCTTGTTGAGCGGCCCCGCAAGCCCGTCCGGCAGCACGGCGCTGAGCGCGGTGAAGCCGAGGATGACGAGCGGCAGGATGGCGATCGCCAGCACTGCCAACTTCACTTCGCGGCTCTCGATCTTCTTCCCGACATATTCGGGCGTGCGGCCGACCATCAGGCCGGCCACGAACACGGCGAGGATGGCGAACAGCAGGAAGCCGTAGATGCCTGCGCCGACGCCGCCGATGACGACTTCGCCGAGCTGGATATTGAGCAGCGGGATCATGCCGCCGAGCGCGGTGAAGCTGTCGTGCATCGCGTTGACCGCGCCACACGATGCCGCCGTCGTGACGACCGAGAACAGCGCGGACGCGGCGATCCCGAAGCGGACCTCCTTGCCCTCCATGTTGCTCCCTGCGACGCCGATCTGGTGCATGATCGGGTTGCCCGCGGCCTCCTGCCAATAGGTGACGGTCACGCCGGCGAGGAACAGGATGACCATCGCCGAGAGGATCGCCCAGCCTTGCCGGGTGTTGCCGACCGCCTTGCCGAACGTCCAGGTGAGCCCGAAGCCGATCACGAAGATCGAGAGCATCTGGATCAGGTTGGTCAGCGCGGTTGGATTCTCGAACGGATGCGCCGAGTTCGCGTTGAAGAAGCCGCCACCATTGGTGCCGAGCATCTTGATCGCCTCCTGGCTCGCCACCGGGCCGAGCGCGAGCGTCTGCTTGAGCCCCTCCAGCGTGGTGACGTCGACCGTGGCGGCGAGCGTCTGCGGCACGCCGCTGGCGATCAGGAACAGCGCGTAGACGATCGAGATCGGCAGCAGCAGGTACAATGTGACGCGGGTCGCATCCGCCCAGAAATTGCCGATCGTCGTGGCGGAGCGCCGCGCGAACCCGCGGAACAACGCGAACGCCAACGCGATGCCGGTCGCCGCCGACAGGAAGTTGTGGATCGTCAGGCCGAACATCTGGCTGAAGTTCGACATGGTGGATTCGCCACCATAGCTCTGCCAGTTGGTGTTGGTCGTGAAGCTGACCGCGGTGTTGAACGCAAGATGCGGCGCGAGGCCTGCGAGCCCCTGTGGGTTACCCGGCAGCACGCCCTGGAGGCGCAGCACCGCATAGGTCAACGCCATCAACGTCGCGTTGAACATCAGCATGTGCAGCGCATAGCGACGCCAGCCCTGCTCTGCCTTCGGATCGATCCCGGCGAGCTTGTAGAAGCCGGTTTCGACCGGGCCGAGGACGGCGTGGATCGGCGTGCGGCGGCCTTCGTATAGCGCGAACAGCCACATGCCGACGGGTTTGGCCAACGCCAGCAATATGCCGACGAAACCGAGGATCAGGATCCATCCCTGGAATGTCATGGGAAAGCGCTCCTAAAAGCGTTCGGGACGGATCAGCACCGCCACGAGGTAAAACAGCAGCCCGAGCGCGACGATCGCGGCGAGCCAGAGGTCGAGGGTCATGATGATGTCCTCACGCGTTGTCGCACAGGCGGACATAGGCGAGCGTCGCCGCCACCAGTCCGATCATGATCGCTATCCAGAGAAGGTCCTGCATCGGTCGATCCTTCAGAAGGCGGCGGTTAGGGAGGCGACAATCGTGCCGTCGGCGATCGATCCGGTGCCGTCCTGTCCGCGGGAGAAGCTCGGCTGGAGATACGCTGCACTGCGACGCGTGATGTCGGTGTCGATGTAGCTCACATTCAGCGTCAGATTTTTATAAATAGTGTCCGCACCCAGCGACCAATCCCAGTAGCTGCCGGTCGGCGCCGCGCTGGTCGCGTTGGGGCCGAGGCCGTCATTGCCCCAGCTGTGGCCGATATGCGCCTTGGCAGTGAACGGCGTGCCCGCGATCGCGTAGGCGCCGTCGCCGGTCAGGTAGAGATTGTCTTCCTTGTCGCCCGCGTCGGTATAGACGCCCGCCGCGCCATCGGCGCCGGTGCGATACCATTTGCCGAGCGCCTGCTGCTTGGGCGCATAGAACGCGCTGGCGGTCAGCGTTGCAGGGCCGGTCGTGCCGCTGAGCTTCACATAGGGCTCGGCATAGTCGGTCTTCGAGGCGCCGCCCGGATACATGTACCAGGTCAGGCCGACGTCGAGCGTCGCGCTGGGGCTGAGCTTGTGCTTGTAGCCGCCGATCAGGTCGAGCTCCATGTTCGAGCCGCCGAACGTGCCCCAGCCCGACAGGTTCGAACCCCAGGCGCCGACATACACGCCGCTCTCGTGCGCGATCGTCAGCCCGCCCTGGATCGCGCCGTCCTTGTCTGACTGCGACACGCCGCGCAGGCGGTAATCGGTCGCGAGCGTGACCGAACCGCTGACGGTTACGGGAGACGGCGGCGCGGTATCCTGCGCGAACGCGGGCGTGGCGAGACCGGCGAGAAGTCCGGCGGCGGCGGTGAAACGAAGAATGTGCATTGCGGTCCCCATGCGCGCGCCGCCGGAAGGATGGCGGTTCGCGAGGACTGGCAATTAGGCTCCGGCGACGTAGCAATTCGAGATCGATTGCCGGGCTTGCGCGTATGTTTCGCGTAGTATTGTCTGAATTATGGTGCGGTGCGGCGAAGAATCAGCCACCCGGCGACGCCCGACAGGATCGAGCCCGCGAACACGCCGATCTTGACCGAATCCAGCGCGTGCGGCGCATCCGCAAAGGCCAACCCGCCGATGAACAGGCTCATCGTGAAGCCGATCCCGCACAGCACCGCCATGCCGTAGACCTGCGCCCAGGTCGCGTTCCGGGGCGCCTCGGCCAGCCGGACCATCACGAGCCCGCGGATCGTCGCGAAGATGCCGATCTGCTTGCCGAGGAACAGCCCGAGCATGATCCCGACCGGCAACGGCGAAATCACGTCCGCCGCCGCCATCCCGCCGAACGCGATGCCCGCATTGGCGAACCCGAACGCCGGCACGATCAGAAAACTCGACCAAGGCTGGAGCGCATGTTCGAGGCGTTTGAGCGGCGGCTGCCCCTCCCCCGTCCGCAGCGGGATCGTCAACGCGACCGCCACGCCGGCGAGCGTCGCATGCACGCCCGACAGCAAGACGCCGTACCAGATGCTGACGCCGATCAGCAGATACGGCACCAGCGACCGCACCCCCGACAGGTTCAGGACGACCAGCACGCCGAGCCCGGCGGCCGCGCTAAGCAACGGCAACAGCGCGATATGGCCGGTGTAGAACACGGCGATGACGAGGATCGCGAGCAGGTCGTCGATCACCGCGATCGCGGTCAGCAGTATCTTCAACGAGGTCGGCACGCGCGACCCGAGCAGGGCCAGGATGCCAAGCGCGAACGCGATGTCGGTCGCCGCCGGGATCGCCCAGCCGCGCAGATTGGCGGGCGTCCCCATGTTGACGAGCAGATAGAGGCACGCCGGCACCACCATGCCCGCGAGCGCCGCCGCACCGGGCAGGATGCGCTCCCCCCAGGTCGAGAGATGCCCCGAGACGAACTCGCTCTTAACCTCCAGCCCGATCAGCAGGAAGAAGAGCGCCATCGCACCGTCGTCGACCCAGTGATGGACGCTCATTCCGGCGACTGCGTGGTGCAACGTCGCGAAATAGGCGGGCGCGAGCGGAGAGTTGGCGACGAGCAGCGCCGCGATCGTTGCGGCGAGCAGCACGATGGCGCCCGCCGCATCGCCCGCAAAAAAGCGCCGGACCGCGGTCACAGCCCTTCGCCGCCGACCCATTGCGCGTTGGACAGGCGGCGCGCGAGATCCCAGCTCTGGACGCGGATATCGGGCACCGCGACGACTTCCCACAGCCCGCCGCGGGTCATCGGGCCGATGCAGTGGATGCGGTCGTCGGGCGTGCCGTCGCGCCGAATCGCCCGCGACTGCGCATCGACGTCGACGCCGAGCCTGAGCGGATCGGGCCGGATCGCACCGGCCGCGAGCAGATGCTTCACGAGCGGCTCCTCGGAGCGCAACAGATCGCCCTGCGGCCCTGTGCAGTTCACGATCCGCGCGGCTCGCATGACGACCGGATCGGTTTCCCCACGCGGTCGCCACGTCAGATTTGCGTGCTGACCTTCAGCCTCGGCCGAGACGATCTTGCCCGCTGCGAAGGTCAGTCGCCCGCTCACGACCAGCGCCTCGACACGGTCGGCTACGGCAGGCGCGAGGCGGTGGCGGTGGACATCCCAATAGGGCCGCAGATGCCGCAGAAAACGCCCCCGTAATTCCTGCGAAGCCGCCGACCACAGCATCTGCGTGACCGGCCGCAATTCATCGACTGCGGCCCGCCAGCCGCCCTCTTCGGTTCGCGCGCGAACATGGCGAACGAGATCGGTCAGCCCGCCCTGGGGCTTGTCCGACACGCCGCGGTGCGCGGGTGCGCCATCGACATGCCGCCGCGGCGACAACCCGCGACGCGACATCGCCAGGATGCGTCCCGCAAATCCCTGAGCATCGAGCAACAGCGCCGCATCGATCGCGGTCAGCCCGGTTCCCACCAGCACGACGGTGTCGTCCGCGTTCAGGCCTTCGGCGAGATCGGCGGCCCATGGGTCCGCGCAGTACACGCCCGCCGGCAAGGCCTCCGGCTTCAGCCCGGGCGGGGTGTGCGGTGGCAGATTGCCAAGCGCGAGCACCGCGGTGTCGGCGGCGATTTTCCGCCCGTCCGCCATCGTCAGCGTGACGCCGTCGCCGGTCATCGGCTCGATCGCGCAGACCTCGCCCTCGACATGCACCAGCCGACCGTCCGATTCCGCGATCGCCACGTCGAGCAATTCGCGCAGATACGCGCCATAGGTGGTGCGCGGGACGAAGGTCTTGCGGTCGCCCTTGCCGTGCGACTCCAGCCAGCGGACGAAGTGATCGGGGTCGTCGGGCAGCGCGCTCATGTTGCCCGCACGGACGTTGAGCAGGTGATCGGGATGCGCCGCACTATACGCGACACCCCGCGCAAGCTGCCGGTCTCGCCGCTCGATCAAGGTCACGCGCGGCCCCTCGTGCCGCATCAGGTTGACCGCGAACAGCGCGCCGGAGAACCCGCCGCCGACCACCACGACATGATCCTCGGGCCCCGCAATCCGTGCCATCGTCGTACGCTCGTCCATCTGTTCGCTCACCCGTTCTGCCGCGGGAAGCCATGCCCGATCCAGCACGGCTAGCCCAGCCCCTGCTCTAATCCTCCCCCGCCAGGGGGAGGTGGCTGGCACTTGCCAGACGGAGGGGGAGGAAAGGAAAACAGCCGTGTCCTCCCCCTCCGTCACCCTCGGCGACACCTCCCCCTCGCGGGGGAAGATCGAGATCGGGAACCTACGGTCGGAACGCGCCGATCCCGGCGATCGCCATCTTCGGTTGCGCCGTCGCCACGGTGGTGAAGCCCAGCATCAAATACCGCGCCTTTCGTGCCTGCGCGAAGGTGATGCGCTGCGTGGCGCGCGCGTAGGCGATGTTGCCGAACTCGCCCTCGCCCGCCGGCGCCCAGGTCTTGCCGTCCTCGCTCGTCTCGACGCGGTAGCGGCCCGGCGGCCCCGCATCGGGCAACGCCTGACGGGTCGGCGTCAAGCTGAACCCCGCGACCTGATCCGCCTTGCCCATGTCGATCATCAGCATCACCACGCTCGTCGGCGTCGGCGCAGGCGTCGTCCAGACGGTCGCGAGATCGTCGTCGAGCACCGCTTCCGCACCGGGCAATCCGGGCTTGACCACACCCGCCAGCGACGTCTCGCCCGCGAAATCCGGCTTGCCCCCCTTCATCGCCAGACTGTGCTGGATCGCGCTGACGATCGTCCACCCGGTCTTCGAGATGATCTTGTTCCCCGTCGCCTGCGACGCCGCGACCGCAACCGGCGCGACGCTCAGGAACAGCGACAGCTCGGTGATCGCCGGGCAGGCCGACGCCTCGACGATCCGCAACCGCACGCGGCGCGCCGACACCGGCTCGGGCAGGCGGATGATCCGCTGCGCACCGATGCATTCGTGCACCGCGACCTCGCGCCACGCGCCCGTAGCGTCCGCCACATCGATCGCGAACTTCGTGACCCGCACGCCAAGCGCCAGCGCCTCGCGGATCCGGATCAGGTCGAACCGGCGCCCCGGCGGCAGGTCGAGCACCAGCGACGGCGTCTTCATCGCATCCGGCGTGCTCCAATAGGTGTCGGGATTGCCGTCGAGCACGTTGCCGGGCGCGAACCGGGCGCCGCGCGACGGTCCGCTCGCCACCGCACCCTTCGCCAGATCGGTCGCGAAGCTCGCGCGCAACGCATCGCCGAACGACTTCAGCGACGCGAGATCGGGCTCCGCGATCACCCCGCGACGATCGGGCGGCAGGTTGAGCATCATGTTGGTGCCGCGCCCGACCGACTCGTCGTGGAACTGCATCAGCCGCTGCGGCGACTTCACCTGCAGATCCTCGTCGGCATGATAGAACCAGCCGGGACGGATCGAGGTGTTCGTCTCCGCCGGCCACCAGAGCGGCGCACCGCGCACGCCCGAATTGCCCTCGCTCTGGACGTACGGATGGTTCGGCATCGTCGGCCAGCACGGATCGCCCGCGCGTCCGTCCTCGTTCCCGACCCAGCGGATATCCGCGCCGAGCGGATCGAAGGTGCACGCCATCGGCTGCAATTTATGAACCAGCGCGATGATCGACGGCCAGTTATAATATTTCGGCGCATCGATCTTCCGCGCCTCGCGCGCGCCGCCATAATAGCCGTCGCCGCCGTTCGCGCCATCGAACCAGACCTCGAACAGCTCGCCGTAATTGGTGCACAGATCGGTCAGCTGCGCGCGGAAATACTCGACGTACGCGGGTGTGCCATAGTCGGCGCGGTTGCGATCCCAGGGCGACAGATACAGTCCGTAGGAAATCCCGCCACGGCGGCACGCATCGCCCAGTTCGCGGACGATATCGCCCTTGCCGCCCTTGTACGGGCTGTTGCGGATGCAATGCTCGGTGAGCTTGGTCGGCCAGAGGCAGAAGCCGTCATGATGCTTGGCGGTGAGGACTAGGCCGGTGAGTCCCGCGCTTTTCGCCGCCGCGACGATCTGGTCCGGATCGAACGCGGTCGGGTCGAACAGCTTGGGGTCCTCGTCGCCATACCCCCATTCCTTGTCGGTCCAGGTGTTCAGCGTGAAGTGGACGAAGCCGTAGCGCTCGCGCTTATGCCAGGCGAGCTGTCGGACGCTTGGCGTCGCACCCCAGGGGGCTGGTGCACCCACCGGAGCGGCAGCGTTCGCGCGACCGGCGGCGGCGGCGGCAAGCGTACCGGCGATCAACGCACGGCGATTCATGTCGAAGGTCATCGCGAAACTCCGGTGGTTGCTGGCGGCCGATCGGCAGGCGCGCGGCCAAAATCACGGTTGGGCGTCGCGCCCATCTCGAACACGAGCCGACCGCCGCGCACGATATCGGCATGCGCGATCCAGCTCTTCGTCCAGGGCCGACCGTTCCACGTCACCGCATGCACATACGGCCGATCCGCCGCATTCCCGCGCGCCTCCAGGACGAGAGTCCGGCCTGCGCCGACGCGCATCTCGGCACGGTCGAACAGCGGCGAGCCCAGCACATAGTTCGCGCTCACCGGATCGACCGGATACAGCCCGAGCGCACTCAGCACGAACCACGCGCTCATCTGCCCGCAATCGTCGTTGCCGATGATGCCGTCGGGATCGTCCTTGTACATCTCGGTCAGCAGCCGGCGGACCATCGCCTGCGTCTTCCACGCAGCACCACAATACGCGTACATATACGCGACGTGATGGCTTGGTTCGTTGCCGTGCGCGTACTGCCCGACCAGCCCGGAGATGTCGGGCGGCGCGTCCTTCGGCAGGATCGACGGCGCGTTGAACAGGCCGTCGAGCTTCGCCTCGAACTGCGCATCGCCGCCCATCGCCGCGATCAGGCCATAGACGTCGTGCTGGTTGAGGAACGTCGCCTGCCAGCCATTGCTCTCGGTATAATCGCGCCACTTCGACGAGTGGCCGAGCGCGATCGGATCGTAGGGCGTCGTCCATGTCCCGTTCGCGAGCTTCGGCCGCGCAAACCCGATCGAAGCATCGAACACGTTGCGCCAGTTCCCGCTCCGCTTGCGCAACCGCGCGGCATCCGCACTCGCGCCCGCCGCATCCGCCATATGCGCCGAGGCGTAATCGTCATACGCATATTCGAGCGTGCGCGAGACCGACTCGAACACCGCATCCGCGGGGATGTAGCCCATCGAGTCGTACGGCTTGATCCCGAGGCTATTGTCCATCGTAGGCATCGCGAAATCGAACGACCGGCGCCGCACGTTCGGCCACGCCGCGGCATAGTTCGCCGGCACGCCCTTCGCGCGCGCCTCGGCCATCACCGACACCGAATGCCAGCCGATCATGCACCCCGTCTCGACGCCCTGCAAAGGCCAGACCGGCGGGCCGTACGGGCTCTGCTGCGTCTGCCGGATCAGGTCGCCGACGAGCTCCGCGGTGCGCTCGGGCTCGATCAGCGTGAGCAACGGATGCAGCGCGCGATATGTGTCCCACATCGAATAGGAACTGTACGCGCGATCCTTGCCGGTCGCCGTGTGCACCTGCCGGTCGAGCCCGACATAGCGGCCGTCGACATCGGAAAACAGCGTCGGCGCAAGCTGCGCGTGGTACAGCGCGCTCGCCATGATCGTGCGCTGCGCCGGCGTACCACCCTCGACGCTGACGGCGGCGAGCGCGGGCGCCCAGCGCTTGGTCGCATCGGCACGGTAGCGATCGAAATCCCAATGCCGCGCCTCCGCGGCAAGGTTCGCGCGCGCGCCGGCAACGTCGACCGCGGAGATACCCGTGCGGATCACGATCGGCGCAGCGCCGGCGTCGTCATAGTGCAGCACCGCCTTGACGCGCTTGCCCGCGACGCCTTTCGCGCCCGCTGCCTGTGCGACGTCGCCATCGCCGTAGAACACGATCCGGTCGGGCTTGCGCGACAGCTGCATCGCGAAGTGGATCCGCCGCCCCTTCGCCCAGCGGAACACGCGCCGGCTGCCGGTCAGCATGCCGGTCTCGTCGATGTTCAGCGACGCATCGTCGATCAGCACGCCCTTGTCGGTCTTGTCGAGCACCAGGTGCGACAGGTTCACGAGGATATGCCCCGCGCCCGCCGGAAAGACATGCCGCTGGATGCCGGTCCGCTCGGTCACGGTCAGCTCCGCCCGCACGCCCGATTCCAGCGTCACGCGGTAATAGCCCGGCTCGGCATGCTCGGCCGAAAAACGCTGGCGATACCCCGCATCGGGATCGGCCAACGTACCGGGCGTCAGTTGCACCGGCCCACGCGTGGGCACCACCAGAACGTCGAGCATGTCGCCGATCCCAGTGCCCGACAGATGCGTATGGCTGAACCCCATGATCGACGTGTCGGTGCGGTGATAGCCCGAACACGCATCCCAGCGCTCGGCATCGGTATCGGGACTGAGCTGCACCATCCCGAACGGCAAGGTCGCGCCCGGATAGGTGTGGCCGTGACCGCCGGTGCCGACGAACAGATCGGGCGCGGTCGCTTGGCGTGGCGTGGCGGCGACGGTCGCGCGGGCAGTCAGCGCGAGCGCGCCGCTTCCCGCGAGAAGCATGCGGCGTGTGATTGTCATGCGCGAACTCCGAGAAGTGCGGGGCGTTTGGCGGCGATGTCGACGACCAGTTCGCCGAACAGCCCGTTCGCCCAGGCGAACCAGGACCGCGTAAACTTCGCGGCGTCGTCCTGATTGAAGGATTCGTGCATGAACCCGGTGCCGCCATGCGTCGCCTTCAGCGCAGCCAGCGATCGCGCGACGGTCGCATCGTCACCGGTCTCGAGCGCGTTCAGCGCGTGCATCACGATCGACATCGGCCAGATCTCGCGCAGGCCGGTATGCGGACTGCCGATCCCCTCCGCCGCCTTGCCGGTGAAGAAATAGGCGTTGTCCTTGCTCCACGCACGCGCCGCGGTGCGCCGCCAGAGCGGATCGTCGGGCTTCACCGCGCCGAGATACGCCAGCCCCGAGAGGCTCGGCACATTGGCGTCGTCCATGAAGATCGCGTTGCCATAGCCATCGACCTCATACGCCCAGACCGGCTGGCCGTCTGCGCCCTTGGTCAGCCCATGCAGCCGCAACGCCGCCTCGACCTCGTCCGCCAGCGCAGACGCATCCGCCGCCAGCGCCGCGTCGGGCCGCGCACGCGTCGCGAGTTCCGCCAACTGGCGCAGCGCGCGGACCGCGAAGATGTTCGACGGGATCAGGAACGGGAGCACGCACGCATCATCCGAAGGCCGGAACCCACAATGGATCAGCCCGACCGGTCGCGACGGCGGCCCATAGCCGTCGAGCGGCATGCTCTCGCCGACGATCGGCGACGATCGGCGGAAGCGATACGGCCCCGACCCGTCCTTGCGCTGCTGCTCGCGGAACGTCCGGATCGACGCACGCGCGCCGTCCGCCCACAGCGCATCGAACGGCACGGTGTCGCCGGTCGCCTGCCAATACGCATGCGCGATCCACATCGGGTAGCAGAGCGAATCTATCTCCCACTTCCGCTCGCCGACACCCGGCTTCATCACCGTGTCGTCGGTCAGCGACCAGCTCAGATTGGTCTTCGCCGATGGGTCATGCATGAATGCGTTGGCGTACGGATCGATCAGGATGCACCGCGCCTGCCGCGCGATCAGCCCGTGGAACAGGGTTCGCAACGCCGGATCGCGCTTCGCCAGCGGGAGGTACGGATGGACCTGCGCCGAGCTGTCGCGCAGCCACATGCAGTCGATGTCGCCGGTGATCACAAACGCATCGGGCTTGCCGTCCACCGCGCCCATGAACACCGTCGTATCGAGCGTGTTCGGATAACAATTCCCAAACATCCAGGCGAGTTCGGGATCGGCGATCTTCGCCGACACGCGCGCGATCTCCGCCTCGACCGCGCGGCTGGTGTAGCGACGATCGCCAAGCTTCGGCCGCTTGCTGACGAACGGCGGTGCGGCCGCCCGCAGCGGTCCCGCGAGCCCGAGTGCCGCAGCACCCGCGATAAGCATCCGGCGGTCGATCACTTCGGCAAATCCTTCGTGCCCGTCACGGTGAAAACGGTATCGACACCCGGCCCGTCGCCGGGCTGGCCGCCACCGATATGCAGCCGGTATTCGCCCGGCACGACACGCCGAGTCCCCGCCGCATCGACGCTGCTCATCCCGCGAGGATCGATCGTGAACGCCACGCGTGCCGTCTGCCCCGGCTTCACTGTCGCGCGCCTGAACCCGACGAGCTGGCGCTGGAGGACAGGATCGTTGAAGCGCGGCTTCACCACCGGCTCGGGCGGCACCAGATACGCCTGCACGACCTCGTCGCCCGCGACCTCGCCCGCGTTCTTCACCGGCACCTCGACCGTGAAACTCTCGCCAGCCGCAATCGTACTGCGCGCGAGTTTGGGCTCGGCATAAGCGAACTGCGTATAGCTCAGCCCGTGCCCGAAGCCCCAGAGCGGCGTGCCCGTAAAGTACCGATAGGTCCGCTCGCGCATGTTGTAGTCGATGAACGCCGGCAGATCGCGCGTCTTCGCGTAGAACGTCACCGGCAGTCGCCCGCCCGGATTGCTCCTGCCAACCAGCGTATCGGCGATCGCCTGACCGCCAGCCTGACCCGGATACCAGCCGACCAGGATCGCGTCGGCATGCGCCTTCGCCCAAGTCATCGCGACCGCGCTGCCGGCCATCAGCACGACGACCAGCGGCTTGCCGGTCGCCTTCGCCGCTTCGAGCAACCGCACCTGCGCGGCGGGGAGCCCGATATCGGTCCGATCGCCGCCCGAGAACCCGGCCACCTCGATCTGCAACGCCTCGCCCTCGACCGCAGGCGACAGCCCGACGAACGCGACGATCGCATCGGCATTCTTGGCGACCGCAACCGCCTCGGCGACCTGCGCCTCCGCAGGCGCAGTCCAGGTAAGCCGCAGCCCCTGGTCCTCACCGCTGTGCGCAAGTTCGACGCGGATCGAATGCGGACCAGCGGCCAACGTCACCGCCGCCTCGACGTTCTTCCCGCTGCCATCGTCGTCAGCGACCAACTTGTCGTCGATCCACAGACGCGAAGGATCATGCCCCTTGCAGTCGAAACAGCGCGGCACGTCGAGCCGAAACACATAGTCGCCGTCAGCCGGCGCGGTGATCGTCCCCGTCCAGCGCACCGAGAACGCCGCCGGATCGATCCCCGGTGCAGGCGCCGTCCGATCCCAGTCGAAGTCGATCGTCCGGTCGGCGCGCACCACGGGAGTTCCCGCGAAATCGCTCCCCCGGAAATATTCGCCGCGCAGCGACAGCGCAGTATCGGGCACCGGGACCGGCACACCCTCGGCGATGCTCGACCCCTGAGCATACCGCACTCCGCCAAACGCCGTCCGCAGCGCCGCCAACGGCGTGATCGGCGCCGCCGCGGTACCGTGATAATTCGCCTCCAGCACGTCGACGCTGTCGGCATTCGGCCCGATCACCGCGATCTTCGCGGACGGTTTCAGCGGCAGCACGCCGTTGTTCTGGACCAGTACCATCGCCTTCCGCGCCGCCTCCAGCGCCAGCGCGCGGTGCGCCGGCGTGTCGAACTCGGTCGGCTTGATCCTGTCCCACGGGCTCGTCGTCCCGAACGCGCCCCCCAGCATCCGCCGCACCGCGAACGTCCGCGTCAAACTCGTGTCGAGCGTCGCCTCGGGCACCAGCCCCCGCCGCACCGCATCGCCGAGCGCCGCGTAGGTCTTCCCGCAGTTGAAATCCATGCCAGCGGAAATCGCCGCCGCCGATCCGCTCGCAGTATCGCGCCGATAATAATGGTAGTTCGAGATATTCCCGACCGCATCGCAGTCCGACACGATCAGCCCCTCGAAACCCCATTGCTTCCGCACCGTCTCGGTCAGCAACGGCTCCGACGCGCACACCGGCACGCCGTGAATCGCGTTATACGCGCACATCGTCGACAGCGCCTTGCCCTCGGTCAGCGCCATCCGGAACGCGGGCAGGAACGTCGCCTCGCGGTCGTGCGGCGAGATATCGACGTCGAACCCATCCCGCCCCGCCTCGGGCCCGCTATGCGCGGCGAGATGCTTGGGCGTGGCAATCACCTTGGGATGCGCAAGGTCCGGCCCCTGCAACCCGCCGATAAACGCAACCCCCAGCCGCCCCGTCAGATACGGATCCTCGCCATACGTCTCCTGCCCACGACCCCAGCGCGGATCGCGAAAGATGTTGATGTTGGGCGACCAGATCGTCAGCCCCTGATAGCGCGTCCGATCCCCGGCCGGCAGCGCATTCGACTTCGCCCGCGCCTCGGTCGACACGACATCGCCGACGCGCCGCAGCAGCGCCTCGTCCCACGTCGCGGCCAGCCCGATCGCCTGCGGAAACACCGTCGCCACGCCGTTGCGCGCGAGCCCGTGCAGCCCCTCGTTCCAGTAATCGTATGCGGGCAAGTTCAGCCGCGGGATCGCCGGCGCGACGCTCTGCAACTGCGCCGCCTTCTCCTCGAGCGTCATGCTCCGAACAGCTGGATCGACCGTCTGCGCAAGCGCGGACGTGGCGAGCAGGGCGGCGAGCGGCGAAGCGAAGAGCACGGTGCGGATCATGATGTAGCCTTGGTCGGGACGGTCGCGCCGAACAGGCTGCGGACCGAGAGGGCGTGTTGGAGCGTCGCGAGCGATGCATCGGAGCGGACCGAGATCGTCATGGCGTCGCCGGCGGCGAGGTCGAAGGCATTGTCGGACAGCGTCGCGTCGCAATCGCCGAAGTCAATCCAGACGCCCCGCGCGAGCGATCTGGCCGAGACGGTCAGCGCATAGCCGCCGGGGCTAGCGACGATGGTCGCCTTCAGCGCGGGATCGACCAGCGCGACGTCTTTCGCCTTGGCGAAATAGACGAATTGCCGCGCGACGACCGCGCCATCCACGGTCACGTCCGCCACCGCAAAGGTCCGCGACGGATCCGCCTTGCCGAGCAGGTCGGCATCGGCGAACTTGCCCAGCGACATCGCCGCGAGCGGCGCCGCCTCCACGATGCCGCCGCGTTCCGACAGCTGCGTACCGTCGCGGTCGATCACCCGCAGCCGCCAGCGCGCGGGGAACGCCTCGCGCTTGTCGGAGATCAGCGTGACGACGGTATTGCCCTTGATGTGCTGCGCGCCGATCGTGACCGGCGCATAGAAACGCCGGGCGCGGTAATGGCTCGCCTTCCAGCGATTGTGGAAGTCGATGCTGCCCCAGGCCTGCCCGGCCCAGATCGAGTTGATCAGTCCCGGCCAGCTGTCGTTGAGCGTCCAGTACAGCGTGCCCATGTTCTGCGGACGCGATGCGCGCTGGTGGATCACCGCCATCTCCAGGCCTTCCGCCTGGAGCAGTTGCGACAGATAGATATAGTCGACGAACGATTTTGGCTCGCCGTAATCAGCGCGGATATAGCCGAGGATGCGGCCGTTGCCCTTGCCGCTGTCGTACGCGCTGCCGACGATCTGGACCGGCATGTCCTCCGGGCGACGCGCTCCCAGCATTTCGCGCGTGGTGCGCAGGCCGGGCATCGATTGCAGCCCGAATTCGGACATGAAGCGGTTTTCGGTGGTCAGGTACTCCTCGAGCGGAGACCGCGCCCAGACATCCCAGTAATGCACGTCGCCATCGGTCTTCACTTCGGAGATGCCGTCGTAATCGGTGGTCGGCGAACCACCCCAATAAGGCGTGCTCGGCGACAGCGCGGTGACGACCGCGCGCAGATCCTTGTCGAACAACCGGCGGAGGTGCGCGCCGAACGCCTCCTGCCCATCCGGCCCGAGCGCACGCGCAAAGGCCTTGCGGTCGCTCCAATTGTCCCACCCGGTCTGGACCTCGTTATTGCCGTTCCAGATCACCAGCGAGGGGTGGTCGCGAAGCCGCCGGACCTGGTCGGTCGCCTCCAGCCGCGTGCTCTCGCGCAGCGCGGCGTCGTTGGCGGGCAGCGCGTTGCCGAACATGAAATCCTGCCACAGCATCAGCCCCAGCCGGTCGGCCTTGGCGAACACCGCGTCGTCGGGATAATAGCCCCCGCCCCAGATCCGCAGCATGTTCATGTTCGCCGCGACCGCCGCCTCCAGCACCGCATCGGTGCGCGCCGCGGGAACGCGCGACGCGATGCTGTCGGCGGGCTCGAGGTTCGCGCCCTTGGCGAAGATCGGCACGCCGTTGATCACGAACGCCATGCCGCGGCCCCAGCGATCGGTATCGCGGCGCAGTTCGACGGTACGCAGTCCGATATCGTGCGTCGCGGTGCCGAGCACGCGCCCCGCCTCGGTGACGGTCGCAGTGACCGCGTACAGATCGGGCTTGCCATACCCGACCGGCCACCAGCGTCGCGGGCGTTCGATCCGGACCGGCAGCACCACCGGGTTCAGCCCCGCAAACAAGGTCACGCGGCGGTGGAGCCGTTGCGCCGTGCCATCTGGGCCGGCGATATCCACGCGCACGTCGACGGTCCGCGGCGTCGCCGCGTCGATCTCAACGGCCGCATCGAGCACCGCGACGCTGTCGTCGAGATGCACCTGCGCGACATGGAAGTCGTTCAGGCGGAGGCCATCATACGCCTCGATCCGGACCGGCTTGCCGATCCCGATCGTGACGATCCGCGGCGCGAAGTCCCAGCCATAATGATAGGCCGCCTTGCGCACGTAATTCGCGGTCTGGCGCCCCTTGGGCTCGTCGCCGAACGCGGTGTCATAGGCCCCCGGCAACGGCACCTTCTCGGCCAGCGCGCGTGGCAGGAGCTTGCGGATCGGCGATTCGAAATCGATCTCGATGACGTTGCGGCCCGGCTTCAGCAGCGCCTTGGCCGCGACCCGCCAGTTGCGGAACATGTTGTCGGCGCGGAGCACGGCCGTCCCGTTGACGCGGACGGTCGCGAACGTGTCGAGCCCGTCGAAGGCGAGATCGACATTCGCGCGCGCCAGCGTCGCCTGATCCAGCGTGAAGACGGTCCGATACTGCCAGCCGGACAGCCCGACCCATTGCGCGGCACGCTCGCCCTCGCCGGTCCACGGATCGGCGAGCAGATGCGCGGCGAGCAGGTCGGTCTGCACCGATCCCGGCACGCGCGCGGGCAACCAGCGCGTCGCCGCCCTGTGCGCGGCCGCGTTGGCATCGCCCGGTGCGAGCCGAACCTCCCATCCGGTGTCCAGCACACGCGTGATCGGCTCCGCCGCGGGCTCGGCCAGGGCCGGGGCCGCCATCGCCAAGCCGATCACGACCAGCAGGATTCGACCGACGCGGATCACTTGGGAACGACTTGCCCGGCCAGTGTCCGGATCGTCAGCGCACGTTTCAGCGCCACCGCCGACGATTTGGACGCTACAGACACCGTAACGCTCTCCCCCGGCAGCAGATCGAACGCATTGTCGGACGGCGTCGCCTCGACCTTGCCGAAATCGAGCCACACCGCGCGGGCCAGCTTGGTCGCGGTCAGCGTCAGGCGATCGCCCGCCCATGTAGCGGTCAGTTCTGGATCAGGCAGCGTCATCGTCTTGGGGGCTGCCGACACCAGCACGCGCGACGTCACGCGGCCATCGACGAGCAATTCCGCCACCGCGATCGTCCGCGCTGGATCGCCGCCCGCGAACAGCGTCGCATCAGGCAGCGTCGCGACCGCGGTTGCGGACAACGGCGCCAACGTCGCCGGCGTCTCGCTCATTGCAAGCACCTTCCCATCGACGTCTAGCGTCCGCACCCGCCACACCGCCTCGGTCGGCACCGTCGCGTCCGAAATCAAGCTAACCTTGGTCGACCCGTCCTTGCGCTCGGCGGCGATCGCCAGCGGCGCGTAGAAATGCCGCGCGCGGAATTGCAGCGCCTTCCAGCGGCCGTAATAATCGATGCTGGCCCATGACGCCCCCGGCCAGACGTCGTTGATCTGCCAGAACAGCGACCCCATCGTCACCGGCCGGCACGCACGGTGATGCAACGCGGCGAGTTCGATCCCCTCCGCCTGCATCACCTGGCTCAGATACACGAACTCGGCAAAATCGCGCGGCTCGCGGTATTTCTCGCGGATGTAGAACAGCAGCCGGTCGTTGCCCTCGCCCTTCAGGAACTTCTGGTGCGCCTTCATCACCGGCGAGGTCGGCGAGAAGTCGGCGTCGGTCGCGAACGTCCGGATCGTCTTCATCTCGGGCATCGACTGCAGGCCGTATTCGGACATGAACCGCGGGCAGCTGTCGAGATACGCCTCGACCGGTTTCTTGCCGCCCCAAACGTCCCAGTAATGCCGGTCGCCATCGCCATCGATGTCGGGCTTGTCCTCGTAATTGCTGCTCGGCGAGCCCGGCCAATAGACCGCGTCGGGATCGCGGCGTTCGGCGGCATCGCGCAGCACGCGGTCGAAGATCACCGCCATGCCGACGCCGATCCGCTCCTGCTCGTCCGCGCCCACCGCCTTCTTATACGCGATCCGGTCGGACCAGTTCGCCCAGCCGCTGAGCACTTCGTTGTTGCCCGCCCACATCACGATCGAGGGATGCGCCTGGAGCCGGTCGACCTGTTCCTCCGCCTCGATCCGGACGGTCTCGCGGAAATCGCGGTCGGGGGGCGTGACGGACCCGCCGAACATGAAGTCCTGCCAAACCATCAGCCCCATCTGGTCGGCGATGTCGTAGAACGCGTCGTCCAGATAATAGCCGCCGCCCCACACGCGGATCATGTTCATGTTAGCGTCGCGCGCGCCGGCCATGACGGTGCGAATCTGGCTCTCGGGTACGCGTGCGGGAAACATGTCGAACGGGATCAGGTTCGCGCCCTTGGCGAACACCGGGATGCCGTTGACGACGAACGCGAACCCGCGGCCCTGCGCGTCCTTGTCGCGACGCAGTTCGACGGTGCGCAGGCCAGTGCGGCGCTGCGCGGTGTCGATCGTCGCGGTTCCGTCGGTCAGCGTCGCCTTCACGGTGTAAAGCGGCTGCGCGCCATAGCCCGCGGGGAACCAGCGCTGCGGATTGGCGATGCTCACCGGCACCGCGACATGGCTCGCGCCCGCCGCGACCGTGACGGTGCGCGCCGCCTGGGTCATCTGACCGTCTGGCCCGGTCACCGCGACCTGGACTGTGACCGGACGCTCCTCGCCCGCGACCACGTCGAGTTCCGCGGACAAGCGCGCCTCGGTCTTCGTCAGCCCTTCCTGCGTCACGCGAAACGCCTCGATCCGCGCGTCGTCCCACGCCTCGATCCGCGCCGGGCGCCAGATCCCCTGCGTGACGATCCGCGGGCCCCAGTCCCAGCCATATTGATACTTCGGCTTGCGGATATAGGGCGAGGTCTGCTTGCCCATCGGCTCGTCGCCATAGATCGAATCATATTCGCCGGGCAGCGGATGCGCGGTCTTCAGCACCATTGGCTGCAACGTGCGGATCGGCGAGCGGAACGTCACGAGCAAGTCGTTCGCCCCCGGCTTCAGTACCGCCTTGACCGGCACGCGCCAGCGCCGATTCGCGTTGTCCGCCGCCAGCAGCTTGGTCCCGTTCAGCCGCACCTCGGCGAAGGTATCCAGGCCATCGAACACCAGGTCGATATGATCGCGCGCAAGCTGTTCGGCGGTCATCCGCAAGGTCGTGCGATATTGCCAGTCGGTCAGCCCGACCCACTGGATCTTCGCCTCGTTCAGGCCCTTGTACGGATCGGGCACGATCTTCGCCGCCATCAGGTCGGTCTGCGCACTGCCCGGCACGGTCGCGCGCAACCAGCGTGCCGCCTTGGGGTGTGCCTTCGCCGCAGCGGTATCGGCGGGATCGATCCGCATCGACCAGCCACTGTCGAGCACGACGCTCGTGCGCGGTGCGGCGAATGCGGGCGTGGCGACGCTGGCGAGCAACAGGAGCGCGGTCCACCGCATCAGTTCTTCTCCACCAGCTGCATCGCCTCGACCGCGTAGAAAGGCGACTCCATCGACGACGTGAACTGGAGGCACACGTCCGCATCCCCCTTCCCCGCGGGCAGCACGCCGCGGAAGGTAATGCGGGTCGGGCTGTTCGCCGGATCGGGCAGCGGGAAGGTCGCGGCGATCGTGCCCGTGCAGCCGCCGGTGCGCATCACCAGCTCGCCGTACGTCGTCACCGCATAATGCCGCCGCAACGCCTTCTCGTCATGCGCCAGCCCGTAATGCCGCGGCAGGCGCGCGACATCGATCGTGAACCCGCGCGCCACGTCCAGCGGAGCCGCCGGATACATCGTGCACGGATCGAAGATGTTGACGTTGAACACCGGCGTATTGGCCGTAGCCTCCGACGTCAGCGGCACGCGCAGCCCGATCGCGCCATCGGGGCACGCGACCAGCTCCGAACTCGACCGGCGCAACAGCGACGCACGGCTCGTCTCGAACAGACGCGGTGCCGCGGTCGAGCGACCGTCGGTAGTGAAGGCGGCCGCACGAACGGTCGTCCCCGGCTTCAACGACAGCGGGGCCGCGTAGGCCTTCGACCGCACGGTCGGCACCTTGCCATCCAGCGTATAGCGGATCGTACCATAGCCCGCCTGCGTCGCCAGCGTCACCGGCACTTTGCCGCTACGCAGCGCATCGCCCCGCGTCCCCTGCACCGCAAAGTCGACCGCGAACGCACTGTCCGCCGCAGCAATCCCGGCCCGCGCATACCGCCCCATCTGCGGTTCCAGTCGCGCGACGAAGCTCGCATAGTCCTGCGTGGTTTTCGGCGACCACGTCCGTTCGGCCAGGGCCGACAGCCGCGGGAACGTCGCGTGCTGCAGCTGTTCGGGCGTCACGAAATACTCGCTGAACGCGTTGATCTGCGCACCCAGGACATGCTTCGCCTTGTCGGGCGCGAGGCCCGCGGGCTCGGGTTCGTACGCGTAGAGCCGGGCAAGCGTCACGATCGCGTCGCCGTTCGAAATCCGGCCCGGCGGCTCGTCGCTCCGCGTGCTTTGCAGGCTGTCGAGATACAGGATCGGCGCGGGGCTGAGCACGACGTCATGCCCCTGGTTCGCCGCATCGACGGCCCCCTTCTCGCCGCGCCACGACATCACCGAGGCCGACGGCGGCAGGCCACCCTCGAGGATCTCGTCCCAGCCAATCAGGCGACGGCCGTGCTTGGCGAGATACTCGCCGAGCTGGTCGATCATCCAGCTCTGCATCTGCATCTCGGTCTTGAGCCCGAGCGCCTTCATCTTGGCCTGCACTGCGGGGGAACGCTCCCACTGGTCCTTGACCGCCTCGTCGCCGCCGAGATGGATGAACTGCGACGGAAACACGTCCATCAGCTCGTCGAGCACGTGCTTGATGAAGGTCATGCTGCGATCCTCCGGGCTGAACAGCCACGGGTTCACGCCCCAGTCGTGACCAACCGCGGGCCGATCGCCGAGCACGCCGACTTCCGCCGGGTACGACGCCACCGCCGCCTGCGCATGGCCGGGCAGATCGATCTCGGGCATGATCGTGATCGCGCGCTCCTGCGCATACGCGACCAGCGCCTTGAGCTCGGCCTGCGTGTAGAACCCGCCGACCTTCTCGCCCGGCGCACCACCCGCAGACGGTGGCGTCCGCCACGCGCCGATCCGGGTCAGGTCGGGATAGCGCTTGATCTCGACGCGCCAGCCCTGATCGTCGGTCAGGTGCAAATGCAGCACGTTCATCTTCTGCGCGGCGAGCTGATCGACCATCGCGTACAACGTCGCCATCGGCACGAAATGCCGCGCCGGATCGATCATCAGCCCGCGCCACTTGAACCGCGGCGCATCGCGGATCGTCATCGCCGCCAGCGTCACCGGCTTGCCGACCGCCGCATCCGGGCTGAGCAACTGCGCCAAGGTCATCGCGCCGTGGACGAGCCCCGCATCGCCGCTCGCCGCGATCGTCACGCCCTTCGTATCGACGGTCAGCGTGTACGCCTCGTCGCCAGCAATATTCGCGTCACGCACGAACCGGATCGGCCCCGCACCCGCATCACCCCCCAGCGCCAGCCCGCGCACGACCTTCACCTGCTGCACCAGCAACCGCGCCGCGGTCTTCGCGCCCGCATCGCCTGCGACGATCCCCGCACCCTCGCCGATCGTCAGCGTGCCAGACTTCACCTCGATCGACGCGGGCGCAGGGATCAATGGGGCGATCAGCTTGGGCCCTTCCGCCACCGCAGCAGTCGAGGTCATCAGCAGCGCGAGCGCCATAGGGCGGAAACGGATCATCATGGGTCCTTCGGCAAGTGCGCAGGGTCTGGCGGATAGGCGGTGGAGCCGGCCTCGAACGGTTCATACGCGCGAACGACGCCTGCGCGCGCGCCCTCCGCGGTCAGGATATCGACGGTCACGGTGAAAGGCGTAAGACGGCCAAGCCGGCGTGCGGAGACCTTGGCGGTCGCAGCAAGCTGGTCCGTCAGAATGTCGGTACGTGCGCTATCGGCGCTTGCGGAGCCCGCGAACCAGACGCTCCCCGACCCAGCGCGGCGCATCGCATAGCCCGGACTCGTCGCAAACCCCGGTCGATCACTGGCGGCAACGACGATCCGGTTCGCCCCCGCCGGATTACCCTGCAACCACGAAGGAGCGGCCGGCGCGTCGTTCGCCGGCCGGAAGCGCCACCCCGTATCGAGATCGATCCGCGCCGCGCCAACCGGCGACGCGACGAGCATGGAGAACGCCGTGGCGGAGAGGACACGGGAATGCCCGCTCCACCGTTTCCCTGCGCTGATCCATCCCGATATCATGCGTGGCGTTGTGCTTCCCTGATAGGCCGGCGTGGGAAGCGGGGGCGCCATCGCGACGCCCCCGGATCCATTCGTCGGTTACATCCTGAACGAGACCGAGGCGACGAACGTGCGGCCGTTCTTGTAGAACGCGGTCGGCCGATCGCGCGTGCCGCTATACTGGGTGTAGGTCGAGTCGAGCAGGTTCTGCGCGTTGACCGTCAGCGTGACTGCCTTGGTCAGGTTGAACCCCGCCGAGAAATCGAGCTGGCTGTACGGCGCGACCATGTCGATCGAGTTCAGGCGACCGATCGCCCGGAAATAGGCCGAGCGATAATTGTAGCTCAGCCGCGCCTGGAACGGCCCGTTCTCGTAATACGGGATCACGTTGACGGTGTGCTTCGACAGATAGGGCAGGTTCAGCCCCTCGTCGGTCGAGCTCTCGGCGTAGGAATAGTTCGCCTGCAGACCGAAGCCATGCCAGATCTCGCCCTGTGCCGACACCAGCGCGCCATTGACGTTGGCATTGCCGCCGTTGCGCGGCTGCGACACCAGATAGGTCGCATTGGACTGCGTCAGCTCGTTGAAGAACACCTGGTTGCTCAGGCCGTTGAGGATGTAATCCTTCACCTCGCGACGGAACAGTTCGAGCGACAGCAGCGTGCCGGTCCGCGGATAGAATTCCGCCGACAGCTCGTAGTTGGTCGACTGGTACGGCTTCAGGTTCGGGTTGCCGCCGCTCGCATCGAGCGTGATGTCGTTGCGGCCGACCGATCCGCCGAGCTGCTCGTAGCGCGGCCGGGCGATCACCTTGGCGACGCTGCCGCGGAAGATCAGGCTCTCACCCGCTTCATAGGCGACGTTCACGCTCGGCAGGAACTTCAGGTAATCGTTCTGGACGCGCTGCGGGACGATCGTCGGCAGGCTTCCGTCGGTCCCCGAAACCTGGTCGGCATAGTTCGACACGTTCTTGGTATAGACCAGGCGCCCGCCGATGTTGCCGCGGAAGCCGCTCTGGTCGAAGTTCAGCTGGACGTAGTTCGCAGCCACCGTCTCGTCGACGATGTACGACGCGGTCGGCTTGGCCACCGCGACGTTGACCGAGTTCGCGAGAATGTCGATCACCGCCTGCTGCGACAGGTTGATATACTGGGTGGCGTTGCCCGTGCCGCCGGTGCCGTCGAACGTGCCGCTCGGCGTCGTGGACGTGTCGACGCCCAGGCTGGCCAGCGTGTAGTTCGAGGTCGAGTAGTTGTTGAAGCCGCTCGCGTTCAGGCGGTTGCGGTGATCGGTGAACTTGCCGCCGATGCGCAGCTCCTTGAACGGCCCCGCCTCGAACGGAATGACCGCGTCATAACCCGCGTAATAATCGCGATCGATCGTCTTGGAGAAATCGATCCCGCCGGCGCGCGCCGCGTTCAGCTGCGTGCCGTTGACGATGACCGGCGCGCCATCGATCGTCTGGAGCTGCGGGCTGTTGCTGCGGCGATAGTTCGCGGCGTTGGTCAGGTCGCCGACATAGTCGACGTTCGCGCTGTCCGAGGTGAAGCCGTAGCTGTACGGAAGGTCGGTCCGCACATCGAGCAGGTATTCGGGATTGCGCCCGCCGATCGCCTTGCTCCAGCCTGCCGTCGCCGACACGCTCGAGCCGCCCGGGCCTTCCCATTCGCCGACCAGGTTGAGGTTGTCGGTCTTCAGCTTGGTCTTGCGGATCAGCAGGTCGAGCTGCGCGCTCTGGCTGCCCGCCGATGCCGCACCGAAGCTCGCATTGGTGACGACGCCGTTCGAGATCGTCGCCGACTGCAGAACGTCGCCGCTCCATGCGCCGGGGATGACGTACATCGACTGGCTGGAATTGTTGTAGTTGCCGTCGATATGCAGGCCGTTGAGCGTCAGCGTGATCTCGTCGGTCGGCTTGGCCTGGACCGTACCGACATAGCTGGTGCGCTCGCGCTCCTGCGTGAAATACGCGTAGTTGATGCCGAACGGCGACACCGCGTTGTCGAGATCGGCGGCGGTGCCACCGGTGATCACCGCGTTCGGGTTCTTCAGCACGCGCTGGCCCGCGGCGTTGGTCGTCAGGAACCGGCTGCCGGCATTCTCGAAGCCGAAGAATTCGACGCCGGCGCGGGTCAGGCTCTGCTTGTCGTAGGTGACCGCGCCGAGCACGCCGAACGTGCCGCCCTCGTTGTGCCAGCTGTACAGGCCCGATGCGCGGACGTTACCCTTGTCGGCGCGGTCGTTGTACGAATAGCCGCCCGACGCGAAGATCGAATTGGCGGGCGTGTCGAGCGGACGGCGCGTGCGGACGATGACGGTGCCGCCGATGCTGCCTTCCTCGATGCGTGGCTCGGGCGACTTGTAGACTTCGAGGCGCTCGACCAGTTCGGGTGCGAGCAGCGAATAGTTGAAGGTACGGCTGGTCGGGTCGTTGTCGTTGCCGCCCCAGTCGGCCGAGGCGACCGCATGGCCGTCGAGCAGCATGCGGTTCAGCGCCGGATCGGTGCCGTGGATCGCGACCTTCTCGCCCTCGCCGAAGCGACGATCGATGCTGACGCCGGGAACGTGAGACAGCGATTCGGCGACGTTGCGGTCGGGGAACTTGCCGATCGCCTCGGCGCTGATGACGTCGACGATCGCATTGGCCTGACGCTTCACCGCGATCGCGCTGCGCAGGCTGCCGCGGATGCCGGTGACCACGATGTCCTGGCCGGTTTCGTCGGCAGCGGGTGCAGGGGCCGCGGGTGCGGTAGCCTGGGCCGGATCCGCCGCAACCGGTGCCGTCGACGGCGCAGGCGATGGTGCCGTCGATGGCGCGGGATCGACCTGCGCGACCGCGGCCGGGGTTATCGCGACGAACACCGCCGCGCTCGACGCCAACAAGATCTGCTTACGAAACATCATCGCCAAAGCCCCTTCCCTAGACGCCGCAGCGTCATCCCCGGCACGGCTCTTACCGCACCCTTGATCACCCTGCCGCAATGGTACTGCTTTGGTTATTATCCGCGCGGCTTGGTACCGTTACCGTATAACCAATTCATGTCGGGAATCCATCGGAAATTACAGTTTCATTACCAATCCGATACGTGTCGTCGAGTTGATGAAGTCCCGTGTCTTTTCCGTTACTTAGCGTCCGTACGCCCTCACAGGCCGGCAAAAGCCCCCACTTTTGCGCCAATGCCGACAATACCATTTCTTGCCGACTCCCCACCCTTTGGGGATTGAAGCGGGCGATTCGATCGGCCAAACGTAATATTATTACGACCAGCCGAAAGCCTGCCCGATGACCCTCGAGATTTGCGTCGACGATATCGCGGGATTCGATGCGGCGATCGCAGGCGGCGCCGATCGTATCGAGCTCTGCGCCGCGCTCGCGCTGGGCGGACTTACCCCCCCGCCCTCGCTGATCGCCGCCTCTATGATTGCAACCGCACGCGCTGCGCCGATCCCCGTCCATATGCTCGTGCGCCCGCGCGAAGGCGGCTTCCACTATTCCGCCAGCGAGGCGGCCCTGATCGCGGCCGACATCACCACCGCTGCCGAAGCGGGCCTTGCCGGCGTGGTCATCGGCGCCAGTCGCGCCGACCACGGGCTCGACACTGACCTGCTGGCATCACTCGTCGCGCACGCCCGTACGCTGGGCACGGCACGCAATACACCGCTCTCGCTCACCCTGCACCGCGCGATCGACCTGTGCGCCGACCTGCCGGCCGCGCTCGACGCCGCGATCGCGCTCGGCTTCGATCGGGTGCTCACCTCGGGTGGCGAGCCCAAGGCGATCGACGGCGCGGCCATGCTCGAAACGCTGCATCGGCGCGCGGCGGGCCGGATCGTCATCCTCGCGGGCAGCGGGATCGACGCGGGCAATGTCGCATCGATCCTGGCGACCGGCATCGACGAAATCCATGCGTCATGCGGCAGCGTCACGGCAGAGAACGGGTCCGCTGACGACGCCCGCGAACGCCGCTTCGGCTTTACCGCACCCGGACGTCGTCACACCGACGCCGCGCGCGTACACGCTCTCAAGGCCGTCCTGGTCGATACGCTCGCGGAACGCGTCGACCAACGGACTTGAACAATACCAATACATAACGTATCCAAGATCGGTTGCCGGGTCATTTCTCGTTTCGAGGCCCGCTCCGGCATCAGCGAAAGTCGCCTTCATGTCCTTTTCAACGAGCATTGGCAGGTTCCGGGATGGCAATCCCGCGCCGTTGTATGTCCAGCTCCAGCAGCTCATCCGCGATGCGATCAACCGCAACGTGCTGGCCAAGGACGACGCGCTCCCTGCCGAGCGTGATCTCGCGGTCGAATACGACGTCTCGCGCATCACCGTGCGCAAAGCGATCGGCGGGCTGGTCGAGGAAGGCCTGCTGACACGTCGTCGCGGTGCGGGCACGTTCGTCGCCACCCGCGTCGAGAAGAGCTTCTCGAAGCTGTCGTCCTTCTCGGAGGACATGATCTCGCGCGGCCGGACGCCGAGCAGCGCCTGGGTCAGCCGCACCGTCGGCATGGTCACGCCCGAGGAGTCGCTGTCGCTCGGGCTGTCGCCGGGGTCTTCGGTGTACCGGTTCCAGCGGATTCGCTACGCCGACGACACGCCGATGGCGCTCGAATATTCGACCATCGCCGGATATTGCCTGCCCTCGATCGATGCGGTCGAGGATTCGCTGTACGAAGCCCTCGAAGCCGCCGGCAATCGCCCGGTCCGCGCGCTGCAACGCCTGCGTGCGGTCCATTTCAGTCCCGAACACGCCAAGATGCTCGGCGTCGATGCAGGCCATGCCGGCCTGTTCATCGAACGCCGCGGTTTCCTGCGCGACGGTCGGGCCGCCGAATTCACCCAATCCTATTACCGTGGCGACGCGTACGATCTCGTCGCCGAACTCAACGACATCTGACGCCGGCGCACGGGCGCCGGCCGGGGGGCTTACCGTGACCGAGACGATACAAGACCGGATATCCGTGGCTGACGACGCCGCGCCGACGCTGATGTTCAGCGAAGCCGCCGAAGCCGCCGACGCCGTTGCGCGGTTGCTCGCCGCCAACCGGGATGCACTGACGGCGCTCGGCGAACGCCTCCGCGCCGCGCCGCCAGCAGTCGTCGTCACCTGCGCGCGCGGCTCGTCCGATCATGCAGCGACCTACGGCAAATACCTGATCGAGACGCTCCTCGGCGTGCCGGTCGCCTCCGCCGCCCCGTCGGTCTCGTCGGTCTATGCCGCACCGATGGCACCCGGCACCGCGCTGGTGATCGCCGTCTCGCAAAGCGGTCGCAGCCCCGATCTGCTCGCCACCGTCTCCGCCTATCAGAAGGCCGGCGCGCACGTCGTCGCGTTCGTCAACGACGAGACGTCGCCGCTCGCCGAGATGGCCGACACGATGATCGCGCTGAAGGCAGGCCCTGAGCGCTCGGTCGCAGCGACGAAATCCTATATCTGCGCACTCGCGGCGTTCGCGGCGCTGACCGCGGCGTGGTCGCAGAACGACGCGCTGACCAAGGCGATCGACACGCTCCCCGACATGCTGACGATGGCGTTCGGCGCGAACTGGACGTCGGTGATCGATGCGCTGGCCGACGCCAACAACCTGTTCGTGATCGGTCGCGGCTATGGCTACGGCATCGCGCAGGAAGCGGCGTTGAAGCTCAAGGAAACCTGCGCGCTCCATGCCGAGGCGTTCAGCGCCGCCGAAGTCCGCCACGGGCCGATGGCAATCGTCAATAACGGCTTCCCGGTGATCGCGTTCGCCACCTCCGACACCGCCGGGGACGGCGTGCGCGAGGCGGCGGCCGAGTTCCGCGCCCGCGGCGCAGTCGTCTGCCTCGCCGATGCGAAGGCGAACGGCGAAGGCGATCAGGCCGCGTTCACCGCGCACCCCGCGATCGAACCGATCCTCATGATCCAGAGCTTCTACCGCATGGCCAATTCCCTGTCGCTTCGCCGCGGCCTCGATCCAGACGCGCCGCTCCACCTGAGCAAGGTGACGAAGACGGTATGAGCCGCCTCCAGATGCAATTCGTCAACGGTACGATTGTCACTCCCGATGCGCTGCTGAACGGCGCGACGATCACCGTTGATGGCGACCGGATCGTCGGAATCGCAGCGCTCGACGGCACGCCGTCGGACGCGATCGACCTCCGGAACGGCTGGCTCGTCCCCGGCTTCATCGACACGCAGGTCAACGGCGGCGGCGGCGTCCTGCTCAACGACCAGCCGACCGTCGACGGCATCGCCGCGATCGGCGCGGCGCATGCGCCCTACGGCACGACGGCGTTCATGCCGACGCTGATCAGCGACACGCCCGACGTGATCGCAGCGACGCTCGATGCGATGGACGCCGCGATCCTGGCGGGTGTTCCCGGCGTAGTCGGCGCGCATATCGAGGGGCCGTGCATCAACCCTGCGCGGAAGGGCATTCACGATCCGGCCAAGTTCCGGCGGCTCGACGACGCGATGATCGAATTGCTGATCCGTCCGCGCAAGGGCCGGGTGATGGTGACGCTCGCGCCCGAACTGACCGATCCCGCTTCGATCGCCCGGCTCGTCGCAGGCGGCGTGATCGTCAGCGCGGGCCATACCGACGCCGATTACGACACGATCGTCGAGGCAGTCGGCGCAGGCCTGACCGGGATCACGCATCTGTTCAACGCGATGTCGCCGCTGCTGCACCGCGCGCCCGGCGTGGTCGGCGCCGCGCTCGACGATCGCCACGTCTATTGCGGGCTGATCGCAGATGGCCTCCACGTTCACGATGCGGCGCTCCGCCTCGCGCTTAACGCCCGCCCCCACGACCGGCTGATGCTGGTCAGCGACGCGATGCCGTCGGTCGGCGCGGTCGACAAGGATTTCCGCCTGCAAGGCCGCCTGATCCATGTCGAGGGCGGCAAGTGCTTCGGCGAGGACGGGACGCTCGCCGGCTCCGATCTCGACATGGCCGGCGCGGTCCGCAACCTCGTCGCACGGACCCATGCCGATGTCGCCACCGCCGCGAAGATGGCGGCGACCAACCCCGCCGCGTTCCTGGGCCTCGGCCGTGAGCGCGGCGCACTCGCCCCCGGCCTGCGCGCCGACTGGGTCGCGCTCACCGCCGACCTGAGGCCCGCGGGCACCTGGATCGGCGGCCAACTGGTCGCAGGCAGGACTTGAAACGATGAAGCCTATCATCCTGACGTCGCCCCTCCAGGGCTGGGCATCGCCTCTCGAGGCGGTCCCCGACCCGGTCTTCGCCGAACGGATGATGGGCGACGGGATCGCCGTCGATCCGACCGGCGATTGCCTGCACGCGCCGTGCGATGCCGTCGTGCTGAGCGTCCACGCCAGCGGCCACGCGATCACGCTGCGCACGCCCGAGGGCGCCGAGATCCTGATGCACATCGGCCTCGACACCGTGGCGCTCGGCGGACGGGGGTTCAGCCCATGCGTCGTCGAAGGCGCGACCGTCCAGCGCGGCGATCCGCTGATCCGCTTCGATCTCGACCTGCTGGTCTGCGAGGCTCGCGCGGTGATCACGCCGGTGATCGTCACCAACCCCGAACGCTTCACGATCGTCCGCCGCGAGACGGATCGGCTGGTCGGAGTCGGTGAGGCCATGATGACGCTGGAACCGCGCGTCGACGCGGCCGACGTGGCGGTGGTCGAGGGCGACACGGTCCGCCGCACGATCGTCGTGCCTTTGGTCCACGGCATCCACGCGCGGCCGGCTGCTCGGATCGGCGAGACCGCGCGGAAGTTCGTGTCCGAGATAAAGATTACGAAGGATGCCCCGGTCGAGGCCGATCGGCGCGACTGCAACGTCCGCAGCCCGGTCGCGCTGATGGCGCTGGGCGTAAAGCTCGGCGACCAGATCACGATCGCCGCGACCGGCCCCGACGCTGCCGACGCGCTCGCGGCAATCGGCGACCTGATCCTCGGCGGCATGGGCGAGAAGGCGGGGTCCCCTCCAGTGTTCCCCCGCGAAGGCGGGGGCCCAGGAATCCCAACCGATAACGCTGCTGGGTCCTGGGCCCCCGCCTCCGCAGGGGAACCGGGAGTAGCAGGCGGGAAGGTCTTGTCCCTCCCAGCCGACGGCCGCCTCCCCGGCGTAACCGCCTCCCCCGGCATCGCGATCGGCCAGGCCGGACTCTTCCGCCTCGCCGAGATCACCGTGACTCGCGAAGGCGCAGGCGCAACCACCGAACGCACCGCGCTCGACGCCGCGCTAGCCAAAGTCACCACCCGCCTCACCACCAAATCCGCCATCGCAACCGGCCCCGAACGCGCAATCCTGTCCGCGCATACCGCCCTGCTCGACGACCCCACGCTGACCGACGCTGCCCACGCCGCGATCGCGAACGGCGACAGCGCCGCCTACGCGTGGCGCACCGCGATCCGCGCCCAGGCCGACGCACTCCACGCCACCGGCGACGCCCGCCTCGCCGAACGCGCCGACGACATGCTCGACCTCGAACGCCAGGTCCTGCGCGCACTCGCCGGCGAAGACCTCGACGAACGCCTCAGCTTACCGCCCGGCACGATCCTGTTGGCCGACGACCTGCTCCCCTCGCACCTGCTCGGCCTCGACACCGCCTCGATCGTCGGCTTCTGCGTTGAGCGCGGCGGCCCCACCTCGCACGTCGCGATCCTCGCCGCGACGATGGGCCTGCCCGCACTCGTCGCAGTCGGCCCTGCCCTCGCCGAGATCACGACGGGCACGCCACTGATCCTCGACGCCGGCGCAGGCCTGCTCCATGTCGCCCCCGACGCCGAAACGCAGGCAACCGCAAAAACCGCATTCGACGCCCAGACCGAACGCCGCCGCGCCGCACTCGCCAACGCCGCGCGCGAATGCCGCACACAGGACGGCGTCCGGATCGAAGCCTTCGCCAATCTCGGCTCGGCCGACGATGCCGAGGCCGCGGTCCGCAACGGCGCCGAAGGCTGCGGCCTGCTCCGCACCGAATTCCTGTTCCTCGAACGCAACAGCGCCCCCAGCGTCGAGGAACAGACCGCCGACTACCAGCGCATCGCCGACACGCTAGCCGGCCGACCGCTGATCGTCCGCCTGCTCGACATTGGCGGCGACAAGCCCGCCCCCTACCTCCCGATCGCCGCGGAAGAGAACCCGGCGCTAGGCCTGCGCGGCATCCGGGTCGGCCTAGCCCACCCCGAGATGCTCGATGCACAGTTGCGCGCCATCCTCGCAGTCCAACCCGCCGGCCAGTGCCGCATCATGGTCCCGATGATCGCGAGCCTCGCCGAACTCCGCGCGGTCCGCAAAGCACTCGACGCAGCAGCCGCCGCGATCGGCCACACAGAGCACGTCGCCCTCGGCATCATGATCGAGACGCCCGCCGCCGCGATCACCGCCGACCTGCTGGCCAGCGAAGCCGACTTCCTCTCGATCGGCACCAATGACCTGACGCAATACGCGCTGGCGATGGACCGCGGCAATCCGGCGGTGGCGAGCGACCTCGACGGGCTCCACCCCGCCGTCCTCCGTCTGATCGCACGGACCTGCGAAGGCGGCGCGGTCCACGGCAAATGGACCGGCGTGTGCGGCGGCCTCGCCTCCGATCCGCTCGCCGTACCGATCCTGATCGGCCTCGGCGTCACCGAACTCTCGTCCGCGCCCGCGCTGGTGCCCGAGATCAAGGCACTGGTCGCAACCCTCACGATCGACGCCTGCCGCGCGCACGCTGCGGCCGCAATGACCTGTATCTCAGCCGCGGATGTCCGCGCGCTCGCCCGGGAATTCCGCCCATGAAATCGGTGCTAGAACTCCTCCAGCCGCTCGGCCGCGCACTGATGCTGCCGATCGCGGTGCTCCCCGTCGCCGGCCTCCTGCTGCGTCTCGGCCAACCCGACCTGCTCGACATCGCCGTGCTCAGCGCCGCTGGCGATGCGATCTTCTCGCACCTCGGCCTGCTGTTCGCGATCGGCGTCGCGACCGGTTTCGCGCGCGACGGCAACGGCGCGGCGTGTCTCGCCGGCGTGGTCTGCTACCTCGTCACCACCCAAGGTGCGCAAGCGCTGATGACCGTCCCCGCCGACGCGCTCAAAGGTCTGACCGGCGACACCATCGCCCTCGCCACCGCGGCGTGGAAAGCCAAGGCGATCGCGCGCCTCGACGTCCCGATCGGCATCCTCTCCGGCCTGATCGGCGGCAGTTTCTACAACCGTTTCTCCGCGATCGCGCTCCCCGAATATCTCGCCTTCTTCGGCGGACGCCGGTTCGTGCCGATCGTCAGCGGCGTCGCGGGCCTCGTGCTCGGCATCGTCGTCGGCCTCGGCTTCGGCGCGCTCAGCACCGGGATCGACGGCCTCAGCTACGGGATCAGCGGCGCGGGCGGGTTCGGCCTGTTCGCGTTCGGCCTGCTCAACCGCCTGCTGCTCGTCACCGGGCTGCATCACCTGCTCAACAACATCGTCTGGTTCGTCGCCGGCGACTATCAGGGCACAACCGGTGACCTCCGCCGCTTCTTCGCGGGCGATCCGACTGCGGGCGCGTTCATGGCGGGGTTCTTCCCGGTGATGATGTTCGGCCTGCCCGCTGCCTGCCTCGCAATGTACCACGCCGCGCTGCCCGAGCGCCGGAAAGCGGTGGGCGGCATGCTGCTCAGCCTCGCGCTCACCTCGGCACTGACCGGCGTGACCGAGCCGATCGAGTTCAGCTTCATGTTCCTCGCCCCCGTGCTCTACGCGATCCACGCGGTGCTGACCGGCGTGTCCATGGCGTTGATGGATGCGCTCGGCGTGAAGCTCGGCTTCGGCTTCTCCGCCGGGCTGTTCGACTATGTGCTGAACTACGGCAAGGCAACCAAGCCGCTGCTGCTGCTCCCGGTCAGCCTCGCCTATGCCGCAATTTATTATTTCCTGTTCCGCACCGTCATCAAGCGCCTCGACCTGCCGACCCCCGGCCGAGAGCGCGATGCGCCCGTCGCCGCGGCAACGATCGCCAAAAGCGAACGCGGCGCAGCGTTTGCCGAGGCGCTTGGCGGGGCCGCGAACCTGACGAGCGTCGGCGCCTGCACGACGCGGCTGCGCCTGATCGTCGTGGACCAGAAACGCGTCGACGAGCCGCGCCTGAAGGCGCTCGGCGCTCGCGGCCTGATCCGCCCATCGGCCAACGCGCTCCAGATCGTGCTCGGCCCGATCGCGGATTCGGTTGCAGTCGAAATCCGTGATGCGATCGCAGCCGGTGGTGCACCCCCGGTCTCTGCGCGGGCGGTTACCGCCGTGTCCGACGATGTCCGCCTGACGGCCGCGACGCTCGCCGCACTCGGCGGTCCGGACAACGTCGAGGCGGCGAGCCGACACGGAACGCGCCTGCGTATTCGCCTGAAGGATACGAACCACATCTCTACGCCCGCGCTCGAAGCACTCGGCGTCCATGCGATCGCACGACCGAGCACGGGCCTGCTACATTTGCTGCTCGACGACGACGCCGCGATCGTCGCAGGCTGACGCCCAGAAGTCAGCCAGAAGAGCGGCCGGTCAGGGTGCCGGCCGTTCCACCTGCGCTTCGGCCAGATAGACGCCGAACAGCCCATCGGGATCGGTCCACGCGGCGATCGGCGTCCATCCTCCAGACCGCAGCAGGATGCGCGCATCGCGTGCACCGTATTTGTGGCTGTTCTCTGTGTGAACCGTCTCGCCCGCCGCCATCTCGAACGACCGCCCATCGACCGTAAACGCAACGTCCCGCACCGCCTCTAGATGCATCTCGATCCGCGCGCGATCGTCGTTCCACACCGCCTTGTGACGGAACGCATCGACCGGAATATCGCCGCCGAGTTCGCGGTTGATCCGCTCGAGCAGGTTGAGGTTGAACGCCGCGGTCACACCCTGCGCATCGTCATACGCTGGCACCAGCACGTCCTCACCCTTGATCCGGTCCATCCCGATCAACAGCATCGCGCCGACACCGAGCGACGTCCGCATCGCGCGCAACAGGTCGACCGCCATAAGCGGGATCATGTTGCCTATCGTCGATCCCGGGAAGAACCCGAGCTTCGGCGTCTCGGCGATCGTCTTCGGCAGGCTCAGCGGCCGCATGAAATCGGCCTCGAACGGCAGCACCAGCAGGTCGGGGAACTGCTCGCCCAGCACCTTCGACGACTCCCGCAGGAAATCGCCCGAGATGTCGATCGGCACGTACACCGATGGCGCGACGGCATCGAGCAGGATCGGCGTCTTGGTCGACGATCCCGACCCGAACTCGACCACCGCACGGCCCTCGCCGGCCAGCGTCGCCACCTCCGGACACGCGGTCTCCAGGATCGCCCGCTCGGTCCGCGTCGGATAATATTCGGGCAAGTCGGTGATCTTCTCGAACAGCTCCGACCCGCGCCGATCATAGAACCACCGCGCCGGGATCGCCCGAGGGCGTCGCGCGAGCCCGTCCAGCACGTCCGCACGGAACTGCGGATCAGCCAACGTCTGCTGGCCGTCCTCGATCTCAGGCTTCAACATCAGATATCTTTCGCGAGGCGCACGCCGGTGAACTGCCACCGTTGATGCGGATAGAAGAAATTGCGGTAGCTCGCCCGCGCGTGACCGCGCGGCGTTGCACAGCTGCCACCGCGCAGGATAAACTGCGAGCTCATGAACTTGCCGTTATACTCGCCGACCGCCCCCGCCGCAGTGACGAACCCGGGATAAGGCCGGTACGCGCTGCCGGTCCATTCCCAGACGTCGCCGAAGAACGCCGGTCCGCCCGCGGATGGCCGCGGCTCGACGGGGCTGGCGACATCCATCTGGTTGCCACCGGTCGCATCATGCGAGGCGGCCGCCGCCTCCCATTCGAACTCGGTCGGCAACCGCGCGCCAGCCCAGCTCGCATACGCATCCGCCTCGAAAAAGCTGACATGCGTCACCGGCGCCGCCGGATCGATCGCCCGCCGCCCGTCGAGCCCGAACCGCGTCCAGCCGGACTCGCCCTGCTCCCAATAGAGCGGCGCGACGATGCCCTCGGCCTTCACCCAGGCCCAACCATCCGCCAGCCAATGCCGCGCTTCGGTATAGCCGCCATCGGCAATGAACGCCGCCCATTCGCCATTCGTCACGGTCCGGTCGGCGAGGGCGTGCGGCGCGAGCAGCGCGCGATGTCGCGGGCCCTCGCAATCGAACGCGAAGCCCTCGCCGTCATGCCCGACCTCGACGATCCCGCCCTCGTGCGCGATCCAGCCGATCGGCCCCGGCATCGCGACCGGGACTTTCCGCGCCGCCGGCCACATCGCCGGCTCGAGCGGGTTCTCCGAAAACATGTGGAGGATATCGGTCACCAACAGCTCTTGGTGCTGCTCTTCATGATGGCACCCGAGCGCCACCAATTCTCGCGCCTCCTCCGGCAAATCCGGCAGCGCGTCGAGCAACGCCGCATCGACATGTGCGCGATACGCCCGCACCTCGTCGATCGACGGCCGCGTCACCATCCCACGCCGATCGCGCGCATGGCGGCGCCCCTCGGCCTCGTAATAGCTGTTGAACAAAAACGGGAAACGCTCGTCGTGCAACACGTAGCCGGCGACATGATCGCGCAACACGAACGTCTCGAAGAACCAGGTCGTGTGCGCGAGATGCCACTTCGTCGGCGACGCATCGGGCATCGACTGCACCGTCGCATCGGCATCCGTCAGCGGTGCCGCAAGTCCCAGCGTCAGCGCGCGCACCGCCGCGAACCGCTGCGCCAAGTCCGACCAATGGGAGGCGGTTGCATCGGGGCGGATAGGCTGCGGCATCGATCTTCCTTCAGTGCGACGCCCGGTACCGCAGTCGGTACCACGACGCTCGAACGCCGATCACGCCTGCGCGCGCGTAGCCCCCGGTCGCCATAGAACGTCGCCGGCCCCGTTTTGGTTCACCACGCGCGACGCGACGAACAGGAAATCCGAAAGTCGGTTAACATACGCTAATGCTGCCGGATTTAGCGTCATGTCCCCGACGGCAACCGCGGAACGCTCGGCCCGCCGGGTGATCGCGCGCGCCAGATGCAGCGCCGCGGCCTGCGGCGACCCGCCCGGCAGGATGAAGCTGCGCAGCGGCGCGAGATGCGCGTTCATCGCATCGATCTCGCGCTCCAGCCGCTCGACCTGCTCCGGTACGATCCGCAGCACCATCTCCGACGGCGCAAAGCCGTTTTCGCCCGCGGGAGTCGCCAGGTCGGCACCGAGATCGAACAGATCGTTCTGGATCCGCTCCAGTGCGGCGGCCAGCGGATCGCTGCCCAACGCCACCACCGCGACGCCGATCGCCGAGTTCGCCTCGTCGACATCGCCGATCGCTTGCATCAGCGCACTCGCCTTCGACACGCGCGATCCGTCGACCAGCCCGGTCGTGCCGTCGTCGCCGGTCCGCGTGTAGATCTTGTTCAGCTTGACCATCGGCCCATTCCCTCAGTCCGACCATTCCTTAAGTCGGAAGCGTACCAAAACCCGTCACTCCGAGAGCCCGTCACCCCAGCGAAAGCTGGGGTATCCCACGTGGTTCGCGACGCTCGCCCAACGGTGAGATCCCAGCATCCGCTGGGATGATGGTTTTGGGTTTGCCCCGTAACCTGATCCCGACCTAGTTCCGGCCCGCCGCGAACAGGATCACCACCACGATCAGGATTGCCAGCGCCTGGAAGAAGATCCGCTGCTGCATCATCCGATTCGATTTCAGCGAGGCGGCACTCGGGCCGTTGCCGTCGCGCACCTGCGCGGTGCCCTCCTGCAGGAACGACACGACGCCCCGCACCAGAGCCACGACGGTCGCGATCATCGCCGCGATCAGGAGGATGACGAGGAATGTGTTCATGCGCCGAATGTAAGCGCGTGCGGCGACGCTAGCAATGCCACGATGCGTGTTGTGAATGACCGCAAGATGCGCGCAAATGCTGTATGTTATACCTGACGCTGAAAGCCCTGATATCCGGCATCCTCATCGCCGCCGCGTCGGAGATCGCCAAGCGCTATCCCGGCTTCGGCGCGCTCGTGGCGTCGCTGCCCCTCGTGTCCGTGCTCGGCATGATCTGGCTGTGGCACGACAAGCCCGACCCCCGGACGATGGCCGCGCACGCCGGGGCGACCTTCTGGTACGTGCTGCCGTCACTGCCGATGTTCCTGCTGATCCCCGCACTGCTCCGCCACGGTGTACCGTTCTGGGTGTCGCTGGTGGCCGGCTGTGCGCTGACGATCGCGCTGTATGCAGCGATGACCTGGGCGGCGCCGAGACTGGGGATCGAACTGTAAAAAACACCACCCCGGCGAAGGCCGGGGCCCAATTGGGAAAGCCGAGGTAACGGAGCGATGCGTTACGCCAGCGCCGCATCCCAATTGGGCCCCGGCCTCCGCCGGGGTGGCGGCTGAGAAGCCACCGCACCTTCCCCCTGTTTCCCCGCGAAGGCGGGGACCCAGTCTGGGCTCCCGCCTTCGCGGGAGAACAAGGAAGTGCAGACGGCGATCCGTTGGCGACCTCCGCCTCGCATCACCCAATTCCAACGCCCCCACCCCGCACCCGAGCCGCCAACGCAACCCCATCCTCCCCCGCCGCCCGCATCTCCGCCAGCGACAAAGCCCCATCCCGCTTCGCCAACCGCCGCCCCGCCGCACCCACCACCAGCGGATGATGATGATAGCGCGGCACCGGCAACCCCAGCAGCGCCTGCAACACCCGGTGCACGTGCGTCGCAGCAAACAGATCCCCCCCCCGCACCACGTCCGTCACCCCCTGCGCCGCGTCGTCCAGAGTCACCGCCAGATGATAGCTCGCCGGCGCATCCTTCCGCGCCAACACCACATCCCCCTGCGCCAGAGGATTCGCCACGACCCACCCCGCCGCAGCGTCATGCCAAGACAGCGCCCCCGTCTCGCCCACGGCCTTCGCCATATCCAGTCGCCAGCAACACGCCCCCGTCCGCGCCGCAATCTCCGCCGCCGACAGCCCCCGGCAGATCCCCGGATAGACCGGCCCGACCTCCCCCTGCGGCGCAGAGGCACTCGCCGCGATCTCCGCCCGCGTACAGAAACACGGATACACGAGCCCGCGCGCCTTCAACGTCTCTAGCGCCGCGTCGTACGTCGCCAGCCGCTCCGACTGGAACACGAGCTCGTCCCACGACAGCCCAAGCCACGCCAGATCCTCGAGAATCCCATCGACGAACTCCGGCCGACTCCGCGTCCCGTCGATATCCTCGATCCGCAGCACGAACCGCCCGCCCCGCTCGCGCGCAAAGTCGTGCGCGCGGATCGCCGACACCGCGTGGCCCAGATGCAGCCGCCCCGTCGGGCTCGGCGCGAACCGCGTCACGACGCTCACCACGCTTGACCTGACGCCACGCGCCGTGCTGTCATGCTGCCGTCATCGCCATCGTCCATAGGGCGCCATGCGAAGCCTGAGTGGGAGGAGCCGTGTTTCACCCCGATTTGATACGCCACCCGGATGGTTGTCCGGCGCTCGTGCTCAATGCCGATTACACGCCGCTTTCCTACTATCCGCTCAGCGTCTGGCCGTGGCAAACCGCGGTCAAGGCGGTGTTCCTCGATCGTGTCGACATCGTCGCCACCTATGAACGCGAAGTCCGCAGCGCCAATTTCGCGCTGAAGCTGCCCTCGGTGATCGCGCTCAAGCAGTTCGTCCGACCGTCGCAATTTCCCGCCTTCACCCGCTTCAACCTGTTCCTGCGCGACAAGTTCACCTGCCAATATTGCGGCAAGCTGCGCGATCTCACCTTCGACCATGTCGTGCCGCGCGCGCAAGGCGGTCGTACCACGTGGGAGAACGTCGTCACCGCCTGCTCGCCCTGCAACCTGAAGAAGGGCGGGCGCACGCCGAAACAGGCGGCGATGCCGCTGCACATCGAGGCGATCCGGCCGACCAACTGGCATCTGCAGGAACACGGCCGCAGTTTTCCGCCCAACTACCTGCACGACACATGGCACGACTGGCTCTATTGGGACGTTGAACTGGAAGCGTAACGGCTTTCAAGACGACGGGAGATACTATGCAGGTGAAACTGGTGGCGGCGCTTGCCGCGACGGGACTTTTTGTGTCCGCGTGCGGCAACAAGGACGAGCAGCGCGCGCAGGCCGATGCTAACGCGGTCGGCTTCGTGCCCCCGTCGGTGACGTCGCGGCTCGATTTCGGCGCCAGCATGGAACGCCGTTTCCGCACGCTAGACCGCAACGCCGACGACCGCATAACCAAGGACGAACTCCCCGCACCGAACGCGCGCATCAAGGCGTTCGACCGCAACAAGGACGGCGTCATCACCGCGATCGAGTGGAGCGAAGGCACGCTCGCCTGGTTCGACAGGATGGACCTCAACCGAGACGGTACCGTCACCTCGGAAGAACGCGCGGAGTCACGGAAGCGCTGAGCCCAAACAGCCGCCACCCCAGCGAAAGCTGGGGTATCCCTCCGGGTTCGCGACGTACGCCCATCCTCATCCGTCACCCCAGCGAACGCTGGGGTATCTCTCGGGGTTTGCGACACCCGCCACACGCGGAGATCCCAGCTTTCGCTGGGATGACGGAGTGGGGCTGGGATGACGCCCAGGGGCACCCAAAGACAATAATATTACGCCACACCGGCATGATGCATTCGATTTCACGCCTCCTACCCTCCATTCCCGGTTGACCTAAACCCTGCCGCAGCGCAGCAAGGCGCCATGGCTAGCCTCCCCGCAATCGCGAACAATTCCGACATCCGTTTCCTCGGCAAACTGCTCGGAGACGTCATCCGCGCCTATGGCGGCGAGCGCCTGTTCGAAGCCACCGAGACGATCCGCAAGGCCTCGGTCGAGCGCCACCGCGACGCCTCCGAAGGCAAGGCCGGCGACGACCGCGCGGTCGATCTCAGCCTCGAAAAGCTCAGCCTCGACGAGACGCTCGATTTCGTCCGCGGCTTCATGCTGTTCTCGATGCTCGCCAACCTCGCCGAGGACCGCCAGGGCATCGCCGCAGAAGACGGCGCCGACCTCGCCTCCGCGATCGCCCAGCTCGAATCCGAAGGCATCGACCGAACCCAGATCCGCACGCTGCTCGACCACGCGCTGATCGCCCCCGTGCTCACCGCGCACCCGACCGAAGTCCGGCGGAAAAGCATGATCGACCACCGCAACCGCATCGCCGAGCTGATGGGCCTGCGCGATCTCGGCCGCGACACCACGCCGGATGGCGACAGCGTCGACGACGCGATCCTCCGCCAGATCGCGCTGCTCTGGCAAACCCGCGTCCTCCGCCGCGACCGCCTCTACGTCACCGACGAAGTCGACACCGCGCTCAGCTATCTCCGCGACGTCTTCCTCCCCGCGCTCCCCGCACTCTACCAGCGCTGGGACCGCGCCCTCGGCGAACGCACGCCCAGCTTCCTCCGCCCCGGCAGCTGGATCGGCGGCGACCGCGACGGCAACCCCTACGTCACCGCAGATTCGCTCAAGACCGCGCTGGCGAAGGCGAGCGAAGCGGTGCTTGGCTATTATTGCGAGGCGGTCCACGCGCTCGGCGCCGAGCTCTCGATCTCGACCGAGCACGCGCCGGCGGACGCAGCGGTGCAGGCGCTCGCCGACGCCAGCGGCGACGATGCCGCCAGCCGCGCCGACGAGCCGTATCGCCGCGCACTCTCGGGCATCTACGCACGGCTCGCCGCGACGCAGGAAACGCTCACCGGCAAGCACTCGCCCCGTCCCGGCCGTCTCACCGGCGAACCCTATGCCAACCCTGCCGACTTCCGCGCCGATCTCGTCACGCTCGCGCACGGCCTCGGCACCGCGCTGAAGACCGGCGGCGCGCTCGGCCGACTGATCCGCGCGGTCGAGACGTTCGGCTTCCACCTCGCTACGCTCGACTTGCGCCAGAACAGCGCAGTCCACGAACGCGTCGTCGCCGAACTGCTGAAAGTCGCAGGCGTCGAAGCCGATTACCCGTCGCTCGACGAAGACGCCCGCGTCGCGCTCCTCCGCCGCGAACTCGCCAACGCCCGCCCGCTCACCTCGCGCTTCGCCGAATACACCGAGGAAACCGCAGGCGAACTCGCGATCGTCCAGGCCGCCGCCGACGCGCACGCCGCCTACGGCCCTCAGTGCATCACCAACTACATCGTCTCGATGGCGCAGTCGGTCAGCGACCTGCTCGAAGTGAACCTCCTGCTCAAGGAAGTCGGCCTCTACCGCCCCGGCGACACACCCACGGCGGCGATCATGGCGGTCCCGCTGTTCGAAACGATTGGCGATCTCGAAGCCGCCCCCGCCGTCATGACCGCTTGGTTCGCACTTCCCGAGATCGCGACGATCTCAAAGGCGCGCGGCCATCAGGAAGTGATGATCGGCTATTCCGACAGCAACAAGGACGGCGGCTACCTCACCTCCACCTGGCAGCTCTCGAAAGCCTCGACCGCGCTCAAACCCGTCTTCGCGAAGGCCGGCGTCGGCATGCAGCTGTTCCACGGTCGCGGCGGCGCAGTCGGGCGCGGCGGCGGCTCGGCCTTCCGCGCGATCCGCGCGCAGCCCTCGGGCACCGTCCAGGGCCGCATCCGGATCACCGAGCAGGGCGAAGTCATCGCCGCCAAATACGGCACGCGCGACGCCGCGATGACCAACCTCGAGGCGATCGCCTCGGCCACGCTGCTCGCCAGCCTCGAACCCGAACGCCTCTCCAACGCCGACAACGCCAGCTTCTCGGCCGCGATGGACACGCTCAGCGACACCGCGTTCCACAGCTACCGCGACCTCGTCTACGGCACCGAAGGCTTCCGCACCTTCTTCCGCCAGATGACCCCGATCGCAGAGATCGCCGGCCTCAAGATCGGCAGCCGCCCCGCCAGCCGCACCAAGTCCGACCGCATCGAAGACCTCCGCGCCATCCCCTGGGTGTTCAGCTGGGCGCAGGCGCGCGTCATGCTCCCCGGCTGGTACGGAGTCGGCCGCGCGATCGCCGATTTCGAGGACAAAGCGCTGTTGAAGGACATGGCGCAAGGCTGGCCCCTCTTCGCCTCCGCGCTGGCGAACCTCGAAATGGTGCTAGCCAAGTCCGACATCGGCATCGCCGAACGCTATGCCGGGCTCGTGGAAGACGACAAACTCCGCGAAATCTTCACCACGATCCGCGACGGCTGGCACCAGACGCATGACGGTTTGCTCACGGTGACGGGCCAATCCCGCTTGCTAGAAAAGCACCCCGCCCTAGACGCCTCGATCCGCCTCCGCCTCCCCTATATCGAGCCGCTAAACCTACTCCAGATCGAACTGATCAAACGCCGCCGCGCCGGCGAGCAGGACCCCAAGATCGGCGAAGGCATCCTCCTCTCGATCAACGCCATCGCCACCGCCCTAAGAAACAGCGGCTAAACTCCCTCGCCCCTCCGGGGAGAGGGAAGGGGCCCGCCGCACTTGCGGTGGGAAGGGAGAGGGGCGTGAGGCTCGGGACGTCGATTCCCAACGCCCCTCTCCCTTCCGCGACTGCGTCGCTCCCTCCCTCTCCCCGGAGGGGAGAGGGATTACGAGTAGAACGGCGCAGCGACATCCTCGCGCACGCGCATCAACCGCCCGGTCCCCCGATCCAGCAAAGCCCAGGTCGTAACCGCCTCCAGCTTCACCTTCCCACCGTCGCCCAAAAACCGAACATGCCGATCGAACCGAGCCCCCTTAGGCGCGCCCTCGACCCAAGTCTCACCGACAACCGTCTCCCCCGAAACGACACTCCCGCGGTAATCGATCTCATGCCGCGTCACGACCCACACATACGCCAGCTTGTGCTCAGCCGGCGCCACAGCCTCCCAATGCGCCGTCGCGATGGCCTGGATCCACTGCACCCAGACCGCATTGTTCACATGCCCAAGCTCGTCGATATCCGCGTCCTGCGCCGTGATCGAGAGCGCGAACCGGCTCACCCCGCGACGCCCAGCTGCCACAGCACGAACGCATGCTCCTCGGCACCCTCACGCAGCGATTCGAACCGCCCCGATTTGCCGCCATGCCCCGCGCCCATGTTGGTCTTGAGCAGCAGCACATTGTCGTCGGTCTTCATCAGCCGCAGCTTGGCCGCCCACTTCGCCGGCTCCCAATAGGTCACGCGCGGATCGTTCAGCCCGCCGGAAATGAACATCGGCGGATAAGCCTGCGCCTTCACGTTGTCGTACGGCGAATACGACCGGATCAACTCGAACGCCGCCTTGTCCTCGATCGGATTGCCCCATTCGGGCCACTCGCCCGGCGTCAGCGGCAGCGTCTCGTCGAGCATCGTATTGAGGACGTCGACGAACGGCACGTCCGCGATCACCGCGCCCCACAGCTCAGGATCGGAATTGACTACCGCCCCCATCAACTCTCCGCCAGCAGACCGCCCCGCGATCGCGATCTTGCCCACCGACGTCCACTGCGCGTCCACCAGCGCCTTCGCCACATCGACGAAATCGTTGAACGTGTTCGCGCGCTTCTCGAGCTTGCCATCCAGATACCATTGCTGGCCAAGATCATCGCCACCCCGGATATGCGCGATCGCATAGGCGAACCCGCGATCCAGCAGGCTCATGCGGCCCGTCGAGAAGCCCGGCGGAATCGCATAGCCATACGCGCCATACGCATAGAGAAACAAAGGCGCCGACCCATCGCGCACGAACCCGGCGGGATACACGATCGAAACCGGAATCTCGGTGCCGTCCCGCGCGACGATCTTCAGCCGCTCGGTCGCGTACTTCTCGGGATCATACCCACTAGGGATCTCCTGCACCTTGAGCATCGTCCGCTCGCCGGTATCGACGTCATAGTCGTACACCGTCCCCGGCGTGACCATCGACTCATACCCGAGCCGCAGCACGGTCATGTCGTACTCGGGATTGTCCCCCAGTCCGGCGACATAGCTCGCCTCGGGAAAGTCGATCCGCTTGCCCTCGGTCGGCGTCTCGTACCGGTGGATCGCGATCTGATCCAAGCCATCCTCGCGCCCATCGACCACGAAGAAGTCCTGATAGCATTCCACGCCGGTCATATAGAAAGTCGGGCTCGCCGGGATCAGTTCGGTCCAGGCATCCGGCTCCTCGACCAGCGCGGTGCACAGCCGGAAGTTCGGATCGACGTCGTTGGTGTGGATGAACAGCGTCCCGTCATGCTCGTCGACGTCATACTCACGCCCGACCTTCCGCGCGGAAACGAGGATCGGCACCGCCAGCGGCTCGTGCGCGGGCAGCAGATACAGCTCGCTCGTCACATGGTCGCTCGTCGCAATCACGATCCACTTGCGCGAACTCGTCTCGCCGACCCCGACGCGGAACCCCTCGTCCTCCTCGTGGAACAGCACGACGTCCTCGGAGATCGGCGTCCCCAACCGGTGGAACCGCGCATTGTCCGTCCGCCACTGCTCGTTCGCCAAGCCGTAAAGGAACCCGGCATCGTCCGCAGTCCAGACGATCTCACTGAGCATTCCGGGAATCACGTCGGGCAGATGCTCGCCGGTATCCAGGTCCTTGACCCGAACCTCGAACCGCTCGCTCCCGTTGTCGTCGATCGCATAGGCCAGATACCGCCCGTCATTGCTGACCGAGAACGCCCCAAGCCGGAAATACTCATGCCCCTCCGCCAGAGCCGGCTCGTCGAGCAACAGCTCGTCGTCACCGCCCACGACCGGCTTGCGCCACCATTTCTTGTACTGCCCGCCGGTCTCGTACGCGGTCCAATAGAACCAATCGCCATCCTTCTGCGGCACCGAGGATTCATCCTCCTTGATACGCGCCTTCATCTCTTCGTAGAGCGTGTCGACCAGCGCGGTATGCGGTGCCATCTGCTCTTCGAAATACGCGTTCTCGGCGGCGAGATAGGCCAACACGTCGGCGTCATCGACCTCCGGATAGTTCGGATCCTTCAGCCACGCATACGGATCCTCGATCGTTACGCCGTGCGTGGTGAAGCTGTGCGGGCGCTGTTCGGCGATGGGGGGCGTGGTCATGCCGGTGTGTTAGCGGGGCCGGAGTTGGATGCCAAACGCTGTGGATAGAAGAGAACCGTTCGGACCACGAACCGCCACCCCGGCGAAGGCCGGGGCCCAGTTGGGGACGGCCGTAATGAAGGACTGTGCGCCGTTACTGAAACCTCTCCAACTGGGCCCCGGCCTCCGCCGGGGTGGTGGCAACTGGTGTGAGCCGCCGTGCACAAAGCGTGTTTCCCCGCGAAGGCGGGGATCCAGACTGGGCTCCCGCCTTCGCGGGAGAACAAGGAGGCAGGCGCGCTCCTCGAGTGCGGCCACCCCTCCGCTGTCCCAAGCAGCCCGTTTCTGGCAGAACGCCCGCATCGCCCGACATCGACCGACGAGAGACCCCAACATGCCGACCCAGACCGACCGCCTAGCCGCCCTCCGCATCCAACTCGCCTCGCAAGGCCTCGACGGTTTCGTCATTCCCCTAACCGACGAGCACATGAGCGAATATGTCGGCGGCTACGCACAGCGCCTCGGCTGGCTCACCGGCTTCGGCGGCTCGGCCGGCACCGCGGTCGTCCTCGCCGACCGCGCCGCGATCTTCACCGATGGCCGCTACACCATCCAGGTCCGCGAACAGGTCGACGGCGCGCATTGGGCGTACGAACCCGTCCCCCAGACCAGCCCCGCCGCCTGGCTCGCGAAGCACGCCCCCGAAGCCGGCCGGATCGGCTACGACCCGTGGCTCCACACCGGAAGCTGGGTCGCCGACGCCACCACCGCGCTCGCCGAACGCGGCGCCACACTCATAGCGGTCGAAACCAACCCGATCGACGCGATCTGGACCGACCGCCCCGCCCCCTCGCCCGCCAAGCTGACCGTCCAGCCCGACCAGTTCACCGGCGCCTCCTCCGCCGAGAAACGCGCGAGCATCGCCGACTGGCTGTCCGAACAGAACGCCGACGCGGTCATCCTCACCGCGCTCGATTCGATCGCCTGGACGCTCAACATCCGCGGCGACGACGTCGACCACACCCCCGTCGCGCTGTCCTACGCGATCGTCGGCGCGGACGGCACCACCGACCTGTTCGTCGCCCCCGGCAAGCTCGACGATGCGGTCCGCCAGCATCTCGGCAACGCGGTGCGCCTCCACGATCGCACCGCCTTCGCCGCCGCCCTCGCGACCTATGCCGGCAAGCGCGTCGCCGCCGACCCCGAACGTGCGGTTGCTGCAATCACGCAGGCACTTCAAACGGGCGGCGCAAAGATACTCCCCCTCCGCGACCCCGTCGTGCTGGCAAAGGCGATCAAGAACCCGGTCGAGATCGCCGGCCACCGCGCCGCCTCCGCCCGCGACGGTGCCGCGCTCGCGCGCTTCCTCCGCTGGGTCGAGATCGAGTGCATCAAGGGCGGCCAGACCGAACTCAGCGCCGCCGCCAAGCTGCTCGCCTTCCGCGAACAGACCGGCGTCCTCAAGGACACCTCGTTCGACACGATCTCCGCGACCGGCCCGCACGGCGCGATCCCGCATTACCACGTCACCGAGGAGTCGAGCGCGCCGATCGAACCCGGCCAGCTCTACCTGATCGATTCCGGCGGCCAATATGCAGATGGCACCACCGACGTCACCCGCGTCATGCCGATCGGCGAACCGACCGAAGAGATGCGCGACCGCTTCACCCGCGTCCTTAAGGGCCATATCGGCATCGCCACCGCGGTGTTCCCCGACGGCACGATGGGCGGCCAGATCGACGCCTTCGCGCGCCGCCCGCTCTGGGAAGCCGGCCTCGATTTCGGCCACGGCACCGGCCACGGCATCGGCGCCTACCTCGCCGTCCACGAAGGCCCGCAGCGGATCGCCTCGCCAAACTATCCCGGCGGCGCGGCGATGGAGCCCCTGCGCGCCGGCATGATGCTCTCCAACGAGCCCGGCTATTACAAGGCCGGCGAATACGGCATCCGCATCGAGAACCTGATCCTGATCGAGCCGCGCGCCATCGCCGGCGCCGACCGCGAGATGCTAGGCTTCGAAACGCTCACCTTCTGCCCGATCGAACGCAGGCTTATCGAGCCGACGCTGCTGACTGCCGAAGAGCGCCAATGGGTCGACGACTATCACGCGCGAGTGCTGGCGGTCCTGACCCCCGAAATGACCGATGCGGACGACCGCGCCTGGCTCACCGCCAAGTGCGCCCCCCTCAGCTAGAAGGCTCGCCCTTCGGCGCAGGCGCGGCCCCGGCGGCACGCGCCTGCGTCTTGCGCCGCCGCAGATTCTCGCGCAGCGCAGCGGCCATGCGCTCGGCCTTCTCCGCCGCCTTTCGATCCCGATCGTCCATAAATACGCCCTACATCTCGGCGGGATGCCTTGACAATCACCCCGCCCTCGTCTCTTAGCGCCACTCCGCCGGCAGCGATGCCAGCGAGTGCTGCCGTAGCTCAGTGGTAGAGCGCATCCTTGGTAAGGCTGAGGTCGTGAGTTCAATCCTCACCGGCAGCACCAGCATTCCCCGGCTGGTCGACGTTGCGAGGCAATGTCGACCAGCACGGATATGCCCCCGGCGCCGTTACGGCTTACGGAATTTGTAGACGAACTGGTCGGTCTTGCCGCGTATGGCCGGGTCGAACACCGCCTTGCCGTGATCGTCGGCCGGATTGCGCAGCACAGTCGATTCGCCGACGAACTTGAAGCCGGCCGCCACGACCTGCGCCTTCACCGCGGCCGGATCGATCCGGTGCCGCGTCTCCGTACCGCTCATGCCGGTGCCGGCCGCGTCGGCGTGATCGATGACGATATAAATCCCGCCGCGCTTGAGCATCCGGAACACCGCGCCGTCGAAGGCCCGCAACGCCGGCTCGCCCGCGCCGTTGTTCGGGATGTCGTGATAATTCTGCGCGGTCCAGAACAGGTCGACCGGGACCGGCGAGGTCGGCAGGTTGGTCGCCTGGACCTCGGCGGTCACTTTGGCTAGGCCGCGTGCCTGCAACGCGGGCAGCGACTTCTCGGCATATTTCGCGCCGGCCGCGGGCCATACCGCATAGACCCGCCCCTTGGGACCGACGACACCCGAGAAGATCCGCGTCCAATACCCTGCGCCCGGCAGGTAATCGACGACGACGTTGCCAGGCTTCACGCCCGAGAATGCCAACACTTCGGCGGCCTTGCGTCGTACGTCGTCGCCCTGCTGATCGACACGCGCCGGATCGGCCAGCGCCTTGCTGATCGCAGGCGAAGCCTTCTGCGCATCCGCCGTGCCGACTGCCGTGCCGACCGTCATGCTGCCGACAGCGATCGCGATCGCCGTGCCCATCCAGATACTCTTCATCATGCGTCTCCCAAGCTTCCGGATGTCCGCGCCGGATCGATGCAAGGATCGGCCGGACCGTGCCGCTAGTCCAGATCGTTCTCGCTGATCACGACGATCTCTTGCCCGGTTCCCTGGCCAGCGTTGCGTGCGAGCGCCACGACGCCCAGTTCGGCGATCGTGTCCGCGTGCTGCCTGAAGATCGCCACCGCGTCGCCGTCTGGTGAAATCGCGCTCAGCGCCTCGAGCACGTCATACTGCACCGCGAACCGATAGCGCTCCCCGCTGACCTCCGCGTCGAACTCGACCTGGCGCAGGTCGCTATCGTCGTCGAGCGTCCTGGTATCGATCGTCAAACGGTCTTCGGCCATGATCCATCTCCTTGGCGGGGGGCTTGGCACAACGGCGTGCCCGGTTTCGGCCGGACGCCGAAGAGCCATTGCGCCTACGCACCGACAACATCCGAACGGCGCAATGGAGCCGCCCGCCGGAACGTGCCTTCGATGATCGGTACGCCGCGCCGCCCCCGCTTCCCCTGACGACTCTACCTGATGGCCTAGTAGTTTTCGATCACGCGCGATGCGTCGCGCCTTTCTATGGACGCTCGATACAAACAGAAAGGCGATGGCCATGACAGAGGACGACAGCGTCGGTTCCACCGGCGAGCGTGACGACGACGTCACATATTTGCGGGGCAGGGCCGAGTGGCATCGCCACCGCGCGGATGTCGCGAACGACGACAGCACGCGTGCGCTGCACCGGAAATTCGCCACCCTGTATCAGGCGCGCGCAGAGGGCTGATCCTGCCGCCATATACCTGTCGGCATGCCCCATACTGGTACATCGGTGTCAGGAACTGACGCAAAAACACTAGGAACTTCATTGCTCTAGCTCTGTTGTGCGTCCGGTCCGGTCGCATCTGCGCGCTCGGCAGAGTGTCGGAGCAAGCCTCACATGAACCGCTTTTATGCGATCGCTGCGCCGATGCTGGCCCTGACGACGATGGTCGGGTGCGCGGCACCGGCGACGCGGATCTCCACCGGGCTCCAGCGCTACGGTCTCGATCCGTCGCGGGCGGACTGCGTTGGCGAACGCCTTCAGTCTCGCCTGTCGCTCGGCCAGCTGCAGCGCCTCGGCAAGGCTGCGGCGGCCTATGGTCGCGACGACACTACCCCTGGCGTGCTGACCCCGTCCGACCTGATCCGCGTCGCCGGCGAACTCCGCGATCCGACGATCGTGCTCGAGGTCGGCAAAGCCGCGGCCGGGTGCGGCGTACGCCCCTGATCGCCCCCGAGTACGGGCCGACGATCTTCTCCCTTCACCTATCAATCCAAGGAACGACATCATGAACAAGGACGAATTCCAGGGCGGCGCTCGCTATGTCGGCGGCAAGGTCGAAAAAGCGATCGGCGATACCGTGAACAGCCGCAACTGGCAGGTCGACGGCGTCGTCGACCAGGTCGCCGGCGGCGCCCAGAATCTCTACGGTCGCGCGAAATCGGCGATCGAGGACGCGGTCGACGGCGCACCGGAACTCGCCGACAAGATCGGCAGCGAAGCGCGTGAAGCAGCGGATCGTACCGCCGACGCCGCGCGCCGCGCCGCCCGTGCCGCACAGACCTCCGCCGAGGACGCACCCGTATTGTGGGCGCTGGGCGCGGCGGCGATCGGCTATGGCATCGCCTGGCTCGTCCACGGCCGGCGCGACTGAGCGTGACTGCGGCGCCGCTCCTCAAGTCGCTGCGCGACTCCGCCGATCTGCGCCATCTGCGCCAGATCATCGCGGGGCTCGACGAAGGCGTCATCCTGATCGATCCCGACCAGGACATCCTGTGGGCCAATGATGCGGCGCTCGGGATGCACGGGGTCGAGTCCGTCGAGGATCTCGGCGCCACGGTCGGCGATTACCGGGAGCGGTTCCAGCTGCGGTATCGCAACAACCACCGCCTCCACGGCGCCGATTACCCGATCGAGCGGGTATTGTCGGGCGAGGCGTTTTCGCAGGTGGTGGTCGAGGTGGCGGTCGCCGGCGAGGACGAACCGCGCTGGGTCCATCAGGTCCGCAGCCTCGTGTTGACCGACGATCACGACGAACCCGAATGTCTCGTCATGATCGTCCAGGACGTATCGGCGCAATTCGAGGCGGAGGACCGCTTCGAACAGTCTTTCAACGCCAATCCGGCGCCCGCGGTGATCTGCCGGCTGTGCGACCTGCGCTTCGTCAAGGTCAACCAGGGGTTCGTCGACATGACCGGGCATGACCGCGAGGCGGTCTTGTCGCGCACGGTCTACGATATCGACGTGCTGGCGCGGGCCGACCAGCGCGATCTGGCCAAGGAGCGGTTGGCGGAGGGCCGCACGATCCCGCAGATGGAGGCCGAACTCGACTGTCCCGGTGGCGAAACCAAGCTGGTGATCGTTGCCGGCCAGCCGATCGACATGGGCGGCCAGCCCTGCATGCTGTTCACGTTCGCCGACCTCGAGCCGCGTCGCAAGGCCGAGAGCGCGTTGCGCCAGAGCGAGGAACGCTTCACCCGAACCTTCTCGCTGGCACCGGTGGCGCTGGCGATCGGCGCGCTCGACGGCCACCAATTGTGCGACGTCAACGAGGCGTTCACCAGCCTGACGGGCTATGAATCGGCCGAAATCGTCGCGCGTCCGCTCGGCGAAGTCGAACTGTGGGAGACGCCCGCGATTCGCCGCGCGCTCGAAGCGGAGATCGACGCGGGCAATGCGATCCGCGATCGCGAAGTGCGGATCCGGGTCAAGGACGGCGAGGTGATCGACTGCATCGTCTCGACCGAGCCGATCCAGCTCGGCGACCGCGATTGCGTACTGTGGGCGATGCGCGACATCAGCACGCGCAAGGCCTCCGAACGCGAACTGGTCCATGCGATCGAGGCGGTGATGAAGGATACGAGCTGGCTCAGCCGCTCGATCATGGAAAAGCTCGCGCGGATCCGCACGCCGCAGGCCGAACCGCCCGGCGTCGGCCTCGACGAGCTGACGCCGCGCGAGCGCGAGGTGCTGGCGCTAATCTGTCGCGGGCTCGACGACAAGTCGATCGCGCGCACGCTCGACGTGTCGGGCAACACCGTCCGCAATCACGTCGCGCGGATCTATTCCAAGATCGGCGTCAACCGTCGCAACGCCGCGGCGGCATGGGCGCGCGCACGCGGGTTCGATGGGGACTCCATGCCCACTCCCGCCGCCCCGCCCGCCGCCCCGCCCGTACGCCCGCATCACGATACGCTTTCCACGGAGACCGCAGCATGAGCCGCGACCACGAAACCCGGGACGACACCAAGGACGACAAGGGTCGCGCGCGCCGGGCCAAGGGCTCGGTGCAGGAAGCGATCGGCAAGATCATCGGCGACGTCGCCGTCGAGCAGCGGGGCTCGCGTGAGAGCGCGGCCGGTGCCCGGCAGGCCGGCGCCGAAAACGACATCGACAAGGACGGCAACGACTGACGCCGTCCGTCGAGATTTCAATACAACAGGAGTGATTATGGCTACCAATGTGACACCCGGCGTTCTGCCGGTCGACGACCTTCGCTATGGCAAATCGCCGGCGCGCATCTCCTGGGGCGCGATCTTCGCCGGCGTCGTGCTGGCGATCGCGATCCAGCTGGTGCTCGGCATCCTCGGCACCGGGATCGGCCTCACGCTGGTCGACCCGGTCGAGGGCACGACTCCCGGTGCGGCCGGGTTCGGCATCGGTGCGGGCATCTACTGGCTGATCACCACCGTCATCGCACTCGGCGCCGGTGGCTATGCCGCAGCGCGCGTCGCCGGCGTGCATGACCGGTTCGACGGTCTCGTGCACGGCCTGGTGGTCTGGGGCGTGACGCTGATCCTGACGCTGTACCTGCTCACGTCCGCCGTCGGTGGCATCATCGGCGGCGCCTTCCGCACCGTCGGTTCGGTCGCCAGCGCAGCCGGCACCGGCATCGGCGCAGCAGCGCCGAAGGTTGCAGACGTCGCCAATCTCGACGTCGGCGATGTCCGCCAGGAAGCCTCGGCCTACCTCTCGGACGCACCGTCGGATCCTGCCCAGATGACGCCTGAGCAGGCGCAGAAGGAAATCGCCAAGGAACTGCCGGCACTCGCCGGGGGTGGCCAGGACGGTGCACGCGCCGAAGGTCGCATCGTCGACATCGTCGCTGCACAGCGCAAGATCAGCCGTCCCGAGGCGCAGGCCCAGGTGACGCGCGCCAAGGCGCAGTTCGAGCAGGCCAAGACCAAGACGATCGCAACCGCCAAGTCGGCAACCGACACCGCCGCCGGTGCCGCTGCCGGTACGTCGTTCATGGTCGTGATCGCCCTGCTGATCGGTGCTGCAGCAGCCGGTTTCGGCGCAGCCGCCGCGGCTCGCCGCCGCGTCTGACCGAACCAGATGCAGGTCTGATCGAAGCCTGCGGCTAACACGGGCCTGACCAGGAACGGCCGGACTAGGAATGGGGGCGTCACCAGCATCGCTGGCTGACGCCCTTGTTTTATGGGCATGCCGCCGGCGCCGGCTGTTTCGATACGGCACTGTCTGGTCACGCAGCCCCTCTATCGAAATTTCAGAAAACCTGATCTATGTTATATTACAGTTAACGGGGCCCGAGAGATGGACACTTTCCAGGACAATATCCGCTCGCTTCGCGCCGCCATCGTCTGGGCGCTCGAACTCGCCGATGCGCAGGGCGATCACCTCGTTGCCGCCTTTCTGTCTCAGGCGCTTGACGCAACCGAACGCAATCTCACGGAGTAGCGCGCGGGACCGCCCGGTCGCGGGGGTTCTCGCGTCGATCCGGCGACGATCCTAGCCGTTCGGACACAGGCCAACGGCATGCAGCCCCTGCCCTCCTCGGCATATCCTTTGCGGGCGCCTGACGATGCGGTGATACGCGTACCGCGTTGGCACAAATCCGCCCGGAGCCACTCGACTCAGCTCTTTCGGACCGCGGCGCGCGCTTGCTACGGACTCTGCGTATCGCGCGTGCCTTTGACGTATGCGCCGGCGACGGGGACGAATGATGGCAAACGCAGCTTCGATGACGCTCGACGGTACCCTGAACGACTGGTCCGCCAGCGACCGGATCGACCGCGGCCTCGGCACGGGCTACGCGATCTATGCGCGCAGCGACGGCGCCGATTTCGCGTTCGCCATGACCGCCCCGACCGCGATCGGCGCAAACACCACCGCGTGGCTCAACACCGATCGCAACACGACCACTGGATACCAAGTGTTCGGGTTTGCCGGAGGCGCCGAGTATAATGTGAACTTCGCCGCCGACGGCACCATTTCCCTGTACAGCGGCAGCGCCGGTGAAACGCTGATCGCGAGCGGCCTGCAGGCGGCATGGTCCGCCGATCGCACCACCGTCGAGTTCAAGGTCCCCAAGGCGGCGATCGGCAATCCGCAGGCGATCGACACGATCTACGACGTCAACGACACCGCGTTCCTGCCGGGCAATTATTCGAACCCCGCCTTCACCGTCTTCAACGATACCGGCGTGGTCGCCGACCCCGCGCACCGGATCGCGATCGTCTGGTCCGAATCGACCGCCAACGCCTATTTCAGCAAGACCGCCTATTCGCAGCTGTTCATGGCCGCGCAAAGCCAGGCGATGCAGGCCGGCGTGCCGTTCGACATCCTGACCGAAGACGACCTGACCAGCCTCGCGACGCTGGCGAAGTACGACACGATCGTCTTCCCCTCGTTCCGCAACGTCGAGGCAGGCAAGGCCGACCTGATCGCGCAGACGCTGGAGCAGGCGACCAAGCAGTTCGGCATCGGCCTGGTCGCAGCCGGCGAATTCATGACCAACGGTGCCGACAATGCCGCGCTCGCCGGCGACTCCTATTCGCGGATGAAGCTGTTGTTCGACGCGACGCGCGTGACCGGCGGCTTCCCCGCCGACGTTACCGTCACGGCGAGCGACGCGTCGCACCTCGTGCTAGACGGCTACGGCGACGGTCAGGTGATCCGCCAATATACCGGGGTCGGCTGGAACGCCTTCACCAGCGTCAGCGGCACCGGCACGACGATCGCGACCGAGACGGTGAACGGCCAGACTTACAGCGCCGCGATCGCCACGCAGACCGGCGGGCGCAACGTGCTGTTCTCGAGCGAGGCCGTGATGGCCGACGACAATCTGCTCCAGAAGGCGATCGATTATTCGGTCCACGGCAACGGCCTGTCGGTCGGGCTGCAGATGACCCGCGAGGCCGGGCTGTTCGCGTCGCGCGTCGACATGGACCAGAGCCAGCAGACCGACGAGGTCAATCCGGCCGGCACCGCGCCCGGCATCTACGACAAGCTGCTGCCGATCCTGACCGAGTGGAAGACCGCGTATAATTTCGTCGGCAGCTATTACGTCAACATCGGCAACGACGCGGCGAACGGCCAGGCGACCGACTGGGCGGTCTCGCTTCCCGTGTACAAGGCACTGCTCGATGCCGGCAACGAGGTCGGCTCGCACAGCTATACGCATCCTGAGGACACCAACCTGCTGACCGACGCGCAGATCGCGTTCGAGTTCGGCCAGTCGCGTGCCGAGCTCGAAAAGCAGCTGAGCGCGTATCTCGGCAAGACCGTCACCGTCGGCGGTGCCGCGGTGCCGGGCGCACCCGAGCAGATCGCGACCAGCCAGGAAATCCTGAAATACGTGACGTATCTCAGCGGCGGCTATTCCGGCGTCGGCGCGGGCTATCCCAATGCGCTCGGCTATATGACGCCGCAGAACGCCGCGGACGACAAGGTGTATATCGCGCCGAACACGTCGTTCGACTTCTCGCTGATCGAGTTCCAGAAAAAGACCGTTGCGGAAGCGGAAGCCGCCTGGGCGAAGGAATTCGGTGCGCTGACCGCGAACGCCGATGCGCCCGTCGTGGTGTGGCCATGGCATGATTACGGCCCGACGATGTGGGCCAGCGACGGTGCGACCAGCCTCTACACCAAGCAGATGTTCACCAGCTTCATCGCACAGGCCGCTGCGGCGGGCATGGAGTTCGTGACGCTCGCCGATCTCGCAAGCCGGGTCAGTGCGTTCCAGAATACGACGATCACCTCGACCGTGGTCGGCAACACGATCACCGCGACGGTCGGCGCGACCACCGGCACGTTCTCGCTCGACGTCGATGGCCAGAGCAGCGGTCAGGTGATCAAGGGGGTCGCCAACTGGTATGCCTATGACGCGGACACGGTGTTCCTGCCGAAATCGGGTGGCACCTATGCGATCACGATGGGCGCGGTCGCGGACGACGTGACACACATCACGGCGCTGCCGATGCGCGCGACGCTGACCACGCTCAGCGGCGACGGCCGCGACCTGGCCTTCACCGCCGAGGGCGAGGGCAAGGTGACGATCGACCTGAAGGCAGCCGGCACCGACTGGACGACGGTCAGCGGCGCGACCATCGCCAGCCAGATCGGCGAGATCCTGACCATCGATCTCGGCGCGATCGGGGCGCACGACGTCAAGGTGGGGCATCAGGCCAATGTCGGTCCTGTGCTGACGTCGTTCGGCGGCGGCACCACGGGATCGCTGTCGATCGCCGAGAACGGCACTGCGCTGACCACCATCACCGCGACCGACGCGAACATCGTCTGGGGCGATTCGATCAAATATTCGATCGGCGCTGGCGGCGACGGCGCCAATTTCACGATCGACGCGACCTCCGGCGTGCTGAAGTTCGTTGCCGCGCCTGACTACGAGGCGCCGACCGACGCCAACCGCGACAACATCTATGCGGTGACCGTGGTCGCGACCGATGCCCGCGGCGCGATCGATACGCAGGCGCTGGCGATCAGTGTCACCGACGTGGTCGGAATCACCAAGACCGGCACGATCTTCAGCGAGACGATCAACGGCACCAGCGAGCAGGACATACTCGACGGCAGCTGGGGTAACGACGTGCTCAACGGGCTGGGCGGCAACGACAAGCTCACCGGCGGGCTCGGCAACGACACGCTCAACGGCGGCGCGGGCAACGACACGCTGATCGGCGGCGACGGCAAGGACGTGCTCAACGGCGGCGACGGCAACGACATCCTGATCGGCGGCGACGACATGGACACGATGACCGGCGGCGCGGGCGCGGACATCTTCCGCTTCGAGGTGAAGGGCGACAGCCTGACGTCGTCGTCGCGCGACGTCATCACCGACTTCACCGTCGGCCAGGACAAGATCGACCTGTCGATGATCGACGCCAACAGCTCGCTGTTCGCGCGCGGCGACCAGGCGTTCAGCTTCATCGGCACCACCGCCAAGTTCACCGCACCGGGCCAGCTCCGCTACAGCTACCAGATGATCGGCGGCAAGGAATTCACGATCGTCGAGGGTAATACCGATAGCGGCTCGGCGGCCGACTTCTCGGTCGCATTGACCGGCCACCATGTCCTGACCGCGAACGATTTCTTCATGTAACCGGCGGCATAGGCCGGCGGTGTTATGGCGGGCATAGGCTTCCAACTAGCGAGAACCGCACGGGAGGGCGGCGTCGGCGGGATCGTCGGCGCCGCCGCGTTCGGTGCGGTCATCAGCGCCGGCCCCTGGCTGATCACCGCGGTGGCGATGGCGATGCTCAACCACTGGTCGCGCGCGCATCTCGGTACGGACGGCGCACAAACCGTCCAGACGATCCTCGTCTATGCGTTCAGCCTGTCCGCGCTCGCCGCCGCGCCGATCGGCATCCTCGCGACCCGAATGGTGGCGGACTGCATCTTCGCGCGCGATGCCGCCGGCGTATCGGGGATCATGCTGGTGGCCCTGGCAGCCGGGGGCGCGATCGCACTGGCGATCGGCGCGGTGGTATTCGGGATGCTTGCCGGGCTGCCGCCGGTGCAGGCGCTGCTGGCGACGCTGATCCTCGCCTGGCTGACCCAGGTGTGGATCGCCGCGCCGCTGCTGACCGCGCTGCGCCGCTATCGCGCAATCCCGCTCGCCTATCTGCTCGGGATCGGCGTTGCCGCAGCGGCGCTGGCGCTGATCCCGCACCCCGCGACCGTTACTGTGCTGGCCGTGATCGCGGGCGGCATCGGCCTGACGCTGGCGGCGATCGTGATCGTGATCCGTCGGCATTTCTCCGCGCCGCCCGTCCTGCCGCACGGCGATGCGATGGCGCCGCGGCTCGCACAGATCGTCGCGGCGGCCGGCGTCGCAGGCGTCGCCGCGATCTGGATCGACAAATGGCTGTTGTGGCTCGGTCCCGACAGCGTCCACGCGATCGGCCTGTTGCGGCTGAACCCGATCAACGACCAGGGCAGCTTCCTTGGACTGCTGACGATGGTGCCCGGCCTGACGCTGCTGTTGATCGTCACCGAGACACGGTTCGATCGCGCGTTCGGCGACATGATCGTCCGGTGTACCGGCACCTCGACGCTGCAACGCATCGAAGAGGCGCGCAGCGAGGTCGTGCGGACGATGTTCGACGGGCTGCGACTGATGGTGCTGGCGCAGGCGCTGGTCGCCGCGCTCGCCTGGGTCTTCGCCGTGCCGCTGTTCGATGCGATCGGCGCGGACGCCCGCGCGATCTTCGCATTCCGCCAGACCGCGCTCGGCACGGTATTCCACCTGGTCGCGATCGCGACGACGGTGGTGCTCGCCTATTACGACCTGTTCGGTCGTATCCTGCTGACCTGGACCGCGTTCGCGATCGGCAGCGCGCTGGCGACGCTGCTGCAATGGGATGCGGGGTTCGCAGCGTTCGGCTGGGGGTATATGGCAGGCGCAGTGGTCGGCGCATCGGTCGGCATCGCACTGGTCGCCGAGGCCAGCGTGAACCTCACCTATCTGCTGTTCGTCGGCAACAATCCCTCGGTCGTGGGACAGGGAGGGCGATTATTGTGACGGGTATTGCGGCGGGCTTCACCGATATGGCGCGCCGACTGGTGCTCAGGCGGATGCTGGCGCTGGGCGCGATCGTGCCGACGCTCGGATTTCGGGCGCCGCCGGGCCGCAAGGCCCGTGACGCATGGCGCTGGGGCGTCGACTATGGTGCGACGACCGATCCGGTACTGGCGCGACAATGCCGCCTGCTGGTGCTCGAGCCACATCACGCGCGACCGATCGCGCCCTTGCGCGGACCGGGCAGCAATCTGCTCGGCTATGTCAGCTTCGGCGAGGTCGAGCGCACCCGGCCGTATTTCGCCGCGCTCGATGCGGCGGGTGCGCTCGGGCCCGCCAATCCCAACTGGCCCGATGCGCGGATGGCCGACCTGCGGCATCCGGCATGGCGCACAGCGGTGCTCGACCAACTCGTGCCCGCGATCCTCGCGCTCGGCTATGACGGAATCTTCATCGATACGATGGATAACGCCGAAGCGATGGAGCAACGCGATCCGGTGGCCAACAAAGGCATGGTGGCGGCAGGCGCGACGCTGATCGCCGCCGTTCGTGCGCGCTTCCCGAAGATCAGCATCATGCTCAACCGCGGTTATGCGATGCTGCCCGACGTCGCGCCGCAGATCGATCACCTGCTCGGCGAGGCAATGGCGTCGCGGTGGAATTTCACCACCAAGCGATATGAGCTGCTGAGCGATTCAGACTGGGACTGGCAGGCAGGACGGCTGCGAGCGGCGCAGGCACGCAATCCCGCGCTGACGCTGATGACGCTCGATTACTGGGAGCCGAGCGATCCAAAACAGGTCGCGGCACTATATGCGCGCGAGCGGGCGGCGGGGTTCCACCCCTATGTCGCGACGCTCGCGCTCGATCGGCTGCTGCCGGCGCCGACCGGGTGAGGATCGCCCAGTGAGAATTGATCGTCACAACGGACGCCTCGCGCTCATCGTGCCGGCGCTGGCGGGGCTTGGCCTGCTGGCGGGCGGGCTCATGCTGTTGCCGGGACGCCGCGAGATCTCGCATGCAGAGCGTCGGGCGCAGCCACTGGCGGCGGTCGGCACGACGCTGCCCTCCGCTACCCCGTTCGTCCCCCCGGTATTGCCGCCGGCGCATCCGACGATCGCCGCGGTGATCCCGACTGCCGATGCCGCGACGCTCGCAGCATTGACCGCGCGGCTGATCGACGCGGGTCAGCCGGTATCGACGACGCAGGTTGCGTACGATCTGGTCGCAGCGGGACGACCAGCGGTGGCGCTCCAGTATCTCGCCGAGCGACCCGACGGGGCAGCGCCGGCAACCTGGCGGCTGCGCGTCGACCTGCTGCACAAGACCGGACGCGCATCCGAAGCAGCGGCACTGGTGGCGCAGGCAGCGCGTACCCGCGGCGTGCCGGCGGCCGATCTGGTCGCCGCAGCCTATGCGATCGACCGGACCGACCTAGTGATCGTCGCGGCAGCGAACCATGTCATTCCGCCGCCCGATGCCGAACTCGCGCTCGATCTGGCGCGGCGCGCGGACACGGCGGGGCGTGACGATCTGATCGCGCTGCTCGATCGAACGCGGGTGGACTGGCGTGCAGGCGATCCCTGGCTGGCGATCCGGGTCGCGGCGCGGACCGGCGACCGGGCGGCAGGACTGCGTGCCGCCGATCGCCTGCCGGCCGACCAGCGCGAGGCGGCGCGCGAGACGATCCTTGCCGGCGACCACGAGGGTCTGCGCACCGAGTTGCTCGCGCGTGCCGATACCCGGCCGGCCGCGGCGGCGGAGCGGTTGCTCGCCGCCGGATACCGCGACGATGCGCGCGCGGTGCTGCGGCGTGCGGCGACCGGCCTGCCACCGACGGCACCGACGGCGCAGCGGCTGCTGTACCTGATGGGGCCTCGTCCGGCAGCGGATGATCTCGACTGGCTCAAGCAACAGGCGTTGCGCGGCGACGCGGCGGATCAGCGCGGCTGGCTGTCCGCCTATGCCGAACGCGACCGTCCGGCGGAGGCGCTGGCGTTCCTGTCGCGGCATCCGCTGGCGGCACGCACCGACGTGATGCTGACGCGACTGGCACTGGCACGGGCGGCAGGCAACGACGCGGCCGGGCGGGCGGTGCTGGCGGGCCTGCTCGAGGGGCGTGCGCTCGATGCGTCGCAGATGCGCACGCTGTCCATCGCGGCACCGGCGAAGCTCGAGCCTGCTCAGGCGGCGGCGATCGCACGGCGGCGGGTCGCGGCAGGGATCGCCGATCCGCGCGACCAGCTCGATCTGGCATGGACGGCATGGAACGCGGGCGATGCCAAGGGCGCAGCCGGGTGGCTGCGCGATCATCTGGCGACGACCCCGACCGACCTGGCTGCACTCAGGCTGATGGCCGACGTCCAGGCGCGGCTTGGCGGCGACCGTGCCGCCCGGCCGTGGCTGGAGCGCGCGCTGGCGCAGACCCCGCCGCAAAGCCGCGCGCGCGCGGAAATGCTCGATCGGCTTGGGCGGCGCACCGAAGCGGTGGCGCTGGTCGAGGCATTGCGCGTCGAGACGCCGCAGGACCGGGCGCTGGCGGCACTGCACGCGCGGCTGTTGATCGCGCAGGGCCAGCCGGGTCGCGCGCGTACGGTGCTGGCGCCGTGATCGCCCTCGCCCTCCTGCTCGCGGACGCGCCGGTCATGGTCGTGCCCCCCACGGTCTTTGCAGACAGCCGCGTGGTCGCTCCCGAGACGGTGCTCGCCTGGCCCGACGATGCGAGCCTGCGCATGACCGAGAGCGACGGCGAACTGGTCGCGCGGTTCGCCCGTCCCCTGTCGCCGGAGCGGATCGAGGCGTTCCGCAAGGCCGCGGGCGATGCGATCGGCGACCTGCGCTGGAACGACGACAGTCTCGTGCTGCGTGCCGCACCCGGCTGGGGCATGACGTGGCGGCAGGCGGGATCGGCCGTCGCGCTGGCCTTCACGCCGCCGCTCGAGGATATGGGTGCCGATCCGGTCGACGATACCGCACCCGACAGCGCGCTGGCAGGAATCGAGGCGGATGTCGCCGCCGGCTATCCCGGACAGGCGGTCCGCGCCGCGACTCGTCTCGCGCGCGCGTATCCTGCCGATCGCCGGGTGACCCGGTTGCTGGCCGATACGCGCATGGCGGATGGCGACGTGCGCGGTGCGGCATTCGGGTATCGTGCGCTCGCAGCGGACGACATGACCGCCCGACGCGCGATCGCCGCGGCACCGGGTACCGCCAGTATCGGCGTCACCGCACGCGATGGCAGCGACCTGTCGCAGGCCGAGTTCGCCGCGCGGATCGATGCCGCGATCGGCACCGATCTTTCCGCAGGCGGTGGTGTCCGCCATATCGTCAGCCGGGTCGAGGACGGCACGCGGAGCGGCGATACCGTCATCGACGCGTCGCTGCTGGCGGCGTTCGCCGATGCGGTACGCGTGCAGCTACTCGCCTCCGCCGCACTCGACGACGCCGTCACGGGTGGTGGCGTAAAGGCGGTTGCCGGCTCCGCCGATGCCCAGTTCCGTGTGACGTTGACCCGGCACATGCCCGACTATTCGACGCCTGCGCAGGTGATCGCGGGTGGCTATCTGTCGCGCGCCCTGGTCGGCGTGACCTACCGCCTGACGCCGGGGTTGCTCGTGCAGGCCGATCTCGGCGCGAACCGCTACGGGCTGGCGGGCATGACCGGTGCCAGCGACACGGTGATTGCGAACGCCGGCGTCGACTATCTGATCCGCCGGCAGTTCCCGGCGCTCGCGCTGACCTACCGGTTCGAAGCGGAATATGTTCAGCGGATGCGGGTCGGGCTCGATGATCTGGTGCTCGTGCCGCTGGCCAGCAGGGAGAATCATACGGTGCAGGGGCTCGTGAGCGGCAGCTTCGGCGCGGTGCAGATGACCGGGCTGGCGGGCTGGACGGTCGATCGCTTCGGCGGCGACGGCCCGACCGCGAGCCTCGGCATCGCCGCGCCGATCGCGGTGGCGTGGCGGATCGAGGGCAGCGGCGGCGTCACCTCGATCGCGCGCCCCGGCTTTTCGGGGCGGCAGCTGTTCGCCCGCGCGCAACTGACACGCAGCCTCGGGGATACGCAGTGACGCAGCACGAACAGGGTCGCGGCGGGACCTCGAGATGGCGGCGAGTCGCGCGGATCACCACCGAGATGACCACCGCGTTCGTCGCGCTGGCGGCGCTCGATTGGTGGCTGACCGGCGGGACCGGCTTCGCGCAAATCCAGCCGAACCCCTATTGGCTGCCGGTGCTGGTGATGGCGCTCGCCTATGGCACGGGCCCGGGCGTGCTTGCCGCGGCGATCGCGTCCGCGCTGTGGCTGGTCCATGTGCACGAGGATGCGGGCGCACGCGATTATCTCGACTATCTGTTTCACCTGTCGGTGCAGCCGCTGCTGTGGTTCGTCACCGCGGGGGCGGTCGGCGAGGTGACGATCCTGCGCACCACGCGCCAGGATCGGCTGGAAACGCGCGGCCGTGTCGCCACCCGCAACCTGGCGCGGCTGACCGAGGCGTTCGCGACGCTGTCGCACACCAACCGCCGCCTGCAGGTGCAGATCGCCAGCGAAGCGCGCACCGTCGGCCATGCGATCGACACCGCCACGCGCCTTTCGTCGATCGACCCGGCGGAACGGCGCGGCGCGATCGGCGAACTGATCGCACTCGCCGCCCGGACGGACGATTTCACCTGCTACCGCATCGCCGGGGACGAGGCCCGCGCCTGGCTGCGCGGATCGGTGACCGCAGGCCGACCCGACATCGTGCCGGTCGGCCTGCGGGAGCGGATCCTGCGGCGCCGCGGCATCCTGCATGTCGCGAACCGCGGCGACCGGAGCGTGCTGGACGGCATCGGCGTCGCCGCGATCACGCTGGTCGATCCAAAGACCACGACGGTCGCCGGCTGCCTGATCCTGCACACGCTGCCGTTCGACTCGCTCAATGCCAACCGGATCGCCGACCTGAACGAGATCGCCGCCTGGCTGACCCCGCTGATGGCCGATACGCCGCGCGCGACGCAGCGACCGGTGAGGTCGGCCGGGCTGGTCGCATGATCCGCGGCTTGATCGCGCTTGCCGTGCTGGACGGGATGCTGGCCGCACTGTGCTGGGTTGGCGGTATCCCGGCGGGATGGGCACTGATAGGCCATGCCGTGCTCGGCGCGCTGGGCTATGCGGTGTGGCTGCGCGGCGGTGCAAGGACCGGCTTCGCGGCGGCGATGCTGGGTGTGCTGGGGCCGCTCGGCCTGCTCGCCACGCTGCCGTTCGCGCGGCTCCTGCCCGGCTTCGCGGAACGCAGCGACGACGCCATGTTCGGTCCGGTCCGCGCGCATGCCGCACGACGCGGCGCCGGCCTCGCGGTTGCGCGCATGCTCGACGGCCGGGTTCACCACGCGACCCCCGAAACGCTCAGTTCGCTGGTGACGATCATGCGCCACGGCGATGTCGCCGCCCGGCGCCGCGCGCTGGAGACCGTCGTGCGCTCGTTCGAGCCCGCCTTGTCGCCGCTGATCGCGCTCGCGCTGACCGATGGCGACCAGACCATCCGCGCGCTCGCCGCCGCGGCATCGGCGCGGGTCGCGGAGAATCTGGTCCTCGCCCGCGCCAAATTATCCGCCCGCATGACCACCGGAACCGATCCTGACGCCGCGACGGCACTCGCGCGGTTGCTCGCGGATCACGCCCGATCGGACGTGCTGCTCTCCAATTCGCAGCGTGTGCATCTGCGCGAAGACGCGGTCGCGACGATGGTTGCCGCAGTCTCGGTCGAGGACGACGCCAGCCACGGCGCGCTGCGCGATTCGTTGACGATCGAGGCGCTTTGGGCGGCGGGCGACTATGCGGCGATCGACCGGATCGCAACCACGCTCGTCGCGCGGCCCGACAACGGCAAGGCCCTGCCGGCAACCGGCGACCGCAGCGCGACGCAGGTGGCGGCATGGTGGCAGACGGGGACGATGGCATGATCCCGCTGTCGGCGCTGGCCACCCCGTCGCGCGTCGCGGCGACCGAACTTCCCGATGCCGATATCTGCCTGATCGTCGAGGGCGCCTACCCCTATGTGATCGGCGGGGTATCCGGCTGGTTGCAGGACCTGATCACGCACCTGCCCGATATCCGGTTCGTGATCGCGGCGATTAAGCCCGGCGCCGACCTGCTGTCATTCCAGCTGACGCCGCCGCCCAATGTCGTCGGCATCGTCGAGATCGGCTTGGCGCCCGCGCCTGCCGCCCCGCGATCGATCCCGGACCGGATCGCCGCGCCGATCGCCGACGCGCTGGTCGCCTTCGTCGCGACCGGCGACGCGGTGCGGCTGACGACGCTGATCGACCTGATCGGCAGCATGCCGCGGCCGCCTGTCCCCGGCGACATATTGTCGCACCCCGCCGTCTTCGCGCGACTGCGGCGGCATTATCAGGCGATGCTGCCCAAGGCCTCGTTCCACCATTATTTCTGGGCGATGCGGGTGTTGCTGGGCGGGCTGCTGTCGGTGCTGACCACGCCGCTGCCGCGGGCGAAGGCGTATCACACCATCTCGACCGGGTTCGCCGGGCTGCTCGCGGCACGCGCCGCACGCCAGACCGGGCGGCCCGCCTTCATCACCGAGCACGGCATCTACCTGCTCGAACGCCAGATCGAGGTGATGATGGCGGACTGGATCGGCGACCAGGTCGATACCGGGTTGGAGCTCGAACGCAGCGTCCGCGACCTGCGCGACCTGTGGGTGCGCGCGTTCACCAGCTACGCCACCGCCTGCTACGACAGCTGCAATCCGATCGTCGCGCTGTATGGAGAGAACACGGCGGTCCAGCGCCGCCTCGGTGCCGCCGCCGACCGAGTCCGGGTGATTCCGAACGGCATCGATTCGCGGCGCTTCTCGACGCTGCCGGACCTGCGCGACCCCGCGCATCCGCTGGTCGCGCTGCTCGGCCGGGTGGTGCCGATCAAGGACATCAAGACGTTCGTCCGCGCCGCCGCGATCGCGCATGCCGAGCGTCCCGACCTGCGCTTCGTCGTGCTCGGCCCCGAGGACGAGGATCCGGAATATGCCGCCGAATGCACGCGGCTGGTCGACGACCTGGGGCTGGCGCCGGTGTTCCGGTTCGTCGGGCGCGTCCGGATCGAGGACTGGATGGCGAAGATCGACCTGCTCGTCCTCACCAGCCTGTCCGAAGCGCAGCCGCTGGTCATCCTGGAGGGCGGCGCATGCGGTATCCCGGTGGTCGCGCCCGACGTCGGCAGTTGCCGCGAGATGATCGAGGGTCGCGGCGGTGCGGACTCTGGGCATGGCGGGATCGTCACGCCGCTGGTCAATCCGGCCGCGACCGCGGCAGGCATATTGACGATCGCCGGCGACCCGGCGCTGCGTCTGGCGATGGGCGAGACGATGCGCGAACGCGTCCGCCGGGATTACGATCACGACACGATCATCGGCGCCTATGCCGAGCTGTATGAAGCGTTGATGGCGCGCTGAGGCGTTTGCCGTTTCGTCAGGATCACGGAACTCTGTTGCTTACGACCCGCCGGTCACCACCGCGTCCGCCAAGTCCGCCGCCGCCGGCCCGGCCAGCAGCGGTATGGCTGCGATCGGCAATGCCGCGCCAATCGGTCCGGGCAGGGCCTGGACGATGGCTGGCCTGATCCGCGTGTCGGTGGCCGGCGCGAGCAACCGCGCCGGTCGGAACGCGGCGCTCGGCACCTGTGCGCGGTCGATCGGCGCTAGCACCGGATCGAACGGGCCGAAGGTCTTGGCGCGCACCGCCCGCGTGTTGCGCGCCGGATCATAGGCCGGCACGCCCTGGTCGATCGCCGCCGCCTGCAACCGCCCGAGCGTCGCCAGCAGGCGAGCCTCCGCCACATAGGCGCCATAGGTGGCGTTGACGAACACGAGTTGCGCGGTCAGCAGCCGCTGCTCCGAATCGAGCACCTCGAAATTGGAGCGGAAGCCCTCGGCGAAACCGCGCTGGACGCCAGTGAGCGCGGATTCCGCCGCCTCGGTCGCCAGCCGCCCTGCCGCCATCTGATCGCCGCCGGCCACCGCCTGATTCCACGCATTCTGCGCGTTGGCGAGCGCCGCGCGCCGTGCGACCTCGACGTCGAATCCGAGTTGCTGGCGTTCGGCGATAGCGGCGCGGACGCGCGATCCGATCACGCCGCCGGTCAGCAACGGCATCGTCAGCGTGACGCCGCCGGCCGCCTGCGCGCCGGCATCGCGGAGCTGGTAGGAATAGGGGCTGGCATAGCCATAGCTGCCCGTCAGCGCGACGATCGGTGCGCGTTCGGCACGTTGCGCGGCGATCCGCGCATCGCCCGCCTTGGTCGCGAGGATCGCCTGCCACAGGCTGGGACTTTCCTTCTCGACCACCGCGAACGCCGCATCGAGCGAACGCGGCAGGCCCGGCAAGGTCGGCGGCGCCAGCAGCGTCCCCGGATTGCGCCCGACCACGGTGGCGAACCGGCCGCGGCTCGCCTGGAGGTTGACCGTCGCCTGCGCCAGTTGCGCGCGGATAATCTCGCGCTGCGCCTGAGCCTGCGCGATGTCGGTGCGGGTCAGGTCGCCACCGCGTTCGCGCGCGACCGCCTGCGTCACCTGCCGGCCATAGGACTCGAGCGAGCGCCGTTGGATCGCCACCAGGGCTGCATCGCGGCGCACCGACACGAACGCGTCGACCACCTCGAGCAGGATCGCGTTCTCCGCCTCGCGCAGCCGTTCGCGGCCCGCGAGCACGCCAGCCTCGGCAGCGGAAACCTGCGCCGCGGTGCGCCCGCCGTTGAGCAGAATCTGCGACGCGGTGAGCGTGGCGCCGATCGTCCGCCCACGCGCGGTATCGAAATCGCCGAGCAGCCCGCGCTGGTCCTGCGACTGATATTGCAGCGTCATGTTGATCCCGGCGTTCAGGCGGTACGCCGCGCCCGCCTGGACGATCTGTTCGTCCTGCGCGCGCAACTGGGCACGCTGCCCCTCCAGTGCGGGATTGCTGCGATAGGCGTCGGCGATCGCCTGGCCCAAGGTTTCGGGCGCGCCAGTCTGCGCGTCGGGTGCGGTCTGCGCGATCGCCGCCGACGCCGGCAGCATCAACAGGGCGGCAAGGCGAAGCATGTCAGCGTTCATGGAGCGACCGTGAAAAAGCCTCGGTCAGCGGATCGAGCAGATAATCCAGCGCGGTGCGCGACCGCAGCTTGACGAGGACGGTGACGGGGACGCCCGCGCGGATCCCCGTATCGCGACCGCGGACGGCCTCGATCTTGGCGATCTGATCGCGTGGCACGGTGATCTCGGCGCTGAAATAACTGTGCCCGCTCTGCTCGTCGCGCAGCGAATCCGCGGACACCGTGCGCACCGTGCCGAGCAGGATCGGCAGGTCGCGTTCGTGCAGCGAGAGGAACTTCACCTCCGCCTCGCGCCCTGCGAACACGCCGTCGATATCGCCCGGCGAGAAGTTCGCGCGCACCACCAGCGGCGCCGCGTCGGGGACGATGTCGAGGATCGCCTGCCCCGGCTGGATCACGCCGCCGACCGAGAACACGCGCAAGCCGACCACCCGGCCGGTGACCGGCGCGCGGATGATCGTACGCGCCAGCTGTTCGCGCGCGGCGGCGAATTTCGGCATCACCTCGTTCAGCTGGAACTGCGTGTCGCGGAGCAGCGTGGCGCTGTCCTCGATATATTTCCGGCGCGTCTGGACGCCCTCGGCGCGGGTCTGGCCGATCTGCTCGCGCGCCGCCGCCGAGCGCGAGACATAGTCCGCGTCGGTCCCCTCGAGCTGCTGGATCGAGCGTTCGATCGCACGCACCGTGTTGCGCGAGACATAACCCTGGTCGGCGAGCGTCCGCGTGGACTCGAGCTGCTGGCGGAGCGATGCGCGCTGGCGGGCGGTCGCCTGCGCCTGCGCGTTGAAGCCATTGGTCTGCTGCGCGACGGTCGCCGCCTGCTGGCGGAGCACTGCGCCGTTCGCGGCAAGTGCGGCCGCGCGCGCCGAACGCTGCGCGATCTGGAGCGACTTCGCACGTTCGACCAGCCGCAGGTCGTCGCCCTGCGCGGACGCGAACTCGGTTGGCCAGACGATCGCACCGCCGCGGACGTCCGCCTCCAGCCGTGCGCGCTGCGCCTGCAGGTCGATGACGCTGGCGGCGAGCGCGCGTTCGCTCGCGGTGACCTCGGCGCCTTCGAGGCGGAACAGGATGTCGCCGGCGCGGACGTGCTGGCCGTCGCGCACCGCCATCGCCGCGACGATGCCGCCCTCGCGGTGCTGGACGGTCTGGCGATTGCCCGCGACGACCACCTGCCCGTCGCCCGCAGCCGCCGCGTCGAGCCGCGCGAACGCCGCCCAGCCGAGCCCGACGACGAAGAACAGCACCGCGACGATCACACCGACCAGGATCGCGTGGCGCGGCGAATCATCGAGGCGCAGGCGATCGGCCAGGCTTTCGCGTCCGGCGGCCGGCACCGGGCTGGCCAGTTCGGCGGGGATCATCGTACGCCTCCCGCAGCCGAAACCGGATTGGCCATGGTGGGCCGCACCACTTTTGCGCGCTCGTCGAAGAGCTGGATGGCGCCGTCGCGCAGCACCATCACCTTGTCGACGGCCTGGAGCAGGCCGGTGCGATGCGTCGAGACGATCACCGTCGCGCCACGCTGGCGCAGGGCTGCCAGCGTCGCCACCAGCCGGGTCTCGCCCTCGCTGTCGAGATGCGCATTGGGCTCGTCGAGGAACAGGATTGTCGGCGCGCCGAACAGCGCGCGAGCCAGCGCGACCGACTGGTTCTGCCCGGCCGACAGCCCGGATCCGTCCGCCATGCTCAGCATCGTCGCATAGCCGTTGGGCAGACCGAGGATCACCTCGTGCGCACCCGCCGCCTGCGCCGCCTCGACCACGGCCGCGTCTAGCTGTTCGCTCTCGCCCGCCAGCACCGACTGGAAGCGCGAGATGTTGGTATGCACGCTGGTCGGGAACAGCGACGGCGATTGCGGCATGTAGCCGACATGCCGGCCGAGCTGCTCGCGGTTCCAGTCGGACAGGCTCGCACCGTCGATCCGCACCTCGCCAGCATCGGGCGACAACGCGCCCGACAGCACGCGCAACAAGGTCGATTTGCCGGCGCCGCTCGGGCCGACCAGCGCGACGATCTCGCCGGGCGCCACCGCAAAGCTGATGTCGGACAGCAGCGCGCGGTCAGTCCCCTCGGCGCGCACGGTAATGCCGCGCACGTCGATCCGGCCGGTTGGTACAGGGAGCGTGGTGGCGTCGATCGCCGGCCCCGGCAGCGCGCAGAACGCGTCGAGATCGCGGTAGGCGTTGCGCGCGGCGGCGAGCGGCTTCATCGCGCCGAGAATTTGCTCGACCGGCTGCAACGCACGCCCCAGCAGCAGCGACGCCGCAAAGATCGCCCCGCCCGAAATGTCCTGCCGGATCGCCAGCAGCGCCCCCAGCGCAAGCGCGAGCGATTGCAGCAGCAGGCGGAGGAACTTGGTGATCGCAAGGAACTGGCCCGATGTGCCGGCGAGCGCGGACTGGCGTCGCACCAGTTCGGCGCGTTCCAGCAAGTGGCGGGTGATCAGCGCGTTGCGCATGCCCATCACCCGAGCGACCTCCGATCCATGGATCGACACGTCCTGCTCACGCGTGGCAAGCACCGCGCGCGCATGCGTATCGCGGGCGGCGGCGGCGGTGACGCGGTCGCTGGCAATCGCGATGCCGCCCAGCAGCAGCGCGCTGACCAGCGCCAGCACGCCGATCCACGGGTGGAGCAGGAACGCGATGCCGATATAGATCGGCGCCCAGGGGGCATCGAACAGCGCGATGATGGTCGGTCCGGTCAGCGTGCCGCGCACCGTATCGAAATCGCGCATCGCCTGGCTGCGCTGGCCGATCGTCGCGCCGTCGGTACCGAGGATGCGCAACAGGATGCCCGGCGCGGCCTGGCGTTCCAGCCGCATGCTCGCGCGCAACAGCAGCCGCATGCGGACGGCATCGAGGATCGCGAACACGACCAGCGCGAGCACCAGGATCAGCGTCAGCAGCAACAGCGTCGCCCCGCCGCGGGTCGGCACGACCCGGTCGTACACCTGCAGCATGAAGATCGACGGCACGAGGTACAGGATGTTCACCAGCCCCGAGAACAGCGCGGCAAATAGCAAGTGCCGCCGACAGCCACGCACGGCCGCGCCGAGCACGTTGGCGACCCGATCCGAAGCCATCGTCGCAGGTACTGGGGAGGAGATCGCCATGCCCCGGGCTTTAGCGACGAAAGGTTAAACGAACGGTTTCCCGCGGCATTTCCGTCGGCGCGAAACCGGATCACGGCAGCAGCGCGGTGATCCTGCGGCCGTCTTCGCGCGTGTCAGATCAGATACAGCACGATCAGCGTAGCCAGCCCCCATACCGCCGCGCCGCCTACCGCGCCGACGAGCAGACCCGTCATCCCGCGGTGCGGCGCGGGATCGCCATGCCCCGCCGGATCGCGCTCGATATTCCCCTGCATAGGCCCCCCACATCGCAGTCCGGCCGATCCGGCACAGGATCGTCCTTAATTTCGCGTTACGATATCGCCAATGCTCATCCTGGCGATTGTGCGGACGCCGTCCTTCTTCGGGACTGTCGACTACGCTCCGCCGACGACGATGGTCCGGGACTTGCCCGGATAGCCTGCAGCGCATCTATCGTGCAGACACCCGCCGATGACGACGCTTGCGCCCCCTCTGAACGGTTTTCGTGCGTCGGCACGTACCCTCGCCGCGCGTCCCGGAATGGCCGACATGCCCTGGCTGATCGGCTATGCGCTCGCATTTTGGGCGGCCCACCATGTCGCCGCCGAATGGGGCGGAAACGGCTACTATTCGCTGCTTTATCCTGCCGCCGGGTTCCGCATGGCGTTGCTGTGGCGGCGTGGCCCACGATTGCTGGTCGGAATCATCGTTGCCGAGTTGCTGGTCCAGCTTGCCACCGGCATCATCGATCCGACCTCCCCCGGATGGGCGATCGCCGTGACCGGGGTAATACGACCGCCGCTTGCCTACGGCCTCGTCGTCCTGCTCGTCCGCCATCTCGCCAATCGTGCACAGACCAGCCTGAGCGTGGCGCCGATGCCGCTCGGCCTCGCCTCGGTCGGCGCGCCGGTCGCGGCGGCGCTGTTCGCGTTGCCCTGGTCGCTGCTGCGTCCCGACCTGACCGGCGTGACGGGATTGCGCGAGATCGTCGCGTCGCTGACCGGCTTCGTGGTCGGCGACCTGCTCGGCGTGCTGTTGCTCACCCCGCCGCTGCTCTGGCTTGCAGACCTTGCAAGCGGCGGCGCGGCGCGCCCCGCGCGCCCGCGGATCGCCGCGATGGCCGAGGCGGTACTGGTGCTGGCCGCATCGTTCGCGAGCGAGGCCATGCTCGCCACGATCGGACTGGGCACACCGCACACCCCCGTATTGCTCGCGGTCGCCTGGATCGGCCTGCGGTTCGGTCGCACCGCCAGCTGGCTCGCGATCGTCGCCGTCGCGGCGGTGATCCTGCCGCAGACCGCGATGCCGATGCGCGCCGACGCGCGGCTCGCGCTGCACATGAGCCTCGCCTCGATCCTGGTGGTCGGCTATCTCGCCGGCAGCTTTGCCGATGCGCAGGCGCGGGCACGGGGCGATCTGCAGCGCCGCGACCGCCTGCTGTTCCAGGCCGAGCGGCTGAAGACCCTGCGCGCGATGTCGGTCGCGGTCATCCACGAGATCAGCCAGCCGCTCTCGACGCTCGCGATCGAGGCCAGGCACCTGCACGAGATCACGGTCTCCGCCGACCTCGAGATCGCCAGCACCGCCGCACTGATCGATCGCAAGGCGGCGGCGCTGTCGACTCTGGTCCGCCGCCTGCGTCGGTTCGGCGGGCGCATCGTCGACGAACCCACCCCGCTGCCGTTGGCGACGCTGATCGAGACCGTCGCCGCGCTGGCACATCCGGAAGCAAAATCGCGCAACGTCCGGCTGACGATCGAGCCGGTCGACCCCGATCTCGTCGTCCTCGCGCAGGAGGTGGAACTGGCGCAGGCGATCGTGAACCTGGTCCGCAACGCGGTCCAGGCGTGCGGCGGTGGCGAAGTAACCGTCGTCGCAACGCGCAGCGGCGCGGTTGGAATTGGCGCTAGCGGCGACAGCAACGAGGCCAGGATCACGGTGGCGAACCGATACCGCGCCGATCGTGCGCAACAGCCGGGAATGGGGGTCGGCGTTTTGGTCGCGCGCGCGATCGTCGAGGCGCATGGCGGCACGCTGACGCGAACCAGCGACGCCGCCGGCATGATGCGCGCGACCATCTCGCTTCCGCTGCTTGGAGAACCCGAATGACCGACCCCGAATCCGGGACGATCTATGTCGTCGACGACGATCGCGATCTCGGCGCCGCGGTCGCCCGGCTGCTGCGTCGCCACGGCCATGTCGCCGAGCCGTTCCTCGATCCCGCGCCATTGCTCGCGGTCTACGCGCAGGACCCCGCGCATTGCATCGTCACCGACGTGATGATGGGCGATATCGACGGATTCGACTTCGCCGACCGGGTGCGGGCGATCGATCCCGCGGTCGCGATCGTGTTCATGACCGCGTGGCCGACGACCGCCAACGCGGTCGATTCGGTGCGGCGCTATGGCGGCCTCGACTATCTCGAAAAGCCGCTCGACGAGGATCGCCTGCTGGCCGCGATCGACGAAGGCGTGGCCTGGTCCAGGGCGCAGCGCACGGCGCTCGCGCGAACCGCAGCGCTGACACCGCGCCAGCGCCAGGTGTTCGACTTGCTCGTCAAGGGACACAACAACCAGGCGATCGCCGCCGTGCTCGACATCAGCCCGAAGACCGTCGAGGACCACCGTGCCGCGATCGTCGCAAAGACCGGGACCAACGGCATCGCCCAGCTGATCGCGCTTGCCCGATGAGCGCCGTCATGCCCCGCCGATCGGCGCTGCATTCGTAAATCCCGACACCGCCTCACGCACCGACCCCGCAAACCGAGGCCGCCCGCTTTCGCGAACGGCCCCGAAAGCCCATCAGCCGGCGAGCGCCTGCATAGCCGCGCCAGCGACTGCGACGAGTTCGGTCAGGTCATGAACCGCCGGATCGAGCGTGAACCCCGCCGTCATCGGCCCGCTGCCGCGCTCCTCCTGCGCGTCGAAACCGATCGCACGGCATGCGGCGACGCTTGCCAGCGCATGGCAGGTCATCAGCCCATCGGCGCGCGCGCGTACCGTCATCAACACACGACGACGGGGCTGGCTGGCATAGATCCGCAGGTCCGGGACGTCGGTGAAGTCGATCGTCATCCCGCGCGGGCAGCGGGCGGACAGGTCCTCGATCAACGCGGCGCCCTCGGACGATAGGCGGCTACGGAAGCTGCGTTCGCCGGCACTCGTGTCATCGCCGTTTTCCTCCGGCTGAATGCTGTCATCGGGCGACTGCTCGGCGATGCCGGCCCCGCCGAAACCATCGCTGCCGCCCCGGTCGGCGGGCAAGGGGTGCGTCTCGACGACCGTATCGAACACCGTCGCCATCATGTGCTCGACCTCGTCCACGCCGATCCCGTCGCGTTCGGTGCCGGCGATGGTTTCGCCGTTGCAGATCGGGCGGAAGTGCTCGATCAGCGTCTTTTCCGCGGTGCGCAGCCAGTGCCGCTTCACCCAGCGGCTGGCGACCTCGCCCTCGATCTGCTCGCGACGCAAGTCCCAGCCGCGCGGCAGCTGATGGTACACGAAGCTGATCCGGCGGAGCAGGTCATCGTCGTTGCCGGGCTTCAGGCTGTCCCAGTGTCGCGCGGCAAAGCGCGCCTTGTTGAAGGTGCAGCTGCCGCCATGCCGTTCGACCAGCGGACCGCCACCGTCGTCGTCGCCGACCTGCGCCGCGCACGCCGCGAGATCGATCGCCGGACCGTCCAGTTCGGCGATGATACGATCCAGCTGGCCGCGCGCGAAGACGATCTCGGGCGCGCGCAGGATGTGATAGGTCGCGTGCTTGCGCCACCGTTCGAGCACCGATCCGCCGAACGGCCGGTCCGCCTTGCCCGCATACAGCCCGATATAGAACAGGCTTCCGTCCAAGAAGACGCCATAGACCCCCGGCCCGGTGAGCGCCTCGGGCTCGCCGCGCCATTCCGGACGCACGACCGCACGCAGGTTCATCCAGGCGGGCTTGCCGGCCACGGGAATAGTCTCGCGCAATGCGAACAGGTCTTCGGCTTTGTGGAATGTCATAGGGCCCCCCTCCGTGATGATCTCGGCGGGGGCAGTGTCCGATCGGGCGATCGCGGCCTATCCGGTAAAAATCCGGATCCGGCCGAACCGCATCATCGCCAAGACCGAGAAGCGGGCGGCGCGCTCTACGCACCGGGATTCCACCGGACCCAGCATGACGCGCGATCCGGACAGGCTACAACGATGTCGATGTTTTCACCGGGATGTCGATGGTGCCGCTTACAGGACTCGAACCTGTGACCCCCGCATTACGAATGCGATGCTCTACCAGCTGAGCTAAAGCGGCCCGACGATGGATATCTCCGGTCGAGGGGGCGGCGCATAACAGGGGGTTTTCGCGCTGACAAGCGGTTTGCGCGTTTACGGGTCGTTTACCACGGGTGGTGCAAAAGCAGCGCGGTGACTTGGGGACGCTTGCATGGATACGGTACAGGGACTCGACGACGGACGGCTCGGCGGCGGGCGGAACGACGGTCCGGATGCCGGCGCAGTCCGTGCGCACGACGATGACGGGTACGGCCATGGTCTCGGTGCGCACGCCTCGACCGGGTCCGGCGTCAACGACGTGATGTTCGATCTCGGTGGCGACGAGCGACGGATGCACGTTCGCGCCTATAATCACTGGGTGTCGCTGCTCGACGGACGCCCCTATCCGTCGATCGCGAACCTCGAACCCGAGACGATCACCGATTTCGGCCCGCACAGCGTGCTGCTCGATTTCAGCCACGGCATGGGCGACCCGAAGATCGCGTATCTCGGCCGCGCGCTGCGCGAGGAATGCGGGCTGGAAGGACCGATCGCGACGATCGCCGATGTGCCGAGCCGCTCGCTGCTGTCGCGGCTGACGGATCATTATCTGCAGATCATCGCCAATCGCGCGCCGATCGGCTTCGAGGCGGAATTCGTCAGCAGCCGGGGGCGGACGACGCTGTACCGTGGAATCCTGATGCCGTTCGCGTCTGGTGGGGTGACGATCGATTTCATCTATGGCGTGATCAACTGGAAGGAACTCGCCGACGCCGATCTGCAGGCGGCGCTGTCGGCGGAGCTCGATGCGGCGGTTCACGCGACACCGCAGGGCTCCGGCACGGCCGCGCAGGTCTGGGCCGATGGTCCGAGCGGCGGCTTCGATGTCATGCCAGCCGAGCCGATGCCCGTTCAGGCGCTGGTGCTGGATGATCCCTTGCCTGCCGAATATGTGCTCGCCGGTCCGCTTGGCGAGCAGCTGGCGATGGCGCGTGAAAATGCGGCGCAGGTCCGCGCCGCCGAAGCGCGCAGTCGTGCCGCGCTCCACCGGACGCTGGGTCGGGCGCATGATCTTGCGGTGTCGGCCGAGCACTACGACGGCGATCTCGCCACATTGTTCAAGGCCGCCTGCCTGCCAGGCCAGGCCGACGTGATGATGCAGATCGTCACGCTGGTCTTCGGCGCGACTTTCGAAACGGCGCGGCTGGAGACGTTCGTGGCGGTATTGCGCCATGCTCAGCGGCATCAGGTGCCGGCCGGCGGTTTCGCAAGCTTTATCGGTGGTTTCGATGGCGATCTCGTCGCCATCGCGGCCGCCGAACGGGCCGCATCTTAGGTGCACCGCAGCATTATTCTTCGCACCTGCCACAAGGGTTGAGATAGCGGAATTGCGAGCGCATAGGCCCTGACCTATGGCTAACCAATCGCTGAAAACGCTCACCGAAACCCTTGCGGGACGGTTGACCGAACGGGCCCTTCCGGGCGAACTCAAGGACTTCGGTGCGAGCGAGGTGGCGCAGGCCGCGGCGTTCGTCGCGGCGACCGCCGCGCACCGCGACGACGGTGCGCCGGCGATCGCGATCGAGCCGATCAGCGCGGACGACACGCGGCGGCGCATGCGCCTCGCGATCGTCAACGACGACATGCCGTTCCTGGTCGATTCGATCGCAGCGGCGATCGGCGCGCAGGACATCGCGGTCGATCGCATCATCCACCCCGTCGTCCGCACCACACGCACGCCCGACGGCACATTGCATGCGATCGACGCGGACGGCCAGGGCGCGGGCCGCCCCGAATCGATGATCTACCTCGAGATGGAGCGCGCCGATGCGCGGGACCGTCGCGGGCTGATCGAGGACCTCACGGCTGTATTGGCCGACGTTCGTGCGGCAGTGACAGACTGGCGCGCGATGCAGGCTGCGCTGGATGACGATATCGCGACGCTACCCGAGGGCGAGGGCGCTGCGCTGTTGCAGTGGTTCCTCAATGGGCATCTTACTCTGCTCGGGCATCAGATCTGGCATCGTGACGGGAGCGGCCACGCGGCGCTCGGCATCGCGCGCAACGAACACCGCGTGCCGATCCTCGCCGAGGCGTCGCGCGCGCTGGCGATCAAATGGTTCGAGGCTGGCAACGACGCGCCGTTGCTGCTGAAGTCGAACCTGATCTCCACCGTCCACCGCGCCGTACCGCTCGACCTCGTCGTGGTACCGGTGATGGAGGGCGCCACGGTCGCCGGGCTGTCGATCTATAGCGGGTTGTGGACCAGCGCCGCGCTCGCCGCGATGCCGCGCGACGTGCCGGTCCTGCGCACGCGCCTCGCCGCGATGAAGGCCAAGTTCGGCTTCGATCCGCGCGGTCACGCCGGCAAGGCGCTGACGCATGCGTTCACCGCGCTGCCGCACGATCTGGTCATCGCGTTCGCGCCCGACGCGCTGGAGGATCTGGCGCTGACCGCGATGAGCATCGCGGATCGGCCGCGGCCGGCGCTCGTGCTGGTCGAGTCCGCACTGGGCCGACACCTGTTCGGGTTCGTCTGGCTGCCGCGCGACGACGTCACCACCAGCCGCCGCGTCGCGATCGGCGACATGCTGGCGGAGGCGGCGAATGCGAGCGTGCTCAACTGGTCGATCGCGCTGGAGGACGGCGAGGTCGCGATGATCCGCTACACGCTCGATCTGCGCGGCGATGGCCGGATGCCCGACGTCGCGCCGCTCGCGCTCCGGCTGCAGCGGATGGTGCGCGGCTGGGTGTCGGACGTCGAGGCCGCCCTGGTCGAGACGTTGCCGCCGCCGCGCGCCGCACGCCTTGCGCTGAAATGGGCCGCCGCGTTCCCGCAGAATTACCGCAACCTCAGCACGCCCGCCGAGGCCGCCGAGGATATCCAGCGGATCGCCGCGCTGGCCGACACGGACGCGCGTGGCGTGCGCCTGGTTCCGGGCGAGGCGGGCACCGATCCGCAGTTGAAGATCTACAAACTGGGCGGTGCCCTGCCGTTGTCGGACGCAGTCCCGGTGCTGGAGAATTTCGGCTTCCGCGTGATCGGCGAACTGCCGACGCGGTTGCGCGACGACAGCGTGCCGTTCGTGCATGATTTCGTGCTGGAGGCAAACGCCGCGGCGCAGCAGAGCGATGCGCCCGTACTCGAAGGCGCGATCGCGGCAGTGCTCGAAGGTGCAGCCGAGAACGACGCGTTCAATCGGCTGATCGTCGAGCTCGGGATGCGTCCCGAGGCGATCGTGCTGTTCCGCGCGTGGTTCCGGTACCTGCGCCAGGCGGGGCTTCCGTATGGCCTGACCACCGTAGTCGACGCGCTGCGCCGTGCACCAAAGGTCGCAGCCGCCCTGATCGCGCGCTTCACCGCGGTTCATCATCCGGAGCATCCCGGCAACGCGATCGAGGCGGATCAGGCGATCGAAGCCGGGCTCGACGCGGTCACCGCGATCGACGACGACCGTATCCTGCGCGCCTATCGCAACCTGATCGCGGCGACGCTGCGCACCAATGCGTTCACGCCTGCATCGTCCGAGGCGCTTGCGTTCAAGCTCGACAGCCATCTGATTCCCGGCCTCCCCGCCCCCGTGCCATGGCGCGAAGTCTGGGTCTATTCGCCCCGCGTCGAGGGCATCCATCTGCGTGCCGGCCCGGTCGCGCGTGGCGGCCTGCGCTGGTCGGATCGCCGCGACGATTTCCGCACCGAGATCCTCGGCCTGATGAAAGCGCAGCGCGTCAAGAACGCGGTCATCGTGCCGACCGGCGCGAAGGGCGGCTTCTATCCGAAGCAGCTCCCTGCCGCGTCGAACCGCGACGCGTGGCTGGCCGAGGGCACCGAAAGCTACCGGATCTTCATCCGCACTTTGTTGTCGATCACCGACAACATCGTCGAGGGCAAGGTCGTGCATCCCGACGGCGTGACGATCCTCGACGGCGAGGACCCGTATTTCGTCGTCGCCGCCGACAAGGGCACCGCGACGTTCAGCGACGTGGCGAACGCGCTCGCGCTCGAACGGGGATACTGGCTGGGCGACGCGTTCGCCTCCGGTGGCTCGGTCGGCTACGACCACAAGGCGATGGGGATCACTGCCAAGGGCGCGTGGCTCAGCGTGCAGCGGCACTTCGCCGAACGCGGCCTCGACGTGCAGAGCGAAAGCATCACCGTGGTCGGCTGCGGCGACATGTCGGGCGACGTGTTCGGCAACGGCATGCTGCTGTCGAAGACGCTGAAGGTCATCGCGGCGTTCGATCACCGCCACATCTTCCTCGATCCCGATCCCGATCCGGCGGCGAGCTGGGACGAGCGCAACCGCATGTTCGCGCTGCCGCGGTCGAGCTGGGCGGACTACGACGCGAGCCTGATCTCGAAGGGCGGCGGCGTGTTCGCCCGCACCGACAAGATCGTGAAGCTGTCGCCGCAGGTGCAGGTCGCGCTTGGCATAACCGCGAGCGAGATGGAGCCGGGCGCGCTGATCTCGGCGATCCTCAAGGCGCCGGCCGACCTGCTCTGGTTCGGCGGCATCGGCACCTATGTGAAGGCCGCATCCGAGGCGAACGTCGCGGTCGGCGATCCGGCCAACGACCGTCTGCGCGTCAACGCCGAGGATCTGCGCGTGATCGCGATCGGCGAAGGCGCGAACCTGGGTGTGACGCAGGCCGCGCGCATCGCGTTCTCTGCGCGAGGCGGGCGGATCAACACCGACTTCATCGACAATTCGGCGGGCGTCGACTGCTCGGATAACGAGGTCAACATCAAGATCGCGCTCAACCGCGAGATGATCGAGGGACGGCTCGCCTATGAGGACCGCAACACGCTGCTCGCCAGCATGACCGACGACGTCGCGCATCTGGTGCTGGAGGACAACCGCCTCCAGACGCTGGCGCTGTCGATCGCCGAGGCGGACGGCGCCGTGGCGATGCCGAGCTATGTCCGCGTGATCGAGATCTTCGAGGGCGCGGGCCGGCTAGATCGTGCGGTCGAGGGGCTGGCGTCGAACGATATCCTGCTCCGTCGCGGTCAGGACGGGCTGGGTCTCACGCGTCCCGAGCTCGCAGTGTTGCTGGCAACCGCAAAGCTCGGGTTGCAGGATGCGATCGAGCATGGCGACATCGCCAAGGACGATGCACTGAAGCCAGACCTTCACGCCGCCTTCCCCGCGGCGATGCTCGAGCGCTTTGCGACGGCGATCGACGAGCACCGGCTGCGGCCCGAAATCGTCGCGACCAAGCTCGCCAACCGGATCGTCAACCGATTGGGCATCCTCTACCCGTTCGAACTGGCGGAAGAGGAAGGCGCGGCGATGGGCGATATCGCGGCAATGTTCGTCGTCGCCGAACGCCTGTTCGACCTGCCGGCACTGTGGGCGGAGATCGAGACGGCGGTGATGCCCGAGGCGGCGCGGATCGCGCTGTTCGACGAGGTGGCGGTCGCGACCCGCTCGCAGATCGCCGACCTGTTGCGCGTGTCGGCACCGGGAACGGCACCGGGCGACGTGCTCGCACGGCTGGCAAAGGGCATCACGCAGCTCGACAGCCAGACGGCAGCGCTGTTGCTCGAAGAGGCAAGTGCGCAAAGCAATCGTATCGCGGGGCAGCTGGAAGCGGTCGGAGCGCCCGGCGATCTGGTGCGCAAGGTCGTGCGCCTGTTCGAGATGGACGGCGCAGTGGGTCTAGCCGATCTCGGCGAGCGGATGACGCTCGACGAGGCGGTCCTCACGCGGGCCTTCACGCATCTCGGGCAAGCGCTGGGGCTCGACTGGGCGCAGGCGAATGCCGCGCGGATCAGCCCGACCGATCCGTGGGAGCGCCTGCTGATCGCCGGCCTCGCGCGCGACTTCCAGCAATTGCGGCTGGAATTCCTCGCCCGGCGTGGGGCGCAGGATCCGCAGGGTGCGGTGGACCAATGGCTAACCACGAACGCAACACGCGTGGCGCAATTCAAAGCAGTAATCGATCGCGCCCGCCACGCAGCGGTCCCGAACGCGGCGATGCTGGCGCAGATCGCCGGGCAAGCGCGGGTACTGCTGGGGCGGTAACTGCAACCCCTCTCCCTTCGGGGAGAGGGAGGGGCCCGCACGCGGTTGCGCGTGGGAGGGTGAGGGGCATGAGGCTCGGGACGTTATTCCCAACTACCCCTAACCCTCCCGTCGCAAGAGCTCCTCCTTCCCTCTCCCCAACGGGGAGAGGGAAAGTTCACGCAGCTCGCCGCGCCGCGAGCTCCGCCTTCCACTCACGCGCACGCCACCACATGATCACCCCGGTCACCGCCAACACCGCCGGCAAGATCCCCCCGAGGAAAATCACGAACTGCCACAGCGCACCCATGTCGGTGCCGTCATGGATCCGCCGCATCCACCGCGCGACGCCGCCCTGAGCCCGCGCCGGCGCCGCAGTCGCACCCCCGGTATCGTCGGCGATCTTCACCCCCACCGGAGTCCGCCCACGCGCGAACGTCACAGTCCAGTCGGCACTGAGATCGGTCGGCCACGCCACGCTGCGAAGCGGTGCGCCACCCGCCAGCGCCCGCGCCTTGCCGATCGCCACGTCGAGCGGCTGAGCCGGTTTCGCCAACGGTTTCGCACGCATCATCGCGCCGCGATCGGGACCGCCTCGCGGCCGCGAAGCCTCGCCGGTGATCTTCCCGAAAAACTGCGGAAACGAAATCCACGCCCCCGTCAGCGACAGCACGAACAACGGCAGCGCGATCCAGAACCCGAACAGATGGTGCAGGTTGGTATCGACGTCACGATGCCGCCGAAACCGCAGCCCGCGCGTCCACTTGCCGATCGTCGGCCACCACAGCCACAGCCCGGTAAAGCACGACACCATCATCGCCACGCCAATCCAGCCGACGATCGACCGCCCGACACCCGGCAGTTGCAGGCTCCCGTGGAGAACATGCAGAAACCGTACGAGCCCACCATTCGACGGCGAAACCTCCAGCACGCGCGCGGTCGGCGGGTCGAGATACACCATCGTCCGCTGCGGTGGCCCCGCCCGCACCGGTGCGCTTCCCGCACTCGCCGCGACTACCACCGGTCCGCCACCCTCCGGCAGCGTCAGGAGCGCGATGCGCTCGCCGTGCTTCAGCGCCGCGCGCGCGGCCACGACATAGGCATCCGGTCCGAGCAGGGTCGTCCCCGAGACCGCATAACGCGCCGGATCGACGATCCGGTCGAGCGCATCATGCCAGACCAACGCCGCGCCGCTGAGCGACAACGGGATGATCAGGATCGCCAGCACCAGCCCGATCCACTTGTGAACCTGGAACCATGCGCGTCGCACCGCCAGCCTGCTCATCCGCCATTCACTCCGCCCTGCATGCGCGACGGCGTGGCATGGCGGATCGTGGTGCGTCAATCGCCGGGGAAGCGGACGCCCGCCCCCGCCGTCCTCAGAAGCTGTAGAATACGCTCAGCACCGCCGACCGCGCTTCGCTCGGCGTCGCCCAGCCATTGTTGCGGATGCCGGTATAGTATTTCTCGTTGGTGAAGTTCTGGACGTTGACCTGCGCGGTAAGCCCACCGCCGAACGTATAGGCAAGATAGCCACGGTGGATCAGATAGTCGTCCGACTTGAACTGCGTCGGCGCGGCCAGGCTCGCGGCGTTCAGGGCGAAGCTGCCCTGATAGGTCAGGCCGTAGCCGACCTCGAGCCCGAACGGCAGCTTGTAGGTCGTGAACAGGCTGCCCGAATGCTTGGGCGTCTGCATGAACAGCGTGCCGCGTTGCGGGTCGGGCACCGCGGCGGAATTGCCGCACGGATTGTTGGTCGCGGTGCCGTTGCCGGGATTGGCAATGCACGCGTTGGAGGTCGCCTGAAGGATCTCACCGTCGAGATAGGTGTAGTTGGCGAAGATCGTCCAGTTGCGCGTCACGTTGCCCGACGCGCCCAGCGCCACGCCATCGACCCGGCTGCGACCATCGAGCACCTGCGTCGCGGCGGGCAGCGTCGGATCGTTAGAGGCGATGCGAAAATTGGTCCGCTCGTTGCGGAACACCGCCGCAGTCAGTTCGAGACGGCGCCCGAACAGACCGGCCTTCACGCCGACCTCATAGTTCTTCGCGGTCTCGGGCGCGGTCTGGCAGGGGTCATAGGCGACTGTCTGGCCCGCGACGACGATGGTCGTCGGCGACCCGCAGCCAAGCCGCACGGTCGCCGACGACGGCGTCTTCGAATTGCCGTAGCCGCCATAGATGCTGACGTCCTGCACCGGATGGAACACCGCGCCGACACGGTACGAAAACAGCCGTTCGTTGCTCTCCTGCGGCACCTGCTGCGCCGCGGTCAGCGCGACCGTGCCCGGCGGTACGACCGCGAGCGGCAGCGTCCGGAAGGTTGCGCGTTGCGATTCCCAGCGCACGCCGCCGTTCAGCTCGAAATACCGGCCAAGCTCCAGCGTATCGAACGCATAGACCGCAACGTTGGTCGTCTCCGCCTTGGATTGTGCGGTAAGCGTCGGGTTGATCGGCCCGGTCCACACCGTGTTCGGGTCGGCGATGCTGATCGGCGGCGCGACCAGCGCCTGGCCAAGCGTGTTGCGGAGCAGCGACGACGTGTCGATCGCATAATCCTCGACCGATGCCGACATGCCGATGTTCGCGACGTTGCGGATGCCGCCCTTCTCGCCCGTCTCGAAGCGGATATCGGTCTGGTTGACCAGCAGCTGGTTCTCCTGGTCGCGGACGAGGCCACGCGGCCCGTTCGGCTGGAAATTCCCCGGCGCCACGGTCAGCACCAGCGGGTTGGCCGGGGTGCGGAACACGCCGGCCGAATCGACGACGTTGGTCAGCGAGGCCGTGCATGCGGTGCCGGTCGGCGTCTGGTTGGTCGCGGCGAGGCAATAGGTGCCCTGCGGTGCGCTGGTCACGCTGTACTGGCCGACCCGCTGCCAGCGCGTCAGGTTGCGTATGGACAGATGCTCGTCGATGCGGTGACGCAACGTCGCGGTGAAGCGGTCGACCGTCGTATCCTGGCGGTCGAGATTGCTGATCCCGAAATAGTCGCTGCGATCGACCCCGGGCAGTTCGCCGTCGTACAGCGCGTTCTTGTAATAGGGCACGCCGAAGATCGGCGTATTGCGGTCCTCCTGATGGACATAGGCGAGCGTCAGGCTGGTCGGGCCGCCGACGCCGATCGTCACCGACGGCGCAATGCCCCAGCGCTTGTAGCGCTCGACGTCGCGCCCCGGCACGTCGTTGCGGTGATACGCACCGTTCAGGCGGACCGCGACCAGATCGTTCACGCGGACGTTGCTGTCGATCGCGCCACGGTAATAGTCGTCGGTGCCGACCGAGCCTTGCGCGATCGTCAGCGTCTCGGGGCGTGGCTCCTTGGTGACGAGGTTGATCGTCCCGCCGACCGATCCCGATCCGTTGAAGACCGAGTTCGCGCCGTTATAGACCTCGATCTGCTGAAGGTTGAACGGATCGGTGCGGCTGTACTGCGCACTGTCGCGGATGCCGTCGATGGTGATGTCGTTGTTCGCCGAATAGCCGCGCAGGTTGATGCTGTCGCCGTACCCGCCGCCGCCTTCGCCCGCGCCGAAGGTGATGCCTGGAATCGTCTGCAGCGCGTCGCGCAACGTCTGCAGATTCTGTTTGCGCAACACCTGGTCGCTGATGACGGTTATGGTCTGCGGCGTGTCGATCAGCGCCGACGTCGCCTTGGGGCTCTCGACCGCGACCGCTGCGACGGACTTGCCGTTCACGACGATCTCGTCGCGTTCGGCACGCGCCTTCTGATCCTGTTCCGTGGTGGCAGGTTTCGCATTGTCCGCCGCCTGCACCGGTGCGCTCGCGATAAACCCGACGCAGGACAGCGCGAGAAAAGCGGAGCCGGTGGTCGAGCGCGACGATGCGATAGTCATATAGCGAAAATCCCCTTATTTGAGGAGCGCGCTATTGAGAGCCGTTCGCAGAGTCAATGCTATTGCGACTAATTATTACAGCATGTTGTGCGAACAACCATGTCCGCAGGGCGCTGGCCAAGTTGGGCGGGTCGGCGGCCAGGATACGGACTGCATCGATCTCAGCGACGAGCGCGGACAGCGGTAGAGAAAGACGTGTCGCGGCCGCTTCCAGCGCTTGCCAGAAGATGGGTTCCAGGCTGATCGAAGTCTGGTGGCCGGCGATCGTGATCGAGCGCTTCACGGGTCCGTGGAACCCGCTGGCTGGCGCAGCGATCACGCCGCCCGCCCGCGGATCACTCGGTATCGAACAGCGAGGCCAGCTGTTCGATGATCGTGCCGCCGAGCTGCTCGACGTCCATGATCGTGACGGCGCGCGCGTAGTAGCGGGTGACGTCGTGGCCGATACCGATCGCGACAAGCTCGACCGGCGACTTGCTCTCTATCCAGCCGATCACCTGCCGCAGATGGCGTTCCAGATACGAGCCCGAGTTCACGCTGAGCGTCGAATCGTCGACCGGGGCGCCGTCGCTGATCACCATCAGGATGCGGCGTTCCTCGGGCCGCGCGACCAGCCGGGCATGCGCCCACATCAGCGCCTCGCCGTCGATGTTCTCCTTCAGCAACCCCTCGCGCATCATCAGGCCCAGCGAGTTGCGCGCACGCCGCCACGGCTCGTCGGCGCGCTTGTAGACGATGTGGCGAATGTCGTTGAGCCGTCCCGGCTGTGGCGGACGCCCCGCGGCGAGCCAAGTCTCGCGGCTCTGTCCGCCCTTCCAGGCGCGCGTCGTAAAGCCAAGGATCTCGGTCTTCACACCGCACCGCTCCAGAGTGCGCGCGAGGATGTCCGCGCTGATCGCCGCGATCGAGATCGGGCGTCCGCGCATCGATCCCGAATTGTCGATCAGCAGCGTCACCACGGTGTCGCGGAAATCGGTCTCGCGCTCGGCCTTGTAGCTTAGCGACAGCGTCGGGTTGACGATCACGCGCGCGAGGCGCGCCGCGTCGAGGATGCCCTCCTCCTGATCGAAATCCCACGACCGCGACTGCTGCGCCATCAGCCGTCGCTGCAATCGGTTGGCGAGCTTCGACACGGTCGATTGCAGGTGCACGAGCTGCTGGTCGAGGTAGCCGCGCAGACGCGCCAGTTCGTCGGCGTCGCACAGCTCGGTGGCGGCGATCACCTCGTCGAACTGCGTCGTCCACGGCTTGTAGTCGAACGCGCCGCTCATGTCCGCGAAGGGACGGTTCGGGCGGACCGGCTGCATGCCTTCCTCGCCGTCGTCGCCGGGCTCGCCGTCGATGTCGTCCATCGACTCGTCGCTTTGCTCCTGGCCGTCGCTTTCCTCGTTCTGCTGCTCGGACTGCTCGCCGCGCGCCTCGACTTCGCCCTGGCCGTCCTCGCCCTGGTCGTCGCCTTCGTCGCCCTCGTCCTGCTGCTGCTCGTCGGTACCCTCGTCCTCGGAGCCGCCCTCGTCGCTTTCCTCGGGGACCTGATCGCCTTCGACCAGTTCCAGCTCCTGCAACATTTTCCGCGCGAGACCCTGGAACGCCTTCTGGTCGTCGAGCGCATAGGCGAGCGCGTCGAGATCGGTCTTGCTCTCGATCCACTCGCGAACCAGCGCGAGGCCGGGTGCCGCGATCGCGGGAGACTCCTGCCCGGTCAGCCGCTCGCGGACCATCAGGCCAAGCGCGGTCGACAGCGGCACCTCGTCACGATTGCGCGCGCGCGTGATCGGGTCCGCCCGCAGGCGCACGTCGAGGGCACGTTCGAGGTTCTCGGTAATCCCCGCATAGCCGCGCGACCCGAGCGCCTCGACTCGTGCGGTCTCGACGGAATCGAAAACCGCGCGCGCCACCGCCTCGATCGGCGCAGCGCGATTATGCAGCGCAATGTCGTGCAGCTTCAACCGCAGCGCAAAGCCATCCGCAAACCCACGCGCCTCGGCCACCTGCTCAATCGGTAGAGCACGCGCGGGCATCGGCACCTTGATGTGCTTGCCCGACTGCGCCGGTGCATCCGCGGTGAAGGCGAGCTCGACCTCCGGCTCCTCCGAAATCGCGCGCGCCGTGCCGGCAAGGACCGCCTTGAAGCGATCGAGAGGGGTTTCGTTGGCCAAAGGCTCAGGCCTTACCCACCACGCTCTCGGGGAGGTCCTTGCCGAACACGCGCTGGTAATATTCGGCGACCAGCGGCCGTTCCGCCTCGTCGCACTTGTTGAGGAAGCTCAACCGGAACGCAAAGCCGACGTCGCCGAAGATCAGCGCATTCTGCGCCCAGGTGATCACCGTACGCGGGCTCATCACGGTCGAGATGTCGCCGTTGACGAACCCCTTGCGCGTCATGTCGGCAACGCGGACCATGTTCTCCACGACCTTCTTGCCGTCGGGCTTGTCATACTCACCCGACTTGGCAAGGACGATCTGCGCCTCGACCTTGGCGGGGAGGTAGTTGAGCGTGACGACGATGTTCCAGCGGTCCATCTGACCCTGGTTGATCTGCTGCGTGCCGTGATACAGCCCGCTCGTATCGCCCAAGCCGACCGTGTTGGCGGTCGCGAACAGGCGGAACCACGGGTTCGGGCGGATCACGCGGTTCTGGTCGAGCAAGGTCAGCTTGCCCTCGGTCTCCAGCACGCGCTGGATCACGAACATCACATCCGGGCGGCCCGCGTCATATTCGTCGAACACCAGCGCGGTCGGCGTCTGCAACGCCCAAGGCAGCAGGCCTTCGCGGAACTCGGTGATCTGCTGGCCGTCCTTCAGGACGATCGCATCGCGGCCGATCAGGTCGATGCGGCTGATATGCGCGTCGAGGTTGATGCGGATGCACGGCCATTTCAGGCGCGCCGCGACCTGCTCGATATGCGTCGACTTGCCGGTGCCGTGATAGCCCTGGACCATCACGCGACGGTTATGCGCAAAACCCGCCAGCACGGCGAGCGTCGTATCGGCATCGAAGACGTACGCCGGATCGAGATCGGGGACGCGCTCGTCGGCTTCGGAAAACGCCGGCACTTCCATGTCGGAATCGATCCCGAACATCTCGCGCACCTTCACCATGCGGTCGGGTGCGTCGAGGATCGTGGTCTCGCGGCTATCGGGCTGGGTATTCGGGATATCGGTCATGTTGGCCTCGTGTTCCCGGTAGCTCTAGGCCAAGCACGGGCAGTTACTCAACCGCCACCTTCGACGGAAAACAGGAAGAATGTATCGAACCGACCGGCGCGTCCACGGTTCCCGTCGATTCACATTACCCCCGGGTTCGGACTCCGCTTGCCATCCAGGCCTGATCGGGCGCCTATGGTCGATCCGCGCATCGCGGCGATGGGCGAGGTGCCGTTCGACGCCACGCGGATGATCCATGGCGGCTTCGAAGCGATCGTGGACCGCCGACATGCACGACCCGCATGCCACGCGGGTCCGCGATCTCGATGCGCCTTGGATTACCGCCGCCGCGATCACGGGCGCAGGCGGCAACGACACGGTCCCGTCACTCGAATGAGGAACCAGGCAATGATCGGTTATAACGGCAAGACGCTATTGGCAGTGATCGCAGCCACGTTGCCCGCCCTCGCGCTGGCGCAATCGTCGGGCGTCCAACCGGGCTTGTGGGAGATCGCGGTGACGATCGACACGGTCGACATGCCCGGCGCCCCAGCGTTCGTCGCCAACATGATGCGCGGCAAGACCACCAAGGTGAAGCATTGCATCACCCCGGCCGATGCCGCGCGCGGCCCGCAAGTCCTGATGCAGACCAACAAATCCTGCGTGTTCGACAAATATTCGATGGTTGGCGGCAAGCTCGCATCGGACATGACCTGCACCAGCAGCGGCCAAGTGACCCGGATGACCAGCACGGGAAGCTTTACGCCAACCAGCTACACCAGCGCCGGCCGCTCGGTCGTGACCGGCGGCATGCCGATGACGATGACCAGCCGATCGACCGGGCGACTGATCGGCGCGTGCAAATAGCCGATCGGAAAGGCGCGTGCGTATAGCGGTGTCAGGCGAACGCGGCGGCGCCCTTCAGGTGCTGATAGGCCGCGATCACCTTCTGCAATTCCGATTCATGCGCCCGGTCGCCGCCGTTCCGGTCGGGATGATAGCGGCGGACGAGTTCGCTGTAGCGTTTGCGCAGCTGTGAGCGGTCGGTGTCCGTGCCGAGCCCAAGCACGCGCAACGAGCGGCGTTCGCCATCGGACAGCACGCGGCCGTCCTTGCGCGCCGCCGCCATCCGCTCGCCGAACCGTGCACCGATCGCATCGATCGGATCGGCGAAGTCCGCCCATTTCGGCGGCGTATCGCCCCCGCCATGCGCGAACGCCCGCGTCTCGCGCTCCCAGCCCGCCATCGGTCGTTGTGCGTGGTGGATTTCGTCCGCGGTCATCCCGTCGAAGAAATTATAGCCGGAGTTGAACGCGCGGACATGCTCGAGGCAGAACCAGCGGAACTGCGGCGGGCCGCCATCGCTCGGTCCCTCAAGTGGTGGCGCGCGGAATTCGCCGGGCTCCTCGCAGTCGCGCCACATGCAGACGCGACCCGTCCCTTCCACGCGGCCGTGAAACCGGGGGCTGGGGCGTTCCTTCCGCTCTTTTCGATCCTCGTCCGCCACCGGCTCCCCGCGCTTCCAAAACGGGCTATATAGGGAGCATGACAGACCTCGCCACCGGCTCCGTACAGGACCAGATCACCGCCCGCCTCACCGCGACCCTCGCCCCGACGCAGCTCGTCGTCGTCAACGAGAGCGGCCTCCATGCCGGCCACATGGGCGACGACGGCACCGGCGAGACGCATTTCCGCGTCGAGGTGGAAACCCCGACGTTCGAAGGGCTTAATCGCGTCGCGCGCCAGCGGCTCGTGAACCAGGCGCTCGCAGACCTGTTGAGCACGAAGATCCACGCGCTCGCCATCAAGGCCCGCGCACCCGGGGAAAGCTGATGGCGTACAAGCTCTGGTACTGGCCCTCCATCCAGGGGCGCGGCGAGTTCGTCCGGCTCGCGCTGGAAGGCGCCGAGATCGAATACGAGGATTGCGCGCGCGGCGTTGGCGAGGAGGGTCTCATGGCCGATCTGAACGACCGCACCGGTCGCACGCCGTTCGCACCGCCCTATCTCGAACTTGACGGCCTGGTCATCGCGCAGGTCGCCAACATCCTGATGTATCTCGGCGAACGCCACGGCCTCGCGCCGTCGACCATGGCGGATCGGCTATGGCTCAACCAGCTCCAGCTGACGATCGCCGACCTCGTCGCGGAGGTCCACAACGTCCACCATCCGGTCGCGATGATGGACTATTACGCCGACCAGAAACCCGAAGCCGCGCGCGCCGCGAAACAGTTCCGCGAGGAACGGCTGCCAAAATATCTCGGTCATTTCGAGGATGCGGCGCAGGCCAATCCGGGGGAGTGGCTGATCGATCACAAGTGGAGCTATGCCGACACGTCGCTGTTCCAGGTGATCGAGGGGCTGCGCTACATGTTCCCCAAGCGCATGAAGACGCTCGAGCCCGAGTATCCGAACCTCGTCCGCATCCACGATCAGGTCGCCGAACTCCCGGGGATCAAGGCGTATCTGAAGAGCGACCGGCGCTTGGCGTTCAACACCGACGGCATTTTCCGCGCCTATCCCGAGCTCGACGCCGAATGAGTCTTGGTAGCCTCCCTACGACCAGCACCTCCCCGGCGAAGGCCGGGGTCCAGTTGGAAAGGTCGATATGGCGACGGGCTGTCCATCGTTACCCCTGTCTCCCAACTGGACCCCGGCCTTCGCCGGGGAGGTGCACCGGGCTGTGAGGACCCCACGCCCGGCAGCTAGGATACTTTTGGTCGACGGACAAAACCGCGTCCTGATGTTCCGCTTCACCCCCACCGATCGCCCCCCGCTCTGGTGCACCCCCGGCGGCGCGGTCGATCCGGGCGAGAGCTACGCTGCCGCCGCGCGCCGCGAACTCTGGGAGGAAGTCGGCCTCGACATCGACTGCGGACCCGAAGTCGCGCAACGCACGATCGACTTCCTCACCTTCGAAGGCGTCGAGGTCACCGCCGACGAACGCTATTTCCGGATCGACGTCGACACCTGCGACGTGAAGGCGGGCAATCTCACCGAACAGGAGAAGCAACTGCTCGTCGGTCACCGCTGGTTTTCCCGAAACGACATCGCGGGCTTTCACGAAACGCTCTATCCCGCAGACCTGGTCGAACTCCTCGACGCCACGGAACCTGCCAAGGGATAACGCGCATGCTCGATGATTTCATCCTCCAGACCATCCTGCCGTCGACGCACGATCTCGGCGGGTTCAAGGTCCACCGCACGCTGCCGAACAAGGAGCGGACGATGGTCGGCCCGTTCCTGTTCTTCGATCAGATGGGCCCCGCGCATCTCGAGATCGGGCAAGGCATCGACGTGCGCCCGCATCCGCATATCAACCTGTCGACCGTCACCTATTTGTTCGACGGTGCGATCGATCACCGTGATTCGCTCGGCACGCAGGCGCGGATCGAGCCCGGCGCGGTCAATCTGATGACCGCGGGCCACGGCATCGTCCATTCCGAACGCTCGCCTGGTGGCGAGCGCGCCGAAGGGCCGAACCTGTCGGGCATCCAGACCTGGCTGGCGATGCCCGAGGCGGTCGAGGAGATCGACCCGGCGTTCGAGCACGTCACCAAGGCGCAACTGCCGACGATCGAGGCGCACGGCGCACGCTCGCGAATCATCATGGGGAGCCTCTGGGGCCAGACCGCACCGACCACGACCTATTCGGGCACGATCTACGCCGACATCGCGCTCGATCCGGGTGCGAGCGTGCCGATCGATGCTGCCGCCGAGGAGCGCGCGATCTACCTCGCGATGGGTGAGGCGACGCTGGAAGGCGTGAAGTTGGAGCCACAAGTCCTCTACGTCCTCCGCCCTGGCATCTCCGCAACGCTGCGGTCAGCGCAAGGCGGCCGCGCGATGCTGTGCGGCGGCGACGCGTTCACGACGCCACGCCACGTCTGGTGGAACTTCGTCAGCTCGAACCGCGACCGCATCGAACAGGCGAAACGCGACTGGAATGCGGGCAACTTTCCGAAGGTGCCCGGCGACGAAAAGGAATGGATCGAAATCCCCGCGATCCCGAAGACGGTAAGCTATCCGTGATCTCTCCCCTCCCGCAAGCGGGAGGGGGTAGGGGGTGGGCCCGCGCCATCGCGGAGCGCTCCGTCTGAAATAGGCCGCGAGCCCACCCCCAGCCCCTCCCGCAAGCGGAAGGGGAGAACACACGCCTTCTGCTCCCCTCCCGCTTGCGGGAGGGGTCGGGGGAGGGCATGATCCAGGGGCAGCGCGACGGGTAGGCCCTCCCCTAACCCCTCCCGCCAGCGGGAGGGGAACAATGTCGGACCTACAACGCATCCCACTATCCACCGACGTAACCCTAGACGTCGCGATCACCGGCGACCCGGCCAGCCCGCCCGTCATCCTCCTCCACGGCTTCCCCGAATCACACCGCACCTGGCGCGCCATCGTACCGGACCTCGCCCGCGACCACTACGTCATCGCACCCGACCAACGCGGCTTCGCCCGCTCCTCCAAACCGGAGGGCGTCGACAGCTACACCCCCGACAAGATCGTCGCAGACCTGATCGCGCTCGCGGATCACCTGAACATCGACCGCTTCACACTGGTCGGCCACGACTGGGGCGGCGCGGTCGCCTGGATGGCCGCGCTGCGCCACCCCGAGCGCATCGCCAAGCTCGTCATCATCAACGCGCCGCATCCGCTCGTCTTCCAGCGGACCATGTTCGACGACCTCGAACAGCGCGCCGCCAGCCAGTATATCCGCGCCTTCCGCAACCCCGATCTCGAAAAGCACATCGCAGCGATCGGCCTCGAAACCTTCTTCGACACCAGCTTCTCGAAGCACGCCGACCTCGCCGCCATGGCCGAGGACAAGGCCGCCTATCTCGACGAATGGGGCCAGCCCGGCGCGATCACCGCGATGCTCAACTGGTACCGCGCCAGCGCGATCGTCGTCCCCGCGATGGACGAAACCCCGCCCCGCCCCGCGTTTCTGGATGCACCGTTCCCGCCGACCAAGATGCCGGTGCTGGTGATCTGGGGAATGCAGGACAGCGCGCTGCTGCCAAGCCAACTCGACCTCGCCGCCTATGTCCCCGACCTCACGATCGAGAAGATCGACGCAGGCCATTTCGTACCGTGGCAGAAACCCGACGCGGTGATCGCCGCAATACGCCGCTGGGGAACCTGAGACCCCTTTCGATCCTCCCCCGCCAGGGGGAGGATGTAAAAACATTGCTGGCTGATCCGTACGCGCACGACCCACGCGCCACCTGTCTAAATCCTGACGACCACATTCGGGGATCGTTCACCGGCGGGGGAGCAAAACCCCCGCCATGCCGTTGATTCGGCACCGAACACAGGAGAGCAGTCATGCGTAAGATGATCCTCGCGGCCGTCGTCGCCGCCACCCTCGTCCCCACTTTCGCCACCGCACAGAGCTATGGCGAAGTCCGCCGCGACCAGCGTGAAATCCGCGAAAGCCAGCGCGACCTCCAGCGCGCACGCCGCTACGGCGACCGCGGCGACGTCCGCGAAGCTCGCCAGGAACTGCGCGAAGACCGCCGCGAAGCGCGCGAGGACTGGCGCGACTATCGCCGCACGCACGGCAACGTCTATCGCCGCCCCGCCTATGTCGGCCCGCGCGGCTATAATTACCGCCCAGTGACCGTCGGCTACCGGTTCGCACCGGCCTATTACGGCCGCAACTACTGGATCAACGACTATCAGACCTATCGCCTGCCCCGTCCGGGCTACGGCTATCAGCGCTGGGTCCGCTACGGCCGCGACGTAGTCCTGGTCGACACCCGCTCGGGCCGCGTCGTGCAGGTCAACAACGGCTTCTTCTACTAAAGCTTTTCGAGGAAGTCGGGCCGGCCCGGGAGCGATCCCGGGCCGTTTCCTATTCCGCCTCGTACGCCCCACGCCGCATGACGTACTCGCGCGTCTCGTACGGCGCCGCGAGACCTTCGACCCAGGCGCCGTGCGCATGCGTCAGCGCGACCAGTTCCATCGCCCGCTCGCCCGGCCAGCCGCGCACGCGGACCTCATGCCGGTGCAGATCGCGGTTAGGCTCCATCATCACCCAGCCTAGCGGCCGCTCGACCGTCGCCCGTGCCCCCGCCGCCTCCATCGCGACCCGGATCCGCTCGCGCGATGCCGCCGGCAGATACTGCCACACCACCGAATGCATCAGCACGCGCGTGACCCCCTCGGGCTGCGGCTCGGCCAATTGGGCCTCGACCCAGTCGGCCGCATCGCCCTCGACGAGGTCGACGCCACCTTCGCGCACCATACTAATCGCCGTGGCGAGCCGCGTCTGCCGCTCGACCGCATCGACCCAGACATACGCCTCGAGCCGCGCCGCCGCGACCGGATCGGCGACGTCGACCGGCTGGATATCGACGCCGCGTGTCGACTCGATCTCGACCCGAGCGCTTGGCGGCGGCGCGCCACGCCATTCGGGGCGGATCGTCACCGGCGATGCCGATGGCCCGACCTTTACGCCGCCAAGATCGAACCGATAGCGATCGATCAGCAGGTTGAGTCCCGCGCTAGATCCGATCTCCAGCACCTCGAACCGCGGCCCGTACCGCTCGGCGAGGTGCAACATACCGGTCATCATGCCCGCCGACCGCGCCGCCTCGTTGGTCTGCGGCGGCCCGTCGAGCCAGGGCAGCAACGCCGCATCGTGCGCGACGAGCGTGGCGTTCAAAATTGCCGTGACGCGCACCGGGTCGGTCTCCGCGCCGGAGAACACGGTCGAGAGCGCGGGATCGACGCCCGACCGATGCAGGGCGTGCAACCCGCCGACCAGGCGCAGCGCCAGCGCATCGGCAACCGGCTCGCCCGCCCAGTCGAGCACCCGTCGCCCCGTTTCGCTGTCACGATCGAGCGCGTCTGCCAGCGCGGTGCAAACCCGCGCCGTGATCGGCGCATCCATCGCCGCGCAATACCCCGCCTGGATTTCGAACGCCGAGCAACTTGCCTTTACATTTGCCATGCGCAGGTTGTTGCACCCGCCATGCCCCCCCCGTAAAGCCCGGCGCGTGCCAGACTCCCAGATCATCATCGCCGTTCCCAAGGGACGCATCCTCGCCGAGGCCCTGCCGTTGCTCGCGCGCGCCGGGGTGCATCCCGAAGCGTCGTTCTCCGACGAGAACTCACGCGCGTTGCGGTTCGCGACCAACGATCCGGCGATCTCGCTGATCCGGGTGCGCGCGTTCGACGTCGCTACCTTCGTCGCGCACGGGGCGGCTCAGTTGGGGATCGTCGGGTCGGACGTGATCGCCGAGTTCGGCTATTCGGAACTCTACGCGCCGGTCGATCTTGGTATCGGCCACTGCCGCCTGTCGGTCGCAGAACCTGCCGAAATGGCGGCGCAGGATGATCCGCGTGGCTGGAGCCACGTCCGCGTCGCGACCAAATATCCGCATGTTACCGCGGCGCATTTTGCGAGCCGTGGTGTCCAGGCTGAGTGCGTGAAGCTCAACGGCGCGATGGAGTTGGCGCCGACCTTGGGCTTGGCGCCGCGGATCGTCGATCTCGTGTCGTCGGGTCGGACGTTGCTTGAGAACGGCTTGGTGGAGGTCGAGACGATCATGGAAGTCACTAGCCGCCTGGTCGTCAACCGCGCCGCGATGAAGACCCGCAGCCGTGTCGTGCCGCTGGTCGAGGCATTCCGTCGCGCCGTCGAAGCGCAGGAGATCGCAGCATGAGCGCGCTCTTCTGCTCCCCTTCCCGCATGCGGGAAGGGGCTGGGGGTTGGGCTCGCGCTATCCTCCAGCGTACCGCCAGCGGTGAGCGCGTGCCCACCCCCAGCCCCTCCCGCTTGCGGGAGGGGGGCAAGTGATCCGCCTCTCTACATCCGACACGGACTTCGCGACGCGCTTCACCGCGCTCGTCGAGGACCGCCGCGAATCCGACGCTGGTGTCACGCAGGACGTCGCTGCGATCATCGCGTCCGTCCGCCGCGATGGCGAGACCGCTATCCGCGATCTCACGCAGAAGCATGATCGCCACGATCTGGAAGCCACGGGCTGGCAGATCGACGCCGCCGACTGCAAGGCCGCGTTCGACGCGCTCGATCCGGATCTGCGCGCCGCGCTAGAACTCGCCGCGACCCGTATTCGTGCGTACCATGAGAAACAGCGCCCGCTTGACAGCGACTCGGTCGACGCCGCAGGCGTCCGCCTCGGCGCGCGCTGGTTACCCGTCGACGCCGCCGGCATCTATGTCCCGGGTGGCCGCGCCGCCTATCCCTCGTCACTGCTGATGAACGCGATCCCCGCCAAGGTCGCGGGCGTCGGGCGGCTGACGATGGTCACTCCGACCCCGGACGGCCAAATCAACCCACTGGTCCTCGCCGCCGCGCACCTCGCCGGTGTCGACGAAGTGTGGCGCGTCGGTGGCGCACAGGCTGTTGCGGCGCTCGCGTACGGCGCCGGCCGGATCACGCCGGTCGACGTCATTACCGGCCCCGGCAACGCCTGGGTCGCCGAAGCCAAGCGGCAGGTCTACGGCGTCGTCGGCATCGACATGGTCGCCGGGCCTAGCGAAATCGTGGTCGTCGCGGACGCGCTCAACGACCCCGAATGGACCGCCGCCGATCTGCTCAGCCAGGCCGAGCACGACCCCAGCACGCAGTCGATCCTTTTCACCGACGACGCGGCGTTCGCCGACAAGGTCGTGGCCGCGGTCGATCGCCAGTTGCACGAGCTTGCCACCGAAGCGGTCGCGCGCGTCGCGTGGGACACCAACGGCGCGATCATCGTCGTCGAGACGCTGGCCGACGCGATCCCGCTAGTCGACCGCCTTGCTGCCGAGCATCTCCAGCTGGCAATCCCCGACCCGCAAGGTTTCTTCGACCGCATCCGCCACGCAGGCTCGGTGTTCCTCGGCCGTTACACCCCCGAGGCGATCGGCGATTACGTCGCCGGGCCGAACCACGTCCTCCCCACCGGCCGCCGGGCGCGGTTTGCGTCGGGGCTGTCGGTGCTAGACTTCATGAAGCGCACCAGTTTCTTGGCTCTGGACGAAGCTGCCTTGCGCGAACTCGGCCCTGCCACAGTCGCGCTGGCGAACGCCGAGGGCCTGCCTGCCCACGCAAAATCGGTGGCTTTGCGGCTGCGGCTCAACAGTTAGATTGGTTCACGCGGAGGCGCGGAGACGCGGAGGTGTCGACCTTGCCGCATAGCGGCCCTTCAATCATCGGCGGATGAAGAGATCGAAGCGGCTGCGCCGCACGCAACATCTCCGCGCCTCCGCGTGAACAAACCTTCTTCCCGTTCCGCCCGAAACGCAAAGGGCTGACACACAGCCCCCCCGCGCCTACAGGCAACCGCTTATGACTCGAACCGCCCCCCGCACCAAGGCGCGTGCCGCCGCTCGCCTCGCCGCCGTCCAGGCGACCTACCAGCACGAGATGGAGGGCACCGCGATGCCCGTCCTGCTCAACGAATTCCACCAGCACCGGCTCGGCGCGACGATCGAAGACGTCGAATATGCCGAAGCGGACGTCGATTTCTTCGATGACCTCGTGACCGGTGCAAACGCCCGCGCGGGCGAGATCGACGTGCTGATCGAGGGCAAGCTCGCCAAGGGCTGGACGCTCGCGCGGCTCGACAAGCCGATGAAGGCGATCATCCGCGTCGGCACGTATGAGCTACTCGCGCGCAAGGACGTGCCGGTGGCCGCGGTGATCAGCGAATATGTCGACGTCGCGCATGCGTTCTACGACAAGCGCGAGTCGGGCTTCGTGAACGGGCTGCTCGACGGGATCGCCAAGGACGTGCGTGCCTAAATCCTCCCCGGCACGGGGAGGGGGACCATGCGCAGCATGGTGGAGGGGGGCTTCCGCAAGCGTACCGGTGGTTGAGCGCGACGGACCTTCTTTCGCGGCCGGGATGCACCCCACTGGCGTAACGCTCGCAGCACGCCCCCTCCACCCTCCGCTTTGCGGACGGTCCCCCTCCCCGTTCCGGGGAGGATTTGCGTGACCGAGGCCGAGTTCATTGCCGCCTTGCGCGAACTCCCGCTGCATCCGGCAGCGCGCGGCCTCAACGACGATACTGCGCTGCTCGACGCGGGCCCGCTCGTCGTCACCACCGACACGCTGGTCGAAGGCGTCCACTTCATCCCGACCGACCCCGCGCAGGACGTTGCGTGGAAGCTGGTCGCGACCAACCTCTCCGATCTGGCTGCCAAGGGGGCGAAGCCCGAAGGCATCCTCCTCAACTATCCGCTCGGCGACGACGCGTGGGATCGCGAGTTTCTCAAGGGGCTCGCGGAAGTCTTGACGACGTTCGATACCAGGATCATCGGCGGCGACACCGTCACCCTTCCCCCAGACGCCCCCCGCGTGCTTACAGTCACCGCATTCGGGAGCGACGCCGCCGCCCCCGCTCGCAACGGCGCCCGAGGAGGCGATGCGCTCTACGTCACGGGTACGATCGGCGATGCCGGCGCAGGACTTGCTATCGCCCTCGGCGCGGATGGCCCGCCCGAACTGCTCGCCGCTTACCGCCGGCCACAGCCGCGACTCGCCGACGGCCGCATCCTCGCCCCCCACGTCCACGCGATGATGGACGTGTCCGACGGCCTGCTCATCGACGCGTCCCGCATGGCACGCGCCAGCGGTCTCGCGGTAACGATCGATCTCGCCCGCGTCCCCCTCTCCGACGCCTACGAAGCCTTCTCGGGCGACCGGTTGGCCGCAGCGACCGCCGGCGACGACTACCAACTCCTTTTTGCTGCACCGCAAGATTTCGTCACCGACGCCACGCGCATCGGCGTGTTCTCGGCAGGATCAGGCCTCACCCTCCACGACTCCGGCACCTGCGTCCCGCTCCCGCCAAGTCTAGGTTACGAGCACGCCCCACGCGGATAACTTGCGCAATACCCCCGCGCTGATAGGCTCCCCCTTCGGGACTCGGCAAAGTCGGGACCGGAGAGGACCTGACAAGAGGGATAGCGCCGTATGACGACCGTCTATTTGGCCATGATCTGCGGCGTCATCGCCGTCCTATATGGTTTCGTCACCAGTCGACAGGTGCTCGCCGCCTCCCCCGGCAACGAGAAGATGCAGGACATCGCCGCCGCTATCCAGGAAGGCGCGAAGGCCTATCTGGGGCGCCAATACACCACCATCGCGATCGTCGGAGTCATCGTCGCGGCGATCCTGCTCTTCACGCTCGGCCTGATCTCGACGATCGGCTTCGTCATCGGCGCGGTGCTGTCGGGCGTCGCGGGCTATGTCGGGATGAACATTTCGGTCCGCGCCAACGTGCGCACTGCCGAGGCCGCGCGGACGTCGCTGCAAGCCGGGCTGACCATGGCGTTCCGGTCCGGCGCGGTCACCGGCATGCTCGTGGCGGGCCTAGGCCTGCTCGCGATCAGCGCGTTCTTCTGGTACCTCACCGGTCCCGCGGGCCATGCGCCCAATGACCGGATTATCGTCGAGGCGCTCACCGCGCTCGCGTTCGGCGCATCGCTGATCTCGATCTTCGCGCGATTAGGCGGCGGCATCTTCACCAAGGCGGCGGACGTCGGCGCGGATCTGGTCGGCAAGGTCGAGGCCGGCATTCCCGAGGACGATCCCCGCAACCCCGCCGTGATCGCGGACAATGTCGGCGATAACGTCGGCGATTGCGCGGGCATGGCCGCCGATCTGTTCGAGACCTACGTCGTCACGTTGGGCGTGACGATGATCTCGATCGCGCTGCTGATCCAGGCGAGCGGTGCCGAACTGATGCGGCTGATGACGCTTCCGCTGCTCGTCGGCGGGGTGTGCATCGTCACCTCGATCATCGGTACGTACATGGTCCGGCTAGGTGGCGGCAGCATCATGGGCGCGCTCTACAAGGGGTTCTTTACCTCGACGATCCTGTCGATTCCGGCGATCTACCTCGCCACGCAGTACGTGCTCGGCGACCTCCACCGGGTGATCGGCGGCGCCGGGTTCCTCGATCCCATGACCGACGATCTCACGACGCAGGCGGCACCTTCGCTGACGCAGAGCTTCACCGGCATGGACCTGTTCTGGTCGATGATGATCGGGCTCGTCGTCACCGGGCTGATCGTGTGGATCACCGAATATTACACCGGCACCAACCACCGCCCGGTCCAGTCGATTGCCAAGGCGTCGGAGACCGGCCACGGCACCAACGTCATCCAAGGGCTGGCGATCAGCCTGGAATCCACCGCGCTGCCGACGCTGGTGATCGTCGTCGCGGTGATCGTCGCGTACCAGTTGGCCGGGATCATCGGCATCGCGTTTGCCGCCACCGCGATGCTCGCCCAGGCCGGCATGGTGGTGGCGCTCGACGCTTATGGTCCCGTCACGGACAATGCGGGCGGGATCGCCGAGATGGCCGGCCTTCCCGATGATGTTCGTCAGCGGACCGATGCGCTCGATGCGGTCGGCAACACCACCAAGGCGGTGACCAAGGGCTATGCGATCGGCTCGGCGGGGCTTGCCGCTTTGGTACTGTTCGGCGCGTACACCACCGATCTCGCAACCTACTTCCCCGACGTCACGGTCGATTTCAGCCTGTCGAACCCGTACGTCATCGTCGGCCTGCTCCTCGGCGCGCTGCTCCCCTACCTGTTCGGCGCGTTTGGCATGACCGCGGTCGGTCGTGCAGCCGGCGCGGTCGTCGAGGAGGTCCGCGAGCAGTTTCGCAACAACCCCGGAATCATGCTCGGCACCAGCCGCCCCGACTACGCACGGACGGTCGACCTGGTCACCAAGGCGGCTATCCGGGAGATGATCATACCCTCGTTGCTCCCGGTGCTGTCCCCGCTTGCCGTGTATTTCATCATCACCGCGGTCGCGGGCCAGGCCGCCGGCTTCGCTTCGCTAGGTGCGATGCTGCTCGGCGTGATCGTCTCCGGGCTGTTCGTCGCGATCTCGATGACGAGCGGTGGCGGCGCATGGGACAACGCCAAGAAATACATCGAGGACGGCCATCACGGCGGCAAGGGGTCCGAAGCGCACAAGGCGGCGATCACCGGCGACACCGTCGGCGATCCCTACAAGGACACCGCCGGCCCCGCGGTGAACCCGATGATCAAGATCACCAACATCGTCGCGCTGCTGTTGCTGGCAGCACTGGCTGGCAGCGGAGGCTGAGGCGCAAGCCGCAGCAAGCGCGACCGAACGGCGGACGGGCCAACGCCCGATCCGACCGACGGCGCGGCTTTGCCGCGTCGCCCTTTGCGCTCTCCTGGTGCCCGCCGCGCTAACCGGTGTGTAGGGCCCGCTGATCCGTTTCGGAGCAATCCGACGCGGAACGTTTGCGGACTTGCTCAGGATCGCACCTACCTCCGGATGACGGCCGCCTGAACTCACTTACGCTGCGACCGGATGAACACCCCGGTCGCAGCTTCCGACGTCGACACCTTCATCGCCCGCTGGCGGGCCAACGAAGGCGGCGCCGAGCGCGCCAACTTCCCCCTTTTCCTCACCGAACTCTGCCGGCTGATCGACGTGCCGGTGCCCGATCCCGCCGACGCGACGCACGACCGCAATGACTATGTCTTCGAACGCGCCGTCCGGCTGCAGGATATCGGAGGCGTCCAGCGCAACGGTCGCATCGACCTCTATCGCCGCGGCTGTTTCGTGCTCGAAGCCAAGCAGAGCCGCGAACGCGGTGGCCTGAAGGAAGTCGCGGGCGCCGCGAAAAGCTTCGAACAGGCTTCGTTGCCGGGCATCCCCGCCTCCGACGATACCGACCGCCGCGGTCGCCGCAGCGCGCATCGCAGCTGGGACGTGCTCATGCGCAACGCCCGCGAACAGGCCGAGCAATATGCGCGCGCCCTGCCGACCGACCATGGCTGGCCGCCGTTCATCCTGGTCTGCGACGTCGGCCATGCGATCGAGTTGTTCGCGGACTTCTCCGGCCAGGGTAAGGCGTACCGGCAATTCCCCGATCGCGCCGGCTTCCGCCTGTATCTCGACGACCTGCGCGACCCGGCGATCCGCGAGCGTCTGAGGCAGATCTGGCTCGATCCACATGCGCTCGATCCCGCGCGCCACGCCGCGATCGTCACGCGTGACATCGCCCGCCGCCTCGCCGAGGTCAGCAAACGGCTCGAAGACCGCGGCCATGCCGCCGAACCCGTCGCGCATTTCCTGATGCGCTGCCTGTTCACGATGTTCGCCCAGCGCGCCGACCTGCTCGACCGCGGCAGCTTCACCAAGATGCTCACCGACGCGCGCGACGATCCGTCGAGCTTCGCACCGATGCTGGAGGATTTGTGGCAGGCGATGGACACCGGCGGCTACTCGCTCGCGATGCGGTGCAAGGTCCGTCGCTTCAATGGCGGACTGTTTGCCGAGCGCACCGCGATCCCGCTCCGCCGCGAGGAGATTGGCGAGCTGCTTGAAGCCTCGCACCACGACTGGACCGAAGTCGAGCCGGCGATCTTCGGGACGTTGCTCGAACAGGCGCTCGATCCGGTCGAGCGGCGCAGGCTCGGCGCGCATTATACGCCCCGCGCCTATGTCGAGCGGCTGGTCGTCGCGACGATCATCGAACCGCTTCAGCGCGAATGGGAGACGCAGGTGCTCGGCACGGTCGAGCGCGAGCGGCTGTCGCGCCCCGCCGCGGCGATCCGCGCGGTGCATGACTTCCACGAACGGCTCGCCGCGACGACGGTGCTCGATCCCGCCTGCGGCACGGGCAATTTCCTCTACGTCGCGCTCGAACTGATGAAGCGTCTCGAGGGCGACGTGCTCGAGGTGCTCGCCGATCTGGGCGGCCAGGAGGCGCTCGCGCTGGAGACGGCCACCGTCCATCCCCGCCATTTCCTCGGGCTCGAACTGAACCCACGCGCAGCGGCGATCGCCGAACTCGTGCTGTGGCTCGGCTATCTCCAATGGCAGTTGCGCAACCGCCGCACGATCGCCGATCCGGTGCTGGAAAAGCTGGAGAATATCCGCACGATGGACGCCGTTCTGGCCCGTGACGGACTTGCGGAGGATGGCACGTTGACGAACCCGCGCCGCCCCGACTGGCCCGAAGCGGACTATATCGTCGGCAATCCGCCTTTCATCGGCAAGGGCACGGCGATGCGCAACGCGCTGGGCGAACGCTATCTGACTGCGCTGTGGACGGCGCATCCCCAGATCAACCGTTCCGCCGATTTCGTGATGTACTGGTGGGATCGCGCCGCCGCCCGCCTGACCGAGGCCGATACGCGGCTGAAGCGGTTCGGCTTCGTCACGACGAATTCGATCACGCAGGAATTCAGCCGCCGGGTGATCACCAGGCGGATCGCCGGTCCCTCCCCCATCGGTATCGTGCTCGCGATTCCCGACCATCCGTGGACCAAGGCAACCACGGATGCCGCGGCGGTACGGATCGCGATGACCGTCGTCGAACGCGGCACGCCGGTTGGCCAGCGTCTCGACATCGCCGCGGAGCATGCGCTCGACAGCGACGCGCCGATGCTGGACTTCATCGTGACGACCGGACGCTTAAACGCGGACCTTTCGATCGGCGCCAATACGGCGGCGGCGTTCGCGCTGAAGGCCAATGACGGGTTGTCGTGCAACGGCATGATGCTGGCGGCGCGCGGGTTCGTCCTCACCGCAGCGCAGGCACGCCACCTGCTCGCGATCTCGCCCGACGCCGCGACCGGAATCATCAGGCGCTATGTCGGTGGCGCGGATCTCGTCCGGCATCCCACCGACCGCTGGGTCATCGATGCCTATGGCCATGACGAGACCACGCTGCGCACGACGTTCCCCGCGATCTACCAGCACCTGTTGATGACGGTTAAGCCGGTGCGCGACACCAATCGGCGGGCCGCCTTCAAGGATCGCTGGTGGATCTTCGGCGAACCCCGCCGCACGTTCCGCCCCGCGCTGCACGGCCTGTCGCGCTATATCGGCACGACCGAGACCGCCAAGCACCGCATCCTGCAATTCCTGCCTGCGGCGACGACGCCCGACCACATGGTCGTCTGCTTCGCGCTCGACGACGCGTTTTCGCTGGGCGTGCTGTCGTCGCGGGTGCATCTGCAATGGACCTACGCCAATTGCGGGCTGATCGGGGTCGCGCGGTTCGATCAGGGCCACCGCTATACCAAGTCGCGAATCATCGATTCGTTTCCGTTTCCCGATGCGACGCCCGACCAGCGCGAGGCGATCGGCGCCCTTGCGGAAGAACTCGACGCCGCCCGCAAGGACGTGCTCGACACGCATCCGGACCTGACGATGACCGGCCTCTACAATCTGCTCGCCCGGCTTCGCTCGGGCGTGGCGTTCGATTTCGTCGCGCAGGATCAACGCCAGCGTGGTCGCATCGATATCCTCGGCCAGCTCCACGACCGGATCGATACCGCCGTCGCCACCGCCTATGGCTGGCCCGCCGCGATCGACGACACCGCGATCGTCGCGCACCTCGTCGCGCTCAACGCTGAGCGCCACACGGAGGAAAAGGCCGGGCGGGTCCGCTGGTTGCGGCCGGATTACCAGATCGCACGAGCCGGGCTGACCGCCCTGCCGCTGCCGACGCGCGCGGAGCAGATCGAAGCGGACCTTCCCGCCGCGCGCGTGCGAAAACCCTATTTTCCGCGCGACGCGATCGGCCAGACTGCCGCGGTCCTTGCCGACCTGCGCGGCGGCGCGGGCCTGACCAGCGACGAGATCGCGCGCCGCTATGCACAAGGCCGGAAAGTGAGCCCGCGGATCGCCGCGACGCTCGCCGCGCTCACCCGCCTCGGCCATGTCGCCGCCGACGGCGATCGCCACACGCTACGCCGCGCCGCATGAGCGCGCTGGCGATCGCGTGCTGGCGATCAGGTGGCGCTTGTCGAATCGCTGTTTCGCCCCCATATTCCAGAGGCAGGCATGGCCCGGCGTCCGCGAGGGATTTCGCGATCGTCGTCCGTTGCGCGTCCAGCTTTCCTTTTTCGCGAACCTGCGGTAAGGGCGCTCGTCCCGAAATTCCCCCAATTCAGAGATTATATTTGGCCAAGGAAGAACTGCTCGAGATGCGCGGCCGCGTGGTGGAACTCCTCCCCAATGCGATGTTCCGGGTTCAGCTCGAAAACGACCACGAGATTCTCGGTCACACCGCCGGCAAGATGCGCAAGAACCGCATCCGCGTGCTGGTCGGTGACGAGGTGCTGTGCGAACTCACCCCGTACGATCTGACCAAGGGTCGCATCACCTACCGCTTCAAATAAGCCCGTGGGCGCTCCGGCGCCCACTGCTTTACATCAAGACGTGGGCGTCTAGGCGCTCACCGCTTCTATAACGAGGCACCAATGCTGGTCCTGGCCTCTTCCTCGCCCCGCCGCCGCGATCTGCTCGCGCGGCTCGGCGTCGTGCCGTCGCGCGTGGAATCTCCCGACATCGACGAAACGCCGCGCAAGGCCGAACCGCCGCGCGCCTATGCGCTTCGCCTCGCGGTCGAGAAGGCCAGCGCCGTTGCGCGTGCGGAGGGCGAGATCGTCATCGCCGGCGACACGACGATCGCACTCGGCAGCCGCATCCTGCCACCCGCCGACACGCTTGAGATCCAGCGCGATCTGCTCGGCAAGCTGTCGGGCCGGCGTCACCACTGCCTGTCCGCGGTCTGCGTGATCGACGCGGCCGGCAAGGTGCGGACCCGGATCGCCGACACGATCGTCGCGTTCAAGCCGCTCTCCACTGCCGAGATCGACGATTATCTCGCGTGCGGCGAAGGGCTCGGCAAGGCTGGCGGCTATGCGATCCAGGGCCGCGCGGAAGCGTTCGTGCGCTTCCTGTCGGGCAGCCATTCGGGCGTCGTCGGCCTGCCGCTGTTCGAAACGCGCGCATTGCTGAAAACGGCTGGCGTCGCGCTTGCCTGAAACCGGCCTCAAGTGGCTTTATGAGGCTGGCATCGGCGAAGCGCGCGCCGCGCTGGTAGACAATGATCAGATTCTCGAAGCGGCGATCGGTCTCGACGACGGCAACGCGCTGAAGGTCGGCCTGATCGCCCGCGCGCGGCTCGTCGAACTGCTTCCCGGCCGTCGTGGCCGCGTGACGCTCGACGGCGGCGAGGCGCTGATCAATTTTCTCCCCCCCGGCATCACGCAGGGCGCCAGCCTAACCGTCGAGATCGTCCGCGAGGCGTTGCCCGAAGCGGGCCGTGCGAAGCTTGCCAAGGCAGTCCCGACCGATCTGCCCCCCCGACCCGCCCCGACGCTGCACGAGCGCCTTGTGGCGACCGGCCTGCCCGTCCTGAGCCCGCGTGCGCATGAACCCGACGCGCTGGAGGCGGCAGGCTGGTCCGAACTGCTAGACGAGGCTGTGAGTGGGGAGATCGTCTTCCCGCTCGGCGCGCTCCGCCTGTCGCCGACACCCGCGATGACGCTGTTTGACGTCGATGGCGCGCCACCACTGGATACGCTTGCGATCGCCGCCGCGCATGCCGTGGCGCGCGCGATTCGTCGACACGGTATCGGTGGCTCGATCGGGATCGATTTCCCGACCCTCGCCGGCAAGGCACAGCGAAACTCTGTCGCCACAGCGATCGACGAATCACTGCCGCAACCGTTCGAACGGACAGCGATGAACGGCTTCGGCTTCCTCCAGATCGTCCGCCCCCGCCCGCGCGCCTCGATCCCGGAAATCCTCCGGAGCGATCCAGTCGGCGCTATGGCGCGTGCGACGCTCCGCACGCTCGAACGCACCCCGCCGACCGCCTCGCGCCGCCACACCATGCCAGCAAGCGTCCACGCACACCTGATGGCGCGCCCGGTCTGGCTGGCGGAACTCGCGCGCCGTACGGGCGTCGTTCACGAACTGGAGAGCGCCCGATGACAACCGTCAAATGCCCGATCTGCGATCAGCCCGCGGTCGCCGACTACAAGCCGTTCTGCTCGAGCCGCCACCGCGACCGCGATCTGTTGCAGTGGCTCGGCGAAGGCTATCGCATTCCCGGCCGGTCAATCTCGCAAACGGGGCTGGACAGCGCCGAAGACCCCGACTAAACGCGCCCTTCCGATCGCAAGGTCGGACGCTTCTCCGGTCCCAGACCGGACGTGCCCGGATAGCTCAGTTGGTAGAGCATGCGACTGAAAATCGCAGTGTCGGCGGTTCGACCCCGTCTCCGGGCACCATTTTTCCCCACTCTCGTGTTGGCGCTACCTGACCTTGCCCCTAGCGCAACCTTATTACGCCTTTCCAGCGCGGCCGAGGCCTAGAATTTTGCAAGCAATGCCTGAGAAGTAGATCTCGTAGCTTAGGCCCGGAGCGGACTTCGCGAGCCAGAAGCTGGTTCGGCAAAGAATGCATCAACGCTACGAGACCAGCGCAGAACCGGCTCTGCTCGCCCCTTCATGAGATCCATACGACCGAACGGAAACTAGGCGGGTGCGACCGCGTGAGTACCGAACTCACGACGATCGTAAGTTCGGGCGCTCCTATCCGGATCCATTGGCGAGCCCTCTACAGCGGCCGTAGAGCAATGACGGCTTTTGCAAAGATGCCTAACCCAGCGTCTTGAACCTGATGGTGGCGTCCTGTTCCTTCGGCCGCCGTCATGAGCATCGAGTCCAGTCGCGATGGTGGCTCGAGATTGAGATGTCGCGTCCAAGAGTCCATCGTGACGGTCACCAATCGAGGACAGGTCAAACATGCCCACCCTACAGTACCGCGGCTTCGTTCTTCCTCGAGACTACGAGTTGACCACGGACTACAATCCGACGGTGAACCGAACGGGTGCACAAGAGGACCCCGACGCCACGTTCACGGCCCGAATCGTGGACAGCGTCATATTCGTGGACGTCCAAGTCGCGGAGTTCGAGGCGACCACGTCCGATCAGCTCTTCGGCTATGCATACGATCTGGCGCGGATCATGACGGTTCTCGCCACCATCGCCGAAGGCATAGCGTTCTCTCCGTTCATCGATGAAGTGACGTTGCCCAACGGCGAGGTGAAACGTCTGCTCTGGGCGGATCGTGGTCTGAGCGGGCTCTGCAGGGCGGTCGCCGACCATGGCGAGGAAGCGGTTATCGACCTCGTCATATCGGACATCGTTCTGGCGCGAACGCTATCCGATCTGCCCATCATGCTAGTATGGCCCCACTATGCCCCGATCGCCGCCGGTCGGGTCGCGGACGCCGTCGTCAGGATGCTGACGGGTGGTTCCAGCGCTGCCTGCTGGGCCCGATGCCGTGAGGCCCTCAACGTCGACAAGCCGTACGTGAAGCTGCTCACCGACGAGTCACGCGCCGCACGTCATGGTGACCGCGTCTACGTCCCGGGTCCGACCGTCCGTGAAATCGCCGAGAGGGCGTGGACGCTGCTTGACCGATATCTAAGCCTCCGGCTGTCTCGTTCGACCTCGTTGAACGCACTCGACTTTCCGATGCTGAAGGGGTGACACGTTTCTTGTCGGCCGCGGCCACGTCAGATCGCCGTCATAGGTTTCCTCGTCTTCATCCGCGGTCACGCGATACCCGTATCTCGACCTGCCGAAAAACGCTGACATCGATGTCCGCAACCTCCCGTGAAGCCGGCCAACCTGCGAGGAACGAACATTGAACATTGCCCCGCTTACGGCGTAGAACCCGTAGCGTGACCGCGTCCGACCCCACCCCGCCGATTCACGACGCCGATACCCCGCCGTTCCATCAGCTGGATGCCCAGCGCTTCGAACGGCTGCTGGTAGATCTCCTGCAGGAGGAGGACGGCATCGTGTTCGCCGGGCAGCACGGAACGTCGGGCCAGGCCGACTTCGGAGTCGACGCCATCGGAACGTACGATGACGGAACGTGCGATCTGGTCTCGTGCAAGCGATATGCGGAGATCACGCCGCGTGATCTGGCCGACTGGTCCCAGGAGATGCTCAAACACTGGTCGGAACGATGGAGTGGCTTCCGGATCCGCAGGTTCATCCTGGCGACCAGCGCCACGAACATGGCGCGCATGCAGATCATCAACCAGATACCGTCCGAAGCCGAACGGTTCCGCAGGCTTGGCATCCGTTACGAGATCTGGGGCCCGACGAGGCTCAGGACGAAGCTGGTACCTCATCGACGCCTAGCGGCAACCTACCTCAAGGAGCACTGGGCGGACTCGATCTGCGGACCGGCCGCTCCGCCCACGGCCCGGATCGCGCAGGCACCCCTCATGCTCGAGGCCGGGGTGCTCGCGCAGATGGCGGAACTGCAGAACATGCTGTCGGGGGAGGTCGCGGCACGCGTCGAAGACGCGCTGGAACTGCTCAGGCAGGGGCGCCTCGACGCAGTGATGGCTCTGGCGGAAGACCTGCAGACGGAACCCCGGTGGGGGCAGCTCACCCGTGAAGCACAGGCGGGCGTACTGCGCCTGGAGGGATCTGCGGCGCTAACCGACGGTGATCTGCCGAGGGCGGAGGCGCTCGACGCTGCCGCGAACGCCCGTCACTCGCCCGACGAACCACGCCTCTCGGCCCGCATCGCGGCCGAACTGGGCGATGCGGAGGACGGACTGGCCGTCCTCGGCCATCCCACGAGCATCGCGGGCCGGCAGCTTCGCTCGGCGCTGCTCCTCTCAGCCGGCCGACGTGACGCCGCCAGAGCCGAGCTCCTGTCGCTACGATCCGAGAACGCCGACGACCCGGAGACCCTTCGGCTGCTCGCGCTGGAGAGACTGGGTTCGGGGCAGCGTGAAGAAGCGCACGAGCTGATCGCGAAGGTCGAGACGGTCGCTGGAAACTGGTTGGCGACGCGGCGTGCGGGAGCGATCATCCGCTACGCGCTCGCCCTGTCGCCGAGCCTCGGACCGGAATGGACGCTGGTGCCCAATCCGGTCGATGCGGATCTCGTTCGCCGCGATCGCCAGGCGAGGGCATGGCTGAAAGAGGCCATCGATCTGCTCGATGGCATTCCTGACGATTCGAGGTCCGCCGACGACGATCTGTGGCGCTTGGCGATCCTCGCCAGCATCGACGGGCGTCGAGACGACGCCGTCAGGCTCGCGCTCGCCAGACTCGGTCGGCATCCCGCGGACGCGATGGTCGTGGGATGGGCCATCATGCGCGACTTCGACGTCGATCTGGGACCGAGTCGATCCGCACTCGAGGACGCCTATCGTGCCGGCACCGGGTCCCCCGAAGTGCGGGTGCTCGGCATGCTTCTCGCCTCGGATCCCGACCAGGTCCACGCGGCCGACTTCCTGGAGCGACACCTGGACAGGCAGGGCGAGGAGCAGCGGTCCGAGGCTTCGCTCTGGGTGGCGCGTTTCCGCGGCGTCGGGATGGATCGCAATTCCGAGATCCTCTTCAATGCCCAACGCCACGACGACTGGGCCCCCGCCGAGGCCCTGCTCGAGGAGCTGCTCGCGGTCGAGCCTCCGCATCCCTTCGGCCTTACCATCGCCGAGCTGGCGGCCGGTGCGAACCGCTGGACCGTGCTCAAGCGCAACATCGATCGCCTGACGGCATACGAAAGCGCCAACGGCGTCCGCATCGCGGTCGTGGCGGCGATGAACTCCCGCAGGTACGGGAAGGCGCTGAAGCTGCTCGACGTGAAGGGGGCGGTGTTCGGACCGCAGCTGCCCGCGGACATGAGGCGTCTGAAGGCCGAGGCCCTGGCGCGCTCCGGACAGTTCAGGACCGCCATCAGCGAGGCCACGACCCTCGCCGCCCAAGGGCATCTGGACGATGCCCTGTTCGAAGTGGAGCTCCGAGCACGCGTCGGCTCGGTGCGACAGGCCTCCCCGATCGTCAAGCGCGCCCTTAAGGAGGGACGCCTCGGGTCGACGCTCGCTCTGCAGTGGTCGCAGAGGCTGCGGCACGCGGATCCGGCGCTCGCGAAGGACCTCGTCCGTGCCGCGGTGTCGGCGGGGGTCGAGGAGGCCCATGTGCTGGCGGCCTGGAACGAGGCCGTCGAGCTCGGACTGGAGGCGGAGAGTTCGCAGCTCATGCCACGGATCGCGGCGAGGGCGGCCGGAGGCGACCCGGCCATAATGACGGTGTCCGTAGACAAGGCGCAGGAGTTCGTCCGCGATCTGATGGCGGACGAGGAGCGCGTACGCGAACTCTACATGTCCGGCGCCATACCGGTTCATCTCTATGCGCGAGGGCGTCCCGAAGTACTGCTGGGCATCCACCGCCTCAACGACGTACTCGGGGAGGGATCCTCCGCGGCCCTCCAACCCCGGCTGCTGCGCCATGGTGGACGACCAGCTTCGCCCCATGCGCTGCCACCCTTCCCGCGTTGGCGGATGCACCTCGACGTCACCGCGCTGCTGGAGAGCCAGCGCGCCGGTCTTCTGGACAGACTGGAATCGCATCCGAACGGCGTCGTGATCTCCACGCGACTGCCGGGGATCCTACAGCAGATGCAGCTCTCGGTCCGCAGAGGTCCGGACCATCGCCAGGCCTACGAGCGCATACTGCGTCTCGCGTCGAACCGCGCCATCGAAGTGCGGGAATGGACATCGAGCGACGTCGCGTGCGTCCGATTGGAGGACGAGGACGGCCCCGGCCGTCCGTTGCGCGATCTGCTCGGCATGCTGCTGAGGACCGGGGTCCTGAGCGGCGAGGAGGCGATGTCGCTCGCCGACGGCGCCGAACTCTCCGCCCGACCCCAGATCGACCTCTCGAACACGCTCGCCGTCTCGACCCGGGCAGTCATCGCACTGGCGTCCTCGGTTCTGCTCGACCGCATCGTCAGGCACGTGACGCTCGCGATCGACGCCTCGACGCTGGAACAGGTCCGCGCGAGCCTGTCCAGCGCCCAGCACGACGACGAACTCGCTGCGACCGCCGCGACGCTCGCCCAGCGAGTGGGGGACGGGATCCTCGCCGGCACGTACCACCTGCTCCCCCTGCGTTCGGATGACGAGAGCGGCGGTTCGGAAGAGGAGGACGACGACTCAGGGGATGGAGACGGGGAATCGGGGAACGCGGACGACGGCTCGTTGATCGAGCAGCAGTTGGCGGAGCTGCTTTCACTGCCGGTTTCCGAAGACGCGGTGGTATGGTTCGAGGACAGGAACCTCACGGGCTACGTGACGGCCGGCAGCGTCCCGATCGTGAGCATGATCGAGGTCTTGTCGGCGATGCGGGCCTCGGAGGATCTGTCAGGCCGCGAACATGACGAGCTGCTCAAGGCATTCCGGAAGTCCGGTGCCGGCCTGCTGCCGTTCACGACCGACGAGGTCCTCGAACCGCTGCTCGATGCACCGGTCGTCGATCACCGGCTGATGGAGACGCCCGAACTGAGCGACGTCAGGCGGGCGTTCGCGGCCACCCGGACGCTCGAACCCCATCTGAAGATCGGCCCCGCCGCCGATCTCCTCAAGGACCGGCCCGACGAGGACCTCGTCGCTCGTTCCACGATGCGCATGTTCTCCGAGATCCTGCATCGGATCTGGTCCGACGGACTTCGCCCGATAGACGAATGCATCGCCCGCTCGGACTGGCTGCTCGAGGCGGTCCGGGTCCGGCGGCTGTTCCGCCTTCCACCGACCGCTGACGTGGACGAGAACCTGAGGCTCTTCGAGGCGATGCAGATGGGCCACTGCTTCGACAAGGCATGGGAGGTCGGCGGTCCGCGGGACGTGCACGAGACCCACCGCACCAACTACCTCAACTGGTGCTGGCAGCGGATGGTCGTGCCGAGGGCGGGCATGCGACCGGACATAGTCGAGGCGATCGGAGACTATCTCGCCCGCTTCTACGGGTCGCTGATGCAGGAAGGACTGGGAATCGGCCGGATCGACTCGCTGACGTACGAGCGCCTGTTGTTCCTGCGCGTCAAGAGACTGCCCGCACCGATCGCGGCACGCGTAAAGGCAGCGGGCATATTTCCGCACCACGTCCGCTACACTACGGGCATGGTGATCAGGTCCCACCGCGTGGCGAGCGGGCGCTTCTGGCGGGCCATGCGCGAAGCCGTTCGCTATGGACGCTCGAGCGTGCGCACCGATCACGGCAGGCGCCTGATCCTCCGACGGACGGCGGAAGGAGTCTCGGTGTCCGGCGCGGTGAAGGCGAGGATGGAGATCGACGTGGCGCTGGTGCTGGCGGCCCGCCCGGCGGACATCGCGGACGCCGTGCATGCTCATCTCGAGAGGTTGGATCTCGATCCCGTACAGGCTCGCGACTCGGCACAGCGGATCGCACAGCTGCGCGACCCTTCGCGGATCGCGTCCATCCTGCAGGAGGCGGAGGCGAGGTCCACTCTGGGGAGGGCGAGGAAGGTCGACCAGTCCCTCCGGCGCCATCGCGGCACGAGCCTGACGGATCTCGAACCGGGACGTCCCGAGCAGATGGCATGGCATCATCGCATCGACCTGGAGAGAGCCTCCTCGGGCGAGGCTGCCTGGACCCCGCTCTCCCGCTCCGTCGGCGTGGTCGAGGCGTTCGTCCGGTTGGCCGCCCTGCCCTCGTCCCTACCGGCCGGTTCGGCACTGACCCCAGCGGAGGTGGATGACGTCGTGGCCGCAGCGCGGACGCCGATGGCACTCGCCGGCACGGGCCGTCTGCTTCGCGAATCCGGACGGAAGGAGGCCGAGATCGTCGCCGTCATCGCCAGGTTCGTCGATGTCGTCGAACGCTGGGGTCGGCTGCTCGTCGAGATGCTCCAATGGACGCTCGCGAGGACGAAGCTCGATCCCGACTGGAGCGCGATCGATCCACACGTTCGCTTGAGGCTGTGCTGGCTGCACGCCGACTGGTTGGTCCGCTCCTTCGAACGGCACGGCTTCGATCCGGCCGACCTGGTGGGCTCGTTTCCCGTCAGGGAGGAAAGGCTGCAGTCGATCGATCAGATGGTCCTGTCGCCCGCCGGTCCGGCGGATCAGGCCGATCCCGGCACCATCACGCCACAGGTCCTCCTGATGCACGGTCTGGCCGCGGTGCTCGGCGACATCGATGCGACGGAGGTCCTGCCTGACGAACTCCTTGCCCGCATCCACGCGTTCTTCGCCCGGGACGAAGCCGGCGAGATCGTCGACCCCGGCCTGCTCCTCCGGAACCGTGAAGCGGGAGACGCGCTCGGCGGCTTTCTCCTGGCTGTTCCCGTGGGTGTGTTCGAGTCGGACGGCCCGGCCGTGTTCCGGAACGAGATCATCGATCGGGCGATGGCCAGACTGACCGAGGATGCTACCGATCGCGAGGCGTGGCTCGGACTCGTCGCCTTCGCCGCCCGGGGCCTCGATCCCGACCGTGCCCGATCACTGGCCGCACTGGTCGATGCCGTGGACGTCTTCGCCGCTGCGGATCTCGATGGGCAGGAACCGCAGTCCTTCATTTGGCGCGGGGTCATGGGCCCGCTCGCCTGGAGCGGACAACCCGTCGTGCGACGACTGGCCTCGCTAGCCTCGCGCTGCAGCCGAACGTTCGCGGGGGCCGTGAGATCGGACACCCCGGCTGACCTGGCGTTCGGCGAACTCGTGGAATCCGGGCTGAACGCCGCGCGGATATCCTATCCCGGGTTGGATCACGACATGGCGTGTCGGCATCTGTGGACGATCGCAACGGAGTGGCCGGCATGCGCACCGCTGATGAGAAGGTTCGTCATGCGGGTTCTCGACGCAGCGGCACCCGTCGGAAACGAGGCGTTCTGGCGATTGGGCAACGATCTGAACCGACTGCCCTGAACGTTCCGTGGTGGACCGCCGCCTGATGCGATGGTCCCGGGCCGCATCCACGGGGACTGAGCCGACGGGATGCCGCACGGGGAGGACGGCGGGTCAGCACGCGCCCTGAGCCGCCGGGTGGACGGTCGACCGAGATCGGGGACCTACGACTACGGCTACTACTTCATCGCGACGTTCATGGCCGACCATCAGAACACCACGATCAAGCCACCGTCGTCGACGCGGAACGCCTCGCGGACAGGTCGCTCGCTTTCGGTTAGATCGCGGCCGCCCAGGCCGCATCACGGTCGGCGATCCCTCTTCTCAGAGAGCGGCCGGAACCGTGTCGCACGCTTGATCGCGTAAGCGGCCGACGGTTCACCCGGCGCTTCCGCCGTGCGCGCTCTTCGGCGCATCCGTCGCCACACGGAAGAAACCGAGCATCAGCGCGTTCGGCGACACGTCCGCCAACAGAACGGGCCGCACGCGGCTCCTGCCGATCGTGCGCCGCTTCTGCCTGAGGGAGAAGCGGCGCTTCGACGCCGGCCGCGCGACGAGGTCCTCCAGCAGCGGCAGCCAGAGCTGCGGTGGCGGCGGCAGCCGATTGACCCGGCATGCCAGCAGCAGGACCGGCCAGTGGCCCAGCCGTATCGCCGACAGCTGGGCATGGGCCGTGTTGCCCGCGACCTCGCCGCGAAGCGCCTCGATCAGTTCTGACGCCTTATCACCGATCACGAGGCTTCCGCGGGACGAACCCACGAGGCCGCCGACCGACCACAGCTTGTCCTCGGTGCGGGCGTTCACGACCCACGCCTGGAAGTTGGCGTGTGCCAGCTCGTCCTTCTGGAACGCATCGATCTCGGTCGCGATGTCCTGCTTTCCCAGGCCCCAGGCGAAGGCGGCCAGGAGCGGCTGGATCATGGTCGCCGAAGTCGCATCCAGCCAGCGGTCGTCGTCGCGCAGTGCCTCCTGCCGAATGAGCGTCTCGTAGTCGCCCATCCTCAGCGGGTACTGCGCGCGGCGCGCGAAGCCGAGCCGCGTCGCGCGCGACAGCTGCTGGACCCACGACGCCGCCGCCGGCCGGGTGTCCGGCAGGGCTGCCAGGAGCAAGAGTGCGAGCGCGAGATCGACGCCCTGGTATTCGGTGGCAGGAGTGAACAGCGCCGGGTTCGAGAACACCGTCGCCGCCAGCGCGCCGGCGATCGCCCCGAGTTCCGGACCCGGCTGCTCCACCGCGATTGACGCCGCGGCCGACGTCGGGTCGAGCCAGAGCCGCCACAGGCCGCCCATGGCGATCCTGCCAACGGTGTCGAAGAGCGCGAGGTTGATGTCGATGGGCTCGTGCGACCACACCGCGAAGCTCAGCGCGTGGCGACTGCCGGCATGCGGCAGTACCTTGTCGTCGTAGATCTCCCCCCAGATCCGCAGATGCAGCGCCGTCACCTCGTTGAACGCATGGCTCGCCGACAGCCTGCGCCCACGGTCGTCCTCGATCTCGCGCCACAGCAGCTCCCACGATTGCAGGACGACGAGCTCGCTCGCGCGGTACGGCGCCTCCAGGTTGCCCGCCTCGCGCCCCCATACGGTCAGGATCCACAGGGCCAGATACAACGTCCGCACGCGCGCCACCGGCTCCTGCGCATCGTCCGTCGCCACCTCGCGGATCAACCGGGAGAACTGCGCGACCGACGTCTCGGGTTCCTCGACCAGCGCGGCCGCACGACGGAGCAGCGTCCTCGGTCCGGCTGGGAAGACCTCCTCGCGCAGCGCGCCGTTGACCACCTTCATGGTCAGCGTGTCGCCGGTCCAGAGGCGGAGTTCGTATCCAGGCCTCGTCTCCGCCGCCATGTAGCCGTTGACCATCGGGAGCGTGTTCTCGAGCACGATGCCCCCCACCGTGATCACGACGACGACCGGCAGACCGCGGTGCTCGGGGGCGACGCCGGCGAGGTACGCGTCCCTGATCTCGTTGAGGGACTGCCGCAGCGCCTGGTCGGAGTCCCCGTCCCACTCGCGGCGGTTGAGGTCGCCGCGCTTGATCGAGAAGAGGAACAGCTTGCGGACGCCGTCGACGTCGTCGATGCCGACCGCTGCGACGTCAGAGCCGTACTGCCGCGTTCCGACCATGGGGCGGGAGAGCACCTCCATCCCCATCGCCGTGAGCAGCTCGGGGATGATGGCGTCGAGCTCGTCACGCTCGCGCAGCCCCCGGAAGAACTCCCGTACGATCGGGATCATTCCTCGCCCCCGTCGCCCATCATAGTCCTGCGCTGGTACCACGTGCCGAACGGATCGATCACATCCAGCCGAGGGAGCTCATGGGAATACTCGTGCATGCCGAGCGGCGTCTCCTGGCGGATGGAACTGCCCGGCTCGGTGACGACGTCGTAGATCGCGCTGTCGCCGAACAGCATGACCGACATCGGGAACAGCGAGGCGAGCACCGATCCCTCCCGCGCGGCCTTCTCGATCGCGAGCTGCTCCTCTCGGCGCTTGATGGCGACGAGGTGGCGGTGATGCTGGGACGGCCTCAGCTCGGGCAGGTCCCGCACCGCCTCGACCGCGGCGGCGTAGCGGTCCAGGCGTGCGATCGCGTCGGCGACGGCCTCGGCGGCGGGAGGCGGGAGTGTGGGAAGGACAGCTTCGAGATACTTGCGCGGGCCGCTCCAATAACTGATCAGCAGAGGGTCCCACAGGATCGAGGCGATCGCCGCGATCGCGTCCGCCGGGCCCGTGCACATCAGGCTGACCATGATCGAGGCGGCGGACTCCGGCGCGAGCAGCAGCACCCCGCATAAACGACGCGCGATCCGCACCGCCTCGGCCGCCGTGAGGCCTTCGCCGGAGAAGTCGAGCTCGAAGGTGAGCGGCTCGCCGTGGACCGCCAGGCACAGGTCCCTCACCGCGGCATGCAGCCCCAGTTCGTCCGCCCGGAGCCAGCGCGTCACGGTCGCGGCGATCGCATCCGAGCCAGACGTCAGCAGCCGGTGCTGGTAGGAGTCCAGCCGCTTCATCGTCGCCGCGCCGCTTCGGAGCAGGACTTCGGCCAGCTGCGCCGCCTCAGCGGCGATCGGACCCGCGAGGTTCTCGGCCAGTACGTGGTCGATGCCCTCGATGGCGGCGATCTCGTCGGCGCTCGTATCAGCGAGCAAGGTAAGCGCAGCACGGGCGAGTCCGGGAGACGCCGTCGCGGCACCGAACATCATCTCCATCGCCACCGCCTCCCGCACATGGGCGTCGGCACGGGGCGAAACTTCGGCGAGCGCGCGCAGGCCCACGTCCCCGTCGGCGGCATCGCGTACGGCGATCTGCAGCAGGGCCCTCAATGGCGACTTGACCCGGTCATTCCGGGCACGGGCCAGGGCACGCTCGAGCCCCACGACGCTCGCGTCGAGGTCCGCGGGCGCGAGGTCCTCGATGCGGCCGAGTAACTCGGCGGCAGCGTCCCGCTCCGCATCGACGCTGCCATCGAGCATCGCCAGCACGATCGGCAGGAAGCGCCCCCGGTCGAGAAGCAGCGCTGCCGCGACCGCGGGTCGAGCGAGACGGCTGGGAACGTCGCCCGAGCGCAGGCCGGCGAGAGCGACGTCGACGTTGTTCCCGGACGCCTGGCACCATTCGCCGAACGCGGTGCTCATCCAGTGGGCCGACGCCTCGCCCTCTCTCCTCGCGGCAGCTGCGGCATCCAACCGCATCACGCCCGCGAGCAAGATGCCGCTTCGCGGAACCGCCTGCCCGACGAGGCGCTGGGTCCCGTAGCCGACCCGGCGGTCGACAAACCCCTCCAGCAAGGCGGACAGGTCGAGGTCTCCCCGGCGGTGGGCAGCGATCACGCCGTCGACGAATGCGGTCCAGCCGCCTTCGTCAAGGGTGCGCATAGCGCGCTGCGCGTAGGCGTCGGTATCGCCGGCGGCCATCGCGGCTGCGAGGCCCGCCGCGTCGAAGGCTTCGCGCTCGTCGTCTTCCTCCTGCATGGCCTCACATGAGCATGGGCGGCTCGCCCTGACAACGACGAAGGCGCCCTCCGCGATCGACCTATCTTCGGCATAAGGGTCAGTACATAAAAACGGACCTGGTTGTACGCTAACGATCGGCAGTGACGAAAAAACCCCAGAATCGGGTTTCCGCCTATTTGGGCAAGGCGTCAGGGTTTGCCGCCCCCGCTGGGCTTCGATCAATGGCCGGGTCCATGGTTCCAGCAATGCCATCGGAAATCGTGTTTTCAGACACGGGATCGCGGCAGCTTCCGACCAGGCCCGGACGTCCGCGCACCACGCGGCGAATGGCCGCTTGCGACAATTGCAGCCGTTCCGGCCGCTCCGGTAGACTTTCTGACTTGCGCGCCTGCAGGTCATAGACGGGCGCCAGCGCCGTTCCCAATTGCCGCTTGTCCTGCTGGTCGTGTGCTTCGCAATCTACGCGAGCTGAGCGCTCGGACTCTCCAAGTGACCCCCTAGCGTCCCCACATCATCTCGGACGCGGCCCACGCCCCGTCGATCAACGTCGTCTCGAGCAAGTCCCACGCCGGCCACGGGTCGCCATCCGACGAGGTCGACTTCCGCTTGACGTGCGCCACTAAGTCGCTGGCCTTTGCGGCTGCGAAAAACGCGTCATAGCTCAGCTGACCGGCCGGCCTAAGCTCGGCGGCCAACTGCGTGGCGTGGGCCTCGATCTCTAGGGCGCAGGAGACATAGGCGACGTAGTCCGCGGGCAGGCCGGTGCTTTTCGCCTTGCGGGACAGCGCGTCGGCCTCCCCCGCCTCGCTTTTCGGTCCGAACCTGTGGGGCTCCTGGCGATGCTGCAGAAGGTGGCACGCCTCGTGCGCGAGCGCGGCTGTCACCCAGGTGCGGAAAGCGTCCAGCTTCACCGCGTCCAGTGTCTGGCCGGTGTGCCAGGTCTCTCCCTCCAGCGCGATGGTTCGACTGTCCGAATAGTAGCACGCGCGTATCGCGGCGACGTCCAAGCAGACGTCATTGAAACCAAACGGCGTTGTGCCGAGGGTGGCGCCGAGGAGGGTCTTGTCGACGGCCGCGTAGCTGAGCGCCGAGAAGCCGACAGCCAGGTTCCGTGCCATCCGCTCGACCGCGGCCTCCACCGCGCCGATCTCATCCACCCCGAGCCTCGGCAATTGGCGTATCTCCGCAAGTCCAAGCCCGGCAGCCCGGGCAGAAAACAATCCGGTAGCAGAGTGTGCAGGGCGAGGCGACCATCCGGCCGTTCAGCGATGGCTGACGCTTCCCTTTGCGCAGCCCGAATCGAACGATGCGCGCGCGGCGTCCGCCGCGTCCGAGGACTTCATGAACACGTCGAGGTTCAGTGGGTATGGCGCGATCTCCCGGTAGAATTCCGGGTCCGTCGCTACCTCGGCCTCGATCGCAGCAGTCACCTCGGCTAGCTTCTCAGCCTCCAGCTGCCGTCGGCCTGCCCGTAGCTCACCCGAACGTTGCCGATCGCTCGTGACGGATCGTCGGACTCGGGCCGCTTGTCCGGGTTGAAGAAGATCCGGCTGCGGATCGACCAGTTGGTGTTGAACGACAGGCTGTGGTCGCCCAGCGGTATCTCGTACGAGGCATCCGCGCTTCCCGTCCACTTCGGCGCGAACGGCAGGGTGTTGCCGCGGTAGTTGATCCGCCGCGATCCCCGGGCAAGCGTCCGCATTGTTCCGCGTGATCGCTCGAACCTCCACCGAGACCGGCAAGGTCACCGATCCGCAGCATGGCAAAGAGGCTTCGCGATGTTGCATCCCCGATCCCACTACCGCTAGACCGACCGACCATTCCGATCGCAACGAATTCCGAGGCCGAAGTTGATCCGCATCGATCGGCACAAGATGCCCAATCCGATTTCTGACGAGGACCGCCACCAGGTCGGGGCGGAGATGCATAATTGGGAGCAGGATCCGGACCAGTATACGAGACGCAACTCCTTCGCAGGACTGAGGTCACGGATCAACCGACGGGTGAGGGAGCCGCTCCTGCAGCTGTTCGAGTACAAGTGCGCGTTCTGCGAGAGCGACGTGGGCGCGACGTCGTCCGCCGTAGTCGAGCGCTTTCGACCGATCGCATACGCCAGCGACCTCGCAGGCGAGAGTTCTCCGCAGCATTATTCCTGGCTGCTCGCCGAGTGGGACAATCTCTACATCGCCTGCAGCGCCTGCTCGCGTGCCAAGCGAACCCTCTTCCCCGTCGATGGACCTCGGGGTCCCGTCATGTCCAAGATCAACGAACTGCGTGCATATGAGGACGCGCTCCTCATCGACCCATGCTTCGACGAACCGAGCGAGCACATCGTCTTCTCGCAGGACGGCTCCGCCCGCTTTCTGACGCGGAAGGGCGAGGCGACGATAGGCGTGTTCAACCTGAACCGCGATCAGCTCGTACGGGCTCGTCGTTCGATCTGGACTCGCGCCGAGGAGCTCCATCAGCAGAACCTCGATGCCGGCTGGCTCACGGGCGATTCCCGCACGTATGCCGCAGTCGCACGTCAGGCGTTGGCGATGCTGTCCGCCGACCCGACGTCTCTTGATCGAGCGAACCGATCGCGGTGGCACGGTCGCGAGGACCGCTCCGCCGACGAGATACTCGCGGCCGACGAGGAGGCATACCGCCTGACCGCCAGGACCGTGCGTCGGGTCGAGATCCGCAACTTCAAGGCGCTCCGGCATCTGGACGTGGAGTTCAAGGAACCCGACTCGGAGCGATCGCCCTGGCTCGTCCTGCTCGGCGAGAACTCCACAGGCAAGAGCACGCTGCTCCAAGCGGTCGCGTTGACGCTCGCGGGTGCCAACGAGGCCAATCGCCTCATCCGCCCCCTGCACGTCCTGTCGGTCGGCGAACGCAACGGCTTCGTCAGGGTCTGGTTCTGGGACAACGACGAACCGGTGGAACTCGTCTTCGACCGTTCCAAGGATCGGTTCGTCGGCACGGAGCGCCCTTCCGCGATCGTCCTCGGATACGGTGCCCTTCGTTACGCGGAGAGGAAGCGTCAGCGCTCCGACCCGGCTCCGCGGTTCACGCGCATCAAGGCGCTGATGGACCCGATCGCCCGCGTCCGATATTCCGGATCGTGGTTCGCCCAGCTTGATCACAAGCGATTCCTCGTAGCCCAGGACGTGCTGCAGCAGGTGCTGCCTCGGAGCCGGACGACGATACTCGTACGAACGAGGACGAGAGTGATATTCAACGTCGGCGGACACAGCGGTCCGCTGTCCGAGCTGTCGGCCGGATATCAGACGGTCATCGGGATGTGCGCCGACATCATGCGCCTGTTGTTCGAACGTTGGGATTCACTCGCCAGCGCGACCGGCATCGTCCTCATCGACGAGATCGACGCCCACCTTCATCCGAGCTGGACCATGCGCATCGTGGGGGCATTCCGTGGAGCGTTTCCGCAGGTCCAGTTCATCGCCAGTACGCATGACCCCCTGGCACTCCGCGGCCTCCACAACAACGAGGTCGCTCTGCTGCGGCGGGATGCGGACGACCCCGAGCGCATCGTCATCGACCAGTCGCTGCCGCCCATCGAAGGCATGCAGGTCGACGAACTGCTCACATCCCGGATCTTCGGCCTCGACAGCACCATCGATCCGGCATCGGAAGCCCTGCTCAACGAATACTACGATCTGCTGTCTCGTCCCGGAACGCCGGGCGTCGCCAAACGGATCAAGGAGATCCGGCAGCTGACGGGCGATCGCGAAGCACTCGGCCGGAACGTCCGCGAACGGTTGATGCTGGAGGAATCCGCGAAGTTCCTGAAGGATACGGAGGACGACCCGAATCTTCGCGTTGCGATCAGCGACGGGACCCGAAACAGGGTGCGCGAAATCATCCGCTTCGGACTCGGAGGCCGCGCGCCCTCATGATGAAGATCGATCGCGGAGCCGAGCCGCCGTTTCTCGCTGCCGCGAGAAACGCGGAGCTGGTGAAGGCCAGGAAGTACATCGTCGAGGACGGCAATGCCGAGGGGTTCAAGTTCACGGCGTACAAGGGGGTCAAAGGCGTCCTGAACGACGTCCTCGGAGGCAAGTGCGCGTATTGCGAATCCTACTATGACGCGACCTCCCCCGTCGATGTCGAACATCATCGCCCGAAAGGCGCGATCCAGACGGCGAACGGCCGAAGCACTCCCGGATACTGGTGGATGGCCGCCGTCTGGAGCAACCTTCTGCCGTCCTGCATCCGCTGCAACCGCGAGGAGACGCAGCCCATGCACGACGGCACGTCGATGAAGGTCGGAAAGGGCGAACTGTTCCCCCTTCTCGACGAGGGGGACCGGGCGACCGCCGAGGACGGAGAGGGAGACGAGATCGCGCTCCTCATAGATCCGTCGGTCGACGACCCGGTCGACTACCTGAATTTCGAACTCGTCGACGATGCGAGCATAGCCAGATGCATCGATATGTCCGAACTCAGTCTCGCGGGGCGGCGGGCGAGGTCGTCGATCGACGTCTACGGTCTCAACCGTCAGGGTCTCGTGCGGAGCCGTACGAGGTACGTCCTGAGAGCACGGACCAGCCTCAGGAAGCTCAAGCTGAGCATCGCCGAGCTCGAACGCATGAGATCGACGGGTCAGCCTACGGCGTTCGTGGAGACGTGCATCGACGACGAGATAGCCCTCCTGAAAGGGCTAACCGACGGGGAGGACGGCTACACCGGAACCCTGAAGAGGCTCATACTGCCCGAGCTTGATGCCATCGGAATCGATCTGAGGACGTGAAGGGACCGATCGCCGATCGGTCGCTGACGCCCCTCCGGGATTCCGGCATGCATCGTCGATCCGCGGAGCGTTCCACGGTTCGGAACGATGCATCAGGACCGATCGTCGTTCCGACCCTGCGGACGACGCGTCGCTTCGGGCCCGGCCGCCCGACGCATACGGCCCGCGTCAGGAACACGACCGCGCAGGCGGATCAGCACGCGGGCCGGGGATGCGAGGGCGTCCGGAACGAAGTCGCCGGATGACGGACATCAACGTCATACGAGACGTCATGATACGGACGCACCGTCTGACCAGTGCCGATGATGCGTACGTCCTCTACTACGACGAGACCAACAACATCCGACGCCTCCTGGTCACGCAGGACGGGCTGAACGTCGCGGAGCCGATGTGCTTCGTGCTCGGCGGCATAGCGCATCGCGGCCCGGTGCGGTCGCTGGACATGATGGCATTGCGGACTTCGCTGAGGCTGCAGCCGTCCGTGAGGGAGTTGAAGCTGGAGCATCTGGGCAAGGGCGGCTTCCTGCAGCTGCTGCGATCGCCCAGGCTGACGACGTTCCTGCGCTGGCTGCTGAACGGCGGGCTGTTCATCCACTACAGCGCCGTGGATCCGCTCTACTGGTCCACGGTCGACATCGTCGACTCCATACTGGTCGACGACGAGCTCGGTCCCCTGAGGATCCACCACGCCCTGCTCAAGAACGACCTGTACACGGTGCTCCGCCCGGACGTCAGCCAGGTCGCGGCCCTCTATCGTCGACATTCGTATCCCAACGTGGGCCGTCGACGGGTGCCGTTCATGAACGACCTGCGCGATCTGCTGGAGGCCCGCAGAAGCCTGCTCGCACCCTTCAACCATCAGATGCTGAAGGGCCTGATCGAGAGGGGCGCCAGGGATGCGACGCTGCCCTATCTCGAGGACGAGAAGTCGAACGTGCTTATCGACAGCTTCGTCGATTTCTACGTGAACCGCATCGCCTTGTTCAAAAACGCCGTGCACGTCCTCGATGTGGAACGGACCATCCAGTCAAGGATGACCGGTTACTCGCTGCACGACGGGGGAAAGCCGTTGCAGAACTACCGCTTCGCCGATTCGAAGGAGGAGCCGGGCATCCAGATCTCCGACCCCGTCGCAGGACTGATCGGCAAGTTCATCACCTACCTGATGTCGACGGACGAGAAGACCCTCAGACAAGAGCGCGCGGCACTCGATCCGTCGCAGGTCGACAACCTGGCGACCCTGAACGCCTTGATGGAGCGCTCCAACGACGAGACGCCCGCCTTCCTGCACTACGTCCTGTCGCTGACCGACATGAACCGCGCAATCGTCTTTCTCCAGGGCGTCTAGCCGCACGGATCTCCACGCCTCAGGAATGCTGCAAGGTCCTCCACGGGTCGTTGGACGTGGTGGTCGGGGGCGAGCTCCAGCGAAACGAACCTGGCATATGCCGCAACCGCATCGTCGGTTCTACCCGCGACATGAAGTCCCAGCACGAGCCGTCCCTCGATTGACTCGCCGGGGGGCGGCGCGACCACGGTCCTGCAGAACGAGTCCGCGGTGACCCGTCCGAAGCCATCCGGGTCCGCTTGGGACGGGTTCGGTCGGGCGACGGCCGACACTCGTCGGTTCGCCGGGCTGGACGATGACGGTCCGTCCGGCCTCAGGAACGAGAGCCTCCGGCCCCCGCCCTGGCCCCGAGCTCCAGCAGATGGTCGCCGAGCGCGACCACGACGTCGGCGACGGCGGTGTAGGTGACGGAGCGTCCGTTCTTCGTGGAGACGATGGCCCCGGCCTTGCTGAGCACCGCCAGATGCGAACTCATGAGATTGCGCGGAACCCCGACGGCATCGGCTATGTCGCTCGATCCAATTCCCGCCGGCCCGGCATCGAGGAGCAGCACGAAGACCCTCATCCTGGTCGATTGGGCCAACGCGCTCATGACCGTCAGGGCTTCCGCTTCTTCCATGCGGTACGATGTAGTCCGCTGCCGCCGCCGGTACAATGAGATTCAAGATCTATTGATGCAAGATTATTTGATTCAACAAATCTTGTATTATAGTTAATGGACGTTATGTTGGGGGCGTCCGGTCAGCACCGCCCACCGGACGAACCGGATACCGAGCAGCATCAGGCGGTCGGGAGTACGAACAATGCAGATCAACGCAATCTCGCGCGCCACGATGGATACGGTCGAAGCGGCGCTGCCGCCGTTCATGATCGACCCGCTGGACCATGACGAAGCGGACGACGGGATCGTCGTGACGACCACCCGCGGCCTGATCCGGCTGGCGCTGGTCGCGGCCGACACCGCGGCCAGGTTCGAGCGCGAAGCGGTCGGTCACGATCCCGTCGCCTGGATGATCGCTCCGCGCGCGCTCTTCGGGGGGCGCTCGGCGATCGAGGCATGCATGGCGCGCGAGGACTGCCTCCGGGCGGTGCTGCTCCACGGTCTCTCCATCGGTCTCGACGCCGACCCGATGACCCTCGATGCCCTGATGGCCGACGACGACGAGGACGAGGGGGAGGACGAGTCGTTCAACGGTGCGGACTCTCCGCACGCTCCGCACGAGGAGGACCGCGACGACTTCGATCATCCCGGGAGGACGGACGAGGAGCGCCCCAGGCTGTGGACGTCCTTCCTCGTCGACGAGCGCGCGGGCGGCACGATCCAGGCGTTCGACGCGGTCGTCGCCGAGGATCGGGCAGAGGCGGAGACGCGGCTGCGTGCTCGCCACGGCCCGGCGATCGCCGAGGCGATCGAGATCACGGAGGGCTTCGACCCGAACTCGCCCATGGCCGAGGCGCTTGTCTCGCCCGCCGTCGCGGACATGCTCGAACAGGTCGCGGCCGACCCCGGCTCGCCGCTCGCCAAGGGCCTGTCCGTCTACATCGAGCAGAGGTTCGCGGCGTGAGCGACGTCGTGGCCCTGGGTTCGCCGGCAGCGATGGAGGCGATGGCGTCGCTCGTCGACCGCGACCACGACTTCCGCGTCCTGCGCCGGATGCCGCCGATGCGCAGGAACGTCGTTCGGGGCGTCCGGACCGGCATGCTGGCGGGGTGCGCCGTCCACGTCGAGACGACGGGCGGCCGCCTTGCGGACGACGCGATCATAGAACTCGCGCTCCAGCGCTTCTGGGCCGATGCGGATGGACGGATCGTCATGACCGGCCGTCCGCATCACTGGCTGGAGGATCCGGGGCGTCCGCTCCCGCCGGAGGTGACCCGGATGACGGGGCTCGCCGACCCCGACCTGGTCGGACGCAGCATCATGGACCCCGTGGCAGCATCCCTCATCGCCGACGCGGACTTCGTCGTCGCAAGCGACGCGTCGTTCGATCGCCCCTTCATCGAGCGACGGTTGCCGCTCGTCGCGGGACGCCCCTGGGTCTGCACGACGTGCGACGTGGAGTGGAAGGCCAACGGCTTCACGATCGGGGGCCTGCCGCACCTGCTTACGCAGATAGGCCTGTTCTACGATCCGCACCGGGCTTCGACCGAGGTCACCGCGCTCCTGCACCTCCTGGACCATCCCCTGCCGTTCGGCGGAACCGTGCTGAAGGCGGCGGTTGAAGCCGCAGCGAGGCCGACGTGGGCGATCGACGCCGTGGGCGCCCCTTCCGGGACGGCAGACCTTCTCGAGGGGCGGGGATACCTGTGGAACCCCGTCGGACGGCACTGGTCGAAGGAGGTGTCCGCCGCGGCGTTCGACGACGAATACGAATGGATCGTCGTGCGGGTCTACGGCGGTACGGCGAAGCCCAGGTTCCGGTCCATGACCTGGTGCGAGCGCCATGCGGCGGACGGTTGAGAGGAGGACGGCGTCATGTTCCGTGTGATCGACGCACGGAACGAACCAACGAGAGGAGGTCATTCACGATGATGCACGAACACGATCCCGACGAAGCGCCGAAGCGAGCGGCCCCGTTCGTTCCGATGCTGCGAGACGACGTCACGGAGGACTTCCTGGGCGTCGTCCTCGTCCGCAACCATGCGGACAAGGACGGCGAGATCGAGCCGGGCCTGCCGGTATGGATGCTCGAGACGGCCTTCGCCGAGGACGCGCGCGAGCGCTACGAATGGATGCTCACCCGCCCGGAACGCTGGGCCGTCTGGGCGCGGCTGGCCCCAATCGTGGGCCCCGAGATGCTGACGCTCATGATGGAGGACGAGCAGGACGACGACGTCCGCCTCGCGTCTGAACTGCGCGAACAGGCCGATCGCCTCGCAAGGGAGGCGCGTACCGTGACGGCCGTGCCGACGGAGGCCGCCGGACGGCCCTGCGTGACGCTGGTCCGGGGCAGCGAGACCGAGCCGTTCCTCGTCATCGCGTTCGACGAACCGGTGGAACGCGACAGGCTGTGGGACTGGATCCGGTGGCAGCCGCACCGCTATCGCGGCTGGCGCATGCTGTGGGACGACAAGGGACCTGCCGCCCTCAGGCGCCACATCGTCCGATCGATGCTCGAGGACGAACATCGCGTCAGGGAGGCGGGTCAGGCTCTCGGCGGCCCCCGCCCGCTCCGCCTGTGGCGCGGTGGCAGGGATCCCCGCCCAGCGTCGTGACCCGTCCCGCCAGCGGGCTTTCGGCAAGGACGCCACGCGGGTCGGGTTCTTCGGCGGACGCGCGGCCATCGGGCCCCGCCTCGGAACCGATCCGATGCCCGATCGGCCCAACCGTCGAGGAGCCGAGCCGGATGAGGTCTGATCGACGTAGGGCGACGACGTCCGGGCCGCCCCGGAGTGACACGGACGTCGGCCACATCAGAACGGATCATCCGGGTGATCAGCCGCGTGGCGAATTCCGGCTTCGGCGTCGGGTCGGACCTAGCCGACCGCCGCCTTTGGCGGAGCACCGGCGAGCGCCTTGCGGCGATCCTCGGCCGTCCTGTTGGATTTCGTCTTGGCGGTCCTGAAGCTCGTGAGTTCGTCCAGATCCGCCTGCATCTGCGCCTTGTCGGGCGTGTCGACCTGCCGCCCCGCGGCCTGGTCGTGTCCCGAATGCTCGGATGCGCGGGACATCGCCCGGTGGACCAGCATGAAGTCGTCGTCGCTGACGTCCACGCCGCCCAGGCGCAACGTGCCGACGTTCGAGCCGAAGCGGCGGACGACGTCGTTGAGGACGATCTCCTCGACCGCGCGTTCCCACGTTTCGCGCAGGGCAGCGTAGAATCCCGTGCACCTGCGTCCATAATCGTCGGTGGAGACGGCGAGACCGTCGGGGATGTCCTCGATCATGGCCCCGAGCGTCTGCTCGCGCTCCTTCACCTTGCGAGCGATCCACGGCGCGTCGCCCACCGTCACGATCCCGAACTCCCCGTTGCCACCCTGCTGGATGACACAGGGCAGCGCAGGGACCTGGATGGTCCGATCGACGCAGGCGAGCATGAGCTCGTGATAGAAGACGAGGTTGTGCGTGAAGACGATGATCTGCCGTCCCTTCGCCGCCTCGTCCACGAGTCGGCGCGCGGCGCGCCTCACGCGACCGTGATCGAGGCTGGTGACCGGGTCGTCCAGAATGATGCCCGACCTCCTGCCCGCGACGTGCGACTCCGCCAGGAAGCAGGCCAGGCTGAGCGCACGCTGCTCGCCCTCGCTCAGAACGCGCGACTTCCTCGCCTTCCTCGCCGTGGCGAGGGCTACCTCGAAGAAGCTCGTGCCCTTGGAGGTCTCGTCCGCGAATTGGAGGGGAATGTGCGTCAGTGCGAAGTTCTTGATCTCCTCGTCGATCCGGGTCCTCAGCCCGGGCGTGGTAAGCTCCTTCCGCAGCGACGTCATGAGACGCGACAAGGGTCCCGTGTTGAGCGCGGCCTCGCACCGCGTCCACGCGTGGATGCGCCTCAGTTCGCTGCAGCGGGCGACGAGCTCGTCGACCTGACCGTTCATCTGCCTGCGATCGGTGAGCTCCGCGATCCTGGCCATCGCCGCCGCGGTACGGTCGTCACCCGATCGAAGTCCGGCGGCGTGCTCGGTCAGCTTCGCCGCCCAAGTGCGCAGGTCGGCAACGGGAGAGGCGGGAAGCGCCTCGAGGTCGGCGAGGCGGGCGTCATCGAACTGGCGGAGCCGCTCGTCGCGACGTGCGGTCATGCCCGAACCGAAGGCGAGCACGCGTTCCACCAGTGCCTCCGCCGGTGCGCCCTGCGTCGCCGCCTCCCCCAGCAGAGTGCGAAGCTCGTCCCCGGTCTTGAAGGAGAGGGTCCGCAGCGTCGCGACGCGCTTCGCGAGCGCGCGGGCGGCGAGCTCTGCCGCCTGCGTCGCACGCCCTTCGACATAGGCGTCGAACGCGGCCAGTCGGGCGGTGGCTTCCTCACCCAGCGGCTGCTGACAGAGCGGGCACGGATCGCCGGCGACGAACGGCTCTGCCATCGCACGCACCCCGGCCTCGGCAGCGAACCGTCGGGCGATCCCGAACAGTTCGCGCCAGGTGTCCGAGCCCGTGCCCCCGATCGGCTGCGAGCCCATCCGTTCGGCCGCTAGCGCATCGGCAACGGCCCGCGTCGCTCGTCTGGCCTCCAGGAGCCCTCCGTCCTGAGAGACCGCATCGTCAGAAAGGGGCGTCGCGGTCGCCTCGACGGCGGTGGCGACGGTCAGGCACGAGCTCGCGATCCGATCGCAGAGGGCGGCTGTCGCTGCGGGGCCCCGTAACAACTCGGCCTGGAGGCCGGTCAGCTCCGCTTCGTCGTCCGGGCTCCAAGTCGCGGCGTCGCGGAGCGCCTGTTCGGTGGGAAGGTTTGCCTCCGACGTGGCGACCTGAAGCCGCGCGACGAGCGCCGCGGCGTTCGTGCCCGGAGCGAAGCGGCCGCCGAACGATCCCGCGCATCTCCTGCTCGCCTCGTCTATCCATCCGCGGAAGCGGGCGGCCCCCGTCTGGTAGAGGTCCGCGAGCCGCCCCACGCAGGCCGCCTCCGGTGGCATGTAGAGGATGTCGCTCTTGCCGTTCACGTAGACGCGCAGGTTGTCGGTATCGAGCAGCGTGACGCCGCCGAGGACCGCCGGCTTCGGTTCGCCCTCGTCCCAGATCGCGGTGACGGCGTCGCCGTCGCCGATCCCATAGCTGTAGGTGATGGATTTGGGTGGCGCGACGCCCCCGGCGAAGACGTCTCCCTCGAGCGGCGCGTCCTCGCGCACGCAGGTCAGCTGTCGTAGCGCGCGCGTATAGCCGCTCTTGCCGGACCCATTGTCGCCGAAGACGATGGTGATGCCGTTCAGCGCGAATTGCAGGACCTGCTCGGCGGCCAGCCTGTCCAGACCCCGCAGTGGGCCGATCGAACGAAGGACGACATCGTCCGGGCTGGCGCCGACGGCGACGACGCTCTCCTCGTTGAAGGGCTGACAGGGGTGCTCGCCTTCGAAGACCAAGCCGTGCGTCAGCCCGATCCGGCAGACGAGCGCATCCACATCCGCAGCAATGTCCCCCGAACACGAGGCCGCTCGCTGCATCGCATCCTTGGCCCAGGCCGGCTGGCCTGCGCACCAATCCGCAAGTTTACCCACAAGCGCGTCCCCCCGACACCGGCATCCGCCAGCGCCCGAACCGTAGCACCGACCTTGCACGCTTCACCAGTCGCCCGTGTCGATAGTTCGTCGGAATACTCAGAATTCGGGTCAATCCGCGCCGATGAGACGATCTCTTGTAAGAATAAGTCCAAGCAATCGGACTGATCCTGTTCGACATCGCCGACATACCATATCGCCGAGGATGGATGTCACTGGCCGACAGCAATAGAGACATCATCGACTGATCGATCAATATTCGGAGGATGTTCAGTCGCTTGCCGCCTACCAAAGAAAAAAGAAGTTTGAAATTCCCGACGTTGCGAACATCGTCATCGCCGCTGACCACCGTTGAGACCCGGGCCCAATCAGGTTCGGTTCGGTTCGGTACGAATGCGACCGCTCGCGCGGTATCCGGTCCGATCCCGGTGAACGCTCGATTCCGTCGTTCATGCGCCGCGTATCGAAGCCCGGACCTGCCCCAGTCGGGAACAGAGATCACGGGAAGCGGCCGCGACGGTCGAGCGCCGGACTTCGGCTTCGGCCTCGGTGAACACTTGGACGAATCGCGCGAGCCTGCGCGTTCTCAGGACCGCGACCCGGAGGATGACGGTCCAGCATCCCCGCCGGTCGAGCGTGACGTGCCCCACGCCGTGACACAGCGTGCTTCGGAAATCGTCATGCTCCCGGAACCGTTCGAGGGCCGCGTAGGCCGGACGGCCCTCCGACTCGAACGGACAGCCGGGGCCGATCATCGCCTGCAGCGCATCCAGCCGCTGACCGACGAGGTGCGGCAACCGCACGAGGATGCCCCTGTCCTGTACCTCGGCGAGGACCGCGAGGCATTCGGTCGTCGCCGCCTCGGCTCGGACGAATGCATCGATGCATGCCCCGCGCCATTCGTTCACCCTGGCAGTGGCCTGGTTGAACGGTTCGGGCGACAGATCCGATGCGGACACGGGGGAGAAGGCGTTCACCCGTTCGCCTTGGCACGCACTCGTTTAGAAACCGTGTCGGCACGACGACCGGCGACGGCCCGTTAGATCGGGCAGGACCGGTTCGGGGTCGTATCGGGCCGCGTTCGGTCGGGACCGGTCCTGCTCGACGCGCCTCCGCGACGCGCTACCGTACTGCGGTCGATGCGCAACCGCTGCGGCTACGTAGGGCCCTTCCGATGCAGCCGCGACGGACGGACGGACCGAAGACGACCCGCCGCCGGTCGAGACGGAAGGGACGCCGCATTGCTTCGGTCCGCGATCGCTGACATCCTTCGTCCCATGGATACAGCCCCCCCGAAGCACCTCCGCCGCTCATCGGCACGCGAACGAACCTCCATCACGATCGAGGTCGGACCGGATCAGCTCGCGGCTATCGACGACTGGATCGAGGAGGACGGTGCACGCTTCGACCGGTCGGAGGCCGTTCGCGCCCTGGTGGACCACGCGCTGGGCCGGACGGTGGCATCGAGGGGCGTGCGACTGCTTCCGCCGCGCCTGCGGTCGCTCGACGACGTCGACGCTTCCGAATGAGCGACGGATCGCAGGCCTCGTCCCGTCATTCGGATCCCACCCTGCTCGGGCTCGCACGGCTGGACGCGACGCTGCACGGCGCTGCATCCGCACAGGAACGCGAGGAATGGTGGCATCTCGTCGAGAGGACGCAGTCGTCCATCGACGGGGACCCCAAAGCGGGGAAGGCCGACCTGAACGCCATGAAGCGTCTGCGCGACAGCGTCACGGAGGTTCACAGCGCGCTGCGTGATGGGCTTCATCCCGACTATTCCGGAGCGAGGAGTGTGGTATTCGGCGTGCAGCGCCTTCTCGAGGCCCGCACCACCGGAATCGACGGCTTTCCTCTGCGCTGACGACGGGACGCGCTCGGGCCCTCCACGGTCCGTTGACACGGGGCGCAGACCGCGATGGTTCGAGCGACGCCGACGCGCGCGATGGACGCGAAGCCGAGCTGCGGTGCTTCACGCGATCACTCGGGCGGCTTGCCGATCACGCTGCGGTCGCGCATGATACGGTGCGACCTCGCCGTCAGTACGCCGAGGATCCGTTGGACTCCCCAGAAAACGCCGGCGGTCACCGCCTGAGGCCATTCGCTCTTCAGCCACCGATCGATGCGGAAGCCGGACGCGACGAGACCGACGACGAAGGTGGCGACCGCCCACCACATCGATAGACGGGCGGCGAGATACACGCCGTCGACGATCCAGAGCCGGAAGCGCGACGCGGCGGGATTCCATACCGCCCAGCAGAACAGCGCGAGAGGGGCGACCGCCGCCGCGGCGTACGCATGTTCCGGATCCAGATTGGCCGCGACGAGCCGATACGCGAGGTATCCGGTGCCCGCGAGGACGGCCGCGGCCCCCACGGCCCGGAAGAACCCGATCCTGGCGAGCGCGTCGCCGAGGACGATGCCGACGAGGTAGGGCATGGATCAGAACGCCGCCCTGGTCTTCTTCGGCACGAGACGGTCGGCCTCCGCCATCACCGCGGCGTCGTCCGCCTTCTCGGCGCGCATGCCGCGCGTGCCGTTGATCACGACCGACGTCGTCATGTCGATGATCACCGTCGGCCCCTCGCTGAAGACCATGCCGTCGCCGCAACGGTAGCCGGCGTCGCACCACGAACCGCGCAGGTCGGTACCCACGGTCCGTCGACCGTACTTCGCGGTCAGCTGACGCCTCAGCGCAGGCAGGTCGACCGTCCGGCCATCGATGCTCAGGCCGTACCCGTCGACGATGCTGCCGGTCCGCACCTGTGCGAAGGTCACCGTCAGCCCCTCGCCGTTCGACCCCCTGCAGTCGAGCTGTATCGTCCCGGTCGTGTAGGGCCGCGATCCGCGAGCCCCGGTGCGCGACTTCACCTCCGCGGCGACCCGCGTCGCGAAGTCCGCCTCGTTGCCGAAGGACCTGCAGTGTGGATCGGCGTCGAAAGTGCGACCCCGGTCAATTTCGACAAGCCTTTAAAACTGTGTAGAAGTTTAACCTTGGCTGGGGTCCCGATCGGCGCACGAACATCAGCAGCACTTTATGGCGCGAGTGGAGCGCATTGACGGTGAGATAGGGTACAGGTTGGCCAGTTTGGCAGCGGAGTGGGATGGCAAACGTCCGGAAGAAATAATGACGGAATGGCCGACAGAATCTAAGCAGGTAGCATGACGCACGTAACCACAACGCCTGAAGCAATTACTCCATTTGTGGTCGAGTGCGCGGGCAAGCTGAGCGAAGAGCCGCCACGGTATGTGGAGTATGTGGCGTATCCGCGAACTATGGAGTCCATGTGCTTTGAGAACGTGGACCGGATGATCAAGCTGCATGGCGGCAAGCGGATCATGGGTTGGCTGCTCTGGGAATGGCCGGGTGTTATGATCGACGCCGAACACCATGCCGTTTGGAAGAAGGCTGATGGCACTTGGGAGGATGTGACGCCCAAGCAGGACGGCGAGACTCGGATCGTATTCGTGAGGGACGACGTTGCACTCTACGACAACAACAGAAGCCAGTTGAACAGGAAGTTCGCCGCAAGGGGCAACACACTGGCACGTGAGTACATTGCGCTAAGGCAGGAAGCTGAGAAGGTCTGGAACAAGCATCGTCAGACTGGTGTGTATGCGATACCCGCTGCTGACCTAGAGATGCTGCAGTTCAGAGACGGTAAAGCGCAACGAAAATGGAACCGGCTGCTGGCACGGTACGGTCCGCAATCTGCCTGACAAGCTGCTACGTGCTATGGAAGGCAACCGGAAGAACTGTGGCCAGAAAGACGCTATTGGGTTGGAAAAAACTCTGGAGCGCCGCTTTTAAATGACGACCTTTTGATGGCTGGTATCATTGCAGTTTAATGGAATTTGGTACCTTCGGACCCCTGCAGAGGACCAGGGGCGGCAAGACGGTGGTACCAAGAGAAGCGCCCCTGGTCCTCTGCAGGGGGCCGAGCGACGTTCTCGGAGATTTTTTCTTGACAGTATTGTGGAAGTTCCGCTTCCGACTATCTGTCTTTCTGGCGTTCATTCTGCCCGATATCCTTAAACATTTCTTGGTCAGTAGCATATTAGCCTCGCTGGGTATCAGTACCTAGTGATCCGTTCTGCACCATGAATACTACCAAAGTACTGATAGCCGTCCAAGTAAAGTCTCAAGTCTAACCAAAATATATCGAGGGGCCAGCGGTATTAAGTCATTACTGATTGTAGTGCTGCTGGCGATGCTTGTGTGGTTTGGAGCGGCTATCGTGCGGCTTGAGAACGCCCGCTATGCAGCAAGTCTGGGAATGTGTGACCGGTACACCGGGTTGTCGATGCATCGGCGCGGACCCTGCTTGGACGCTATCAAGACCCGTACAAGCTGGACGTACAATCTGCTGTATGGCTTGCGGGTGATCTAGGGGCCGTTTTCAGCCAGTCTGCTAGAATTTCTGGAGTCCAGTCTTGGAATGGTCTTGTAGAAATCGTCAGTTTCCCCCGGCCGAGATTTCTAGCACAGTCTGATGCCGCCCTGTTGGCGACGTGTGCGCTTGGCTTTCAACCGAAACACCGGGGGAAACCATGAAAACCCGAATGATCTTAATGGGTTTGAGCCTTAGCGGCTGTACATCAAGCCTAATTAGCAACGGGGTAGACACCTCACAATTGCATCCCAAGGATGTCATTCCATTCAGTGTCATCGTTCAAAATATACGCTGCGACGTCCTAGAGTTTCTTAAGGAGGACAAGTACAACAAAGCGTTTAGTATTGGTGGGACCGTGGCAGCGCACGTGGTGAATGGGGTTAAATCGGAGGATGGCTTAAATGCCACAATTCCCATCGCTACAAGTCTCAGCGTTGGGCTTGGCAGCAAGCGATCGGCTGCTCAAACGTACGGCATGCTGCAGAAGCAAGCCGTCGTGATTTTCAAGGACGATACACCAACAGAGATTGATTGTTCAAACAATCGGCAGCGGACGTTCAAGAGCCGCTATGGTGATCTCAGACTAAATGGGCCCTTGTTGAACCTAAAAGGCATCGCGGAGCAGTATCAGGCGATCCGGCCAGCGGATGGAAAGCCAAGAAGCCCACGGATGTACATACCGGGATTTAGACTCACTGGGAGCATCGTGCTGGTAAAACAATCGAGTAGCAGCGCGGAGATTACTGTTTACGTCCTTGGCGCAAAGGCATCGAACGAGCTTTCTTCGACGTATCAAATAGACTTTGATTTTGCGACAAATTACGGACCTCTAGTGGCCGAGTACGAGCCGCCAACTCCGAAAGCCCCTTCGCCAAATGTCGTGTATGTGATCCAAGCTACGGAGCCTCCCGCCGCTCGGCGAACGGCTGGTGCCCCCAATCCTGATCCGACGCCGCCCATTTACGATCCCGGCCCTTATTATCGCAAGGTACTTGGGTCGTTCACAGACACTGAGGTCGAACGAGCCGCTGAGCAGAAGCGGCTACAAGCCATTTTGGATGCTGCCATGAACCCAGACAAGCCGAAGGAGCCGGTCGCGCCGTTCCCTAATCCTCAGGCGCGAAAATAGAAATCCTGCGACTGCTGGGGCCGTGATAGGGAGGGGCGTATGCCCCATTTCGATGGCGTATTACAACACCAACACACCTGCTGATAGGCTAATCGGGGACTGGTGACTGGCCTAATCACTACCCACGCAACGGGTAGTAGGAGGCAGCCGATGCGTTACCATGTGAAGCATTACGTTAACGGGCAAGAGACCGCAGTCGTTACCGAGATCGATGTTCCTCTCCAGATGGTCAAGGACAACGCAAAGAACGCGATTGATCTGGGTACAGCGGACCGCGTGGAGGTACGAGACGAGCAGGGTGTGCTGACATATCAGTGGCCGCGGACTCTCAGCCCGGCTTGAAACTGCCTCCCTGTGAGGGTCTATGAGCCCGTCGCGCTACCCAGTAGCTAGCAATGCCCACTTGACCCTGTGCGACCCATCCGCGGGCCTCAGTGATTATGATGAGGCTCATATGACAGCCCGGTAGATACAAGACCTACCGGGCTGTTTGTATGCTTGCGACCCACGCTATGGTTGTGCAGTCACATGAGCTGTAGAGCAACAAGTCTTTCTGGCTATCAGTCGTGCCGGTCAGCGTCAGGATCGATGATCTCGCCATTAATCGTTGAAGGTGGCAACTGACTTCCATACATCCACTGAGGAGCGTTGATAGTCACAGTACCTGACTGGTCAACTTGCAAACTATCGCCCCATGCCTTCCGGTTAGAGCGAGCCGCGATTCATTTGATGTTGTCACTTAGCAGCTTGGCCCTCGCGTCACTGTGGATCGGCGTCGAAAGTGCGACCCCGGTCAATTTCGACAAGCCTTTGAAACTGTGTAGAAGTTTAATCTTGGCTGGGGTCCCGATCGGCGCCGATCGGGACTCTGGCATACCCAAACCTTTCGTGAGATTACAGCTAGTTAGGTAGCGTGGAGTCTCACTTTCGACGCTGATCCACACGATGGGACCATGCCTATCAGCCGCGATTCCGCACGATCTACAGTCCCATCCCGCCGATCCTGGTTGGCGTTCAGATGATCCGCGACTGCCGTGCCGATTGCGACGCGCGTCAATCGATCGCCGATGCGGACACGGCTTCACCGAGACAACTCACGTCTCCTGCAACGATCTCGTCACCCTGCGTCGCCGGCGGTCCCCCGCGCAGTCAGCTCGGATCGGCCCCCACCACTCGATCGCCGGGAACGAGCTCGTGCCAAGCGAAGCGTCGCAGGAGCGCGCCGGGCCTCAGATGGCCCTCGTTCCGTTGCACCTCGGGTACGCCGCACAGCCCAGGAAGCGCTTCCCCGGATTTCGCCCCTTGCGTGCCGTTCTGACCGTCATACGCCCTCCGCATGCGGGGCAGGGCGGCGGCTGCGCGTTCGGACCGGCCGAAGGCGTCAGCGATGCGGCATGCGGAGGGGGAACCGGAACCGCACGCGGCTGGGGCGGTGCCGGTGGCGGACTGGGAGGAACCACCTTCGGCACGGGAACCCGCAACGCCCGCAGATCCGCCAGCGCCTGCTGCCGTTCTGCATGCAGGCGAGCCACGACGGGGTCGACGACGTCCTTGCGCGTGGCCACGTTCGCAGCCACCGATCCCAGATCCGCAGCCCCCCGCAGCAGCCTGACCCGGTGCGCGGCGGCCCTGTCCGCGGCGCCCTGTCTGATCCGACGCAGATCGTCGGTCTCCCTCGGCGAGTGCTGGGCGCGGTACACGAACCGGGCGGTCAGGTTCCGGCGCCATTCCAGCAGCGGCCTCGCGGTGACGGGGCCGAACCCCGGCACGGCCTCTATCCGTGCCGCCACGACGTCCGCCGCGGTGTCGATTCCGTAGGACGCGAGCCCGGCCAGCTTCGCCGGCCCCACCCCCCGGATGGCCGCCCGTCTTATCGGGTAGGTCTCCAGGAAGTCGTGCAGCTGCGCGTCGCGGCGGTTCGTCTCGTACTCGGCGGTGAGGCGGGCCACGTCCTGCGGCAGCGCGATCAGGTCCGCACGGGCTTCGTCGAGCGAGGCCCTGAGGCGGCCGGCCTCCTCGAACCCGATCCTCCGTCGCCAATCGGAGAGCGCCCCCTGGAACGCCGTCTCCGCCCTGACGTACCGGTCGGCGAACCGCGAAGGCGGCCGGCCCTTCTCGAACGCCGCAACCAGTCCGAACCAAGCCATGGGCACGTAGACGATCCAGAGTATCGGCTTGCCGACCAGGACGGCGATCGCCGCCAGTAGCAGGACCACGCCGACGCCGCGGCCCTTCCAGAGCTCACGGCGGAAGGTCGCGACGTCGTCGCTCGGATCGGCGGCGACCGATGGCAGCTGCGGCTGCATCGCGGCGGGGTCCGGTAGGCGCACCGCCTCGATGGCCGCCCAGACACGACCGAGATTGAACCCGGCGGCACCCGGATCGGGAACATCCCCTCCGCCGCCCAGGGTGAACGACGGGAGGAACAGCAGAATGCCGATCTGCTGCTCCATCCTGCACCAGACGCAGGCCCCCGTCGCGCCGGGGTGATGGTGGACGTCGTTCGTGGCGCATCGGAGGAGACCGCCTTCGAACTCCTTCAGGATCGCGACCCATTGCGCCGCGGTCGGACGAGGCGCCGGACCCGCAGCGAACGCGGCCTCGAACGCGGCGCGGACCGGCGCCGGAAAGTCCGCGAGACGTGCGGTGCCGGGCGGCGGCGACATGCCGACGTCGCGAAGCGTCGAGTAGGCGAAGCGCCGCTCCGAAATGGCGCGCTCGATGGGCATGTCTCCACCGGAGTAGCGTCCCACGTACGGATGCCTGCCCATGAACAGCAGTTGGAACAGGACGACGGCCAGTCCGAACGCGTCGTGATCGGTCGTCCGCACGATGCCGCCGAGACTGCGGCCCTGCAGCTCGGGCGGCGTGTATTCCGGGACCCCGACGCGGCAGAGATGGTTCGGTCCGAACTGGAAGCTGTCCGCGTCGATCAGCGCCGCCACCGCCTTCTCGGAGATCAGGACGCCGGAATGGTTGATGTCGCCGATGACGGCACCCAGGTCGTGGACCTTGGCGACGCCCTTCGCGATGTTGAGCGCCGCCCTCACGGTGAAACGGTAGTCGGCCTTCGGGAAATGGATCTTACGCGAGCCCGGTGAATAGAGTTCGTGCAGCGAGGTGTGCCCCTTCACCAGCCGCATGACGAACCCGGCGAAGCGGCCGTCGCCCGTCGTGACGACGGCTTCGGGGAACGCGATCAGGTCCGATCCGTCCGACAGCCTCCTCGCGACCATGGCGCGCACCTTAGCCTCGCGCTCGGCATCGGGCGTACCGTAGACCTTCACGGCCCGATCGGGATCGTCGGCTAGCGCATAGACCTCGCCCTCCCCGCCTCTGCCGATCATCTTCCCCAGCCGCATGGGCCGTCCGTCGGTATGCAGAAGCGACGGACTCATCGCAGGCAGGCGAGGATCAGCGTCTTGTCGTCGTCGGTCCGGGCGTTGACCGCGGCGGACGACAGGTAGTCGCCGAGCTTCCTCGACAGAGGCAGGTTCCATCCGGAGACCTCGGCCGCGGCGACGGGATCGCTCATTCCCGAGAAGAAGGGTCCGTGCGCACGCTCCGAGGCGAAGTCGAGGGCGAGGCGTTCGATGCCGTCGGTGAACGCGGCGAGCCGATCCACCGCGACGGCTTCGCGCGCTATGCGGACCCGGGGACCGCCGTCGTCGGTCAGGAAGAACGTCGTTGACGCGTACTCGCCCTGGGCGGGCCAGCTGACGGCACGCCAGGCGCCGGTGGCGGCGTCCCGGACCACCGCGGCGCCGTCCCCGACGTGCACCACCAGCGTATCCGATCCGTTCGAGATCATCATGACGACCGTCGTGGCGAAGTCCCTAGGTACCAGCTCCCGCCGCCGGGCGGCCGCGGCTATGCGGTCGCGGGCGAGATCTATCCAGTCCCAGACGTCGTCGTCGCTTGGCCAGCGACCCTCCGCCAGCGCATCGCGCGCGCACCGGGACAGGGCGCGGGCGGCGATCGCCGACCCCGCCCCTCCGCGCGCCGCGCTTCCCGCCCCGTCGCAGGCGACGAGGACCACCGTATCGGACGCTTCGACGAACAGCGTACGGAACGCGTCCTGACGCTTCTCCCCGAGCCGCTCGTGCGAGGTTCCACGCCGCGAGGCCGCAGCCCAGGTCCAGGACGGCACGTCAGTCGGCCATCGCCCAGCCGTTCGGCGCGGTGGGGTTGGCCAGCGCCACCCCCGGATCCCCTGGATTGGACCGGGATACCGCGCCGAGGGAGTTCGAGAGCCAGGCGAACAGTTCGCGGAAGGCCAGGCCCTTCAGCCGAAGCGGCTGACGGACGGCGATCTGCGAGAGCCTGCTCATGTCGGCGCCATCAACGCCGGCGGCATAGAACATGAACTCCTTGCGCTCCTCGCCCTGCCGGACGAGCTCCGCCGCCTTCTCCCAAGAGTCGGTCGGAGCGCCGTCGGTGATGAGGAATATCCACGGGCGGTAGAACGACACCCCGTTCTCCCGGTACGTGCTCTTGCGCTCCCGCAGCATCTCGATGCCGCGTTCGATCGCCTCGCCCATCGGGGTCAGACCCGACACCGACAGGTGCGGCGGATAGAACGTCGATGCGGTGGTGAAGTCCACGATCCTCTCCACCGGCCCGAAGGTCACAAGGCCGACCTCGACCCGCTTGGCCGCCAGCGGATCGGCGTTGAGCTCGTCGCGGAACGACTGCAGTCCGGCGTTCAGCTCCTCGATCGGTCGACCGTTCATCGAAGTGGAGGTGTCGAGCAGCAGCAGGCACGGGCAGCGTGGTTCGGTGTTCTCGGCGAACTCGGCGGCCCCGAAAGGCATCTGATCGAAGTCGGTCATCTTAACCCCTGAAATGCACGTCACGAAACTTCACGACGACAGGCTAGCAGATCGTCCGCCCGGTGAAAGGCGGTTGCGTGGCCGATTATCGGATCGAGCCGTTCTGCACGAGCAGCGTTAACAAACCGGACGCGTTCCAGTCGTTCCGATATCCGTTCGATCAGGTCCGGTCGTGGACGAGCGTCCACCGACCTGACGGCGAACGCCGCCCCGTTCGGTCTCGGCACCCACAGGGCCTTCCGCATCGGAGATCGCATCGATCGACACCGAGCAAAAGCAGCCTTCAGATCGAACTGTTCGTTCAGCACCGCCTGCTATACTGATCAGACGAACCCGAGACCGGGCCGCAACGGGAGCAGACCTTGCCGAAGACCGTGATGATCTTCTCGGACGGTACGGGACAGCTCGGCGGACTGAGCCCGGACCAGCGGTTGTCGAACGTGTACAAGATGTACCGCGCGATGCGTCCCGGTCCGGACTCGCCGATCCCTCCGTCCCGGCAGGTCGCTTTCTACGATGCCGGCCTCGGCGTGGGCGAGGTCGGGGGTCTCACCTTCCGGCGGATCCGCAACCTCCTGGCCGCTGCCGTGGGAACGGGGATCGATGTCAACGTGATCGACTGCTACGCCGCGGTGATCGCACGCCATGAACCGGGCGACCGCGTGTGCCTGGTCGGCTTCAGTCGCGGCGCCTACACGGTGCGCGCGCTCGCGAACGTCATGAACCTCTGCGGGGTGCCGACCCGATCGGCCGATGGCGGGCCGGTCCCGCGCCACGGTCCGCCCCTGCGGGCGATCGCCCGCGAAGCGGTCCAGCGGGTCTACAACCACGGGGCCGGAGCGAAGCGCGCCGCCTTCGAGACGCAGCGTGAGGGGCTCGCCGCCCGCTTCCGGGCGAAGTACGGCTCGGAGGGCGTCGGCATCGAGGGCGATCCGCAGGGCAACGTGCAGCCGCACTTCGTGGGCGTGTTCGATACCGTGGCCGCGCTCGGAAACAGGTCAGCCCTGATCCTCGCGACGATCGCCATGTTCGCGCTCGTGGCGGTCACCGTCGCGTTGTGGACGTCGGGCCTGGAGGTCCCCGCGACCGCCCTCGCCGTCCTCCCGGCGACGGCCGCCTACTGGGTCGCCCGTTCCGTGGCGAGCCAGGTGAAGACCTATCTCGACGACGAGCATCTGGCGATGTCGCCGTGGAACCCCCGCCGCCTGCTGTTCGCGATCAGGCACTCGCACGTCGCCTGGTGGAGCGGCAGCAACTACGACCGGTACGCGGACAAGGAGATCCCCTATCTGCGGCACGCGCTGTCGATCGACGAGGATCGGGCACGGTTTCCCCGCGTCGCGTGGGGCAGGCCCGTCGACTACGCATGGCATGCCGACCGGGGCCGCACGGACTGGATGGTCCAGGTCTGGTTCGCCGGAAACCATTCGGACATAGGCGGGAGCTATCCGGAGGACGAGTCGCGGCTTTCCGACATCGCCCTGGGCTGGATGGTGGAGCAGCTGCGCGGGGCGCTCGGCGACCACGTCGTCATCCTCGACGACAGGCTGACGACCTCTCCCGATGCGCTCGCGCTCCAGCACAGCGAACGCATCGGTACGCTGTACCCGCAGCCGGCCTGGCTGCGCCGGCTGACCGGGGATCGGCTCACATGGGGAAAGGGCGTGCGCGACGTCGACGTCAAGGCGCGCCTCCACCCGACCGTGTACGACCGACTGGCGGCGGCAACGGTGCCGCAGATGGACCGTGTCGCGCCCTACCGGCCCGAGGCGCTGAACGACCATGCAGCGGCCCGACGCGTCGTGACCGGCGTGCGGGCTGCCGGTGGAATCGCAGACGACCGGCGTTCGGACGGTGCGTCCCTCGATGACTGAGCCGGTCGAAACCGCATGCCGCCCCGTCACGGCGTCCGCTGGCTCCGAACCGGCGTCGCGCACTCCGTCCGGCATGCGCGGTCGGTGGAGTCGCCTGGGTCGGATCGTCGCGTGCTCCGCTCTCCTGGCGTCCGCCATGCCCGGCCAGGCACGGGACACCGGCGAGCTGCACACGTTCCACTGTCTGCACGGCTGCCCGATCGGTGCACCCGGCATCGACGACATCGTCGTCCGCGAGATCTACACCCTGGCCTCCAACGATCTGACGAAGATGGCCGACTGGGTCGCATACCGCGTCACGCCCGCCTCGATCGGACCATCCGGTACGAGGAGATGGTCCGCCGACCCGTGGCTGTCCCCCGAGGAGACGCTGGAGCCCGACGACTACGACGGCGCCCCCGGCGCGCTAGGCATCGACAGGGGACATCAGGCCCCCCTCGCGGCGTTCTCGGGCACCCCGTTCGCCGCCGACACGAACATGCTGTCGAACATAACGCCGCAGGGTGCGGGACTGAACCAGGCCGCCTGGCAGAGGCTGGAGGCCAGGGAGAACGATCTGGCGAAGAGCGCGAACATCGCGGTCTACGTGCTCACCGGGCCCCTCTTCGAGCGGGTGATGCCGGCGATGCCGGCTGCGGACGAGCGCCACCGCGTCCCATCGGGCTACTGGAAGGTCGTCGCCACCCAGGACGGCCGGTTGGCCGCCTTCGTCATGGACACGGCCGCCGCCCGGTCGCTCGATCACTGCGCTGCCAGGGTGCCGTTGGAGGAGGTCGAACTGCGGGCGCGGCTCGGCTTCTTCCCCCGCCTGGAGCAGCGCGCGTTCACCGACCTTTCGCCGGCGCTGGGATGTCCATCATGACGGCGCCCCGCCCCGCCCGGCTCCTGACGCTCGTCGTCATCGGCATGAGCGTCGCGTCCTGCGCGACCGCACCCTCGACCGACCTCACCGGCTTCGGGCGGACGGCGTCCGGTCTGCAGGCGGACGTCTCCACGACGTTCGCCGAGGCGAACCGTCTGACCCGGTCGGTGGAGGTGGACCGCTTCGTCCGCTCCGGCGCCATCGCTCTCTCGGAGCGACGCTTTCCGCCCGCCGTACCCGCCGACGTCGCCGCTCGCTGGCGTTCGGCGCTCGGCGATCTGGCTCGCTACGGCAACCTCCTCGCGACCCTGACGGGACGCGGCCGGGGCGCCGTGCGGACCGATGCCTTCAGGCAGCTCGGCGTGCAGCTCGCATCCGGGAGCACGGCGGTCGATCTCGATCCGGGCATCGCGGCGGGGTTCGCGTCCCTCGCCGGGGGACTGGTGGATCTCAGAGCGCAGAGCAGCGCTCGGGACATCCTCCGACGCACCGATCCCGACGTCCGCAGGCTGCTGACGGCCATGGCCGACGCGGTGGGTCGCAGCGATGCCGAAGGACTGAGGGGCACGGTCGCCTCCAACTGGACGACCGCACTGTCGACACATCAGCGCAGCTACGCCGCCGCCGCGACCGAGAGGTCGGAGGCACGGCAGCGGCAGATCGTCGCCGACTATCTCGCCGGGATCGATCGTCGCGACGCGCAGCTGGCTTCGCTCGCGGCCCTCCGCTCGTCCCTGCTGGGCCTCGCGGACGCGCACGCCGCCGCCGCCGCCGGCTCGCGGCGCCCGTTCGAGGAGCTGCTGAAGGACATGCGGGATCGGCTCGACCGTACGGAGACGACGTACGAGGCGATCGACGCCGCTGGGGAGGCCGGACGATGAACACGACGACGAACGGTCCGGTCTCGAACCAGGATCTGGTCGCGATGCACGGGTCGCTGATCGCACTGGTGCGACGGCTGGAGGAGTCCATCGACCTCGCGCCGACGGCGGCGGCGATCGGCGCCATCGTCGACCGGATCTCCGAGGTGAACGCCAGGGTCACGTCCACCGGTTCGCTGCTGCTGGTACGGCAGAGCGACGAGATCGCACGCCACGCCCACGCGGTCGCGGAGGTCATGCCACGCATCGAGGAGGAGATCGCCGATCTCGGGCGTCTCGAGCACGCGCTGGGCGCCGTCACCGCGATGCTCTCCACGGTCGATCGGGCCGTGCGCGTGGCCGAACTTCTCCGTCTATGACGACGTATCGCACATCGGTGAAGGCGCGCGCCGGGACGGCGACGAGCCTGCGCCGTACGAGGACGACGTCCTTGGCCGCAGCCGCGACGGTCGCGGCGTTCGTGCTGGCCACGGCCGGATGCGCGGGCGGAACGGCGGCGACGCCCTTCGAGGTCGTCATCCGCGGCACCTCCTCCTCGTGCGGCATCGAAGTCGACGGCCGCGAGGTGACGACCGACCAGCTGGTCGAAGCCGCAGGTCCCAACCGGGCCGGGAGGAAGGCCGTCCTGGTGTCGCCCGCCGGCGATGCGCCGTATCGCTGCATCGGCGGCGCGGTCTACGCGCTGCAGCAGGCGGGCTTCCGAAGGGTCGAGGTCGTCCCCGGGTCGCTCGCCCCGGCCGATGCGCGCGGGTCGCATCGACCGTAGCCTGATCACTGACGCCCCGCATCCTCGTTCCCACTCCTTCCCGGGATCGCAGACCGCCAGGATCGACGTCGGCGGAGCGCACGCCTCCTGCGGAACGACGGTCGACGCCTTGCCGACAGGACGCACGGGTCCGTCCGAGGGCCCGAAGACGACCGCCGCTCCGAGGGGCGAAGACGACCGCCGCCCCGAGGGCCGAAGAAGGAAGGGTCGATGAGGCAGGATCGTTTCGCAGGGCGAACGGAACTGAGAAAAAGCGGATGAGCAACGATCTGACGGTCACTCCTGCGGGCGGCGGCGGTCCCTACGAGGAGAGTCCCGAAAGGCGCGCCCGCCGCCTCTTCGACGAGATGGCCCGCAACATCGGACGCGAGGCCGTCAACCATCTCAAGGCGATGTATCCGGCCGCACTGGCCGCCGTACCGAAGACCGCGGAACTCTCGCTGACGAACAGGATCAGGAACGACGTCAACTGGCGGATGCGTCCGATGCTGGTGGCGATGATCGCCATGCACAAGGAATGGGACGAGGAGCTCGCGTCGGACGAATGACGCGGACGGAAGCGGATGCAGCGGCAAAACGCTTCGCCGTCGATCGATCGGCGTCGGCTTCCTCGGGGCGTACATCATGCGCATGCGTCCTGCATGACGCGACCCTCCCGCCGGATCCGCGACATGCTGGGACGATACTGTCGGAGCCGGTCTCTCAGCGTGCTGAACCGCAGTCCGGTCCTCTTCTCCGGACCCGCCGGTCACCCCGACGACGACCGCCGGACGCCGACCCTTGCCGTCGGGCGATCCAAACCGCGCTCCGCCGACCACGGGTCCGCGCGGGATCCATCGACTATCGTTCAGTACTGTTCTGTTAGGGGTGACATTCACGTCACCCTAGGGCGACGTGAATGTCACCCCTGTCCGGGCGTCACGTCGGAGTTCCACGTCCGGACCCGTCACCGCATGTTCGTCGACGCGGTCCCTGTGATCCCGGTACGGATGCGATGCCTCGATGGATGCCCTGCCGTAGGTCATCGTCCCCGATTTCCGCATTCCCAGCCCGGATCGCTCGTCAGGCGTGCCCGTCGTCCGATCGGAACAGCCGACGTGCCGCGACCTCGCGATGCCCTGTCGCGTCCTCCGCCGTCGTTGGAATTGCTACTCGAAAGCACGAACCGCAGACCGGACTCGAACCACCCTGCGATCCGCGGACGTCGACGGGCCGGCGACCGGTCGATCTCCCGCCGACCGGCGACAGGACCCTAGGAGTCCCGCGATCGTCGCCTCCAGTCCCGGAGAACGATTGGCGTACGACGGTCATGGTCATCATCTGTCGGCTACCACCGAGCGCCCCTTCAGCGGGCCGTTCCTTCAGAGGATGACGACATGAAAGACGACCAGATGCCCTTCGGCAATGCGGAGTTCGCCGACAACGCCGAGCAGCGGTGCCCGTGCATACTGCTGCTCGACACCTCGGGCTCGATGCAGGGCGATGCGATCGATCAGCTCAACGAGGGTCTGGCGTCCTTCCGCCGCGAACTCGCGGATGATCGCCTCGCCGCCAAGCGTGTCGACATCGCGGTGATCACCTTCGGCGATCGCGTCGATACGGTCTGCCAGTTCGGCACCGTCGAGACGTTCCAGCCGCCGCTGCTCGCGGCCAAGGGCGGCACGCCCATGGGCGAGGCCGTCGAGCGCGCACTGGATCTCCTCGATGCCCGCAAGGCGCAGTACCGTCAGAACGGCGTCCCCTACTATCGCCCCTGGATGTTCCTCATCACCGACGGCGCTCCGACCGACGAGTGGAAGCGTGCCGCGCGGGCGGTGGCGGACGCCGAACACCGCAAGCAGGTCGCGTTCTACGCGGTCGGCGTGGAGCGGGCGGACATGGATCTGCTCGGCGAACTCTCGGTCCGCGAGCCGCTCCATCTGAAGGGCCTCGCCTTCGCCGAACTCTTCCGCTGGCTCTCGAGTTCGCTGAGTTCGGTATCCAGGTCCAGCCCGGGCGCCGCGATCGCGCTGGCTAACCCTGCCGCCCCGGGCGGCTGGGCGACGGTGGATTGAGCCCGATGACGAAATGGAGTTGGGCCGCCGCGTCGCTTCGCGGCACGTCCCACGAGCGTTGCGGCGAGCCGCGACAGGACGCCTTCCGGATCGCCGCCCCGGCGGGCGATCCGGACTTCCTCACGATCGTGGCGTGCGACGGAGCCGGCAGCGCGTCGCATGGCGGCGCCGGCGCATCCATCGCCGCCTGGACGCTGACGTCCTGCGCCCGGACCTGGCTCTCGGTCCTCGGTCGTCTGCCCGAGGCGGACGCCGCGGCGTGCTGGATGCTGCTCGCCCGCGAGCGCATCGCGTCCGCCGCGGCGAAGCGTGGACTCGACCCGCGCGACTTCGCGACCACGGCGGTCGTCGCCATCTCCGACGGCGCGTCGACGGTCACGGCGCACGTGGGCGACGGCGCGGTGGCGGCGAGGAGCGCTTCGTCGGGCGGATGGACGGCTCTGAGCTGGCCCGAGCAGGGCGAGTACGCGAGCACGACCCGGTTCCTCACCGAGGAGGCCGGTCCCGCTCTCCGCTTCGCACGGCACGACGATCCGGTCGACCGCCTTGCGGTGATGACCGACGGGCTGGAGCGGCTCGCGCTCGACTTCCGCACCTGCGTCCCGCACGCGGCCTTCCTCGAGCCCATGGTCGCCCCCCTTACGAGTCGCGGGATCGGCGGCCACGACCGGGAGCTGTCGCGGGCGCTGGCCGTCTACCTCGCCGGCGATCGGGTGAACGAACGGACGGACGACGACAAGACCCTCGTCCTCGCGGCACGCTCGTGAAGGCGGTCTATCGCGGGCCGTCCGGCATCCTCGTGCCCGGCCTGAGGCTCGGCCGTGGAGGCGAAGGCGAGGTGTTCGCTCTGGCGGACGGCTCGCCACGCGCCATCAAGATCTACGCGTCGCCCGATGCCGCGCGCGAAGCCAAGATCCTGTCGATGGCGGCGGCACGTCTCGGGCCGCTCTGCCCCGGCGTCGCGTTCCCCGAGGAGGCCGCCTACGCGGGCGACGGTTCGTTCGCCGGCTTCGTCATGCCCCTCGTCGCGGAGGGACATCCCGTCCACGAGCTGTGCTCCCCCGGTTCGCGCCGCCGCGAATTCCCCGGAGCCGACTGGCGGTTCCTCGTGCGCACCGCGTTGAACACCGCCCGCGTCATGGAGCGGATCCACGCGACCGGTGCGGTGATCGGGGACGTCAACGGGTCCGGGGTGATCGTGTCCCAGCGCGCGGTCGTGTCCCTCATCGACGCGGACAGCTTCCAGTGGGGCGAGGACCATCTCTGTCGCGTCGGCGTACCGGAGTTCACGCCCCCAGAACTTCATGGACGGACCCTCGACGGGGTCGTGAGGACCGTGCAGCACGACTCGTTCGGGCTGGCGGTCCTCCTCTTCCAGCTCCTGTTCCTCGGCCGGCACCCCCATGCCGGCGTGCCCAGGCATCGTGAGCTCCCCCTCGTCGACGCCATCGTCCAGAACTGCTTCGCCTATTCCCGCATCCGATCCGTGCGCCTCGCCCCCCCGGGCGGCACCCTTCTGCCGGACGATCTCCCGCTGGGGCTGGCGACGCTCTTCGAACGGGCATTCGCCGGCGTCGGTCCCCGACCGCTGGCGCGCGACTGGATCGGCGAACTGGAGATCCTGGAGACCGAGATCACGCCGTGCGATCGCAAGGAGGGACACCACCGACCGACGCCGCGCGGCGGTTGTCCGTGGTGCCGCATCGAGCGAGATACCGGCTCTCCGACGTTCGGTTCGGGCATGTCGGCCGCATCCCTACCGCGCGCCGCGGCACCAGTGGCGTCCGCCATCCCCGAAGTGCGGAGGGTCCTGTCCAGGGCCGCCCGAGAGGCCGGCGAGGGGGTCCGGCCACCCGCCGCATCGGAACCCTCCGCGCCCGGCTACGCCGCGATCCTGACCCTCAAGCAGGACGGAAGGCCGGGAGCCGAGACCGCGAGGCAGTTCGTGGCGGCCCATCGGAAGGTGCGACGCGATCTGGACCGGACGGTCGACGCCTGGCGGAACCGGGTCGGTGCATGGACGGTCGTGAAGTCGGCCGCGGATCTCGCCGCCGCACTCGTGCGGCACGATGCGGCGGCCTTCGACCACGATGCCGCGCTTCTCGACGTGACGAGCGCTCTGCGCGCCCGACTGGTCGAGGACGAGCTGCAGCGCCTGTCGCTCACCGCGGCCGCCGTGCCCGGACTGGGGGAACGCGGCGTGGCGAGGCTGGCGTCCGCAGGCATCAGGTGCGCCGCCGATCTGAACAGGGCCGAGCTGGAGGCCGTACACGGCATGGGTGAGAAAGGCATCGTGGCGCTCCTGCTGTGGCGCGACGACGCCGTGGTGCGGATGGAACGATCGGTGACGCCGGCGCCGTCGGAGATCGCAAGGGCGTTCGACGAACGCCGAAGCCGATCGTTCGAGGACGAAGCGCGCCGAGAGCACGGTCTGGTCCGGCTCGCCGCCGAGCTGAACGCGGCCCTGGACGAGCTCGCCGTCCGCGCCGGATCGGAGGATCGCCGCCTCGAGGCGGCCGTCGACGCATACCGGGAGAGCCTGGCCGATCTGCGCCATCTCGGCCTGTCCGAGCGCGACGCTCCCGCGGACCAGACGCCGGTCGCGCAGAAGTCGGCGCCGAAGCCCCGCAGGTCGGGCACGGCGGCGTGCCCCGTCTGCGGCGGTGCCATGTCCAAGCGGTGGGCCCGCGGCGGCCCTAATCCGAACAGCTTCTTCCTCGGGTGCTCGAACTATCCCGCCTGCAGCGGATCACGGTCGCTCAGGCCGCGCAGGCCCTGAGCGGGAACGAAGGGCGCGGGCCGGCCTGCTCCGGGCGTGCGGCCCCTGTCGGAGGCCTTCTCCGCGGTGGTGCGGCATCGGCGGATGCCGGGATCGGAGTCGGTCAGAGGCTGCGGGCGCGTCGCATGCGTGCGCCGGCTGCCTTCGACCTCGGACCAGCCGCGTGACGGAGGTTGATGGGGATCGAGTTCGCGCGCGAACCCATCTCTTGGAGAAATCTTCAGCATGACCGAACGAACGGAACAGGACCGCGTCGATCTCAGCGGCGTCGCGCCGCAGCGACGCGAGACGGTTCGCCGCCGCATCGCGGCGCTGGAGGAGTACGATGGCCTGCGATACCGGACGTCGGCGGACCTGACACGCCTGTGCGAACCGCTCGGACTGTCGTCACCCAGCTTCTACAGGCTCTGGCGCTCGTGGCGGACGCTCCGGGATCCGGTCGCGCTTCAGGGTGGGAAGGCCATCCGCGGCATCAGGGATCCAGTCGGCGACGACGGTTTCGTGCGCGGACTCGTCGACTCCATGCCTCGGGACCGGTCCATCGAAGCGCAGGTCCTGGAGATCGAGAGGATCGCCGCGGCCGGAGCCGTGCGGGTACGGTCCCGGTCGGCGCTCCGCCGCCTGGTGCGTGAGATACGTGCGGAGACGACTCCCCTGCCGCTGGCCGCTTCTCCGGAAGGGACGATCGGTCTCGACGTCCTTCCGATCGAACTGTCCGTGGACGACGGTGGGCTGGCGACGCTCCCCCTGGCCACGATCGTCCTGCACCCGCGGACGGGCGCCGTGCTCTCGGCACTCCTTTCGCTCGACGCGCCCTCGCCGGCGACGATGGCAGCCGGGCTGGCCCGATGGCTCGACGCGCTGCCGACCGGGTCCGGCGGCACGCGGGTCGATTCCGCGGTCTTCCCCTTCGCCCGGGGCCCGGAATGGAACGGGCTGTGGAGCGTGCTCGGGCGCTACGGGATCGGAAGGGCGGAGCATGAAGGCATCCCGGCGCGGCCCGGGGGCGTCATCGAGGGATCGATCGGCCGCCGGCTCCTGGATTTCGACATCCGCCCCCGGATGACGCGCCGCCCGTCCGGGGAGAGGAGGCCGCTGCCACGTTCGACCCGTCTGGGCGGTCCGATCCCGCTCACCGAAGCGCAGGAGGCGATCGACGAGCGCGTTGCGGCGGAGGCACGTCCGGACCTGTACCATCCGGAAGGGCCGTCGCTCGCGTCGGAACTGCGGACAATGTCCGGATCGTAGCGATCGGTCGAAAGATAAACGGGCGGCACATACGCCACGTCCGGCCGACACGCATGTCCCTCATCGCAGCACGCCCGGAGCCGCTCTCGATTGCAGAGCAACAGCTGACGTGCCGGCATATTCGATCCGAAGTGACCCGGAGAATGGTCCGTTTTCAATGTAGTTCTTCGTGTTTCACCTCTTCGCGTGAATGTTGTTAACTGTCTGCCGCCTAACGATTCTGGCATTGATCGACCAACGATCTTGTAAAATTACGAACATCGAATGTATCGTGGTTTAGAATAGTAGGCGGGGCGTAATGACGATAGGATCGGCCAGAAGAAAGAGCGGCGGATCTTGTCGCCGGCGGGCGGGACGGATTGCCGCACTGACCGGCGTTATTCTGCTGTCGACGGCCGCAACGGCACAGGTTTCATCGCCCGCCGATCAGGAACAGGCCCGCATCCGCGCGCAGCAGCAGGCCGCGGAACGGGCGGCGCGGGAGGCAGCGCCGGTCGCAACGATCGACCGCGCCGCACCCGCGCCGCTGGGGCCTTTTCCGGTTGAGGCCGGCTGCTTCACGGTGCGCGACATCGTCGTCGAGAATGCTGGACGCGCAAAGCTGCGATGGGTGCCGGGGTTCGTCGCGCAGTATCGCGGGCGGTGCGTGGGGACGGCTGGTCTCGATTACATCATCCGCAGCCTGCAGGGCGCGTTTATCGAGCGTGGTCTGGTGACGACGCGCGCGGGCCTGCCCGAACAGGATCTGGCCAGCGGCACGCTGCGCATCGTCGTGGTGCCAGGCGTCGTCGAGGATATTCGGGTCAACAAGACAGGCAGAACCAAGGTTTGGGGTCGTGCGACGCCGGTCGGACGCGGCGACCTGCTCGATCTGCGTGCGCTCGAACAGGGGCTGGAGCAGATACGCAGCGTTCCCGGTCGAGCCGTCGCGGTCGACATCGTGCCGGGGGATGCGCCGGGCCAGTCGGTTCTCGACGTCACGGTAGACCAGGCGCGGCCGATCGCTGGATCGCTGTCGATCAACAACTTCGCCGGCGAGCGGGTCGGTCGCTATCAGGGCTCGGCGCAGATTGCCGAACTTGGGCAGCTGGGCTTTTCGGAGGTCATCAGCGCCTATTACAATCGCCGGACGGATTCGCCGGGCGTGCCCGCCGACAGTCGCGGCGTCGGTGGCTCGATCTCCGTGCCGGCCGGGTGGTGGACGTTCAACGCGAGCGGCTCCGCCAATCGCTACAGCCAGACCGTCAACGGTGAAGTCAGCAGCTTTGGGACACGTGGCACGCTCGACCGGGTCGCGATCGGTGCCGAGCGGGTCTTCTACCGCGATCAGACGACCAAGGACTCGATCAGCGTCGGGCTGGCCCGGCGATGGGGTCGCAACTTCATCAACGACGTCGAGATCGGCATCCAGCGGCAGGATCTCACCGATCTCGAAGTGCGGCTGATCGACCGGCGCACGTTCGGTGCGGCGCGCTTCGACGGGTCGGTGGGCGTCCGGTTCGGCCTCGGTATCCTCGGGGCGCAGAAGCAGCCGGACGATCGGCCCGATGCGCTGCCGAGCGCACGCTACCGGATCGTCAGCGCCGACTTCGGACTGTTCGTGCCCTTGGGCCAGGGCTTCATCGACGGGTACCGTGCCGAGTTTCACGGGCAGGTCAGCGACCGGAACCTGTTCGGCTCGGATCTCATCCAGATCGGCGGCCCCTACACGATCCGCGGCCTTGATACCGATACGGCCGAACTGGGGCGTGACGGCTTCTATCTGCGCCAGGAGCTGGGTGCCAAGATTACCGACGGGTTCCGTCCGTATGTCCTGTTCGACATAGGCGAGGTCCGCAAAGGGACCGGCGCACGCGGCGGCGCCGGCCTCGGCCTGAGAGCGCGGCGTGGGCCGTTCTTCGTCGACGTCTTCGGGGCGCGTCCGGTGTTCGGGCGCCAGATCCCCAATCGCAACCGCGTTCGGTTCGGCCTTTCCGCCGGGGTAGGATTTTGAGCATGACCAAGCTGACCTTCGCCGTGCTGCGTCGCCGGATGCGTTCGGCCAGCGCGCTGTCTCCACTCGGCGGCGGCGCGGGTCTCGCGGCGCTGTTGCTGGTCGCGACGGTGCCGGCGCGCGGGCAGGACGGTGGTGCGCCTAATCCCGTCGTCCCGGTCCCCGGTGGCGCGACCCATCTCGATTACGGCGCGAACGGCGTGCCGGTGGTCAAAATCGCGACGCCGGACGCCAGAGGGACGAGCTACAACCGCTACCAGGCGTTCAACGTCGACGCGCGCGGCGTGGTGCTCAACAACAGCGACAAGATCGTCCAGAGCCGGCTCGCAGGCTATATCGACGGCAACGCGCAGCTGAAGGCGTCGGGCGGGGCGTCGCTGATCGTCAACGAAGTGGTGGCCGCCAATCCGTCTAGCCTGCGCGGCTATATCGAGGTCGCCGGCAAGACCGCCGATCTGGTGCTCGCCAATCCCTACGGCATCGCGTGCAACGGTTGCGGCTTCGTCAACGCGCCGCGCGTGACTCTGGCGGCGGCACAACCCCTGGTCGACGGCGCCGGCGCGCTCAGCGGATTCCGGACGGCGACCGGTACGATCGACGTGTCCGGCAGCGGGCTCGACGCGACGAACGCGCGGCTCGACCTCTTCGCGCGCGCCGTCTCGATCAACGCCGGCCTGTATGCGGATACCGTGACGGCCAGCCTCGGCGCGGGCGACATCACGCGCGACGGCGACATCGTCGTGGTCGGGCGGCGCACTGCAGCGCAGCCGAATCAGCCCGCCTTCGCGCTCGACGTCGCGGCGCTTGGCGGGATGTATGCGCGGTCGATCAAGCTGATCGGCACCGAGCGCGGGCTCGGCGTCAACGTCGCAGGCGATCTCGCCGGGCTCGAACAGGGCGTGACGCTGTCGTTCGACGGCAGGATATCGGTGCCTGGCGCGATCACGGCGAAGACGGCGGTCGCGATCGAGACCGCCGGTGCGCTCGACGTTGCCGGCCAAATCTACGGCGAAGGCACGACGACGCTGAAAGGCGCGAGCCTGGCGGGCAACGGCCTGATCGGCAGTGGTGGCGACCTCACGGTCACGACCGGCGCGCTGAGCAGCGGTGGCACGCTCGCCGCCGGACTGACCCGTGACGGACGTGTCACGCAGGGTGGCACGTTGCGCCTCGATGTCGGCGGCACGGCGGCGCTGACGGGGCGGGTGCTGGCGCGCGATGCCGTGTCGCTGACGGCGGGCAGCATCGTGAACCAGGGACTCGCGAGCGGCGGGACGCTGACGTTGCGCACCGCGACGCTCGACAATAGCGGCGGCACGATCGATGCGCGGACGGCGCTCGACGCTCAGGCGGGCGCGGTCGGCAATATCGGCGGCGTGATCCAGTCCGGCGGCGCGCTGGCACTCACCGGCAGCAGCCTGGCGAACGATCGTGGCGCGGTGCTGGCGCTCGGCAGCGATACACTGACGCTGGGCTTCACCGGCGTGATCAGTGGCAGCGGTGGGCAGATCGGCGGCAATGGCGATGTGTCTGTCAGGGCTGGCGCGCTCGGCATCGACGGTGTGGCGGGCAGCATCACGGCGAGCAAGGCGCTCGATCTCAATGTCGACGGTGATTTTACGATCACCGGCAAGGGTCTGGTCGCGGGCGGTGGTGCAACGACGGCCAATGTCGGCGCGCTCGGCGTCACCGAAGGCGGCTTGCAGGGCGGCAGTGCACTGACCGTGCGCGCAGGCTCGGTCACGATCGGCAGCGGTGGCCAGGTCAGCGGTGGCAGCGTGACCGCCGACACGGTCGGTACGATGACGAACGCCGGCTTGGTGGCGAGCGCAGGACGGGTCGACCTGACCGCAGCCACGCTGACGAACACCGGCACGATTTCGGGCAATGGCGGCACGAGCCTGAAGGCTGCGAGGCTGGTCGCGCAGGACGGTCTGGTCGCGTCCGACGGCGCGATCGACATAAATGCAGGGGCTTTCACCTCGCGTGGCGGCACGGTCGAAGCGGGTAGTGCGCTCGGCGTCTCGGCGGGATTGGTGGTGCTCGATCGCGCCAGCCTGACCGCGCTCGGATCGGGCACGCTGACGCTGGCGAGCCGGGGCGCCTTGACCGCAGCGGCAACGCGCATCGGCAGCAACGGCGCCGTCGCGATCGGCGCCACGACGCTGGCGTTCACCGACAGCCGGATCACCGCGCTTGGCGCTCTCGCGCTCGATGCTACGGCGGGCGATCTTGCGTTCGGTAGCGGCGCGACGATCGAGAATGGCGGCGACCTGACGCTGACCACGACGGGCACGTTGAGCCACGCCGCCGACATCGTCGGTCGCGGACAGAATCTGACGCTGCGCGCGGCGACGATCGGTAACCGTGGGGGTGCGATCCTGCATCTCGGCACCGGCACCCTCGCGCTGTCGGGCAGCGATGCGATCGACAACAGCGGCGGTCGGATCGCGACCAATGGCGCGCTGTCGCTGATCGCCGGCACGTTCGCCAACACCGGTGGCACGCTCACCTCGGCGGGTGGGGCCGGGCTTACGATCGGCAGCGATCTGGCGAACGAGAATGGCCTGATCGCAGCGGGCGGCGGCCTCACGCTTCGGGCCGGTGCGACCCGCAACGCCGGGGGATCGTTCGAAGCCGCTGGCCCGCTGGACGCGCGTCTTACCGCGCTCGACGGCGGCACGCTGGTCGCGACCGGTTCGGCGGGAACGCTGACGCTCGACGTCCGCGATGCGATCAGCGGTTCGGTCCTGGTCGGCGCCACCACCGATGGCACCGTCACCGCGAGTTCGCTCACCCTCGCCAGCGGGTCGCGCCTGACGGCGGGTGGAACGCTGACGGTCGGCGCGCGCGATGGAGATATCGCGCTGGCGGGGGGCACGCTCGATGCGGCGAAACTCAAGCTGACCGCCGCGCGCGCAATCCTCACCGGTGATGGCGGATTGATCCAGTCGACCGGCGCGACGACGATCGCGGCGGACTCTCTGACCACGACTGGCGGCCGCGTCGTGGCGGGCGGCACGCTCGACGTGACCGCGAGCACGCTGGATAATCGCAACGGCTTGCTGGCGTCGGGCGCAGATGGCGCGACCTTTACCGTCAACACGCTGGGCAACGATCGCGGCACGCTCGGCGGTGACGGATCGGTCGTCGTGACGGCGGCGAGCGTCGACAATGGCGCGGGTACGCTCGCTGCAGGCGGCGATCTCACGCTGTCGACCGTAAGCCTGGCCAACGCGACCGGAGGACAGATCTGGGCGGACCGCGATGCGCGGGTGACTGCAACGGGCACGCTCGCCAACCGAGGCAGCATCGCCGCCGCACGCGACCTGACCGTCAAGGCTGGCGCACTCGACGGCGGTAGCGGGGCCGGTGCCGGCACGCTCGCCGGCGGCCGACTGCTCGACATCAACTCGGGCGGCGGCACGTTCGGGCGCCTCGTCGCACCGACCGCGCTGACGCTTGGCATAGCAGGCGATCTGACCAACGCCGCTGGCGAGACGATCGCGACGCCGGGCGCGCTGACGCTGAACATCGGTGGCAGCTTCACCAACGCGGGAACGGTGCAGGGCGGTACTGCGATCGGCATCGCCACGGGGGGATCGATCGCCAACCAGGCCAGCGGCACGATCGTCGCGCCGACGCTGACGCTGACTGCGGGCACGACGTTCGAGAACCAGGGGCTCCTCAACGGCGGGGCTGTGTCGGCGACCGCCGCACAGATCGCCAATGGCGGCGCGATCTTTGGCGACAGCGTCGCGCTGTCCGGTACGGGCGGCATCGTCAACGCGGGCGACAGCGCGGTGATCGCCACCCGGGGCGGACTCCTGTCGCTCTCGAGCGGCGGCGATATCGTCAACCGCGATGGCGCACTGCTCTACAGCCTCGGCAATCTGGCCGTCACCGGCGTCGGCGGCACTGGTCGGGCAGGCTCGCTGCAGAACCTGTCCTCGGACATTCAGGCGCAGGGCAGCATCGCGATCGCCGCGACCCGTCTGCTCAACGACCGCAGCGTGTTCACGACCGAAGAGGCGCTGCTCTCTACCCGCCACGTCGAGGACGAGGATCGGCGCGACCGCGAGCACCGCACGGTCACCGAGTTCGACGAGACGGTCAAGGACACCCGCGTCACAGCGGACAGCGGTGCAGCTCGTATCATCGGCGGGAACATCGGAATCGACGCTGCCAGCGTCGTCAACCACCTTTCCGCGATAAGCGCATCAGGCAATCTGAACGTCGGCGCCGCGACTGTGACGAACACGGCCTTCACCGGCTACAACACCACGACGCAGACCGGCACGATCAAGGATGAGAAGCGCAACTGCTTCCTGTTCTTCTGCGGCGACTGGGACACGCGCTCGACGACCCCGTTCACGAGCGTCGACGCGCTCCCGACCTTCACCATTCCCTCGACCATCACAGCGGCTGGAATGCTGACGATCGACGCGGTGAGCATCGACAATCTCGTCCTGGTTCCGGGTGGCGGCACCGCCGACATCTTCGCCGCGAGCGCGCGGCCCGGTGCCGTGACGGCCGGTGGCGCCGTCGCTGTTGTGACCACGGGCGCGGTAGTCGCACCGGGCGGCGCGCCCGGCGTGATCGCCGGCACCGCGATCGATCCGACCTTTGGGTTCGCAGTGAAACCGCCGACCGATCGCGCGAGCGGCGGTGCGGGCAGTGCGACGCTCGATCTGGGCGGACTGTTCCAGTTCGCCAGCTCGAGTTCGCAGGTGCTGGTCCAGGCGGACCCCCGGTTCAACAATTACGACACCTTCCTGTCGAGCGACTATTTCCTCGACAAGCTCGGCTATGACCCGTCGCGCGTGCAGCGCCGGCTCGGCGACGGGCTCTACGAGCAGCAGCTGATCGCGAACCAGCTCGTCGCGCTGGTCGGCGCGCAGCGACTGGTCGGCTACGGCGACAACCAAGGCCAGTATCGCGCGCTGCTCGATGCGGGCGCGACCTTTGCAAAGACGTACAATCTGGCGCTCGGCGTATCTCTCTCGCCGACGCAGATGGCGACGCTGACCAGCGACATCGTGCTGCTCGTGGAAACCACCGTCCAGACCCCGTCGGGACCGCAGACGGTGCTCGCACCACGCGTCTACCTGACCAAGGCCGCCGCCGGCGATCTGACCAGCGGCGGCGCGATCATCGCCGGACGCGATATCCAGCTGCGTGCATCGGACTCGCTGACGAATGCGGGCGTCGTCCGCGCGAGCGCGAGCGGCACGCTGGTCGGCGGCACGGTCGTCAACAGCGGTCGGCTCGATCTCGGCAACCGCGGTATCGTTTCGGTAAGCGGCGACCTGATCGACCGCGGCGGTACGATCACCGGTGGCGACCTGACGCTGGCCGCGGGCCGCGATCTGACGCTCGCGCCAGTCGTGACGACGCGCACCGTCGCGACGCGCTATTATGCCGGGCGCTCGGACCAGCAGGTCTCGCTGACGACAACCACGACCAATCGCGGCAGCGACATCGCAGCGACCGGGAACCTCGATCTGCTCGCGGGGCGAACGCTGTCCGTCACCGGCGCGAGCGTCGCTGCAAGCGGCAATCTGGCCGCCTCCGCCGGGCAGAACATCGCGATAGGCAGCGCGACCGACAGTGGCACGGCGTTCGCGATCGGTCGCGAAGGCAAGACGCAGTTCAAGCAGACCCAGACCGACCGCGGCAATGTCCTGTCGGATCTGAGTGCGGGCAGCAACGTCACGCTGGCGACACCGGGTGCGGTGACGGTGAACGGCGGCACGATCACGGCCGGTCGAACGCTCACGGCGGACGCCGGCAGCATCGGCGTGACCGGTGTGGTCGACAGCACGCAACTTCAGCGCGACACGCTGAAGAAGTCGGGCGGCCTCCTGTCTTCGACCAAGACCACTACCACCTACGACGGCACCGATCAGAGCGTCGTCGCCTCGACGCTGTCGGGCGACACGGTCGCGCTGCGCAGCACGGGCGACACGCGGATCGCCGGATCCAACGTGGTCGCCAACAACGGCGTATCCATCGCCGCGGGGGGCGCGATCGACGTCGGCACGCTGACCGCGACCGACACCGAGGCGCAGTCGACGCGCGTGAAGAAGAGCGGCCTGTCGATCGGTGGCGGCAGTCTGTTCCTCGGCGTCGCCAAGAACCGCAACGACGTGAACACGACCAGCATCACGAACGCCGGCTCGCTGATCGGATCGACCGCCGGCAACGTCACGCTCGATGCTGGACGCGATCTCACCGTCACGGGTAGCGAGATCGCCGGCACTGGTTCAACGCGGCTTACCGGGGAGAACGTCGTCGTCCGCAACGCGACCGACGTCGCCACCACCGACACGCTGAGCAAGTCGTCCTCCGTCGGCCTCTCGATCAAACTCTATGAGAACGTGTCGGGTGCGGCGTCCAGCGTCTCCGGATTGCCGGGACGGGTCGCAAGCCGAGGCACCGGCGTCGGCGGAACCGCCGTCACCGCTGCCTCGGAAACGCTCCGCTCGGTCACAGCGTTGACGAACGCGGTGACGAACACGGCGGGCATCTCGGCCAGCCTCGGAGCATCGAGCTCGCGCAACACCAGCAATAGCCGTGCTGAGACCGCCGTCGGATCCAGCGTATCCGGTCGAGACGTCGCGGTCCGCGCGTCTCAGGACGTGACGGTACGGGGATCGACGATCTCCGGAGAGCGCGACGTCCTGCTGGCGGCCGGCCGCGACGTCACTCTGCAATCGGCCCAGCAGCAATCCGAGAGCGCCTTCAGCAGCCGCAGTTCCAGCGCGGGCGTCGGCGTGAACGTCGGCGTAGGCCTCGTCGGCGGGGTCACGGCCGGCGCGTCGATCAACGCGAGCAGCAGCCGCGGCTCGGGTAGCGGATCGTCCGTCACCCAGTCGAACTCGCTCGTCCAGGCCGGTAACCGGCTGTCGATCGAGGCGGGACGGGACCTGACGCTTGCCGGAGCAGTCGCCAGCGGGCGGGACGTCGACGTCGCTGCCGGGCGCGACCTGACCATACGAAGTCTGCAAGACACGTCCTCGGAGAATCAACGGACGTCCGGCGGAAGTCTCGGTCTCACCTTCTCGCCCGTCCAGGGATCGAGCGGGGTCGGTGGGAACGGCTCGCTGCAACTCGGACGTGGTTCCACATCGTCGGCCATGGTCGTCGAACAAAGCGCGCTGCTGGCTCGTGGAGGCGCATTGGACGCCAGGGCCGCTGGCACGACCCGTGTCGATGGCGGCATGGTCGCCGCTCTGGATCCGGACGGTCGCGACAGCGGCCGCCTTTCGCTGTCGACGGGCGATCTGACGGTCAGCGACGTGCTGGACAGCACACGAAGTCGCGACACGTCCATCGGCGTATCGGGATCGATCGACGATCCGTTCCGCCGATCGGTCGATGGCGCGAACGTTCCGGTCCTGGACGGAAGCCTGGCATCGTCGACGCTGACGCAGACCACCCGAGGCACGATCGGAAAGGGCGCGGTCGCCGTCGGGAGCGCCAGCGGGGCCGCCGCCCTCGACGGCGCCAATCGCGACACGGACCGCTCGCAAGTCGTCACGACCAATCGGCAAAGCGGGTTCACCTTGTACGCCGACGCCGCCGCTGCCCGCGAGTTCGGTGCGCTGGTCACCGGCCGTGCGGACCGCAGCGTGATACTTCAGGGCGCGCAACAGTTGCTGACCGATCCGGCGCAACCCGCACGGCAGATCATCGCGGAGATACAGTCCCTGTCGGACAGCATTCCGGAAAGCGGTGCCATCGACCGGTTGCTCGGTGGGATCGATCGACTCGCCCGTGGTAACGATGCCGTCAACATGTCGCAGGTCAACGCGCTCGGTCGCGACCTGCAGTTCAACGGACTATCATATGGTCAGGTCGGCGACGTCCTGGCCGAGCGTCGGGCGCTTTATATCGAGCGCACCCTAGGCAAAGCGGAAGCCGATGAGTTCCGTGCCGCCGTGGCGGCTTCGCCAGCGTTGCGGGAGTTCTTCGACACCGATGGCAAAGCGATCGTTGCTCTGCGTGATGGAAGCGGGTCGCTCAGCGATCCCCAGCAGCTGATCGGCCTGCCGCTCACCAGCGGCGCAGCAACGGCTGCCGTCAGCAGTCCCGCAGAGACAGTCGTCACAGGCGATCCTACGCTAGGTGACGCGGTGGCGCGAACACTGGTCAGAACGCAGTCCTACCTCAATCGTCTTGAGGAAGAGAATGCGACGCTGAAACGTGTCGTCGAAATCGGCATCAGTCTCGGCAAGGGGCCGGTCGGGGCGCTCGGGAGCTACGCGCTGGATCAGGCCGTCAGCGACGTCATGAAGAGGACGGGACTCGACCAGAAGGCCGCTCAGATGGCGGTATGGCTGGGCAGCAACGGGTTGGCGATCCTGAGCACCAGCAACCGGGAGGAGGAGGAGGCCCACGCCGCGCAGGAACCCGCCGAAGCAACCACGCTGACCCAAGCCGGCGTCACGATCCTCGGTGTGGGATCGGTCGCGAAGGCGTTGAACAAAACTCCGTCCGCCAAAGTAACGGTAGAGCAGGACATTCCGGACGCGATTCTGGAGCCTACAAGTCCATCCGGACTGCCGGCTCCCAGCGCAACGGGAAGTGCGCGCAGGCTCGAGGCTGGAGTCGTGTCACATGACGGTTCGTTGCCGAGGATCGACGCTGGAAAAACTTGGCTTCGCGGGACCGACGGAAACGCAGGACGCGTTCCGGCTCAGATTGCCGAAAAGCTGAACGGGCGATCATTCCGTAATTTCGGAGAGTTTCGAAGCGAATTTTGGAAAGCGGCTGCGAGCGATCCGGTTTTAAGCGCGCAATTCTCACCAAGCAATCGGACGCTAATGTCCCAAGGCCTTGCACCCTTCGTCGTACCGAACCAGAGGCTCGGAAAAAACAGGCGTTACGAACTCGACCATAATCAGCCCGTGGCAAAAGGTGGAAACATATACGACCTGAACAATATTATTGTTCGGACTCCGCTCAACCACTTGAAAGGAAAATGACCATGGACGACGAGAAAAAGTCCGAGATCGCACGTTTGATCAGTCAGTTGCTCTCACAAAAGACTGAAGAAGAGCAGGACGAAGTGTATGATAAAATAGATCAGCTATCCCCCGATCCAGAATGGTCGAGATACGTTTTTCACTCTTCGGAATTTTATGACGAAGCCGAAAATCTTGATATCGAGGCCGTCGTGGAGAAAATTGCGGCATACAAACCGATTATTCTTTAGACGGGTGGTCGAAACATTTTAGCAAAAGTGCTATGGCTTCCGCAGGTTGTATTGGTCAGCAGTAGCACATTCAAGCCCGGGCTCCAGGCAGCTGCGAACGTCCGTGGTCCGAGCGGGCGATCACATCTTGACCGGAACTTCCACTTGAACGCTGCGCCTGGTCGCCGCACTGACGATCGGCGCAACGAACACGGCGGGGCATCTCGGCCGAGTTGATGCATCACGCTGGCATGGCACGAGCGATAGTCGAGCAGAGATCGGCATCGGCTCCAGCGTGGCTGGAGGTGTCGCGTGACGTTCCCGTTGCGGGACGCTCCCATGGAGGAAGGAGCGCCACGGACCAGATAGGTCTGGATGTCGCTGACCTGCGTAGCTCCGTCTGCCGTGATACGGATGCCCTGTGGGTAGGTTTGGGCAACAGAAGCCATGAACCGAAATTCATAGATCATACCACCAGAAGCATGGTTCAGATAAGTTGAGTTGTGGTAATCATATAGTTATGAATTGCTGGCCTGAATTCGTTGGGGCGCTCGGTGACCGAGAGCATAGCTCTACCGTAAACGATCTGTTTTCGTCATTGGGTGAGGCTCCGGTCATTTCGGAAATTCCCGATATCTTCAATGATCCACAGGGCCGAACGCTGTTCTACAAGTTCATCGTCTCAGGATTGGAGTTTGGCTTTCGTGCGCAAAGACTGAGTCATATACATGTCTTCGTAAGCAGCCACGAGGGATATTCGGCCTACGAGGCCGATATGCTTGGTCAATCCGCCCAAGCCTGGAATCGTGACCAGATCATCAGGCATCTTGGGCCCGCACAAGACGAAGCTCCGAGCAGGTCGGACGCGCTCATCGGCCATACAAAAGCATGGGTTATTTATGAGTTCGACACATTCGACCTGCGCATCGAGTTCTCCGACGACGGACACCTTTGGAAGGCGACGCTCATGGACAAATAGATGGATGTCACCTTGGAGAACCTACTCGGCGCCGCGTCGAGTTCCGGTTCAGCATCGATGGCCGTCGGCTTAGTCGCTCGCTCGAACCTACGCGCCATGTTCGGATCGTAGCGCTCGGTCGGTCACGTACCGCCGGAAGACACTGTCCAGACGGTCCGCCGCGACCTCCGGCATGACGGCCGGCGTGACGTCGGCCGTCATGACGGCGGCGTTGTGCGCCGTGATCTCGTGGTCGATGATCAGACGCGCTTCGGCCAGGGTCATGGGTATCCGCCCGGCCTTCGCCAAGGCTTCGGCACGGGTCGTGCGGCCGACGAACGCGTCGGCCGCGAACCGCGGCCTGAAGTCCAGCCGCCCGATGCGGCCGTCGAAAGCCTTCATCAGTTCGGATCCCGGCGCCCGCGAAGAATGCACGACCTCCACGCCGTTAGACGAGAGGTCGGCCATCATGCGGAGCGTCTCCAACGCGTCCAGCGGGATCGTGGTCACGACGACCGGCTCGACTTGCGGGTCCGCGTCCGCCGTCATGCCTCGCAGCCGAGCCGAGGCATCGGACGCCGCGGCCGCGTGCAGCGCCATGTCCGCAGGCGCCCTGTCCAGCGCGCGCCCGAGGACGTAGCCCGTCGCGGCATCCCACACTAGCGCCGTCACCGCCCATTCGAATGCGCCCTCTCGGTCGTCGGCCTCGGCGTCCGACGCTCCGTCCGAGCCGACCGGACGCAGCGGGAGAGGCAGCGCCGTGCTGTCTACGATCATGCGGCTCGCGAACCCCGTCGCTCCTCCGGCGAGCTCCCGCTCGAGATCGCGCCGGGCTCTGGCGACCAGCTTCCTCGTCCAACTCAACGAGACCTGTCCGGAAAAGCGCTCGCGGAGCGTCTTGGCGATGGCCTCCAGGCTGCTGTCGGGTTCGTCGCTTACGGCCTGCGCCGCGGCGGCTTCGATGCCGGGCGGGGGCACGAAGGCGCGCGGAGCCCGCCTGCGCGCCTGAGGCACCAACGACAGCAGCGACCTGTCCCGACGCCATGCGCCCAGTATCGAATAGAATCTCGGCAGGCTGAGATCGTCGGGGTCGACGTGATCCGCCGCATTCCGGCCCCCCCCCGCCTCGTACGCCGATATCGCCGCGAGACGCTTCGACGCCTTCGCCCGGTGGGCGTGGGACATGCCCGCCCACAGCGCCAGCTGCTCCTGGGGCGGCTCGCCCGGCCAGATCGACGTCAGGTCGCCCGTCCCGTCGGGAACCTCCGCGTTGGCCGGTGACGGCTCACCGACCTCCGGCGTCAACTTCTCGCCGCGAGAATAAACTTCATCCTGAGGCGTTGACGAAGCAGAAGCGTCGCTTACATACCCTCTATCGCCTTGAGGAGTTGACGACATGATCATTGCTTTCGTTCAGGTTTCGCCGTGGAGCGACGACGATGCGTCCTGACTCCGTCCGGCGCAATCCGAAAGACGGCGACGACGCGAGCAGATCGTCTTCGACCGCCTCCGACAGGCGCGACGGCCCCGATCACGTCGCTCCGGGAGCGATCATCGACATGATCGGATCAAGATACAGGATCGTCGCACACGTCAGACGGCGCGTGCTCGCCTCCGATCTGCGGACCCACCACCCGTTCCTCATCCAGGCCCCGGACGGCTCCATCCAGCTCCCGACCCTCAGATCGATCCGCGAGATGATGGATCGCGGCGAGGCCGTACCGGTGACCGCGCTCGGGGAACCCTGCGCGACCGAACGCATGGGTGTGACGATCAAGATGCTAAACGCGGCCGACGTGCCTCAGGGCGAGAAGGCGATCTGGATCTTCCTGGCGACGCACTGGACGGCGGCGCTGGAGGCCCGGTTCGGTCCGCACGACCCGCCGTGGAAGATCCGCAAGTGGCGCGCGGCCCTCCGCAAGGCCGCCGTGCACGAGGCGACTTCGTGAGGTCGGGCATGCCCGGCGGCGACTGTCCCCTGCTCGATGGAGACCGTCCGCCCAGAGGACCTGCGGAATCGACACCGCAGACAGACATCCGTCCGACCCCTTCTCAGGCTCGGCTATCAAACCAGGAGACGCTCCAATGACGTTCAAGTCCGAAAAGCCCATCGTCGTCGCCATCCAGAACTCCTTCCACGGCGTCACCCTGCCGGTCGAAGTCGAACTGGACGCGGCCACCGCCACGGCCATGGCCGTGCTGACGCACATCCCGCTCGACGGCGAGAGGCCCCGGGCCCCGCGCCCGATCTCAGTCCCGCTCCTCCAGGCGCTCGTCGACTCCGGCGATGCCGTGTTCGTCGACGGTAGCCTGCTCGAGGCGGCGGCCGGACGCGTCGCCAGGCGCCGCTCCGAGATGGAAGCGGAGGGCATCGAGGCGGGCGCTCGCGAACGCGCCGCATTCGAGAGGTTCCTGATGATGCTGAAGTCGAACGACGTCCGATCGGCGGCTGCGATGCTGGAGAAGGTGGGAGTCCCCGAGCCCGTCTGAGGCGCCCCCACCACCACGTTATCAACCGATGCCAAGGAGGCATGACCATGACGACGACCGCAAGCAGGACGACCACGATCGACCAGTTCAGCGCCCTCCCCGCGTCCAGCCGCCGCGGCGGCGGCCGTGCGCACGAGGTCTACTGGACCGCGTCGAAGCCCTCGCCCATCACCGACCCGGCGGCGACGAGCTTCTCCTTCGGGTCCTACGATCCCGGCCCGATCGTGAACTTCGGGCGCAAGCGCCTGACGTTCTCCTTCCTCAGCGCCCGGACGGGAACGGTCCAGCAGGGCGAGAGCCCGTGGGAGTTCCTGCTGGCGAAGCATCTGGAGACGCTCCCCTCCGTCGGCGCCTATCGGCTCCACGGACATCGCGCGGTCCTCGTCGGCCCCGACGGCGAGACGTCCAGCTACGGACCCGACGCGGTCTGGACCGGCATCGACGGCACCGTGACCTGCGCGGAGGTCAAGGCCAGCGCGGGATACTTCGCCGAGCCGGCGACCGCCGCGCTGCTGGACGTGGCCGAGAGGGGGCTCGCGGCGGGGGGCATCCGGTTCGCGCGCATCACCTCGGATGCGCTGCGCGAGGACCGCCGGCGCGAATTCAACGTCTGCCGTGCGTTCGCGGACGGCCGGGGGCGGATTGGCGAGGCCGTTCCGGACCGTGCGCGCGACGCGCTCGCCGGCGGCCCCCTGGCCCTGGGCGCCCTCGGCGAACGCCTGGGCATCGACGCATCGTCACGCGTCCGGATCGTCAACGCGCTGATGGTTCGTCGCATCGCGGCCTACGACCTCTCCGATGCGGTGACGCCGGATCTGTGCGTCACCGCCGCGCCGCTCGCGAAGCCGGCGCCCGACCTCGCCGCCCTGACCATCTGACCTTCCGGCGGCGCCGGTCATCCGGCGCCGTCCCGCACGGACGCGACGCCGAAGCCCGGCGCCGGCGCGGCCCATGCGACGACGCCGAGCCCCATCCGCACGTCGGGATGGCGTCGGAGACCTCCGGGCGCCCCGCCCGTCACGACGGTGATCGCGACGCCGCCCTCAATCACGCCACGGGAGCACCCGATGAAGAAAGACCGTACCGATGCCCTGGCATCGCTGCCCGTACCCCTCCGGTACGACCCACGTGCCGACATGCTGGAGTACGGCATAGCGATCGGCCACGAGTTCTGGCATGGCACGATCCGCCTGCGCGTCGAGCGCGTCGAGGCGGACGGAGGCGTCGATCTCCGCAACTCCAGGACCGGCGCACTCGTGACCATCCGCAATCCGGACGGTTCGACGTCGCGGACCACCGTGGAATGGATGCGCCTCGAGTACGCGGCCGGCCGTCTCGTATCGGTCGTCCCGAGTGCGGAGAGCGTGTCCGAGCGACAGCAGCGCTTCCTGTCGATGGACGCCAGCATCGCAGTCGCCCGGGACAGGAAGTCGACGTGGCGCCGGTCGCTCGCATGGCGGGCCAGCACCGACGAGGTCCTGTCGTCGGACGCCGCCTGCGGCGCCTGGCTGGATGGGAACTACGGACGACAGCCGGGGGACCTCGCGTACCCCAGGCCCCACGGCAGCTCCCTGCGACGCTGGATGCGCGCGTTGGACAAAGGCGACAACCGCATCGGTGCCGTCGTGTCCCAGGCCGGACGACCGCGGAACAGTTCGCAGCTGCCGGCGGAGGTCGACATGGCGGTCAACGAAGCCGCCATGTACTTCTACTGTGCAGGGCCCGGCTGCAGCCAGACGGCCTCCGATTCCTACCTGGACGAGCTCGTCGTCAAGCTGAACCAGCAGCATCCGGGTCGCGACCAGCCGTTCGTGAAGCCTTCGCGCCAGACGCTGAGGAAGCGCATCGAGAAGCTCGAATGCTTCGAGACGTGGGAGGCGAAGTACGGGCGGGAGTCCGCCGAGAGGAAGTACCGCGGCGCCGGCGAACCCATCCTCGTCGATCACGTCCTCGAGGTCTGCCTGATGGACGCGACCGAACTCGAGCAGATCGTCGTCTTCGACGACGAGCGCGCGATACCGTGCCTGAAGATGAAGATCGTCGCGATCATGGACTGCCTGACGCATGCGATCTTCGGTTGGTGCGTGTACGCCGGGCCGAACCGCTCCGAGACCTCGGCGCAGGCCGTCATGCACTGCCTCGAACCGGACAAGTTCCCGCCGAGGATGGTCGAACTCCATCCTCAGCTCCGACTCGTATTCGGAAAGCCGGCGGCCCTGCTCCCGGACAACGAGAAGGCGTTGGTCTCTCCCGCAACGCTGCCCGGGTACAACGACGCGGGGATCGTGATCATTCCGGCCCCCGTCGCCATGCCGACCGCGAAAGCGGCGCTGGAACGGTTCTTCAGGACCCTGAAGGAGCTGCTCGCGAGTCTTCCCGGCACGCTCGTCGATCCGCGACGCGCGTCCGAACTCGGCTTCGATCTGGTCGAGAGCATGGCCGAACTGACCATTCACGAGCTGCGCATGCGCGTCGCGCAGGCGATCGCGATCCACAACACGTCCGGGTCGAAGGGACTGCCGGGCCGGATGAGTCCCGTCGAGATGCTCGCGCTGCGATCCGGAACGCGCGCCACGGACCCGTTCGAGGACCCGTCCTTCGTTCGCGACAGCCTGTGCACCCACTTCACCGCCTACCTTACGCGCAACGGGGTGGAGAAGGACACCGTCCGCTACCGCGACGCCGTCACCATCGACAGGCTCTTCGACAACAACGCGGGCAGGATGGGCGGTGCCCGCGAGGCGAGCGGCTTCAACATGAAGGCTCGCCGGAGCGACGGGGACATGAACCGGATCGAACTCTACGACGAGCATGCGCAGGCGTGGGTCCCCCTGCCGTCGACCCAGCCGGGCTACACCACGGGATTGTCGTTCTGGGAGCACGGCCAGTACACCGAAGCCGCCAAACGCCGTCGCGAAGCCTTCGGCAGCGAGTCCGCGCGCATGAAGTCGATGCAGGAGACGCGTCGGCTCCACGACGAGATGCTGCCGAAATCGAAGTTCCGGAAACGCGCGAAGATGGCTTCGCTGCGCGTCTCTCCGCACCTGCGCGAGCTGGCCGGAAAGCCGCTCTTCACGATCGAGGACTACCGCGACGCATCCCAGCAGGCTCCTGCCACCACTACGACACGGAAGGATCCGCCGGCGGTGACGCCGCGTGCGGCGGCCGACGACGGATGGGACGACGAGGACAGGTTCACCAACGACGAGGAGAACGGCGAATGAGCAGGACCGTGAACGCATCGCCCCGAACGGGCGCCATCTCGCGCGACTACGAGATCCACGGGGAGCGGGCGGCGGAGGCGGTCCGCTTCTCCATAGACCTGTACCAGCCCACGAAGGTGCAGGAGCGTCTCATCACCCAGATGCGCTCCTTCCATCGGAGCTGCGCCGGTCTGCACGGCATGCCGCTGCCGGGTCGCAGCCTCCGCGCACCGACGTCCGCAGGCAAGAGCCGGACCATCAGCGAATGCACCCGGAGGATCAACGCCGAGGCTCCGGCCAACCCCGTTCGCGCGGTCCACGTGGGGCTCACCGAACGGATCACGATCAAGATGCTCTATCAGCGCATCCTGGCGCAGGTGGGCGATACCGAAGCCTTCGGACGCTATAGCCTGGAGCTTCTCCGGCAGCGGTGCACGGAGCTTCTGCCCCGACTCGGCGTCGAGCTGCTCACGATCGACGAGGTGCAGCTGATCACCAGGCAGACGAAGAGCAACTACGAGGTGGCCGACGCGCTGAAGTCGATGATCGATGCGGGCGTGGTCGGCGTGGTCTTCGCCGGCAACGAGCAGGCGGGCGAGATCTTCGACGTCAACCCCCAGCTGCGCGGCAGGCTCGGCGTCCCCCTGGAACTCCCGCCCGTCAATCCGAAGTCGACCGTGGACGTGAAGTCCCTTCGCGAGTTCCTCGGCTCCCTCGACGCGCGGATCGCGGCCACCGGCCTGGTCGGTCGTGCGGGCCTCCGGTCGCCGGCGAACGTCCGACGCCTCGGCAAGAGCGGCGGCGGCCACATCGGCCGAATCTGCCGCATCGTCGCGGCCGCGCTCGAACATGCCTGCGCCCGGGGCGCGGAGACGATCGAGGACTACGATCTGTCGTTCGCCGTCGCCCATCTCGCGGTCCCCGCGAACTGGTGCGCCGCGAACGCCTTCCCGGAGCCCGAGCATTGGTGAAGCCGCGTTCCCTGCTGGTGACCCCACCGACGCCGCCGGGCATCAGCCTTCCGGGCCTCGTCGCGGCGTCGGCGCGACTGAACGTGCTCGGGGACGTGAAGTCCACGCTGAGGTCGATCGGGCTCGCTCCGGTCCGGCCCGGCTGCATCTCGATCTCGGTCAGAGGCCGCGAGGGGGCGCTCGCGGCACGGCTGGGATGTCCGGTCCCGGTCGTCGAGGCCGCCGCGACGCCGCCGCTGGACGGGTCGGACGCATCCGTCGTCCGATGGGGCGACGGCGCGATCCGGCGCAGCCATCTCATCACGGATCGGAGGCGGGTATCCGTCGCCGCGATGGCGATCTCGCCCCATCATCGCGCCGCCTGGTGCAACGGCGTTCTCGACTACTGCCCCGAAAGCCATGAACTCCTGATCGACCACTGCGCGCGCTGCGGACGAACGCAGCGGTGGCTGGCGGCCGAAGGCGTGGACTTCTGCGACGAACCCGGTTGCGGACCACTGTCGGCATCGCGCGTCGTGCTGCCGAACGACGTCGTCGACGGATACGGGCTGTTCGCCGGCATCTGCTCGCCGATCCCCATCGAAAGGCAGGCGGCGCTCGACCGCCTCTCGCCGGAGCTCGTGGACCTGCAGCCCGTCACGCTCATCGACTTCGCCATGAGGATCGGGCTGGCGCTCGAGAACACGGTCTCGACAGGACGGAGCGGGTTCGACGACCTCACTCCGGCCGAACGATCGCGAGCGGCGGCGCGGGGGGCAATGGCGCTCTGCGACTGGCCGCATCGCGTCCGTTCCGAGATCCGATCGGAACTCGCCTTCCGGGGCATCGGCGACGGCACGGCGAGACGCGGCCTTCATGCCGCACTCCACGCCGCCGGCCGATCGATCCGTGGCGGCTCCCACCTGGAGGAACTCATGCGCTCGGCATTGCCCGAGATCCACGTCGAGATCGGGCGGTCCTTCGTCGGCATGGACGGACCCCGCATCCTCGGGAGCGTCGCCGCCCGACGTCTCGGCGTATCGCACGTGAGGCTGCGCCTCCTCTCCGAGGCGGGCGTCTTCGCGGAGGAGGGCGTGCTCGACGGGAACTACCGACGAGCCCTCTACGATGCGAGCGACGTGGAAGCGGCGGCCGAGGCGTGGGAGCAGACGTCCCCCATCGGAAGCATCATGCGCAGGCTCGGGCTCCCGCGCTACGCCTGCGAGCGGATCATCGGCGCCGGCGACGTGGAGGGCGCGACCCACCCGTACGTCCTCGCTCGCGAAGGTCAGCCGCGCTTCCGCACGGCCTCGCTCGAGGACTACGCGGCGCGGATCGGGTCGGCGTGCCGCTCCGATCCGGCGCCCTCCGACGCAGTGGCGCTGGACGCCGCCATGAAGATGGTCGGGGGGCGTCTGAAGCCCTGGCGTCAGGTCCTCCACGCCGTCACCCGTGGCGCACTGCGCGCATGGCGGGTCGAGGGAGCCGCAGGCATAGTTCCGAAGCTCCTCGTCCGCCCGACCGAACTCGCCGCCTTCGCCGCTCTGGACGCGGACGAGGGCGTGGGGCCGCGATCGTTCGTTTCGGACGAACTGTCGCAGGTCGATGCCATGACCGTGCTCAACCTGCGACAGATCGACGGTCCGCGTCTCGCCGCCGCCGGCCTGCTCCGCTTCGAGACCGGAACCAGGTCCCTGCTGGTCGGGATGAACGAGGTCCTCGATGTGGCTCGCGGCCACGTCGCAACGGCGGAGGCGGCGGCGAGGCTGGGGCGGATGCCGAGCGCGGCATGGCACCAGGTCGCTCGCGAGCTGGGACCGCCGCCGTCGCTCGCCGGTTGGCCCCGCGAGGCGTTCGATCGACGGTTCGCCGGACGGTCGGAACCAGCCACTCGTGAAGTGACCCGTCCAGGAAATACGAGCGCAGCAGAATCGAAGGAGATGCAGCAGTGAGTCGGTCAGTGGCACCCGTAGAGACGACCAAACTGCCCGTTCCGGTGGGGTCGAAGCAGTTCGTGGACGCCTTCGATGCCGCGTTGACGGCGTACCGACGAGCAAGCCACGACGAGCGGCTGCAGACCCTGTTCTGTCTGTTGGAGTTCTCGCTGGGCGATGACGACGAGCACGTAGGGGAACGTGCGGCGGTCTACCGAGCAGCCTCGCAGGAGGACCCCTATGTCGATCACGTCCGTCAGGGCACGATGTTCTCCCTGCTCGAACGTACGTTCCCTGAGATGTTCACGCCGGAGGTGACGAACGACGCGTTCGCCGAGTGTGGACGACGCATGATGTACGACGACGAACACGACCGGCTGAACGCGATGGAGTTTCCGCGCATCGTCTACCGAGGCGGCGCGGGTTGCGAAAATGACGTACGAAAGTGTCGGAGCTGGACCTTCGACATCGAAACGGCGGTCTTCTTCGCGGAGAAATGGCCTAAGCGACACGGCAACCCCAGTGAACCCGTGCTGCTGCAGATGCAGATCGATCGTGCGGAGGTGATGGCCTAATCTCTGCGATCGGGGAGAAGAAGAGGTGATCCTCACCGCCGGGCAGGGCACGACCGGACGAGGTGCGTCCATCGCCATGAGGTGGACTGACATGCGGTCGCGCCCCCGTTCCGCAGCTTCGTCGCCCCTCCGGCGACCTGCATCGCGGGTACGCCGGTTTCGTTGGCGGTTGCGACGACCGGTTCGGACGGGGTGGACCGAATTCCCGGGGCATGCGGGAAAGGGTCCTGAACTGTCCGCCGTCGCCTTCGCCGAGTGGATCGCAGGCGGACCGTGACGGGACTTGCACGGATGCACGAGATCGCTTCATGAACGCGTTCTCGGCATGAGCCGACCGAAAGCGCGAAAGACGATACATGACCGGTTTCCTGGCAGGCGCCGAACTCGCCGCAGCCATCAGGGACGTCCTGTCGGGGGCGGACGTCCGGTGCGCCGTCGCGTACTGGGGCAACGGCATAGAGAAGGCGTTCCCCCCTTCCGACGGCCCGCCCGCGGTACGCATCATCTGCGACGTCACCCGCGGCGGCACCTCGCCGAAGGCTCTGGTGACGATGGGGGCGCCGAGGAACAAGGACCTTCGTCACGTTCCCGATCTGCACGCCAAGGTCTACATCTCCGACCGGGGCGCCGTCGTCGGCTCGGCCAACGCCTCCGACAACGGCATCGGCTTCGGCGCGGCGCCCGGACTGATCGAGGCGGGCGTGCTGCTCCGCCCCGACGCGCAGTCCTTCGCAGAAGCGGCCGCTTGGTTCGAAACGCTTTGGGATCGGTCCAGAAAGGTCGGGAAGAAGGCGCTCGACATGGCGAAGGCACGCTTCCGTCCCGGCGGCATGCCCGGGGATCGACCGGTCCGTCCCGGTTCTCTCCTGGACCGGATCGCAGCCGACCCCGACCGCTTCACGGAGATCTGCATCGTCCTGGCCCACAACGGTTCGACGCCGAAGCAGCGAGAGCGTGCGCGCTCGGCGATGATCGCCTCGCATCCGGACGAACAGGATGCGATAACCCGCATGCCGGGCAACGGAATGTTCATCGGCTGGGACGCGCACGACCTCGCCCGTTGGCGCCGGCCGTTCATCGAGCTCTGGATGCCGAAGGACAGGTTGTACTGCTACGAACGCAGGGCGTCCCACTTCCACGACCGGACGGGCACGGTGATGAGCCGCAAGAATCAGGGCGCGGTCAGATCCGTCGTCGAGGGCGACCTTCCTGATTGGGCGGATGTGGAGAGGACGGATCGCGATGTCGTTCGCCGCCTGCTGGACAAGCACTGCGACGTCCTGTTCACGCCCCGCGAGTTGGCCGCGGCGATCGAAGGCCTCGAGTAGACGGTCTCGGGGGCCTTGGGGTGCAGCCCCCGGACGAGAGGCGTCCGAGGTCGGCTGATCCGACAGCATACGATGCCGCCTGCGGTCGATCGGGGGGCAGCGATACGAACCTCGCGGAGAACGTCCGCGGACTCGGACGTCCGTCCACCGGTTGATGGCGCAACCCTCGACGTCTATCGCAGGCCATGCCGGACGCATCGTTGTACCCCTTCGAAATCCTCATCCCCGGCACGCCGGTGTCGATGCAGAGCAGAAACCGGCCACGCCTGCACGCGTACAAGGACGACGTGCAGACCCTGGCCCGGGCCAGGCGAATGCAGACGTTCCCGACTGGACCGACCGACGACGTACCCGTGGCCGCCACGATCTACTACTTCTCGGGGGACGCCCTGTCGGGCGACGTGGACAACATCGTTAAGCCGATCCTGGATTCTCTGAAGACCGTGGCCTTCAACGACGACGGGTTCGTCGAGCGCGTCGTCGTCCAGAAGATCGAGCCGGAGATGTACGTCGCCTTCGAAGCTCCGACCGAGCAGCTCTCCGCTGCGATCGATACCGCTGCACCGGTCGTCTATGTACGCATCGACGCCGACCTTTCCTGGAGGACAGTAAGATGACGCCTGTGGATGTCGGGCATCACAGTGCCCTGGAGGAAAGAGTGTTCAATCGGCTTCGCCCACGCTTCGAAGAGCTGGGTTACGAATTCACCGTCCAGCCGGACGGAGGTCTGCTGCCCGGTTTTCTCGACGGATACGTCCCGGACGCCATAGCGACACGGGCCGACGACCGCGTCGTCATCGAGATCAAGGGCTCGCATGCGAGGGACTCCGAGAAGATCCTGGAGCTTCGTCGGAGATTCGAAGGTCAGACCGACTGGCGTCTGACGGTCATCTACGGCAGCGACGACGTCTCGCAGGACATGATCATTCCGATGCCGGAGATCGAGGCGGTCCGGAACAGATCGTCCGAAGTGCGCGCTATGGTCGAGAGCGGGTATGTCCAGGCAGCACTTGTCATGGCCTTCAGCCTACTCGAATCGACGCTTCATCTGGTTACCCCAAGCGATGAGGGTCGACCGAAGAAGCCCGGAACCGTCATACAGGATCTCGCGATGAACGGTCTGATCGACAGGCCGTTCGAAGAGCGGCTGAGGTCGCTGATCGACGTCCGCAACAGGATCGTCCACGGCGATCTCAGCCGAGACGTGGCCGCCAGGGACGTCGTCCTCATGCTCGCCACAGTCGACAGGGCGATCGGCGCCGCGTTCGCCGTCTGACGGGCTCTCGGGACGGTCTCGGAGACGTCTGCGATCGTGACGCGAAAGGGTCGCCCCGAGCAGCGCATCTCGCGCTCGCTCGGGACGGATGACTTCAAACCTTCACGAAATGCTGATCGACGATCCATGACGTCCCGTCGAACCTGAGCCTGACGTCGCCATGAGACTTCGTCACGCCGGGCGTAGGGGGCGCCACCAGCGCCTTGTAGGTGGCAGCATTCGGCGAAAGGGGCGGGTTGGTGAACAGCAGCCTGGCGACGTGCGCGGATCCCAGACGGCGCATGTTGGCGGCGAACGTCTTCGACGGGCGAACCGCGGAATCGTATTCGTGAGACAGAAGCAGGAACATCGGGCCCTTGGCGGTCCTGATCCCCGCCTTGTTCATCACGCGGTAGAAATGGCCGTTCGCGCCCCCATGATGCGCGACCTGGACGACGTTCAGGTCGCGCATCGCGTCTATGAGTCTGACGTGGTAGGCGCCCTTCCTGGAACGATACGGCGCGAAGTCGGCGAACGCGCTATCGCCGCAGACGAGCACCTTCTGCCCTTCGCTGTCGAAGCGTGCGACGTAGCTGAGCTGGTTGCTCACGGAGACCGTGTGCATTTCGTCCCATCGCAACACGGCGAAGAACATCGATTGAGAGACGGGGAGATGGTCGCGCTGCCGCTCGACGAGCTTCACCGACGGCCCCATCAGGGTAAGGGCGAGAGCATCGGCACTTGCCGGCGTGATGAACCGCTTCGCAGCGCGATCCCACCCGTAGACGACCGGCTCGCCCGTCTGGATGGTCTCGAAGGACGGCCTGAGCCTGCGCGTCCTCAATGCGTCGATGACCGCTTGAAGCGAAGAGACGTTGATAGCATCCTTCGCCGCTCCGGCCTTAAGTCTCTCGAAGTTCAGAGCCAATACCGCATGATCCGGGTGGTAGCGCATCCATTCGACTGCTTCGGCGAGGCGACCGGTCGACAGGATGGAAGCGTGGTGGGCGATCCACCACCAATGCCGCGGATCGTCGAAGGCCCATGCCCGCTTCCGGTACCTGCTCTCCTCCACTTCGATGTCGGGAGCGTGCTCGCATCCGTCCAGGGGCATCTTCGCACGATACGCGTTCCAGATCGTGCGGAAGTATCCGTCGAGGTCGTCGGATCCCTCGTTGCTCGGTTCCGGATCGACCCTCGTGGTCGTTTCGGAATCGATGGCGCGCTGGAGTACCTCGATCCGCATGATGTCCGCCTGCTTGTGCTGCTTGTACGAGGCGGACACTCCGCCGCCCTCGGCATTCAGCATCCGCTCGCCCAATAGATCCTCCGGTCGATGAGGGCGACCGTGGCGCTCGTCGAGAGTGTCGTCGGCGACGGGGGGAAGCCAGACCTGTCCGATGTCGATCGTATCGTCGAGGATGATCGGGACCAGTCCGTCCAGATGGTCCGCGTCGTAGTGCGTGGCGATGATGAGGTCGATCCTCCTCCGACCATCGAGCACCTTCCCCAGCTCGGTGTGCACGAGACCGGAGAGCCTGTGCCCCCCGTCGCAGAGTACGGTCACCGGGTCGCCCGCATTGTCGAAGCGCAGAAGGATGGAGGACCCCAGTCCGACATCGAACATGTCTATCTTTATCACGACGACGCCCCTCGGTTGATCTCTATGAGATGGAATGGATACGGAGTCCGTCGCGGAGGCCTCGCCGCCACCGCGCGGGCCGCTTCAACACCGCCGCGATCGGAGCCCGTCCACGAAGCAGGTGGAGACCGCCTCACCGACCGCCCCGATCGTCGAGCCAGCGGACGTATCCCCCGACCTCTGCCCAACCATGCGGCGTCACGGTCAGAAACATACGACGTCCGTCCTCCGCGTCCGCTCGTCTCGATATCAGACCTTCGGTCTCAAGCAGGCGGATGTACCGCAGCGCGGTGGTATGCGGCACGCGAGAGGCGGCACAGGCCGACGTGATCGAAGTCCGGGCGGCCTTCAGCTCTGCACCGAGCAGGTCGATGAGGATGTCCCATGCGGGATCGCTGAACAGCTTCGACCGATTCGCGAAGCGTCGGTTCCTCTCGTGCCGTGCATCGATCATGCGGACCAGGACCTCACGCTGCCTGAGCGTGAAGCCGGCGGCCCCGCGCGTTCCGTCGCCGGGTTCGATCGTCGAACGACCATGCATCTTCAGACACCTTCTATTCTGGCAGGGCCCATGACCGGTCGCATCCCATCGCCTTCATGCGACCGACGTGGCGCCACGTTCCGACGGCCAGGATGATCTGCACCGGCCAGCTCCAGATCGCGATCAGCAGCGCATAGGCCACGCGTATCGTATCCGGCGCCACGAGCTTCACGAAATGGGCTCCGACCGCATCGAGCTGCAACGCCGCGACCAGGAGGGGCCACGCCCGGTCCGCACGGACCGCGACGACCATCAGCATCGCCAGCAGTACAGCATAGACCGCGAAGACGTTCAGTTCGAGCCCGTGGAAGCGGGCGGGAAGAGGCGTCCAGCTGAGAACCGTCGCGACGTATGCCGACAGCAGACCCGCTGCGACGACGCGCTCCGGCGCACCACCCCGCCACAACGCATATCCCGAAGTGACGAGAAGGAGCGTGGCGAAGGCGTACACTCGGAGCATGGACGCAGCCTACAGTCGGGATCTGCGGCAGGCTACCGCCTCAGGCCGCGACCGCCTTCGGGATGCTGACGATCTCCGCGCTGGTGAAGGGGTTGTCGGTCGGCGGACAGGGCGAACTGTCGCCGTACATGCGCTCGAGGCCCATCGAACGGATCACCTCGGGCGTGGTCAGATGCGCTTCGCGCATCAGATCGCGAGCGTGCTGCTGCGCCTTGATCGCTTCGAACATCTTGCCGATCATCTCGACGCCGGTCGTCACCGACAGGCGGTTGTCGACGCGGGCGCGGAGCAGGGCCGCGTAGCAGTCGGCGGCATCCGCCGCGGCCAGATCGTTCGAGGTCTCGGCGGATTGGAACAACGGGGCTACCGTCGCGACGGCGGACATACGATTCTTCAGCATGACGATCCTCCACCGCGGCTGCGAAGGCGCGGCTAGCGTTTGTAGGGCTCGTCGGAGATGTCCACCCGGTACTTGGTCAGCAGTCGGGCGACCAGATCGGTCGTTCCGACGAGCGCACCACCCAGCACCACTATCCCGATCGCGAGGCCGACGACTATTCCTAGACGCTGCAGCGCGGACAGGCGGTATCGATTCCCCCCGACGACGGCCTCGGATGCGACGATCTCCGGCTCGACCTCCTGCTCCACCGCAACCGATCCGACTTCGACCCCGAACGGTCTGGATACAGACCGTTCGGGGTCCTCCGCCTCGTTGAGCAGCCGGGCGGCCTGCATCGACCGCGACACGCCGAGGATCCGCCTGGCGTCCCTGAGATGCTCGTTGACGGTATGAGGCGAGAGCCCGAGCTCGATGGCTATCTCCTTCGCCTCGAGATTCGCGTAGACGAGCCGAAGACACTGCTTCTGACGATCGTTCAGCAGGACGGTGGGATCGACATCGGACACGCGGCTCAGTTGCATCAGATCCCGATGCTTTTCCAGCCACGACGGAACCGGCCTACGGCGACCGTCGCGCAAGGATGGTCGTGTCGGCCGTACGCCCGTGTCCCGTCGCGGTTCCCGATCGATCGGAACGCGTCGCTCCGGCGCATGCTTCGCGAACCGCCCCCGACGAGCCGGACGGTCAGCGCGTTGGCCCGTTACCGCTGGCAACCCGACGACCGAACGGGTATCGTGGATCAACCGGCGGAACATCGGCGTCCAAGGCGCTCTTGCGGAGGCCGAGACGATCGTACAACGTTCCGTCCTGAAGTGCGGCATCCGCCGCGGCCGCATTCGCGAGTTGGCCATCATGTGGCAAGGAAACGAAATCAATGAGCAAGGGACAGTCGGTTCGCCGCCTGAATTCCGCCGGCGAGGCAGAGGCCGGAACTCTGCGCGACACGTTCACGGCCCTCATACAGGAGGCGCACAATCAACGGACGCATCGTGCGTTCGCGCGGCCTCCAGCCGAGGCCGCGGAGGCCTCGAAGCGCTTGATGATCGGGGGGGGCATGCTGCCCGAGGCTCTGCAGCCGCTTCTTCGTGAGACCATACCGCGGCGTCGTCTGAACGAGATCGTCCTGCAGAAGGCCACGCGCAACGAAGTCCGCGAGTTCGTCGCGGAGACGGCGGATGCGGCGCTGCTGCGGTCCCACTCGCTCGAACCCAGGCACACCATCATCCTCGTCGGCCCGCCCGGGACCGGCAAGACGACCCTCGCCGAAGCCGTCGCCACGGAACTCGCCCTTCCCTTCCTGACCGTCCGGTACGAGGGGCTGGTCGGAAGCTATCTCGGCGAGACGGCGTCCAGGCTTCAGCAGATCGTGGACTACGTTTCACGGACACCCTGCGTGCTGTTCTTCGACGAGTTCGACAGTGTCGGCAAGGAGCGTGCCGATCAGCACGAGACCGGAGAGATCAAGCGCGTAGTCAGTTCGCTGCTGCTGCACATGGACGCTCTGCCGAGCCATTGCGTCGTCGTGTGCGCGACGAACCATCCCGAACTCCTCGACCGTGCCGTATGGCGCCGCTTCGAGATGCGCATCGAACTTCCGAGACCCGGCGCGGCGGAACTGCGGGAGTGGTACATCCGCATGGACAGGGATCTGGGTGGACTCGACGTGTCGGCTCAGGACTTCATCAAGATGTTCCTGGGCGAAACCTTCTCGGAAATCGAGGCAGTTGTCCTCGACGCCAAGCGCAGAATGATCCTATCCCGTGGCAAGAAGACGCCGTCCGGAGCCTTCAAGGAGGCGATCGCCGGGTGGGAGCGTCGTCGCGCCGTAGGGGGGACGTCAGAACTTGGCTCAAGGTCCAATCGTCAGAATAAACCGAGAGCCGGCAAGGCGGACAAGGATGCCGGGGCTTCGAGCGCACTTCCCCCGGACGATCTCCTATCAGGATCAGGCTGAACGCCTCGGCGGCACCTTCGCCGGTCTGCAGGCCAGCGTCGAGAGGATCCTCGGCGGCGCGGACCTGACCGCCTCCCCCGCCGAGGCGAGCCCCGACCGCGCTCTGGTCTTCGAGGTCATCGGGCCGGTGGCGGATTTCGTACGGACGGCGCGCGGTTCCGGCCTGGAGTGGCTCGGAGAGGACTACGGCCCGACGGACGAGGACGACGACGAGGACCCGCAGGACGCCGATGCGGATCCGGACGGCGAGACGCCGCTGTACGTCACCATGCCCACCCTCGCCGGCCTGCAGAAGGTCCTCTCGCTCTGGCGCCGGTTCAGCTCCGGAGAGGCCCGCAGCGCGGAGACGACCGCATGGTGGAGGCTCTTCGGCTATCTGCGGGACGTCCGACCGTGGTCGGCGAAGGATCGCGTCGATGCGAACCTGCAGGGGTACGTCGAACGCATGCTCGAACGCCATCCGGAGCGTCCTGTCCGCCTCGAGCTCGATCTCTGGTTCCGTGCGGACGCCGGACTGCGGTCCCAGGCGCGATCCTACATCGATGCGCTGATGGCATCGGTAGACGGCAGGGTGCTGGACTTCCAGACCATCGAGCCGATCCACTACCAAGCGGCACTCGTCGAACTGCCCGGTGCCCGGGCGCGGACGCTCGCGGGACTGGAGGGACCGCTCGCCGACGCCAACAAGGTCATGCGCATCCGCCCGCAGTCGTTCTACGTCGCCGACACGCGCGAAGTCTCGGACCAGACGGGTCCGTCGCCGACCGCTCCCCTGCCCGGGTCCGAACGGTCCGCGGTGGCCTGTCTCCTGGACGGCTATCCCGTCGAGAACCACGAACTGCTCTCGGGCCGCGTGGCCGTGAAGGAGGTCGACGTGGCCGGGGGCGCGGTACCGGTCGCGCGACGCTTCCACGGGACGGCGATGGCTTCGCTGATCGTCCACGGGGATCTGGAACTGGGGGAGCTTCCGATCGACCGGATGCTGACCGCGATCCCGATCCTCGCCGCCCCTCAGAACCTCGCACACGAATGCACGCCGCCAGACGAGCTGCCGATCGCCATCGTCTACCGGGCGCTCCTCGCGCTGGTGGCCGCGCGGACCGATGCCGATGATCCCGCCCGACGGGTCGTCGTCGTCAACCATTCCGTATGCGACGGCGAAGCGCCCTTCGCCCGCCGACCCAGCTTCTGGGCGAAGCTGCTGGATCACATGGCCCACGAGCACAGGCTGCTGTTCGTGATCAGCGCGGGCAACACGCGCGATGCGTTCGATCTGGACACCTACGCGAGTTCGTCCGCGTTCGATCAGGCCGACGCCGTGGAGCGACAGATAGTCCTGCTGAGAAGCATCGAGACCGCGAAGGGGACCCGCGTCATGCTGAGCCCCGCGGAGTCCCTGAACGCGCTGACCGTCGGAGCGGTACACGCTGACGGATCGTCGGGTTGCCCGACGGGCATGACGGACCCGTTCGACGCCATCGGCGTGTCGAACCTTGGTTCGAGCGTCGGTCTCGGCATCAACAGGGCCATCAAGCCGGATCTGGTCGAGCACGGTGGGCGACAGCTGGTGCGCAGCAGCACGTCGGGCGGGAAGGTCTCAGCCTGGGGCTTCGAGCATCCCGACGTCGGGCAGAAGGTCGCGATGCCGGATCCGAACCGCGGCGTGGTCGATCGCGTCGGACGCTCGACCGGCACGAGCAACGCCGCAGCGCTCGTCACCCGCGCCGCGATCCGGCTCGCCGACGTCGTCGAGGAGCTGTACGCGGAGAACGGCGACGATTGGGAGACCGCGGAGACGAGAGCGGTGGTCCTGAAGGCGCTGCTCGCGCACGGATGCGGATGGGGCCCGACGGGCGAACTGCTCGACGAGACCTATGCCGGCGGCTGGCAGCGCCGCCGCGAAGCGATCTCCCGGTTCCTCGGGTACGGGAAGCCCGACCACGACAGGGTGCTGAGCGCCGACGGCAGCCGCATCACGCTCCTCGCGGACGACCTCATCGAGCCCGACACGCTGCACGAGTACAGGATTCCCGTGCCGCGGGGCATGCTGAACAATCGGGAGCTCCGTCGCATGACGATGACGCTCGCCTGGAGCAGTCCGATCGATCCCATCTCGCAGCGGTATCGCGGCGTGCTGGTCGAGCTCGTCGACGAGGGCGGCAAGCGCAAGTTCTGGGACGGACTGAAGGCGCCGAAGGGCGTCCTGCAGCCCGCCGTCATGGCGAGCCGCCGGGGAACGCTGCAGCACATCGTCCTGCAGGACAAGAAGCTCATGAAGACGGCGGCCGACGGCGGAATATTCGTCGGCGTGCAGGCTCGTTCCGACATCGCCGAGTTCGCCAGGTCAAGCGTGCCGTACGCGATGGCGTTGACGATCGAACTCGCGCAGTCGGTGCGCCAGGACGTCTTCGCGGACGTCGAGGCGCGCATCCGCCAGAAACGCATCGTCACGCGCGAACGCGTGCCTACCCGAGTGAGGAACCGATGAGCTCAGACCAAGACGACGCCCTCGGCCTGCAGCCGATCAGGACGGTCATCGAGCATCTCCGCGACATCGGGGACGACGACGCGGCGGACTATCTCGCCTTTCCCGCCCCCGGCGGACAGATGTTCGGAACGAACTGGGGCGATCAGTCCTGGGGACACAGCGGCATGATCCTGGGATTCATCACTCCCGAGGAGGGGGACCTGCCGGGCGCGATACACAACGCCTCGACGCTCGAGCCCGATCCGGCGCTGAAGGGCACGAGGATCAAGATCTCCCTCGATCGGCTCTACGTCCACAACTATCCCGGACGCGGCACCCACAAGATCCTGCTCGAGTTCACCGGCAAGAACCAGATCCCCGGTGATACCGAGGAGCTGCGGTTCGCGATCACGACGGAGGCCAGGGACCGGTCGAGCGCCCCCGTCAGCGGCACGCCGATCTTCCTCGGCGCATCGGTCGGCAACAACGGCATCTCGTTCGAGGGCAAGGCGATAAACGTGGCGAGTGCCGATGACGAGGTCCTGCTCTCGGCCCTCGGCGACGGAGCCTTCAAGGAGGGCCTCTCGCTCCTGACCACGGCTCAGCCGGCGCTCAAGCCGTTCGTCGGCCTGGCCAAGAGCGTCGTGACGGCGGTGCTGAAGCGCAGCCAGAACAAGACGGTCTACAACTTCCGTCTCGGCCTGGACTTCGCCACGAGTCAGACCGCGGCCAAGCTGCGGCACGGTTCGTTCGTCGTGATCCAGGGCGACGAGGCGTCGTGGTCATGGAACGACGTTCGATGGAACGCCGGATCGCAGCAGATCGTACGCCACTACGACAACCTGCCGATCGAGCTGAACTACATGATCTTCCGGGTGTCGCCGTACGATCAGGATGATCCCAGGAAGTCCGTGTAGCCCACGACGGACCGGTCCGGAGGCCCCGGTGACCAGGGGCAACATGACGCTCCCGATCATCGACATCGATGCCGTCATGGTCGGATACTGGTGGACGATCTCGGCTGGGGGGCGGTCAAGCACAGAAGGCCTGGCTTGCCTCAGGACGAATGCATCTCCTCGGTACGACGCCGAGGGCACGACGCGTGATCGACCGCGAGGATCGGACTGATTGCAGAGGGCCTACGCTCCGAGACCATCGCGGGACTTGCGGCACGCCGAGGAATGGCCGAGGCTTGTCACATGGCGACGATCGAATGGTGGGACGACGGGTCGAAGACTTCGGCCTGGGCGATGAAGATGCTGCCGATCCTGGTCCGGCAGGCAGGAAGTCAGCAGCCGTTGACCTACGGAGCAATGGCGACCGAGGTGGGAATGCTCCATCACCGACCAGTCCAGCGCGCGGCCGGCCGCATCGCGTATGCGCTCGAGGAGATCTCGAGCATGCGCGGCTGGCGGCGGCGCCCTCCTCCGAAGCTTCAGTCCTTGATCATCAACAAGGCGACGGGCCTGCCCGGGCACGGCGTGAACGGGTTCATGAGCCGCCAGTACCAGCAGGCGAGAACCAGGCAGCAGCGCGCTGCCGCCCTTCGGACCGCTCATGCGGAGGTGTATGCCTATCCGCACTGGTCCGACGTCATGCATCTCCTGGGCGTCGAGTCGACACTGCAGGACCTTCAGGACCTGACCCAGGAGGCCACCGACGCACGCGGGCATGGCGGCGAGGGTCCCCATCACAAGTCTCTCAAGGCATACGTTGCGGCGAACCCGATCATCGTGGGCCTGCCGCAAGCGCACGCCGTAGGCGACGAGGAACATCGGCTTCCTTCCGGCGACCAGATCGACGTACTGTTCATGGGGGCGGGTGGCGCCCTCGCAGTGGAAGTGAAACCCCACACCTCCGGCCGCGACGACATCGCAAGAGGGGTATATCAGTGCTTGAAGTACCGCGCAGTGCTCGAGGCGAAGTCTTCGATCAGCAGTGACCCGTACGTCGTCTCGGTCATGCTCGTTCTCGGTGGAACCGTACCCCACGAAGCTCTCCAACTTGCGAACGCTTTCGGCATACCGATAAGGAATGGGATCGTTCCAGGGTGAACTAAGTGCCGTTTCGCATCGCTATCGGAACGACGTCATCTGACATTCCCGGCTAGCTCAGCATCACGTGAACCCCAGCGTCGATATCGACCCCGGCACTTCGTGGTTTGACGCGGAAAAGTCGCGAGGGCCGGAACCCGCGGTTCAAAAACGTCTGCGGAACGCTGACAATAATCGACATTCAGCAGCCATGTAGCTCGGCGTCTGACACCTTCATCAGCCCACCGAGCCCAAACCTCTGGTTCGTACACGCTCACTAATCAGCGGGATAAAGGCAAAGTGGGTTACATCCATTAGGTTGCAATTCGCTTGTCCCCTTCTTGACGAGGGGCAAACCAAGGTAGCGCCCACATCTCGTTCGTGCTGAGTAGAGACCGAGTAGCTGCGCCAGCAGCGTATCGAGGGCTCGTATCGAAGCATGAGTTCCGCGCGCCAACCTGTCCTTCGATACGCCGCCTTCGGCGACTACTCGACGGCTACTCAGGACGACCGGGAGGGGACTGGGACGCCGTTGAGTTCAGCCTAGCGACGAATCCGCGTGACGTGGCCCATCTTCCGCCCCGGTCGCGGGGTGCCCTTGCCATACAGGTGCAGGTGCGCGCCGGGCTCGCCAAGCAGCTCCGCCCAGCGGTCCGCGTCGTCGCCGATCAGGTTTTCCATCGTCGCCTCACGCCCGGTAAGCGTCGTCGCACCCAGCGGCAGGCCACAGATCGCGCGGATGTGGTTTTCGAACTGCGAGCACTCGGCGCCCTCGATCGTCCAGTGCCCGGAATTGTGCACGCGCGGTGCCATCTCGTTGAACACCGGGCCATCCGCACCGACGAAGAATTCGCACGCCAGCACGCCGACATAGTCGAGTTCGGCCGCGATGCGCCCGGCCAGCGCCGCAGCCTCGTCGGCCTGCGCCAATACTGCAGCGGGTGCGGGGACGGTCGAGTGGCGGAGGATCGCGTCGCGGTGGACGTTGAGTGGCGAATCATAGCGGGCGATGCCGCCGTCGAGGCCGCGGGCGATCAGGATCGAGAACTCGTGCTCGAAGGGTACGAACGCTTCGAGCACCGCGGGGCCGCCGATCGTGTCCCAGGCGGCCTGCGCTGCGGCGGAGGTGTCGATCTTGACCTGCCCCTTGCCGTCATAGCCGAAGCGCGCGGTCTTGAGGATGGCGGGGGTGCCGATCGCCTTCAGGCCCGCCTGCAGGCTTTCGAGGCTGTCGACCGCTGCCCACGGTGCCGGACGGCCGCCGACGCTCTCCACGAAGCGTTTTTCGCCGATCCGTTCCTGCGCGACACGGAGTGCGCGGTGGCTCGGGTGGACGGGGACGCGCTCGGCTAGCCATTCGACCGGGTCGACGTCGATGTTCTCGAACTCATAGGTCACGACGTCGCACGCATCCGCGAAATCGGCGAGAACGATGCGGTTGTGATAGTCGGCGCGCGTCATGGTCGAGGCGGACTGCGCGGCGACGCTCTCCTGGTCGGGGGCGAGGACGTGCGTATGATAGCCGAGCTGTGCCGCGGCGGTGGCGAGCATGCGGCCGAGCTGGCCTCCGCCGAGGATGCCAATGGTCGATCCGGGGGGAAGCGGCGTCATGTCAACGTCTTTCAGGCTATCGTCTTCAGGCGGGGTCGGTGGCGACGGCGTCGGTTTGCGCGGCACGCCATGCCTTCAGGCGTTCGGCCAGCGCATCGTCGGACGTCGCGAGGATCGCCGCGGCGAGCAGCCCCGCGTTGATCGCACCGGGCTTGCCGATCGCCAGCGTACCGACCGGGATACCGCCGGGCATCTGGACGATCGAGAGCAGGCTATCCATGCCCTTCAGCGCCTTCGATTCGACTGGGACGCCGAGTACGGGGAGGTGCGTCATCGATGCGGCCATGCCGGGCAGATGCGCCGCGCCGCCTGCGCCTGCGATTACCACTTTCAAGCCGCGATCGGCCGCCGTGGTCGCATAGTCGTAGAGGCGTTGCGGGGTTCGGTGCGCGGAGATGACCTTGGTCTCGTACGCGACGTCGAGCGCGTCGAGCGTCTCGGCAGCGTGGCGCATTGTCTCCCAATCGGAGGTGCTGCCCATGATGATGCCGACTAGAGCCACGATCGCCCCCCTGATTCAAGGAGCGCCGTGCCTAGCGACGTGGGGGGGATAGGGCAATGTTGTTGGTGGGTGGCCACCAACAAGGGCACCCTACCCTCTCACAGCGGCACCACCCCGGCGGAGGCCGGGGTCCAGTTGGGAGAGGGTGCCTACGAGGGACGGCGCTCCGTTATTGCCACCTTTCCAACTGGGCCCCGGCCTTCGCCGGGGTGGTGTGACTTGCTGATAGGTGCGCTCTCCGGGAAGGTCAGCGCTCGCTTAGGTAGTACCGGTCGGTCGCGTTCAGGTTTGCATCCAGTTCGTACACGATAGGCTGGCCGGTCGGGATCTCGAGGCCGGTGATCTCGTCGTCGGGGATGTTCGACAGGTGCTTGACCAGCGCGCGGAGCGAGTTGCCGTGGGCGGAGATCAGGATGCGCTGGCCGTCCTTCAGCGCCGGGGCGATCCGCTCGTCCCAATACGGGAGGACGCGGGCGATGGTGTCCTTGAGGCTCTCCGTCCTGGGGATCGCAATGCCGTCGTAACGGCGGTCCTTCGAGAGGTCGAACTCGCTGCCATCCTCCAGCACGGGGGGCGGGATGTCGAAGCTGCGGCGCCAGATGTGGACCTGCTCGGCGCCGTGCTTCGCCGCGGTCTCGGCCTTGTCGAGCCCCGTCAGGCCGCCGTAATGCCGCTCGTTGAGGCGCCAGTCCTTCTCGACCGGTAGCCAGAGACGGCCCATCGCTTCGAGCGCGATGTTGAGCGTCTTGATCGCCCGCGTCTGGAGACTGACGAAGGTCTGGTCGAAATCGAGGCCCTTGGCGGCCATCAGTTCGCCCGCGGCCTTTGCCTCGGCCTCGCCCTTGGCGGTCATGTCGACGTCCCACCAGCCGGTGAAGCGGTTCTCTAGGTTCCAGGTGGACTGGCCGTGGCGGATCAGGACTAGGGTCGGCATTGGTTCTCCATGATTTACCCCTCTCCCAGCGGGAGGGCGATCTTAAGTCAGATTTCGTCGATCATACCGGCGAGCGTTTCTAGCATGGCATGCGCGAGTTGTTTGGAGCGCTCGGGCGACCAGCCGAACGCGGGATCGGCGTTGGCGTCGTGATCCTTGAACGGCATCTCCAGCGTCATCGACACCGCGCCGAAGCGCTCGGCGACCTGGTTGGTCGACATCGACAGGTTCGCAAATCCGGGAGCGGACTTGGGATAGCCCTTCTCGGTCTGGAAATCGGGCGTGTGCGCGGCAAGGCGACGACCGTATTCGTAGAATTTCTCGCCGTGTGCGTCGGTCCAGGACGGGATGCCTTCAAAGCCTGCGATGAAGTTCGCGGGGATCGCCTCGTCGCCGTGGATGTCCATCGCGACGTCGACGCCGGTCAGGTCCATCGCGTTGCGGACGCACAGGACCTCGGGGCTCTTCTCCGGCGTCGGCGTGTGCCATTCGCGGTTGAGGTTCACCCCCACGGCATTGGTGCGCAGATGACCCCGGCGCGTCCCGTCCGGGTTCATGTTGGGGACGACGTTGAAGGTCGCCTTCGCCAGCAGCGCGGCGGTGATCGGATCGGCCCGATCGGTCAGCCGCTCCAGCGCGCCTTCCATCCACCACTCGGTCATCGATTCGCCAGGATGCTGGCGCCCGTAGATCCAGACCTGCTTCGGACCCGAGCCGATCGTGAAGCAATCGATCGCCTGACCGTCGAGCGACTGGCCGAGTTCGCGGTGCGCGACGCCCGGCAGCAACGCAGTGCGTGCCACCAGCGCCTCGTGCATCTCCATCGTGTACGGTGCGAAATACGCGAACCAGGCGAGATCGGTGTCCGCGGTGAACGCGAATTCGAGCACGCCGTCGATATACCGCGTCTCGATCATCCGCCACGCCTGCCGATCAGTGCTGGCGCGCGTCTTGTAGCCCGGCCAGCCGAACGGATAGGCGGACTTGCCCGCGTTGAGGATGCGGTAGGTCAGCGTCCGGCCCACGGCCCCCGCCACCCGGAAATAAAACCATTGGAAGAAGTCGGACTGGAAGTCGGTGACGATTTCCAGGTCGATTCGATCTCCCTCGATGGCGACGACACGAATGTTACCGCCATCGAAGGCTGCGTTAATGGTGACGGGGCTCATGGTCTGTACGTTCATTTCACCTGGATAGTGCGACCGGACTCGCCGGGGAAGCCTGCGAAGAGCGCGCGTGCGAGCTTTCCGGCCTGGATATCGGTCGTCGCGTCTTCCTTGCGAGCGTCGGCGAACGACTGGGCGCGGCCTTCCCAGACCGGCGACTGGTCGGCGCTGCGCTTGATCGTCACCGACAGCTCGGACACCAGGATCGCGGTGCTGCCGCCGCCGCCGATCGGGAAGCCAACCCCGCCGCCGAGCCCGACGCCACCACCACCGCCGCGACGACCACCGCCGCCGCTGAAGCCGCCGCCACCGATGCCGATGCTGATCGGCGACTGCTTCGGGGGTCCTGCCTGCGTGGTGCGGGTGAAGCCGACGGTCGCGATCAGCAGCGGCTTTGCGCCCGGCGCCGGCACGCTGTAGCCAGCCTGGAGCAGCTGGCCCTGCACGGCGGCGGCGTAGGTCTTGAACTCGATGCTGGCCGGGCCGCCGGCGGTCAGCGGCTGGACCGCGATGGTGCCGCGATCGATCGGCTCGCCCAGATGATAGCGTAGCACTTCCGTGGGCGGCAGCGACGGGCCGGTCGCGCACGCGGTGAGGGATGCGCCTGCCAGCGCCAGAACCAGGATCGAACGAACCGCCATCGGGACTTCCTTAGAATGTTGCGCTATAGTAACGCTCCGACCAGCCGAGTGGGTTCCCGGATGGTAGGAGCGTGTCCGTTGCTTGACTTGGACACACCCCGCCATTAGGCGATCCCGTCTTTCCGCACACCTAGATTTGAAAAGAAGCGAATCGATCATGAAGATCCGCAATTCCCTGAAGTCGCTCAAGGATCGTCACCGCGATAACCGCGTGATCCGTCGTCGTGGCCGTACCTACGTCATCAACAAGACCAACCGTCGCTTCAAGGCACGCCAGGGCTAAAGCCCTGATCACCGCCGTCATTTTTGACGTCGGTCGTGTCCTGTACGACTGGGATCCGCGGATCCTGTACGAGCGCCTGATCGATGACGATCGGGCGCTCGACGCGTTCCTGCGCGACGTCGTGACGATCGACTGGCATTTCCAGCATGACGCTGGCCGCGACTTCGCCGACACCTCGGCGGAGCTGGCCGCGCTGTATCCGCAGCACGCCGGCTTGATCGCCGCCTGGGGGCCGCGATTCAACGAGAGCATCGGCGCGGGTATCGCAGGCATGCACGAGATCGCCGAAGAGCTCGACGCGGCTGGCATACCGCTGTTCGCGATCACGAACTTCAGCCACGAGTTCTGGCCACCCTTTCGTGCGCGAGAAGCACGGCTGTTCGACCGGTTCCGCGATATCGTCGTGTCGGGCGAGGAGAAGATGGTGAAGCCGGACGCGGCGATCTACCGGCTGGCGCTGGCGCGATTCGGGCTGGCGGCGCAGGACGTGGTGTTCGTTGACGACAGCGCCGCGAACGTCGCGGGCGCGCAGGCGTTGGGGATCGAATCGGTGCTGTTCACGGATGCGGCGGATTTCCGCGCGCGGTTGGTCGAGCTGGGGCTTCCGATCGCCGCGTAGCTCCCGTCACTCCGGACCTGTTCGGCGGATATACCTCTTCGACATGTAGGACCTGTCATCCCCGCGGAGGCGGGGACCCATATGCTCAGGCGTCGACGATTTCCTCGCAAGGTTTGCCAGTATGGGTTCCCGCCTGCCCGGGAATGACGGCTACATGCTTGAAAGGTACATCCGCCGACCTGTTCCGGGGTCCACCGTCCCGCAAACTCGCCAGCCGTAGAACGTGCGGAACCGTGGATGCCGGAACAAGCCCGGCATGACGGGGGCGTTCACTGGCTCAGCGAAACCGATTGGCGCAGGTTCGCCACCGCCGTGTCCTGATCCGCGACCGGCGGCTCCGGCAGCATTCCGCCCTCGAAATCGTCCGTCACCGTTACGGTCGTCCCCAGCGCGGTCACCCCGAACAGCTGCTTGGCAAAGCCGAGCGGCACGCGGATGCAGCCGTGCGAGGCGGGGAAGCCCGGATTCCGGCCTGCATGGATCGCGATGCCGTCCCAGGTCAGCCGCTGCATGAACGGCATCGACGCGTCATCGTACAGGCTCGATTTGTGGACCGCGTTCTTCTGCAGGATCGGATAGGTGCCGATCGGCGTATCCTTGCCGTCCTTGCCGCTGGAGATCGTCGTCGCGGCGATCATTGCCGACCCCCGATAGACGAAGGCACGCTGCTCGAGCAGGCTGATGACGATGCTGACGGGCTCGCTCGAGCCATTGTCCTTCCAGACGAACTGGTTCGGCGAGAGTTCGGTCGCGGCCTGTTCGATCGGCATTGCGGCAAGCGCGGCAACCGATGCCGCAGACACCGGCAGGCTGGCGAACAGGGCGAACGCCAACCCCATTGCCGTGACAGACTGCACGATCCTGCTCATCTCTTCGTCGCTTTCCGAATCTCGATATTACGCCCAACGCACGATTCTCCGGAACGTGCCGTCGCGACCTTGAGTCGACGAAGCGACCGCAAGCCGGGGTAGTTCGAGGGAACGGACCCACAACCGGTGGAAATGGTTGCAGAATATTCACGGAAAATCGGCTATACGAAGTTCCACGGGAACGGGGCAATTTCGGGAAAATCGATGCACGACGAAGGTCTTGTGCGCGAACGACGCGCGCTGCTGAAGAACGGACTGGTTTTGGCGGGGGCACTTGCGGTGCCAGGCGCCGTATCCGCAACACCACGGCTGGGACGTGCGCTGACCGCGCAGGACCTGAAGCCGATGACGCAGCCACCGCTGCCGCGCAGCACGGTCGCGGTCACCTCGCCGCGGGTGGTGCGGCCGGATCTGCTGCGCCAGGCAATGGCGTCGCTCAGCCGCCATGGCAGCCGCATCCAGCATCACGACCGGATCGCGATCGCCGATTTCGCAGCACCCTCGGGCAAGCCGCGCTTCCACTTCGTCGATCTCGCCAGCGGACGCAGCACGTCGCTGCTGGTCGCGCACGGCAGCGGGTCGGATCCGGCGCATACCGGCTATCTGGAGCGCTTCTCGAACCGCTTCGGCTCGAACGCTTCGTCGGAGGGCGCGTTCGTCACCGACGATTATTATGTCGGCAAGCATGGCCGCTCGCAGCGGCTGATCGGGCTCGACCCGACCAACGACAACGCGCTCGACCGGGCGATCGTCGTGCATTCGGCCTGGTACGCGAACAAGGACATGATCGAGAGCCACGGCATGCTCGGCCGCAGCCAGGGCTGCTTCGCGGTCGGCGAGCGCGATCTCGACCAGGTGTTCGCACGGCTCGGCGCCGGGCGGATGATCTACGCGGCGAAGGTGTAAGCCTTCGACCGTAACCTGGGGACGACGTACGCCGCACTTCGGCGCCCGTCGCCCATCGCTCACTTCCGCTCCCCCATAACCGTCATCCCAGCGAAAGCTGGGATATCCCGATTTGGCGGGCGTCGCCCACCACGTGAGATACCTTAGCTTTCGCTGGGGTGACGGGTGTGGGCTGGGGTGACGGGAATGGTATGGGTGACGGGAAACCAGCCTCGCGTGACGCCGGTCTCCCCAACTAGCGCGGTTACGCTGCCGCCAGGGCCCTCGACGCCATCACCTGGTTGACGATCATGAGCCCCACGTCGTTCTGCCACAGCCACAAGCCATTGGCCTGCCCCGAAAAACTCGGTTCGCCGCCCAGCGCGCCCCACGGCACGAAACCGGCGGCGAGGCCGAGACCGTAGAGGCCGGCGATCGGCGCGCCTTCGCCGTCGACGATCCGGCAGTGGCGATCGACCATCGCTTTGCCCGCCTGTGCGGCGAGCGCGATCGGCGTGCCGTCGCGGTCGGCGATCGGCATCGCGATCGGTCGATAGCCTAGCGCGGCGATCACCAGGTCCGCGTCCTCGACATACGCACGCGCCGCCGCGTCGTCGTCGCCCGAAATGCGGTGCAGCGCGACACGGGGGTCGGGGGCACGGCCGTCGATGCCGAGCATGCGCAACACCAGGTCGCGCGCCTCCAGCCTGAATCCGGCGAGGCGATAGACGAAGCCGGAGACCGGGCAGATGTCGTCGGGGCCGAAATCGGTGAACCCCTCGGCATGCGCCGCATCGATCGAGGGATAAAAGGGGCGTAGCGGCCGGCGGTGGAGCAGCGTGATGGCCCCTGCCCCGAGCGGTAGCGCGGGCTGGCTTCTGAGCAGCAGCGCGATCGTCGTCAGCGCGCTGGTCGAGCCGCCGATCACCGCGATCCTCGGGTTGCGCTTGCCGGTCAGCAGGTCGGCGACCTTCTCGAACCCGCCCACCGTCAGCACGTCGTCGGACTGGAGCAGGCGTCCGTTCGCGAGCTCGGCGAGGCTGGCGCCCGCGACGCGCTGCGCGGCGAGCCGGTCGAGCGGCTGGTGCCCCCCGGTCGCGACGACGACGTTGCGCGCGAGCTGGTCGAACACATGGCCGTCGGACAACCGGCGCAGCTGCACGCTCCACAGACCGTCGCCGACACGTTTCGCGCCCAACGCCTCATGCCCGGTCAGTACGGTGCCGCCATGGCCACGGACGATATCCGCCAACCGATCGCCGGTCGCGCGCAACAGCGGCCCGACCTCGACCAGCGGCACGCCCAGCGCGCCCTCATGCGCCGCGACCGCCCGCCCGGTGGGGTGATCGACCAGCCGCGCGAGCTCGGGATGGATGTTGTCGCGCACCGACGTCAGGAAGGTCTGCGCGGTCGAATCCGAGGTGATCGCATAGCGCCCGAGCCGCCCGCCCCCGATCGCGCCACCGCGCTCGATCATCATCAGCCCCGATGCGGCGAGGTCCGGCAGCAACCCGCGCTTGGTCGCCGCGGTCAGCATCGCCGTCCCGGCCGGTCCGCCGCCGATCACGATCACCGAGGCGATCGCGCCCCGCGCCGCGCCCCGCCGATCGAGCGGCCTGACGATCGCCGCGCACGCGTCGACCAGCGCGGTCGCCGCACGACGCGCATCCGCGATCGTCATCGCATCGGTGATCGGCAGCGACAGCATCCGCCCCGCGATCTTGTCCGCGACCGGCGTCGGCTCGATCAGCGCGGTCGCCTGGAACCAGGGCTGCTCACCGAGATGCGGGCTGAAATACCGGCCGCAACCGACCCCGTCCGCCTCGATCCGCGCGGTGATGGCATCGCGGTGATGTGCGAGATGCTCGGGCAGCAGCACCGGCATGAACTGCATCGCGCGCCGCGTGCCCGACACCGCCTGCAGCTGGAACCCGGCCAGCGTCTCGCGGTACGTCGCCTCCAGTGCGGCACGGTGCGCGGCGACCGCGTCGATCTCGGCGAGCTTGGCCTGCGCCAGGATCGCGGTGATCTCGGGCAGCTTGGCGTTGATCCCCGGCAGCGTCGCGCTGCGACTCCCTTCGAATCCGAAATTGCCCATCGCGCGCAGGGTCGCGATCAGGGCCGCGTTGCCGCTGTGGATCAGCCCGCCCTCGCCGACCGCGAACGTCTTGGTCGCGTGCATCGAATGGACCACCGCGAACGGCGCGCGTGCGCCGAACGCCTCGCCGGCATCGTCGAGCGTGCCGAGCGACGACGCCGCATCGATCACCACGCCGACGCCGTAGCGCTTCTGGAAATGCACGTACCGGTCGAGATCGATCGCGTTGCCGAACGTCGCATAAGGCAGCAGCACGCCGATCCGGTCACCGTGACTCTCGAGCAGGCGTTCCACGGCGCGCGCGCAGGCGCTCCAGTCGTCCGGATCGATATCGCAGACCAGCGGCGTCAGCCCGGCCCAGGCCGCTGCCTGCGCGGTCGCGGCAAAGGTGAGTGCCGGCATCAACGCGAGCGTGCCGGGCTTGGGGTCGAGCCCGCCCTGCCACAGGCCGACCGACTGGCGGATCGCGATCATCAGCCCGAGCGTCGCGTTACCCACCGCCAGGCTGGCGCCGTGCCCGCCGAACAGCGTCTCGGTGATGCTCGCCTCGAACGCGCGGACCTCAGGGCCGTTGTTGCTGAACACCCCCGACGCCTCGACCCGGCGCAGCGCGTCGAGATGCTCGCTCAAGCGCGGCGGGTTCGGCGCGATCAGGGGGAGGCGTTTCATCGGCAATCCGCTTCGTTGTGTCGCAGATCCATGACCCATGGCATACTAAGAACCAGTTACTTACAGAAAAGCCGGGTAAAGTGCTGAACTTCTTTCCTTACAGCAGGCTGTAAGGATTCGTGAATATTCAATGCGCTAGCCAAAACGGCCCCGCTATCGCCCAGCAAACCGAAGACTCCGATTCGGCTTCATCTTTGCGCTATCCTTCGTCGACGCCGGTAGTCGACATCGACGTCTGTGGAGTGCGATCACGGATTGGCCGCGAGAGTCGCCCCTGCCGTCCTCCCCCGCCAGGGGGAGGATAGATCGGATCGCACGCCATGCCCCGGATCCCGCCATCCACAAAAAAGCCCGCCTTTCCGTGGTGGAAAGGCGGGCTCGTTCATCGTCGTCGGTGTCCGTTTCAGGCGGTCCGCGTACCCGTCAGCGGGAAGCTGCCGAACGCGCCTGCCGCGACGCTGCCCTTGAGCACGTCGTCCTCGACGGTCGCCTTGCAATCGAGCGTCATCGGCATCGGCACGGTCATGCTCTGCTTCCACGTGATCGTGTCGCCATCGACCTCGCCGTGCACGTCCATGCCGCCCATCGCGCCCGACACCGCGCCGGTGAAGGTGGAGCCCGCGCTGTCGACCGTCAGCGTCATCTTCTGGTCGCCCAGCGGGGATTTGACCACGCAGTCCCAGCTGCCATCGACGTTCGCCACTTGCATTCCTTCCTAGATTAGTTGGCGCCGGCAACCGCCGCCGCAGGGATGACCTCGACCGGCAGGCCGATGCTGTCAAGCTGCGGCCGCACGACTTTCGCATCGCCGACGACCACCCAGATCGTCTTCCGGGGATCGAGCGCCTGCTGGATCGCGCCGTTAAGCTGATTTAGGTTAAGCCCCTGATAGCGCTTGGTAATCGTCGCATAGTAATCGTCGGGCCGCTTGAGCAGGTCGTTCTGCTGCATCGCCGACAGCACCGCGTCGGACGTTTCGAAATTGCCCGACAACGACCGGATCGCGCCGTTGATCGCACGATCATACTCGACCTGCGTCATCGGCTCCTTGCCGAGGAACGCGGTGATGTCGCCGCGCAGCGCGGCAATCGACGGACCGGTCTGATCCGCCTGCACCGGCGCCGACAGGATATACGGCGCGGCATTCTCGGACTGCTGGAAGCGCCCCGACACGCCGTAGGACCAGTGCTTGGTCTCGCGCAGATCCATGTTCACGCGGCCGAGGAAGCTGCCGCCGAGCGCATCGTTCGCGGTCGCGATCGGCAGCAGGTCCTGCGTGCCCTTCAGCCCGGTCGGCACGCCCGCGACGATCACCGACTGCGGGCTGTCCGGCCGGTCGATCAGGACGATCTTCGGCGCGGAAGGCGTAACCGTTGCCGGGAAGACCTTGGTTCCCGCGGCACCGGTCGGCCGCCACGTCCCGAACCGCGCGTCGAGCGCCGCCTTCACCTCGGCCAGCGGGCGATCGCTGACGACGAAGATCTTCGCCTTGTCGGGCCGCAGCCATGCCTGCTGGAACGCGACCAGATCGGACCGCGTCAGCGCCGCCACCGCCTTGGGATCGCCGCTGCCCTGCGCCTTGGCATAGGGCGAGGTCGGCCCGAGCAGCTTGGGCAGGACGCGCGTCGCCAACCCCTGCGGGCTGGTCAGCTCCTGCGCGATCTGCGCGAGCTGCTGGTTCTTCACGCGCGCGACCTCGACATCGGCGAACGCCGGATTCTGCGCGATGTCAGCGAACAGGTCGACCGCGGGCACCAGGTTCGCGCTCGGCACCTGCAGCGACAGGAAGGTCCGGTCGTTCGACGCACCCGAGCCAATCTCCGCACCGAGCCGCTCCTTGGCTTCGGCCAGCGCGACCGAATCGCGCGTCGCCGTGCCTTCGTCCATCATCGACAGAGTCAGCTTCTGCGTGCCGAGCTTGACCGGCACATCGGCCGCGACGCCGGCATCGAAGCTCAGCACCGCCTGCGTCACCGGCACCGCATCACGCCGGGCGTAAACGACCTCGATCCCGTTCGCGAGACGCGTACGCTCGACGCTCGGGAAGCTGAGGCCCGCCACCTGCCCAACCGTGGGCAACGGCCCGCGCGTGCCCTTGAACGGCACCTCGGGGGCGGGCGGCACGGCGACCTTGGGCGGCACGACCGCATTGGCATAGGCATCGCGCGGCCCAGGCGTGACGGTCAGCGAATAGGCCGGTCGCGACAGCCATTTCGCCGCCGCCGCACGGACGCTCGCGGGGGTTTCCGCGGCCAGTTGGAGAAGCTGTTTCTTGTAGAAGCCCGGATCGTTCGAATACAATGCACCCTCGGCCAGCGTCACCGCCTTGCCGCCGAAGCCGCCGACCGATTCAAGCCCCTCCATCTTCCGCGCCGCCGTTGTCGTCGCGACCCGGCTCACCTCGTCCGCGGTCGGGCCGTTCTTAAGAAAGTCGGCGAGGATCTCGTCGATCCGCTTGCTCACCAGCGCCGGGTCGACGCCCTCGCGGACGATCGCCTGGATCTCGAACATGCCGAGCTGGCTGAAGCTGCTGTTCTCGGCGGAAATCCGCGTGACCAGCTTTTCCTTCTTCACCAGCGCGGTATCGAACCGGCTGCTGGCAAGACCGCCGAGCACGCCCGCCGCGACGTCCAGCGCGGTGCCGTCCTTGTCGTTCAGGCCGGGCACCACCCAGTTGCGGCTGATCATCACCGCGGCGACACGGTCCTTGATCGTCTCGCTCACCGGCGCGGGCAGCGTCGGGATCGGCGCGGGCGGGACGATGCTCTCGGGGCCTTTGGGGATGCCGCCGAAATACTTCTCGGCGAGTGCCTTGCCGGTCGCCGCGTCGACGTCGCCGGCGAGCACCAGCACCGCATTGTTCGGGCCGTAATGATCCTTGAACCAGTCCTTCACCGTCTGCAGCGACGCCGCATCGAGATCCGCCATCGAGCCGATAGTCGTATGCCCGTAGGGATGATCGGCCGAAAACAACCCTTCGGTGATCTTGTACTGGCTCAGGCCGTAAGGCTGGTTGTCGCCCTGGCGCTTTTCGTTCTGGACGACGCCGCGCTGCTCGTCGAGCACCCCTTGCGTGATCGCGCCGGTGAGATAGCCCATCCGGTCGGATTCTAGGAACAGCGCGCGATCAAGCGCCGCGGTCGGCACCGTCTCGAAATAATTGGTGCGATCGAAATAGGTGGTGCCGTTGAAGTCAGTCGCGCCGACCTGTTTCAGTGGCTCGAAGAAGTCGCCCGGCGCGTTTTCGGAACCGTTGAACATCAGATGCTCGAACAGATGCGCGAACCCGGTCTTGCCCTTGGGCTCGAACTTCGATCCGACATTGTACCAGACCGACACCGCCACCACCGGCGCCTTGCGATCGGTGTGCACGACGACGCGCAGGCCGTTCTTGAGCGTGAACTGCTGATAGGGAATATCCACCGACTTGACGAGGTCGGCGACCGGCGCGGGCTTGGCCGATCGGGCAGTCGACTGTTGCGCATCGGCGGTCGCGGGCGCGAGGAAAGCGGCAGCAGCGACGCCGGCAAGCGCGATAGTTTTCAAAGCCATAGGTGAATATTACCCTGTTCCGGATTGTCCGGCCGCACCATAAACGCGCTTCGGCTTTGGGCAACAGGATATGGAACCTGATCCGATACAATCGGGTGGAAACGCCAGTGCCTGCCCCGCCCGGCGATGCTGTTGCGGGACAGGATCAGGCCGTATGAACGACCGGACAAATGATCGCGAAAAGTGTGGCGATGATCTTCACCGCTTGGGCAGGTATCCGATCACCGAAATTCGATGTGGGCTTGACTGCCGATCCGAATGCTCCGGCGAAATCCACGAAAGTTTCAGCCGATTAGATTGATCGAAACTTTCTCCAACACTTGCGCATTATGCCCAGTGTTAATTCCAGGATGAACACGGTAGGCGCCTGCCCACCGATACATATGACGAATTCAAGGACATAGCGTGACTGACACAATCAATACGGTCGAACTCGCCGCCGAACTGACCGCAGCTTGGCTCGCCAACCCCAATACGCGCACCGCGGCAGACGATGTCCCCGCGTTCCTGATCGCGATGCACAGCGCAGTGGCCAAGCTCGCCGGCACGGCCGACGCCGAACCCGAAGCCGTCGGCGCAACGCCGGCCGAGCCCGCCGTGTCGGTGCGCAAGTCGCTGGCCTCGCCGGATCACATCATCTCGATGCTCGACGGCAAGAAGTACAAGACGTTGCGTCGCCATCTGTCGACCAATGGCCTGACGCCGGAACAGTATCGCGAGCGCTTCAACCTGAAGGCCGACTATCCGATGGTCGCCGCGACCTATTCGGAAGCCCGTCGCGCGATGGCGAAGTCGATCGGCCTCGGCCGCAAGGCCGGCACGAAGCTCGAGACGACGGCCGATGGCGCGGTCAAGGCAGTGCGCAAGAGCGGCAAGGCCGCACTCGACGCCGCCAAGAAGACGCTCGGCAACGAGGGCTGAGCATCTGGGGGAGCTTGCCCTCCCCCAATTCGTGACACGCGCCTGTGGATCGACGGTTGGCTTGGCTATCCGGCCGACACCGCGAATCGGTGCGCGTCGCGCCTGCGAGAGCGAGTATAAAATGATGGTCCAGCAAAGACGCTTTGCTGGACCATTAGGTTACGTCCAGGGAGCTTCACTTCGCCTCGACGTTGACCCAGCTTAATGCATACCCAGTAAATAGGAATAAGATTCTATAGGCGTCGTCGACGAAACGACCTTAAAATACGACCGAATAGGTTCGGTTCATCAACTATAGTTTTGGTCCTAGCATTAACCGTTAAACAAAAGATGCCGCGCCCCTCATGAAAGGAGCACGGCGTCTTTTATGTTTCGCGCGATAGATACCTGCCTTAGCCGGACGAACCCATCGCGTGGCCGAGATCGTCAGATCAGAGCGCGTTTCCGCTGCTGTTCACTTCGACGCCATTTTCGAGATCGGCCGAATTGTCCGTCGCGATGCCGTCGACTGCAGAAAGATTCGCGTCGGATTCCTCGATGACCGTGTTCGATTCGATGTCGGTGACGTTCGACGTCTCCGCAGGCTTCGAACATGCCGCCACGCCAAGTGCCATGGCTGCAATCATTGGCACGATCATGATTTTCTTCATCGAATAGTCTCCGTGATGACTGACGCAGAATTACGACCGCATTGCGCAACATCGATTCTGGAACCGAAAGCTACATAGCGCGCCAGCCTAACGCAATACCCTATCGTCGCGCTATGATTTAATCGACGCGGATTCCACGCCAAGCGATTGTCCGATCAGCGAAAAGAAGGCGCGGCTGGATGCGCTGGCGGCGACGTCCCATTCGGGATGCCACTGCACCGCCAGCACGTCGCCGCCGCACGGTCGCGCGGAGAACGCCTCGACCAAGCCGTCGCCGACCGCGTGTGCCTCGATGTCGAGACCGGTGCCGAGCCGGTCGATGCCCTGGCGGTGGACCGACGTCACCGAGATGCTCGGCGCCGCGATCGTGCGCGCCAGCAGGCCGCCCGGCCGCAGCGTCACGTCGTGGACATGGTCGAACAGCGTCTCGTACGCGGTCGCGTCGTCGGTCGGGCGGTGATGCCCGTCCTCGAGCGCGCCGGTCAGCGTGCCGCCGAACAGCACGTTCAGCTCCTGCAGGCCGCGGCAGATGCCGAACACCGGCCGCCCCGCCTCGATCATCCGCCCCGCGAGTTCGAGTGCCACCGCGTCCCGGTCGAGATCGAGCGCGCCACCCGCCGCATCCGCCTTGCCGTAACGCCCGCCCGCGACGTTGGAGCGCGACCCCGTCAGCAGCAGCCCATCGAGCCGCCCCGCCAGCGCGCGCGTGTCCATCGCGTCGGCCACCGCGGGAACCAGCAGCACGGTCGCGCCGGCATAGCGGACCAGCGGATCGACGAAGCGCGTCGCCACCGCCTGAATCGGGCGGTCGGCGATCTCGTTGCAGCACAACACGCCGATCACCGGCCTGGCCGGGCCGTCGTCGTCGCGGCAGCAGGCGAACCGTCTCATAAGGACGCCCTCATGCCCGCCCCCGCAGCGTCTCGTGCAGCTGGTGCGCGGCGTCGCCCGCCAGGATCGTCGCGGTCGGCTGCGCGACGACGCTGCCTGCGGGCACGTCCTCCAGCAGCCAGACATTGCCGCCGATCGTCGCGCCCTGCCCGATCGTCACGCGGCCGAGAATCGTCGCGCCGGCATAGATCACCACATCGTCCTCGACGATCGGATGCCGCGCGAGCCGTTCGCGTTGCGGCACCTCGGTCACGCCGAGCGGGCTGCGCGCGCCAAGCGTGACGTGCTGGTACAACTGCACCCGGTCGCCGATGATCGCGGTCTCGCCGATCACCACGCCGGTGCCGTGGTCGATGAAGAAGCTGCGGCCGATCGTCGCGCCGGGATGGATGTCGATTCCGGTGCGCGTGTTGGCGAGTTCGGAGATGATCCGCGCGACGATCGGTGCGCCAAGGCCGTACAGCGCATGCGCGATGCGGTGATACAGGATCGCGACGATGCCCGGGTAGCAGATCAGGATCTCGTCCGCGCTGCGGGCCGCGGGATCGCCGAGGAACGCCGCGCGCACGTCGTCGTCGACCAGCGTGCGGATCGGGCCGAGCTCGGCCGCGAACAGCCGGACGATCATCGCCGCATGGGCGACGTCGAACGCCAGCACCGCCTCCTCCTGCCAATAGGCGAATTCGCGCTCGATCTGGCGCTGCAACCGCGCGAGACCCTGTCGCAGCCGGGCCTCGACGAACGCGTCCTCGCGCTCGACCGGTCCTGCGAACATGCCCAGCCGACCGGGAAACAGCGCCGCGACCAGATCGTCGACGACGAGCCCGGTTTCGACCAGCGACGGAAACCGCGCGACGCTGTGCCGGCCATCCGCCTCCTGCCGCCACGCCACGCGCGCCATGCGCAGTTCCTCGATCGTCGCGGACAGCTCGGGCAGGTCTGATATGTGTGGCACGGGCAGGTCCTTCAGCGGAGTTCGGCGTAGCCGGCGCGGGCCGCGTCGGTCGCGAGGCGGGCGAGCGGCTCCAATGCGGTGGCGTCGCCCGGTGCGATCCCCGCCAGCAACAGCGTCGCACGCGCATCCACCAGCCCCGGATCGGCGATCGCCCGATCAAGCGCCTGGCGCAGCGCGGCAACGGTGCCGGCATCGGTCCACGCCGCAGTGACGAACGGCAGCGTCGGCGACGCCGGACTGTGCGCGACGATCCTGAGCGCGTCGACCAGATCGGGCTCGAACCGCGCGAGCGCGGCATGCGTCACCGCGTCGATCGCCGTGATATCCGCCTCGCCCGCGACGATGGCGGCCATGCTCGCACGGTGCGCGCCCGTCTCGATCACGCTAGCAAAGACCGCCCCCTCCCACGCGATCGGCGCCAGCGTCGCGCGGAACAGGTTCATGCCGGTATTCGACTGCCGATCGTTGATCGCCGCGCGCGCACCGCGAAAATCCCCGAGCGCGGCACGCGGATCGTCGCGACGCGCCACCACCACGCTGCCGCCCCCGGTCGTGTAGACCGGAAACGCCAGCACCCGCAGCGCGAGCGTCGGGTCGGCCACCAGCGGATACCCGCATGCCTGCCCCAACAGCAAAGCCGGATCGCGCCAGATCGCCTGCACCGACCGCGTTCGATCGAGCCGGTCGGGAACATCCGCAATCCCCGACGCCCGCAACGCCGCGGCGATCCCCGCCCACAGCCGATCGTTCGCGCCCTGCTGCGCCGGAAGATCGTACATGCCGAGCGAGGCGATCCGCGCGCTCATGCCGGCGTGACCCTGTGCCGCGGATGCACCATGTCGTCATGCGCGCTGAACGCGAACCGCCGGACGATCTCGCCATAACCGCGATAGATCGGCGCGCCCTCCGCCGCGAACCGCGCGCGATGGCGGCGATGATAGGCGGGCAGGTCGTACCAGGCGAGCGACGGTCGCTCATGGTGCGCCGCATGCAGGTTGTTGTTGAGGAACAGCAGTCCGAACACCCCGCCGCGCTCGACGCTTGCCGCCCGGCCCGGGCTCGACAGGTCGGCGCGGTGCTCGGCATAGGATCGCAGCATCGTCAGCGCCATGCCGGGATAGACGAAGCACAGGACGTAGCGCCCGAGCCCGAGCCCGACATGATCGAGCCACCACAGCAGCACGACCACGGCGAGCAGGTGCGGCGCCCAGTCGCGCACCACCCGCACCGGCTCGCGCACCACCCGCGCGCCCTCGGCCAGCAGGAACCGCGCAACCAAGATCGGTGGCCCGAAGAGCATCTGGCCGACCAACGTCGCCTGCAACCGCCCGAGCAGTCCCGCCACGCCGCTATCCTGCGATCGATACCGCGACTCCGGATCATGCCCGGGATCGGTGATGACCGCGGCGCCGTGATGCGCGACATGGCTCCGGCGATACAGCCGATACGGCAGCCACAGCGACAGTGGCGCGAATCCGATCGCATCGTTGACGCGGCGCCATCGGGTCGGATGCCCGTGGATCGTCTCATGCTGCAACGACCCCTGCCACGCGAGCAGCCAGCCGCTCGCCAGCACCAGCACTGGTGCAGGCAGCACCGCATGCCACGCCGTCGCGACCAGCCAGCCGCCATATACGAGGCCCGCCAGGACGACCGTCGGCCACCCCGTTCGCGAAGTCCCGGTTCCAAAAGAAGCCCGTCGCCGCATCGTCACCTCCGTTCGACGCAGCAAACATCCCCTCATTGAATGGGAATTGAAACGCGTTTGAACTTCACCCCCCGCAAAATTTGGTTTGCCGGTGGCGCTGGCGGTCTCCGAAGTCCGATGGCTGTGCATTCCACGCTGGCGGCGCTGCCCGTCACAGCTATGGTGCGGCATGGCTTTCGGCGTCTTCATCCACCGCTCGGACTCGATCTACGACGACAGCCCCGCCGAACGGTATCAGTTTCCCGCCCAGTATCGCAGCCGGGCCGAACCCTGCACCGGCGACTCGATCATCTATTACGAGCCGCGCAAGGTGGCGAACACGCGCGGCTATTTCGCGGTCGCAAAGGTCGAGCGGATCGTTCCTGATCCGTCAGCGCCCGGCATGTATCTCGCGCTGATCGAACCCGGCTCATATCTCGACTTCGCCACGCCGGTGCCGTTCGCGGGGCCGGCAGGCCCGGTCGAGCGCGGCGTCCTGAACGACCAGGGGCGGATATCGGGGCGCGCGCAATCGGCGGTTCGCCCGCTCTCGGCTGCCGACTTCAACCGGATCGTGACACTCGGCCTCGACGAAGACACGCCGGTGCTGCCCAGGACTGGCGTGGTTCTGCCGGCGACCGAACCCTCGCAACCGGACGAACGGCTGCGCGAAGAGCCGATGCCGTTCGTCTTCGAGCACGAGCGCCCGCGCGTTACCGGCCTCACCTCGAGATTGGTACGCGACCGCGTTTTCCGCCGCGTCGTGCTGCGCGCCTATGACGAGCGATGCGCGATCACCGGACTGAAACTGATCAACGGCGGCGGCCGCGCGGAGGTCGAGGCGGCGCATATTCGCCCGGTCGAGGCGAACGGCCCCGACAGCATCGGCAACGGACTGGCGCTATCGGGAACGGCACATTGGATGTTCGACCGCGGCCTGCTGAGCCTCGCCGACGACCTGCAGATCCTGGTGTCGCGTCAGGCCAACGATCCCGACAGCATCCGCAGCGTCATCAACACCAGCGGCTACGCGCTGTCGCCCGCCCGCACCGCCGACCGCCCCCACCCGCATTTCCTGGCCTGGCACCGCGACCATTGCTTCAAACGCTAGCGGACTGGGTTTCAACGACGCAGGCCAAACGCGCCACGCGTCGCCAGCAAGTCCCGAGATGGAGTAGAACGCGGCAGATATTGGCGGAGACGGAGTCCTCCTAACCTATGATCGGTCAGAATCGTCACTGATCAATTAGGCCCTGTAAAACAGAGCTTTGTACACTGTACTTTCCGCAGGTGACCTTTCACGTTCGCCTAAAGCCACGTAGCAGTGTGGGGCTAAATGTGGGGCTGAGGAAGCGGAAATGGGCAACCTTACGGTCATCAAGGTTAAGTCGATCAAGGACGCAGGCCGCTACTCAGATGGAAGCGGCTTGCTGCTTGTCGTCAAAGAGAGCGGTGCGAAGTCGTGGCTTCTACGGGCGCAGGCCAACGGCAAGCGCAGAGACATCGGATTAGGAACCTATCCAGCCGTGTCATTAGCGGATGCACGTGATGCCGCAGCAGAAGCTCGTAAGCAGATCCGCGCAGGCGAAGACCCTGTTGCAGCCAAGCGTGCCGCGAAGAAAGCCGCTGCCGTTATCCCGACATTTCGTGTCGCTGCAAAGACCGTCCACGATGAGCAGAAGGGGGACTGGATAAACAGCAAACATCAATCGCAGTGGATCAATACGCTAACGACCTTTGCCTACCCGATCATCGGTGATCGACCTATCAACAGGGTGACCAGTGCGGACGTACTCGACGTTCTTAAACCCATCTGGCAAACTAAACCCGAGACAGCACGACGTGTCCTTCAGCGGATCGGCAAGGTGCTCGATTGGGGTTATTCGCGGGGGCACTGCCTTGGCGAAGCGCCGATGCGGTCAATTCGCGCAGGCCTGCCCCGGCAGACAAAGCGGCCGGAGCATTTTGAATCGCTGCCTCATAAGGACGTGGCGTCGCTTATGGCCATGCTCAAAGCGAGCGATACTGCGGGCCGGCTTGCCTTGCGGTTTCTCATTCTGACCGCTGCCCGATCGGGCGAGGTACGTGGCGCCACATGGGATGAAATTGGCGACGGAATATGGACGGTTCCAGCAGAGCGCATGAAGGCCAAGAAGGAGCATGTTGTGCCGCTAACTGCCGCCGCCGTCGCCGTGCTCGATACGGCCAAAAAGCTGCGCAAGGGCGTCGTAGGCGAACCGATTTTCCCCGGACCTAGCAGCCATAAACCTTTAAGCGACATGACGCTGACCAAGGTTCTGCGCACAGAGACAAAGGATAAATCGACGGTGCATGGATTTCGGTCCAGCTTCCGCGACTGGGCTGCGGAATGCACTTCATTCCCAAGCGAGATTGCCGAAACCGCTCTTGCTCACGCGATCCCCGACAAGGTGGTCGCTGCGTACCGGCGCACCAACTATCTTGAGAAAAGACGGGATATGATGAACCAATGGGCTGATTACGTCGCGCCGAGCCAAAGTACCGTGTAGTCTCATCTATTCAAATTGCGTCGCTACCGGCCCTGTCGCTAGACGAACGGTCGGAGGCGCACTGCTATGAACGATAATGAACACCGCGATCGACTTGGCCGGCTGGCGTATAGCGTTGAAGAAGCCGCCGCCACCGTCGGCTTGAGCAAGACCACGCTGTATAATCTAATGGGAGCCGATCAGCTCGCTTATTGCAAGATCGGAAAACGTCGCCTGATACGCAGCGTTGACCTTGAAGCGCTTATCACCGGGCGGGCCAATACAGCAGCATAGCGCTAGTTTGGAAACGCTCGCTGCAAAGCCTCTTCCTCGGCCTCACGTTGCTGACGCCGCGCTTCCCAGCGCTGTTCATCACGTTTAGTAGGCCGGTTCGCAATGACAAAGGCCTCGGCTTCTTTGATCGACATGTGCGAAGTTCTGGCGAGTAACTGTGCGGCTCCGCGTTCTTCGCGTGCCAAGGGGGGCGGACCAGTCTGCACCGACGAGGGTATGAGCTGATTACATGTTATGATTATCGCAACGGCGACGAGACCCCAGCGCCCAAGCTTTTCCCCACGGGGCAAGCCGCCTTTCGCCAGACGCTCCGCCTTTATCCGCTCCTGAATCATTATGCGTCGAACGCGATCGTTCATGTCATCCTCCTGCGCCGGAGGCCGCCCGGTCGAGCCGGGCGTTCGTAACGCAAGCTCTCGCCAGCGCGCATGCACCTTTATCGGCTTAGCCGACTGGACATACGCACATGCCGCCCGGCCACAAAACTGTGACCGGCCGAGAGCTTGGAGGTTACGAAGCCTCACGCCCGGGACTGACCGAACGCATAAACAGTTTGGCAGATCGATCGGCGAGCTTCAACCACGATATCGAGATGCAACTAAACGCGGAACTATTTTAACAACCACCCACAACCACTAAGATGTTACTATATTCGTGAATAACACATCAGGCCATACCTCCGTTTGTCAGGATACATACGGAGGTATATATGACAGAAACACCTTTTCTCACCCAGGCTAGCGCAGCCGATTATCTTGGCCTGTCGCAGGCTACGCTTTCACGCTGGCGATCGATCGGCAATCAAGGTCCGGCATATCGCAAGTTTGGTGGGGCTGTTCGTTACGCAAAGGCCGACCTCGACACCTTCGCTCGCGATGCGGAGGTACTTCGATGACCCCGTACAACTTTCTGCCTGACTATGCCGAAGTCCGAGGCGACGACATTTTCTACCGTGCCTGCCCCGGACCAAGGGACAACGATGCGACCTACCTGCTACCCGGTCAAACCGAGTGGTTTGGTCCCTTTCCAACGGAAGGCGAAGACGAGTACTTGCTTAGGTGGCACCGACGATGGGCGGATGCTGACGCTAAACGAGCGGCATGCACCGGCATACACCTTCAAGTACAGACCGTCGGCGCGCTCATCCGTACGCACCGGCTCGCCGAGGGCCCGGCGAAGAAGCTCTCTGATTGGAAGCAGCTTACCGTTGGGCGAACGATGCTGGTCGATCCTCATCCTGACGACGACCGGATAGAGCGAGCGACGACCCGAGTCCGCTACATGCGCCATAAGGGGTTTGGCGACTTTCGTACGTGGACCGATGCTGATGGCGCTTTGTGGGTCGAGCGGCTGTGACCCGCCACCGGATCGGCATCGCGCCGCCGAGATACTGTGTTCTCATTCTGTTCCGTTCTCAAGGACCCCCAACTCGTTCTTACAGTCGGTAGTTTCCTGTATCTCTATATATATTTCTTGAAGCCAATTTTGGTTTCCTAAAATAAAATATAGTAAAATAGGAAACTAAGTTGCTTTAGAACGAGAGGTTCTCACTCTTCGGGATCAAATATATGACTCAGGGACGGCAATCACCTCTGCAGCGCCTTTATGAACTCGAGATTGGCGAAAGCATTGCGCTTCGACCTGATCCAGAGTGCACGCTGGAATTGCTGGCAAAGCGGCTTCGACAGGTATGCACCAGATATCTCCGTGAAGGTAAGGCATATCGATTGGCAATGCATAGCGATCACGTTCTAGCCACTCGGGTCCGCGTTGGATCGCACAGACGAAATGGTGAGTTCCTTGACATGGAGACCGGGGAACTAAAGTTTGTTGCATCCTCGCTGACTTGGCCCGAGCGAAAGTCCCTGCTCGCTAAGCTGGATCGTATGCGAGGGGGGTACTGGCAAGCCGAAGTACACAAGGATGGTATATATGTACGCCGCATTGTTACCGATGGCGAGAGACTGACTTGGTGGGAGCGTGGGAACCGCGAACACCGGCAACTGCTCGATCTTTGCCGCTAGAGGCCCGCTAGGAGCCGTTCGCGTATCACCCGCCTCACATTCCCGCTTTGCTCGGAACGCGCTCCTGAAGATTCTGAGGCACTCCCATTGCGCCCGTCGAGCCAATAGCTCTAATCCTTGGGTTCATGAACACCGCCGCCACCGATATTGAAGCGTTCATCGCGCACTGGCGCGAGACTGGCGGGTCGGAGCTGGCGAACACGCAGAGCTTCATTAACGCCCTGTGCCAGTTGATCGAGGTCGAGCCGCCGCATGGAAGCCGCACCGACGACGCGCATAACGACTATGTCTTTGAGCGCCGCGTTTTTCAGGACAACGGCGACGGCACTTCCAGCTTCGGCCGGATCGATGCCTACAAGCGCAGTGCATTCATTCTCGAAGCCAAGCAGGGCAGTGATGCCGACCGCGCCGCCGCCGAACGTGGCGAAGATGATTTAGACCTATTCGGGCAGACGGCCACTGCGCGCATGAAGCGCGGTACCGCACGTCGCGGCACTCCGGGCTGGGCAAAGGCGATGGTGCAGGCCAAGGGGCAGGCCGAACGGTACGCTAAGGCTCTCCCTGTTGATCATGGCTGGCCGCCGTTCCTGCTTATCGCGGACATCGGCTATTGTATTGAGGTCTATGCCGACTTCACCGGCAGCGGGAAGGCATATGCACAGTTCCCCGACCGCTCGCGTTATCGCATCATGCTGGAGGACCTGCGCGACGAGGACGTGCGCGACCGTCTCGCTTCAATCTGGACCGAGCCTGACAGCCTCGACCCGTCAACTCAGGCCGCCCGCGTCACCCGCGAGATTGCTGACCTGCTCGCCACCGTCTCACGGCGTCTAGAGGGGCGGGGCCATTCACCCGACGCCGTTAGTGGCTTCCTGTCTCGCATCCTTTTCACAATGTTCGCTGAGGACACCGGCGTCCTGCTACCGCAGGACAGCTTCAAGACGTTGCTGCGCGGCCAGCTCAATCACCCCGAACACATCCACCATCAGCTTTCCGCACTGTGGGAAGCAATGGATAAGGGCGTGTTCGCCCCGGCCCTCGGCATCCCGGTCAAGCGATTCAACGGCTATCTTTTCAAGGACACCGCTGCGCTGCCGCTTGAGAAGATCGAGCTGGAGGTACTGATCGAAGCATCGCTGAAGGATTGGACGGAGGTGGAGCCGGCCATCTTCGGCACGCTGTTAGAACGCGCCTTGAACCCGAAAGAGCGCGCGAAGCTCGGCGCGCACTACACGCCGCGCGCCTACGTCGAGCGGCTGGTGGGACCGACCATCATGGAACCGTTACGCGCCGACTGGGCGGGCGTGCGCGTCGCCGCGACCGAGCTGATTGCTCAGGGCAAACCCGACGAGGCGCGGAAGACAGTCGAAGCCTTCCACGGCAAGCTGGCGGGTACGCGCGTGCTCGACCCGGCGTGCGGCACTGGCAACTTCCTTTACGTCGCTATGGCGCGGATGAAGGAGCTAGAGGGCGAGGTGCTCGACCTGCTCGTGGATCTTGGCGACGATCAATACCTCGCCGAACTGACCGGCCATACGATCACGCCTGAAAACTTTCTGGGTATCGAGATCAATCCGCGCGCCGCCGCTATTGCCCAGCTTGTGCTCTGGATTGGCTATCTTCAGTGGCACTTCCGCGTGAACGGCAAGGACCGTTCGCCGCCTGAGCCGATCCTGCGCGACATCCGCACCATCGAGAATCGCGATGCACTTATCGAGTGGGACGCACTGGAGTTAGAGCGCGACGAGACTGGCGCGCCGGTTTCGCGTTGGGACGGCGAGACCGTGAAGCTGCACGCCACAACGGGAAAGCTCGTACCTGACGAGGCGGCGCGGGTTGAAGTGTATCGCTACGCAAAGCCGCGCGCTGCGAAATGGCCCAGGGCCGATTTCATCGTAGGAAATCCGCCCTTCATTGGCGGTAAAGACGTGCGGGAAAAGCTTGGTGACGGATATTTCGAGGCACTGTTCCGCACGACCGACGTACCAGAAAGCGCCGACTTCGTCATGCATTGGTGGGACAAGGCCGCACTTGCCGTCCGCAAAAGCGGCACGCGCCGCTTCGGCTTCGTCACTACCAATTCCATCACACAGTTATTCAGCCGTCGTGTCATTGCGAAGCACCTCGACGCCAAAGACCCCATATCGCTGCGCTTCGCGATCCCCAATCACCCTTGGGTAGATGAGAAGGATGGTGCGGCGGTGCGGATCGCAATGACTGTCACGGCTAGAGGAAAAACCGAAGGCCTATTGCTGAACGTCGTTGACGAGCGCGACGCGCCAGAACGCATTGAGTTCGTGCAAGCGGCCGGCGTTATTGGAAGCGACCTTCGCACAGGCGCGGATCTGACCGCCACGGTTCCACTAAAATCGAATGACATTATCTGTTCGCCGGGCGTGAAGCTTCACGGCGACGGATTCATTGTGACGCCTGAGGAAGCCATAAAACTTGGCTACGGTCGTGACATAGCTGCGTCCAAAGTGATCAAGTTATATCGAAACGGTAAAGATCTGGCGGCCCGACCACGGAACGTGATGATCATCGATGTAGATGGCTGGGATGAGCAGACGCTTCAAGCCACGTTACCATCCATATATCAACATCTGCTCGTTCATATGAAGCCCGTGCGTGCGAGCAATCGTGAGAAGTCGCGACGGGAACTATGGTGGATGTTCGGGAGACGAAACACCCTCCTTAGGGCGGCGTTAGCAGGTCTCCCCCGGTACATAGCAACGCCAGAAACTGCCAAGCACCGCGTCTTTCAGTTTTTGTCAGCCGATACCCTCCCCGACAACATGCTAGTCTGTGTCGCCGTGGAGAACGGGTTTGAGCTTGGCATTCTTTCGAGCAGATTTCATTGTCTTTGGGCTACGGCGAGCGGCGGCAGGATGGGGGTGGGCGACGATCCCCGCTACAGCAAGTCGCGCTGTTTCGACCCATTCCCCTTCCCTACCGACGTATCCGAACCACTCAAAGACCGCGTCCGCGCAGAGGCGGATGCACTCGACGCACTTCGCAAACGGGTGCTCGCCGAACATCAGGACCTAACTCTAACCGGCCTCTACAATGTGTTAGAAGCGTTACGGGCCGCAGACGCGGGCGGCCCACCACTCACTCTCAAAGAGCGCGACACTCACGATCGCGGACTAGTGACGCTGATCCGTCAGCATCATGACGCGATAGATGGCTTCGTCGCCCAAGCCTATGGCTGGGCTGAGGACCATGCAGCCGGCCGCTTAGCTGACGCAGTGATTATCGAACGGTTGGTTGCGCTCAACAAGGAGCGCGCTGCCGAAGAGGCGCATGGCCTGATCCGGTATTTGCGTCCAGAATTTCAGGACCCCGGCTACCGGACGCCGGTCTCTGCGACGTTCGATCTGGGTGATGGCGCTGCCGCCGTGCCCGACAACATCATCCTGTGGCCAGCCACCCTGACCGAGCAGGTGGGCGCGGTGCAGCAGGTCCTCGCCGCCGCCGCCGCACCGTTAGCAGCTCAGGACATTGCGCGCAGCTTCAAGGGCAAGCGGGCGGCTACCGTCCGGCCAGTGCTTGATGCGCTCGCTGGCCTCGGCATGGCTCGGCGCCTGACAGACGGTCGATACGCAGCATAAAGCGCCAGCGCCTAGGCTAATAAAATCCGCTTAGAGCGGATTTTCCTTGCGACCTGTCCGCGATTTGGATATCGGTGCGTCAGTTCAGGTGAAAAGGGGACAAGTCGTCATTTACCGAGGGGCAACCCTCTAGAAAGGCCGAGTGCCTTTTAACTTAAGGCTGCGCGAGTGTGATGCGCGGTCGGGGCGGCCCCGGCGACCGGGCCCGCCATTGTGATCAGGGTTAAGCGTTCTCTCCCCATACCTTCCGCGTCCAGGCGACACCTCCATAATGTTGTGGAGGGGGCAAAGAAGGACCCAAGCCGATGGCAACATTGGAACCGAACGGAGAACGTGGGCGTGTTAAGACGGGACGGCGGCGGAGGTGGGCAAAGCCACTTATCCGGCCGCAGACCATGAAGCTGGTAATCGAGATTGGCAAATGGATCCTCCAGATCCTTCAGCTAGTTGAGACCATCATCAAGGTTTTCCGAAACTAGACGCCACCCTGATTTACACCTCAGGAGATCAAGGTGTTAGCAGAAGCCCTCAGACTGATCCGGGTCTATCATGACCTCAAGCAAAAGGATGCCGCTGCGCGGTTAGGCGTATCGACGTCGTATATCTCAGACATCGAGCGAGGTGATAAAACGCCCACGCTTGCAGTGATTCAGAAGTATGCGACTGCCTTCGACATGCCAGTTTCTTCGATCATGTTTTTTGCCGAGAGTCTTGATGGTGCGCCGGTCAGTGGCCCCAGATCGTTTGTCGCTGGCAAGGTGCTCGCCCTACTCCAGTTCTTAGAGGCAAGATCGGGTCGAGAGCATGCCGAACAAGCGTAAGATCGCTATTAATCAATCCCGGCTCTTCAAAGTGTCGAGCCCGGAGCGGTTAGCCAAGGTACTCGGTACGTCGCTTCAGGACCTACGTGACCTCTGCGCGCTCGACTTACGCTACCGAGAGTTCGACATTCCCAAGGCCGGCGGAAAGCTTCGTCATTGTGAGGACCCTGTCCCAGCGCTGAAAGCGGTACACGGGCGTATCGCATCGGCCTTGTCACAGATTGAAGCTCCAGATTTCTTGTTCTGTCCAGTCAAAGGCCGTTCGTACATATCGAACGCCGCCGCCCACCGTCATAACCGAGCGGTCCGCTGCCTAGACATCAAAAGGTTTTTCCCGAGCACGCCCAGTCGGCGAGTTTTTTGGTTTTTTAAGACCGTCATGGGGCTTCGAGGTGACGCGGCCGGATTGCTAACCGACCTAGCGACCTTCAAGGGCCGCTTGCCAACGGGCAGTCCCCTTAGTCCAATACTGGCGTATTTCGCGTTCCATGACATGTGGGCAGAGATTGCCGCCTTCTGCAAATCTCGCGATTATGTTCTTACGGTGTATATCGATGACGTAACCGTATCGGGCCAAAAGGTGCCGCTTAGCGACCTATGGTATATCAAGACGATCATTCGACGATACGGCCTTGAGTACCATAAGGAGAAGTCGTTCATTGATCGGCCAGCGGAGATCACCGGCGTCATCCTTCGTGACGGCGCCGTGTCCGCACCCCACCGGCAGCATCAAAAGCGCAAGGCGGCGTCAGAGGCGCTGCGGGGTGGTGCAATCGACATCGACGTGGTCGGCAGACAGCTCAAAGGGCTTGAGGGTCAGCTTCGGCAAATCGCTCGATTTAAGGACGCCTGAAAACGTCAAAAAATACCGCGTGACCCGAGCGCGCACTATCGCATCAGGGCTGGAAACTAACGGCAAATAATCGTGGTACCCTTCCGGGCTTGACCAGCTCCGCGTAACGGCATGCACGAATGTGGGGCCAAGTGTGGGGCCGATGACCATCTAGGGCCATATTCCGTAGCGAATTCAAAGGCTTGCCAGCAAATATTGGCGGAGACGGAGGGATTCGAACCCTCGGTACCAGTAAACCCGGTACGGCGGTTTAGCAAACCGCTGGTTTCAGCCACTCACCCACGTCTCCGGCTGCAGCAGATGCGGGGCTATAGCGAGGGTCGTGCCGCGGGGCAACGCCTGTAATCGCGTCGGTTCCGCAATTCGGTCGATCCTCCCATCAACTCGGGCGAACTCGGGGGAAATAGGCCGAATCCGGTCGTTCACCGCGAATTCGGACGTGTTGGGCCAAATTCGACATGCGCGGCCCGATCGTTCATTGCGCGGCAAGGCGGACGTTGGTTAACCTGCGCGGATCAGGGGCACCCTGCCCGTCGGGGCGTCCTCCGGTTTTCCGTCCGGTTTTTCGGCCGGTCTTTCCGGCGAGTTTGGGGATCATCATGCGTAGCTTCTGGCTTGGCCTCGGTGCCATCGCGGCCGTTATCAGCGGAGGCGCGACCGCACAGGTCCGCACGATCGATCCCAACCAGGCGATCGATGGCGACCTCGCACCCCAGGCCTACACGGCGCCGACGCGGCCGCAGACGACCACCCAGCCATCGCGCCCGGCCGAGACCGAGACGATCGTCCAGAGCGATCCCACCACCGCCCCTGCCCCATCAGGCGTCCCCCCTGTCGGCCCAGCCGCAGGACCCTCCTCGCAGGCGGCCCGCGCCGAGGCGACGACCCAGGCGGCCGATACCTACGAACGCGACGACCTGCTCGCGGCGGGCGAAGGCGTGTTCGGCAAGGGCGCGGCGGGGCTTGGCGGCATCCTCGAGAACATCCTCAAGGACCAGGGCCAGCCCAACGCCTATATCGCCGGCCGCGAGGCATCGGGCGCGTTCATCCTCGGCGTGCGGTATGGCTCGGGAATCATGAGCCACAAGGTCGAGGGGCAGCAGCCGGTCTACTGGACCGGCCCGTCGGTCGGCTTCGACGTGGGTGGCGACGCGAACAAGGTGTTCGTGCTGGTCTACAACCTCTACGACACCGAAGAGCTCTACAAACGCTTCCCCGCCGTCGAAGGCCGGCTGTACCTGGTAGGCGGTTTCGCCGCCACGTATCTGCGCCGCGGCAACGTCGTCCTGATCCCGATCCGCTTGGGCGTCGGCTGGCGCGCGGGCGTCAACGTCGGGTATATGAACATCACGCACAAATCGAGGTGGTTGCCGTTTTAGGCGCAGCGCGGCAGCGGGCCACGTCCCGCTGACTCGCGCAAGCCCGGCCGGCGGGGCAAAGCCCCGTCCAACGACGCGGGCTTTGCCCACGGCGCGCGCCCAAACCGCAAGGCTCCTCATGCACGGGCCGCAAAGCCCAGCGCAAAAGTTGACGCCCCCACCCCAACCGCTACGCCCAAACAATGGCAAAACCCGACCGCCTCGCCCGTCTCGACGCCCAGCGCGAAGACCTCGAAACCGAATACCGCGAGACGCTCCTCGCCGCCCTCGAAAAGACCGCAGCCGGGTCGCTAGGCCTGTTCGACCGCACCACCGATCGCCGCGTCCGCGCCGCGATCGCCCCCACCATCGCCGCGCTTTCGGAAATGGGAACCGACATCGACTCGATGCGCGAGCGCCTGATGCTCGAACCCTTTGCGCTGCACCGCGACTTCTTCGCCGCAAGAGGCCCGGTCAGCGCGAGCGCGGTTGGTGAACAGAAGGAAGCACGATTGTGGCTCGACCGGCTGAAGGCGTCGTCCTGACGAAAGTCGGGATGACCGATGTTCGGAGACGCCCCTACCCCTCGAACCGCCACCCGGCATCGGTTCCGGCCAGGAACGGCACCACCGCCGTTTCCCCCGATCCGATCGACGCCGGCACTACGGCCTCGCCGCGCACCAGCGTCACGGTGCCCTCGTTCAACGGCAACCCATAAAACCGCGCGCCGTGCTCCGACGCGAAGCCTTCGAACTTGTCGAGCGCGCCCTCGGCGTCGAACACGCTCAGATACGACTCCAGCGCGAACGGCGCGTTGAAGATGCCCGCGCACCCGCACCCGGACTCCTTGGCGCCGACGACATGCGGCGCACTGTCGGTCCCCAGGAAGAACCGCGGCGATCCCGACACCGCCGCGCGCCGCACTGCTAGCCGGTGTGTCTCGCGCTTTAGCACCGGCAGGCAATAGGCGTGCGGCCGCAGCCCCCCGTCGAACAGCGCGTTGCGATTGATCAGCAGATGCTGCGGCGTGATCGTCGCGGCGATCGGATGATCCGCCTCGGTCACGAACGCCGCAGCTTCCGCGGTCGTGATATGCTCCAGCACGATCTTCAGGCCGGGATAGTCGCGCACCAGCGGTGTCAGCACGCGCTCGACGAACACCGCCTCGCGGTCGAAGATGTCGATCGACTTGTCGGTCACCTCGCCGTGGATCAGCAGCGGCATGCCGATCCGCTGCAGCGTCTCCAGCACCCCCGTCAGCGCGCGGATATCGGTGACACCGTGCGCCGAATTGGTCGTCGCATGCGCGGGGTACAGCTTGCAGGCGGTAAAAACGCCCTCGGCATGGCCGCGCTCGATCTCGGCGGGATCGATGCCGTCGGTGAGATAGCACGTCATCAGCGGGGTGAACGCGGCATCGCCCACCGCCGCCATGATCCGTTCGCGATAGGCCCTGGCCGCCGCGATCGAGGTCACCGGCGGGGTCAGGTTCGGCATGATGATCGCGCGCGCGAACTGCCGCGCGGTGTACTTCGCCACCGCCTCCAGCATCGCGCCATCGCGCAGGTGGACGTGCCAGTCATCGGGGCGGCGGATCGTGAGGCGGTCGGTCATGCCGCCTTCCTATCGACGCGAACCCACAGACGCCAGCCGCCGCCCGCCCGGAATCCCGTCACGCTTGGAAATCGCCCCGCACGCACTAGGTGGTAACGATGACCCAGCCCATTCCCGACGCGACGCCCGGAACGATGCTCGCGGACCGCAGCGTGATCCGCGTCGCCGGCGAAGACGTACGGGGCTTCCTGCAAGGGCTGGTGACCGCCGACACGGCGCTGCTCACCCCCGCCACCCCGGACTGGGCCGCGTTGCTGTCGCCGCAGGGCAAGGCGCTGTTCGACTTCATCCTGTGGGCGGATGGCGACGACGTGCTGATCGACGTCGAAGCCGCACAGGCCGAGGCATTGACGAAACGCCTGTCGCTCTACCGCCTGCGCCGCGCGATCACGCTCCAGCCCGACGACCTCAAGGTCCATTGGTCGCTAACCGGCGATCAAGGCGTACCCGACCCGCGCCTAGCCGCGCTTGGGAACCGCTGGCTCGCGCCCGAGGGCCCCGCCGCGAGCGGCTGGCACACGCATCGCCTGTCGCTCGGCGTCCCCGAAGGCATCGCGGAGCTCGGTGCGGGCGAAACGCTGTGGCTCGAATGCAATGCGCGGGAGCTGAACGGCGTCAGCTTCACCAAGGGGTGTTACGTAGGCCAGGAGAACACGGCGCGCATGCACCACCGTTCGAAGGTTAACCGCCGCCTCGTCGTCGCCCCTTTCACCGAACCGAGCGCCCGCACGCGCGTCACCTATCCCGACCGCGGGCTGATGGTAGAACACCGCCGCGTCGAAGCGCTCGGCGACGCGCTGATCCCGGCTTGGCTCGCGGCAGCCTTGGCGGAAGACGCTCCGACAACGGTGTAGAGCCTCGCTTCGCGTCGCGTATTTCTGCAAGAAGATGTGTTCGCGCGAAGGCGCAAAGCCTGTCCTGAGCTTCGCCGAAGGGGCGCGAAGATCTTAGCCCCCGACGAAGCTGCTCGACCGTCCACGATCGGACAATCGGCGCAGTCATTCTAAAAGGCCCGTGCAAGAGCAGGCAACGCTGCCCCGCCCGAACCCTCTTCGCGCCTTTGCGCCTTTGCGTGAACACATCGACGCTTCGTTGAGCACCGTCAGTCGATCAAGGTCGGAAGTCAGAGAGTTTGTTCGCGCGGAGGCGCGGAGGCGCGGAGAGTTTCCGCTTGAGAATGTGGTGGCACGTCGGCTGATCCGGTTGCTGAAGGGCGAAGCCGATACCCGAAAGCCGCATTCGCGGGCGCGCCCTCCCGGAACGATCCATCTCCGCGCCTCCGCGCCTCCGCGCGAACAGAATCAACGCCTACCAAATCCACGAAACCCGCGACTCAAACCCCACTCGCGCAAAGCACAAAAGAAAAGGGAGGCCGGCTTGCGCCGACCTCCCCGATCTTCATTCCGTAGCCGATCCGAGGATCGACTGGCGAAAGTCTTACTGGCCCGAACCCGGACCGTAGGTGACTTCCACGCGACGGTTCTGCACTTCGCGAACGCCATCGGCGGTCTCGACGCGCGGACGGCTCTCGCCGAATGCTTCCGTCGAGATGACACCGTCTGGGATGGCATGCGACGACAGGTACGCCTTCACGCCATCTGCGCGACGCTGCGACAGACCGACGTTGTACGAAGCCGAACCCGACTTGTCCGCGTGACCTGCGAGCATGACCTGTGCGTTGCCGCACGACTGGTACTGCGTGATCGCGTTGTCGAGGATCGACGCTGCCTCTGGCGTGATGTCCGACTTGTCCCATTCGAAGAACACGATAAACGGACCAGGCGAGCAGACCACATCCACCGGCGCCGGGGGCGGCGGGGGAGGGGGGGGAGGCGGCGGCGGCGGCGGCGGCGGCGGGGGAGGTGCAGCCGGCTCGCCGAAGTTGTACGTCACACCACCAAGGATGCTGTGCGAACGGAAGCGACCGTCGAACACGCGGTTCGAAACGTCGACCAGCTTGACGTTCTCGGCGTTGAAGAAACGATACTTCAGCGTCGCGTCGATGTGGTCGCTCAGCGGTGCACGGATACCGGCCAGGCCCTGATACGCGAACACGGTGTCCGAGTCGTTCAGGAAGTCGCCGTTGTTGTTAAGTGCGTACTGCGCCTTGACGCGAGCAACACCAACACCACCGCCGACGAAGCCCTGGATGCCATCGTCCGGACCGAAGTCCAGAAGGCCGTTCAGCATGAAGCTGAGAGCCGACGACGAACCACCAGCGAAGTCGGCATTGCCGGCTGGGTAGTTGCCGCGAGCGCCGTTAGCGGCGAAAATCGGCGTGGTCGTGGTCGACGAATAGCCGTCCACGGTTGCCTTGCGGTAACCGACTTCGGTTTCGAGGCGGAAACCGCCAAAGTCGTAGCCCATTACGGCGTCGACATCGTAACCATAGTCATGATCGACCGAACCGGCATTGTTCAATGCGCCGATATCATAGTCGATGTCTTCAACGATCATCGCACCGCCTTCGACGCCAACGTACCACGACTTATCGCGGGCGAGGGCGGGAGTGGCGAGTGCGGTGGAGGCGAGTGCCAGAACGACGGCAAGCTTCCGCATACTAATCCCCTTTCATGAGTGTCACACGGACATCGCAAACTCCCTATCCTCGGGCTTGTTTCCACGCAAGCTAACAAAAGTTGATACTGTTGCTGGAACGACACAGTTTTCGGGGTGTTTTAGCCGGAAATCAGGCCATGCCCTCGAAGGGCGCCCAATATGGCGCCAATTGCGGCCCTGGACTCGGTATCGACGATCGTGCCGCCGGCCGGGTCGACGATCGCGGCACGGCGCGCGCCGACCACGTCGTTGCCGCCGATCGAAACACGACTGCCCGCCAGCACGCCCAGCGTCCAGGCGCCGCCGACGAACCGCGCGACCTGTCCGTCGGCGATGCTCCAGGCGGCCATCCCGTCGCGCGCCCCGACGAACCGCCATCCGCCGCTGGTCCACCCCGCGATCGCGTGCGCCTGCCCGGCCCAGCCCCCGGTCGGCGCAGCCCCGACGATCCAGGCGCCGCCCGACACCGGAGTCGCCGGCGGTACGTTGGTGCCGACCGCCAGCACGCTTGCCTGTACCGCCAGGTCCAGCACCGTCAGCGCCTCGTTGTGAGTCGTCTCCTTCTGCGCCTGCCCGGGCTGCAGCAACGGCAATGCCAGCCGCGGTGTGATGTCGTCGCTCATCTTTCGTTCCCCCGTTCGATTATCAGGCCGGTACGATCAGTTCCGCCGGCAGCGACTCGCCGAACATGCCGCGCTGCCGCACCACGACGGCGACCGGCCCCACCCGCTCCGCCGCGCTCAGGACGATCGACGGCACTCCGACATCGACGTCGCGAACGTCGGTTCCGGTCGTCAGCGTCACCCGGTACCCCTCGCTTTCCTCGGCCAGCGGCGCATCGACCCCGTCGATCCAGCGCCATCCTGCCCGGCTCCGCCGCGTCCACCGCACCACTGCGCTGCCATCCGCCTCGCCACGCCAGCCAAGATGCACCGGCGATGGCGGCACCACCGACGCGCCGCGCATCGTGCAGCGCGTCTCCACCGGGGTGGCATCGCCGACCCCGGACGCCATCACCTGGATCTCGCGCCCGAGTGCGGCTAGCGGCAGGTCGAACGTCCGCACGGCCTCCGCCTCGATCAGCACGAACCGATCCCCGACGCCCTGAAGACCCGCCTCAGCTTCGGTCCCCCGCCGCCCGCGCAGCAATCCGCTCAACCGCCAGCGCCCCGCGCCCAGCGGTTCCGCCCGGCCGAACTGCACCAGCTCGTCCCCCAGCAGCGCCAGGTTGACGCCGCGATCGAGCGCCGCCGCATCCGCATCGCCCAGATCCATGTCCGCGTGCGCCAGGACCACCTCGAACGCGCCGTGCCGGTCGACCAGCGTCGCCGACGCCCCCGACGCCACGACCGCGATCGTCCCCAGCACCGCAGGCGCCGCGGTTGCCCCGGCCGCCACCCAGCTCACGCCGTCGTCCATGCTGTAGAGCAGCGCCGCTTGCCGCCACGCCGCGCCCTCGCCTGCGGCCACCACCGTCATCCGCGGCGCCGACAGCGGTGCATCCTCCAGCCCCGGCAGCTCGACCGCGCGCAGGATCGTCGCCCCGATCACCGCATCCACCGCCCCCGAAACCCGACCGCTCGTCGCCGTCGCCGGCACCGATGCCGTTACCAGCGACACCAACCCGAGCGTCGTCACCATGCCCTCGATGCTCACATCGGCCACCCGCCAGACGCCGCCCTCCCCGGCAACGGTCACGCAAGCCCCCGGCGCCATCCCCATCGCCGCGAACCCGGCAGCGACCGTCCGCCGCACCCGCCCGGCCTCGGCGCGCGCGAGCATCGCCTCCGCCACCGTCTTCGCCGCGCCCGCCGCCAGCACCGCCGGGACATCGACCGACACGTCGCGCATACCCGCCCCCGGCCGCCGCGCGCGTTGCAGGCCCGCCTGGTAATCGCGCGCCGCGTCGTAATAGCCGACCGTCACCGTCCGCGGCACGGTCTCGATCGCCGCCACCGCGCGTGCCCGCCGCACGCCCTTGCCTGAAACCGCAAACCCCTCGTCGACCACCGCCACGGTCGTCCCCGCCGCACTGCGCATGACCAGGCCGGTCCCCGACGGCGCAAACCACGCCCCGCTCGCCTGCCCCAGCATCGCCAGCACCGCCCCGACGCTCCCGCCCGACGCCGCGAACCCGCCCACCGCCAGCACCGCCGTCCCCGAAACCTCCCCGGCCAGCACGCGGGCGATCGTCGACACCAGCACCGCACCGTCGTCGGCAATCACCTCAAACGTCAGCGACGGGATCCGATTCCCGAAATCCGCCAGCTGCAACGTCTCGAACACCGCATAGGCGCACCCCCGATACGCCGGTGTCGCTCCCCCCTCGGCCGATGCGATCAACGGATCCACCGCCTGGTCCTCGCCTCCCAGATGCAACCGGAACCCGGTCGCCGTCTTGAAGTCCCCAGCCGCGCCGCGCAGCAGCTTGCCCTCCGCCCAGATCCGCCCGACGCCCAGGATCGCGCGTGCCGACAACAGCACCGCAAACGATGCCGCATAGGAATAGGTCGAGACGCTCGGCTGGCCCTTGCCCGACCGCGATGTCGACCGGCTCTCGATCAGGTCGGTCGCCCAGATCACCGTACCCGCCACGCGCATCGTCCCGAACAGCTTCGGAATCTGCGCGCCATAGGACGAGGTCTGCACCGCCAGCTCGACCAGCCGCGGCCCCTCCCGCCGCTTCGGCGCGAACAGCGCGTGATCCACCGACTGCCCGATCAACGCGCCGATCGCACCACCGATCGGTCCGCCCACCGCGGTCCCGACGGCGGTCAATATCAAGGTCGCCATGTCACCCCTCCATCCGCCAGACACCGAGCACCGGCCAGGGCGGCGCGCCCGGCCGCTCGACCACGCGTCGCAACCCCGCATCGGCATGCACGAAACCGCGCTGCGTGCTGACCCCCAGGTGAAACTGCCCCGGCCCCGCCGCCATCAGCAGCACATCGCCCGGCTCCGCCTCGGCAACGCGCACCAGCAGCCGATCCAGCAAACTCCAATCGCCACCCCGCAAAGAATACCCGCTCGGAACCGCGCCAGAATACCCACCAGCCCGAAGCGCCAAGGCCACTAGCCCGACACAATCGAGTCCCTCCGCCCCCCGCCCATGCAACCGAAACCGCGTCCCCACCGCGCGCAGGGCAGCCTGCTCGACCGCGCTCAAGCCCCCGGATACCGCGTGAGCAGGTCGATCCCCGGCAGATACGGCTCCCCCCGGAAATTCACGGCATTGCGAAACCGCCCGGCGCAGGTGGCAAGGCTCTTGTCGCACCCCTCGACGACTTCCACGAGCACGCCCGCCTCGACCGCGAACGCCGGCACTGCGCGCAACGTCAGCACCACCCCCGCGCCGGCCGCGACCGCGCTCTCCAGCCCGCCATTCGCAGCGCCGAACCAGCGCAGCAGCCCGCCCGCCAACCCATCGGTCGCGCCGTCCAGCGTCACTACCGCCCCCGCGCACGCCACCACCCGGGCAAACCGGCGCCGTCCCGCCATCGCCACCCGGCACCGCCGATCGCCCAGGTCCGCGCGACATTCGGGCGATGTCTCCTCGACAACCGGCCGATCCAGCGCCGCGCTCGCCCCGCGCAGTTCGGCCGTGAACCCGGCATCGCCCAGCTCGACTGCACCGATGATCCCCTCGCCCAGTTCCACGCGAGCCGCCGGATCGCTCCAGTCGACCGCAAACACCGCCACCCGCGCCCCATCCCACCGCCCGCCGAGCAGATCGCGCTCGCCGATCGCCGCGCTCGTCAAAGCCCCCGCCACATCCATCGTATCCGCCTCCAGCCCATCGGACCGCTGGATCGCCGACGGCGTCATCCCCGGCGCCGCGCGGTGCACCAGCCCGTCGACCACCAGATCCCGGTCATGCGCGGTCAAACCGACCGCCACCCCATCCCGCCGCTCGATCCGCCAGCACAGGGCAATCGTCGCCAGCTCAGCATCCAGAAACATGACAGTCTCCTCAAAAACCCCTCGCCCCTCCGGGGAGAGGGAGGGGCCCGCGCGCCCTTGCGCGTGGGAGGGTGAGGGGCGTGAGGCTCGGAACGTTAATCCCCAAAACCCCTCACCCTCCCGTCGCCAAGAGGCTCCTCCCTCCCTCTCCCCGCAGGGGAGAGGGACACGTCACGCCTCCCGCACCTCGACCAGCGGCACACTCGCCGCCACCCCCGCCAGAAACGTAGCCCGAGCCACGCTCAACCGATCCTCGGCAAACCGCACCGGCACATCGAACGCAAACCCCGCCGTCACCACAGCCCCCACGGCAGGCGCCACGTCGAGCACCACCCACCCGCCAGCCTCCACGGAGAACGCGGAAGTCCCAACGCCCCCCACAGCCACCGAAACACTGCCAACAACAGGCCGGGTAATCCGCCGCTCCATCGCACCATAGGATTTCACCAACGCAAACCGCCGAGCCACCCCATCGCCAACTCCGACCACCTCGCCCACCGCCTCGAAGTCAAACGGATCCCTCAGCCGAAACCCCCGAGCCGCGCCCATTCGCGCCCGGAAGAACGCGAGCAAAACCCCGATATCCGCCTCGCTCCGCAATCCCGGCCCGACATCGTACGCCGTCCGCGCCTCCGCCCAGGCCGCGTTGCGTACCTCCCGCCCCCCCGAACTCGTCAGGATCGCGGTCGAGAACCCCGGCGCCACCTCGGCCTCACGCCCCAGCGCCAACGGGAACAGCACGTCATCGAACGCGTCCACGGCCTCGTCCTCCCCCCCGATTGAATCGTCAGTATCGAAATGCACGAACCCATCCCGCATCACCTGCGGCAGCGCCCAGAGGAACGTCTCCGCCACCCCCCGCGCCCGCGCCACCTCGGCCGCCGCCTCGATCAGTCCCCATTGCGCCGCCTGGTCGGGTCCCAAATCTGGCTGGAGCACGAACCCCGACAGGTAATGCTGCCGTTCGACCGGATAGCCGAGCCGCGCCAACGCCACCGCCAACCCTTGTGCCGACGACGCCGAATCCCCCTCGGTCACCCAGTCGTAATCCTCGAGCTGCAGCACATCGAACGCCGGACTGGCCCACCCCACCGGCATGTTCGCGCGCTTCGCCTCAGGCGCGGCAGCATCCAGCACGGTCGGCAGATACGTCAGCAGATGCGAGACGCACCCGGGCGCCTCCAGCTTGGCAGCCGCCACCAGCGCCGCCGTCGACGCTGCCAGGCACGCCCCCGCAGCCTCCAGCGTCACCACCTGCGCCGCCGTCTTGGCCCCCCGAATGCTCGCCATCGCCACCGGCGCGAACGCCGCCACCGCGCTCGCATCGTACAGGCAAGGCCGCCCATCCGGCATGATCCACCACCACGGCTCGCCAACCTGAAACTTCGGCGCCAACCCCGCCGCAATCCCGATCGCGAGAAAAGCCCGCGCCACCGCCTGCAGATACCCCATCGCCCCGCCATGCGCCGGCGACAGCAACGTAGACGGCGGCGCCCACCCGGTCAGCGCCGGCGCGCCATCGGCGGCCCGCTGCTTCCAGTCGTTCCAGCAATGCGCGTCGAACAGCTCGTAGCTCAGCGACCAGATCACATCATAGCCAAGCGCCTTGGCCCGGCCCGCAAAATCCCGATGCCAGGCCGCACAAGCCGCGTTCAAAACGCCCCCCGCCGCCGACACGTAAAACCCGCCGCCAAGCGCCTCGAGCCGGAAATAATGGCTCATGCCCACATAATGCGTGATGCTCCCCCGATACCCGAGATGCAGCGCATTGCGCAGCAGCCTTGCCGGCGTCAGGTTATAGCTGTCGTCATACCCGCTCGCGATCCGCACCCCGTGCTCGGGCACGACGGCATCGCCGATCGCCAGCACCGACCCCGCCCCCTCACAGACCAGATCGGTCCACTCGACCCACCCCGCGCGCGGCCCGGCCAGCGGCACATCCGCCCCCGAATACTCCGGCGGCACCAGCGACACGAACATCCGGTCGATATCCCCCGCCCAAACAGGGTCCGCATCCTCCGGCAGTTCATACCCGCCGACCATCGCCGCGAAATCGAGCGAAACGACCGCATCCTCCGGCGCCCCCACCGCATAATTCCACAACCGCACATACCAGGCCCGAGCGACCCCAGCCGCATCCCGCCCCTCGATCGTCAACGTCGGACCATTGATCGCATCCAGCGCCATCACCCCGCCGGAGCGCCACCGGAACCCCAGCCGACAGTCCCGAAAATCCCGCGAAGTCTCATATTGCAGCAAAGGATGATCGAACCGATCGACCGCCTCCCAGATCAACCCGGCCAGATCGTCCGCCTTGTAAAACACAGCATCCACCCGCAGCGAGTCAGCCCCGCTCGTGACCACGGAAGCCATCATCGGCCGAGGAAAGTTGACGGTCCAGAACCGAGGATCGAACCGGGACACCAGCCCCTCGACCTGCACCGTCCGAGCCGAGCAAAGCCAATGCGCCATGAAGATTCTCCAACTTTCCCTCGCCCCTCCGGGGAGAGGGAGGGGCCCGCGCGCCCTTGCGCGTGGGAGGGAGAGGGGAGTGAGGCACGGAACACCGACCCCAAAGCCCCTCACCCCCCCGTCGCAAGCGCTCCTCCTCCCCTCTCCCCGACGGGGAGAGGGACTATTCCACCGCCAAAGCCGCCTTAACCGCCCGAGCCACCTGCCGGCTCGACTGCGCCAGCACCCCAGGCGCACTCCCACCAACCGCGTTGACGGTAATCGCCACCCGCACCTCGCGAACCCCACCGCCAGACCCAGCCTCAACCCGCCCGCTAGCAGTAGGCACGAAAACCTCCGCCCCCCGCTCCCCAACGACATAAGCGCGCCCCGGAGAAACCGGCCCACCGGTAGCCCGCCCAGGCAGTCCACCAACCAATCCGGCCAGCGCGCCACTCAACCCGCCACCGCTCAGCACAGACTGCACCCCAGCCTTCAAAGCCGCCGAAGCAATCGCATCCAGCGCCGACAACGCCACCCCCTTCAACTCCTCGAACCCCAGCTTGCCCGACCGAACCGCCCGCAAAAGCCCAGCCTCCAACCGAAGCGCAGCCCGCTCCGCCCCAGCCCCAAGCACCCCCTCCAGCTCCCCCCGCATCGCCTCGACATCACGCGAGAACCCGTTCGTATCCGCCCGAACGCTCACCAGCGCCGCATCAAGATCATCCATCAGGAAAAGCCCCCCTCAACCGCGCGATCGTCGAGGCATCCGGCGGCGCCGTCACATCGCCCACCAAAGCCCCGACCACCCCCGCCAATTCCGCCGGCGTAGCCCGCCAGAACATCTCCGGCGCCCACCCCAGCACCGCCCCCGCGAAACCCGCGAGCCGCGCCGCACTCTCCGAGAACGTCACTTCCCCGCCAAAATCTGCCGCAACAGCACCCGCAGCACCGGCGTCACCGCCGCCAGTCCCGCTTCGACCACAGCCTCCCCCAACCGCTCCCGCGTAACCCCCTCGGGACATTCGCGAAGGCAATGCCAGAACAGCCCCACCATCTCGCCGAGTCCAAGCTTCCCGTCGGCGGCGCGCTCGACCAGCGCGAACAAAGGCCCCAGTTCGCTTTCCGCTGCGACCAAAGCCGCAAAGCTGGGCCGAAGAACAAGCATCTCTCCCCCGACCCGAAGAGCCCCCTCCCCCCGAACCGGATTCGCCTGATCGTTCATGATAGATCTCCGAAAAGAGAACCCTCTCCCTTCAGGGGAGAGGGAGGGGCCCGCGCGAAGCGTGGGAGGGTGAGSSCACGCCCACCAAAGCACGTGCCCTCACCCTCCCGTCGCAAGTGCTCCTCCCTCCCTTTCCCGCCGGGAGAGGGACCAAACTCACCCCACGACCACAGCCCCGGAACTCTCCAGGCTAAGCGTATAAGACCGCTCCCCATTGAAATCCCCGGCATAGTCCAGCCGAGACACCAGGAACTTGCCCGTCATCGTATCCCCGCCCTCGAACGCCAGCCGATAATCATCCAGCACCCCGGTGAGCGCACTAGCCTTCACCCGCAACTCCGCCACCGACCCGGTAAAAACCCCCGCGCCCGACACGGACACACTCCGAACCCCAGCCCCAGACAGCAACTGCCGCCACCCCCCGGAATCCTTGGTGGTAACGACGATAGCCTCCCCATTCACCGACATCTGCGTCGTCCGCAGCCCCGCCACCGTCGCGTAGACTACCGGCACCGCCCCGTTCCCCACCTTCAGCAGGAACGCACTCCCCTTCTCCACCGCCATGTCGATCTCCCCCAAAGACGTTTCCCCGCGAAGGCGGGAACCTGCACCGCGCCTCCGCGGCGCAAACCCTTCAACTCTCCCGGTACATCCGCACCAGAAACTCGGACGTCCCCCGCCACCGATCCCCAACCCGCAGCACCCGAGACCGCACAAGCGCCAGCCGAACCACCCGCCATCCCTCGCCAAGATCAGGCGGAAGCAACTCCAACCCCTCCTCCGCCGCCGCCAGCAAGGAACGCACCCGAACCGGCCGCTCCCCCCCATCGAACAGCGTCAGCAGAACGCGCCCCTCCCGCCCAACCCAGGTCTTCGTGCTCCAGTCCGACAACACCGGCTCGTCCACCACCGCATACGGCAGCCCACCCCGCACCGGCGGCGCATCGAACACGCTCACGTCGAGCACAGCGTTCAGTCGAGCGACGACGGCATTCTGCAGGACCACCCGCGCACTCACGTCAAAGCTCCGGAGTGCACCTCAAGGCCCAACCGCATCCGCCGATAAGGCCGCCACAACGCCGCCACCGCCGCCGGCGGCGCCACATCGCTCTCCCGGTGATCGAACAGATGCGCGACCAGCATCGCCACCCCCTGCGCGATCGGGGCGGGCACCGCCTCGAAGCTCAAGGCAAGCCCAGCAGAATACGCCACCGCCACGCGCCCAGCCGATCCCGCGGTCAGGATACGAACCCAACCAACCCCATCCGCATCGATATCGACCGCATAGGCGCCAGCCGCCAGAACGAACGGCGCGCCCTCACTCGGCAATCCCGTAACCCCGGCAATCGTGCTCACCGGCGCAACCACCAGTCGCCGCCACCCCGCCGCACTGGTCACCACATCCTCGAAGGGCCGCACGATCACCGCCGCCCCCAGAAAAGCCTCCCCCAGCAGCAACGCCGTCTGCGCCAACCGCGCCAGCACGGCGTCCTCCCCACTCTCCACCCGCAACAAAGCCCTCGCCGCGACGACCACCTCAGCGATCACCCCGGCAGAAATCGCCGACCCACCCATGCAACGTCTCCTATTTCCCTCGCCCCTCCGGGGAGAGGGAGGGGCCCGCGCGCCCTTGCGCGCGGGAGGGAGAGGGGAGTTGGGACGAGCAACCCCCGCCCCAAACCCCTCCCCCCCCGAAACTCAAGCCACCGAGAACTTCATCAGCTTGATAGCCTCGGAGTTCGTCACGCACCCACCGACTCGCTTGGTCGCGTAGAAATTGACGAAAGGCTTGTTCGAGTACGGATCGCGCAGGATCCCAGTCTCGGTCCGCTCGGCGATGATGTACCCCGCCCGGAAATTCCCGAACGCGATCGCCAGAGCATTCGCCGCAATGTCCGGCATGTCCTCGGCCTCCACCACCGGATACCCCAGCAGCGTAGCCGGCACCCCCGCCGCCAGCGAAGGCGCCCACACGAACGCCCCATCCGTCGTCTTGAACTTCCGGATCCGCGCCAGCGTAGCCGCATTCATCACGAAGCTAGCCCCCTGCCGATACGGCCCGCGCAAAGACTGGACCAGATCGATCAACCGCTCCTGCGGACTCGCCGAAAAGTCCCCAGCCGTCCCGCTCGCGAGATACTGCAAAGTCCCGAAAGCCCGAACCCCATCCGCCGTCGCCGCGGTCGCCGACGTCAGAAACCCCTTAGGCCGCGACACACCGGAACCCGACACGAAAGCCGCCCCCTCGGCCTTCGCAAACTCCATAGCGATCTCGCCCGCCAGCCACTCCTCGACATCGAACGCCGCGTCATCGAGCATCGCCTGGCTAGCCGAGGGATTGGCATACAGCTCCCCCGTAGGCGGCGCGATCTCGACGAACACCGGCGAAGCCGTCTCCGGCCGAGCCGCATTCTCCGCCGCCCACCCCGAAGGGGTACCGCCCGTGGTAACCAGCTTGCGATACCCAGCCGACCCAACCTTCACGACATTGGCGATCGCCCGGATCGGCGAAATCCCCTTCAGCAACGTATCGATCTGCGCATCGATCTCCCGCGGCACCGCAAACCCGCCGGCATCCCCCGTCACCCCGGTAAACGCCTTCATCTCCAGCGTAGCGCCGGTCCGCACGAACCCCGCAAACGCCGCACTCACCCCGAGAGGAGCCGCCCCCTCCAAAACCGGCCGGTCAACAACACCCATCAGTCATCTCCTCGCGTGAAACGAAAAAGGGCGCCCCGCAGGACGCCTCGTGAAACTCAAAAACCCCTCTCCCGTCAGGGGAGAGGGAGGGGCCCGCGCGAAGCGTGGGAGGGTGAGGGCACGCCGCTAAGGCACCACCTCAACCCGCGCCAAAGCCTGCATAGGCACCGCCACCAGACTAACCTCGACCAGCGCGACCGACAGCAACTCGCGCCTACTCCCCTGCCGAACCCGCAAAGCCCGATACCCCACAGACAACCCAGCCACCGCCCCAGACCGCACCAGCCGAGCCAGCTCCAAATCCGCCACCACCCCCTCGACCCGCAACCCCCGCTCATCCTCAGCAACGACGGACAAAGACCCAACCGCCCCCCCACGATGCTGCCACAACAAAGGCACCATCCGAGCGTCGGCAAAGGCTCCCCGCCGCACCACATCCCCTGCCCGATCGACAACATCGAACACCGCCGCATACCCCGCGAATGCCACCTCGCCCGTCACTTCAACCACGCGGCAAACCCCAGCTTCACCGCCAGCCCCGCCAACATCAGCGCCATAGCCAGCCGCGCGATCCACCCCACCACCGCCTTCCAAACCGACCGCTTCGCATCCCGCCAAGCCGCCAACAGCTCGCGCAACTCCGCCACATCCTCCCGAGCCCGCTCATCACTCAAAGCCACCCGCGCCAAAGCCCGAGCCGCCCCCAACTCCCCCGCCTCCTCCACGATCGCCCGAAGCGTCACCAGGTCCACACCCCGCTCCGCCCCCTGCCGCATCAACTGCGCCAAAACCGCCCCGTCCATCAGACCACCTCCGATATGTCCAAGAGAGCCCGCTTCTCCGCATCGCTAAGAAACGAAGCCCCGCTAACCATCCCCCAAAGCCGCTCGCGATCCTCGACCAGCGCTGGCACCCGATCGAGATCGACCGAAATCGCCGCCCCCTCGAACCACCCAGCCAACCCCTGCGCGATCCCGGTCAAAATCGAAGACGCCAACGGCAAAACCCCCAGCCGCCAAAGCGCCCGGTTAGCCTCCCGGTAATTCGCGTAAGAATTATCCCCCGGCAGCCCGAGCAACATCGGCGGCACCCCGAACGCCAGCGCGATCTCCCGCGCCGCCGCCGCCTTCGTCCCCACGAAATCCATGTCGGCGGGCGACAGACTCAAAGCCTGCCACCTGAGGCCCCCCTCCAACAGCATCGGCCGCCCAGCATTCCCCGCCCCCGAGAACGACGCCTCCAGCTCGCCCCGCAACCGCGCGAACTGCTCGGTCGACAACACCGCGCCATCCTTCGGATCATACATCAGCGCCCCCGAAGGCCGCGCGGCATTATCCAACAGAGCCTTGTTCCACCGCGCCGCCGCATTGTGGATCGCCACAGCTCCCGAAGCCGCCCCCAGGCACCCCAACCCATAATGGTCATCGACCGGGTTGAAGCTCTTCAGGTGGATCACCTCCGGCCGAACCGGATTCGCATGCAACCGCGTAACCCGCTCCCCAACTCGGTAGCGATAAGCCGCCGGCCACCCACTGGAATCCGCTTCAACGGCGACCCGCTCCGGCCGCAAAGCAAACAACTCCGCCGCGCCCCCATCGACGTCGCGCAAGACCTGCACATACGCATTGCCATGCAACAGCACCTGCGCCGCCACCGTCTCGACCAGCGACTGCCCCCCGGACCGCGCCGTCACCAAAGCCACGAGAGCCGGATCAGAAGCCAGCAGAGGCGCAGACCCGACGCACTCCACCACCAGCTTCACCGCCCGCTGGACGATCGCATTCCCCAGATACCCCGCCCGCACCTGCGCCTCATACGAATACGGCACATCCCCAAACGCCCCCTGAAACCCCGGCGCACTCAAGGCACGCGACAACACCGGCCGCGACTCATCGCGCCCGGATTTCCACCCGAACAATTTCATGGATGATCTCCTGTAACGAAAACCTCTCTCCCTTCAGGGGAGAGGGAGGGGCCCGCGCGAAGCGTGGGAGGGTGAGGGCACGCTCACCAAGACACGTGCCCTCACCCTCCCGTCGCAAGTGCTCCTCCTTCCCTCTCCCCAATGGGGAGAGGGCCACCCCCTACAAAACTCGCACAGAAACCCGCGCTCTCGGCCCCAGCATTACCTCCGTCATAGCCCAGACAAGAGCATCAGCCCGATCCGGCGACCGCCCCGGCCCCTCATACCCCCCACCAGCGATCAGCCCGCAAAGCTCGTCCTCCAGCGCCGGAAACGCCCCCACATGCCAGGCCCGCCCAGCCTCATACAAAGCCACCACCGGCTCCGCCCGCGCCACCTTTCCCAGCGACGCATGCACCAGCTTCACCGGCATCGCCCGATCCGCGCCGGCAAGCACGCTCCCCACCATCTTCCCCCCCTGGTTGGACTCCGCGATCACCCGGTCCGCGCCATGTCGCTCGGCGCACTCGGCCACAGCGCGAGCCCACCCTTCCGGACTGGCCCCGGAAACGCTCGCATCCTCCAGCACATACGCAAACCCATCGACCCCGAGCGCAACGACCACGATCCCGCAGGCATCCCCCGGCCCCCCGGACACACTGCCAGCGGGAGGATCCACCCCCACCACGACCCGCGTCACCTCAGGCGCAAACGCCTTCCGCCGAGACTCCACCAGCGCCCGCGTCCACAGCGCCCCCACGACATCCTCGATCAGCTCGCCATCCAGCTCCTGCCGCCCCAGCCGCGTCCCCGCATAGGACGCCGTCATCGCCTCCACGAAACTCACCGGCAGATGCACATTGTCCACGGTACGCCCCTGCGACCGCACCACCCCCGGCAGCGCCAGGATCCGCCGCAGCAAAGCCACCGGCCGAGGCGTCGTCGTCACCACAATCCGCGGCAGATCGCCCAGCCGAAGCCCCATCATCAGATTATCCCAGGTCGCCTTCCCGTTGCGCCACTTCGCCACCTCGTCGCACCACGCCACATGATGCTCGGGCCCGCGCAACCCCTCCGGCGCCTCCGCCGAATACGCCGAAGCCAACGCCCCATTGCCAAATCGCAGCTCGCCCGAGCCAACCCGCCAGACCGGATCCTCGTCATCGCGCGCGACGGCGAGCAGCCCGCTCTCCCCCTCGATCATCACCCGCCGCACATCCTCGACGGTCGCCCCGACCAGCGCGATCCGGGCCCCTGGATTGTCTCGCGCGACCTGGCTGACCCACTCCGCCCCAGCGCGAGTCTTCCCAAACCCGCGTCCGGCCAGGATCACCCAGATCCGCCAGTCGTCCGCCGCGCCCCGACCAGCCAGGCATTGCCCCGGATGCGCCCAGACCTCCCACCGATCATGCAGTTCATGCCGCTCCGCCGCCGTCAGCATCCCGACCAGCCGCGCCCGCCGTGCCGCAGGCAACGTCGCCAGTTCCGCGATCACATCCCGGCCAGTCTCAGCCCCGCCGTTCGCAGAACCGCCTTCATCCTCTACTCCCCCGCCCAGCGTCTCGGGCGTGCGACCGTCAAGATCTTCCCCCGAATTCTCCCCCGAATCCCTCAAAGCCATGTGGTCGGTTTCATCAGCCACGCCACGCGCTCCTTCGCCAGACCGGTCATCGCTCATGCCGCACGCCATTCTCGGGGATCATCCCGGCCCCTGTCAGACGCACCTCAGATCCAGCGACATCGGCCCCGTCCCCGTCCCCGGCTCCATCCTCGCCGGCCCCGCCCCCCAGCACGATCACAGCATTCGTCGGCGCCGCCGCCAGCCGCCTGGCCAAGGCATCCAGTTTCTTCGCGATCGAGGCATTGGTCTCCTCGACGGTCGCGCGCCGTCGACCCAGTTTCGGCCGTTTCCCGCCCTCCGCCTGCGTGGCGCGAAACCGACCCAGCATCGCCAGCGCAACCTGCACCGCCTGCATGCTCGCCAGCCGCACGACACCCGTATCCGGAATCGAAATGCCCTCAAGATCGCCGGCGGCATCGCCCGCCAAATCCCCGGCGGCGGCCCCCTCGGCGGCGTCATCGGCCTCGATCGCGAAATCTCCGCTCAACCCGGCGATCGCCGCCGCCAGCAGCGCCTCCTCGAGCCGATCATACCCGTCGGCCAGCGCCGCAGCCCACGCCGCTGCAAAGGCCGGATCGCGCAGTTTCAGCGCATACGCGGTTCCCCACGCCATCCCGACATTCGCGGCGGCCGCCCTGACGTTGCAGGTCCTTCCCAGCACGTGCAGGAATTGCACCCGCCGCGCCTTGGTCCACCCGTCGGAACGCAGCGCGCGCACCTGGATACCCCTGTTCTTGCCCCCATTGATGATCGTCGCGCGCGCGCCAACCGACCGAACGTGCGTATGCGTATCGACCGTCGCACCCGCCTCCCGAAAGCTCACCATCCCGCGCCCCCGCCCATGTGAACCGCCCCGCCAGAACGCGAAAAGGCCGGCAACACCCGAGGCTCCCACCCCGGCCGTCCCGGCCTCTCTCCGCCCGAGCCACCAGCCCGAGCCGCAATTCTTCAGCGTTCCCGTTATGTACCAAACGAGCGTGACGATGTCAAGTCGTTTAACCGTTTTGGTTACACATCGTCTTGGCTAATCTTCAGGCCAAGCCTCGGCCGGCCAATCCCGCGCAGTATGGATCACATGCAGGATCGATATCTCCTCCCGATCGTCGCGCACCGTGATTGCATAAGCGATCACGTACGCCAGCCCCGTCACCAATTTCTCGAAAGTACCACCAACCCGTCCCGGACGCCCGGTCGGGATCGCTCCTAGCGCGGCCCCCGCATCGCCGATCCGAGCCGCAACCCGGTGTGCGGCGTCAGGGTTGTCCGCTGCAATATAGGTGAGTTGCGCCGCCAGATCGTCCAGTGCATCGCGCGACCAGACGACGGTCCGCGTCAACCACCCGCCTTGCCGGAACCCTTGACGCCAGCCCGGTCGATCGCCGCATGAAGCGCACGCACAGCATCGTCATGCCCGATAACCCGCCCAGCCTCGACGTCATCGAGCCCACGCCGAATACCCGCGACGACCGCAAGCTCACGATCGACATACCCCGACACAGCCATTGCCGCGAGATCCGACGGACTCTGCTGCGTATCCTGCGCCAACCGCCCCAGCCGCGCCTTGAGCGCCGACGTCACCCTGATCGTCATCGTCGTGCTGCCGCTCATCACCGAACCTTCGCTCCAGACGTCACAGCACATACCACAACGCCCGAATTGCACCAACGCGCGGATGCATGACGATGCCAAACCACCCTGCTGAATGGCCCCAAGCCTGTAACTCGCCCTAACCAAAGCCAGCATGTTTCCCCGCAAAGGCGGGGATCCAGTCTGGGCTCCCGCCTTCGCGGGAGAACAAGAAGGTGCCAGCGATCATCTCACAGGCATCGGCCAATCCCTCGTTAGGTTATTCTGGACAGATAAGGGAGCGGACCGCTTGGCGACTGTGACACGTAGTGCAGGGATGAAGAACCACGCGCGATAATGCAGGTCGCGTTAGGCGTGTCATAATCGCCTAGGGGCGGACCGTGCATACGGGGTAAACCGGGCTCACTCTTGTCTGAATTGCCCTCTCGCAAATCTCTACCGGAAATAGGTCGTAGGCGCTTCTAACATTTGCCTACGAACCTTGCTGCATCAATGGTCGTAATGATCGGTGGTTTTTTCCATTGCAGTGTAGCGTCGCGCAATCGTTCGGCAGTCTCGGAAAGGTAGGCTACCTCGTCTTTAGATGGACCGTTTCCATATTCTTGAGCAATTGGTGAGCAGCCGTATTCCTGAACGCTTACCTGCTTTGCCTCAAATGCTAGCGAAGCAAATTCAGATGCGCCCTTGATTTCGTACTCGGTCGGTTCGAGCGGCCAAAACAGAGCACCCTTAATCCATCCTCCCTTTCGAACATGGGTGTTCATCAAGTAATCGTAACGTATCACCTTCTGCACCGCGGCAGCACGTTCCTTAATGCCAGCTTGCGTATCTATCGCGTGATTAATTGGCGTCAATGCGAGAAAGGAGACCGCGATATAAGCAACTACCGCAACTCCCGCGATAAACCAAGGTAGGTACTTAAAGAACTTTCGAGTGCTAGGGCTCCGACGAGACTCTTTTTGCAAATAAGGCAGCAAGTTATCTGAGACATAGTTTACCGCAGGAATCCACGTATCATCACAGTTCTCCCGGGTAATGTTCAATTCTTCTAAGGTTAGACTATATGCCTGCTCGTAACCATCAGGAGTATCAAGCAGACTATCAACGTATTCCTTCCGAACGCGAGTGAAGTTAGCTTGTAGAGCATCGTGCTCCGCCTTCGCCTTCTTCCAGTACCTCTTGTCAATAGTGCCTTCCGCATCGGCCAATTCGACGATGCCAGCCGCTAAATCCAAAAGCTCGTCAATGTAACTTTTTGCCATGAACAGCCCCCCCCCCGGAGTTTTATGGGTTGGTCGCCCATGTCGGTCAATCCACGCTTACGACAATAACGCAGCCTTGCCTCAGCTAGTACAAAGGGCTAGCACAACGGTCCCGGCGCCGAAATAAATATCCTTTGTTTCTCAGTGCTTACGGGGATTTTAACCGATCCCCCTCGGTTCCACCGGCGGGCATCATTCTTCGAGACTTAGTTGAAGAGTCGGCGCTCTGATGGCCGGTAATCCAGCCCACCGAATACGACCTATCACGCGAAACCGTAGCCGCTTCACCGAAGCGGCTGCGCCCCCCTCACCGAGTAGGCACAGGCTCCGCCCCCGAATAATCGTAAAACCCGCGCTTGGTCTTCCGCCCGAACCACCCGGCCTCGACATATTTCACCAGCACCGGCGCCGGCCGGAACTTCGGATCGCCGGTCCCCTCGAACAGCACGCGCGTGATCTCCAGGCACGTATCCAGCCCGATGAAATCCGCCAGCGTCAGCGGCCCCATCGGATGGTTCAGGCCCAGCTGGCACGCCAAGTCGATGTCGCGCACGCTCGCCACGCCTTCGCCCAGCGCGAAGCACGCCTCGTTGATCATCGGCATCAGCACCCGGTTGACGATGAAGCCCGGCGCGTCGTTCGCATGCACCACCTGCTTGCCGAGCGCTTGCGCAAACGCCTCGACCGCCGCCACCGTGGCGTCCGACGTCGCCAGCCCCCGGATCAGCTCGATCGGCCGCATCACCGGCACCGGATTGAAGAAATGCACCCCCATGAACCGCGCCGCATCGGGCGCTGCCTGTGCGAGGCGCGTGATCGGGATCGACGATGTGTTCGACGCCAGGATCGCATCCGGCCCCAGCACCTTGCCGACCTCTGCGAAGATCGCGCGCTTCACCGCCTCGCGCTCGGTCGCCGCCTCGACGACGATCGCACAGTCGCCCATGTCGGCAACGCTCGCGACCGGCTCGATCAGCGCCAGCGCGTCGTCACGCTCGCGCGACCCGATCTTCTCCTTCTCGACCAGCCGGCCGAGCGCCTTGGCGATCCCCGCCTTGCCTTTCTCGGCCGCCTCCAGCGACACGTCCGCCAGCAGCACCCGGTACCCCGCCTGTGCCGAAACCTGCGCGATCCCCGCGCCCATCTGTCCTGCACCAATCACGCCGATCGTCTGCATTTCGCTCTCCTAAAATCGTTGCCCCTCCCTAGCCGCTTTTCCCCGCGCGGCCAGAGCGCTAGGCTGCAATCATGCCGTGCAAACCGATCTTTTCCGCCCTGACGCCCCTCCTCGCGCCCCTGGTCATGGTGCCGCTGATGACGGCCTGTTCGCCAAGCCAGCCCGCGCCGCAGCCTAAGGCCGAATCGACGCCCGAGGCCAGGACAGCGTCCGCCCCCGTCGCCCAGACGGCGCCACAGCCCACCCCCGCCGCAGACTCGCACACGCCCCCAAAACCCGGCACGACCAGGACCTTCACCGACTGGACCGCAGGCTGCGACAACGCGCTTCGCTGCACGCTCGGCTCGCTCCTCCCGGATGCGAGCATCGGCCAGGACGATCTCACGCTCAACCTCGTGCGAGAGCCCGGCCCGGTCGCGAACGGCGGCGGCAGGATGTCGCTGGCGATCGAAACCCGCAACGCCCAGGCCGCCACCACGCGCCCACCCGCCAGCTTCACGGTCGACGGCAAACCCATAGCCCTGCGCGACGCCGCCGCCCTCGCTGCCGCGATCGCCAACGCCCAGTCGCTGAAGATCCTCGACGCACAGGGCGGCACGCGCGCCACGCTGTCGCTGAAAGGCGCCGCCGCCGCACTCCGCTACATCGACGCGCAGCAAGGCCGCGCCGGCAGCACCGACGCGGTCGTCGCCAAGGGCCCCGCCCCCTCGCGCGCACCGACGCCCGCCCTCCCCGTCATCGCCGCGATCGCGCCATCGGGCGCCGCCGCCAAGCTCACCCCCACGCAGATCGCAACGATGCGCAAACGCGGCGCCTGCGATCTCGGCAATTTCCCGTTTGGCGCAGACCCGGAACTGTTCGCCCCCGAGGTGCACGCGCTGGGCGGCGGCAAGTCGCTCGCGATCCTCCCCTGCTCGACCGGCGCGTACAATCTGATCGGCGCGCTCTTCATCGTCGACGGCGCAAAGATCACCCCGGCACAAACCGACGCCCCCTCGGGGTTCGAGGAAACCGGCGCCGACTCCGGCACGCCGATAAGGAGCGTCGTCAACGGCAGTTTCGAAAACGGCATCCTGACCAGCTACGCCAAGGCGCGCGGCCTCGGCGACTGCGGCGTCACCCAGAGCTTCGTCTGGGACGGCACCCGCTTCCGCCTGTCCGAACAGGCCGAAATGGGCGAGTGCCGCGGCAACATCGACTATATCACGACGTGGCGCGCGCGGGTCCAGCGCGCGCCCTGATCCTGCTGCGTCGTTACAGCCCGATCTGCAGGCTCGCGCGCAGCGACAGCGCCACCCGGCCCTGCTGCTGCTCGGCATTGAACTCGCCGCCCATCCGGAAGATGCCGTTGCCGCCGACGCCGCGCAGCTTGCCGACCCAGCCGCTGGTGCGCTTTTCCGGGGTCAGCGTGAACGCCTGCCCGCCCTCGAACGCCGCGGTAGTCGCGCCCAGCCCGCCGCCGACGATCTGGCGACGCCCGCCCTCGGTCTCGAGCCTGAACCAGCCGTCGGTGAAATCGGGGCCGCCGAAGTTCAGCCCGATCGCGGTGCTGCCGGTCACCGCCAGCTCGTCGCTCGTCCGCGCGCGCACCACCAGGTCGATCGCCTTGCCGCCGCCGGTCTCGGCATAGCCGTCTTCCTTCAACCGGTAATAATCGATCGCCAGCACCGGCCGCAGCACGAACCGGCCCTTGCCCGCATCCCACGACACGCCGCCCGAGCCTGCGTACAGCGTCCCGTTCCAGTCGCCGCGCGAGGTCCGCTCGACCGCCTCGGTGCCGATGTTGCCGGTGAAGCGCCGCAAGCCATCGAACTGCACCTTCGCGCCCGACGCACGCGCATTCGCCTGGAGGTTACCCCAATGCCCGCGCCAGTATCCGGCCAGCTCATACTGGTCCGAATTCACCTCGTTGTCGGTGCCGTCGTCCGCGTCGGTGCCATGCAGATACGCCAGCGAGGTGCCGAAATTGCCCACCCCGGTCTTGTATTCCGCGCCCGCCGCGACGCCCCAGCCGCTAATGTCATAGCCCGCGGTGTCGCCGACGCTCTTCGCCGTTCCCCACGCGACCTGCGAGACCCAATAGCCCCATTTGCCCTCGTCCTTGAACGGGCCGTGCGGGTCGGCGAGCACGCGGGCGGTCGCGCGCGAGCCCATCGTAACCGCCTCGAACGTGCCGCCGGCATGATCGGGCAGCATCTGTCGCACCGAGCCGCGGAATGCGTCGCCGTCGGTGATGTTAAGGAACGCGCCGCCGACCTTCGCGTCGTTGCCCAGCGCCTTGTAGACCGCGTCGTACGCCGCCGCCTGCGAGCGGTTGAACCCGAGTTCGGTGGCCGATTTCCGCGCGACGTCGACGCTCAGCTCGTTGCCCGTGTTCGCCGCGATGCTGCCCTTGTAGAGGAACGGCAGCGCGGTCGTCGTCGCGGTCAGGTTCGCCGCCCCCGTCAGCGTTCCCGCGCGCAGCACGGTGTAGCGACCCTCGGCATCGACCACGCTGGTCAGCTTCAGCGCCAGTTTCGCATCCTTGTCGAACGCCGCCGTGCCCGCGACCTGGATCATCGTGCCGGTGCCGCCGGTCTTGTCGAGCGTCACCGCCAGCACGCCGCCCGCACCGACCGACAGCGACGCGATCGACGCCGCCTTGGTCAGGTCGAGCGTCCCGCCATTCACCGCGACCGCCAGCCCGCCGGCATTGGCGAGCGTGCCCGAGAACCGCGACGTGCCGCCCAGCGTCAGCGTGTCGCTGCCCCCGCCGAAGTCCGCCGCGCCGCTGAACACCGAGGTGCCGGCCAGCGCGACCACGTCGTTGCCCGCGCCGAACACCGCCCCGCCGGTCAGCGCCGCGTCACCCGACAGCGCCAGCCGGTTGTTGCCGGCGCCGAACCGCGCGGTCCCGGTCACGGTGCCGTCCGCCACCTCGAACAGGTCGTTGCCGCTGCCGAAGCGCACGTCGCCGACGATCGCCGGCGCGGCGATGCCGGTCGCGACCAAGGTCTGGCGGACGATGGCGCCGGCCGCGTTCGCAGACAGGTCGATCGCGATGTTGCGCTCGGAGGTAGCCAGCGCACCCGCCGCACCGATCCCGCCGCTGTTCTCGACCAGGCTCACCGTTCCCGACCGGTCGAGGATCGCGATCGCGGTACCGTCGGCGGCCTGTGCGGTCGCCTTGATCGTACCGCTGTTGCGGATCGTGCCGACCGACGCACCGGTATCGACCAGGACCGCGGTGGAGATCGACGCCGCGGTGCCGCCACCCGCTGCCGAGATCGTCCCGGCATTGCGGATTTCCGGGGTCGACGCCCCTCTACCGATCTTCAACGCGGTCGCGCTCGCGCCGTTCGCCGTCGCTGCCACCGTGCCGTTGACACCGATCCCGCCGGCGATCGTCACCGCGCCCCCCGACCCTGTGCCAAGCCCGCCGATCGCCAGCCCGTTCCCCTCGACGCCGCCGTACACGCCGCTCCCCGCGATGCCGCCGTCGACGATCAGCCCGAAGCCGGTCCCCGTCCCCGCCACCGCGCCGATCGTGACGGCGCGCGTTGCCGACCCGATCTGCACCGCCGGCGCCGCGCCATAGGAGGTCACCGCCGCGGAGCCTTCGGTCGCGTCCGGGATCCCGTCCTTGTCCTCGTCGGTGTCGGTGGTGCTCGCATCCTTCGGCGGCACCGCAAAGACGATCCCGCCCGACACGTTGCCCGCCACCACCAGCGCGGAGCCGCCCTGCAACAGGTCGTCGGCATCGAGCTTGGTCACGTCGGCGGGCGCGGTCGCGTACCGGTATCCGGTCGAGCCGAGCGCGCCCTGCACCACCAGCGCGCCGGCGATGTCGCCATCGACGCGCGCGGCGACGGCACCTTGCCCGATCGCCGCGATCGTCCCCGCGAGCCGGACGTTGCCGGTGACGTCGGCGATCCGCACCCCGGTCGACCGGTCGCCGGTGACCGCGGTCTGCCCGTCATGCGTAAACGCGCCGGTCAGCGGCCCGCCCAGCCAGATGCCCGCGGAGTCGTTGCCCTTCACCGTGATCGCACCGCTGTTGACGATCGCGCCGGCATACGCGCCCGCCGTCCGGATCCCGGTCCGCCCGGTGCCCGCCGCGAACGGCCCGTCGATGTCGCCGTCCTTGTCGACATCGGTCGGCGCATAGCTTTCGTCGATGATGATCTTGCCGGCCGCCGCGTTGGTGATGCCGCCGCCGGTGCCCGCCTGCGCGAGGATGCCGGTCGCGCCGTCCGCGTTGGTGACCTGGATCGTGCCTTCGTTGGCGACCGAGTTGACGCTGTCGACCGTCACCGCGGTGCCGCCGGTCGGCGTGACCGAGCCCGCCGCGACGATCCTGAGGTTGTCCGCCGCACCCGCCTTGATCGTCGAGGTCCGCACCGCATCGGTCCGCTTCGTGTCGATCACGGTCTGCGCCTGCGCGCCGCTAGCGACGGCAAACACGCAGGTGGCCAGGCAGGTGGTGGTCAGCAGGAGACGACGCATACGGAACCCTTTTCGATGTGTTTTCGAAAAGAGGACGGAGCCGCGGCCCAGAAACCTTGACCCGCGCCGTATAAGCCCGTGCCACCGGGATCGCGGCACCAAGATCAAGTCGGCGCGTTATCGCGCCAGACATCTTCAGGGACACACGACCATGATCACCACCATCGCCGACCTCGACCGCATCCGCGACGACAGCAAGCGCCTCGTCACGACGCGTTCGATGATGTCGGCGGGCGCCGCGGTCGTGCCGATCCCCGGCGCGGACATCGTCGCCGACATCGGCCTGCTCACCAAGCTGCTGCCCGAGATCAGCAAGCGCTTCGGCCTAGATCACGATCAGGTGCAAAAGCTCGAGCCACAGATCGCCCAGCAGGCGCTGGTGATGGCCTCGAGCCTTGGCAACACGATGATCGGCCGCATGGTGACCAAGCGCATCGTCGTCGCGCTCCTCCGCCGCGTCGGCGCGCGCGTCGCGGTCGGATCGATGGCCAAGTTCATCCCCTTCGCCGGCTCCGCGGTGGCCGCGACGATCAGCTTCGGCGCGATGAAACTGGTCGGCAATTCGCACGTCGAAGACTGCTACAAGACCGCCCTCGCCCTCCTCCCCGCCGACCAGCGCGCACTGGCAAAGGCGTAAAGATCAACGTCGTCGAAATAGGATACCCGATCGTTTCCATGATCCATGGATCTGTAAACGATCGGGTATCGGGGGCGCCGAGCACCGCCCGATGTCCCGATGGGGTTGGGAAGGCCATCGGGGCACAGCCGTGCCAGTTGTGATCGGCGAACTATCTGATGGGTCGCGTATTCATTTGACGTGACCGTACGTTCTTATCCAGGTCTTCGCCATTCCATGCTGAAATGGCATCCCATTCGGCTTGCGTGTGACACGTTTTTTCGGAAAGCCTGGAAGCCGCGGAATTGGCCGCCCGGCATATCAGTTTCTCGGTTTGCGTCGCCGCGGGCACGGTCGCCACGGATTCCGGCGGCCGAGCAATTGCCGGCGTCGTCATCAAGAGTATCCCTGCCAGTGACATGCTGCGATCAAACATTCAAAGTCTCCTAGCGGCCTGCATATCAACCAACTTATCCGATAGAAGTTGCTTGGCAAGTGTTGGGGTAGTGGCCGTAGGCGCTGGACCCAACCAGAAATGGAGCATCGGAATATCCGAAAATACGCGGAAGCGGAATGGTCGGAAACGGAAGCCGAACGGCCGGAAAGGAGAGGAAAGCGGACAGGCCGCTTATTGTTTGAAAGGCTGTCGTTTCGACGCCCGAGCTACCGCGCTCGATCTTTGTCGTTTCAGCACGTCAGGTATCTGACGAAGAAGGGCGGGCAGGCCCACGAGGATCAACAAAAGGAGTGACCACCTTTCGAGATGCCTGTCGCGTTCAGTTACTTCGACGCAGTAAGGTCCCGAATTCACACGCCCGCAAAGCCAATCAGCAGGAATGGCTGTGAAATGAGAACCTACGGACACCACCGGACGGTTTTCCATGAGATAGATGTTAGTCGCGAACGGCGCGAATATCATCGAAGTACAAGCGGCCAAAATAAGTCGACGCTTCACGACAATCTCCCTGCGCCTCCCGGTGTGCGTCACCGGATACACGATCCGACGTCCGCTATCGGGGAGTTAGAAGAGGGGTGTCAACGCCGGCAAGTGGGCGTAAGCGGAATGGCCGAGATGGGAAGGTTAGCGGACGTTGAAGCGCTTACTTAAATCTCGCACTTCACGCTCGAATGACGCGGCGAAAAATAGCCCCAGCCGGTCTATCTCGGCGTCCTCATCTCCGGCGTAGGCCGGGAAGCGTGGCTTTCGCTGACCCGGTCGCAGCATGACGTGATCGCACTGGCTTTCGATGCCGAGCACACCAATAACCTCGTCATCGAGCGAAGAACCGCCCCCTTCGATCCATAGATCGAGGATGCGTCGGCAGCCAAGGATCATTTCGGGTGCGCCAAGGGCATTTCCTTCAATCCGGGCAACATAATCAGCGGATAGAGCACCGATCTCGCGCTGGACGCTTTCGCGCTTCGGAAGGTCGTTGATGAACATCTAGCTATCATAACACGACGATTTGAATGTCCGCTATTGGGCGATTTCTACCGATCCCAACCGTCCCGAAAACAAAATCCAAAGGGCAGTTCAGCCAGACCTGCTCTCCGCGGCCGGCGCGCGTAGCGAACGGATGACCGCCTGATCCTCCCCCCCAAGGGGGAGGTGGCTGGCGCTTGCCAGACGGAGGGGGAGGAAACGACGACATCCATTGCATGTCCTCCCCGTCCCTCTCGCTACGCGATCCCCCCGCAACGGGGAGGATCGCACCGTCAGAACGCCGCATCCAGCCCGATCCGCACCGTCCGCGGCCGCTGCGGCGTGATCTGCCCGATGCCCACCTGGAACGGCGTCCCCAGCGCGAACCGGTTGCCGACGCTGTCGGTCAGGTTCGTCACCCCCAGCGTCACCCCCAGGCCCGCCCGCCCCACGCGCGCGGTCAGCGCCGTATCCAGATAATCGCCCTGCTCCTCGCCCAGCACCGGCCCGACGCCTAGCCGCGACCGCCCGACATAGCGCGCCCAGCCATACACCCGCAGATCCAGGTCGCGCCCGACATCCCGACGATATTCCGCCCCCAGCCGCCCCGCATAGCGCGCGATGTTGGGCACCTGGCTCATCCGCGCGAGCGCCACGTATAACGCCACGCTCGGCTCGTTCACCCGGCTGTCGTTATAGGTCACGCCCGCATCCAGCGTCAGTCCCGGCACCGGCGTCCACCCACCCGTCGCGCCGAACGTCCAGATTCGCCCGTCGCCGATATTGGCGGTACTCGGCAGGCCGCTGGCATCGATGAAGTCCGCCTGGATATCCTGCCAGATCGTGTGCGACACGCTCGCCGTCAGATAGGCGCGGTCGACGCCTGCCAACCCGTACCGCACGCCGCTCTCCAGCGTCCGCACGCGATCATTCTCGAACCGGCGCACGAAATCGCTTTCGATCGCGAGTCCGCCCGGTCGAAACCCCTGCTGGTATCGCCCGTACAGCGACACCTTCGGCAGCACCGCCGCGATGATCGACGCCGACGGCAGCACGCTCGTCTCGACCCGGTCCGCGGTCACGCGCGCGCGCGCCAGCGCGACCGCTTCCAGCCGCGCCGGCGCGACGTCCTCGCCGGTCCCCGCCAGCGACGCCCGCGTGACGCGCGCGCCCGCGGTGGCGGTCAGCCCGCGCACCAGTTCGAGACTGCCCTCGCCGTACAAGGTCGCCTCGTCGATCCGATTGGTGACGCCGGTGACCGGCGCCGGCGCATCGACCGGCCCGAGCGAACGCGACAACCGGGTGCGATTATGCGTGAAACTGCCGCCCACCACCCAGCCGAACCCGTTCCGCATCGGCCGCCACACCCGCGTCTCGTTGGCGATCAGCATCGTCGCGTTGCGCTGCGCAAAGACGCGCGGACTTGCCGCGAGCGTCGTTGCGGGGCCGCTGGATACGGGCGGGTCTCCGCCCGGCAGCATCGCGTCCCCGGTCGGCATGGTCGCGTCGTAGCGTTCGCTGAGCGTCTGGCCGACGATCCCGGTCGACGACTTGACCCTCAGCCCGGCGATCGTGCCCGACACGACGACCTGCCCCATCGCATACTCCGCCGCGAACCCCTGCACGATCGCGCTCGACCGGGTCAGCGCGCCCCGACCGAGACCGCGCGCGTCGCGGTCGGCGTACTGGCTGTCGTCGCCCTTGGTCCATTGCCCGATCCCGCCGAGATCGACGGTCCAGCCATTGCCGGCATCGAGCCGCAAGGTCGCGCGACCGCCGCCGATCCGCGTCCGGTTCACGTCGCGGCGGTCGCGCACAGGATTGTCGATATAGCCGCCCTCGCTGACGCCGTAGCCGACCACGCGCAACGCCACCCGCTCGCCCAGCGGCAGGTTCAGCGTCGCCCCCAGATCGGCGCCGGGATCGCCGTGCCACGTTGCCGACAGGCCGCCCGCGATCGACGCCGACACCGTCGCCAGGTCGGGCGCATTCGGCACGGTCCGGATGATCCCGCCCAGCGACCCCGCGCCGTACAGCGTCCCCTGCGGCCCTTCGAGCACCTCGACCGTCGCGATATCGTACAGCCGCAGGTCGGGATCGGGCGCGTTGTAGCTCAGCCGCAGATCGCCGAAATATTGCCCCACGGTGGTCTGGGTCGGCCCGGTGAAGCTCGAATCGGCGATGCCCCGGATGAACAGCTTGTTGCGCCCCGCGCCCAGGTGCGTCGACGACACGCTCGCCAGCCGCGCGAGGATCGCCTCGGTCCCGCCGGCGCCGCCGAACGCGAGATCGACGCCGTCGAGCAGCGCCACCTGCCCGGCGAAATCGCGCAGCCGCACGTCGCGCTTGCTGCCCGTCACGACGATGTCCGGGCCCACATCGACCGGCAGCACCACCGGAGCGACCTTGGGTAGCGTTTTCCGGATCACCGCGACGCGCGGCGCGCGCGGCACGAGCCGCCACCCGGCCGGCCCCGCCTCCACCACGTCCGCGCCGGCCACGCTGGCGAGCCGGTCGAGCGCCGCCCGTGCGGTCATCTGCCCGCGCACCGCCGGCACCCGCCGCGCCCACAGCCCCGGATCGCCGACGACGATGCTCGTCCCCGACTGCCGCCCCAGCGCGAGCACCGCGTCGCCAAGGCGCCCGGCCGGCAGATCGATGGCACCGATCGGCCCCGCCAGCACGGGGGAGGCCACGGCCAGCGCCGCGCCGACCAGACACACGCGCATGCTCACGACCGCGCGGACATCACCCAATGGTCGCCGCGCCGGCGGATCACGACGCCCAGCAACGGCGCAGCAAGCCTTGGGTCGCGGGCCAGCTTGGCGGTGGCGATACTCCCGCTGAACGCCCGTCCCGCCACCCCCGGATCGGCGCGCAGGTCGACGCCCAGCGCGCGCGACAGGTCGTCCGCCACCTCCGCCAGCGTTGCGCCCTCATACGCCAGCACGCTGTCGCGCCACGATCCAACGCTCGCCACGTCGACCGCGGCGACGGTCGCTTTGCCGTCGCGCACGACCATCCCTTGCCCCTTGGCGAGCCGGATGCCGTCACGCCCGGGATTATAGTCCACCGCCCCTTCCGACACCGCGACGCGCATGTCGCCAAGCGCATACTTAACGTCGAACGCGGTGCCGACATCGACCAGCCGCGCGCCGCCGACATGCACCTCGAACGGATCCCGGTCATCGTGCCGCACCACGAACATCGCCTGCCCCCGCTCCAGCGTCGCGACCCGCGGGTCGTCGCGGTCGAGCATCAGCCGCGTCGCCCCGCCCATCGCGATGCTGCTCCCGTCGGCAAGCCGGACCGTCCGCATCGCCCCCGCCGCGGTCTCGACCGCATAGGGGTGCGCGCCCGTCCCGATCGCGCCATAGCCGACCACCAGCGCCAGCGACGCGGCCAGCGCACCACCCGCCCAGACCGGCCAGCGCCGCCCGGCCCGCATCGACACGACGATCGGCTCGACCCTCATGGCCGGCAGCTCGGGCGGCACCGCGGCCGCCATCTCGTCGATATCCGCGGCCATCGCATGATACGCCGCCGCATGGCGCGGGTCCGCCTCCAGCCACGCCTGGAATCCCGCCCAGTCGTCGAACGCATCGCTCCCGGTCCGGACCACCCAGTCCAGTGCGCGTCCTTCGATATCCTCCTGCCGATCCGCCATCATGGCCTCCTATACCCGAAGACGGAGGCGATCGCGCGCGCCCTTGGCATTTCAACCCTCGTCATGGCGTCGCTTCGCATCGATCATCGCGCGGTACGCTTTCCGCAGATCCGCCTCGACCGTACTCAGGCTCACCCCGAACTCCGCCGCGACCACACGCTGCTCGATCCCGTCGATCCGGTGCCGCCGAAATATCCGCGCGGCCCGGTCGCCTACTGCCTGCAACGCCGCCTCGGCCAGCGCCGCCTGCTCGCGCGCGATCACGACGCGCTCGGCCGACGGCGCCTCGGAGCGGTCGGGCGAGGAGCCCCCCGTCGCCGCCACCCAGTCCCGGTCACGCTTCTCCGCCTGCCGCACCGCACGATGCCGGTCGAGCATCAGGTTGTTCGCCATCCGGTAGAGATACGACAGCGGCGCCGCGATCGGCCCGGTCGGCGCCACCTGAGTCCGCACCCACAGCTCGTGCAGCAGATCCTCCGACGCATCGCCCGCGCCGAGCGAACGGAGGAACCGCAGCAGCGTATCGCGGTTCGCGAGAAAGACGGCCTCGAGGCCAGAGGAGTCCATGTTCCGCCCGTATCAGATAGGCCGCCGATCGGCGCACCGCGGCGCCGGGTTCGCCGCGGGACGTACCGCGCTTGGCAGCCAGAAACAATCGGCCGGCCTATTGGTGCACCAGCGTCCAGCCCGGCGGCAGATAGTCCGTCGACATGTAATAATACATCAGGCACGTCCCGTCGCGCGCATAGGTACCGCCCTTGACCAGCCCGAGCGCGGTCGTCCCCTCGAACACCGGCGCGCCGCTGTCGCCGCCCTTGCAGGTCGGTCCCTCCACCGCCACCCAGGTCGCCAGGCATGCGCCGCCGCACAGGTCGCCCGCCGGCGCGAAATCGACCATCGCCACCTGCGCACAGCTATACCCGGTGCGCTCGCCGCGATGACACACGAAGTCCCCCGCCCGCGTGCTCGTGCGATAGCGCCAAGTGACGACCGGCCGCGCCAGCGTCTTCGCGGTATCCGCATAGAATAACGGTGCCAGCGGAGCCGATGCGGCGGGCACGCTGTTCACCTGCACGTCCTGATACCCCCAGCCCCATTGCCCGACGAAATCGAGCGGCCATTCGCGCCGTGCGCCATCGACATAGCGGAGGCTGTCGGGGCAATGCGCCGCCGTGACGACGCCATGGCGCACCCCGTCGGTCACCACGAACCCGGTCGTGCACGCATAGCGCTTGCCCTCGACCGTCCCGATCACGCGCGCCCCCCCCTCGATGGCGCCCTCGATAGCGCCCTCTCCGGCACCATCCGCCATGTCGACGGGCGGCCGGTCGACCACGTCGATCCGCACCGGCATCCCGGTCAGCGCCGCGATCCGTTCGCGCAGCGCACCGCCCCGATCGAGCGCGGCGTCACCCGACGAGATCACCACCACCATCTCGCCGGTCCGCTGGTCCAGCCCGATCCCTGGCGGGTGCGGCAACGACGCACGGATCTGCGCCTGATAGGTCGCGATCGCGGCAAGCACCGCCTCGCGCGTCGCCGCCGCCCCGGTCCGAAAGACGACCGGCACGGTCATCCCGCCCGCGCCGATCGCCTGGTCCGCCACCGGCTCGGAGCCGGTCAGCAGCACGACGATCCGGTAATCCGGCAGGTGTTCGACCGAAATCCCCGCCCAGCGATCCGCAAACGTCGCCCGCAGCGCATCGGTAGCGGCAACGCTCTCGCCCTGCGCACGCATCCGGTGGATCGCCGCGTCGAACGTCACCCCGTAGCGCCGCGCATATTCCGCCGCATCCTGCATCAGCGCATCGACCGGCAACTGCACGCCCGGCGGCGGCGGCGCTGGAGCCGGTGTCGGTGTCGGTGTCGGTGTCGGCGCTGGCGCTGGCGCTGGCGCCGGTGTTGGAACAGCCGCCGGACCGGCCACCCCCTGCTGCGCAAATGCCGCAGCGCCGCCGGACAAAACCGCCCACGCCACCGCGCCGGAAAGAAAGACGCGCGCGACGCGCTGGATGACGCTGACCATAAGCGCGATTCACTAGCACGGATCGACACGCGGGTTTAGTCGATGGATCCAGGCTGATGCCCCTCCAGCCCCTTCCCGTCATCCCCTTCCCCGTCATCCCAGCGAAAGCTGGGATCTCCCGATGTGGGTCGCAGCGCCTGCCAACAGGGATACCCCAGCTTTCGCTGGCGAGACGGTTTCGCGTTGGGGCGGCGTCGACGAACGTAGGACCGTCCGCGCTCTTGTTCTCCCGCGGAGGCGGGAGCCCAGTCTGGATCCCCGCCTTCGCGGGGAAACATGCTGTCGTCGGTTGGCAAGGGTTGGGTCCCGGCTGCCCCGGACTCAAAGCAATCCTCCCCCGCCAGGGGGAGGTGGCAGGCGTCAGCCTGACGGAGGGGGCGGCCCGCGGAGCAACGGCTCCGTGTCCTCCCCCCCGTCGCCTTAGGCGCCACCTCCCCTTGCGGGAGAGGATCGTTCAGACCTTCAAATCACCCGTGCAGCGACCGGCGGAACGTCTCCGGCAGGAACACCAGCCCGACCAGCGCCGTCACCGCGCACGCGACGATCGGATACCAGAGGCCGTAATAGATATCCCCGGTCGCAGCCACCATCGCGAACGCCGCGGTCGGCAGGAACCCGCCGAACCAGCCATTGCCGATATGATACGGCAGCGACATCGAGGTGTAACGGATCCGCGTCGGGAACAGCTCGACCAGCAGCGCCGCGATCGGCCCGTAGACCATCGTCACGTACAGCACGAGCAGGACGAGGATCGCGACCACCTTGGGCTTGTTGATCTGCGCCGGGTCCGCCTTCTCGGGATATCCAACAGCGGTCAGCGCGGTCTTCACTTCGCCACCGAACGCCTTGATCGCCGCTGCCTTCTCAGGGCCCGAGACGACCGCTGGGTTGACGACCGGGATGGTCGCGCCGCCGATATGGATCTGCGCAACCGTGCCCGCGGGTGCGACGACGTTGGCATACGAGATGCCCGCCTTAGCCAGATACGCCTTGGCGATGTCGCACGAGCTGCTGTCGAACTTGTTCTTGCCGACCGGATCGAACTGCACCGAACATTCGTCGGGATTGGCGACGACGCTCACCGGCGAATTGGCCTGCGCTGCATACAGCGCGGGGTTGGCCGCCTTCGACAGTTCGTGGAACAGCGGCATGTAGGTCAGTGCCGCCAGCGCGCAGCCGGTCAGGATGATCCATTTCCGCCCGATCTTGTCCGACAGCCAGCCGAAGAAGATGAATGCGGGCGTGGCGATCAACAGCGCGATCGCGATCAGGACGTTGGTGGTCGGCCCGTCGACGCGCAAATTCTTCTCGAGAAAGAACAGCGCGTAGAACTGGCTGGTGTAGAACACGACGCCCTGGCCGACGACCGCACCGAACAGCGCGATCAGCACGACCTTGAGATTGCTCCACTGCCCGAACGCCTCGGTCAGCGGTGCCTTCGAGGTCTTGCCCTCGTCCTTCATCTTCTGAAACACCGGGCTCTCTTCGAGCTGCATGCGGATCCAGAGCGACACCGCCAGCAACGCGATCGAGACGATGAACGGAATGCGCCAGCCCCATGCCGCGAACGCTTCTTCGCCGACCAGCGTGCGCACGCCGATCACGATCAGCAACGCCGCGAACAGCCCGAGCGACGCGGTGGTCTGGATGAAGCTGGTGAACAGGCCGCGCTTCTTGTCGGGCGCGTGCTCGGCGACATAGGTCGCGGCCCCGCCATATTCGCCGCCGAGCGCCAAGCCCTGCAACAGCCGCAGCACGACCAGCGCGATCGGCGCGGCAACGCCGACCGACGCGTAGCTGGGAAGCAGACCGACCAGGAACGTCGAAAGCCCCATGATCGCCATCGTGACGAGGAAGGTGTTCTTGCGCCCGACGACGTCGCCGATCCGCCCGAACACCAGCGCGCCGAACGGCCGCACCGCAAACCCGGCCGCGAACGCCGCCAATGCGAAGATGAACCCGGTCGTCTCGTTGACGCCCGAGAAGAACTGCGCGGTGATGATCGTCGCGAGCAGGCCGTAGAGATAGAAATCATACCATTCGAACACCGCCCCCAGCGAGGAGGCGATGATGATCAGCGGCTGGCTCTGTTTCACGTGCCCAAGGGGCGAAGCGTCCCCCGTTGTCGTCGCCATGGCGGTGTCCTCTCAGGTGGGTTGGGTGGGGATTCTGGAGCGTCGGGCAATCAGAACCCGTATTTGAATGCGAATTCGAGGCGGTCGAGCGCGCCGGTGTCACCCGAGACCAGCTCGCGGACCGCGTGACGATATTCCACGCCGATGTCGAAGCCCTTGCCCGGCGACCAGAACAGGTTGCCGGCGCCGCCATAGGACTTGGCGTTGGCCAGCCCCGTGACGATCACGCCCGCCGGATAATTGGCGGATTGGTAGCTGCCCATGACCGTCGAGTGGATCGCATCGGTCCAGCCGATCCGCAGCGCCGCGAAGCCCGCGAAATTGTCGATCCGCTCGAGCTGGGTCGCGGCGCCGCCGTAGATCGCGTCGGGCACGTATCCCAGTCCGAGGTACCGACCGATGCCTTGCCCGTAGGTCGCCATGAAGCGCAGGTCGTGACGCTTGCCGATGGGGATTTTGCCGGACCCGGACACGCCCCAGCCGAAGACGGTATCGCCGCTGCCCAGCGTATCGGTGCGCAGCTCGCGCGCGATGCCGGCCAGCGCGAAATCGCCGAATGTCGACTTCCAGTTCACCCGTGCCACCACGTCGGGCAGGCGGTCGTCATCCGTGTCGACCAGCGCCGCGTTGGCCGGCAGCGCGGTTTCCGTCTCGGGGTTCTCGGCCGCGATCTGCAACGTCAGCCCGGATCGCAACGGGATAGTGTAGCGGACCTGGGCCTGGCGGTTGAACACCGTGCCGTCCAGCGGTCCGACGAAATCCGTCGTCTCCGGCAGCACGGCGATGTTCTGGAAGGTCGACCATTCCTGCCCGACCAGCAAATTGCCATATTCGATGAAGCCACGGCGGAAGGTGGGCGTGTACGGATTGGTCGCGCGTTGCGCGCCGACCGGCGCCGTCGCGAGCGCGAAATCGAACTCCACCAGCGTCTTGATGTCGGTGCCGTTCATCGGCGTGGACGTGCTGAACTGCAGGCGGGTCTGGCGCGCGGAGAGCAGCAGGTCCTGGCTGGAGAACCCGCCGCCGACCGGAATCTGCTGCGGCAGGAAGAACTCCTTGCCCAGCCCGCCGACTGCGGCCTCGCCATCGTTGTAGCGGCTGGCAATGACGTTGAGGCGAACGAAGCCGCCCAGCTTGACCGTCGTGTTGCCGACGCGAAAACCGTCGGCCGGTGCCGAATTTGTCGCGACAGGCTTGGCCTGGGTCACATTGGTCGCGCCGGGCGATCGGCCCGGCGACTCGGATGCCGCGCTCATCGAAGACGCGGTCATGGGATTGGCGTTCATGGGAGACGCGGTCATGGAAGACGCGTTCGCGGAATTCGGGGCGATCGGCGTCGCGGCCGTCGCCCGCGCCGCGGTCAACTCGCCGCGCAGATCCTGCACGGCGGCTTCGAGCGCCTTCAACCGCGTCTCGAGCTCCACTTCGCGCGCGGTCTGCGCCTGCGCCACGCCCGGTACCAGCGCGGTCCCGCCAAGCAACGCCGCCAACGCCAGTCGCGTCCTGAACGCCATAGATGTCATCCCCGTCTCCATGCTCTCCCACTGGTCTTGCGCGTGGAATTAGCGTCGTCATCATGCCGCATTGCGTCGCGTCGTCCATCCCTTACTTTGGTGAGGGATGATCGCCCGAACACGACCGCGTACAGCGCGGCAAAAGGAGAGCCAGATGACCGAGGCCAGCTATCCCGTCCCCGCGGAATGGGCGAAGGACGCCCTGATCGACGCCGCCGCCTATGACCGGATGTACGCCGAGGCCGCGACCGATCCCGACGCGTTCTGGGCGAAGGAGGCCAAGCGGCTCGACTGGATCGTGGCTCCGACGAAGATCAAGGATACGTCGTTCGACGAGAGCGACTTCCACATCCGCTGGTTCGAGGACGGGCAGCTCAACGTCGCCGCCAACTGCGTCGATCGCCATGCCGACGCGCGGCCGGATGCGACCGCCATCCTGTGGGAAGGCGACGACCCCGCCGACGACCGCGCGATTTCGTACGCCGAACTCCGCGACGAAGTGTCGAAGCTCGGCAACGCGCTGAAGGCGAAGGGCGTCCAGAAGGGCGACCGCGTCACCATCTATCTGCCGATGATCCCCGAGGCGGCGTTCGCGATGCTCGCCTGCGCGCGGATCGGCGCGATCCATTCGGTCGTCTTCGGCGGCTTCTCGCCCGAGAGCCTGTGCAACCGCATCCACGACTGCGACAGCCGCATCGTCATCACCGCCGACGAAGGCCTGCGCGGCGGCAAGACCGTGCCTCTTAAGGCCAACGTCGACGCGGCACTCGACCACGGCGATCTCGCGGTCGAGACCGTCATCGTCGTCCGTCGCACCGGCGGCAAGGTGACGATGACCGAAGGCCGCGACTGCTGGTACTCGGACTGCGTAGAGGGCCAGTCGGCCGACTGCGTACCCGAGCCGATGAACGCCGAGGACCCGCTGTTCATTCTCTACACCAGCGGCTCGACCGGCCAGCCCAAGGGCGTGCTGCACTCGACCGGCGGCTATCTGGTCTGGGCGTCGATGACGCACGAGTACGTCTTCAATTACCGCCCCGGCGAGATCTTCTGGTGCGCCGCCGACGTCGGCTGGGTCACCGGCCACACCTATTCGCTGTACGGCGCACTCGCGAACGGGGCCACGACGGTGATGTTCGAGGGCGTACCGAATTACCCCGACCACAGCCGGTTCTGGCAAATCGTCGACAAATACCAGGTCAACATCCTCTACACCGCACCGACCGCGCTCCGTTCATTGATGCGCGAAGGCGATGACTGGGTCACGCGCACCAGCCGCAAGTCGCTCCGCCTGCTCGGCTCGGTCGGCGAACCGATCAATCCCGAGGCGTGGAACTGGTATCACAATGTCGTCGGTGACGGCCGCTGCCCGATCGTCGACACCTGGTGGCAGACCGAGACCGGCGGCCACATGATCAGCCCCCTCCCCGGCGCCACCGCGCTGAAACCCGGCAGCGCGACCAAACCATTGTTCGGCGTGCTCCCCGAGCTGGTCGACGCGGACGGCAAAGTCCTCGACGGCGCGGTCGAGGGCAACCTCGTCATCGCCGACAGCTGGCCGGGCCAGATGCGGACCGTGTGGAACGATCACGAACGCTTCTTCCAGACCTATTTCTCGACCTATCCCGGCAAGTATTTCACGGGCGATGGCTGCCGCCGCGACGAGGACGGCTATTACTGGATCACTGGCCGCGTCGACGATGTCATCAACGTCAGCGGCCACCGCATGGGCACAGCCGAAGTCGAGAGCGCTTTGGTCGCCCACGCGAAGGTCGCCGAAGCCGCGGTCGTCGGCATGCCGCACGACGTGAAGGGCCAGGGCATCTACGCCTATGTCACCCTGAACGCGAACGCCGAACCGAGCGAAGACCTGCGCAAGGAACTCGTCCAGTGGGTCCGCCGCGAGATCGGCCCGATCGCGACCCCCGACATCCTCCAGTTCGCCCCCGCGCTCCCGAAGACGCGCTCGGGAAAAATCATGCGCCGCATTCTGCGGAAAATCGCGGAGAACCAGCTCGACCAGCTCGGCGACACCTCGACGCTCGCCGACCCCGCGGTGGTCGACGCCTTGATCGCCGGCCGCGAGGAGGCCATCCCCGTACCGGCATGACCCGAACGATCCTGATCGCCGACGACCACCCGCTGTTCCGCCAGGCGCTCAAACTGGCGGTCAGCCGTGCCGCGCCCGACGCGGCGGTGATCGAGGCGGGGCAGCTCTGCGAGGCGGTCGACGCGGTGCGCGGTGCCGAGCGGCTCGACCTGATCCTGCTCGACCTGCGCATGCCGGGATCGGAAGGGTTCGCCGGCGTGGCGCTCCTCCACGCCGAACGGCCCGATACGCCGATCATGGTGATCTCGTCGGCGGACGAAGCCGAAGCTGCCCCCCGTGCGAGGGCGTATGGTGCGGTCGGCTTCGTCTCCAAAACCGCCGACCTCGCCACGCTGGAAAACGCCGTAGCCCGAGCCCTAGCCGGCGAACGCGACGCGCCAACCGAGGGCGCCCCCGTCGACGAAATGTCGACCCGCGTCGCCAGCCTCACCCCCACCGAGCTGAAAGTCCTGCTCGGTGTTTTAGCCGGTCGCCTGAACAAGCAAGTCGCCTTCGACCTCGGCATCTCGGAGGGCACGGTAAAAGGCCACATGACCGCCATCCTCCGAAAACTCGGCGTCCAGAACCGAACGCAGGCGGTGCTGGCGGCAAGGGCGATGGACATCCACTTCGCCGACTGAGTTCAGCACCATCCGCCAGCCCTCCATCGGGGTCCCTCTCTCTCCCGCTCGTCCCGAGTAGCCGTCGAGTAGCGGCGAAGCCGCGTATCGAGACGGCGTATCGACGGACAGGTTGGCGTGCGGGACCCATACCTCGATACGAGCCCTCGATACACCCCAAGTGGGCTACTCGGTCTCTACTCGGCACGAACGGCGATGGGGCTGGACTACATAATTCGCGCCGCGGCCGCCGAAGCCTCCTCGATAAACCGCCACAGATCCGCCGGCACCACCGGCTTCGTCAGCACGACAAGCCCCGCACACCGCGGATCATCCACAACCGCACGGTCCGCCGTTACCAGCGCAATCGCCGGCGCCGGCACCATCGCCCGTAACCGCGCGACCACGTCGAGCCCATCCTCCGCCTCGTCCAGATGATAGTCGACCAGCGCCACATCCGGCTCCTCGTCCGCCGCCAGCTCCATCGCCTCCGCGACCGTCGCCGCCAGCAACGGCACGCACCGCCGCGCACGCAACGCCGCATCGAGCGCCGACAGGATCGTCGCATCGTTATCGAGGCACAATACCCGCAACCCCGGCACCAGCGCGCGCGCCGCAGAGGGCGTCGGCAAAGCCACGTCCAACCCGGCAGGCGCCAACGGCACGCGCACGGCAAACGTCGTCCCGCGCCCCGGAGCCGACCGCAACTCCACCGCCACCCCGAGCAACCGCGCGATCCGCCGGACGATCGCCAGCCCCAGCCCGACGCCGCCACCCGCACTCCCCTTGCTCTCCAGCCGCTCGAACTCCTCGAAGATCCGCTCGCGATCCCCCGCCGCAATCCCCGGCCCGGCATCCCGCACCTCGATCAGCACATCGTCGCCCCTGCGCCGCGCCCCAATCCAGATCCGCCCATCCGCCGAATAGCGCACCGCATTCGACAGGAAATTCTGCAATATCGACCGTAGCAAAGACCGATCGGTCGCCACACTGAACGCCCCCGGATGCGACACCAACACCAGCCCCCGCTCCCCCGCCAACGGCGCGAACTGCACCGCCAGCTCCTCGATCAACGCCCCCAGCGCAAACCGCTCGACCTTCGGCACCACGCCCCCCGCATCGAGCCGCGACACGTCGAGCAACGCGCGCAACAACGTGTCCGCAGACCCGATCGCGCCATCGATCGCGCGCACCAGCTCGCCCTGATGTGGCACCCTGTCCTCATCGAGGCCCTCGTCGAGCGCCGCACAGAACAGCCGCGCCGCATGCAACGGCTGCAACAGATCATGGCTCGCCGCCGCCAGGAACCGCGTCTTGTCGCGCGTCGCAGTCTCCGCCACCGCGCGCGCTTCGTCGAGCATGTGGTTCGACCGCGCCAGATCCTGCGTCCGCGCGACCACCCGCGCCTCGAGATCCGCCTGCGCCTCCTTCTCCGCGGTGATGTCGGTGAAACTCTGCACGTACCCGCCGCCGGGCATCGGCCGCCCGACCATCTTGATCCACCGCCCCGACGGCCGCTGCCGCTCGAAACTATGCGGCGTGCCGCGCGCGAGATGCGCCACCCGCCGGCCGACATGCGCCGCGATGTCCCCGACCCCCTCACGCTCGGCATTGTAGCGGATCAGGTCGGCGATCGCGCGCCCGACGACGACATAGCCCTCGGGATAGTCGAACATCTCGACATAGCGCGGATTCCAAGCGACCAGCCGAAGGTCCGCATCGATCACGCTGACCCCCGGATCGATCGTCTCCAGCGTCGCCGACAGCAACGTGCGCGAGAACCGCAGCGAGCGCCCACGCTGGTCGAGCAGCCGCACCACGTCGCTGACGTCGATCGCCGACCCGGCGATGCTCGACGCGACGATCTTGCGCGCCGACGGTGCGCCGATCACGCCCGCGATCAGCCGCTCGGCGGTGCGCGCGGCTGGGCCGTCGATCGGCGCGCGCAGATCGGGCGAGGCCAAACCGATCGCCTCCGCCTCGCCGTCGCCGACGAACCGCGCGACCAGCATCCGCAATTCACCGAGCGTCGTGACATGGTCGAGCGCCGCGTTCCCCCGATGCCGCTCGCGAAAGTGCAGACCGGCGATCAGCGCGATGTTGACGCCCAGACTCCACACCGTGCCGTTGACCAAAGGCGAGCCGATCCGCCAGCCGAGCAACGCATCGGGATCGAGCCATCCCCGCGTGAACTGCGCCAACGCCGGCCCAACACCCTCGCCGATCGACGGCAGCAACAGGCAATAGATCCAGACGACGACCCCACCGATCAGTCCAGCCCGCGCCGCGCTGTGATTGGCGAAATCCCACCCCACCGTCGCGATCAGCGCCGGCGCAAACTGCGCGACGCCCGCGAACGCGATCAGCCCGATCGACGCCAGCGGCAGGTCCGCCCCGAGACTCCGGCCATACAGCAACGCAACCGCGACGATCGCCGCGATGATGACCCGCCGCACGCGCAGCATCCGCCGGCCAAGCTCACCCTCGCCCGCCTCGCCGTGGCGCCGCAGCAGCAGCGGCGCGAGCAAATCGTTGGTCGCCATCGTCGACAGCGCGATCGTCTCGACCACCACCATCGCCGTCGCCGCCGAGAACCCGCCGATGAACGCGATCAGCGCGACCAGATGCTTGCCCTGCTCCAAAGGCACAGCGAGCACGTATAGATCGGGCTCGGCATCGCCCGGCAACAGCGTCATCCCCGCCAGCGCCAGCGGCAGCACGAGCAGCGAGATCGCCACCATATACGCGATGAACGGGCCCCGCGCCCGAGCGATCGCGTCGGGGCCACGCGCCTCGATCACCCCGACATAGAATTGCCGCGGCAGGCATAGGATCGCCAGCGCCGAAAGCAGCGTCCGCACCCAGAAATCCGACGATAGCGCGCCCCAGGTGAAGCCGGACCGAAGCCGCGTGAGCGGCGCCGCCAGCGTCTCCGCGGGCACGTCGGCGAGCAGCGCCACCGTCACCACGCCGAGCACGACGAAGCACAGCAGCTTGATCAGCGACTCCGCCGCGATCGCCGCCACCACGCCGGGGTTGCGCCCCGCCACCTCATACCGTCGCGCACCGAACAGGATCGCGAACACCGCGAGCAGCAGCGCGACCAGCACGCCGACCTCCGTCGAACTGCCGACGCCCGCGATCGCACCGAAACTCAGCGTCACCGACCGCAACTGGAGCGCGATGTACGGCACCGACGCGAGCAGCGCCGTCCCCGCGACGATCGCCGCGGTGCCCCGACTGCGCCCATAGCGCGCGGAGATGAAGTCCGAGATCGAACTGGACCCCTCCTCGCGCGCCAGCCGCACCAGCCGCGCGAGAAACTTCGGCGCGAGCAGGAAGACCAGCACCGGCCCGAGATAGATGGCGAGATAATCCCAGCCCCGCGTCGCGGCGGTGCCGACCCCGCCGAAGAACGTCCAACTGCTGCAATACACCGCCAGCGACAGCGGATACGCGATCCGCCCCATGCGCCGCGACAACCCGCGCCGATCGACGACCCAGGCGATCCCGAACAGCAACGCGCCATACGCCAGGATGGCGAGAACGATGCTTGGCCCGCTAATTCTGCATCTCCCCCATTCGCTCGTGCCCCGAACCCGTTAGCGCGAGCCCCGCTAGCGCGTGACCGCATCGGCGGCTCCAGCCGACTGCCACGCATGATGCTCTATCACGATCCGCGGCGTCATCCCCAACGGGGCGGCTAAAGATGATTGCAGGCGCGCGATATCCGCGACTCCGCCCCCCGGCACGATAGCGAGCCGACGCACGCAGCTCACACCACTTGCGACAAAATTGCAACATTATGACAAAAGCGCCCGGTTAGGACATATTTTCGATTGTCAAAATGCCCCCGCTATGGCGACTTCCTGCAATGCGCGTGTGTCACCGATATGACGGTGAGCAAGCAGCCGGTGTCCCGGTCCGTCGGACGATCAGTCGAGGAGGGTCTATGTTGCACGCTGCCGTTCGCCTTCCCCGCCACGATCGAGACGTCGCGCCACGTCGGCCCATGCGCACGATATTCGTACCGTTCGGACGACCCTGTCGCTCCGACCATGCCGAAGATCCAGACACGCTCAGACGCGCCGAACGCAATCGGTGGTCCGGAGCGGGGATGAACTAGGGGGAGGATCCTGAAAGCCACTTTTCAAAGGGGGCTTAGGATGATCAAGTACACGACCTCGACCGTCGCATTGGCGGTTGCATTGCTATCGGGGTCCGCGGCCTATGCGGCCAGGCCCGATTCCGCGTTGAACGCTGCTCCGCTCCCACTCCAGGATACCGCCCCCCAGGATACGGCGCCCCAGGATGCCCCCCCCCAGGATGCAGCGGCGGCGGCTACCGAACCGGGCAGCGACATCGTCATCCTCGGCACCCGACGCACCGATCGCACGCTCGCCAACTCGCCGTCTCCGGTCGACGTCATCAGCGCGGCCGAACTCTCCTCGCAACCTGCCGCCAACATGCTCGACGCGCTGAAGAACATCGTGCCGTCCTTTTACGTCGGGCAGAACTCGATCTCCGACGCCTCGACCTTCGTGCGCTCGCCGTCGCTCCGTGGCCTGTCGGGCGATCAGGTGCTGGTGATGCTGAACGGCAAGCGCTACAATAGGTCGGCACTGGTGCAGGTCTATGGAGGCAGCGACACCGGGCTCGGCCGCGGTGCCCAGGGCCCCGACATTTCCGCGATCCCGTCGCTCGCGATCGGCAATCTGCAGGTTCTGCGCGAAGGCGCCACCGCGCAATATGGCTCGGACGCGATCGCCGGCGTGCTCAACTACGGGCTGCGCCAGGATCAGGGAATCGAACTGGTCGGTCGCGCGGGCCAATATTATGCCGGCGACGGTGAGAGCTATCAGATCGCGGGCAATGCAGGGCTGAAGGGGGATTGGGGCTTCATCAACGCGACCGCCGAATATGTCGACGAGGGCCAGACCAGCCGCGGCCGGACGCGCCCGTCGGCGGCGAACTTCGCACAGAACTTCCCGGCGCTGGCGTCGCAGCTGCCCAATTATCCCGGTCCAGTGCAGATCTGGGGCAACTCGCCCTCGCACGGCTTCAAGTCGGTGCTGAACGCGGCGATCAACGTCACGCCGGACAGCAAGCTCTATTTCTTCGGCAACTTCGCGCAGAGCAAGGGCAATCAGAGTTTCAACTATCGTGCCCCGGTGAGCAGCACCGCGGTGGATTCGAACGGTGTGGTCCGCAATCAGGGCGCGAACGGCGCGTTCAACAACACCTTCTTCCTGACCCCCTGCCCCACCGGCAACGCGACATGCCAGGCCGGCGGCTTCGTCCGGGACGGTAACACCTTCAAATTCGGTACGCTCTACCCGGCGGGCTTCACGCCGCGCTTTGTCGGCAAGACGCAGGAACTGTACGGCGTGCTCGGCTACAAAGGCACCAGCGGCGATTTCAGCTATGACCTGTCGGGCACGCTGGCCCGCAACAAGCTGTCGTTATCGATGTATGATTCGGCCAACTTCTCCTATGGCCCGGCGACGCAGACGAGCTTCGATTTCGGTGACCTGATCCAGAAGGAGGTCAATTTCAACGCCGACTTCACCTATGCGGCGGACCTCGGTTTCGCGGCGCCGCTGACCATCTCGGCGGGTGGCGAATTCCGCAAGGAAACCTACGAACAGACCGCGGGCGATCTGCAATCCTACGCCGCTGGTCCCTATGCCGTCGCGCAGCGGCTCTACGATCAGACCGCGCCGGGCGTGTATACACTCTTCACGCCCCCCAGCCCCAATACCACGCTGGGTGCACCGCAGGGCGTCGGCGCCAGTGGCTATGCCGGCACCAGCCCGGCTACCGCCGGCAAATTCGACCAGAAGGCCTATGCCGCCTATGTCGGTCTCGAAACCGATCTCACCGAAAAGCTGACGGTCGGTGCAGCGGGTCGCTACGAGCATTACAACACGTTCGGCAGCGCTTGGGTCGGCAAGGTCAACGCGCTCTATAAGCTGGTCGAGGGTCTCTCGGTCCGCGGCAGCTTCGGCACCGGCTTCCATGCGCCGTCACCGGGCCAGTCGAACGTCTCGATCGTCACGACGTCGTTCAACAACGGCAACGCGTTCCAGGCGGGCACCTATCCGGTCAACAGCGCACCGGCGCAATATTACGGCGCCCAGCCGCTGACCCCGGAAAAGTCGACCAACTACGGCCTCGGCGTCATTCTAGAGCCGGTCCGCAGCATGACGATTACGGTCGACGGCTACCAGATCGACCTGCGTAACCGCATCGGCCTGACCTCGCCGTTCATCGTCAACGATGCGGCAGTCGCGGCGCAACCGGCGCTGCTGCCGGTCGGTGTCGGCGGACAGGTTCAGTATTTCACCAACGGCTTCAAGACGCGCACACGGGGTGTCGACGTCGTTGCCACCTACCGGACCAAACTCAGCGAGGCCCTGCTCAATTTCTCGCTGGCCTATAACTACAACGACACCAAGGTCGTCGACTTCGACGCCCGCGTGGTCAGCACCGCGCAGTTGATCGATGCCGAAAACCTCGCGCCCAAGCACCGCATCGTCTTCAACGCGAACTGGTCGCTGGACAATCTGAGTTTCAACGTCCGCGAGAATTACTATAGCTCGTTCACCAGCGCGCAGGATTACGGCCAGACCAACGGCGTTGCGAACCAGGTGTTCGGCGGCAAGTTCGTCACCGACCTCGAACTCAGCTACACCTTCGCGGAGCACTTCACGCTCTCGGTCGGCGCGCAGAATTTCACCGACGAGCGTCCCGATCGGCTTGCCGCGACCGGGACGGTTCAGATCTATCCGCTTACCGGCGGCACCTCGGATGGACAGGTCTACCCCCGCAGTGGCGGCCCATTCGGCTTCAACGGCGGCTTCTACTACACGCGCCTGCGCGTAAAATACTGACGAGCCGTGGGGGGGGCGCCATCGGCGTCCCCACAATGTCCTGCAGACGGTTGGGACGAGGAGTTCGGCGCTGGAGCTGAGGCAGCGACAGCACAAACGTGGGCGCTAGGAATTGGGAGTAGCCCCGTAAACGGAAAGCTACATCGGAAAGTCCCGGTCTATTTCGAATGGCTGGGCGTCCCGATGCTGCAAGTGCCAGAAACGACGACAGCCCCGTGGCTTGCGCTACGGGGCTAGGATTGTCGTTGGGTATGGTTGCGGGGACAGGATTTGAACCTGTGACCTTCAGGTTATGAGCCTGACGAGCTACCGGGCTGCTCCACCCCGCGACGGTCCGGTTAGGGACGGTGGGTGTAGAAGACGTTGTGAATGGGTTTAGATATGTGTGTTGCATGTTGCACGGGCTTCAATGCCTGGCGACGACCTACTCTTCCATCGCTTGAGCGATAGTACCATTGGCGCAGTCGGGTTTCACGGCCGAGTTCGGAATGGGATCGGGTGGGACACCGACGCTATAGCCACCAGGCAATGGAGCCGGTGCGACATGCGTTGCGCGTCATATCTGGGTCCCCACCTTGGCCTTGCGGCCTTGGTGGGGTTTTAAAATCGATACCGTGCATGGTTTGTAGCCAGCCTCTCGGAACACCGAGTGCTGGTGTAGTGGTATTTGGACCAATCCCTCGACGGCGAGGGGATTGGCAATCTGGCGTCGTCTTAATCATCCGCACTATCGTTGGCTAACTGGGCGAACCCAGTGTTGTCATTGATGGTGTGAGACTCTCAAGCGCGAATAGAGCAATTAGTATCGGTTAGCTCCATGCGTTACCGCACTTCTACATCCGATCTATCAACGTCGTGGTCTCCGACGGCTCTATGAAATCTTATCTCGAGGGAGGCTTCCCGCTTAGATGCTTTCAGCGGTTATCCCGTCCATACATAGCTACCCAGCTGCGCTCCTGGCGGAACGACTGGTACACCAGAGGTATGTTCAACCCGGTCCTCTCGTACTAGGGTCAACTCCTCTCAAATTTCGACGCCCACGGCAGATAGGGACCAAACTGTCTCGCGACGTTCTGAACCCAGCTCACGTACCACTTTAATTGGCGAACAGCCAAACCCTTGGGACCTGCTCCAGCCCCAGGATGTGATGAGCCGACATCGAGGTGCCAAACAACCCCGTCGATATGAGCTCTTGGGGGTTATCAGCCTGTTATCCCCGGCGTACCTTTTATCCGTTGAGCGATGGCCCTTCCACGAGGGACCACCGGATCACTATGACCGACTTTCGTCTCTGCTCGACTTGTCAGTCTCGCAGTCAGGCGGGCTTATGCCATTGCACTCTAACAGACGGTTTCCGACCGTCCTGAGCCCACCATTGCGCGCCTCCGTTACTCTTTAGGAGGCGACCGCCCCAGTCAAACTACCCGCCACAGAGGGTCCCTGTTCCGGCTTACGGAACGAGGTTAGACATCAGAAACAAACAGGGTGGTATTTCACCTATGGCTCCACATCAGCTGGCGCCGATGCTTCAAAGCCTCCCACCTATGCTACACAGTTTCTTCCTAATGCCACTCTGAAGCTGCAGTAAAGGTGCACGGGGTCTTTCCGTCTAACCGCGGGTACTCCGCATCTTCACGGAGAATTCAATTTCGCTGAGCATGTCCTGGAGACAGTGGGGAAGTCGTTACGCCATTCGTGCAGGTCGGAACTTACCCGACAAGGAATTTCGCTACCTTAGGACCGTTATAGTTACGGCCGCCGTTTACCTGGGCTTCATTTCAGAGCTTGCACCCCTCCACTTAACCTTCAGGCACCGGGCAGGCGTCAGGCCCTATACGTCGTCTTGAAGCCGACTTAGCAGAGCCCTGTGTTTTTGCTAAACAGTCGCTACCCCCTGGCCTGTGCCCCCTCAAAGTGCTTGCGCATAGTGAGGGCCTCCTTCTTCCGAAGGTACGGAGGCAATTTGCCGAGTTCCTTCAGGACACTTCTCTCAAGCGCCTTGGTATACTCTACCTGACCACCTGTGTCGGTTTCGGGTACGGTCTATACGGTGGGGCTATTTCCTGGAACCATTTCGAAGCCATCCCAATCCGATAAGGGATGACAACACACATGATCCGTCACACACCACCAGGCCCACGAATATTAACGTGGTTCCCATCGACTACCCCCTTCGGGCTCGTCTTAGGGGCCGGCTCACCCTGCGCGGATTAGCCTTGCGCAGGAACCCTTGGTCTTTCGGCGAGAGGGCATCTCACCCTCTTTATCGCTACTCATGTCTGCATTCGCACTTCCGATACCTCCACGACCCATTACCAGATCGCTTCACAGGCTTACGGAACGCTCCGCTACCGCGTACCACATAAGTGGCACACCCTAAGCTTCGGCACGTATCTTGAGCCCCGTTACATCTTCGCCGCAGGACCTCTTGTTTAGACCAGTGAGCTGTTACGCTTTCTTTAAAGGATGGCTGCTTCTAAGCCAACCTCCTGGTTGTTTTGGAAGTCCCACATGCTTTCCCACTTAGATACGATTTGGGGGCCTTAGCTGTAGGTCAGGGCTGTTTCCCTTTTGACGACGGACCTTAGCACCCGCCGTCTGTCTCCCGCATATCACTCTTAGGTATTCGGAGTTTGGTTAGGTTTGGTAGATCTCGCGACCCCCTAGCCCATCCAGTGCTCTACCCCCTAAGGTGTTCGTGCGAGGCACTACCTCAATAGTTTTCGCGGAGAACCAGCTATTTCCCGGCTTGATTGGCCTTTCACCCCTAAACACAACTCATCCGGTAACTTTTCAACGTTAATCGGTTCGGACCTCCAGTGCATGTTACTGCACCTTCATCCTGGTCATGCCTAGATCGCCGGGTTTCGGGTCTAATACATCAAACTCTGGCGCCCTATTCAGACTCGCTTTCGCTGCGCCTACACCTATCGGCTTAAGCTTGCTTGATACATTAAGTCACAGACCCATTATGCAAGAGGTACGCTGTCAGGCCATAAAAGCCCTCCAACTGCTTGTAGGCAATCCGTTTCAGGTACTGTTTCACTCCCCTCATCGGGGTGCTTTTCACCTTTCCCTCACGGTACTAGTTCGCTATCGGTCACATACGAGTATTTAGGCTTGGAGGGTGGTCCCCCCATGTTCAGACAGAATTTCACGTGTTCCGCCCTACTCGAGTCCTGAATTCTCACTTTCGTATACGGGGCTGTCACCCGCTATGGCGTCACTTTCCAGAGACTTCTACTAGTTGAAATTCAGGCACTGGCCTGGTCCGCGTTCGCTCGCCACTACTAACGGAATCTCGGTTGATGTCTTTTCCTCCAGCTACTGAGATGTTTCAGTTCGCCGGGTTCGCTTCACGAAGCCTATGTATTCAGCTAAGTGATACCTAACCTAATTAACTCTACCCCAGCATTGCTGCTCAAGTAGAATTAATCGGGATAGGTGGGTTTCCCCATTCGGAAATCGTCGGGTCAATGCTTGCTCACAGCTCACCGACGCTTATCGCAGCGTGCCACGTCCTTCATCGCCTGTATGTGCCAAGGCATCCACGAATTGCCCTTACCTCACGCTTGAGAGTCCACACCACCAACGACATCACTGGGTGTCCTCTGGGAACCCATCAAAGTATTACTTTGATGGGAAGCCCAACGGATCACCAACTCGGCAGAGCAGTGCGCGTTGGCCTTTGTCAGGTGCGGATGATTATAATCTCAGCCAGATTATTTAGTATGATGATGTCGATATCTGGAGTCTCGAACCGCTCGTCTAATTCCCATCACGCCGAAGCGCTCTGCGAATTGCCGAAGCAATCCTCGTCTCCAAAATCGAGCACCTCACGGCATCGATTTTAAAAAACCCATTCACAATGTCAAATACGGGTCGTCTCGACCCAATCACCGTGCTCTCGCACGGCGAACCGTTTCTCTTCATCACCTGGATATGTGGTTAGCGTGTCGCCCAAAGCCCGCGCGCCGTCAGTCGCAGCAAAGCTGCGCCTTGTGGCGCGCTTTGTCGCGCTGGCCGGCCTTGGTGAAGTGCGCGGCAGCTTTGCTGCCTCGTCTCTTCTCCTGCGACTTGGTGGAGCCTATCGGGATCGAACCGATGACCTGATGCTTGCAAAGCAACCGCTCTCCCAGCTGAGCTAAGGCCCCCTACCAATTCGACCGAAGGTCCTCAAAGCCATGCCAAGGGCACAACCTGTCTGACCATTCGAGCTTTGCGAGAATGGTGGGCCGAGTAAGAGTTGAACTTACGACCTCACGCTTATCAGGCGTGCGCTCTAACCACCTGAGCTACCGGCCCCATTGGGATCCCATCAAAGTAGTACTTTGATGGGGCCCTTCTCGCCCTAAGCTGGTCCGAAGGACCGCTAGGCGGGAGGTGCCAGCTCAGGCTTCCACACCCTCTCGAGTGTGGATCCAGTTGATGAAGGGACATGAGGACGGCGGCTAATGTTCTTTGGAATGGAAGAAGCTCTTCCGACAGGGTGGCATCCGAAGATGCGGGCCTGTCGGCGCTTTCTGCCGATATCCTTAGAAAGGAGGTGATCCAGCCGCAGGTTCCC